>NZ_JAYSFG010000016.1:72594-89249 GCF_041913445.1 Tabrizicola sp.
GGGCGGGGGGCTGGGGTTATTTTACACACCCAACCCCACCGGCGCAGTCGACGGCCCCGGCCGGGTGTTTTTGAAAACTCCGGCGCTCTCCCCTTGCAGGACGACCTCCCGCGGCATCAGATGGTGCAAACGACCAGAGGTTCCGATGCGCCCGTTCCTGTTGTCCCTCGCCCTCGCCACACCCGCTCCCGCCCTCGCCAACGACGGTTTCGGCGGCCTTTCCGCCACCGGCCTCACCTTCGGACAGACCGACGCCGTGGCGATGGAGGAGGAACGGCTCTACATCGGCATCGACAAGGTCGCTGTCGACTACACTTTCCGCAACACCACCGACGAGGACGTCACGGGCGAGGTGATCTTCCCCCTGCCGCCCATCGGGGTCTGGTCCGGTTACGAGGCGATGATGAACCTGCCCGAGGACCTGACGCAGGAAGACCTCGTGGGCTTCACCGCCACGGTGGACGGCCAGCCGGTGCAGGTCACCATCGACCGCATCGCCGTCGTCGAGGAAGGCTGGGACGAAGAGAACCCGCCCTCGAAGCAATACGACAATCCCGGCCGCGACGTGACGGCCGACCTCGAACGGCTGGGGATTCCCCTGACGCTCGACTACCTGGCGGTGCGCGAGGTCCTGCTGTCCTTCCCGCCCGAGAAACGGAACGAGGTCGCCGCCCTGGGCCGTGCCGAATACTACGAAGGCGACGCCGCCAACGACATCCCGCCCGATGTCTGGGGCGCCTGGGCGATCGTCACCCGCTACCACTGGACGCAGACCTTCCCCGCCGGACAGGTGGTGAAGGTCAGCCACAGCTACACCAACCGTCCGCCCGGGGGCCTCTTCTACTGGTCCGACCCGCCCGAGGATTACCAGACCTACCTCCGCGACATCTATTGCATCGACGAGGGCACCTCGAAGGCGATGGCCAAGGTGCTGAAGAACCCTGAAGGCGACGAATTCGGCAACTACGGCACCGCCTACAACATCTCTTACGTGCTGCGCACCGCGAACAGCTGGGCCGGGCCCATCGGCAAGTTCACCCTGACGCTGGACAAGGGCGATCCGAAGAATGTCATCTCGCTTTGCGCCGATGGCGTGAAGAAAACCGGCCCCACGACCTTCGTCATCGAGAAGACGAACTATTCCCCCGACCGCGATCTCGAGGTCCTGATCGTCCAGCCGATGCAACAATAGCCGCCCATCGTCGCGCTTCGCTTCCCCTCGCTTGCGACGAGAAGCCGTCCGTCAGGCCGCCTGCCCGACCGGCATCACCCGCTCGCGGATCGGCAGGTGGACCAGCGCCGAGAATGCGCCGACGCCCACGCCGATCCACCAGACGAGCGTGTAATCCCCGTTCAGGTCATACATCCGCCCGCCCAGCCACACGCCCAGGAACCCGCCGATCTGGTGGCTCAGGAACACCACGCCATACAGCGTGCCCATGTAGCGGATGCCGTAGATATGCGCGACGAGGCCCGAGGTCAGCGGCACTGTCGCCAGCCAGAGCGAGCCCATGACCGCGGAAAAGACCAGCACCGAAACCGGCGTGATCGGCATCAGGATGAACACCGCCGCCGCGATGGTGCGGCCGACATAGATCCCGAACAGCAGGTACTTCTTGGTGTAGCGCTTGCCCAGCCATCCCGCGGTCAGCGTGCCGACGATGTTGAACAGCCCGATCACCGCGATCGACACCGCGCCCAGGGCCGAGGTCGTGGTCACCCCGATGTTCGACAGCATCGACCCGGCGTCGATGGGGGAACAAAGCTCGGTCACGAAGGCCGGGAAATGCGCGGTGATAAAGGCCAGCTGATAGCCGCAAGAGAAGAAGCCCAGGAAGATCAGCGTATAGGACGGGTCCTTGAACGCCCGGATCAGGACGGTCCCCAGGCTCTCCTCCAGCTCCTGTTTTGACGCAAGCTGCGGGCTGCGCAGGAACGGAAGTGCTGCCAGCGTTGCCAGGATCACCACGGCGAAGATCAGGAAGACCACCTGCCAGCTGTAGCTCTGCAAAAGCCACTCCGCCGTCGGCGCGCCGAACACCTGGCCCGCCGACCCCGCCGCCGTGGCAATCCCCAGCGCCATCGACCGGTTCTCCGGACTGGAGGCGCGGCCGACGATGGCCAGGATCACGCCGAACCCCGTTCCCGCGATTCCGAACCCCACCAGGATCGCCAGAAGCTGATGCTGCCCCGGCGTCACGGCGTAGGACGACAGGACCAGCCCCGCCGCATACATCAGCGCGCCCGCGATGATTGCCTTGCGGTCGCCGAAGCGTTCCGCCAGCGCGCCGAACAGCGGCTGCCCGATCCCCCAGGCCAGGTTCTGGATCGCGATGGCCAGCGAAAAATCCGCCCGCAGCCAGCCGAACTCGGTGGCGATCGGGATCTGGAAGACGCCGAAACTCGCCCGGATCGCGAAGCTGATCATCAGGATCACGCAGCCGGCAATCAGGACGGGGGTGATCAGGGGGGCTTTGGTCATCGGGGGCGCTCCGGGTCAGGCCGGCAAGGTGCGCGCGGGGAGGGGAAGGGTCAACCGCGATATTGTCACCGTTACAGCCCGGCCTTGCCGCCTGGACGGGCAGGTCGTGGCCAATGTGCCGCAGAGCGCTGGATTCTGCAGCCGGTGGCGGCCCTGCAAGCGCTTTGGACTTTTGCGCAGTCACCGGCCCGGCTATGGCCCGCTCGCGATTCCGGCGTGGGGGTGGAAATGTCCGACTGGTGGCGTGGCGCGGTGACCTATCAGGTCTATCCCCGGTCCTTCCAGGATTCCAACGGCGACGGCGTGGGCGACCTTCCGGGGATCACCCGCAGGCTGGACCATCTGGCCGGGCTCGGCGTGGACGCGGTCTGGCTTTCGCCCTTCTTCAAGAGTCCGATGAAGGACATGGGCTACGACGTCAGCGACTATTGCGACGTGGACCCGGTCTTCGGCACGTTGGCCGATTTCGACGCGATGATCGCGCGGGCGCATGAACTGGGGCTGAAGGTCATCATCGACCAGGTCCTGAGCCACACTTCGGACCAGCACCCGTTCTTCGCTGAAAGCCGCAAGGACCGCCTGAACCCCAAGGCCGACTGGTATGTCTGGGCCGACCCCAAGCATGACGGGATGCCGCCCTGCAACTGGCTCTCGGTCTTCGGCGGCCCGGCATGGCAATGGGACGCGCGGCGGAAGCAGTATTACCTGCACAACTTCCTGACCTCGCAGCCCGACCTCAACTACCACAACCCCGCCGTCCAGGACTGGGCGCTGGAGGTGATGCGCTTCTGGCTGGAACGCGGGGTGGACGGCTTCCGCTTCGACACGGTGAACTACTTCTTCCACGACGCGCTCTACCGCGACGACCCGGCCGACTACCGCGTGAAGAAGGAGCCCGAGGGCAATCCCTACGGGATGCAGTACCACATCTTCTCGAAGAACCAGCCCGAGAACCTTCTCTGGATGGAGCGCATCCGCAAGCTTCTGGACGAATACGGCGCAGCATCGGTGGGCGAGATGGGCGAGGCGCATCACGCGATCCGGATGATGGGCGAATACACCGCGCCGGGGCGGCTTCATCAGTGCTATTCCTTCGAACTGATGGGCTATGAATACGAGGCCGCCTTCTTCCGCGAGAAGGTCGAAGGCTTCTTCAAGGGCGCGCCGAACGGCTGGCCGATGTGGGCGTTCTCGAACCACGACGTCGTCCGCCACGCCAGCCGCTGGGCCAAGCATGGCGACAACATCGGCGACCTCGCCAAGCAGGCGGCCTCGCTCCTGCTGGCCTTCGAGGGATCGGTCTGCCTCTGGCAGGGCGAGGAGCTCGGCCAGACCGACACGCAGCTCGACTTCGAAGAGCTGACCGACCCGCAGGGGATCAACTTCTGGCCCGAGCCCATCGGTCGCGACAACACCCGGACGCCGATGGTCTGGGATGCCTCGCCACATGGCGGCTTCTCGACGGTGAAGCCCTGGCTGCCGGTCAAACCCGAACAGGCCGCGCGGCATGTCGCGGGGCAGGCGGGCGCGCAGGGGTCAGTGCTTGAGCATTACCGCCAGGTGCTGGCCTTCCGGAACGGGTCGGACGTGCTGAAGGCGGGCAAGAGCCGCTTCCTGGACCTGCCCGAACCGATCCTGGGCTTTGTCCGGGGCGAGGGGGAGGGCGCGCTTCTCTGCCTGTTCAACCTGTCGCCGGTGGCCCTGTCGGTCACCGTTGCGGGGGTAGAGGCACCGACCGGGCCGTCGATCCATGCGGTGCTGCAGGGCGACCGCCTGACCCTGGGTCCCAATGCCGCGGCCTTCCTGCCGGTCAGCGGGACCGTGGCCGTTCACGCCTGATTTCCAATGCGGGTGGGCAAATTGCCCACCCTAAGCAAGCGCCCCTACAACTTGGTCCAAAGCACCCCGGCCGGCGGAATGCTGACGCCGCCCCATTCTGCCGGCACCGGGTTGTAGTTGAAGAGGAACCGGTGCGTCGCGGTATCCCGCCGCCGCAGCCCCTCGGGCAGGGGATCGGTCTCGATCCCCTCAGCCGCGCAGGCGCGCTGCAGGATCCGGGTCAGCGCCACCTCGTCCGGCCAGCCGCCCAGGTAATGCAGCTTCCCCGCCGCGACCAGCGCCGGCCAGCCATCCTCGCTGACCTCGACCACCTGCGCGCCGCCTTCCAGCTTCTCGCGCCAGTTCACCAGCGCACCGCCCTGCGCGAGCGGGACAGTCACGTCGGGCGGCAGGCTCTCGACCCGGGCGACGACGGCATCCAGCCCCGCGAGGGCAGGGGGCAGGGGAACCGGGATGGCAAAGTCCTTCGTCTTGGAATTCGTCCGCGGCCCCAGGATCGCCGTCCCGTCGAAGCGCGACAGGGCGGACTTCAGCGGATCGGACAACGTGAACAGCCCCGGCGCCAGCACCAGCTTGTATCCCGACAGGTCCGCCACGTCGGGCCGGACGATGTCCACGTTCAGCCCAAGCCGACGCAGGCCGCGATACAGGTGGAAGACCAGCCAGAAATACTGGAAACTCCGGCCCTGCGGCTGGATCGACCAGGCCCAGTCGGATTCGTAGTCGAAGACCAGCGCCACGGCCGCCTTGCCCGTGCCCGCCTCGGCCGGCATCCCGGCCAGTTCCTGCGCCACCTGCTCGGCCTCGCCGAAGGCCTGGGCCGGGGCGCTGTCGGGGCGCAGAAGGCCCGCGTGCATCTGTTCCTGCGCGAAGGGCGCCTGCCGCCAGCGGAAATAGCACACCGCCTCCGCCCCGTGCGCGAAGGCCTCCCAAGCCCAAAGCCGGGCCATCCCGGGCAATGGATCGGGGTTGTAGGGTGCCCAGTTCACCGGGCCGGGCTGCTGTTCCATGATCCACCAGCGACCCTTGCCCACGGACCGGTAGAGGTCGTGGTGGAAGGCCTGGAAGTCCGGGTCTCCCTGCCGCACGAAGCGCCGCTTGTGTTCCGCATCCGCCGGGATCCGGTCCGAAAGGAACCCCAGAGGGTAGCTGTCCCAGGACGCGATATCCAGGTCGTCGCCCACGTCCCAATGGTCGAACTCGGTGATCGCGCCCATGAAGTTGTGCGCGACGGGGGCGGCCGAGTGCTTGCGGATGATGTCCACCTGCAGCTTGTTGAAGGCCCGCACCTCGTCACTGGCGAAGCGGCGGAAGTCCAGGACATGGGACGGGTTCGGCTCGCACACCGTCAGGTTCGGCAGGCCGATCTCGCGGAAGTCGCGGTATTCCATCGACCAGAACACGTTGCCCCAGGCCCGGTTCAGCGCGTCGGGCGACTGGTACTTCTGCGCCAGCCAATCCTGGAACGCGGTCTTCGCGGCCTCGGAATAGGAAAGCGTCGTCTCGTTGCAGGCATATTCGTTGTCGGTCTGCCAGGCGGCCACATGCGGGTTCTTGCCGTAGCGTTCCGCCAGCGCGGTGACGATCTTCGCGCATTCGGCGCGGTAGCCCTGGTGCGAGAAGTCATAGTGCCGCCGTGACCCGAAGACCTTTTGCCGACCCTGGGCGTCCACCGGCAGCATGTCGGGGTGACGGTCGATCATCCAGCGCGGCGGGGTGGCCGTGGGCGTGCCGAGGACGACCTTCAGCCCGCGCGCGCCCAAGGTCTCGATCGCGCGGTCCAGCCAGGCCCAGTCATAGCGCCCCGGCTCGGGCTCCATCCGGCTCCAGGCGAATTCGCCGATCCTGACCCAGGTCAGGCCCAGGCGGGCCATCCGGGCGGCGTCCTCGGCCCATTGCGCCTCGTTCCAGTGTTCGGGGTAGTAGCAGACGCCGAGCGTTCTTTTCATGGTTTGACCTGAGGTTCGGGAAGGCCCTTGGCGATGCCGGGGAAGGCAAAGACCTGGCCCGAGGCCGGATGCTTCGCCCGCGCCTCGGCGTCCATGTGTTCAAGGGCGGTGGTGACGAAAAGGGTGGAAAGGTCCGGGCCACCGAAGGCCGGACAGGACGATTGCGGCGCGCCGGGCGTCTCGATGGCCTGCAGGAAGGCGCCGTCGGGGGCATAGCAGGCCACCCGCCCTTCGCCCCACTGCGCATTCCAGAACCGGCCCTCGGCGTCGATCACCGCGCCATCGGGGTTCAGCCCGGCCCGGTCGAAGTCGTGCCAAAGCTCAGGCTCGCCCACCGGCCAGCCCTCGGCGTCCAGCGCGACCTTCATCACCTTGCCTTCCGCCGTGTCCGAGAAATGCGCGGCACGCCCGTCCAGGGTGAAGCAGATCGAGTTCGGGATCGAGATGCCCTTGAACAGCTGGCGCAGCTCTCCGCGATACCAGCGCCAGATCCCGCCGGCGCCCTTTTCGGCCTTCTTCCCCATCGTCCCGAACCAGAACCCGCCCTGCCGGTCGGCGCGGCCGTCGTTCGACCGGGTCTGGGAGGTGCCCGCCTCGACGACCGGCGTTCCTGTGGCGGTGACCAGGTTGAAGCGGAAAAGCCCGACCTCCGAGGCGATCATCAGCTCGTCCCGGCTGATCCATCCGGCGGCCGAGACATAGACGTCGAATGGCCAGGAGGTGGCCTTGGAGTGCAGTGTCCGGTTCAGGATATCGAACCAGAAAAGTTCCTCGCGCAAGGGGTGCCAGAGCGGGCCTTCCCCCAGCTCGCAAGGGCGGGAGTCATAGATCATGGGAATACCGTGTCATGGGCCGCGACGATCCGGGTCGCGCGGGCGTGGATTTCGTCCACCGACAACCCGGGGGTGTAAAGCGCGGTTCCGATGCCGAAGCCGTTGGCCCCGGCCTTCACCCAGTCGGCAAAGTTGTCCGGCCCGGCCCCGCCCACGGCATAGACCGGCAGGTCCTTGGGCAGGACGGCGCGGATGGCCTTCAGCCCGTCGGGGCCGATCAGGCTGCCGGGGAAGAGCTTGAGGCCCGTCGCCCCGGCCTTGATGGCGGCGAAACATTCCGTCGGCGTCATCACCCCGGGCCAGGAGGCCATGCCCTGGGCGCGGGTGGCGCAAATCACGTCCGGGTCGCAGTTGGGCGACACGACAAGGCTGCCGCCCGCGGCCTTGACCTTTCCCACCTCCTCGACCGTCAGCACCGTACCCGCGCCGATCTCGGCATCTTTCGTGGCCTTCACCATCGCGGTGATCGAGGCGAAGGGGTCGGGCGAATTCAGCGGCACCTCGATCCGGGTGATCCCGGCGGCGACCAGCGCCTGCGCCGCGGCGGCGGCCTCGGACGGGGTGATCCCGCGCAGAATGGCGATCAGGTTGCGGTGGGTCATCGGGCGCCCTCGGTCATGGGGGAAAGCGAGCCAAGGCCCGCCAAGGTGCAGTCGGTGGCGTTCAGGCGCTGGGCCTCGACGCCCTGGGCCTGCAGCGCGCGGGCGTAGGCGGCCGAAAGCTTCTCGGCCCCGATCAGCGTGACGCGCTGGCCCAGCCAATAGGGTTTCGCGGCGGCGAGTTCCGTACCGATCAGCAGGCCCGAAAGCCGTGCCCGCGCCGCCTGCGGCGAAAGCCCCGCGATCAGCCCCTCGGCGCGCAGCGAGAAGAGCCGCGCGCCGAGTTTCTCGGGCTTCGACAGGGCATCCGAGACGGCCGCATCGAAGGCCGCGTCGTCCCAGCCCCCGCCCTGCATCCCGTGGCGCAGGACCGAGGCTTCGGAGAGCAGCGCGAACATCTCGCCGGTCATGAAGGTCTGGAAGCTGACGACCTCGCCCGCGCTGATGTGGACCCATTTGGAATGGGTGCCGGGCAGGCAGAGGACGCCGTCGTAACCCGGCATCAGCCGCAGGGCGCCGGCGATCTGGGTCTCTTCTCCGCGCATCACGTCGGCGGGGGTGGTCTGCTTCAGGCCGGGGGCGATTGCGACGCGCAGGCGCGGGTCGGTCGTCGGGGCCTGGACTTGCGCCGCCATATCCAGCGGGGTGCAGGGGACCGTCCGGTAAGGCGCCTCGCACCAGCCCTGGCGGCTACCGACCATACCGCAGGCGACGACCGGGGGCCTCTCCGCCAGCCAGGGCGCGATCAGCCGGACCAGCGCGGGCTCGAACCCCTCGCGGGGAAGCTTGCCCATGCCTTCGTCCGACGACGCCTCGGCCAGCACCGTCCCGTCCCCGGACATCGCCCAGGCGCGCAGGTTCGAGGTGCCCCAGTCGACGGCGATCCAGGCGGGTTTCACCGGGTCGGTCATGACGAGATATACCCCCCATCCAGGATCAGCGTCTGCGAGGTCATCATCTTCGATGCTTCCGAGGCGAGGAACAGGACCGTCCCGGCCACGTCCTCGGGCTGGATCGGGTCGGGCAGGCATTGGCGCTCCAGGTGCGCGGCAAGGCCCTCGGGCGTGACCCACATTTCCTTCTGCCGTTCCGTCAGCACCCAACCGGGCGCGACGGCGTTCACGCGGATGCGGTCCGGCCCGAACTCGCGCGCAAGGGTCCGGGTGAGGCCCACGATCCCGGCATTGGCGGTGATGTAGGCAGCATAGCCCGTGTCGGCCATCATGAAGCTGATCGAGGAGAAGTTGATGATCGACCCGCCGCCCGCGGCCTTCATCCCCGGGATCACCGACTGGCAGGCGAAGAAATAGGACCGCAGGTTCACGTTGATCGACCAGTCCCAGAAGGTCTCGTCGGTCTTCAGCGTCTCGTGCCGCTGGTCGTTCGCGGCGTTGTTGACCAGGACCGTGATCGGACCATGCGCCTTGGCCGCCGTGGACAGGGTCAGCTGCAATTGGTCCGTGACCGAGATGTCGCAGGGCAGGAACAGCGGCCGGTTCCCCGTGGCCTTTTCCATCGCGTCGCAGAAGGCGGTGCCGTCCGACCGCTGGCAGAAGGCGACCTTGGCGCCCTGGCGCAGGAAGGCCTCGGTCAGGGCCGCGCCGATGCCGGATCCGCCGCCGGTGACAAAGACGGAACGGCCCTTGAGGTCGGGGAAGACGGGATCTGTCACAGCTTGCGTCCTTCAAGGACCCACATGGTCGCGGGCCAGGCTACGGGCAAAAGGATGCCACGCGTCATGAGCATCCGGCCGGTCAGCGTCAAGGGGCCAGCCTTGAGCGCATTGGGTCCCCGCGACTGGCGCGGGGCGTCTTCGGGGTTCAGGAGGGAAACCGTATAGCGTGCCTCGGGTTCCAGCCCGGTCAGCCGCAGCGGACGCGGCAGGATCTGGCGGCTGGTTTCCGCCTGACCGGCAAAGACCACGAAGCGGTCGCCCCCTGCCGCCAGCTGCATTTCGGCCGTAACCGCCGGGTCGTCGCTGTCCAGCCGCAGGATCGTGCCGCCCATCATCCAGTCGCGGTTGGCCTTGTACCAGGACGTCACCCGCCCCAGCACCAGCGCCTCGTCCTCGGTCAGTTCGCGCAGGTCCATCTCGAAGCCTATGTGGCGCTGGGCGGCGACCCAGGCGCGGAAGGCCATCGGCAGGACCCGGCCCGACGTGTGGCAATGCCGCGGGCCGACATGGCTTCCGGTGATGGCCGACGGCAGGAACAGCGCCGCGTCGTGCTGTATCCGCAGGCGTTCCAGCGCGTCGTTGCTGTCACTCAGCCAGACACGGTGGGTCCGCGCGAGGATGCCCGCGTCGATCCGCCCGCCGCCGCTGGCGCAGCTTTCGATCTCCACCCCCGGATGCGCCGCGCGGAGGCGGTCGATCAGCTCATAGACCCCCCGCGTCTGGGCGGCATCGACCACCGGCAGCAGGCGGTTGTGGTCCCACTTGACGTAGTCGATCGGGTATTCCGCCAGCACTGCCGAGACCTGCTGGAAGAGGCTGTCCCGCACCTCCGGCAGCGCGAGGTTCAAGACCATCTGGTTCCGGCCCGTCGTCTGGTCGGCCGGTCCCAGCCTCCAGTCCGGATGGGCGCGGTAGAGGTCGGAGTTCGGGTTCACCATCTCCGGCTCGAACCAGAGGCCGAAACTCATGCCCAGCGTATGGACGTGACGGATGAGCGGCGTCAGCCCCTCGGGCCATTTCCGCCGGTCGATGGTCCAGTCCCCCAGCGACGAAGTGTCGTCGTCCCGCTTGCCGAACCAGCCGTCGTCAAGGACGAAGCGTTCCGCCCCAAGGGCCGCCGCACGGGTGGCGAACTCGGCCAGGGTGTCCAGCTTGTGGTCGAAGTAGACCGCTTCCCAGCAATTGTAATGCACCGGGCGCGGGCGCTTGGCATCCGGCCACTGAACCACCCGGTCACGCAGGTCGCGCTGGAAGGCCGCGCCGATGCCGTTCAGGCCTTCCGCCGAGCAAGCGACGATCAACTCAGCGGTCTCGAAGGAGGTGCCCGGTTCCGTTTCGGCCCCGAAGGCATGGCCGAACTGCACCTGACGCCGACCGTCCGGCAATTCCTCGGCCACCATCCGGTGCCCGCCCGACCAGGCGTAGTGCAGGCCGAACGCCGCGCCGGCCGTGTTGGTGCAACCGTCACCGGAAAGGATCAGGTAGGGCGGATGCTCCTGCCCCGACCGCCCCGTCCGCGCCTCGCGCAGGCGGATGCCGGGCGACCAGGGGGTGCGGAGCAGATGGAACTCGCCGATCCATTTGCCGTGCACGTCGATCATGTCGCCGTCCTGCGGGGCGGGCAGGACCGGCGCGGCCAGCCATTGGACACGGATCGGCCGGTCGGAGGAAAGCCGGGTCTGCAGGGTGATCGTGCCGGTGGGCTGGGCTTGGAGGACATGGGTCAGCACAAGGCCGGGGGCCGTGGAGATCAGGGTCAGGCCGTCTGGGCGGGTGTCGGCCCGCTCGAACCTAAAGGCCGGAAGCAGCGGCGATCCCTCCTCCTCGGCCAGCACATGCCCCGGCTGGCCCTGGAAGGCCTGCCCCGGTTCGGGCGACAGGCTCAGCGACGGAAGCCTGTCCAGCATCCCGCCGGTCAGGTCATGCTGCGTGGCGAGCGCGATTTGGCCCAGGTCCTCTGCCTGCGGCAGGGACGGCCCCCAGTAGATCACCTCCGGGATGCCGCTGTCCGTCGCAAGGGCGATGGTCTGCCCCTGCGTATCGATCCTCCACTGCATTACTTCACGGCCCCAAGCGTCAGACCCGCGATGAAGTGCTTCTGCATCAGGAAGAACATCGCCACCGGCGGCAGGGCGGCGAGGATGGAACCCGCCGAAACGAGGTGCCACTGGGCGATCCACTGGCCGTTCAGCGAAGAGAGCCCCGCGGTGATCGGCTGGCTGTCGACGCCCTGGGTCAGCACGGTGGCCCAGAAGAAGTCGTTCCAGATGAAGGTGAAGACGAGCACGCTCAACGCTGCGATGGCGGGCCGCATTAGCGGCAGGACGATATACCAGAAGATGCGCCATTCGCTGACGCCCTCGACCCGGGCGGCCTCGATCAGCTCATACGGCAGGGCCTTGATGAAGTTCCGCATGAAGAGCGTGCAGAAGCCGGTCTGGAAGGCGATGTGGAAGAGCGCCAGCCCATACCAGGTGTCGTACATCCCCAGCTGCAGCGTCATGTCGCGGACCGGGACCATCAGGATCTGGTACGGGACGAAGTTCCCCGCCACGAACATGAAGAACACCAGGATGTTCGCCCGGAACCCGTAGACCGCCAGCGCGAAGCCCGTCATCAGGCTGAGGCTCACCGCGCCGATCACGGTGGGGATCGTCACCCACATCGAGTTCAGCATGTACTGGCCGATGGGCGTTTCGGTGAAGATGAACTTGTAGTTCTCCCAGGCGATGCCCGAAGGCATCCCGAAGTAGTTCCCCTGCGCCAAGTCCGAAGCCGGGCGCAACGAGGTCAGCGCGACCCCGAGAAGCGGGAAGAGCCAGATCAGTAGGGCGACGGGCAGCGCGATAGTGTAGATCCACTGCGCCGCGGGGCTGGATTTCTGGATCGGACGTGGAAACATCTCAGCGCTCCCTCTCGTCGCGCCACATCTTCCAGATGAAGCCCGAAATGAAGACCATCATGATCAGGAAAAGCACCACGGCGATGGCGGCCCCATAGCCCATGCGGAAGCCGTATTCGCCAAGCGCCATCTCGAACATGTAATAGGAGAGGACCCGGGATGACCCGAACGGCCCGCCGTTGGTCATGATCGACACCAGGTCGAACGACCGCAGCGCTCCGATGACGGTGACGATGACCGCAATGAACGTGGCCGGGCGCAGCTGAGGCAGCACCACATACCACAGCATCCGCCACCCCTTCGCCCCATCCAGCCGCGCTGCCTCGATCTGGTCGGGGGCGACGTTGTTCAGGCCGGTGAGGTACAGGATCATCACATAGGCAATCTGCGGCCAAAGTCCCGCGGCGATGATGCCGTAGGTCACCAGGTCCGGGTCCGCCAGGATCGCGGTGCCCTGGCCGAAGATGTTCTCGGTCAGCAGGTAGAACAGCCCGAAGTTCGGCGCGTAGAACCAGGCGAAGATCAGGCCGACGACGACCTGGCTGATGACGAAGGGAAAGAAGAACAGGGACTTGTAGAGGCGGATGCCCGTCACGGTCTGGTTCAGGAAGATCGCGATGAACAGGCCAATGGGCAGCGCCAGCATGTACAGGACCAGCCATTTCAGGTTGTTCCACAGGCTGACCGTGAAGGCCGGGTCGGTGACAAGCTCCTGGTAGTTCCCCATGCCGACGAAGCGGCCCATGAACTCGCCATCCTTGTTGTACAGCCCGTCCCAATCATAGAACGACAGCGTCACGCTCTGGACGATGGGCCACAGCACGTAGACCCCGAACATCAGCAACCCGGGGGCCAGGAACAGCCATGGAGCCACGCTCCTCTGGGTCCAGCGCCGCGGTGTCGAAGCTGCCTCAGCCATGTTCTCCCCCCCGGAAAACGAAACGGCAAAACGGAAAAAGGCGCCCCCCAGGAAGGGAGGCGCCCGTTAGCTCAGATCACTGCGGATAGAGGCGGGTGCGGGCCTGCTCCAGCCGCTCCAGGATCGCGTCGCGCTGGTCCGGCTGCACCAGGAACTGCTGGAAGCCTTCCATGCCGACCTTGGCATATTCGGCGTCCGCATCGCGGTCCCAGAACTGGGCGATCCCGCCCGTCGCGGTGGACAGCGCCTGGAAGCCCGCGGTCAGGAACGGGTCAGCCGCATCGACCGTCGCGTTCTTGTTGGTGGGCAGCTGGCCCACGGCCGCGTTCCACTTGGACTGCGCTTCGGCGCTGGCCATGTAGGCCAGGAACGCCTTGGCATCCTCGGGGTTCTTCGCGCCCGACGTCAGGTGGATCGTGTCGGTCGGCGCTTCCTCGGCCCGGGCCACACCAGCGGTGATTTCCGGGAACACCATGAAGCCCAGGTTGTCGTTCGTCATCCCGCCTTCCTTGAAGACGCCGACAGCGAAGTTGCCCATCACGTAGTTCGCAGCCTTGCCCTGCACCAGCAGAGCCGCCGCATCCTGCCAGTCGATCGCGGCATGGTTCGCGGTGACGTAGGGCTGGAGCTTGGCCAGGTTGTCGAACACCGCGCCCACTTCCGGCGAGGTCCACGAGATCTTGCCCGCGGCGAGGTCAGAGTGGAACTGGTAGCCGTTGGTGCGCATCGAGACGTAGTCGAAGATCCCCGCGACCGGCCACAACGCCGACGAACCGGTGGTCACGCAGTCGATGCCCGCGGCCTTGAACTTCTCGCAGTTGGCCAGGAACTGGTCCCAGGTCACGCCTTCCGGCCCCGGAACCTCGACACCCGCCGCCTTGTAGGCGTCGCGGTTATAGTAGATGCCCCACTGATAGTAGGTGTAGGGGATCGCGTAGAACTTGCCGTCGATCGAGGCCGAGGGCACGGACGACGCCAGCGCGTCCTTCAGCCCGTTGGCTTCCCACACATCGGTGATGTCGGCGAACAGGCCGGCTTCCACGAACGGACGCATCCGGTTCGCGGCATACCAGTTGGCCAGGTCCGGCGGGTCCGCGGTCAGGAAGTTGCGGATCGCGTTCTTGTAGGCTTCGTGGTCGAAGTTGGTCAGCTGGATGTCGATCTCGGGGTTCGCGGCCTCGAAATCGGCGATCAGGGCTTCGGCGGCCGCCAGCGGGATCGGGTCATAGTCCGCGTTCCAGGTGACGACGCGCTTGTCCTGCGCGAAAGCCGAAGTGGACAGCATCAAAGCCGCCCCGAGCGCCAATGCGCCCTTCAGTTTGTGAACCATGGTTTCCTCCCGTTTGGTTTCACTATTTGAAACTAAGTCTTGAATATTGAAAACTATGTCGGCTATCGTCTATCCTGTCAACAACCACGTTCGGGGGAGGAACCGGTGGGCGCGGAGGGACATGCAGACGGAACCGTCGGCAAGGCGCTGGACGTCTTGGACATGGTGGCCAGCCACGGCCGCCCCGTGCGCTTCTCCGATCTCCTCGCGGAAGCGGACTATCCCAAGGCCACCTTGTACCGCCTGCTGCAGACCCTGACGCATCAGGGGATGCTGACATTGGACCCCGATACCGGCACCTATGCGCTTGGCGTTCGCCTTGTGCGTCTTGCCCATGCGGCCTGGTCGCAGTCCTCGCTAGCGCCGATCGCACGGCCCTATCTTGATGAATTGGCACGGGAAACCGGCGAGACGATCCACCTGGCGCAGATGGACCTTGGACAGGTCCTTTATGTCGACAAGCGCAACGCCGCGAAGCCGGTGGAGATGTTCGCGCAAGCCGGCAAGGTCGGCCCCGCCTATTGCACCGGCGTCGGCAAGGCGATGCTCGCCTACCTGCCGCCCGAGGCGCTGGAGGCGGCCCTCGCCCGCCAGTCCTTCCACCGCTTCACGCCCCACACGCTCGCCAGCCGCGAGGCGCTGCTGGAAGAGCTTCAGGCGATTCGCCAACGCGGCCATGCCTGGGACCGGGAAGAGCACGAGGCGGGAATCATCTGCTGCGCGGTGCCGATTCTCTCGCGTCAGGGCCGGGTGATGGGGGCCCTGTCGGTCACCTCGACCACGGCGCGGACGACTTTGGACGCACTCGGGGCCCAGGCGCCAATGATCAAAGACATTGCGGCGAAGATCGCCGCGGAAGCGGAAAGCTGGCGCTTTCCGGAACAGGTTTAATCGGGGGGAGGAAACCGATGACGGGAGTGACGCTGGAAAAGGTCGTCAAGCGCTTTGGCGACGTGCAGGTGATCCACGGGGTCGACCTGAAAATCGACGACGGAGAGTTCTGCGTCTTCGTGGGTCCCTCGGGCTGCGGGAAATCCACGCTTCTGCGGATGATCGCGGGGCTGGAGGAGACGAGTTCGGGCGCCATCCGCATCGGCGCAAAGGACGTGACCTACATCGACCCCAGCGAACGCGGCGTGGCGATGGTGTTCCAGACCTACGCGCTTTACCCCCACATGACGGTGGCCGAGAACATGGGCTTCGGGTTGAAGATGACCGGCCATCCCAAGGCCGAGATCGACCGCAAGGTCGCCGAGGCCGCGCGCATCCTCAAGCTCGAACCGCTTCTCGAACGCAAACCCAAGGCCCTCTCCGGCGGCCAGCGCCAGCGCGTCGCCATCGGCCGTGCCATCGTCCGGGGGCCGGAGGTGTTCCTCTTCGACGAACCGCTCTCCAACCTCGACGCCGAGCTGCGCGTCGAGATGCGCGTCGAAATCGCAAGGCTCCACCGCGAGATCGGCGCGACGATGATCTACGTGACCCACGACCAGGTCGAGGCGATGACGCTGGCCGACAAGATCGTCGTCCTCCGCTCCGGCCGGATCGAGCAGGTGGGCAAACCCCTCGACCTTTACAACAACCCCGACAACAAGTTCGTCGCGGGCTTCATCGGCAGCCCGGCGATGAACTTTGTCTCCGGCATGGCCGAGACGGGTCTGGTCGCCGCCAAGGGCATCGGGCCGGTTCAGACCTCGGTCGCCCTGCCTGCCCGGGGGGCCGAAGTCACCGTGGGCCTCCGCCCGCAGCATCTGAAGATCGTGCAGGGCGACACGCACCGCGTTGAATTGACCGAGGCGCTGGGGGGTGTCTCCTACGTACATCTCACCGCGCCCTCGGGCGAGAAGCTGATCGTGGAACGCCACGACCAGGTCTCGCTTGAGCCGGGCGCAATGGTGGGCGTCACCTTCGACGCCAGGGACGCGATGCTCTTCGACAAGGACGGCCTGCGCCTGCGCTAAGGCACCGCTCGTCGTCCGCCTTCGGCGCTCCTCGCTGGGGCGTACCCGACCGTTCCCTGCCTGGACGGACAGCGGCCCCAAGCCCCCCTCTCCCCTTGGGGGAGAGGGTAGGGTGAGGGGGGCCGACGCCTGCCCAAAAGCCTAACGATTCGTCAACGGCCGCGCACAA
>NZ_JAYSFG010000017.1:0-70805 GCF_041913445.1 Tabrizicola sp.
GCCATTTCTTGGCGATCGAGGTGGTCAGGATCGGCCAGTCGGTCTTGCTATCGATCCAGGCTTCGAGCTTGTCCTTCAGCGCGCGCTGCTTGAGGTAGAGGTGCTTCGTCTCGCGGACCTCCAGGTTGGTCGAGCCGGAGATCGAGGAGCGCGGGTTGATCAGGTCGGTCGGATCGAGCTGCTTGGTGCAGTTCTCGCACTGGTCGCCGCGGGCGCTTTCGTAGCCGCAGTTCGGGCAGGTGCCGGTGATGTAGCGGTCGGGCAGGAAGCGGTTGTCGTCGATGGAGAAGACCTGCTTCTCGCTGACTTCCGCGATCAGGCCGTTTTCGGCGAGTTTCCCGGCGAAATGCTGGGTCAGGCGGTGGTTCCGTTGCGACGAGGACCGGCCGAAATGGTCGAAGGACAGCCGGAAACCTGCGGCAAGGTCCTTCTGCACCTCGTGCATCTCGGCGCAATACTCTTCCACAGGCTTGCCAGCCTTGGCGGCCGCAAGTTCGGCAGGCGTCCCGTGTTCGTCGGTGGCGCAGATGAACATCACCTCATGCCCCATCGCGCGGTTGAAGCGGGCGAAGAGGTCGGCGGGAAGCTGGGAGCCGACGAGGTTCCCCAGGTGCTTGATCCCGTTGATGTAGGGAATGGCCGAGGTGATGAGGATGCGTGCCATGTCTGCGCCTTCCGGGTGAGTCCGGCGATTGCTTAGCCCAAGCGTGCGAAAAGGGCCAGCGGCGCTAAGGGCGGCCCCTGATCATCCGGGTGAGGGTGCCATCGCCCTCCATTTCGCGCTTGAGGGCGCCGAGCATGTGGACGGTGATCAAGGCAACAAGGAGCTTGGTCAGGATGTCGTGGAGACGGAACCAGTAAGCCTCGCCGTCCTCGGACGCTTCGACGAGGGGAGGCACGGTCCAGCGGTCAGCGATCATCACGTCGATGCCGGTGGCGGAGCTTCCGGCCCAGCCCGTCAACGGAATGGCGATGACCAGCGCATAGATCGCCCAATGCGCGGCGCGGGCGGCCCAGAAAGTGGCGTTGCGCGGTCCCATCGGGACGGGTGGGGGCGAGATCAGGTGCCAGGCGATGCGGACGACGACCAAGGCGAGGATGCCGAAGCCGATGGTCTTGTGCAGGCCGTAAAGCCAGAGGTTCGCCAGCCCCGGCTCCATGTCCGCGATGCGCAGGCCAAGGGCAAGCTGGCCGATGATGAGAAGCATCATGGTCCAGTGGAGCACCCGGGTGACAAGGCCGAATTCGGCGGGGCCGTTCCGCAGCATCTTAGCCCTGGGCGTCGATGCGGGCGGTGATCAGGATGCGGACCTCATCCCCCACCATGTCGGCCCAGCCGGTGGCCCCGAAGTCCGAGCGGTTGACCTTGCCGGAGAGCTTCACGGTCAGGTGGTCGAGGTCGTCGGGCGCGCTGCCCTGGGGGCGGAAGAGCTGGGCCTTGAGGGTGACCTCTTTCGTGACGCCCCGGATGGTGAGGTTGCCCGTGACCTCGGCCACTTCGCCCGCGCCCTTGACCGAAGTGCTTTCGAAGGTCATCCGGGGATGATCCTTGGCGGCCAGAACCTTGGGGCCTTTCAGCGCCTGGGCGGCGAAGGGGAAGCTGGCGGTCGCCCCGGTCACGTCGAGCGCGACGTCCACGGTGCAGTTCGTGACATTGGCGAAGTCTAGCTGGAGGTCCGCCTTCTCCAGCGGGATCGCGCCGGTGATCTTGTCGGGGCCGAAGTCGGTCTCGAAGGCCACCGTCGAGTTGGCGGCGTCCATCTGGTAGGCGACGGTTCCGGCGTGGAGGGTCTGAGAAAGGCCGAGAGCCATCAGGGCAGCGAAAGCAAGGCGACGCATGGCAGGTCCCTCCGATGTCCAGGGGATGCTAGCACCGGAGGGTGGTTTGGCAAACTCAAGCCTTCGTGCGCCAGCGGGTGCGCGTCATGGGTGTCGTCATTGGGCGCAGTAGCCGCCATCGACCAGGTGGTAGGACCCTGTGATGAAGCTTGCCCGGTCGGAAAGCAGGAACTGGGTGAGATCCGCCACCTCTTCCGACCGGCCAAGGCGGCCGATTGGATGCACGCCGATCAGCGCCTCTTTCGCGCCGGGGGGCAGGTTGCCCAGAAGCGGCGTGTCGATGAAGGCGGGGCCGATCGCATTCACCCGGATGCCCTTGGCCGAATATTCCAGCGCGGCGGCGCGGGTAAGCCCGAGGAGCGCGTGTTTGGCGGCGGTATAGGCCGAGGCATTGGCAAAGCCGACCGAACCGAGGATCGAGGCGATGTTGACGATCGCGCCTCCGCCTGCGTCCAGCATCCGTGGGATGGCATAGCGCATGCCGTAGAAGACGGCGTTCAGGTTCACGTCCATCACCCGGTGCCAGCCTTCGATGGTGTATTCGCCCGTGGGCAACATCGGCCCGCCGATGCCGGCGTTGTTCACCAGAAGCTGGAGGCCCCCGCCCCAGTCCGCAGCCTCGGCCACCAAGCGTTCGACGGTGGGCGCATCGGCGACGTCGCCGCCGGTAGCGCGGGCCTGACCGCCGGTCTGGGTGATCGCCTCGGCCACGCGGGCGGCGGCCTCGCGGTTCAGGTCCTGGACGACGACCTTTGCGCCACTGGCGGCAAGGCCGATGGCGATGGCCTCGCCGATACCGGAGCCTGCGCCGGTGACGAGGGCGGTCTTGTCGGTGAAGGTGATCTGCATCGCTCTCTCCTTGCGGTTGGTGCCAGGAAAGGAAGGCACGGGCGGCAGCAAGGTTCCATGATCGAGGTCAAGTCAGAGATCGGGCAGGGGGCGGGGGTCCAGCACCTCGTCCTTCGACGTGGCGTGGAGCGTCCAGCTGGCCGGGGGCAGGAGGCGGGCGCGGAGGCGGGTGAGGGTGAAGCTGTCCTCGTCCGACCAGAGAAGCGCGCGGCTGGGGGCCGGGGCCAGGTGCCAGCGGCTTTCGACGCCCTGCGCGCCACCCTGGCCGGGCAGGAGGATCAGGCCCAGGGGCGGGGTCGCGCCATCGCGGCGGGCGGCCTCGGCCCCGGTTTCGGCAGCAAGGTGCAACCGGCGGGTCGGGGTCAGGGCGGGGGCGGCCAGAAGCTCGGCAATGACCAAGGGGGCGGCGCCGGAGCGGAGCGCCTCTTCGGCGGCCCAGAGCAGGCTGTCGTCGCGCGGCGCCTGGACGAGGATCAGGCGCGAGGGGGCGGCGAGGGGCTGCAGGCCGGCGGCGTTCAGCCGTTCGGGGGTCCAGCCGGGGCGGATCCAGACGACCGGACCCTGGCATTTGGCCATGATGCGGGCGGCGAGCATCATGCGGGAGGGGCCGCAAAGCTCATGCACCCGGCCGCGCTGCAGGGTCAGGTCGCCCGCAAGCGGTTGCTGGGCCTCGCCGCGACGGGGGGCGTGGTGGTGGATCGGCAGACTCATGCGGAAAAGGTAGCTTGTTCGTGAAATGTTCTCAAGCGCGGGTCTTTGCCCTGCCAAGGAACCGGCCTAGCTTTGCGGCCAACGAGAAGGAGTTTTCCGATGCAGACGCTGACCCTGGGCAAGACCGGCCTGACGGTTTCCGAGCTGTGCCTGGGCACGATGACCTGGGGCACGCAGAACACGGAAGCCGAGGGCCATGCCCAGATGGACATGGCGCTGGAGCATGGCGTGACCTTCTGGGACACGGCCGAGATGTATCCGGTGAACCCGGTCCGTCCCGAAACGGTCGGGCGGACGGAAGAGATCATCGGGACGTGGTTCGCCTCACGCGGGCGGCGCGACCGGGTCGTCCTGGCCACCAAGATTGCGGGCAAGGGGCCGAACGTGCGGCCGGGCCAGCCGATCACCGGAGCCACGATGCGCGAAGCGGTAGAGGGAAGCCTGCGGCGGCTGCGGACGGACTATATCGACCTTTACCAGCTGCACTGGCCCAACCGGAGCCATTACCACTTCCGCCAGATGTGGCGCTTTCAGCCCACGAAGCTGGACCGCGCGGCCGAAACGGCGAACATGACCGACATCCTGACCACGGCGCAGGCGCTGGTCAGCGAGGGCAAGATCCGGGCCATCGGCCTGTCGAACGAAACGGTCTGGGGCACGGCGCGCTGGCTGCACCTGGCCGACACGCTGGGCCTGCCGCGGATGGCCACGGTGCAGAACGAGTATTCGCTACTTTGTCGGCAGTTCGACACCGACTGGGCCGAGCTGTCGGTCATCGAGGACATCCCGCTGCTGGCGTTCTCGCCGCTGGCCACCGGATTGCTGTCCGGGAAATACGCGGGCGGGGTGATCCCCGAAGGCTCGCGCCGCAGCCTGAACCCGGATCTTTCGGGACGGGTGACGCCGCAGGTCTTCCCGGCGGTGGCGGCCTATCTGGGAGTGGCGGCGCGGCATGGGCTTGACCCCTGCCAGATGGCGATCGCCTTCTGCCGGACCCGGCCCTTCACGACGATCCCGATCATCGGGGCCACGACGCTGGAGCAGTTGCGCACCAACATCGGGGCGGCCGCGGTCACGTTGTCGTCAGAGGTGCTGGAGGACATAGCGGAAACCCACCGGGCCTACCCTGCGCCCTATTGACGGGACTTGCGGCCCAGGACGGATCAAGGCACTTCTTGCCGCGAACCGGAGACCCCGATGCCCCGCAAGCCGTTCCGCCTGTCGCTTGTTGCCGTTCTTGTCTGTGCGACGGGGTTTCTGGCGGCGTGCCAGAGCGGAGGTCCGGGCGGAAGCGGCAGGCCGTCGTCGGACGTGACGCCGAACGCCGTCGCGGGCGATCCCATCGAGGTGACGGCGCTGGACGATCCCGAAAGCGAAGGGGCGGCACCGGTGTCCGTCCCCGCCGAGGCTGGAGCGAGCGGAACCGCCGCCTTGCAGCCCGCCGCAATTCCCGCCGAGACACCTGCCGAGACCGCGGAGGGGACGCAGTCGGCTGCAGCCGAAGCGGAACCTGCGCCGCAGCCCGACCTTGCCGCGACGCCCGTGACGCCGAAGTCCGAGCAGCAGCTTGCCTGCGAGAAGCGGAAAGGTCGCTGGGCGAGGGTCGGTTCTGGCGACAAGCGCGCCTGCGTGTTCCAGACCAGGGATGCCGGCAAGCGCTGCGAGAAGGAAAGCCAGTGCGACAGCGTCTGCCTGGCCCGGTCTGGAACCTGCGCCCCGTTCAAGCCGATGTACGGCTGCAACGACATCCTGCAGGACAACGGGATGCGGGTGACGCTGTGTCTCGACTGATCTTCACGCTTGTCCTGATGCTGGCGGCCTGTGCGCCCAAGCCGCCTGCGGCCACGGCCTTCCGCGATGCAGGCGCGCCGATCTGGTCGGCGGCGGCCTTCGCCCCCGCGCAGGTGGCGGGAACCTGGCGACAGGTGGCGGATTTCGGGGCCTCGAAAGCGTGCCGCGACGGCGCGGTCGAGATCGTGCCGGTGGCCGGCGGCCTGCAGTTGCGCGGGACGCTGTGCCTGGCGGGGCGGGCCGAGACGGTCTCGGGCGTCGCGCCTCTGGTCGGGCCGGGACGGCTGCGGGTCAAGGGCGAGGACTGGTGGGTGATCTGGGTCGACGTCGGCTACCGGACGCTGGCCATCGCCACTCCTTCGGGCCGGTTCGGCATAATCCTCGACCGGGGCGCGCTTCCGGCGGACCGGCTGGCCGCCGCGCGGGAGATCTTCGATTTCAACGGCTACCGGACCGAGGCTCTGACCCCCTTGTGAGGGGAGACGGGTCGTCACGCCCTCGGCGGACGGCACCTTTCGGTCAGCGCACCCGGTCGAGCAGCATCTGCAGATGTCCCACCATTTCGCGTGCGCCGACCTCGGCTTCCCGGACGAGAAGGTCGAAATGCTGGGTGATCGTTTCGACACGGGCGCTGTCGCGGAACGCAAGGTAGTGCCGGCCCAGGTAGATGACGGCAAGCAGCGGGCCGAAAACGGTGACGGGGGCCGAGAAGAGCTTGCGCGCGTCGAAAAGGCAGATGCGCAGCGACGGATAAAGCTGTTCGCAAAGGGAAATCAGGTGGCGCAACTGCGCGCGGCGCGTGTCGGCCGGCAGGCCCTCGTAATAGCCCGAGGCGGTCGCGAAGGCAGCAAGCTCGTGCATTGGAAGCGCGATTTCATAGTCCGAGCCCGCGCCGCGCATCCATTTCAGCCGGTCCTCGAAGGCGCCGATGGCCTGTTCGGCCGTGCGTCCCAGTTGCGGCTCGTATTCCCATTCCACCACGGCGCGGGTCTTCAGCATGTCAGGCAAGGTCGCCGGGACATGGCGGATCTTGTAGCCCGCGGCCTCCTGGTGCCAGCCGAAGATGCGCTCGTCGATCAGGGCGCGGGGCGCTTCCGTCAGCGACAGCGACGCGGCAAGGAGGTCGGCGATCGGTTCCGGGCGGCCCGATAGTCCCAGAAGCCAGTCGGCGCTGATCCCAAGCGCACGGGCGCAGTCGGCGGCAAGCTGGGCGTTGGGCATCCGTGTGCCGTCCTGCAGCAGCGCCGAGATCGTGGACCGGTCGACGCCCGTCTGCCGCGCAAGCTCGGCCTGCGTCATCTTGCGCGCTGCCATCGCCTCGGCCAACCGGGCGCGAAACTGCGGAGCGCGATCGCGTTTGTCGATCTTTTCCATCGCCCGATGATTTTACAAAACGAATGCGGAGTAAAGTTTACAATATCCCGAATTTCAGTCAGATGGCGATCTTGCTACTGTCACAGAAACGTTACCCCTTGCCGAGGACCATCTTGCAGACCGAGACCCGGGCCATCGAATGGCCCACCCTGATCGTCTTCGCGGCCACCTATGCGCTTTGGGCGCTGGCGACCACCCTCCTCTGGACCTTCTCTCCCCCACTTGCCGTTCTCGCCGCCGCCCTGGCCATCGGACAGTATTCCTCGCTGACGCATGAGGTGCTGCATGGCCATCCCTTCCGGTCGCAAACCCTGTCGGAAGCGCTGGTCTTTCCCGGTCTCACGGTCTTCGTCCCTTACCTGCGCTTCAAGGACCTGCACCTGCAGCACCATTTCGACCCGGCGCTGACCGATCCCTATGACGACCCGGAGTCGAACTACCTCGACCCAGCCGTCTGGGCACGGTTGTCGGGTCCGGTGAAGGCCGTGCTGCGCTTCAACAACACGCTGTTCGGGCGGATGCTGGTCGGTCCGGCGATCTCGACCTGGGCGCTTGTGAAGGGCGACTTGGCCGCGATGCGCAAGGGTGACCGGCGGGTCTGGCTGGCCTGGGGGCTGCATCTGCCGGGGCTGGCGATGGTCTGGGCCTGGCTGGAATGGGTCGGCATCATGCCGGGATGGGCCTATCTGCTGGCCGCCTACCTGGGCTGGAGCCTTCTGAAGATCCGCACCTACCTGGAGCACCGAGCGCATGAGGCGGCGCGGGCGCGCACGGTGGTGATCGAAAGCCGGGGACCGCTGAGCCTTTTGTTCCTGAACAACAATTTCCACGTGGTGCACCACATGCACCCGGGCGTTGCCTGGTACAGGCTGCCGGCACTCTACTTCGGGAACCGCGAGCACTACCTGCGGCGGAACGAAAGCTACCGCTATGCCAGCTATGTCGAGATCTTCCGGCAGTTCCTGTTCCGCGCCAAGGACCCGGTCCCGCATCCGGTCTTCCCGGTCGAGAAGGGCGGGGCGCTAGACCAGCCGGCGGAACTGCGGGGTGGTGCCGGAATTGTCGAAGAACGGCACGCCGGGCTGATCGTGGCCCGCCACTAGGGCGGCGACCTCGGCCAGGACGACCTCGGTGATGAAGGGCAGGTCGAGCGCGCGGGCCTCGGGCAGGGGCAGCCAGCGCAGGTGAGACAGCTCTCCCGATGCAAGGCTGAAATCCTCGCGGTTGTCGTCCAGGCTGTCGGCATGGGCCAGAAGGAAGCGCGCATCGAAGCGGCGGCTCCGTCCGGGGGGCGTGATCGCGCGGAAGATGAACTTCAGCGATGGATGCTCCATCCCCGCAAGGTTGAGGCCCGTCTCCTCGGTCAGCTCGCGCAGCGCAGTGGCGACCAGCGTCTCGGGCGTGGGGGCATCCTCGGGGACCAGAAGCATCAGGCGACGGGCGCAGTCGGGGGCCAGGAAGCCCGGACGGGCGGCCTCGGCGTCCTCGGCGTCGACGCGGCCGCCGGGGAAGACGAATTTCGAAGGCATGAAGACCGCGCCCTCGCCCCGCTGGCCCATCAGGACCTGCGGGCCCTCTGAGCCGTCCCGCCAGAGGACGACCGTTGCGGCGGGACGGATCGGTTCCTCAGTCATGCGTGCGGCCGGAGAAGCCATGCATCCGGTTTGCCCATTGTAGGCCAACCAGTGCGCCCTTCAGCCGGGGCAGCAGATACAGCGACAGGGCCACCGTGCCGATGGTGAAGCCCACCGCCATGACCAGGGGCTCGGGCCGCCACTTGGTGTAGGTGAACAGCAGGATCGGCGCGAGCAGGTGACCGACTATCAGAATCGTCAGGTAGGCCGGCCCGTCATCCGCACGGTGGTGATGCAGCTCCTCGCCGCAGACCGGGCAATTGTCGCGCACCTTGAGATAGCCGCGCAGCATCGGTCCCGCGCCGCAGCTCGGGCAGCGCCGCCGCCAGCCGCGCAGCACGGCGGGCTTCCACGGACGTTCGTCTTGGTCGTTTGCGGGTGTCGTGTCGGTCATGGTCATCGGGATTTCCTGCGCCCCTTGGCGCTGTGGCAAGGGCCCTACATAGCGGTTGGAGGGCCCGGTTTACAGGGGAAAGACCGGCCTGTGTCGGGATGTCGCAAAAATCCGCGACGGAAATCCGCGCGCCGTCCGTTTGACAGGCAGAAGGGTCGGAATGTCGGCCCTCGTCAGATGGAGAGAAAGATGTCTGCACCGAAGAAGACCGCAATCGTCGCGCTGGCCGTGATGGGCGCCCTGATGGGCACGGCCGCGCTGGCCGAGAAGGGCGGCATGGGAATGGGTGGCGAAATGGGCATGGGCATGGGCGGCGAGGGCCGCGGTGCGATGCTGGCCCGGATGTTCGACACGATTGACGCCGACAGCGATGGCAAGGTGACGCTGGCCGAGCTTCAGGCGCACCGGAAGGCCGAGTTCGCGGCCGCCGACACCAACGGCGACGGTGCGCTCAGCCCCGAGGAACTGTCGGCCCACCAGCTGGCCCGGATGCAGGAACGGATGGCAGAGCGGACCCAGGCGATGCTCGACAACATGGACAATGATGGCAACGGTTCGCTGTCCGAGGACGAGATGGGCGAGGGGCCGGGCGAGCGCAACTTCGCGCGGCTGGACACCGACAACGACGGGGCGATCTCGAAGGCCGAGGCTGAAGAGGCGATGCAGCACCGCCGCAAGCGTGGCCACGGCTGGGGCATGGGCGACCACTAAGCTCTTTGCGGCCCAGCCGCCCGCCGCTAAGCAGTCGGAATGACGATGGCCTTCGATGCGCATGGGGATGTCTCGGACGAGGCGCTGATGGTGCTCTATGCCAATGGAGACCGTCACGCCGCGCTGGCGCTGACCCAGCGCGTCACGCCGCGCGTCCTGGCCTATGCGGCGCGGCTTCTGTCGGGCGACCGGGCCGAGGCCGAGGACGTGGCGCAGGAGACGATGCTGCGTCTGTGGAAGGTCGCCCCCGACTGGCGGCAGGGCGAGACGAAGGTGACGACCTGGGCCTACCGGGTCGCCACCAACCTGTGCATCGACCGGCAGCGGTCGCGCGGACGCAGGCGGCAGTTGGCGCTGGACGATGCGCCCGAGGTCGCCGATGCCGCTCCGGGGGCCGAAGGTCAGCTTCAGGAGGCCGACCGGATGGCGGCGCTGGAGGCGGCCCTGGCCGAACTTCCGGACCGTCAGCGCCAGGCGGTGGTGCTGCGGCACCTGGAAGGGATGACGAACCCCGAAATTGCAGCGATCATGGAGATCGGGGTCGAAGCGGTGGAAAGCCTGACCGCGCGTGGCAAGCGTGCGCTGGCGGCGATACTTTCGGGCCGGAAGGCCGACTTGGGCTATGAGGATGACGAACATGCAGGATGATCTGGACGACCTGCTGGCGCATGCGGCACGGCGGCCTGCCGTCCCGTCCGAGGCGCTGATGAACCGGGTCATGGCCGACGCTCTCGCGCTGCAGCCCGCGGTCCCGACCCCGCGTCAGGCACCCGTGAGGCGACCGGGCGTCCTTGCCCGGCTGGGCGCCCTTTTCGGCGGGCCTCCCGCCCTGGCAGGGCTGGGCACTGCGGCGGTCTTCGGGCTGGCGCTGGGCTATCTGAACCCCACCACCTTCGACTACCTGACAGGCGCCTCGGCCGACACGGCGGAGTTCTTCCCCGAGGCCGATTTTCTGACGACGGAAGGCTGAGATGAGCGATCCTACCACCCAGGACCGGAAGGCACCCGACACCTCGCGCGAGGTGAAGATCGCGCTGGTGATCTCGGTCGCGCTGAACCTGGGCGTCGCCGGGCTGGCTGCCGGGGCCTGGCTGGGCGGCGGCCATCGCGGGATGCCTCGGGACATGTCCTTCGGCCCGTTCAGCGAGGCATTGGACGACCGCGACCGCCGCGAAATCCGTCGCGCCCTGCTTGACCGGATGGGCGAGTTCCGGGCCTCGCGCGCCGAGGCACGGGCCGAGTTCCAGGCCCTGCTCGACACGCTGCGCGCCGATCCCTTCGATCCGCAGGCGATGAAGACCGCGCTGGCCGCCATCGAGACGCGCAATGCCGAACGGCTTGAGCTGGGTCGGAGCCTGATCGAGGCCCGGCTGATCGAGATGTCGGACGACGACCGCCGCGCCTTCGCCGACCGGCTGGAGAAGGGCTTGCGCCGGGGCGGCGGGGACAAGGAACGCGATTAGGCGGCGGCCAGCCGGTAGGTCACCTGGTTCCGCCCCGCGCCCTTGGATTCCAGCAGCGCAAGATCCGCCTGCTCGACGAGCCCTTCGATGGCATAGCTGTCATCGCCGGCCGCGCCTGCCACGGCCACGCCAATCGACATGGTCACGTGCAGCTCTTCGCCCGAGACGAGGCGGATCGGCTGGTCGTCCATCACCTGGCAAAGCCGCTCGGCTACACGTCGGGCGACCATCATGCAGCTTTGCGGCAGGATGGCCAGGAACTCCTCACCGCCGATGCGGGCCAGCACGTCCGTCTCACGCAGGTTGGCGGTCAGGCGGCGGGCGACCTCGACAAGGACCTGGTCGCCGGCGGCGTGTCCATACTGGTCGTTCACCTGCTTGAACCGGTCGAGGTCCATGACCATGACGGCGAACTGGCTGCCCTCTGCCCGGGAACGCGCGGCGATCTCGGCCAGTTGGGGTGCCGCGCAGCGCCGGTTGTATAAACCTGTCAGCGGGTCCAGCATGGCCAGGCGCAAGCCGTCCTGCATCCGTTCGCGGCGCCGGTCTGACTGCCGCTTGCGGCGGAGCAGGCCACGCGTCCGCAAGGCAAGCTCTGCCGCGGTGATATCGGTCCCCACGGCGTCGTCCGCGCCAAGGTCGAAGGCCATCGCGGCTTCGTCCCCCTCACCGGCAGGTCCCACGACGCAGACGGCGGCATGGCGCGTGGCGTGGTGGCTTTTCAGTTCCGACAGAAGCCGCAATGTGCCCGACGGGTCGCGACCGTCATCGTGCAGGATGAACACTTCGGGCAGGGTCGGCCCGGTCGAGAGGGCCGCCAGCGCTTCGCGCCGCGAGAGGGTGACCAGCCGGTCGCGGACCAGTCCGGACAATTGCGCCCACAGCGGATTCTCGGGGTCGGCGCCCACGACGGCGATGGTTCCCTGCGGGTCATAGGCCATCGGCGCCTCTGCAAGGCCTGCGATGGCCAGCCGCTCGGACGAGGGGAATTCGCTTTCCGCCTTGAGCCGCAAGAGGTTGCGCAAGCGGGACAGGAGCACCCGCTCGTTCGCCGGGCGGTCCATCACGTCATCCGCGCCGGCCGCGAACGCCGCCAGCCGTTCCTCGACCGTGCCGGTGGCCGTCAGCGCGATTACGGGGATGTCGCGGCTGGCCGGGTCGCGGCGCAGGCGCTGAAGGACGTCGAGCCCCGACATGTCGGGCAGGCCGATGTCCAGAAGCACCAGATCGGGACGTTCGGTGCGGGCCGCCGCCAGGCAGGAGGCGCCGTCGACAGCAAGCATCGGGTCGTAAAACGCCGCCGCGAGCCGGGCTTGCTGCACGATCCGGTTCGCTGCCACGTCGTCAACGATGAGAATCCGTGCGCTCATCCAAGATGCCGTCTTTTCATTCCACCTGTCGTGGACAACTCTGCGGTCAGGAAGGTTAAGAAATCCTTTCTGCCAGTCCGCAAACGGTCGAATTTCATCTGCCAACACCAGAAGGCAACGAAAGCGAGAACAATGCAATCGGAAGTTGCACAAGTGCTGGCCATCCAGGCCCTTGGCTGGATCGCGGCCGAGGACGAGATCTTTCCCGTCTTCCTTACGGCGACGGGCGCGAGCATGACGGAATTGCGCAGCCGGGCGGCAGATCCAGAGTTTCTGGCGGCGGTTCTGGATTTCCTTCTGCAGGACGACCGCTGGGTAGTTGCTTTCTGCGATGCCGAAGGCCATCCCTACACTGCGCCCCAGGAGGCGCGGGCGGCGCTTCCGGGCGGCGCTGTGATGAACTGGACCTGAGGGATGTGATGATCGACGGGCTGATCTTCGACAAGGACGGGACGCTCTTTGACTTCCGGGTCAGCTGGGGCAACTGGGCCGGGACCTTCCTGCGCCGGATCGCTTCGGACGAGGCGCATGCCCGACGGCTGGGTCAGGCCATCGGCTATGACCTGGAAGATGGCAGCTTCGCTCCCGACAGCCCGGTGATCGCAGCGACCGCCGCCGACATCGCCGCGGCGCTGCTTCCGCACCTTCCCGGCCTCACGCATGCCGAGCTGACCGACCGGATCGACGCCAGCGCCGGAATGGCGCCCATGTCCGAAGCGGTCCCCTTGCGGCCGCTCCTGGAGGGCCTTCGCAGCAAGGGCCTGCGGCTTGGCCTGGCCACCAACGACTCCGAGATCCCGGCCCGGCAGCACCTGGCGACGCACGGCATCACCGACTGCTTCGACTTCATCGCGGGCTACGACTCGGGCCACGGGCCGAAGCCCGGTCCGGGCATGTGCCTGGCCTTCGCCCGTGAGACCGGCCTCGATCCGGCCCGGGTGGCGATGGTGGGCGACAGCCGGCACGACCTGGAAGCCGGGCGGGCCGCGGGGATGCGCACGATCGCCGTGCTGACGGGTGTCGCGAAACGCGAGGACCTGGCACCCCATGCCGATGTCGTTCTGACGGACATCGGCGCCATCCCGGGCTGGCTTGCCGGCCTTTAAGACTGAAATCCGCAGGTCAGGCGCGAAAAACGACGCATATTCGTCGCAAACGCGGTGACCAGACCGGCCAGGCTTCGCCATCCTCGCGCCATGCGAATGGAGAGTGACGATGGCGGATGAACCAGGTCGGAGAAAGCGCGCTGGTGGACGGGCGGGGATGAAGGTTCGCGCAGGGACCGCGGTGATCGATCAGATGCCTTGGCGGATTCCGGTGAACCCCGACGCTCCCGTGGAACCGCTGGATGCCGAGGGTGTGCAGCGCATCCACAAGACCGCGATGCGCATCCTGCGCGACATCGGGATCGAGTTCCTGAACCCCGAGGCGGTGGAACACCTGCGGAAGGCGGGTTGCATCGTGAACGGGACCAACGTCCGGATGGACGAGGACTTCGTGATGGAGATGGTCGCCCGCGCGCCCGAGACCTTCACGATCACGCCCCGGAACCCCGATCACGAGCTGATCATGGGCGGCAAGCACATGCTGTTCGTGAACGTCTCGTCCCCGCCGAACGCCTGGGACATGGAGCGCGGCAAGCGGTCGGGCGACTTCGAGACGTTCAAGGAGTTCATGAAGCTGACGCAGTATTTCAACTGCATCCACATCGCGGGCGGCTATCCGGTGGAGCCGGTGGATATCCATGCCTCGGTCCGGCACCTGGATTGCCTGTATGAAAAGCTGACGCTGACCGACAAGGTCGTCCACGCCTATTCGCTGGGGGCCGAGCGGGTCGAGGACGTGATGGAGATGGTCCGCATCGCCGGGGGCCTCACGGAAAGCGAGTTCCAGGCCAAGCCGCGGATGTATACGAACATCAACTCGGTCAGCCCGCTGAAACACGACTATCCGATGCTGGACGGCGCTATGCGGATGGCCAAGCGGGGGCAGCCGGTGGTGGTGACGCCCTTCACGCTGGCGGGCGCGATGGCTCCGGTGACGATGTCGGGGGCGGTGGCGCTGTCGATTGCCGAGGCTTTGGCGGCGGTGGCGCTGCTGGAGTACATCGCGCCGGGCTGTCCGGTGGCGATCGGGACCTTCACTTCGAACGTCGACATGAAATCGGGCGCGCCGGCCTTCGGCACCCCGGAATACATGCGGGCGACGCAGATGACGGGGCAGCTGGTGCGGTTCTATGGCGTGCCGATGCGGGCCTCGGGCGTCTGTGCGGCGAACGTGCCGGACGGGCAGGCGATGTGGGAGACGTCGAACAGCCTCTGGTCGGCGGTGCAGAGCCGGACCAACATGGTCTACCACGCGGCGGGGTGGCTGGAGGGGGGGCTGATTGCGAGCCCCGAGAAGTTCATCATGGACTGCGAGGTCCTGCAGATGATCCAGCGGTATTTCGAGGAGGTCACCTTCGCGACGCGGGACGAGGACCTGGCTTTCGACGCGATCAAGGAGGTGGGGGCCGGGGGCCATTACTTCGGGATCCAGCACACCCAGGACCGGTACCAGCAGGCCTTCTACCAGCCCTTCGTTAGCGACTGGCGGAACTATGAGGCCTGGCAGGCGGACGGGTCGGTCTGGACGGTGGAGCGGGCGCACCGGATCTACAAGCAGATCCTGGCGGAGTTCGAGGCGCCGGAGATGCCGGGGGACCACCTGGAGGAGCTGCAGCGCTTCGTGGCGCGGCGGAAGCAGGAGGGCGGGGCGCCCACCGACTTCTAGTGTCCACGGTGGACAAACGCGGATGGTCCTTTGGAGTCAAGGACTTGGTCGCGGATGTTAGGGGTTTCTTAACTTGTGCGGATGGTGGGTCAACCTGCGCCTTTGCGGCGCAGAACGACCCACCCTACGCCGGTCCTTGGTCCTGGGACGCGGTTTCTTCCAGCTGCCTGCGGATGCCTCCGGCGGGGATATTTGGTGCCAGGTGAAAGGGCCTTGCCTCAGGTGGATTGCCGGGCCGGCGGTGCGAGACCCGGGACAGCGGGGACATTCGGCGAAGCGGTCTTCCGCGCGGCGTTCTGGGTGAGGAAGGACGTCAGCATCAGCGCGAGAGCGGCCAGCGCGGGGCCGTAGCCGCCGTCGCCTGCGTTGAGGTGGGCGGAGACCGCGAGGAGCAGGTGGTAGAACATCCCGGCATAGGCGAGGTCGCTGAGGCGGACGGAGAGGCGCGTCAGAATGGCGAGCGGCGCGGCGATCTTGGCGACGATCAGGAGCGGCACCAGCCAGGCAGGAAAGCCGAAGGCGGTGAAGCCGTCCTGCGCCAGTTGCAGGTTGGTCAGGTAGAACCCGGCCGCGGCGAGGTAGATCAGGCTGAGGAGGACCGTGCTGGCCCAGTAGAGGAGTGCGGTCTTGGTCATCGGGGTTTCCTTGATCGGGTGGTGCGGTGCGAAGGTGGGATTGAACGTCTTTGTGGGGAGCGGTGGATCGGAACGGCCGCAGGGGGCGGGTCTTGGGCGGGCGGCAGTCGTGGAGACTTGTGCGGCCTTCACGGGACGACGGGTGCGCAGGGGGCCGTGCCTCCGGCGGGGATATTTGGGCAAAGATGAAAGGCTGTGGGCGTAGCCTGGTCGGCTGGAGCGTTCGAAAGGCGGGGACGCCGTCAGACCGGGAAGGTCAACGCCTCGATCCGGCCATAGACCTCGTCAATCCCGTCGGTGAAGCCCTGTTCGATGTCGGTGGCCCGTGCGGCGGCGTCGGGGTAGCGCATCACAACGGTCATCCGGGTGCCATGTCCGTCCGGGGTCAGGGTGGTGGTGACGGTGGGACCGCGGGTGGTGTCGCCGTTGAAGTGCTCGACATGGACCATCCGCATCGCGGGGACCGCTTCGAGGATCGGACCGGAGAAGAAGAACTCCGCCCAGGCGTAATGGAAGCTGCCGCCGGGGCGGGCGTCCATCCGGCACTCGGTCAGGTCGGGGGAGAGCCACTGCCTGATGAGCGCGGGTTCGGTCATGGCGCGCCAGACCTTGGCGGGCGGGTGGGAAAAGCGACGGCGGATCACCACGTCGGTGTCGCCGTCGAGAGAGAGTTGCGGCTGGTGCAGGGTCATGGTCCGGTCCTTCCGGTTGGAGGGATTGCCGCGCGTCAGTCGATCTTCAGACCGTCGAGCTTGGCGTAGACCTCGTCCATGCCGTCGGTCATGCCGGTGGCGATGGCGGCGGCACGGGCCTCGGCGTTTTCGTAGCGCATGACCATCGTCATCCGGGTGCCGGTGCCTTGTGGCGCGAGGTCGGTGGTGATCCGCGCCGACATCGCCGGGTCGCCGTTGAAATGCTCGATATGGGTGATGTGGTGGGGGGCGCGGACCTCGAGGATCGGGCCGGAGAAGAAGAAGCCGTTGCCCTCGGGACCCTGCCATTCGAAATGGAAGGTGCCGCCCGCGCGCGGGTCGAAGTCGCAGCGGGTCATCGGGTGGCCTTCGACGGCCATCCACTGGCGGATCAGCGGCGGCTCGGTCAGGGCGCGCCAGACCTTGGCGGGGGGATGGGCGAAGTCGCGGCGCAGGATGATGTCGGTGTCGCCGTCGAGGACGGTCTGGAGTTGGGCGGTCATCTTTAGGTCCTTTCTGTGGGCGGATCGTCGGGCAAACTGTCGAGGACGGCGTCGAGGCGCTGGAACTGGGCCTCCCACAGCGCGCGGTATTGGCCGAGCCAGTCCCAGAGCTGCGCCATCGCGTCGGGCTTCAGGCGGCGGGGGCGTGCGGTGCCGTGGATGCGGGTTTCGATGAGCCCGGCATCCTCCAGCACCTTGAGGTGTCGGCTGATCGCGGGCTGCGAGATGGCGAAGGGGCGGGCGAGGTCCTGGACCGTGGCCTCGCCTTCCGCGAGACGCGCAAGGATGGCGCGGCGGGTGGGGTCGGCGAGGGCGGCGAAGGAAGCGTCGAGGTCGGGCATCTGCGGGTCCGTTATTTAACGAATCGTTTATATAACAGAATTGCGATTCTGGGAAGCGGTTCCGGCGGGCCGTGGAAGTTGGCGGGACCATGCCTTGACCTTTCAGCCCCTGTCCCGCAGTTTGCCGGGCAATCAACAAAGGCCCGACTGGGGCGAAAAGGCAGATGGCAAAGAGCACGCGCCCCTTCTCGGGCTTCGAATTCATGATCGCCTGGCGCTACCTGCGGGCGCGGCGGGCCGAGGGCGGGGTCAGCGTGATGACCTGGATTTCCCTCATCGGGATCACGCTGGCGGTCTTCGCGCTGATCCTGACGCTGGCGGTGCGCGCGGGGTTCCGGGCCGAGTTCGTGGACACGATCCTGGGCGCGAATGCGCATGTCACGGTCTATTCCTCTGGCGTGGTGGGGGAGGACGGCCAGCTGATCCGGGGCTTCACCGAGCCTGACGCGATGGCGGCGGCAATCGCCAAGGTGCCGGGGGTGACGCGGGCGGCGCCGTTGATCCGGGGCAAGCTGATGGTCACGGACGGCGAGGACACGACGGGGGCCGAGGTCTTCGGCCTGCTGCCGGAGGATTTCGCCTCCATCCCCCGGGTGGGGGCGGGGTCGGATGCGATTGGCGACCTGGCGCGGTTTCCCGAAGGCATCGCGCTGGGGTCCGGGATCGCGCGGGAGCTGGGCGTCTCGGTGGGTGACCGGGTGCGGCTGATCGCTCCGGGTGGGGTGCGGACGGCGATGGGGACGACGCCGCGGGTGAACGCCTATGAGGTGGTCTACATCTTCAGCGCGGGCCGCTACGACATCGACACGACGCGGATCTACATGCCCTTCAGCGAGGCGCAGAGCTTCTTCAACAAGGAGGGGCGGGCGGACGAGATCGAGGTGATGGTCGAGAACCCCGACGCGATCGAGAGCTATGGCCAGCCGATCCTGGATGCGGCGGGTCCGGTGGCGATGCTGTGGACCTGGAAGGACAGTTCGGGGGCCTTCCTGCGGGCGCTCGACATCGAGGACAACGTGATGTTCGTGATCCTGTCGGTCCTGGTGCTGATCGCGGCGATGAACATCGTCAGTGGCCTGATCATGCTGGTGAAGAACAAGGGCCGCGACATCGGGATTTTGCGGACCATGGGGCTGACCGAGGGGTCGGTCCTGCGGGTGTTCTTCATCTGCGGGGCGTTCACCGGGCTGGTGGGCACGGTGGCGGGGGTGGCGCTGGGCTGTGTGACGGCGCTGAACATCGACCAGATCATGAGCGCGATCAACTGGATCAACGGGGCCGAGGTCTGGGACCCCTCGATCCGGGGGATCTATTCGCTGCCGGCGAAGCTGCAGCTGGGCGACGTGATGTCGGCGGTGGCGCTGTCCTTGGGGCTGTCGTTCATAGTCACCTTCTTCCCGGCTCGGCGCGCGGCGCGGATGAACCCGGTGGAGGCGCTGCGCTATGAGTGAGATGCTGCGGCTGGAGGGGGTCGAGAAGGGTTACAACCGGGGCAAGCCGTCCGAGGTGATCGTGCTGCGGGGCGCTTCGCTGACCGTGGCGCGGGGCGAGGTGGTGGCGCTGGTGGCGCCGTCGGGCGCGGGTAAGTCGACGCTTCTGCACATTGCGGGGCTTCTGGACGTGCCGGACAGCGGCACAGTGCGGCTCGACGGGCGCGAGATGGGGGGGCTGTCGGACAAGGCCCGGACCGAGGCGCGGCGGGATGAGGTGGGGTTCATCTACCAGTTCCACCACCTGCTGCCCGAGTTCACGGCGCTGGAGAACGTGGTGATCCCGCAGTTGGCGAATGGCGTGGGGAAGGCCGCGGCCGAGGCGCGGGCGATGGAGCTGCTGGAGAAGGTCGGCGTCGGCGCGCGGGCGGGGCACCGGCCGGCGGCGCTGTCGGGAGGCGAGCAGCAGCGGGTGGCCTTCTGCCGGGCGCTGGCCAACGCTCCGAAGCTGTTGCTGGCGGACGAACCGACGGGGAACCTTGACCCCGGCACTTCGGACCAGGTGTTCGGCGTGCTGATGGAGCTGGTGCGGGCGACGGGGCTTTCGGCGCTGATCGCGACGCATAACCTGGAGCTTGCCGCCCGGATGGACCGGGTGGTGCGTCTGACGGCGGGCCAGGTGACCTAGATCAAGGCAGGCGCGGTCGGAATGCCGCTTCCTTGCCGCACGGAGGAGAGAACGATGCGTCATGCCTGGATGATCCTGCCGCTGGCCCTGTCGCTTGCGGGATGCGTCGAGACCGAGAAGGTCCCGACCGGGGCCGAGGACTTCGGCGATTTCTGTTCGGCCTGCCACGGGCTGTCCGGCAAGGGCGACGGAGAGGGCGCAGCGGCGCTGGCCCGCAAGCCCGCGGACCTGACGCAGCTGTCGGCGAAGAACGGCGGGGTTTTTCCCGGTACGCGGGTGATGGCGAAGATCTGGGGCTACACGGGCGTTGCGCCGGGCCGTCAGGACAGTGCCTCGCCGATGCCGGAGTTCGGTCCGCTTCTGCAGGGCGAGCTGGTGCCCTATGACGGCGGCGACGGGATCCCGACACCGACCCCGCTGCGCCTGGTGCAGATCGCGGACTATCTGAAAACGCTGCAAGAGTAAGGCTGGCGGGGCGTCCCTTCGACTTTCGTGGGGTGCAAACGGGCGGAGACGGTCTGGTCTCGCGCGTGGGTGCGCGCCGTCGTGAAGTGGTCGCGCACTTTGAACAAAAGCCACATTCGCGGGATCGCGTGTCGGCTTGCGGAATGCGGCACGATGCCAACACGCTGCGGCTGAGAGATCACCTGACCTGAAAAAATGCTGATAAAACAGGAACCTTTGGGGCCGCCCGCTCGAGTTGCGAACGGTGCAGCCGGAAAGGAGGCTCAGGTGGAGAGAGTTTGATCTCTTGCAGAAAACCCACATCATCGCGAGGCGGCTTCGGAGTTACTCCACCCCGCCGCGCGTGCTGGACTGCGCGCCAGTGCGACCGCTGCAGACGCGGAAAGGTCGGATCGCCCGGTTCGGGCAGGAGACGAAGCCGGCAGTGGCGATCGGCTGAGCACGGACCGGCCCGGGCTTCCGCCCGCGGAAGGACCCGCAGCCTTGCAGGAGTGCCCGTCGACAGCGCCCGCGCTCCCAAGGCGGGTGTCGGCGCCCGCTGTTCAGACGCTCCCGTCGGAAAGACGCTCGTCGGCCCGGTCCTCGGCGGCCAGCAGCATGGCGCGGCCCCGTCCGGCATGTTTGGCCGCGTAAAGCGCCCGGTCGGCGGCCGCCAGTATCCGGCCGGGTTCGGGTACGGCCAGGTCCAGGGACCGGACAATCCCGATGCTTGCCGAGACTTTGCAGGCCTGCCCCTCGAACTCCATCGGCCGGTTGATCCGCGCGATGATCCGCGCGGCGATGGCTTGCAGCTTCTTCGGCTCGATCAGGCCGGAGAGGATCACCACGAACTCGTCCCCGCCGATGCGGGCGGCACAGTCCTCGGCGCGCAACTGCTCGCGCAGGATGCGGCCGACCGTTTCCAGCACGAAATCGCCCGCAGCATGGCCCAGCGTGTCGTTGACCGCCTTGAAGTAGTCGAGGTCGATGTGCAGAAGCCCGAACGCCGTCCGGGCGGCACAGAGCCGGTCGAGCACAAGGTCCGCCGCGCGCCGGTTGCGCAGGCCCGTCAGCGGATCGGTCATCGCCTCTTCCTCGGCGGCCAGCCGCGCGCCGTCGAGCCGCAGGCTCCACCCTTTCAGCTCGCGCTTCACGGCCTCGTTCGCCTCGGCCATGAACAGAAGTTCGAGCGCCAGGTCGGTGGCCGAGAAGTCGGCATCGGTCAGCGCCAGTTCGCGCACGGCGGTCAGAAGATCGCTGCCGAAGGACAGGTTCATCAGGATGCGGCCGGCGGCCAGCCGCCGCCCAAGCCCGCGAAGCCCGACCCGAACCCCCTTGCGCGGCATGAGCCGGAAGCGGCTGGCGTTTCGCGAAAGGACATCGCCGACCGTGGTCGCGCCGCCGGGGGAGCGGACCTCGAACAGGTCCTCGAAGCGGGCACCCGCCACCGCGTCTTCGCCTAGGACGCGGGCCAGCGTCGGCCCGAAGCTGAGGACGCGGCCTGCCTCATCCAGCAAAAGATGCATCGGCATGAACTGTGCTGCGGCGACAGGGTCGAGCTCGATCCGCGCGTCTGGGCGTAGGTCCTGCATCCGCTACCCCCTTGGCGCAGCCAGATCGAAGCGACGTGCCGCCGCGTGTCGCCAGTCGAGAATGGCGATGGACGTGCGGTCGTCGGACTGCGGCTCGATCAGGCAGAGTGCGCCGTAGTCGTCGGCCATCGCGGTCAGAAGGCCGACGAGCACCCGCTGCGTGGCCCCGAGGCGCGTCTTCAGGCAAAGCTCGTACCGGTCACCGCCGAGATCGACCAGCACCACGTCGGGCAACACCAGTTCCGGCATGGCAAGCCGTGCACGGCCCGGAAGCTCTTCCAGGGAATGGAGGAAATCGGCAAAGGTCACCCCGCCGAAGCGCAGCAGTCGACGAATCCCGTCCCGCGCGGGGTGGGTCACCAGGTGGATGCCCACATCCTCCCACACCGTTTCGACCGGACGGCCGAGGACCTCTGCAGCGGCGCGTGCAACATGGTCGGCGGTCCCCGGTTCGTAGCGGAGCATCGGCTCGAAGCTTTGGACGCCGAGGTCGGCCCGCTGGCAGACCAGTTGCCAGCGCGCGGCCCCGAACGTGTCGGTCACATAGCTTTGCAGGGACCGCAGCAGCAGCGCATCCATGTCCGTTCCCATGACTGTCCGGGGCGCAAGGCTACCGAGCATCGGTTAACAACCTCTTTCCGTCATGGCAGGAACACGAGCCCGTCCTCGCCCGTGCCAAGCTGGTTCAGCTCGGCCCCGGTCAGCGGCGGCGGCGCGGCCTGGTACTGGCGCAGAAGCTGCGCGGCCTCCTCGGAAGAAAGGAACCTCCCGTCGGGGCGCGTGGCTGACCGCCAGACCAGCATCCCGCTGTCGTCGAGGTAAAGTCCGCTGACCTCGACGTAGTCCGGGCTGCGGTGCAGGAAGAGCATCGCCTCCTCGCCCGGCCGCAGCGGCAGAAGGTCGGCCACCACCAGGAGGCAGGCTGACAGCCCGTCGTCAAGTGGCACGGCACAGACCTGCAGCCAGTCCTGCAACTGGTATTCCCCGGCCGCACCCAGGATCACGTCCCGCATTCCCGTGGCCGTGGTGGGTTGCACGGGCAGCTTGGCCGCCAGCTCGGCCGCCAGCGCGGGGGCGTTGTCCGGCGTGTCCGTCGCCCCGCCAGAGAGTGCCAGGGCCAAGGCTTCCTGCCCGGGCTCGGTGGACCGGTTCCGCAGATCCTCCAGGACGGCCGCGCCCGGCTTGCCCCAGCTTTCCAGGGCCCCGATGTCCAGGGCCTCTACCCCTTGCGCCTCGAACCGCGCAAGCTGGCTTGCCGCCGAGATCCGCTCGGCGTTGAGGACAGGCGTCAGCCACAGCGCCGCCACGGCCAGAATGCCCAGGGCCACCCGGATGTTGCCCTGCCGGATACGCTCCATCCACGCTCCGCCGCGCAGGACCGAGACCGCGTAGACCAGCCCGTAGACCAGACCGATGACCGCGACCAGCAGGATGAACAGCCGCCCGGGTGTCCAGCCATGATCCGCGACCCGGATCCAGATCGCCCAGACAGCGAGCGTCGCCATCACCGGCAGGATCAGCGCCATGCCCTGCGCGCAGCGGATCAGAAGGAGGCTTTGCGTGGCCTCGGCATCGGTCTGGTCGATGGCGATGGACACCAGCGCGACCCCACCGGCCACCATCGTCAGAAGCAGCGTTGCGGGGGAAAGCCCGCTGACCAACCCGTCGAGACCGCGGAACGGCAGCGCGACCAGGAAGACCGCCATCACCGCCAGGACCACGGGCAGGAACAGGCGGAAGAGGCGCAGGACAACGTAGGGCGACAGAAGGTCGGCGAGGTCGTGGATCACCGCCATGGCCAGGCCGAAGATCGCCCCCACGAGCGCCAGCGCCACGAGGTCATGCTCGACCAGCCGGCCGATGACCTCGATCCCGACGATCCGCAAGAGTGCGTCCGACAGGAAGATCACCAGCCAGACCAGCCCGGTGAAGGCCCCGGCGGCGGCAAACCGAACGACCACCGACCAGGCTTCCAGGAACAGCACCGGATAGTCGTTCCAGCGGCTGCGGACCTGGGCGATCAGGAAGGGGATCGGCAGGGTGGCAAGAGTGGCGACCGCGAACAGCGGCAGGGCGCTGAACATGAAGTCGTCCACATCGCCGTAGCGCAGTGCGGCGAGCCAGGCCAGCCCCGCCACCACCAGCGCCAGCAGGGCCGCACGGGGCGTGGCCCGGCCCAGGCCGATCGGGCCGGCCATGGCCATCAGCGCGCCGTTGCTGGTCACGAGGAACACGAACAGGGCAAGCGCCGGGATGTCCGCGATCCATCCCCTGTCTGCCGCCTCCAGCGCCGCCCAGACCGCTGCGCCCCCAATCGCGCCCGCCAGCGCAAGCCGGATCCGTGCCGCTATCTGGCCTGTCATCTTACACACTCCCGGTCCCGTCCGCCCTTATGCGTCCGGGCGGTAGGGCGCATAGTCAGGATTTCCGTCCGGTTGCCAAGCGTTAACATCTTTGGCAGGCTGAAACTGTCGCATCGGCCAGGACCACCATGCCCGCCTTGATCCGCCCGCTCGAACCCGGCGACCACGACCAGTGGCGACGCCTGTGGACCGGCTATCTTGCCTTCTATCAGACCAGCGTCCCCGAAGAGGTCTATGCCACGACCTTCACCCGCCTCCTTGGGTCCGACCCGCGCGACTTCTCGGCGCTTGTGGCAGAGCAGGACGGTCAGCTTCTTGGCCTGACGCATTACCTTTTCCACCGGCACTGCTGGAAGATCGAAGAGGTCTGCTACCTGCAGGACCTCTACGTCGCACCCGAGGCGCGCGGCATTGGCCTTGGCCGCGCCCTGATCGAAGCGGTCTACGCCGCCGCCGACGCGGCCGGCGCTCCGGCGGTCTACTGGCTGACCCAGGACTTCAACCACGAGGCCCGCCAGCTTTACGACCGGGTCGCGCGGGTCAGCCCTTTCATCCGCTACAACCGGCCGCTGCCGTAAGCGCCGCAGGGGCGAAATCCCCTTTCGTCCCGCGCTTCAGGGCCTGTTCAGGATGTCCCATTCAGGTCGTCGGCAGAAGCCACAGCGCCTCGGGAGGGAGGGAAACGGTAATCTCCGCCCCCGGCACAAGGGCGACCGCTGCGTCGGGCACCGTGAGAGCCTGCAGGACCGTGTCACCAATCCTGACCAGGACGCGGGTTTGCGTGCCGAGGAAGGTGACGGACTGGACAAGGGCGGTGGCGGCGTTGGGGCCGGGGGACAGGCGCAGCGCCTCGGGGCGGATGGTCAGGAGGTGAGCGCCCTGGGCCGCCTGGGGAAGGGTCAGGGGGCCGATGGGCGAGTGGAAAGTGCGCCCTCGTGCCTCGCCCGGCAGGAAGTTCACCCCGCCGAAGAACTGCGCCACGGCAAGCGAGGCGGGGCGGCGGTAGAGGTCCTCGGGCGGGCCTTCCTGGGCAAGGCGGCCGTCCAGCATCAGGGCGGTCCGGTCGGCAAGCGCCACGGCTTCTGCCTGATCGTGGGTGACGACGATCGTGGTGATGCCGGTTTCCTGCTGCAGCTCGCGGATCAGGCTGCGCATCTCGTCGCGCAAGGCGGGATCGAGGTTCGAGAGCGGCTCGTCCAGAAGCAGGACGCGGGGGCGAAGCACGAGGGCCCGGGCGAGGGCGGCGCGCTGTTGCTGGCCGCCGGACAGCGCGGCGGGGTGGCGGTCGCCAAGCCCGTCCAGGCGGACCCGGGACAGCATGGCGGCGACCGTTTGCGCGATCCCGGTGTCGCCCCGCATGCGCAGGCCGAAGCCCACGTTCTGCGCAATGGTCAGGTGCGGAAAGAGAAGCGCATTCTGGAAGACCATGGTCACGCCGCGCCGGTCCGGTGGCAGATGCGTGATGGCGGTCCCGTCCAGGCGGATCTCGCCCGCATCCGGGGAAAGGAGGCCGGCGATCAGCTTCATGGTGGTGGTCTTGCCGCAGCCCGAGGGTCCGAGGAGCGCGGTCAGGCTGCCACTGGCGACGGTCAGGTCAATGCCGTGCACGGCGGCCCCACCCGCGCCGGGGTAGGTCTTGCGGAGGCCGTGCAGCGAAAGGTGCGTCACGGATGCAGCCTTTCCGTCAACGCCGCGCCCCGGCCGGTGATCCGGCGCGCGGTGACGGCAAGGATCAGCAGACCCGGCAGGATGTAGAGCAGCGCAATGGCGGCCGTGATGTCGTTCCGCCCGGCGCTGGCGAAGCTGAAGAGAAGGAGCGGCAGTGTCTGCACCCGCCCGGCGCCGATGGAGAGCGTCAGCAGGTACTGCGACCAGGACACGAGGAAGGCGAAGAGGGCAGCGGTCAACAGGCCGGGCAGGATCGCGGGCAGGGTGACGTTGCGGAACACCTGCCAGCGCGTCGCGCCCAGGCTGCGGGCCTGGTCCTCGAACGCCGGGTCGAAGCGGGCGAAGACGGCGGCGAGGACGAGGGTGGCGTAGGGCAGGACGGGGACAAGGTGCGCGAGGATCACGCCCGGGACCGTCCCGACAAGGCCCGCGCGGAGGAGGATGCCGTGCAGGCCGAAGACCGTGGCGATGCCGGGCAGAAGCGCGGGGGCGAGAAGGAGGAGGAGCACGAGGCCACGGCCACGGAAGCGGTGCAGCCCCAGCGCCCTCCCGGCGGGCAGTCCGATCAGAAGGGCGATGGCCGTGGTGGCGGCTGCGATCAGCGTGGTGATGCCGAAGCTTTGCAGGACGCCCGATTGCGGCGACAGAGCGAAGCTCCAGGCCTTTGCGGACAGGCGGTCGGGCAGAAGATCGGGGTAGCGCCAGCCCTGCGCGACGGACCAGCCCAGAAGGGGCAGAAGCGGAAGGACCAGCCAGCCCGCGAGCGCAAGGCCGCCGAGAAGGCGCAGGCTACCGGGCAAGGGTGCCGCCCCGGCCCAGCATCCGGGCATAAAGCGCAAGCAGCCCCAGGCCGATCCCCGCGATGACGACGGCCATCGCCATTGCCTCGGGCCGGGCGGCGAGGTCGGTGTCGGTGGAGGCCTGCCAGGCGAGGACCGGCAGCGCCTTCGGGGCATGGGCGCCAAGGACGAGAGGCACCTCGTAGGCGCCGAAGGCGAAGGCGAAGACCAGCGTCGAGGCCGCCAGGAGGCCGGGCATCAGCATCGGCAGAAGGACATGGCGGAACGCCTGCCAGCGCGAGGCCCCCAGGGTGCGTGCGACGGCCTCGTGGTCTTCGCCCAGAGACTGCATGTTCGCGAGCAGGATCAGGGTGATGAAGGGCAGCTCCTTCCAGACGTAGAGGAGGATGATGCCGATGCCGGAGGGGTCATTGGTCAGGATGGGAAAGTCCTGCGGGCCGGAAATGAGCCCCGCGGCATGGGCAAGGCGGGCGAAGCTGCCGGACTGCGAGAAGAGGTAGAGGATCCCGATGGCGCCGACGATGTGCGGGATCGTGAGGTTCAGCTGGACGAGGAAGGCGATCACCGTGCGGCCGGGGAAGGTCTGTCGCAGGAGAAGCGCGGCGGCAAGGGCCAAGACGGCCGCGATGAGGGTCGAGGCGGTGGCGATCCAGAGCGAGAAGCCCAGCGATTTAAGGAAACCGGGCGCGCTCAGGATGGCGGCATAGGCGGCGAGGTCGGGCTCGGTCAGGCCAAGCGCGGGCATGTAGCGGAAGGACCGCAGGAGCGTGAGGCCGAGCCCCGTGAGGAAGAGCCCGCCCAGCACCAGAAGCGCGGGGGCGAGCATGAGGGCAAGGCGGGTGCGGTCGGTCACCTTGGGGCCTTTCGGGCGGGTCGGTGGCAGAGTGCGCCAAGGCGAAAGCGCGGGCAAGCGGCGGCGCGTCGTTTGGCCCGCGCCGTGCGGGCGCGCGAAAGGTCAGTTGCCGACGTTTTCCGTCCAGCCCTTCTCGATCGCGGTCAGCCAGTCCGCCTGCAGTTCGGGCAGCGCGGCCTTGGCCAGTTCCGAGGCGGGAACGACCGAGGGGTGCGTCTTGATCGCGGCGAAACCGGCCTGGACCTCGGGCGTGGTGCGGCTGATCTCGATGGCGGGGGCGGCGCCCCAGACCTCGGCCTTGGCCTTTTCCAGCTGCGCTTCGCCGGACAGAAGCAGGTTCTGCACCACCATCGCGGCGGCCTTGTTGGGCGAGTTGAACGGGATCAGCGTGTAGTTCGTGTTGCCGATGGTCCCGTCCGTCAGCCCGAAGGAGCGCGTCGTCTCGGGCCAGGTGCCGGCCTGGACGGCAAGGCCGAACTGGGCGGGGTCGTAGTTGAAGCTGAAGTCGATCTCGCCATTGGCGAACAGCTCGTCCAGCTGGGTGACGGTGGTGGGGTAGGTCGCCCCCTCGCGCCAGAGGAAGGGCTCGATCTCGTTCAGGATCGCCCAGGTCTTGCCCGCGACCGCGTCGAACCTCGCCTGGTCGAAGGGGCCGAGCAGGCTTTCCGGGCCGCCTGCGGCGTGGATGAACACGTGACGCAGGAAGGCGCTGCCGGTGAAGTCCGGCGGGGCAGGATAGGTGAAGCGGCCGGGGTTGGCCTTGATCCAGGCGAGGAGCGAGGCCATGTCGCGCGGCGGGTCAGCGACCACGGCGCTGTCATGGGCGAAGGCGAACTGGACCGTGTTCCAGGGCACCTCGCAGCCGTCGACGGGCACGCCGAAGTCGTTGGCGATGGCGGGGTTGTCCCAGTTCACCAGCGCGTCGTTGGGCAGCAGCGTGGTGTAGCCGCAGAAGGCGAGGTCGGCCTGTTTCATCGAGCGGAAGTTCTCGCCATTGATCCAGATGAGGTCCACGGAGCCTTCATCGGTCACGCCAGCTTCCTTCTCGGACAGGACCTGGTTCACGATGTCGGCGGCATCCGTGATCGGGACGCGGTTCAGGGTGATGTCGTAGTCGGCCTTCAGCCGGTCCGCGACATAGCCCGAGACATAGGCGTTGATCGTGTCGGAGCCGCCCCACATGAACCAGTTCACCGTGCCACCGCGGGCTTCCTCGACCACCTGGTCCCAGGTCATGGCCTTCAGGGCCTCGCCATCGGCGGTGTCGGCCACCGCGGCGGAGGAGAGAAGGAGAAGGGCGGCCAGGGAACGCAGCATGGGAACCTCGTGTTGGGACTGGCGCATATCAATGCCATCCGGCCCGCTATTGCCAGTCACAAGGGAGTTGGCCGCCTGTAACACGGGCGTCAGGGACCCGGAGGCGAGGCAGGTGCGGGCAGCGAGAAGATCGGGACGAAACTCGCCGGGGCGAGCGAGCCCTCTATGACCTCATCCCCCGCCGTGGCCTGGGTCACGGTCCAGACCGGGGGACCCGCGTGCGGCGTGGTCAGCCGGTCCTCAAGCGCGCGGACGGCCATCTCGATGGAAAGCCGTCCCTGCAGGACGGGAGAATCCGTGGGAGCCGCCAGGATGCGGCCGCGCACGACGCCGCGATAGACGGCGTGACTGAGATAGGTCGAGACGACGGCGATCCTCCCCTCAAGCCCGCGGGCGCGAAGGATCGGGACGGCGGCCTCGGCCATCGGGCCGCTGCCGACCAGGTAGTCGATGTCCGGCATGGCCTCGAGCACCTCTTCGACGAGAAGGACCTGCTCCTCGGTTCCCGTGTCGCCGAAGCGGGTCATCACGATCTGGGCGGAACTCTCGGCCAGCGCGGCGCGGAAGCCCGCCTCCACGAAGGTGACCCAGCCTGCGCCTTGCGGTCCGGGAAACCAGGCGATGCGTACGGGCGGGCTGCCCTTGGGGTGGCGCTGGGCCAGGAAGCGGCCGGCGGCGGCGCCCATTTCGGTCCAGGGGACGCTGGCCTTGGCGGTTATGCCGCTGTCGTCGATGTCGTTCACGGTGGCGATCACCGGCTTCAGGCGGGCGATGCGTTCGACCTCGGCGGTCAGGCCCGCGTAGGAGACGGTCCCCAGGATCACCGCGTCGAATTCGTCGCTGGCGCAGGCCTTCAGCTGGTCGATCTGGCGATTGAGGTTGGGGTAGCCCCCGGCCTCGAACACGTCGAAGCCCACGCCCAGGCGGCGGGCCTCTTCGACCATGCCGTAGTTCACCGACAGCCAGTAGGCGTCTTTCAGGTGCGGGTAGAGGATGCAGAAACGCCAGGGCCGCGCCGCGTGGTCCAGCGGCGTGTAGTCCAGGGGCACCGCGGCGCTGGTGTCATCGAAGGGCACGGCGCGGGCTTCGAGGGGCCAGGTCTCGCCCCGGGCAGAGAGGGCCAGGCCCGCCATGAGGATCGCCGCGGCGACCGCCTTTTGCATCCGTCTCTCCCCTTTCGCGGATTCGGTGATAGCCTGCATCCGCACATATGCGGGGAAAGCCTTGCGGAACTTCGGCTTCAAGTCGAGTCTTGGCGGACGGCTCTTGCTGGCGATCGGGCTGATCGTGGGCTTTCCAGTCGCGACCGGCCTTCTGGGCTGGTTCGAGCTGCAGGACGTGGCGGCGAACCAGTCGCGGGTGGTGACCGAGGCGATCCCGGCGATTTCCGAAGTGCGCGGCGTGGCTGAGGAGACAAGCCGTGTCGTGGCCGTGGCGCCGGAACTGGCAGAGGTGACGGACGAGGCGCAGCGGGCGGAACGGGCAGCGTTCCTCTTCGACCAGGCCAATGCGCTGCGGGCGCGGCTTCTGCGGCAGACGGGGTTGCCGGACGATGCGCTGGCCGATGCGTTGGCAGCCGAAGCGGGCCTGCGGCAGGCCCTGACGGCGATCGACCGGCTGGTGCGGCAGCGGATCAGCCTGATCGTCCGGCGCGATGCCCAGCTGGCCGAGGGTCTTGCGGCGGCCGTGGAGCTGACCGAGATCGCCGATACGCTGGTCGCGAACGCCGAGATGGGGGCCTCGGCCGTGATTTCCAGCCTTTACGGGATGGACGGGACCGATACCGCGGACCCCGAGACGCGGCTCGACACGCTGGACAAGCTGATCGAAGTCGACCTTTTCCAGATGGGACTGATGTTCGAGCTGCGGTCCCATGCGTCCGAGGTCGGGCTTCTTCTCAACCGGGTGGCGGGGGTTCAGACGCAGGCCGAGCTGCAGTCGCTGCGTGACGAGTTGGCCGCGCGGGTCCGGGTGATCTCGCGGCGGCTTGAAGCGGTGCAGGACCCACGGCGGGCGGACCGGGTACGGGTGCTCTTGCGGGTGATCGGGGCAGCCCCGGCCTCGCCCCCCGAGACGTCGGCCTTGTTCGAGAACGCAGGCCAGGTGCTGGCGCTGACGGACCAGATCGCCGGGGCCGAGACCGAGCTGCGCCGGGCAGCGCTGGAGCTGGAGCGGTCGGCCTCGGCGCTGGCGGATCGGATCGAGGACAATGCCGTCGCGGCAGGCCAGTCGGCGCAGCAGACGATCCTGGCGACCCAGCAGCTGTACGCCTTCTCGGCGATGCTGGCGCTGGTGATGTCGCTGGGGGTGCTGTGGTTCTATGTGCGCGGCAACCTGATTCGGCGGCTCGACGCCCTTGCGGCACGGATGGCGGGGCTGGCGGAGGGCCAGCTGGGCGACGAGGTCACCCGGTCGGGCACCGACGAGATTGCGCAGATGGAAGGGGCGGTCGAGGTGTTCCGCCAGCAGGCCATCGCCAACCGGGAGCTTGCGGCGGAACGCGAGCGGCACCTCGAGGAGCTGCGCCGTCATCGCAGCGAGTTGCAGGAACTGGTCGACGAACAGACCGAGGCGCTGCGGGGCGAGGTGGCCGCCCATGACGCCGCGCGCGATCGGGCCGAGGCGGCGGACCGGGCGAAGTCCGAGTTCCTGGCCATGATGAGCCATGAGATCCGGACTCCGATGAACGGGGTGCTGGGGATGCTGCGCAACCTCCCAAGGGACGGGCTGACGCGCGACCAGGTGGCGCGGCTGGATGCGGCGGTGGCGTCGGGCAAGGGGCTGATGGGCCTTCTGAACAGCATCCTCGACTATTCCAAGCTGGAGCAGGGCCAGAGTGCCGCCGAGACGGTCGACTTCGACCTGGGCGAGGCCCTGGGCGACATCGCGCTTCTGATGGCGCCGATGGCCGAGGAGAAGGGGCTGGAGCTGGTGACGGACCTGCCCGGGGTCGCTTTGCCGGTGCTGCGGGGCGACATGGGCAAGCTGCGGCAGATCCTGTTCAACCTGGTGTCGAACGCCGTCAAGTTCACCGACCGCGGCGAAGTGCGGATCGCGGTGGCGCTGGCCGGGCCGCAGGACGCCGATCCGCTGCGCCTGCGCTTCACGGTCAGCGACACGGGGCGCGGGATCGCTCCCGAGGCGCTGGAGCGGATCTTCGACGCCTTCCAGCAGGCCGACCCGCAGACCGCGCGGACGCATGGGGGGACGGGGCTGGGGCTGACGATCAGCCGCCGGTTGGCCGGGCTGATGGGCGGGGTCCTGACCGTGGCCAGCCAGCCGGGGCAGGGCGCGACGTTCACGCTGCACCTTCCCTTCGCGCGCGGGACGGCGGTGGCGTCACGGCCCGACCCGGTCCTTCCGGATCTGCCGCCCCTGTCGGTGCTGGTGGTCGAGGACCACCCGGTCAACCAGGAGGTCGCGCTGGGTTTCCTGCAGGCGATGGGCCACCGCGCGGCGGTTGCGGCGACGGGCGAGGCGGCGCTGGACCTCATGGCGCGCGACCGTTTCGATGCGGTGCTGATGGATGTGAACCTGCCGGGGATCTCGGGCATCGAGGCGACCGAACGCCTGCGCCGGATGCCGGGGCTGGAGCGGCTGCCGGTGATCGGGGTGTCGGCCCATGCCCAGCCGCGCGACGTCGCGGCCTGCCTGGCCGCCGGGATGGACGAGGTGGTGGCGAAGCCTCTCACGCCCGAGTCCCTTGCCGCCGCGCTGGGGCGGCTTTGCGGTGCGGGTGTCGCGCCCGCGGTGCAGGCGGCGCTGACCGATCTTGGACCGAAGGCCACGCGCGACCTGGTGCGCCTGATGCTGGACCGGCTGCGCCCCGAGGTCGAGGCGCTGGCCGAAGCCATGCGCCGAGGCGCCAGCACCGAGGTCGAGCGCCGGGCGCATCAACTGAAGGGGGCCGTGGGCAACTTCGAACTGGCCGAACTGGGCGCCGTGCTGGCAGATCTGTCGCGCCGCGATGCGGCCCCGGACCCCGCCGCTGTGGGTGCGCTTCTGTCGGCGGCCGCCGCGGCGGAGAGGGCGCTGGCCCGGTCGCTGTGGGCGCTGGAGGATCAGGCGGGCGTCAGGACAGCGGCGCAGTGAAGACGTAGCCCTCGCCATGCGAGGTGCCGAAGATGCGCGGCTGCTTCGGGTCGTCGCCGAACTTGGACCGCAACCGCTTGACCATCACGTCGACCGTCCGGCTGCCCGAATCGCCGTGGCGGTGGGTGATGCTGGCAAGCAGGCGGTCGCGCGACAGCACGATGCCGGGATTCAGGACGAAGGTGCGCAGAAGCTCGTACTCGGCGCGGGTCAGCTGGACCCCGGTGCCGTCCCCGCTGCTGACATGGCGGGCGGCGGTGTCGAAGGTGAAGCCTGCGAAATGCACCACGCGGCGTGACAGCTGCCGCATTGCCGCTGTCCGCCGCAGAAGATTCTTCACCCGCGCCAGAAGTTCGCGCCGGTTGAAGGGCTTGCAGACGTAGTCGTCGGCCCCAAGCTCCAGCCCGACGATCCGGTCGACGTCGTCGGTGCGGCCTGACAGGAGGATGATGCCAACCTCGGACCGCGCGCGCTGTTCGCGGGTGATCTCCAACCCGTCCTTGCCGGACAGGTTGATGTCCACGATCAGAAGGTCGGGGTTTTCCTGCGCCAGTACCTTTTCCGCGGCCTCGGCCCCGGCGCAGGCGGTGACGCGGTAGCCGAAGCTTTCCAGATAACCCCCCAGCGCAGTGCGGGTCACCGGGTCATCCTCGATCACGACGATATGGGAAGCGGCGGTCATGCAGTCGGGCGTCCCCAGGGGCAGGCGCGCCTTGTTAACATTTTGTAACAACATTCTCCAGCCCGTTCATCGCTAGGGTCTGACGTGTTCACATCCCCTGCTTAACCTTCCTGTCAGGAAAGCGTTCGACTTTCCGAGGAAACGTCGCCGCCGCATCAGGCGCGACCTGAACAGGGATCGAAACACATGCAGACCATGTCCAGACTGCTTCTTGGCGCGGCAGCCATCGCTCTTGCCTCGCCCGTCCTCGCCGAGGACTCCTCGGACCCGATCATCATCCCGACGCACAACTGGTCGAGCCAGATCGTGATGTCGAATGTGGTCGGGCAGATCTTCGAGGGGATGGGCAATTCCGTCGAGTACGTCTCGACCGACAGCCAGGCGGTGTACGAGGCCGTGCGCCTGGGCGACGCCACGCTGGAGTTGGAGGTCTGGGAAGGCGCCTTCGGCAAGTCGTTCCGCGCCGCGGTGGAAAAGGGCGGCATCCACGATGTCGCCACCCACGCCGCTATCACGCGCGAGGACTGGTGGTATCCGATGTGGACCAAGGAAGCCTGCCCGGGCCTGCCGGACTGGAAGGCGCTGAACGACTGCGCGGCGAAGTTCGCCACTCCGGAAACCGGGGACAAGGGCCGCTTCCTCGGCGGGCCGGTCGACTGGCTGAAGCACGACCAGGAGAAGGTCGACGCGCTGGGGATGAACTTCGTGGTGGTGAACGCGGGCTCGGCCGCGGCGCTCTGGGCGGAAATCGCGGCGGCCGAGAAGGACAAGACCCCGATCGTCCTGTTCAACTGGACCCCGAACTTCGCCGAGGCTGTCTGGCCGGGCGAGTTCGTCGAATTCCCCACCTGGGAAGAAGGCTGCGACACCGATCCGGCCAAGGGTCCGCTCCCCGACAAGGTCTTCGACTGCGGCAACCCGGCCAACGGCTACCTGAAGATCGCCGCCTGGGACGGGATGAAGGACAAGTGGCCCGCCGCCTATGCCACGCTGCAGAAGGTGACCTTCACCAACGCCCAGATCGCCGAGATGGCAAAGCTCGTGGACGTCGACGGGATGGAGCCCGAGGACGCGGCCACCGCCTGGCTCGAAGCGAACGAGGCGGTCTGGAAGCCCTGGACCGAATGATCTCCGGCGTCACCACAGGGTGACGAGCACTTGCCACCCGGTCTTCCCCCGGGTGGCCCTTTCCTTCGGAGGGCACCATGACCACAAGCGATGCAGTGATTTCCTGTCGAAACGTCTGGAAGGTCTTCGGCGACCATCCCGAACGGTTGCGGCTGACCCCGCAGACGACGATGGACGAGTTGCGCGCGACGAACCACATCGCGGCGGTGCGCGACGTGTCGCTGGACATCCGGCGCGGCGAGATGCTGGTGGTGATGGGCCTGTCGGGGTCGGGCAAGTCGACGCTGGTGCGCTGCCTGGCGCGGCTTGTGGACATCACCTCGGGCGCGGTGACGGTCGAGGGGCGGGACATCGGCAAGCTGTCCGAGGCCGAGCTGATCGAGCTCAGGCGCAAGAAGATGGGGATGGTGTTCCAGAGCTTCGGCCTCCTTCCCCACCGCACGGCGTTGGAAAACGTGGCCTTCCCGCTGGAGATGCGGGGGCAGGATCGCACTTCCCGCATCGCGCGGGCGCGGGACATGCTGGCCCTGGTCGGGCTGAAGGGCCGCGAAGGGTATTTCCCGCGTGAGCTTTCGGGCGGCCAGCAACAGCGTGTGGGCATTGCCCGGTCCTTGGCAGTGGAGCCGGACATCTGGTTCCTGGACGAACCGTTCAGCGCGCTCGACCCTCTGATCCGGCGCGAGATGCAGGACGAATTCCTGCGGCTGAAGGGGATGCTGGCAAAGACCATCGTCTTCATCACCCATGACTTCGACGAGGCTTTGCGCCTGGCCGACCGCATCGCGATCATGAAGGACGGCGCGGTGGAACAGATCGACACGCCCGACCGGATCGTCATGGCCCCCGCGACGCCCTATGTCGCCAAGTTCACCGAAAGCATTGACCGTGCGCGCGTGATCCACGCCGGGGCGCTTGCCCTGCCGGTCGAGGGCCGTGCGGTGGAAGGCGAGCCGCTTCCGGCGCATGAGACGCTGCACGCCCTGGCCCGCCGGATCGTGGGAGACAGCCGGACGCTGATCCCGCTGGCCGACAAGGGCCGGGTTGCCGGGCTTCTGGACCGCAAGGCCGCGCTCGACCTCATCCTGGGGCCGGCAGCATGATGGTGGCGACCCTTCCGCAGCCCCCGTTCCGCCTGGACCAGAAGCGCATCGCGACGGCGATCCTGTTGGCCGCGCTGGTGCTTGTGGTCTTCCGTGGCGTCCTGCCCGCCGGGCTGGTCCGCCTGCCCGAAGGCATGGTCCTGCCCTTTGCCGACTGGATCAACGCGGCGTTTCGCTTCGCGCAGGACGACCTGGGCCTGATGGCCTTTACCCGCGCCTTCTCGGACATGGTGGAGTTCTGCCTGGATGTGACGGCGAACCTTCTTTACGGCAAGTCGCGCTGGCCGCATGTCGGGCCGATCCCCTGGGTGGTGATCGCGGCGACGGCCGGCATGGCGGGCTATGCGCTGGCGGGCTGGCGGCTGGCGGCGCTGGGGGCCGGGACCTTCGTCTGGATCGCCGTGATGGGCCAGTGGAAATGGGCGATGGAGACGCTGTCGGTCATCGTCGTGGCCGTTCCGTTCTCGGTGGCACTTGGGCTGGCGCTCGGGACGCTCGCCTGGCGGTCGCGGCTGGCGGAGCGGATCCTGAACCCGGTCCTGAACATCGCGCAATCGTTGCCGCATTTCGCCTACATGGTCCCCGTGGTCGTCTTCATCGGGGTGGGGCCGAAGGCCGGGGCCATCGTGACCATCATCTTCTCGGTCCCGCCGATGATCCGGATGACCCTCCTCGGCCTGCGCGGCGTGTCGCCCGAGATCATCGAAAGCGGCAAGATGAGCGGCACGACCAAGCTTCAGCTGATGACCCGCGTCCGCCTGCCCGCCGCGCGGACCGAGATCCTGATCGGCGTGAACCAGGTCATCATGCAAAGCCTGGCCATGGTGGTGCTGGCCAGCTTCATCGGGATGCCGGGGCTGGGGCAGAAGCTGTTGCAACTCCTGCAAGCGCTGAAGATCGGGCTGTCGGTAGAGATCGGCATCACAATCGTCCTTCTGGCCATCGTGCTGGACCGGATGTCCAAGGCCTGGGCCGTGAAGCAGCCGGAGCATGTGGAGGGGAGCTGGCTGCGACGCCACCGGCTTCTGGTGATCTGGCTGGGGCTTGTGGCGCTGGGGTTCCTTGCCGCCTGGGCACACCCCTATTTCGCCGAAGTCGAACGGAAACAGGCGCTGAGCATGGCCGGGCCGGTGGATGCCGTGGTGGGCGGGTTCATCGACCTGATCGACCCGGTGACCGACTGGCTGCGCTGGTTCCTGATCACCTGGGTCCTGATCCCGCTGCGCGATGCCTTCCTGTGGCTGCCCACGGGGGCTGTCCTTCTGGCGCTGGCGGGGTTCGGCTGGCGGATCGGCGGGCTGCGGTCGGCGCTGGTGTGCCTTGCCTTCGCGCTGCCCATCGCGCTGTCGGGCTGGTGGGACCGGGCGATGATCACCGCCTACACGGTCTTCGTCAGCGTGACGCTGGCGCTGCTGATCGGCGTCCCGCTGGGTCTGCTGGGGGCCGCGAACGAGACCCGCGCGCGCCGGTTCCTTCTGGTCTGCGACACGGCTCAGACCTTCCCCAGCTTCATCTACCTGATCCCGGTCATCATGCTCTTCGGCGTGAACGACGTGGCCGTGGTGGCTGCCGTAATGGTCTTCGCCACCGTGCCCATCGTGCGCTACACGATCGAGGGGCTGCGCAGCATCCCGCCCGAGATCGTGGAGTCTGCCCAGATGTCAGGCGCAAGCCCCGGCCAGCTTCTGCGCCATGTGAAGCTGCCGCTTGCCGTGCCGACCCTGGTCGTGGGGGCGAACCAGTCGATCATGTTCGCGCTGTTCATGGTGATCATCGCGGCCTTCATCGGCACACAGGACCTGGGCCAGGAAATGCAGCGGGCGCTGTCCTCGACCGATGTCGGCAAGGGGCTGGTGCTGGGACTGGCCGTAGCCTTCATGGGCCTGATGGCGGACCACCTGCTGATGAAGTGGGCACGGACCCACGGCGCGGCTTTGGGAAGATGAGATGGCAGCCCGTAGGGGAGTCGAACCCCTCTTACCTGGTTGAAAACCAGGTGTCCTAACCGATAGACGAACGGGCCAGTGCCGCGCGTCCTACAGGGGCGCGCGGGCGGGTGCAAGGGGTCAGCCGTCGATCTTGGCGCCCATGATCGCGATGGCCTGCTGATAGACCTTCGCGGCGTTCCACTGCTTGATGACCGCGAAGTTCGGCTCGCCCTCCTGGTAGCCCTGGCCGGCCTTCCAGCCCTTCTGCCGCAGGAAATTGGCCGTGGTCGCCAGGGCATCGGCCTGGTTGTAGAGGTCGACGGCGCCGTCGCCGTTGCCGTCCACGCCGTATTTGTAGGCGTTGCCCGGCAGGAACTGGGTGTGCCCAAGCTCGCCATGCTTGGCGCCAACGGTGTCTGGCGAAATCATGCCCTTGTCGACCATCTTCAGCGCCCCGATCAGATGCGGGCGGAAGAAGTCGGACCGGCGGCAGTCATAGGTCAGCGTGGCGATGGCCGAGACGACATTGGTGTCGCCCATGAAGCCGCCGAAGCCCGTCTCCATCCCGTGGATCGCGATGATCACGCCGGCGGGCACGCCATAGGCGGCTTCGAGGCTGGCGTAGAAGTCGGGGTTCTTCGCCTTGCGGCTGCGGCCCTGGGAGACGATGGTGTCGGCCCCGCGCACGTTCAGGAACTTTTCCAGACTGTACTTGAAGCTTTTCTGGTTCCGGTCGGCGTTGATCGTGGCCTTGGAATAGGAGGTCGCCATCAGCGCCGCGACACCGCGCTTGCCGACGCCTTCGGCCTGGGCTTCTGCCGCCATCTCGGCCTTCCAGGCCTCATACTGGCCGCCCGTGTCCGAGCAGGTCGCGGCCTGGGCGGCAAAAGGCAGAAGCGCCAGCAGCGCGGCGGTGGAAACACGGGACAGAAAGCTCACGTTGGGCACCTTTGCAATGAATTTGGGCCAATCTATTGAACGGACAGCAACAATCAAGCACGCCTTTTAGAGGGGGTGCCTTGCCTGCCTGACAAGTTGGTGAAGTGGCAGCCCGTAGGGGAGTCGAACCCCTCTTACCTGGTTGAAAACCAGGTGTCCTAACCGATAGACGAACGGGCCGCGCTTTCGGTGGGCGGTGTGTAGAATCTGCCGGGGCCTTCCGCAAGAGGAAAAATGCGGCTTACGCCAGTGCCGCATCGTCGAGGCGCAGCTGCACCCGGGTCCGTCCGTTCCAGTGGTTCAGTTCCAGCTTGCCCGCCAGGTGGAAGCGCTGGTGCCCCCCGGTTTCCAGGCAGGGGCCGAGCGGACCGTCGAAGGCCCCGAAGGCGATGCAGTCGAGCGCGGGTCCCCCGCCGTCCGAGACAGACAGCTTGAGGTGGCTTTCCCCGATCCGGCGGCAGGTGACGGCGACATTGGCGAACGCGAAGCGGGGGGCGGGGGCGGCCTGGCCGAAGGGGCCGGCGTTCTCGATCTCTTCGACCAGCGCGACAGTGGCGGCCGAGGGGGCCAGCAGCCCGTCGATCCGCATGTCGCGCGGGCCGGCGGCACCGGAGCCCTGCCGGGCGAGAAGGTCCCCCAGGCGCTCCATCGCGGGCTCCAGCTGCGCGCGGGTCAGGGTGAGACCGGCGGCCATCTTGTGTCCACCGCCCTTCTGGATCAGCCCCTCGGCCGCGACGCGCTGGATCGCCGCGCCAAGGTCGACGCCGGGGATCGACCGGGCCGAGCCCTTGCCGATGTCGCCCTCGAATCCAATGACGACCGAGGGGCGGTTCGCAGCTTCCTTGAGCCGCGCCGCGACGATGCCGACGACGCCCGGGTGCCAACCCTCTGCGGCGGCCCAGACGAGGGGGCCGTCAAGGCCCCGTGCCTCGGCCTGGGCAAGCGCCTCCTCACGGACCCGCTCGGTGATCTCGCGCCGTTCGGTGTTCAGCTGGTCGAGCCGGGCGGCGATGCGGGCGGCCTCCATCTCGTCCGCGGTGGCGAGGAGGCGGGCACCGAGGTCGGCCTGCCCGATGCGTCCGCCCGCGTTGACGCGGGGGCCGAGGAGGAAGCCGAGCGCGTAGCAGGTGGGCGCCTGGTCCATGCGGGCGACATCCGCGAGCGCGCGCAGGCCGGGGCGTTCGCGGCGGGCCATGACCTTCAGGCCCTGCCGGACGAAGGCGCGGTTGACGCCGGTGAGGGGGGCCACGTCGGCAACCGTCGCCAACGCCACGAGGTCGAGGAGTGCCATCAGGTCGGGACCCTGGGCACCCTGCTGTTTCAGGCGGCGGTTGGCCTCGACGAGGAGGAGGAAGACGACTCCGGCCGCGCAGAGATGGGCGAGGGAGCCGTCCTCGTCCTGCCGGTTCGGGTTCACGATGGCCAGCGCGGCGGGCAGGGTTTCTAGGGCAAGGTGGTGGTCGAGGATGACCACGTCGGCCCCCTGGGCGGCGGCGATGGGGTCGTGCGAAAGCGTGCCGCAGTCCACGCAGAGGATGAGGTCGTGGGCGAGCGCGAGGGCCGACATGGCGGGGACGTTGGGCCCGTAGCCTTCGTCGATGCGGTCGGGGATGTAGAGGGTGGCGGCGAGGCCGAAGTGGCGCAGCCAGGTGAGCAGGAGGGCGGCGGAGGAGCCGCCGTCCACGTCGTAGTCGGCGAAGACGGCGATCCGTTCCCGGCGCGCGACGGCCTGGAGGAGGCGGTCGGCGGCGGGACCCATGTCCTTCAGCGTCATCGGGTCGGGGAGGAGGTCGCGCAGGGCGGGGGCAAGGAAGGCGGGTGCGGCCTCGGCGGTGACGCCACGGGCGGTGAGGATGCGGCAGAGGGGGAGCGACAGGCGGGTCTGCTGGGACATGCCTTCGGCCAGCCGGTCGGCCTCGGCGTCGGGGCCGACCCAGCGGCGGCCGGTGAGGGAGGCGGCGACGTTGAGGAAGGGGGTCATGGGCCAAGGGGTGCCGCAAAGGACCGCCCCGCGCAAGGGGGAGGTTCCTGTCCACGCTGGGCGGCCTGACGGGCGCCTTTGGAGTCAAGGGGTTGGCTGTGGGCGTTTACCTTCGTTTAGGGATGTTTCCGATGCAGGCCGGGCGCGGGTCGCGGCGTGGGGTGCCTCCGGCGGGGATATTTGAGCCAGTATGAAAGGCCGGGAGGGGTGGCTGGGGGTGGAGCCTCCGGCGGGGATATTTGGGCAAAGATGAAAGGACCGCGGCCCGGGTGGGGGTCGCGGCCGGAAGGGCGTCGGTGGCTGGGTCTGCGCCAGCGGCAGGTATGCGTCGCGGCCCTGGTCAGGGGGCGGTGACCTTCATCACGAAGCCGCCGCTCGGCTCGCCGGGGCCGAAGGGGCCGGGGACGTCGTTCGCCACAGGGGGCAGGGTCTTGAGGTAGGCGGCGATGGCTTGGGCGTCCTCGTCGGTCAGGGCGGCATAGCCCATCCAGGGCATGGCGGGGGCGAGCTGGCTGCCGTCGGGGCGCGTGCCGGTGCGGATTGCGGCGACGATCTGGTCCTCGGTCCAGGCGCCGAGGCCGGTCGGGTCCGGGGTGAGGTTCGGGCCGTGGAAGATGCCGAGGCCCGGGATCTCGAACCCCACGTCCGAGCCGCCGAGGAAGCGGGTCATGTCGGGCTGGCCGAGGAAATGGCCCGGCGTGTGGCAGTCGGTGCAGCCCATGATGGTGACGAGGTATTGGCCGCGGTCGGCGGGCGTTTCGGCGAGGGCGGGCAGGGCAAAAAGACCGACCAGAAGGGCGGCGACGGTCAGGTGGGGGGCGGGCATGGCTGTCTCCGGTATGAGGAGGCGCCCGGAGAAGTCCGGGCGCCGGAGGGGTCAGGCGGCAGCGGCCGCGTCGAAGACGAAGCGCAGGTTGAACTGTTCGCCGATCTGGCAAATCCGGTCCAGGCTGGCGCCCGGTTCCCGGGCCACGGCGGGGAAGAAACCCTCAAACCCGCCGGGGGTCATCACGACCATGAGCCGGCCCATCGAGCTGCCGATGTTCTGGAAGCGATGCTCGGCGCCACGGGGCACGCAGATCACGCCGCCCTCGGTCAGCTCGACGCGGGCGCCGTTGCACCAGAAGGCGAAGCGACCCTCGAGGACGCGGAAGAATTCCTCTTCCTTTTCATGGACATGAAGCGGCGGGCCATCCCCCGCGGGAACCTCGGATTCGAAGCATCCGAGGCTCCCGCCGGTCTGGTCCGCGGTAATGCGGATGATGTGGCGGCCGAAGGCGAGGGCTTCCTGCCCGGCGTTGGCGGTGGAAAAGGCTGCCTGGTCGAAAGTCGTCATTTTCTGTCTCCTTGATGAAATGAACCGTTGCGAAACCGCTTTGGTGGGCGCTGTATAGGGGCAAAGCGTCGCAGGGATAAATCCCGTTGACCTTGCAGGATTGTCTGGATGATTTGACAGATGAAGACGGTGGATCCCTTGCACGGGCTGGCGGCTTTCCTGGCGGTGGCGGAGCATGAGAGCTTCACCGCCGGTGCGGCGGCGCTGGGGCTGACGCGGGCCACGGTCAGTGCGCAGGTGGCGGAGCTTGAGGCGCGGCTGGGGGTGCGGCTTCTGCACCGGTCCACCCGGAGCGTGCGGCTGACCCCCGCAGGCGCGGCCTACCGGGAGCGGCTGGTGGACTTGCCCGGCCGGATGGCCGAGGCGGAACGGGCGGCAAGGGCGGAACAGACGGCGCCCGAGGGGCGGCTGCGGGTGACGGCACCTCCTGATCTGGCGATGCGCTTCCTTGTGCCTTGGGTCGCGGAGTTCCTGGCGGCGCATCCCGGCATTTCCGTCGAGATGGAGCTGTCGAACGCGCCGCGCAACCTGATCGAAAGCCGGTTCGACCTGGCGATCCGGGGGACGCTGGATGTTGGGCCGAACCTGATCACGCGGGCCATCGGCCAGTCGCGGCTATACACCTGCGCGCGAGCGGATTACCTGGCGCGGCGGGGCGTGCCCGAGGCTCCGATGGATCTGGTGCGACATGACCTGCTGCATTTCTCGGGCCTGCGGCAGGGGCGGAGCTGGACCTATCTGCGGGGCGAGGAACGGGTGGTGGTGCCCGTCTCGCCCCGGTTGGAGCTGTCGGACGGCTGGGCCCTGCGGGGGGCGGCGCTGGAAGGCGCGGGCGTGGTGCAACTGCCCGCGTTCATCATCGGGCACGACCTGCGCGAGGGGCGGCTTGTGCCGATCCTGGAAGGCTGGCAGGGCCGACCGGTGCCGCTGCACGCGGTCTATCCGGACAACCGGCTGATCGCCGCGCGGGTGAAGGCCTTCGTCGGCTTCCTGGCGGGGAAGGCGAGGGGCGAGGTGGACCTGCAGGCGGGATGAGGCCTTCGTTCGGAAGGTGGGCAGATTGCCCAGCCTGCGAGTCGGCGTCCGGGGTAGGGACCTACTTCACCGGCGTCTTGTAGATCATCCGGCGGATCGAGCCGGACTTGGAGCGCATCAGGATCGTCTCCAAGGTCACCCAACCCGGATCGCGCTTGATGCCGGCGAGCAGCGAGCCGTTCGTCACCCCGGTGGCCGAGAAGATCACGTCCGAGCGGACGAGGTCATCGCGGGTGTAGACGCGGTCGAAGTTGGTGATGCCGGCCTTGCGGGCGCGGGCCTTCTCATCCTCGTTGCGGAAGAGGAGCTTGCCGTAGAACTGGCCGCCCATGCATTTCAGCGCGGCGGCGGCAAGGACTCCTTCCGGTGCGCCGCCCGACCCCATGTACATGTCGATGCCGGTGATCTCGGGCTCGGCGCAGTGCATGACGCCCGCGACGTCGCCGTCGGTGATGAGGCGGATCGCGGCGCCGGTGGAGCGGACCTCGGCGATCAGGTCCTCATGCCGGGGGCGGTCGAGGATGCAGACGGTGATGTCCTCGGTCGAGCAGCCCTTGGCGGCGGCGAGGTTCGAGACGCGTTCCGAGGGGGACATGGCCAGCGTCACGGTGCCGGGCTTGAGGCCGGGGCCGATGGCGAGCTTGTCCATGTAGACGTCGGGCGCGTGGAGGAGCGTGCCGCGCGGGGCCATCGCGATGACGGTCAGCGCGTTGGGCATGTCCTTGGCGGTCAGCGTGGTGCCTTCGAGCGGGTCGAGGGCGATGTCGACCTCGGGGCCGTTGCCGGTGCCGACCTCCTCGCCGATGTAAAGCATAGGGGCCTCGTCGCGTTCCCCCTCGCCGATGACGACGACGCCCTTGATGTCGAGGAGGTTCAGCTGGTCGCGCATGGCGTTGACGGCAGCCTGGTCGGCGGCCTTTTCATCGCCGCGCCCGATCAGGCGGGCCGAGGCCAGCGCGGCGGCTTCGGACACGCGGCCAAGGCCGAGCGACAGGAGACGGTCCTGGAATTGCAGCTTGTCAGACATGGGTCCCCCGTGTGCGCTTTTGCCCCGTGTAGCCGGGGGTCAGGGGCACGGCAAGCGTGGTGGCGCTAACGGGGTCAGACTTCCTCGATCCGGATGGCGACGGGGTTGCCCACGAGGACTCCGGTCGCGGCGAAGCGGGTCATGGCGTGGGCGACGTCGTCCGGGGCGGCCTTGTGGGTGACGATGAGGACGGGGGCGTTCGATCCCTGGTGGCCATACTGTCGCATCTGGTCGATGGAGACGCCGGCATCGCCGAGGCAGGTGGCGATCTTCGCCAGCGCGCCGGGTTTGTCGAGCAGCGTCATGCGCAGGTAGTAGGGCGCGGGTGTGGCCGAGCGGGCGGGTTGGGCGGCGGTGAGGGTGCTGGCGGGCTGGCCGAAGGTCGGAAGGCGGAAACCACGGGCGATGTCGATGACGTCGGCCATCACGGCGCTGGCGGTCGGGCCCATGCCCGCGCCGGGACCGCGCAGGACGATCTGGCCGACGCTGTCGCCTTCGAGGACGACCATGTTGGTGCCGCCTTGGAGCTGGCCCAAGGGACTGTCGGCGGGGACGAGGCAGGGGGTCATGCGCTGTTCCAGGCCCCGCCCGGTCATCTGCGCGACGCCGAGGAGCTTGATGCGGTAGCCCATGTCCTCGGCAAGGCGGATGTCGTCGATCGAGACATTGCCGATCCCCTCCAGCTCCACGGCGTCGAAGGCGACGCGGGTGCCGAAGGCGATGGAGGCGAGGAGCGAGAGCTTGTGGCCCGCGTCGATGCCGCCCACGTCCAGGTTCGGATCGGCTTCGAGGTATCCCAGTTGCCGGGCCTCTTCGAAGACGGTCTCGTAGGGCAGGTTCTCGTTCTGCATCCGGGTCAGGATGTAGTTGCAGGAGCCGTTCATCACGCCCATCACGCGCTTCATGCGGTTGCCGGCAAGACCCTCGGTCAGGGCCTTGATGACGGGGATGCCACCAGCGACGGCGGCCTCGAAGCGGAGCGCGAGGTTCGCGGCCTCTGCCTGTTCGGCAAGGGCCTGGCCGTGGTGGGCGAGCAGCGCCTTGTTGGCGGTGACGACGTGCTTTCCGGCGGCCAGCGCGGCCTCGGTCGCGTCCTTCGCGGGGCCCTCGTGGCCGCCCATCACTTCGACGAAGACGTCGATGTCGGCACGCTTGGCCAGCGCCACGGGATCGGTTTCCCAGGCATAGCCGGAAAGGTCGGCGTCGCGGTTCTTCTTCGGATCGCGGGCTGAGACGGCAGAGATCACCACCGGACGGCCGGAGCGTGCTGCGATGAGGTCGGCGTGGGCCTGGACGATCTTGACCACACCGATGCCGACGGTCCCGAGACCGGCAAGACCAAGACGCAGGGGGGCGGCGGACATCGGAAGACCTCGGGCAGTTTGTGGCTGACGTCTGTTAGCCGGTTGCCGGGAGAGGTGCAACGCCGTCAGGGTGCTGCGGGGGCGGCGGCGATTGCGGCGGCGCGAGCTTTCAGACGGGCGGTGCGGGCGGCGAGGTCCGGGGCGGGATCGGGGCTGGGCTGGCCGGCCTGGGCAAGGAGATCATCGAGGGGCAGCAGTTGCGGCGGAGGGCCGGTTTCCGCACCCATCGCGTCGATCTCGGGGAAGGTGGCGCAGGCGGCGAGCGTGCCTGCAAGGAGGACTGGAAGGATCCGGCGCATGGTGGTCCCGTTGTGACCCGCCCAAGCTACCCCCGGAACGCGCCGGGGGGAAGCGGAAGAGAAGGCGGGCAGGCCGGGATCAGGTGCAGGTGTTGGTGCCTTCCAGGCAGAGACGGCGATGACGCGGCCGGGTCACGACGAAGGTGCCATAGGTGCCATCCTCCACCGCCACCATGAAGCCCGCGAGAACGGTCTTCATCTGGGTTCTGAAGTCGACCTGCGTTTCGACCACGTAAAGGCTATCGCCGTTGTTCATGATCGGGATCCGGACGCCCCGCCAGGATTGGATCTGTGCCTGTGTCAGATCGGGGACCTTGTTCTGCGGCGACCGCGAGAACAAAAGCCGGTAGGACCCGTTATTCGCGTCGCAGACCAGTCGGGTGGGCGAGACGCATTCGAAGCTGGTGACGCGGATCGAGAGTTCGTGACCGCCGGGCGTCAGGAAATCGCCGATGTTCTGCAATCCGTTGAGGAAGGCCGTCGGAATCGTGTCCCGCTGGCGCGACAGGAGGTCGGCGATGGAATAGGCGGCCTTCTGGGTCACGTTGACCGTGCGGAACACGTCCCAGTAGATGAACATGGCCACCAGCGCCCAGATGAGCAACGGCAGCATCATTACCGTTTCGGCCAGGATCAGACCGTCTTCGTCCTTGAGGAAGGCCTTGAAGCGGTTGAGGGGCTTCTTCATCGGACTCATCCCGGCTCGTTCACAAAGGTCGTGGTCACAAACAGCGCATAGGTGCCGTCGGGTTCTGGGGACATCCCGACCGAAAGGTAAGTGGTCGGGAACATCGGCTCTTCCTTCAGGCAGACGCGGACGAGCATGATGTCGTTCTCGGTCCCGAAGGCGAATTCGTTCGCCGGCGGTTCGTTCAGGTTCAGCGGCTGGCGACGGTCGACGCAGTTGTTCGGAGGCGCGGCCATCACGAAGTTCCCGGTGTTCACCGGCTGCATCCAGATCTTCATGTCGTTCACGCATTGATCGATCGAGCGGACCAGCATGCCTTCCGAGCAGATCCGGCGCTTCAGCTGCTGGTGCGTGATGTTGCGCGTCACGCCAAGGCGGATGTCCCGGACGGTTTCGTCCACGGCGCGTTCGAACATGACAAGGCGCGCCATGAACATGCTGCTTTCGAACGATGCGGTGAAAACCGTGAAGACGACCGGGAAGATCAGCACGAATTCGATCGGCGTGGATCCGCGGTCGTCCCGCAGGAAGTTGCGCAGCCAGGTCATTGGGTCAACCTCAGCGGCGAGATCAGGACAGCGATCTGTTCGAAGGCGGCGTTCAGGTTGTCGGCATTGGTCACGCGGTAGTAGTAGCCCGTGCCCGGCGACGAGCAGTTGCGCACGGGGCCTTCGGTCACGTTGTCGCCAAGCACGATGCCGAAGATCTCGACGCCGGCGTTCTTGGCAGCGGTGCAGTTCTGGGACAGCAGGTTGTCCATGTTCGCCGTGCTGGTAAGGTAGCTGTCGGTGAACATGTCGTAGAGCGTGGCGTAGTTGGTCGCACCGATCACGTTCGAGCGGATGTAGAGCTGCTCGATCACCCAGTCGACCGAGGCGAAGCGCCAGACTTCCGACCAGTCGAGCCGGCGGACGGCACCGCTGCCCTGCCAGGCGGGGGCTGCGGGCGTTCCGGTCGCCGTGACCCAGGCACGCGGATCGCAGCCGCCGTTCACCTGCGTACCAGTGCCTTGGCCTTCCGGCTCGCTTGCATTGACGCGGCGACGCACACTGCTGGCCTTGAGGTGGGGGACGAAGAAGTTGCGCCGGACGGTGTTGCCGTTGACGACGGTGTTTGCCAGCGACCAGCCCGAGCAGCTGTTCGGCGGGTTGCCGGTGGGGGCAATGCCGGGACGCGTGCCGCCGTTCGGGGCGATGCCGCTGTCGCTGAACTCGATCGCGAAGCGGCCGTCAGCCCCGCGCCAGATGGGGGAGGGGCCGCTTTTGAACGCGTCGACGACATGGCGGCTGGAGACGTGCGTGCCGTCCGTCATCAGGACGATGATCTTGCGCGTCTCGCTGTCGTTGTTGGCGGCAGGCCGCCCGGCCATGCCAGGGACGCCACCGCGAAGCGCGGTGTAGATCGGGCGGGCCGATTCATCGATCAGCGCGGTGGCCCAGCGCATCCCGACCGCGATGGAGGTGTTGCCGCGGGGGATCAGCTGGTTGATCTGCGTCCTGAGTGTGCTGATGTCCGTGGTGGGCAGCTGGATCAGGTTGGACCCGGATTCATCGGCGCCCGTCGCGGTGTTGTCGCCGTGGTGGCACATGTTGCTGGCGCTGGCGTAATCCGTCGCCACGGGTGCCGTGTAGCTGCGGTTCACGACGCCGCCATTCGCGCCGTTGGTATTCGTGGCACCGGGCAGAGTGACCGAGACGCCCGGATCGCTTTCCCCGGCATTCGTGACGGCCGCCATCGAAATCGGATTGGTCCGCGACAATGCCATCGTGCCAAAAGTGTCGGGAGAGATCTCCAGGCAGTTGACCCGGGGCACGCCCTGGTTCGGCTGGAAGTCCCAGGACGAAAGGTGCCGGACATTGAACTGCTGCCGCAGTGCCTCCGGGACGTTCACGTTCGACGAATAGGGGACCATCCCGATCGAGATCAGGTTGTTCGGGTCCTTCGGAATCGTGTAGGCGCCGTTGGCGTCGCGGTTGAACTTCAGGATGTTGACGAAGTTCGTGGCGGCCTGGCGGAGCGCGGCGATCTTGGTCGTCGAGCCCGAGGATTCCCCCATCGAGCCGGTGATGTCGAGCGCCATGATGACCTCGATGTTCGACACGCCCTGTTCGGCGGCCGAGGACACCCGGCTCTGGAACCACGGGATGTCGACCATGTGCATGAAGTGGTTGTAGGACCGCACGGTGGCCTGGCCGACGACCCGACGGGAGTTGGCCGTCGCTTCGCCGTCCAGCGTGTTCAGCGTGTAGTCCACGGTGAGCTCGTCGCCGAGGCCGGCCACGTCGAACCAGTTCTGCGCCACGGACTCGGGCGTCTGGTTCGGCGGCACGACCAGGTTTGCCGAGGCGAGCATGGCGCGGTCCATCGTTTCCTGCAGCGTGACGCGGCGCCATTCGAAGCGCATCACGTCGACGGCGATGCCGCCGAAGATGATCATCAGAATGAACAGGGAGATGACGAAGATCGTGACCCCGCCCTCTTCCTCGGATCGGAAATCCGAAAACTTGCGGACGACGAGTGCGGATACCGGTCGCTTGGCAGGTTTGGTCAACATGTCACTATCCATTGCAGCACCCCGGCCGAAATTGCCGGAACTCGATTGGCGATCTAGTCACAAGATCAGGCGGAAGTATGGCATTTCCTGCATGGTCCGCCGTGGGCTGCCACAATCCGGAAACAATCTGCGGGAATCTGCGGCGTTCTTCTGCAATCGCGGAAAATTTCTCCGTCGTTCAGACTTTGTCAACGAAACCCAGGGCAAATGATTCGCTGAGCGCCCGTGTGGACGCTGCGCGATTTCGGGGTTCCCAAGGCACGGGGTGGTCAGTACGGTCCGCAGCGGCGCCAGGCCCACGGCGCCGCCTGTTTTGGGAGGAACAGAATGGCCGTTTCCGGAGAGCCGAGCTTCCGCGAATCCGTTGATCTCATGTTCAACCGTGCCGCCAAGCTGATGGACCTGAGCCCAGGTCTGGAACAGAAGATCCGCGTCTGCAATTCGACCTACACGGTCCGTTTCGGGGTCCGCCTGCGCGGCAAGATCGAGACCTTCACCGGCTATCGCTCGGTCCATTCCGAACATATGGAACCCGTGAAGGGCGGTATCCGCTTTGCGCTGTCGGTCAACCAGGACGAGGTGGAGGCGCTGGCGGCGCTGATGACCTACAAATGCGCCCTGGTGGAAACGCCGTTCGGCGGGTCGAAGGGGGGATTGTGCATCGATCCACGCCAATGGGACGAACACGAGTTGGAGCAGATCACCCGCCGCTTCGCCTATGAGCTGATCAAGCGCGACCTCATCCATCCGGCGCAGAACGTGCCCGCCCCGGACATGGGGACCGGGGAGCGCGAGATGGCCTGGATCGCCGACCAGTACGCGCGGATGAACACGACGGACATCAACGCCAAGGCCTGCGTGACCGGGAAACCGCCCCATGCCGGCGGCATCCAGGGCCGGGTCGAGGCGACGGGGCGCGGGGTGCAGTATGCTCTGCGCGAGTTCTTCCGGCACAAGGAGGACGCGGGGAAGGCGGGGCTGACCGGGACCTTGGACGGCAAGCGTGTGATCGTGCAGGGCCTGGGCAACGTGGGTTACCACGCGGCGAAGTTCCTGTCCGAGGAGGATGGCTGCAAGATCATCGCGGTGATCGAGCGGGACGGTGCGCTGCTGGATCCCAAGGGGCTGAACATCGAGGATGTGCGCCAGTGGATGAACAGCCATGGCGGCCTGCTTGCAGGCTATCCCAGCGCCACCCACGTGCCCGAAGGCGCCGCCGTTCTGGAGGAAGCCTGCGACATCCTGATCCCGGCGGCGATGGAAGGGGTGATCAACCTTGGCAACGCCGCGCGGATCAAGGCGCCGCTCATCATCGAGGCGGCCAATGGCCCGATCACCTTCGGCGCGGACGAGATCCTGCGCAAGAAGGGCTGCGTCATCATTCCGGACATGTACGCCAACGCCGGCGGCGTGACGGTGTCCTATTTCGAATGGGTGAAGAACCTGTCGCATATCCGCTTCGGCCGGATGCAGCGCCGCGCCGAAGAAGCGCGCTCGCGCCTTCTGGTCGAGGAGCTGGAACGCCTATCGGCCGACCAGGGCCTTGGCTGGTCCCTGGCTGAAGGGTTCAAGGAGAAGTTCCTGCAAGGTTCGGACGAGCTGGCGCTCGTCCGCTCGGGCCTCGACGACACGATGCGGACCGCCTACCAGTCCATGCGCGAGGTCTGGCACAGCCGCCAGGATGTCGAGGACCTCCGTGTCGCGGCCTATATCGTGGCCATCGACCGGGTGGCCAAGACCTATCGGTCCAAGGGCCTGTAGCCGGGCAGCGGACCGCCAAAGGGGGGCCGTGGGCCCCCCGATTCGCCTACAGTGAACCGCGATCCGTCAGGGATAAGCCACGGGCGACGCGTCTTGATGGGCGCGCGGCTGAGTGCGTCACTCCAAGGACAACCCCGGATTGAAGAGCGCCCCTGCTGAGTGTCGGGCTGCCCAGATTTTGCCGCAAAGAAGCCACCTCCTGACCATGTGTTAAACTTCGGTTAATGTTGGTTCAGATATCCAGATCGTTAGTTAAGTTGGATTTTCCAACGACATGGTGATTGATCGGGATGGGTGCCATGCGTCATCGGGCAGGCGGTATCGGCAAGGCGTTTAAGGCATTTTTGCGGCAGGAGAGCGGGAGTTCGTCCATCGAGTTCGTGCTTTGGGTCCCACTCGTCCTGGCGATCCTATTGCTCGTCGTGGACTCCAGCATGTTGTTCATGAGCCGGACCCACGCCATCCGGGTTCTGCAGGACACCAACCGGCTTTACTCCGTGGGCCAGTTCACCGGCACCCAGGCGGAACGCATCACCGCGGCGCAGCGGTATGCGCTGCAGCGGCTGCAGGGGCTTTCGCCCAGCGCGACCATCACCACGACCGAGACCAACCGTGTGGTGCGCACCCGTGCCACGCTTGAAACCGCAGAGATCGCCCAGATCGGGTTCCTTGGGCTGATGATCGACAGGACCATGGTGGTCGCCGCCGAACACAGAGTGGAGTTCTGACATGCGCCGCGTTCCCTCACTTGCGTCCTTTGTCGCGTCCGAAGACGGGGGGATGACGGCCGGCGGGCTGATCTTCACCACGATCATCCTTGCGGTGGGCGGCCTGGCCGTAGACGTCTCGAATGCGATTACCCAGCGGACCCACCTGCAATTGACAGCGGACGCGACGGCCCATGCCGCGCTTTACGTCCGCAACGCCACGCTTACGGCAACCGCCGAGGAAGCCAAGGCATCGGCCCTGGCCTTGGGTCAGACCAACATGCCGCCGGGCGTCTATGGCAACGTGCTGACGACCGAGGACATCGAGTTCGGGGTCTGGGACCGCGAGACCCGCAGGTTCACCCCCGATGAAAACTCGCGCACGGCGGTCCGGGTCTGGACCCATCGCACCGCGGCGGACGACAACGAGGTCACGACTTACCTGCTGAAGTTCGCGGGCTTCGATGCTTTTGACGTCCGCACCGCCTCGATTTTCGAAACCTACAAGCCGCCGTGTGATCCCGAGGGCTTCGTGGCCGAGAACGAGGTCGACATCCAAAGCAACAACAGCTTTTTCAACGGCTTCTGCATCCATTCGAACGACGTCGTGTCGATCAACAGCAACAACTATTTCGAGGAGGGCACGGTGGTCTCCATGCCGGATTCCACCCGCCTGGACACACCCGCTTCGGGCTATCGCACGAACGAGGGTCTGCGTGAGGCGCTGCGCTACGGGGCGATGCAGATCCGGCTGATCAATGCTCTGCGCGAGGTGCCGCCGTCGCCCTTCGGGACGGGTAGCGCGGCGATGTGGAACTACATCCAGCTTGCGACCAGGGATGGACAACTGAGCTATCTGTCTGCTCCCCCGCGCAACGTCACCATCGTAAACGGACGACCCGCGCCGGCTGGTGCGAATGCCGACTCCGTCGAAGCAGGGCGCAACCTGCTGGATCGCAACGATGCGCTGGCGCTGCGGCCCAACGCGGTCAACTATGTCTTCTGCTCGAGTTCGAGCATGCAACTGCAGATCGACCGACCGATCACGAACGTGGTGGTCATCACCAACTGCCAGATCAGCTTCCGGTCTGGCGGGGCCTTGGAAAACGCCCTGATGGCAACGCTGCACACCAGCGCCACGGCGATCACGGGCGCGTCCGACACGCGTATCGGGGTGATCGATGATTGCGCGCCAGGCGGCGGAGCGCAGTTGGTTGCCCTGGGCGGAATGAACTTCGCGGCCGGCATTTCGATCAACGGGGGTCAGCTGATCGCTCTGCGCGAGATTGCCTTTGCCGCGAATGCCGAGGGCCTGCGCGGGACCTCGATCATCTCGGGCGACACGGTGTCGGGGACCTCGAACATGTCGATGGGCCTCTGCGGATCGGGAATGGAGGACAACCTTTCGCTCGACTACTTCCGGATGGTGCAGTAGGGCGCGAACCGTTTGCGACGCAGTTTGTCGCGGGAAGCGCAGGAATTCGGCGCACGGTCTTGAATATGGCGACCAGAGCCGGTCTTATGGCCGGGTCTGGGGAGTACATCCATGCGCTATTCCGGCCTGAAGGTCATCACCGAGGGATTGTTCGGCAACAAGGGCTGGACGCCCGCCTGGCGCGATCCGGCGCCGAAGGCGGAATATGACGTGGTGATCATCGGGGGCGGCGGGCATGGGCTTTCCACCGCTTATTACCTGGCCAAGAACCACGGCATCACCAATGTCGCGGTGCTGGAGAAGGGCTATCTCGGCGGCGGGAACGTGGGGCGGAACACCACCATCGTGCGCGCGAACTACTTCCTGCCGGGGAACTCGGAATTCTATAGCCATTCCATGAAGCTGTGGGAGGGCCTCGAGTCCGAGCTGAACTACAACGTGATGCATTCGCAGCGCGGGTTGATCAACCTGTTCCACTCGGACGGCCAGCGCGACGCCTTCGTCCGGCGCGGCAATGCGATGATCAACCAGGGGGACGACGCGATCCTTCTGGACCGGGAGGGGGTGCGGGAGCATCTGCCCTATCTGGACTTCGACAACACGCGGTTTCCCATTTACGGCGGGCTGTTGCACCCGCGCGGAGGGTCGGCCCGGCATGATGCGGTGGCCTGGGGCTATGCGCGGGGGGCCGATCAGCGGGGCGTGGACCTGATCCAGAACTGCGAGGTTACGGGGATTGATGTCTCCGGGGGCAAGGTGACGGGCGTGCAAACCACGCGCGGGGCAATCCGGGCGAAGAAGGTTGGGATCGTTGTGGCGGGCCGGTCGTCTCAGGTGGCAGCGATGGCGGGGATGCGGTTGCCGATCGAGAGCCACATCCTGCAGGCCTTCGTGACCGAGGGGCTGAAGCCGGTGATCCACCACGTGATCAGCTTCGGGATGGGGCACTTCTATATCAGCCAGTCGGACAAGGGCGGGTTGGTGTTCGGCGGGGACCTGGATTTCTATGCGTCCTATGCGGCGCGGGGCAACCTGCCGATGGTCGAGCATGTGATGGAAGCGGGGATGACGCTGATGCCGATGATCGGACGCGCCAAGGTGCTGCGGTCCTGGGGCGGGATCATGGACATGTCGCCGGACGGGTCCCCCATCATCGACAAGACGCATGTCGACGGTCTGTTCCTCGACTGCGGCTGGAACTACGGGGGGTTCAAGGCGGTCCCGGCGTCCGGCTGGTGCATGGCGCATCTGATGGCCACGGGCGAGCCGCATGAGGTGGCCAGGCGCTTCCGGCTGGACCGCTTTGCGACGGGGCATCTTCTGGACGAAGAAGGCACCGGGTCGCAGCACAACCTGCATTGAGGGCGGTGATGGGTGATCTGACGGCGGCCCCCCACCCCCATCCCCTCCCCACGCGGGGGAGGGGAGGCGCCTGGCATCGGCGGTGCGCGCTATCTGTGGCGTTGCGCCTGGACGCGGCGGCAGATGCCTCCGGCGGGGATATTTTTGGACATAGAATGAGGGTTGGCGGATGCGCCTGACATGCCCCCTTTGCGGTGAACGGGACCGGCGGGAGTTCTACTATTACGGTGCCGAGGATTATCTGCACCGGCCGTCGGAGGGTGCGCCCTCGGCGGAGTGGGACAACTACCTGCACCTGCGCGACAATCCGGCGGGGGTGACGAAGGATCTCTGGTATCACGAGGCGGGGTGTTCGCAGTGGCTCTTGGTCACGCGGAACACGGTGACGCATGAGGTGCTGGGGGCGGAACTGGTCGTGGAGCGGAAGAAATGAGGATCGACGGCAAGGGTCTGGTCGACCGGACGAAGCCGGTCCGCTTCCGCTTCGACGGGAAGGATTATGCGGGGTACAAGGGGGATACCTTGGCCTCGGCGCTGCTCGCCAATGACGTGCGGCTGGTGGGGCGGTCGTTCAAGTATCACCGGCCTCGAGGCGTGCTGACGGCGGGGTCGGAGGAGCCGAATGCTCTGGTCGAGGTCGTGGGGCCGTCGAACCAGACGCCCAACGTGCGGGCCACGATGCAGGAGGTGTTCGAGGGGCTGGTGGCTCAAAGCCAGAACCGGCTGGGATCGCTGCGGTTCGATCTGTTGGCAGTGAACGATTACCTGTCGCCCTTCCTGAGCGCCGGGTTCTACTACAAGACCTTCATGTGGCCGCGCGCCTTCTGGGAGGGCTTGTATGAACCCTTGATCCGCCGGGCGGCGGGGTTGGGGAGCCTTTCGGGCAAGCATGACGAGGGGACCTACGAGAAGGCCTTTGCCTTCTGCGACGTGCTGGTGATCGGCTCCGGTCCCTCGGGCCTGATGGCCGCGCTGACGGCGGGGCGGGCGGGCGCGGATGTCATCCTGTGCGAGGAGAGCCATGCGCTGGGCGGGCGGGCTCTGTCGGATGGCGGGACCATCGGCGGCCAGCCGGCGGGCGACTGGGTGACCTCGGTGGTGGCGGAACTGCAGGCGCTGCCCAATGTGAGGATCATGGCCCGCACCACGGTGACGGGCGCCTATGACCACGGGACCTATGGCGCACTGGAGCGGGTGGGGCTGCACAAGCCCGCAAGGCCGAACCTGCCGCGCGAGTGTTTCTGGCGGATCGTGGCGAAGCACGCGGTGCTGGCTGCGGGCGCCTTGGAGCGGCCGGTGGCGTTCGAGAACAACGACCGGCCGGGGATCATGATGGCCTCGGCGGTACGCACCTACCTCAACCGGTACGGGGTGGTGCCGGGCAAACGCGTCACGCTTTTCGCCAATACCGATCAGGCGCGGACCACCGCGCGCGAGCTGATGGCGGCGGGCGTGCAGGTCGCGGCGATCATCGACCCGCGCCCCGATGCCTTCAGCGTCGAGGACTGCCCGGTGCATGTCGGCGCCGAGGTGATCCACACCCGCGGCCGCATGGGCCTGCGCGGGATCACGGTGCGCAAAGGGGCGGAAATCTTCGAGATCGAGACCGATTGCCTGGCGATGTCGGGCGGCTGGAACCCGACGATCCACCTGACCTGTCACATGAACGGCCGTCCCCGGTGGAGTGAGGAATTGGCGGCCTTCGTGCCGATGGAAGGGGCGGTGCCGGGGCTGGTGGCGGTCGGGGCGGCGAACGGGTCGTTCTCGACGCACGGGGCGCTGGTGACGGGTCATGCGGCGGCGATGCGGGCGATCGAGGCGTTGGGGCGGAAAGTGGCGGTTCCGGTGCCCGAGGCGGAGGACATGCCCTATCGCCTGAAGGCGATCTGGGCGGTGGAGGGGAAGGGCCGGGCCTGGCTCGACTTCGCCAATGACGTGACGACGAAGGACGTGAAGCTGGCGGCGCAGGAAGGGTTCCGGTCGGTCGAGCACATGAAGCGCTACACGACGCAAGGGATGGCGCCGGACCAGGGGAAGAACTCCAACGTCGCGGCGCTGGCGGTGCTGGCGGATGCGACGGGGCGGGGAATTGCCGAGACGGGGGTCACGACCTTCCGGCCGCCCTATACGCCGGTGTCGATCGCGGCGATGGGGGCGGGGGGCCGGGCCGAGGGCTTCGCGCCGCAGCGGTTCCTGACCAGCGACCAGGCCAGCCGCGACCGGGGCGCGCCGATGATCGAGGCGGGGCTGTGGTACAGGCCCTCCTACTTCCCGAAGCCGGGGGAGACGACCTGGCGCGAGGCCTGTGACCGGGAAGTGAACATGGTCCGCCAGTCGGTGGGCGTGACCGATGTCTCGACCTTGGGCAAGATCGACATTCAGGGCCGCGATGCGGGCAGGTTCCTCGATTTTGTCTATACCAACACCTTCTCCACCCTGCCGGTGGGCCGCGTCCGCTATGGGCTGATGCTGCGCGAGGACGGGCTGGTGCTGGACGACGGCACCTCGGCGAGGCTGGGGGAAGACCACTTCCTGATGACCACCACCACTGCCGCGGCGGGGATGGTGATGCGGCACCTGGATTTCGTGCATCAGGCCTTCTGCGCGGACTGGCAGGTGCGGTTCATTTCGGTGACGGAGTCCTGGGCGCAGTTCGCCGTGGCGGGGCCGAAGGCGCGGGCGCTGGTGAATTCCTTTCTGGAAAACCCGGTGGACCTGCCCTTCATGGGCGTGGCTCCGGTGCGGATCGGGGGAGTCGACGGGCGGCTCTTCCGGATCAGCTTCTCGGGCGAGGAGGGCTATGAACTGGCGGTCCCGACCCGCTATGGCGAGGCGCTGTTCCGCGACCTCGTGGCGCGGGCCGAGACGATGGGCGGCGGGCCCTACGGGATGGAGGCGCTGAATGTGCTTCGCATCGAAAAGGGGTTCATCACGCACGCCGAGATTCACGGGCGGGTCACCGCCCACGACATCGGCATGGAAAAGATGGTCACCGCGAAGAAGGACTGCATCGGGAAGGCCGCGGCGACGCGGCCGGGGCTGTGGGGGCCCGAGCGCGAGCAGCTGGTGGGCCTGAAGGCCAGCGCGCCGATTTCGGCGGGGGCGCATCTGTTCGTCCCCGGGACCGAGGTGCACCGCGAAACGGACCAGGGCTATGTGACGAGCGTGTGCTGGTCGCCGACCGTGGGCGCCTGGCTGGGGCTGGGCTTCCTCAAGGACGGTCGCGCGCGGCTGGGGGAGCGCATCCGGCTGGTCGATCACTTGCGGGGCCTGGACGTGATCTGTGACGTCTGTCCCCCCGTGTTCCATGACCCGGAAGGGGAGAAGCTTCGTGCCTGAACTCATCGCGAAATCGGCCCTCGAGGGGCGGAGCCTGAGCCTCGGCGGCGTGAACCTGGCCGAGGTCGAGGTGGGACCGATCTTCAGCATCGCGGTCTTTCCGGGCGGCGGGAAGACCGTGGCGCGGGGGCTGAAGTCGCTTGGGCTGGCCCTTCCGGCCCCAAACAGCTTCATGGAGAAGGCGGGCGCCCGGATCGTCTGGACCGGTCGCGACCAGGCCTTCCTGATGGGCGTCGCGCCGCCCGCGCTGGACGGAGCGGCGGTCACCGACCAGTCGGACGGGTGGGCCGTGCTTGCGCTGTCCGGAGCCTCGGCCGTGGACGTTCTGGCCCGCCTGGTGCCGATGGATCTGCGGCTGTCGGCCTGTCCCGTGGGTTCGGCCCTGCGCACGCAGGTGAACCACATGAACGCGGTGATCCTGCGGACGGGGGACCATAGCTTCGAGGCGATGGTGTTCCGTTCCATGGCGCAATCCGCCTGGCACGAGCTGGAAACCGCTACACATATGGTCGAGGCGCGCGCCCGGGTGAAAATCTAGGCGAAAAGGCGCGAAGGGAAGATTTTGTCACTGGCGCGTGACCACTCAGGGGTTTACATCTTTTCTTAACGAGAGATTTAGAAAAGGTGCACGAATGGCCCCCGACGGTCAGACCCTTGCCCCCAATGTTTATGACGCCGAACCGATCCCCGAGGGCGCTCGGGCCGAGATTGACCGTCTTCTGCTGTCCGGTGACCTTTTCCGCTACACGGCACCCTCGGATGCTCCGGTCGCGCTTCTGGAGCAGGAATTCGCCGAACTTCTGGGCGCGCGCTATGCGTTGGCCGTGTCGTCCTGTTCGGCGGCGCTGTTCCTGTCGTTGAAGGCGCTGGACCTGCCGAGGGGCGCCAAGGTGCTGATCCCGGCCTTCACCTTTGCGGCGGTGCCGTCGTCGGTGGTCCATGCGGACTGCGTGCCGGTCCTGGTCGAGGTGGGCGAAAACTACCGCGTCGACATGGCGGATTTCGCCCGGAAGCTGCCCGAGGCGGCGGCGGTGATGATCAGCCACATGCGGGGGCATACCTCGGACATGGATGCGATCATGGCGCTCTGCGATGCGGCGGGCGTGCCGGTGATCGAGGATGCGGCGCACAGCCTGGGGACGGTCTGGGGCGGGCGGAACATCGGGACGATCGGCAAGGTCGGCTGCTTCAGCTTCCAGTCCTACAAGCTGGTCAACGCGGGCGAGGGCGGGATCATGATCACCGACGACCCCGAAATCGCGGCGCGGGCGATCATCATGTCGGGGGCCTATGAGACCAACTGGAAGAAGCATCCGGGCCTGACGAATTCCTGCGCGCACTGGCAGAACAAGCTGCCGCTCTATAACCTGCGGATGCAGAACCTGTCGGCGGCGGTGATCCGGCCGCAGCTGCCGTTGGTGGCCGAGCGGGTCGCGAAGGGGCGGGCGGGGCATGACCGGGTGGCGGCGGAGCTGAACCGGTCGGCGCATCTGGCCGTGCCGGAGCCGCTGGGGCCGGAGGAGCGGGCGCCGGATTCGATCCAGTTCAACCTGGTGGGTGGCTGGACGGACGCCGAGGCTGTGGCCTTCCAGACCGCAGCCAAGGCCCGGGGCGTGTCCGTGCAGGTCTTCGGGCTGAGCGAGGGCAACGCGCGGGCCTTCTGGAACTGGCAGTTCCTGGGCGAGGTGCCGGACCTTCCGAAGACCCGGGCCATGCTGATGCGGGCCTGCGACGTTCGGCTGCCGGTGCGGCTGACGGAGTCCGAGCTCGACTATATCGCGCGGGCGATCGTGGAGGCGGCAGCGGAGGTCCGCGGCTGAGCCTGTCCACGGTGGACAAAGTCTGAGAGCCCTTTGCGATCAAGGGCTTGGCTTTTTCTGTTAACGGTTCCGAAAGGATTGGCCGGGTGCCCCCCACCCCCATCCCCTCCCCACGCAGGGGGAGGGGAGGCGCCTTGCCGTGCCGTCGGTCCCAGCGCGCGGACGTTGCGCCTGGACGCGGTTTCGGAAGCCTCCGGCGGGGATATTTGGGCAAAGATGAAAGGGCTGTGCTTGCCTTAAAGGACGCGCAGCGTGGGCGCGAGCCAGGGGGTGGCGGTCAGTGCGGGGGTGATCACGATCTCGGCGATGAGGGGCTTCAGGCGCTGGACGATCTGCGCGGGAATGCCCTGCAGGATGCCGGCGCGGGCGGAGAGCGAGAGGGTGCGGGAGAGGGCCGGGAAGGGCAGGGGGCGGACCTCGACCTGAGCGCGGAAGGCGCGGGCCTGGTGGAGGGCAAGCGGCGTCAGGATCGTCCAGCCCTCGCCGCCCGCGACCATCGCCAGGATCGCGGCGTAGCTGTCGAGCTCGAAGCGGTGGGCGGGTTTCAGCCCGTGGCGCGCGAGATGGGCGGCGATCTGGCGGCCCATCAGGTGGCGCGCGGTGTAGAGGATGAGGGGCAGATCCTCGATCTGCTGCCCGGGCGGGGCGACGGCGACGAAGGGTTCGGAGAGGATCGGGTGCACCTCGCGCCAATCCTCGGGGGCGGCATCGGTGGCGCTGTCGGCCGCGATGACGATGTCGAGGGCGCGGGCTTCGAGCTGGTCCATCAGGCGGTGGCTGGCCCCGGTTTCAAGGAGAAAGCGGCAGCCCTTGAGGTCGCGCGCCAGGGTGGAGAGGAGGCGGGGGGTGACGTCGCTGTCGAAATCCTCGATCACGCCGAGGCGCAGCGTGGTGAGGCCGGAAAGGTCGGCCATCGCCAGTTCGGCGCGGGCCTCGGAGGCGGCGTTGAGGATGGTTTGCGCATGGCGGCGGAACATCGCGCCGGCGGGCGTGACCTGGACCGGGCGGCTGGCGCGGTCGAGAAGGACGGCGCCGAGCGCGGTTTCAAGCACGGAAAGCTGCTGGCTGACGGCGGAGGGGCTGACGCCCAGGCGACGGGCGGCAGCCGAGATCGAACCCTCCTCCGCGGCGGCGACGAAGACCTCGATCCCCCAGAGCGTGACGCGGCCTTCGGCTTCGGCCATGGCTTAGAGCTTGGAGAGTTTCTTCTGCAGCTCGGCCAGCTGCCGCTTGATCTCGGCGATGTCGTCCGACGATGCGGGGGCCTCTTCCTCCTTGGCGGGACCCGAGCCGGGCCAGCCGGGCATCCCGCCCATCATGGTCTTGAGGAAGGCTTCCTGCTGCTTCCTCAGCGCCTCGAACCCCGGGACGGCGGCCATCGGGTTCGGGAAGGCGGCGAGATTTTCCACCATCTTGGTCTGGCTGTTGCGCAGCATTTCGAAGGACGAGGCGAGGAATTGCGGCATCACGGCCTGCATGCCCGTCGCATAGCTGCGAACGAGGTCGGTCAGGACGTCGACCGGCAGGACGCTTTCGCCCTTGGATTCATGTTCCGCGACGATCTGGAGGAGGTATTGACGCGTCAGGTCATCGCCGGTCTTGAGGTCGACGATCTGCACTTCGCGTCCCTGCCGGATGAAGCCCGCGATATCTTCCAGTGTGACGTAATCCGAAGTCTCGGTGTTGTAGAGACGGCGGCTGGCGTAGCGCTTGATCAGCAGTGGCTTGTCGGTGTCTGCCATGTTGTTCCCCCCGGCGTCTTTTGCGCCCGCAGAGAAGCTTAAGGTGGGGCGCAGCAAAAAGAAAGCTCAGCCTTTGGCCCGTGCAGCATCGGCGGTGGCGAAGTGGTCGAGCTGATCCTGCAGGGATTTGCGGAAGGCGGGGCGGTCCAGGATGCGGGTGAGATAGGCCTGGATGGCCGGGTAGTCGATCAGCGCGGCCCGAAGTTTCGGAACCCGCAGGATATCGGCCATGAGGAGATCGGCCACGGTGAAGCGGTTCGCGGCCAGGTAGTCGCGGGTGGCAAGCACGGCGTCGAGGCGCGCGAGGCGCGAGGTGAGCCAGCCTTCCAGCGGGTTCTCCGGCGGCGAGGAAAGGCCGATGAACCACCAGGGGACCGAGACCATCTCGACCGAGTTGAGGCCTGCGATGACCCATTCCAGCGTCTCGGCCCGGCCTTTGGCGTCCCCCGGCATCAGGGATTCCGACCGTTTGGCAAGGTGGAGGAGGCAGGCGCCGCTTTCGAAAAGCTGGATGTCGCCATCCTGCAGCGCGGGGACCTGGGCGAAGGGCTGGCGGGCGAGGTGGTCGGGGCCGGTGCGATCCTCGAACCGGACGGTGGCGATGCGGTAGGGGAGGCCCGCTTCCTCACACGCCCAGCGGAGGCGGATGTCGCGCACGTGGCCGCGCGGCGGAGGCGGCACCCAGTCGTAGGTCCAGATGGTGAGGGTCATGTCTCAGCCTGCGCCTTGCGGATGCAAAAGGAAAGGCCCGAGGTTGCCCCCGGGCCTTGTTGCGCAAACTTTGCGCGATACTGGCGAATTACTTCGCGGCCGCAGCGGCTTTCTTGGCGACCGAGGTCACGTCCGCGGTGGCTTTCTTGACGGCAGCGGTGGCGTCTTCCGACATGTCCTTGCCGGCGGCCAGCATCAGCTCGACGGTTTCCATCTGCACTTTCTTGGCGACTTCAGCGAAGGCGGCCAGGTTCTCGGCAGCCATTTCGGCAGCGGCCGAAGCGAAGTCGGTCACCGACTTGGTGTAATCAGCCGGGTCGGCCTTGGCCTTGGCGACGTCGCCAACCTTGGCCAGCGCGTCCTTGGTCCACTTGGCCGAGATCTCGGTCGACTTTTCGGCGGCTTCGATCGCGACTTTCGAGAACTTCTCGGCGAAGGCGGCCTGGGTCTTGAACGCGTTCTGGAACGCCGAGGCGTCAACCGGGAACGAAGCCATCATGTCCTGCATCGTCTTGGCGAAATCCGGGGTCTTGGTCATGTCAGTCTCCTGGGGCCAGCGATAGGGGGGGGAAGGATCGGCCCGTTTCCTTGATGAGAGGTATATACGTGCTGCAGCGCAGCAATTCAAGTCTTTTTCTGCAATGCAGCAAAACCGGAGGGCGAGCCGGGTAACCCCGCGGAAAGGCGCTGGAATGTCAGAGGTCGGGGACCGCGACGACATAGGTGCCAGGGGCCGGGGCCAGCGAATCGGCGGGTTTCCGCGCCTTGACCATCGGGCCGGAGTTGCCGGCCAGCCACTCGGCCCAGCGGGGCCACCAGCTGCCCTTATGGAAGGTTGCAGACTTGAGCCAGGCCTCGGGATCGCCCGCGACGGGGGCGTCGTTGGTGTAGTGGCCGTACTTGTCCTTGGAGGGCGGGTTGATGATCCCGGCGATGTGGCCGGACTCGGAGAGGAGGAAGGTCTTGTCCTTCGATCCCATCTGCTTGATGCCGTTGAAGGAGCCCTTCCAGTGGGCGATGTGGTCGGTCTCGCAGGCGATGGCGCAGACGGGGAGCTTGATATCCGAAAGGCTTACAGGCTTGCCGAAGACCTGGAACTCACCCTTGGCGAAGCCGTCCTGCTGGCAGAGGCCCCGGAGGTACTCGACGGCCATCTTCGCGGGCAGGTTGGTGCCGTCGCCGTTCCAGTAGAGGAGGTCGAAGGCCGGGGGCGCCTCGCCCAGCATGTAGGACTTGATGGCGGGGGTGTAGATCAGGTCATTCGAGCGGAGGTAGGAGAAGGTCCGCGACATGAAGAACTTGGAGAGGATCCCGTCGCGTTCGGTCTGGCGTTCGATGCCGTCGACGAAATCGTCGTTGAGGAAGACGCCGACTTCGCCGGGGTCGGAGAAATCGGTGAGGGTGGTGAAGAAGGTGGCGGTCTTGACGGTCTCGTCGCCGGCCTTCTGCAGGTGGGCGAGGGTGAGGCCCAGGGTCGTGCCGGCGATGCAGTAGCCGACGGCGTTGATCTGTTTCTCGCCGGTGATGCGGCGGACCTCGGCCATCGCGCGGAGGTAGCCGTCGCGGATGTAGTCGTCCATCGCGGTGCCCGCGTAGGAGGCGTCGGGGTTGACCCAGGAGACGACGAAGAGGGTGAAGCCCTGGTCCACGATCCACTTGATCAGCGAATTCGCGGGCTTGAGATCCATCACGTAGAACTTGTTGATCCAGGGCGGGAAGATCAGGAGGGGGGTCTTGTGGACCTTCTCGGTCGTCGGCGCATACTGGATGAGTTCGAGCATCCGGTTGCGGTAGACGACCTCGCCCGGGGTGGTGGCGATGTTCTGGCCGACGTGGAAGGCCTCCTTGTCGGCCAGCGTGACGAGGAGATCGCCCTGGTTGGCCTCGATGTCGCGGACGAGGTTCTCAAGGCCCTGGACCAGCGACTCACCGTCCGTCTCAACCGCCCGCTCCAGCGCCTCGGGGTTGGTGCCGAGGAAGTTCGTCGGGCTGAACATGTCGACAATCTGTTTCGTGAAATACTCCACCCGCTTGCGGTCGGTCGGTTCCAGTGTCTCCATGTCGCCGACGGCGGTGCTGATGGCCTCGGCGTTCAGCTGGTACTGCTGCTTGAGGTAATTGAAGAAGGGATGCGTTTCCCACAGGGGATTGCTGAACCGCCGGTCCTTGGGGTTCGGGTCCGGCGGCGCCTTGAATTCACCCTTGGCAAGGGTCTGCTGCGCCTCGACATAATGCTTCAGCGTCTTGCCCCAGTAGTTCACCTGATGCTCAACCACCTTGGCTGGGTTGGCCATCATCTCGGCGAAATAGGCGGCGGCGGCCTTCATGTAGACGTCGGGCGCGGGGCCGTGCAGCGCGGGGTCGACCTGGCGGCGATGGGTCAAGGCGGCGGTCAGGCGCTTTGACAACTCCTCAACCTTGGCGAGGTTAGCGTTGAGCCGCTCGGCGCGGTCGGCATCTGCGACTTTGGAACCGGGGGTGCTGTCTTCTGTTGTCATGCTAATCAATCCCCCCTATCGTCGCCGCTATGCAGCATAACGGTGCGCCCCACGCCCCGCCATGCGACATCCGCCCGCCGGGGGCAAGGAGACATGATGAAGTATATGTTCACCTACGACTGGATGGAAAGCGCCCGCAACACCTATGAGTGGATGGGTGCCTCGGCCAGGGCGTTCGCCAGCTACCCGGCTTTCGCGATGTCGATGAACCCGGTCCTGCCGCTGATGGCCGCCTGGGGCGACGTGACGGAACGCAGCTTCAGCCGCATGATCGCCAAGCCCGACTGGGGTATCCGGTCGATCGTGGGGCCGGACGGGCAGGACCATCTGGTGGACGTGAAGCCGGTGGTGGAAAAGCCCTTCGGCAACCTGGTGCAGTTCTTCGTTCGCCGCCGGTCTCCGATGGCGCGGAAGGTCCTGCTGGTCGCGCCGATGTCGGGGCATTATGCGACGCTTCTGCGGTCCACGGTCGCCAGCCTGCTGCCCGATGCCGACGTCTACGTGACAGACTGGCACAATGCGCGCGACATTCCGGTCAGCGCGGGCAAGTTCGACATCGAGGATTACACGCTTTACCTGGCCGAGTTCATGAAGGTCCTCGGCCCCGAGACCCATGTCATCGCGGTCTGCCAGCCGGTGCCGCTGACCCTGGCCGCAACTGCCTATCTGGCGGCCGAGCATCCCGAGGCGCAGCCCACCTCGCTGATCCTGATCGGCGGGCCGGTCGATCCCGACGCGGCCGCGACCGAAGTCACCGATTTCGGCCGCCGGGTCACGATGGGCCAGTTGGAGCACCTGGCGATCCAGCGCGTTGGCTTCAAGTACAAGGGCGCGGGGCGGCTGGTCTATCCGGGTCTTCTGCAGCTGCAAAGCTTCATGACCATGAACGCCGAGCGGCACAGCAAGGCGTTTTCCGAACAGATCCTGCGCGTCGCGCGGGGCGAGGCGGCGGACCATGACGCCCACAACCGCTTCTACGACGAATACCTGGCCGTGATGGACATGACGGCCGAGTTCTACCTGTCGACGGTCGAGCGGATCTTCAAGAACCGCGAGATCGCACGGAACGAATTCGTCGTGGCGGGCCGCAAGGTCGACATGGGCGCGATTACCCGGGTTTCGGTGATGACGGTGGAAGGCGCCAACGACGACATCTCCGCCCCGGGGCAATGCGTTGCGGCGCTGAAGCTGCTCACGGGCCTCAGCGACGACAAGAAGGGCCAGCACCTTGAACCGGGTGCGGGTCACTACGGCATCTTCGCCGGCAAGAGCTGGCGTCTGAACATCCGGCCGCTGGTCCTGAACTTCATCGACAAGGCGGCGGGCAAGCCCAAGGCCAAGATCGCGCTGGCCTCGGCGCAGTAACGCCCCCCGTCAGGGCCGTGCTAGCGGAGCACGAGGGTCGGCAGGCGGCCCGACAGGAATGTCTGCAGCACCTTCGTCACAGCCTCGGGCTGCTCGAGTTGCGGCAGGTGGCCGGCCTCGGCGATGATCTCCAGGCAGCCCTGCGGCATCATCGCGGCCAGGAACTCGGCCCGGCGGCGGGGGACCAGTGTGTCGCTCTCGCCCGAGATGATCATCGTCGGCACATGGACCTTGCGCAGGGTCTTCTGCTGGTCGGGGCGGCGCTGCAGCACGCGCAGGTGACGCTGGAACTGGATCGGACCCAGGTTTTCCGCCATGTCCATGACCAGCGCCATGACCTCGTCGCGCCAGGGCGCATCGTGCAGCGCGTCGAGCGGCAGCATCTGGGACATGCAGGCCTGCAGGTGCCCGGTCTTTGCGGCGACGAGCAGCGCCTCGCGGGCGGCCGCGACCTGCGGCGTGTCGGGAAGCGGGTCGGTGGAGATCAGTGCAATCCGGGTCACCGCCTCGGGCCGTTTGCGCAGGATCTCGATGGCGATGTTGCCGCCCAGGCCGTGGGCAATCAGGGCGAAGCGCGGGGGCAGATCGGGGGTGATCTCGGCTGCGATCTTCTCGACCGTGTCGCCAAGCCCGGGGTTGAGAAGGATGACCGGGCGGTCGGCACCGAAGCGGGCGAGCTGCGGCATGAAGCTTCGGGCATCGGCCATGAAGCCGGGGATCAGGACCAGCGGCTCGGGCGGCATCGGGTTTCGCAAAACGAGCATGTTCACGGGTTACGGGCCTTCTGCGCAGGTTTTCTGCAAGCGGCTTTTTATTGTCTTGGTGGAAGCGTAACCCACAACCCTCTGCTTACAAAGCCGGTTTTCGGCCGCCCGCACGCAGATCGGCGGAAAGGCCACATCAGCGAATGTTCGAAACCTTCAAGCCCGTGCTCTCCTCCATCGGCAGCACATCCCGCGCGCGAAGGACGTCTTCGATGGCTTCGGCGATCATCGTAAGGCAGGCGGGCGTCGAAAAGCGATGGTCTGCGTCCTTGACCAGCGTCAGGCGCAGGTCGGGGCTGGTGATCTGGTGAAACAGCGAAATCGCCACCGTCGGCGGCACGTCGGTATCCGCGCTGCCCTGCAGCAGGCGCACCGGCATGGGCAGGGGAAGCGGGCCGTTCATCACCAGGTTCTGGCGACCGTCCTCGATCAGGCGGAGCGTGATGGGGTAGGGGTCGTCGGAATAGTCCGAGGGGCGCAGGAAGACACCCTCTTCCAGCAGGGTGGTGCGTTCGGCCAGAGTGAACTCGGCTTCCCACATCCGTTCGGTGAAGTCCGGGGCGGCGGCGATGCCGACGAAACCGGCGATGCGGTCGGGCATGTCGCGGGCGAGGAGAAGCGAGATCCAGCCGCCCATCGAGGAGCCGACAAGGATCTGCGGACCCTCGGTAAGGACCTCGATCACGGCGGTCGCATCCTCGCGCCAGTCGGTGATCGCGCCGTCGACGAAGGCGCCGTGCGACTGGCCGTGGCCGGAATAGTCGAAGCGCAGGAAAGCGCGGCCCGTCGCCTCGGCCCAGGCTTGCAGGGCTTGGGCCTTGGAGCCGGACATGTCGGACCGGAACCCGCCCAGGAAGACCACGCCGGGCCCTTTGCCGGGGGTCTGGTGGTAGGCGATGTGGCGGCCCTGCGGGGTGGTGAGGAAGGTTGTCATATGCGAAAGATAGCAAGCGCCGTGCGCTTTGGGAGACCCGGCGCAACCCACGGGCGAAGAACCGCGCATGGCTTGACTTGGGGGTCGCGCAGGGGCATCAAGCGGCCCGACATAAACCCGCAACCGGGCGTTTCGTAGGCGCCAAAACGACGAGGAGCAAGGCCGATGGCCCAGATTTCCCTGACATTTCCCGACGGCAACAAGCGTGTCTATGACGCGGGGGTGACGCCTGCCGAAGTGGCGGCCTCGATCGCTCCGTCGCTGGCCAAGGCGTCGATCTCGGCGCAGGTCAACGGTAAGCACTGGGATCTGCAGTGGCCGATCACGGCGGATGCGACGATTTCGCTCAACACGATGAAGGACGACGCCCCGGCGCTGGAGCTGATCCGGCACGACTTGGCGCACATCATGGCCCGCGCGGTGCAGGAGATCTGGCCGGACGTGAAGGTCACGATCGGGCCGGTGCGCGATCAGGGCTGGTTCTACGACTTCGACCGGGCGGAGCCGTTCACGCCGGAAGACCTCGGCCAGATCGAAGCGCGGATGAAGCAGATCATCAACGCGCGCGATCCGGTGCGGACGGAAGTCTGGGACCGTGCGCGGGCGGTCGAGTACTACCGGGGCCGGGGAGAGCCGTTCAAGCTGGAGCTGATCGACCGCATTCCGGAGGGCGAGGACCTGCGGATGTACTGGCATGGTGACTGGCAGGACCTCTGCCGGGGGCCGCACCTGCAGCACACGGGGCAGGTTCCGGCGGATGCCTTCAAGCTGACGCATGTCGCGGGGGCCTACTGGCTGGGCGATGCAAGCCGCCCGATGCTCCAGCGCATCTACGGCGTGGCGTTCAAGAACCGCGACGACCTGAAGGCTCACCTCACGATGCTGGAGGAGGCCGCCAAGCGCGACCACCGCAAGCTTGGCCGCGAGATGGAGCTGTTCCACCTCCAGGAAGAAGCGCCGGGCATGGTCTTCTGGCATCCGAACGGCTGGACGATCTACCGCCAGCTTGAGGATTACATGCGGGGCCGTCTGCGGCAGGCGGGCTACAAGGAGATCAGGACGCCGCAGGTCGTGGACCGGGTGCTTTGGGAAAAGTCAGGCCACTGGGAGGCCTACCGCGAGAACATGTTCATCGTGGAGGTCGACGAAGAGGGCGCGAAGGAAAAGCGCATCAACGCGCTGAAGCCGATGAACTGCCCCTGCCATGTGCAGGTGTTCAACCAGGGGCTAAAGAGCTACCGCGACCTGCCGCTGCGGCTGGCGGAGTTCGGGTCCTGCCACCGGTATGAAAGCTCTGGTTCGATGCACGGGCTGATGCGGGTGCGCGGGTTTACCCAGGACGACGCGCATATCTTCTGCACGGAAGACCAGATCGAACAGGAATGCGCCGGGTTCATCTCGCTTCTGTCCAGCGTCTACCGCGACCTTGGCTTCGAGAAGTTCGATATCAAGCTGTCCACGCGGCCCGACGTGCGGGTCGGCAGCGACGAGATCTGGGACAAGGCCGAGAACGCGCTGCAGAAGGCCATCGAAAGCCTGGGCCTGCCTTATGAGATCAACCCCGGCGACGGGGCGTTCTACGGGCCGAAGCTGGATTTCAAGCTGACCGACGCCATCGGCCGCGAATGGCAGTGCGGGACCTTCCAGGCCGACTTCAACCTGCCGGTGCGGCTGGATGCGGAATACGTGGGCGAGGACGGGGCAAAGCATCGCCCGGTCATGCTGCACCGCGCCGTCCTGGGCTCGTTCGAACGCTTCATCGGCATCCTGCTGGAGAACTACGCGGGCAAGCTGCCCTTCTGGCTGGCCCCGCGGCAGGTGGTGGTGGCTTCCATCGTCTCGGACGCCGACGCTTACGTGCATGAGGTCGTGGCGGCCCTGCGCAAGGCGGGGGTCCGGGCCGAGGCGGACGTGCGCAACGAGAAGATCAACTACAAGGTCCGCGAACATTCCGTGGGCAAGGTCCCGGTGATCCTCGCCATCGGCATGCAAGAGGTCGAGGGTCGGACCGTTTCGGTTCGCCGCCTGGGCGAGACGCGGACCGAGACGATGAGCCTGGATCAGGCCATCGCCACCTTCGGATTCGAGGCTCTGCCCCCCGCGAACTGAACCACGCGCTGCCCGCGAAACAGGCGCTCTGGTTGCCGACCAGGGCGACTGTTCGCGTTGCGGCTTGATTTTCAGCGAATCATTGGCATCATCGCCGCAGTGACGACAGAATTCCTGCACGGCTCTCGGAACGAAGCCCTGGAAGACCTGGTGGCACGGCTCGCGGCAATGACGCCGCGGGGGGTTCTGAGAGGAGAAGCGGAATGCCGACAGGCACCGTGAAGTGGTTCAACGCTACCAAGGGTTATGGGTTCATCGCACCGGATGATGGCGGCAAGGATGTGTTCGTCCACATCTCGGCCGTGGAACGCGCCGGGCTGAAGGGCCTTAGCGACAACCAGAAGATCGGCTACGAGCTGCAGTCGGGCCGCGACGGCAAGCAGTCGGCCGGCGATCTGCGTCTGCTCTAACTGGTCAGCGCGGCTTCGGTCGCGCTGTCCCAGCCCAGATACCAGCGATCCCCATCTTGGATGACCGGCCGTTTCATGACGGTCGGCTGCGCCATGATCTGTGCCTCGGGATCGGAGGCCTTCAGGAAATCGTTGAAGCTGCGGTAGGTGGTGGACTGCTGGTTCACCGCCTTCGAACCGAACTCCTGCACGATGCGGTCAACCTCGTCCTGGGTCATCGGGTTGGCGCGGATATCACGGAACGTGACATCCTTCCCCGCGCGTTCCAGAGCCTTCAGCGCCTTCTTGCAGGTGTCGCAGGTAGGAATGCCGTAAAGGATCATTCTTGCGCCTCCCATTCAATTTCAGGCATTTGCCTAGCATATCCGGCCCCCGGTGCAAGAGGCTCAGCCGTGGATCGCCCGCGTGATTGCCACCCCGGCCCAGGCCGAAAAGGCCGTCAGGAACCCGCCCCAAGTGACATCTGTCACAACCATCGACCAGTGCCAGTCCTTCATCACCGCCCAGGAGGTGAACTCGTAGGTCCCATAGGCCATCAGGCCGATGATCAGGGCGGGAAGGAACACCGGCGCCCCCGTCTTCAGCCCCGGAAGCGAGACCAGGTAGACGAGGCCCGCCACATAGGCGAGGTAGAAAAGCGCGGCCGGTGCGATGCGGATCGGCTCGGCGAGGAGGGGACCGATGTGCCGGGTGAAGAGCGGCTTCATCACCAGTGTCAGCATGATCGCGTCAAGGATCAGGAAGACGGCGGCCGTCGCGGCGTAGAGAGTGAGGGTCATCGGTGGCTCCTTTCCGCGCAAGCTAATCCGAAACTCTGGCGGGACCAGTGAGGCCCGTGCAACCAATGCGGCCAAACCCGCGTTGACCCGCAAAGCGGCCCTGGCCGCGCTTAGATTGGAGGATGCCCCCATGCGGACGTTCACCCTGCCCCTGATGCTTGCCGCCGGTCTTGGCTTCGCGACCCCCGTGGTCGCGCAGGACCTGGAGGATGTGATCGGGGGAATCGCCCAGTCGCTGATCCAGCAGGAACTGGACAAGAACGCCTACCTCGCCGCGCAGGAGGCCAACACGGCCGCCGCCTACCGCGACTACCTCGCGAAGTTCCCGAAGGGGATCTACCGGGGCAACGCGCTGCAGGCGCTGGAGCGGCTGGGCGCCTCGGCCGAGACCTCGTCGGCCGCCGAAGCCGAGGCGCGGCTGCGGATCACCTTCGCCCAGCGGGTCGCGGTCCAGCGGGAGTTGACGCGGCTGGGCTACAGCACCCGCGGGACGGACGGGGTCTGGGGGCGGAACACCAGGACCGCGATCGCGACCTGGCAGCGCGACCGCGGGGACAAGGTGACGGGCTACGTCACCGAGGCGCAGCTTCGTGTGCTGGTGCGGGGGGCGGTGGTGACGCCCCCGGACGAGGATGACGACGAGGTCGTCGGGACAAGCCCGGTGGCGGTCGAGGCGGCGCTG
>NZ_JAYSFG010000017.1:70815-83943 GCF_041913445.1 Tabrizicola sp.
GGACCCAGCGGGTGGAGATCCAGCGGCAGCTGTCGGACCTGGGCTTCGATGCGGGCGTCGCGGACGGGCTTTGGGGGGCCAAGACCCGGGCGGCGATCAAGTCGTGGCAGCGGGCGAACCGGCAGAGCCAGACGGGCTATCTGACCGCGTCGCAGGTCCGGCTGATCCGCGATCAGGCGGGGTCGGCGGCGCCCTCGCCGGGGACGGACGACGAGGCGGCGCTGGAGGAGAGCCTGCTGGAGCTGACCCGGACCGAGCGGGTGGACTTGCAGCGGCGGCTGACCCGGCTCGGCTACAACACGCTGCGGACGGACGGGAACTTCGGGCCGGGCACGCGGCGGGCCATCGCGGAGTGGCAGCGGGACGAGGGGCAGGCGGCGACGGGCTACCTGACGGCCGACCAGGTGCGGCAGATCCGGCGGGATACGGGCGGCTGACGGGGGCCGCAAGGGCCTCTGTCCACGGTGGACATTTTGGGATTGTCGTTCCGGTCCAAGGGGTTGGTCGTGGGCGTTAGGGGTTTGTTAAGGCGGTGGTTAATGGTCGGGGTAACCGGCCGTTAACCCCGTTCGGGCATGGTTGGACCATGTCCGCGTATATCCGTCCCAGGGTTCCAGGAGCGTCGGTGTTCTTCACCGTGAATTTGGCCGACCGCGGCGCGCGGACGTTGGTCGAGCACATCGATGCCTTGCGCGAGGCCGTGCGGGTGACGAAGGCCGAGCGGCCTTTCCGGATCGACGCGTGGGTGGTGTTGCCGGACCACATGCATTGCGTCTGGACCTTGCCGGAGGGGGATGCGGAGTATTCGGTGCGGTGGAGCGTGATCAAGGCGCGGTTTTCCCCTGCCATGCCCCACACGCCGCGCCGCCGCAGCCATGCCGAGCGTCGGGAGCACGGGTTATGGCAACGCCGGTTTTGGGAGCATCACATCCGCGACGATGCCGATTGGGCGAACCACGTCCATTATTGTTGGTACAATCCCGTGAAACACGGATTGGTCGAGCGGCAGGAAGATTGGCCGTATTCGAGTTTCCACCGCGACTGGTAGGGTGCGCATTCATGGCGCACCGACACGGTGGCCACGTAGGGTGCGCATTCATGGCGCACCGTAAAGGGCGCACCACATTGGGTACACCGGGATTGGCGCGCCGACGTTGGTGGACAGGGCGGGGTTCAAATTGGTGCGGTTGGTGGGCGTTGCGCGGGGGAACGGTGCGCCATGAACGGTGCGCCATGAACGGTGCGCCATGAATGCGCACCCTACGGGCGGTCCCGGGCATCCGCGGGAGTGGCCGTTTTCGTCATGGCACCGCGATGCGGGCGGGGCGGTGTGGTAGGGCGGGGTATTGCCCGCCATTGGGGAGAGTCGGGCACGCCCCGACCTACGGCTGCTACTCGCCCTTGACACCGATCTTGTCCAAGAGCTTTTCGAGTATGCTCCCGAGGCGATCGGTTATCTTTTCAATTGTAGACTCCGAAACCGAAGACTGTGTGGGCAAAAGTCTTGCGTCGTCGAAGAAGACATTTGCCATCTCTGCCCTCAAGAGTTTCTTCTGTTCCGTATCTGCAGTTAGCAGGTATGCATCAAATGCTTTAATTCGTAGGCCCAATGACTGCAGAGCTACGCTTGTCTTTCGGTGCTTTCCTGCCAAAGATGAAAAATAGATGGCAGGGACGAACAACGCAATCGAAATTGGCAAACGCATTAGGATATCACTAAAACCACTTGTTTCGTAAATGACATGATAAAGCCAAAGGACAGCAAGAGAAAGTGCGCCACAAATAAAGAAGAGTTTTGCGTACCAGGCATTGTCTGAGTAGAGGGTCTTCTCCCTAATTGATGCCTCGACAAATCCTCCTGCCAGTGCCGTTTGTGCTGCGGCATCGTAAATGCCAGCAATTTCAGTTAACAGTTTTTGCCCCTGATCCTTCCCTTTTGCTATTTCGGATATATAGTGATCTGTGAGCGATCTGCCAGTATTATTGTACTCAGTAGATAGGTCTCGCAATTTCTTCTTCGAAGTATCGAGCTCTATTCGCAGTTCGTCCAAGAGAGCCCTCAACTCAGAAACTCGCTCCGTTTCAAAATCAGCGTAGCTTTTGGCTACTTCTGCTAGCTTTACGGATAGGTCTGCTGAAAATTGACTGTCCCAATTCTGCAGCTTAGTTGCAATTTGAGCATCGAGCTTTGTTATTGCTTCGTTGGAGGATCCAATCTGAGCTTGAATGGCTGTTGCGTCTTCTTTGAGGGTCCGAACCGCAGACCTAAGTTCATCAAGGGCGAGCTGCGTCTCATGCTCAAATTCAGACTTCCTGTCGCGAAGGTCATTTATTATGTTGTTTGCATCAGACTTAAAGATCCGCTGCACTCGTGGATACGGAAGCCTCGCGAATATGCCTGAAAAGATATTCGAGACTGCGACTAGATTCTGATAATTTGAGGCGTCGCTAGCTAGATGGTTGTTGAGGTTCTGAAGCTCATTTCGGATCTGTTGTAGTTCAGGATCTGAAAGCAAAAGCGGATCCGAAGACTCAAGCGTCCATCGAAGGTAATCGACCTTACGTCTAATATCTTCAAACCTAGCATCTGCTTTCGCATCGGGAGAAAACGCGGCTAAAGCTGAATCAACCTCACTGAGGGTTGACCAAATTCTGTGACTTTTAAAATCTATGTCAATCATCCCTCACCCCCAAACCTCCACAAACTCCCGCCACTCGCCCTTGCTCATCCCCGAGGCCTCTTGCGTGACCGTCTCCCCGGCCAGCCGACGCTTCAGGACCGCGATGGCCTTCGACGACAGCGTCACTCCGCCCATCCGGTAGTCCTCGAAGGCGGCAAACGCCAAGGGGACCCAGTCGCGGACGGTGGCCGCGATGGCCTCGGCGTAGACGCGGATTTCGTATTGGGCGTGGGCGTCGGCCCTAAGCCGCAGGAAGTGGAAGAGGTTGTGCAGGTCCGTCTTCCAGTACCATTGCGTGTAGATGTTCATCGGCAGGTTCATCCGCGCAAGCTCGCGGGCGAGGCCCTGCTGGCCGTCCTGGCTCAGCATCTCCTCGTAGTGGTCGTAGGCGGTGGCGGCGTCGCGTTTCAGGGTTTCGAGCACGCGGGCGGCCTCGGGGCCGGACAGGACCTCGCCCCGGCCCTGGTTGTTGACGGTGGACTGGGCGGCGAGTTGGGCGGGTTCGGGGATGTAGAACTCACGGTCCAGGATCGAGTAGCGGGCGGAGTATTCGTTGACGTTGGCTGTGCGGTGGCGGATCCACTGGCGGGCGACGAAGACGGGGAGTTTGACGTGGAGCTTGATCTCGCACATCTCGAAGGGGGTGGAGTGCCAGTGACGCATGAGGTAGCGGATCAGCCCCTCGTCGTTCTGGACGTGCTTGGTGCCCGCCCCATATGAGACACGGGCGGCCTGGACGATGGCGCTGTCGTCGCCCATGTAGTCGATGACGCGGATGAAGCCGTGGTCAAGGACGGTGTGGGCGCGGTAGAGATGCGCCTCCATCCCCTCGGAGACGGCGCGGAGGGTGGGGCGCGGGGTGGACCGTGCGGCCTCGATCTCGGCAAGCTGGTCGGGGGTGAGGGGCATGGTGGGCTCCGTTGGGACGAGTCGGGTGTGACTATAGCTTGCGGTTGATCGGTGTGATACCGCTAGATGAATGGATGGAGGATGAGATGGGCATCAAGTATCTGCACACGATGGTGCGCGTGAAGGACCTGGAGAAGTCGATGGCCTTCTACCGGCTTCTGGGCCTGAAGGAGACGCGGCGGCATGAGAGCGAGCAGGGGCGGTTCACGCTGGTGTTCATGGCGCCTCCGGGGCAGGAGGAGTGCCCGGTGGAGCTGACCTACAACTGGGATGGCGACACTGGGCTGCCGTCGGACAGCCGGCACTTCGGGCACCTGGCCTATGAGGTGGACGACATCTATGCGACCTGCGCGCATCTGCAGAAGCACGGGGTGCTGATCAACCGGCCGCCGCGGGACGGGCGGATGGCTTTCGTCCGGAGTCCGGACAACGTGTCGATCGAGCTCTTGCAGAAGGGCGCGGCGAAGGCGCCGGCAGAGCCCTGGGCCAGCATGGCCTCGACCGGGCACTGGTAAGAGAAAGGCCCGCCCCTGTGGGGGCGGGCCTTCCTGTCCGGGCTGGTGGCCGGATCAGTTCGAGGCGGGTTCGGCTTCGCCTTCGGCCGGGGCCGCACCGGCGGCGGGCGAGAGCGAGGCGATGAAGGCGTAGACGTTGCGGGCGTCTTCCTCTTTCGGCAGCTTGAACATCATCTTGCTGCGCGCCTTGCCGTCCTCTTCCTTCTCTTGCAGGAACTTGGTCGGGTCGGCCACGTACTTGACGAAGTCTTCCTCGTTCCAGGCGAAGCCCATTTCGCCGAGCTTGATCAGCGACTCGCCGTATTTGAATTCGGGGTAGGTGCCGGCGACGCGGCCCGGGAGGCCGTAGAGGTTCGGGCCGGTCTTGGAGCCCTTGCCGGCGAGGACCTCGCCCGCCTCGTTGGCGACGACGTGGCAGGTCTGGCACTTGGCGAAGACCTTTTCGCCGGCGGCGGCGTCGCCCGTGGGGGCGTCCTGCGCCAGCGCGGGGCCGGCGAGAAGGGCAAGAACGGCGGCAGTCAGTTTCAGCTTCATGGGTGTCCTCCCGATGTTGGCGGCCATACGAGATGAACCGCCCGTGTGAAAAGGCAAGGGGGTCGCGAACACATCGGCGCGAAATGGTTCAGGCGACGGCATGGGCGATGGCGCAACGGCTCCAGAGCGCGGAGAGCGCGGTGATGAGATGGGCGATGTCTTCGGCCGAATGGAGCGGGCCGGGGGTGATGCGGAGCCGTTCGGTGCCCTTCGGGACGGTGGGGTAGTTGATCGGCTGGACGTAGATGCCCCAGTCGGCCATCAGCATGTCCGAGATCATCCGGCACTTCACCGGGTCGCCGATCATCACCGGGATGATGTGGCTTTCGTTCGCCATGTGCGGGATGCCGTGGGCGTCGAGCTGGGCGCGGACATGGGCGACGTTGGCCTTCTGGCGGGTGCGTTCCTCGGCCGAGGCCTTGAGGTGCTGGATCGACCGGGCGGCGGCGGCGGCGCAGGCGGGGGGCAGCGCGGTGGTGAAGATGAAGCCGGAGGCGAAGCTGCGGACAAAGTCGATGAGCTCGGCCCGGGCGGTGATGTAGCCGCCGACGACGCCGAAGGCTTTGCCAAGCGTGCCCTCGATCACGTCGATGCGGTGGGCGAGGCCGCGTTCTTCGGACACGCCACCGCCGCGGGGGCCGTACATGCCGACGGCGTGGACTTCGTCGATGTAGGAGAGGGCGCCGTGGGCTTCGCAGACCTCGACGATTTCGCGGATCGGGGCGATGTCGCCGTCCATCGAGTAGACGGATTCAAAGGCCACGATCTTCGGGCGGTCGCCGACGGCGTGGAGCTTGCGGTCAAGGTCGCGCCAGTCGTTGTGCTTCCAGATCACCTTGTCGGCGCGGGAGTGGCGTACGCCTTCGATCATCGAGGCATGGTTCTTTTCGTCCGACAGGATCACGGCGTTCGGGATCTGTGCGCCGAGGGTCGACAGCGCGGCCCAGTTCGAGACGTAGCCCGAAGTGAACAGAAGCGCGCCTTCCTTGCCGTGGAGGTCGGCCAGTTCGCGTTCCAGCATCACGTGGTGGTGGTTGGTGCCCGAGATGTTGCGGGTGCCGCCGGCGCCGGTGCCGCAGGTCTGCACGGCATCCACCATCGCCTGCACCACGTCGGGGTGCTGGCCCATGCCGAGGTAGTCGTTCGAGCACCAGATGGTGACCTCTTCCTTCGTCCCATCGGGCCGGTGGCGTTCGGCCTTGGGGAAGCTGCCGCAGCGTTTTTCCAGGTCGGCGAAGACGCGGTAGTTGCCCTCGGCTTTGAGGGTGGTGAGGCGGTCCTGGAAATAGGTGGCGAAGTCCATGTCTGCTTCCTGTCAGGTATCGTGTTTCGTTGGTTGGGCGGCAGGGGCTTCGGGAAGCATCCAGCGCCAGAGTTTCTGGTCGGGGATCGGCACGACCATGAAGAGGTGCTCGATCAGGGCAAGGGCGGTGAGGACGGAGAGGAGGAGGTAGCCGATGAAGCTGGCGTCCTCGGTGGCATTGGCTGCCTGGGCGGCCCACCAGCCGGTGGCGAGCGCGAGGACGGCGATCGAAAGGGGGAGAAGGGCCGTGGCGCGCGCCTTGCGGAAGTGGCTGGCGATGTGGGCGAGCGGGCGGGGCAGGAATTCGACGTTGATGCGGGGCGCGCCGAGGAAGAGGTTCAGCTTGGCCGAGACGCGGGCGAGAAGGGGTTCGGGGCGTTGAGCGTGAGGTGGGTGAGCGCCAGAAGGCCCGCGATCAGGGCGAATTCGTGCCAGAGGATGGACCCCACGGCGCGCCAGATCCGCTCGGGCAGTTTGGCACCGGGCGGGCAGGGTTCGCGGTGCGGGCCGGTGACGATCCCGGAGAGGAACGCGAGCTCGATCCAGCCCCAGAAGGCCAGGGCGGAGAGGAAGCCCGCGTAGACGGAGCCGACGGTCAGGTGGCTGACCGAGATATGCGCACCGATGGCCCCTCCGATCAGAAGCGGCAAACCAAGGAGGACGGACCAGAGGTGGTCATCCGGTCCGCCCAGGTCGGCCTTTCGCACGCGCCAGAGGATCAGCCCCGTCGAAGCCCACCAGAGGAAGATGGCAGACAGGGCGATGATCCAGGGATTGGTCATGTGCGGCACCCCCGAGACAGGGGTGCCGCACGCGATGCCCGGACGCGCCCATCCGGCATCGCACCCACCGCCGAGGCGGGGGTATGGTGGTCAACGGTCAATAGGACGGCTCCAGCCGCACCGAGACGGGCGGGGTGCTGCGTTTGACCGGGATCAGGTACATCCGCGCGAAGGCCAGCATCGCGCGGGCAGAGGCGGTGGCGTGCTGAAGGCGGCCCGAAAGCCCGCCCTTCTTCTTGCCCTTCTCCATGTCGATCATCGCGGCGTTCATCCGGTTCAGCGCCGGAATCCAGGCCGGGTGGTCGATGTCGATCTCCATCGGGAAGACCTGTTTCGCGATGGTCGAGGTCTTGCGGAACACCTCCTGGTCGTACCAGTCGATGTCGACGCCGAGGGCGTTGTGGAAGTCCTTCCGCGCGTGGTCGCGGACCCACATGGTCGAGTAGACGGCGACGAGGAAGAACTTGATCCAGAGCTTGTTGTTCCAGCTTTGGGTCAGTTTCGGGTCGGTGCGCATGAGAAGCGCGAAGGCTTCGCCGTGGCTGAACTCGTCATTGCACCATTCGCGGAACCACTTGAAGATCGGGTGGAAGCGGTGTTCGGGGTGTGCCTCCAAGTGCCGGAAGATGGTGATGTAGCGGGCGTAGCCGATCTTCTCGGACAGGTAGGTGGCGTAGTAGATGAACTTCGGCCGGAAGTAGGTGTACTTCTTGGCCTTGGTCAGGAAGCCCAGGTTCACGGCAACGCCCGCCTCGCGGAGCGCGTCGTTGATGAAGCCGGCGTGGCGGGCCTCATCGCGGGCCATGTAGTTGAAGAGCTCGCAGATGTCGGCGTTGGTGCCACGGCGCTTCATTTCCTTGTAGAGCACGCAGCCCGAGAATTCGGCGGTGCAGGAGGAGACCAGGAAGTCGATGAACTCGGCGCGCAGCGCGGGGTCCATGCCGTCCCAGTCGACGTCGTCCCAGGCTTCGGTTTTCTTGAAATGGCCCTTGTTCGGGTCGGACTTCATCTGGGCCAGAAGCGCGTCCCATTCCTTGCGGACGGGGGTCACGTCGATCTTGTCCATCTCGTCGAAGTCGGTGGTGTAGAAGCGCGGGTTGAGGAGCGTGGTCTCCGTGGCCATCGCCGTGGTGTCGAAGCTTTCGGCCAGTTCGGAGTGCAGCTCCCCGTGGGTTGTGGTGGTGTCTTTCATGCCATTAGCTCCTCGGAGAAGGAGAATTCGCAGAGTTCCATGAAGCCGAAATCGCCCGTGGCGCGGGTCCACCAGCGTTCGATGGGCGTGGCGCGGGTGATGGTGGCGGTGCGGCGTTCGACGATGACCTCGCCATAGGCCGCCAGGATTGGCGCACCGTGGACAAGGACTTCGTCGCCCGGATGGACCACGGCGCCGTTGTCGAAGCGGACGTGGGCGTGGAGGCTTTCGAAGCGGTGGCTGACTTCGACCGTGCAGGGCACGGTTTCCTTCGCTTTGGTGAAGATACCCATGATTTCGTTCCCTTATGGTTGGTCGAGGAGCCGCTCTACGGCGGCTTTGTTGTCGTTCCCGAAGGCGTAGAGTTCGATCGACGCCCCCGAGGCGGGGTCTTCGGCCACGAGGCGGCCGTTGTCGTACTTGACGATCCTGACGGGCGGGTTTCCTTCCACGCGGGCCACGGTGCGGGCGCGCTGGATGGCGTTCTGGATCACGGTGATGAAGCCGCCGTGGTCCATGTCGGCGATGAGCGTGCCTTGGGCGTCATAGACGGTGACGGCCTGGGCAGAGCGGCCTTCGAGGATGATCTCGCGTTCGGCCACGACCTTGCCCGGGGCGGGGTGGCCCACGGGGGGGCGGCCGGTGAGGACCGCGAAGGAGGTGATGGCAAGCGCCGAGAGGGCAAGCGCGAACATGGCCCAGAGGAGCGTCCGCGGGATCATCTCGCGTTCGGTCGAAGGGCGGTCGGCCAGGGTTTTCATGTAGGACATGGTGGTCACTCCGCCGCGACGGCCGCGGGGGCCGTGAAGGTGACGACGGGTTCGTTCACGCGGGTCTGGGCGGCGTCCGACAGGATCCGGGCCACTTGCGCGGCATCGGGGATGCAGCGGAAGGCGGGCTGGACGCCGTGGCCGAAGCCGGGACGGAGATGCGGCCAGAGCGCGAGGAACGAGATGTGCTGGCCGGGGACGAGTTCCATCGCGATGGTGCCGGTGCCGGTGATGGGCCGGGTCGACAGCGAGGCGTTGACGATCTTGGTGAAGGGGACGGTCCAGGTGACCTGGAGCGCGGCCCCGATGCGCAGGATCACGCGGTGGGTGGTGATCGAGTAGATCGCGGCTTTCGCAGAGGCCCGGGCGAGAAGCCGGACCACGGCATAGCCGGCAAGCGCCAGGGCGAGGTAGGGCAGGAACACGGCCACGGACTGGCCGAAGCCGCCGTCCTGGAAGGCCATGCTGGCGCGCCAGACGGCGATGACCAGAAGATAGCCCAGGACCCAGTTGGCCTTGAAGGCCTCGCGGGCGAGGGCGGCACTGTCGGGGCTGCCCTGCCAAAGCAGGGTCTCGCCCTCGGGGAGCGCCTTGGGCAAGCCGGGTTGCGGCTCGAAGTCGAAATCACGGTCTGACATGGCAGACCCTCCATCGCAGGGGTAAGACGAAGCGGCGCGGGCGCACGCCGCTTCCCTTGTTGTCAGAAGCCGCGCTTGCGGCCCTTGGCATACATCCAGCCCGAAGCGACGTAGGCCGAGATCTTCTCTTCCTCGAGCTTGGTCACGCTGGTCTGGCTTTTCGTCGCGGGGATCGCCTCGAAGAGGTCGGAGGTGATGGCGTTGATCCGCACCCGGTCGGCCCAGATCTTCGCCATCGTCATCGGCACGAGCCGGGTCCCGCCGGAGTTCAGGTCGATCTCCAGATAGCGGACGAGCTGTTCAGGCACGTCGACCCAGAGCTCCTTGATCCGTCCGACGACCTCGAGGTCGCCGGCCTGGACCGGAAGCCCGCGCGGGTCGCGGCCAGCGCTGACCGCCATGCCGGGGACCCGGGACAGCGGCTGGAGCTTGGCGTGGCCGTGGGCGTCCACCTCGGGTTCATCCCGGCGCGGCACCCAGGAGGCGGGGCCGACGCCGTCCAGCATCGGGTTGCCGGTGGGCGCGTGGGGGAAGCCCTCGGACACGGCGGTGCGCGCGAGCGCAAGGTCGGTGCGCCGGTGGGCGGCCTCGTTCTCGGACGAGGGGACGGTCACGCTGCCCTTGCCGAGCGGCAGGATGAAGGTCTTGGGCTTGGGAACAGGGAAGGGTCCCTGGTTCGGGGCCTTGGTCCCGTCCTCGTTTTCCAAGGGGTAGCCTTCGCGCATGTTCTCAGTCTGCAGGTAGTAGATGAGAAGCGCGAAGAAGCCCCAGAAGAGCCAGATCGACAGGCTTGCCAGGTCGAAGTTTCCAAAGAAAGTGACACCAACCATTCAGGGGTCCTCCGTTGTCAGGTTGGGAATTCGGTCAGCCGCAGACGCGACTGGCCTTGGTCCGGTGTGGATGGGGTTTTGCCGATGCGGACAAGCGGGCCCAGAGCGGCGAGGGTCAGGAAGAGAAGGGCGATCTCGACGTGGTAGACCACGGTGTAGCCGAGGCTGATATCGTGGAGTGGGCCGAGGAGACCGGAAGAGACGAGGGTGTTGACGCCGTCGCGCAGGATGCCGCCGGCAAGGATGGCAAGGCCCGCCGCGGTGGCCTGGGCCGAGCCCCAGGCGCCGAGGATGAGGCCGGCGCCGAGACCGCCTTGCGCGCGCGCCATCGCGGCGTTCAGGGTCGAAAGGCCGAAGATGCCGTTGCCAAGGCCGATGGCGAAGGCTCCGGCGTAGAAGACGGGCCAGCTGTCCAGGGGGCTTGCGAAGATCACCGCCGAGAAGGCGGCCACGCCGGTCAGAAGGCCGGTCGCGGCCTGCCGGAAGGGATCGGTTCCCTGCGACAGCCGACGGGTGGCCCAGAGGAAGCCCGCCAGCGCGCCAAGCGCCCAGAGCGCGGTCAGGACCGTGGTGGCCGAGACGGAAAGGCCGAGGACCTGGCCACCGTAAGGCTCGAGCAGCACGTCCTGCATGTTGAAGGCGAGGGTCCCGAGGAAGACCACGGCCAGCAGGCGGCGCGCGCCGTCCTGCTGCATGAGCTCTTTCCAGGCTGCGCCGAATGCCGGGCGGGGAGCCTCGCGTTCGGCCTTGGACATCGGGCGGACGCGCTCCTGCTTCCAGAAGGCGATGATGTTCAGGATCAGCGTCGCCGCGCCGCAGCCTTGCACGACCTGCACCAGCCAGAGCGGTTCGTAGTTGCGCAGAAGGAAGCCGACGAGAAGGGCGGAAAGGCCCATGCCGCAGAGGTAGAGGATGTAGAGCATGGCGACGACGCGGGGGCGGGTGTCGTCATTGGCCCGGTCGGCGGCGAGTGCCAGGCCCGCGGTCTGGACCATGTGCATCCCCAGACCGGCCATCAGGAAAGCGAGGGCCGCAAGGACTTCGCCCGCCCATTCCGGGCCCTTGAACTGGTCTCCCGACAGGACGATGAGCGCGAAGGGCATGACGGCAAGGCCGCCCATCTGCCAGAGCGAGCCGAACCAGAGATAGGGGATGCGCTTCCAGCCCAATGCGGAGCGGTAAGTGTCGGAGCGGTGCCCGAGAAGCGCGCGGAAGGGCGCGACGAGGACCGGGATCGAGATCATCAGCGCGACGACCATCGCGGGGACCGACAGTTCCACGATCATCACGCGGTTCAGAGTGCCGAGGAGCAGGACCTGCGCCATGCCGACCGAGACCTGGAAGAGGGCAAGCCGCCAGAGCTGGCCGATGGGGAGGTCTTCCGAGGCCGCGTCGGCGAAGGGCATCCAGCGGGCGCCAAGTTGGGCGATATGTTTCTTGCGGAGGATCATGTGCGATGCTCCAGGCATTCCGAGATGTAGAAGCCCGAGGTGATGCGGCCGATCTTGGTCAGCTGGCCGGGGCAGTGGCGGGCAAGGCGGGCCGCGTCGTGGGGGACCATCGTGGGCGAGCGGTCGGAGCGGGGGAAAAGCTTGCCTGCGTGCCACATCACCATGAGGAGCGTGGTGCGCGGGGCGACGGTGAAGACGATGGATTGGGCGGTGCGGGCGGAGAGGTTGCCGATGACGCGGCCGATGTCGGCGTCGCGGTAGTAGATCAGGCTGTCCATCGCGAGGGCGAAGTCGAAGCGGCCCAGGGCCGGGTCGGACATGTCCCCGGCGAGGAAGTCGACTTGATCCGTCAGCGCGGGGTGCAGGCGGCGCTTGGCGATGTCGATGAGCTGGGGCGAGATGTCGACGGCGGTGACGTGTGCGCCGCGCAGGGCGAGTTCGCTGGCCATGGCTCCGGTCCCGCAGCCCGCGTCAAGGACCCGCGCGCCGCGCAGGTCTTGGGGCAGGCGCGAGAGCATCAGGGCGCGCATCTGGTCGCGGCCCTTGCGGACGGTTTCGCGGATGCGGCTCACCTTCTCATGGCTGGTCAGCCGCTCCCACGTCTGGGTCGCGGTGCGGTCGAAGTAGGTTTCGACCCGGTCGCGGGTTTCGCCGTAGGCGGGCATCAGTCAAATCCCAGGAGTTCGAAGATTTCGCGGTCGGGGAGCGGTTCGGGCGAGGAGCCTTCGCCGCCGACGGAGCGCCAGAGCGTGTCGGCCAGCCGCAGGTATTCGGCGCGGGCGGTGACGATGTCCTGTTCGTCGTCCATTTCGAAGAGGGTCTTCTTCTTCAGGCGCGAGCGGCGGATGGCGTCGATGTCGGGCATGTGGGCAAGGCGGTTGAAGCCCACGCGTTCGCAGTAGCGGTCGACCTCATTGGTCTCGCGGGACCGGTTGGCAACGCAGCCCGCCAGGCGGACCTTGTAGTTGCCGGACTTGGCCTGGACGGCGGCGATGATGCGGTTCATCGCGTAGATCGAGTCGAAGTCGTTCGCGGTGACGATGACGGCTCGGTCGGCGTGCTGGAGGGGGGCCGCGAAGCCGCCGCAGACGACGTCGCCGAGGACGTCGAAGATCACGACGTCGGTGTCCTCAAGCAGGTGGTGCTGTTTCAGAAGCTTGACGGTCTGGCCCACGACATAGCCGCCGCAGCCGGTGCCGGCGGGGGGGCCGCCCGCCTCGACGCATTTCACGCCGTTCCAGCCGTCGGCGATGTAGTCCTCGGGGCGGAGTTCCTCGGCGTGGAAGTCGACTTCCTTCAGGATGTCGATGACGGTGGGTTGCAGGCGGCCGGTGAGGGTGAAGGTCGAGTCGTGCTTCGGGTCGCAGCCGATCTGGAGGACGCGCTTGCCCATGACCGAGAAGGCAGCGGAGAGGTTCGACGAGGTGGTGGACTTGCCGATCCCGCCCTTGCCGTAGACGGAGAACACTTTGGCGCCCTCGATCTTGAGCGCGGGGTCGAGGTGGACTTGCACCGAGCCGTCG
>NZ_JAYSFG010000018.1:0-81181 GCF_041913445.1 Tabrizicola sp.
ATCAGCCGGAGGCCGCCCGATGACCTGCCCCGTTGCAAGCTCTTGCGCAACCGTCATCCCCAGGCTCCTCCCCTCCCCCGCGTGGGGAGGGGATGGGGGAGGGGGGCTCCGCCGCGACCCCAAACGCCCCGCATCCCGCTGTGTCCCCGCCACCCCAACCTTCTCACACGGTGGCAGGAGGGAGGCGCCCGCCACCACCGTCGCGCTTCAGCCGGAGGCCGCATGACCCTCCTCCAGCCCCGCCACCGCTCGGCCCTGATCTTCATCGCCTGCCTTGCGGTCTTCACCGTCGCGGTGACCATCGCCGCCCACTTCGGCCTCGTCTCCACCTCCTTCGTGAAGACGCTGGGCAAGACGCTCTGCCTCTGTCTTGCCGCGCTGGCCATGGACCTGATCTGGGGCTACGCGGGTATCCTGTCGCTTGGTCACATGGCCTTCTTCGCGCTTGGCGGCTACATGATCGGGATGTGGCTGATGTATGCCCGGACCGAGGAGATCGTGGTCACCTCGCTGTCGAACGGCGGATTGCCTGCCACGGCCGAGGAGATCAGCCAGGGCATCGCCACACAAATCTTCGGGGTGGTCGGAGCCTCGGACCTGCCCGCGATCTGGGCCTTCGCCCACAGCCTTCCGGCGCAGCTGGCGCTGGTGGTGCTGGTCCCCGGCCTCCTCGCGCTGGTCTTCGGTTGGCTCGCCTTCCGATCCCGCGTCACGGGCGTCTACCTGTCGATCCTGACGCAGGCCATGACGCTGGCGCTTGCGCTATACCTCTTCCAGAACGACTCGGGTCTCCGTGGCAACAACGGGCTTTCCGGCCTCCAGAACCTGCCGGGCGTCACCGCCGGTCAGGACGCCGTGAGCCTCTGGTTCTTCTGGGCCTCCGCCGCGGCGCTGGCTGTGGCCTACCTTGGGCTGCACGCCATCGTCTCGGGCAAGTTCGGGTCGGTCATCCGCGCCATCCGCGACGACGAGGCGCGGGTGCGGTTCCTTGGCTACTCGGTCGAGGGCTACAAGCTTTTCGTCTTCACCCTGACCGCCGTGATCTGCGCGCTGGCCGGGGCGCTTTACTACCCGCAGGCGGGCATCATCAACCCGGCGGAACTGGCACCCATCGCAAGCATCTACCTTGCCGTCTGGGTCGCCATCGGCGGGCGCGGGAGGCTTTACGGCGCGGTCATCGGCGCGGCCCTCGTCTCGCTTCTGTCCAGCTGGTTCACTGGCGGCCGGGCGCCATCGGTCAACCTCGGCTTCTACACCATCGACTGGGTGGACTGGTGGCTGGTCCTTCTGGGCCTGGCCTTCGTCTGCGTCACGCTGTTCGCGCCGAAGGGCATCGGTGGCCTGTTCGACCGCTTCGCCGGGACTCATCCCCCCGACCGCAAGGGCGCGCCGCTCGGCCCCGACCAGGGCGCGCTGATGGAACGGGAGGGGCAGGAATGAGCGCGCTTCTCGAAGTCTCGGGCGTCACCGTCAGCTTCGACGGCTTCCGGGCGATCAACAACCTGACCTTCGCCATCGGCAGCGCCGAGCTGCGGGCGATCATCGGGCCGAACGGGGCGGGGAAAAGCACCTTCATGGACATCGTCACCGGCAAGACCCGGCCCGACAGCGGGACGGTGACCTTCGGCGAACGGTCGGTGTCGCTCCTGAAGCTCTCCGAAGCGCAGATTGCCCGCGCCGGGATCGGCCGCAAGTTCCAGCGCCCCACGGTGTTCGAGGACCAGACGGTGCACGAGAACCTGACGCTGGCGCTCAAGGCCGCCCGCAGCCCCTGGGCCGTGCTCGCCTGGCGCAAGACCGCGCAGGACGAGGAACGTATCACCGAGTTGGCGGATCAGGTGGGCCTCGGCGAGAGCCTGCAGAAGAAGGCCGGCATCCTGAGCCACGGCCAGAAGCAATGGCTTGAGATTGCGATGCTGCTGGCGCAGGAGCCGAAGCTCCTTCTGGTCGACGAACCCGCCGCCGGGATGACACTGGCAGAACGCGAGAAGACCACCGAGCTTCTGGTCGACATCGCCAAGACCCGCGCCGTGGTGGTGGTGGAGCATGACATGGACTTCGTCCGCCGCCTGAACTGCAAGGTCACCGTGCTCCACGAAGGCGCGGTGCTGGCCGAGGGAAGCCTGGATCACGTGACGAAGAACCAGGCGGTGATCGACGTCTATCTGGGGCGCGGATGATGCTGACGACCAAAGGCCTGACACTCCACTACGGCGGCAGCCAGATCCTGCACGGGATCGACTTCCAGGCGATGGCCGGGGAAGTCACTGTCATCATGGGCACGAACGGGGTCGGCAAGACCAGCTTCCTGAAGGCGCTCGCCGGGACGCATCCGCGCTCTGGCGGCACGGTGACGCTGGACGGCGAGACCCTCGGGCCGCTCAAGGCGCACGAGATGGCGCGCCGAGGCCTGGCGGTCGTGCCCCAGGGCCGGATGATCTTCCCCCTCCTCACCGTGCGCGAGAACCTGGAGACCGGCTTCGCCCTTCTCCCGAAGTCGCAGCACAAGGTCCCCGACGCGATCTACGACCTCTTCCCGGTCCTGAAGGACATGGGCAACCGGCGCGGTGGAGACCTGTCCGGTGGGCAGCAGCAGCAGCTTGCCATCGCGCGGGCGATGATCATGAAGCCCAAGGTCCTGCTTCTGGACGAACCGACCGAGGGCATCCAGCCCAACATCATCCAGCAGATCGGCCGGGTCATCAGCTACCTGAAGGACCAGGGCGGCATGGCGATCGTGCTGGTCGAGCAGTATTTCGACTTCGCCTACGGATTGGCCGACCAGTTCTACGTCCTGCGCCGAGGAGCCGTCTCGGCCTCGGGTCCGAAGGCAGGCTTCGACCAGTCGGCCCTGCGGGCGGAAGTCTCGGTCTAAGGGGCCGCCAGACCGGCTTCGGTCAGGATCACGTCCAACCGGATGTCATGCGGCTGGGGAAAGATCGTCTCCAGCCGGGCCGAGGACAGCCCGATCCCGATGGTGAAGGGCCGGGGCGACAGGGCGGCCAGCGTCCGGTCGAAATAGCCCCCGCCATAGCCCAGCCGGTAGCAGTCGTCAGTCCAGCCCACCACCGGGGCCAGAGCGATCTCGGGGATGACCGCCTCGGCCTCGGGCGGCGGCACGGGGATGTTCCAGTCGCCCCGCACCATCTGCGTCTGCGGTCCCCAGCGCCGGAACACCAGGGGTGCGGCCTTAACCTCGACCACCGGCAAGGCCACGAGGGCACCGGCATGGTGCAGGCTCGCCAGCACCGGCCGCAGGTCCGGCTCGCCCTTGATCGGCCAATAGCCCGAGATCACACGCCCCCGCAGACCGCCGAACCTGTCGCGCAGGAAGGCCGCCAGCCCGTCGCACAGCGCGCGCCCCGCCGCCTGCCGGTCCATGACGGTCAGCCTGTCCCTCTCGGCCCGCAAGCGCTGCCGTTCCGCCTTGCGCCAGCGCGCCACGTCCTGGGCCTGCTCCTGGTCCACGTCAAGGGGATCGAACCCCTCGGCCAGGCAGGGGGGCGAGGTGCAGCGCCCGCTCACCGCAGACGCTCCAGACAGGCTTCGGCCTCTTCGACCATCCGCCGCAGCCGGTCGCCCGCCGGTATCACGTCGCGGATCATCCCCGCGCCCTGGCCCGCATAAAGCGCCATCTCCTCCAACGACCCCGTGGTGTGCCGCATCGGGGAATCGGTGGAATAGCGCAGCAGGGGCTGGCCCCCGTCCATCGCGATCGGCTCACGCGGGAGGGTGGCCGGGTCGTGGCCCATCAGGTCGTCGCCCAGCTTTTCGGTGATGCTGTTGCCGATCACCCGCACCGCCGCGCCCTTCGGCCAGTTCAGCACGAAGACATCCGTCAGCACCGTGTCCGCGCCATCGGCCTGCACCACGCGGGTCTTGTGGTAGTCATGCGCCCAAGCCTCGTCCGTCGCCAGGAAGGCGGTCCCGCACTGCACGCCCTGTGCCCCCATCGCCAGCGCCGCGGCCAACCCCCGGCCCGAGCCGATGCCGCCTGACACCACCACCGGCACCTGCGCGCGGTCCAGCACCGCCTCGGCCAGGGCAAAGGCACCGATACGGCCATGCACATGGCCCCCGGCCTCGATCCCTTGCGTGATGATGACGTCCGCGCCGGCGCCCTCGGCCTTCGCTGCCGCTTCAACCGTGCCGACCTGGTGCAGCACCAAACAACCTTCGCGCTTGAGCCGCCCGATCACCTCGGGCATCGGGTCCCAGAAGAAGGTGAAATGCCGCACGCCCAGGTCCAGGCAGCGGCTGATCTGGCGGTCCAGAAGGGAAGGCTCGGTGGCCGAAGGGATCACGTTCACCGCGAAGGGCCGGTTGGTCGCCTCGCGCAACGCCAGGACCTCGCGTTCGATCAGGTCGGGGTCTTCGCGGACCATGCCCAGCATCGCATAGCCCCCCGCCCGGGCGACCGCCGCCGCCAGCTCGGACCGGGCAACGCCACCCATGCCCGCCAGCAAGATCGGAACTTCACAGCCCAGAAGGTCGCACAATGGCGTCCGCAGCATTCGCTTCTCCCCGTGGCCTTGAAACGCCGCCGGACCGATCCGGTTCCCGAATTTTCTGCGCCCGCTGGTTTTTCAGCGCAACCCGCGATAGCCCTTGACGGGTAGCGGTTCGGAAAGGGTGACCATGAGCGATCGTCTGACACGGGCCCTGGCCCTGATCGACGCGGCCAATGCGGCCGACCCGAAGGGTGAGGCGCTGGTCTATGGCCAGCGCATGACCGAGGAACTGGCGCGGCTTTTCCCCCAGGCGTCCGAGGTCCTGCAGGTCGCCGCACGCGGGCAGCATGTCGAACGCTGGCTGCTGCCCCGGTCGGACTACCCCGAGGGCAAGGCCGGCTACCTGGACTGGCGGCGCGAACAGGGACGCCGCCATGCTGCGCGCGTGGCCGCGATCATGGCCGAGGCCGGGTTTCCGGCGGCCGATTGCGACCGGGTCGGCGTCCTGCTGCGCAAAGAGGGGATCAAGCGCGACGCCGAGGTGCAGGCGCTTGAGGACGTGATCTGCTTCGTCTTCGTCCGCTGGTATTTCGCCCCCTTCGCCGCCGAACGGGATGCGGACTCCACGCTGGACATCGTCCGCAAGACCGCCCGCAAGATGTCCGAGGCGGGGCGCACGCGCCTGCTGCAGGAGTTCGATCTGCCCCAACCCCTGGCCGACGCCTTCCGCGCCGCGTGACTTTTGCGCGCGCCGCGGGAACCCACGCCGCATGAAATAGTTGAGGGCTTGCGGCAAGGCGCGACCTTTGGATTGATTTATGTCAATGCGCCAGGCTGTGCCGCGCCGCATCTGCCACCTGCGCAATAGTGAAAGGACGCCCCATGCTGAAACCTGTGCTGGCCGTGATGGCCCTTGCCCTTGCCAACCCGGGCTTCGCCGCCGACCCTGCCAAGGGCGAAGCCTCGTTCAAGAAGTGCAAGTCCTGCCACTCGATCATCGCGCCCGACGGGACCGAGGTGCAGAAAGGCGGCAAGACCGGGCCGAACCTTTGGGGCAAGGTCGGAAATCCCGTCGCCTCGGACCCCGATTTCAAGTATGGCGCGGGCATCCTTGCCGCTCGCGACAAAGGAGCCGTCTGGACCGAGGCCGAGCTGACGGCTTATCTGCAGGACCCCAACGCCTGGGTGAAAACCGCATCGGGTGACGCGGGGGCCACGTCCAAGATGACCTTCAAGCTGCCCAAGGCGGAAGAGGCGGCGGATGTCGCGGCCTATCTGGCGACGCTTGGGGCCGCGCCCGAGGCAGGACAGGACGCCACCACCGCGCCGGCAACAGAGTAAACATTTTCTGACCGCCCACGGCCAAGGGATTGATTTTCCTTGGCCCGACTGCCCTGTCCGGCGTGGACAGGGCACCCTTGCCTGCCCCCGCCCCCCGCGATACGCTCCGCCCGACTGAAGCCGGAGACCCCCATGCACCCGATCGAGAAGCGCCTCGCCGACCTCGGCGTCACCCTGCCCGACGCGCCCGCCCCGGCGGCGAACTACGTCCCCTTCGTGCAGGCGGGGAACCTCGTCCATATCTCGGGCCAGATCAGCCAGAACGAACAGGGCCTCATCAAGGGCCGGCTGGGCGAGGACCTCAGCTTCGAACAGGGCGCGGAGGCCGCGAAACGCTGCGCGATCTCTCTCCTCGCCCAGCTGAAGAAGGCCGTGGGCGGCGACTGGGACCGGCTGGACCGCGCGGTGAAACTGGTGGGCTTCGTGAACTCCACCCCCGATTTCGTGGACCAGCCGAAGGTCATCAACGGCGCGTCGGATTTCCTGGTCGCGGTCCTCGGCGACGCGGGCCGCCATGCCCGCTCGGCCGTCTCGGCCGCCTCGCTGCCGCTGGGAGTCGCCGTCGAGATCGAGGCGATCTTCGCCCTGAAATGACCCGCGTCGCGCTGCCCGACAGCTTCCTCAAACTCCCCATTGCCCACCGCGCCCTGCACGACCGGGCGCGGGGCCGGATCGAGAACTCTCCCTCCGCGACCCGGGCGGCGGTGGAGGCCGGATATGCCATCGAAATCGACCTTCAGCTGTCGAAGGACGGCGTGCCGGTGGTCTTCCATGACGAAGAGCTGGACCGGCTGACCCATGAGGCCGGCCCCGTCAGCGCCCGCACGGCAGAGGAGCTGGGGCGGATTCGGCTGAAGGATTCGACCGACACGATCCCGACGCTGGCCGAAGTGCTGGATCTGATCGGAGGCCGGGTGCCGCTGCTGATCGAGATCAAGGACCAGACGATGGTCATGGGTACGACCGATGGCCGGCTGGAAGCGGCGACGGCCGAGGCGCTGAAGGGCTACAGGGGTGACGTCGCCCTCATGTCCTTCAACCCGCATTCGGTGGCCCACATGGCCCGGCTTGCGCCGCATCTGCCGAGGGGGATCACGACCTCGGCCTATGACCCCGACGACTGGGCACCGCTTCCCGCAGAGGTCTGCGACCGCCTGCGCCCGATCCCGGACTACGACCCCACGGGATCAAGCTTCATCAGCCACGAAGGCCGCGATCTGGGCCGCGCCCGGGTCGCCGAGCTGAAGGCGCAGGGCGCTGCCATCCTGTGCTGGACCATCCGCTCTGCCGCCGACGAGGCGCTGGCGCGGAAGGTTGCCGACAATGTGACCTTCGAGGGCTACATGGCCGCGCTTCCGGCTTGACCTTCGCGTCCCGCCCGCCACCTTGTGCCCCCGATCCCTGGGGACGCAGATGGCCGACCTGACCCTTCTCGACAGCCTGTCCGACATCCCTGCCGCCGACTGGGACGCAGTGGCCGCGCCCGAACAGGCGGAAGGCCGTCCCGTCGACCCCTTCACCACGCACCGTTTTTTGTCGGCGCTGGAGGTGTCGAGGTCCACCGGCGCGGGCAGCGGCTGGCAAGCCCGTCCCCTGGTCCTTCGCGATGAAGGCAAGCTTCTGGCCGCAACGCCCCTTTACGTGAAATCGCACAGCCAGGGGGAATACATCTTCGACCACGGCTGGGCCGACGCACTGGAGCGGGCGGGGGGCCGCTACTACCCCAAGCTGCAGATCGCCGTGCCCTTCACCCCGGCGACCGGGCGGCGGTTCCTGGGGCCGGACGCTTACCGCGAAACGCTGTGGCAGGGGGCCATCGCGGTGACGGCGCAGAATCGGCTGTCCAGCCTGCACGCCACCTTCTGCACCGCTGAGGAAGCCGAGGTGCTGGCAGGGGTCGAGGGCACGCTCCACCGCGTTACCCAGCAGTTCCACTGGGAAAACCGGGGCTACTCCGCGTTCGACGACTTCCTCGCCGACCTCTCCAGCCGCAAGCGCAAGATGATCCGCAAGGAACGCGAGACAGCCCGCGCCTCGGGCCTGACGATCCGCGTCCTGACGGGGGACGAGATCGAACCGCAGCACTGGGACGCCTTCTGGGCCTTCTACCAGGACACCGGAAGCCGGAAATGGGGGACGCCCTACCTGACGCGCAAGGCGTTCACCTGTTTCCATGAGACGATGCGCGACGACATGCTGCTCGTCCTCGCCTTCAACGGGGAAAGACCCGTCGCGGGCGCGCTGAACTTCATCGGGCGCGAGACGCTCTATGGCCGCTACTGGGGCTGCATCGAGGACCATCCCTGCCTGCATTTCGAGCTGTGCTACTACCAGGCCATCGACTGGGCCATCACGCACGGGCTGCAACGGGTCGAAGCCGGCGCGCAGGGTGAGCACAAGCTTGCCCGCGGCTACCTGCCGGTCGAGACGCATTCGATCCACTGGATCGCGGAACCCTCGTTCCGGACGGCTGTTGACCGCTATCTGCAGGCGGAACGCCGCGCGGTGGGGGAGGAGATCGAGGTCCTCACCTCCTACGGTCCCTTCCGCAAAGCTGAAGGGCGGGAGTAGGCTTCCGTCCGAGGAGGACAAGATGCTGCATCTCTACACCAACCCGCAGTCGCGCGGCCGGATCGCCCGCTGGATGCTGGAGGAAATCGGCCAGCCCTATGAGACCACCGTGCTGGACTACTACACCAGCATGAAGGCGCCGGAGTATCTGAAGCTGAACCCGATGGGGAAGGTTCCGACGCTGGTGCATGACGGGAAGGTCGTGACCGAGAACGCGGCGATCTGCACCTACCTCGCGATGACATTCCCCGAGAAGGGCCTGATGGCCGAGGACAAGGCCGCCTTCTTCCGCTGGCTCTTCTTCGCGGCGGGTCCGCTGGAGCAGGCGGTGGTCAACACCTCGTTCGGCTGGCTGACGAAGGACCAGCACGAAAAGCGCCGGGCGGGCTATGGCGACCTTGGCGACGTGCTGCGCGCCCTGGGCGGGCATCTGGAGGCGAACGACTACATCGCCGATGGACGGTTCACCGCGGCGGATGTCTATGTCGGTTCGGCCCTGGGCTGGGGGATGCAGTTTGGCACGATCCCGGCCAACGAGATCTTCACGGCCTATTGGGCGCGTCTGAAGGACAGGCCGGCGCTGGCTGCGGCCAATGCGAAGGACAATGCCCTGCTTCAGGAGACGAAGACATGAGCCAGCTTCTGTCCGAAGCCGACCGGCACGCCGGATTGCCGCCCCTGGCCGAAACCGGCTGGGCCGCCGTTCCGGGCCGGGATGCCATCCGCAAGGTCTGGAAGTTCCGCAGCTTCTCGGAAGCCTGGGGCTTCATGTCCCGCGCGGCGCTGGCGGCAGAGAAGCTGAACCACCACCCCGAGTGGAGGAACGTCTACAACATCGTGGACGTCACGCTGACCACGCACGACTGTCAGGGACTAAGCCAGCTGGACCTCGACCTGGCGCGGAAGATGGACAAACTGGCCCCCGACGCGACGATCGAGCGCAATCATGGCGAGCCGATCAGCTGCCTTTGCGAGATCCGGGCCCGGAAGGCATAGCAGCTACAGCAGCCCCGCCATCCGCGCCCCGGTCAGAAGGTCGGGCGCCAGGTGATGGGCCCAGCGACCCTGGCTGGGGACGATGTCCGGCACCTGCACCACGACGCAACCGGCGCGATGCGCGGCCTCGGCCCCGGTCTCGCTGTCCTCGAACACCAGGCACCGCGAGGGCGCGACGCCGAAGAGCGAGGCCGCCAGCAGGTAGGGCTCGGGATCGGGCTTCGGGGCCTGCACGTCGTCCAGCGTGACGACATGGGCAAAGGCATGGGCGATCCCGGCGATCCCCAGCTTGCGATGCGCGCCGACGCGGCCGGTCGAGGTGACCACGGCCAGCGGCGCCGACAGGGCGGGCAGCAGGTCCAGCGTGCCGGGCTTCAGCGCCAGCCCGTTGTCCACGCCGTCGTTGAACCCCTTGCGCCAGTGCTGGTTGACCGCGTCGAGGTCCACCCCGGGCAAGGCCGACCGGATGATCTGCGCGGCCGTGGGCTCGTCCTTGCCCACAAGGCCATGCATGAACGCCTCGTCCACCGCATGTCCATGCGCGGCAAAGGCCGCCATGCCCGTGGCAAGCGCGATGCTTTCGGTGTCGATCAGCGTTCCGTCAAGGTCGAAGAGAATGGCGTCGTACATCGGGGCCTCCGCCGCGAGGCATAGCCGATCAGAGGTGGAGCCGGTAGTGGGTAAAGCCCTCGGCGTCCTGCCCGATGGCCTGTGGCCGGTAGGCAGACAGCTCGGACAGGTGCTGGGCGGCGCCGGAGCCGGTGGCGATCCGGACGCTGGTTCCGGGCATCGGCAGGAAGTGCCAGTTGCGCTGCGCGACTGCGCCGATCCGGCGCCGGGCCTGGACATGGGCCGCGATGATCGACTGTACCCGCGCCCCGTCGGTGAACACGATCTGCAGATCGGCGTTGGGGTCCTGCAACCGCGCCCGCCCGGCTCGGTGGCTGTTCGTCACCAACAGGAACTCTTGCCGCGGGTCGACGGGCTGGCCGTTGAAGGACAGCCCGGTGATCCTGCGGGCGTTCGGCTGGACCAGGCGGCCCTGGCCGTCGAAGCGCGCGGGCTGCGACAGGTCGATGGCATAGGAGAGCTGCGGGATCACCTCGAACAGGAACGAGGGCACGTCCTCGTCCTGCAGCGGGGCATCCACCGACCCCGGAGCGACGCGCTGGAAGATCGCCGCGGCGCGTTCCAGCCAGTTGGCGATCTCGGCCCCGGTCAGGAGCAGCGTCACGATGGTGTTGGGGAAGGGGTAAAGGTCCGACAGGTGCCGCATCCGAAGGGGTCCGGCCGGGATGTCGGTGAAGTTCGCCGGTCCGTTGCGCCCTCCGGCACGGAAAGGGGTGGCCGAGGACAGGACCGGCAGCCCCGCCCAGCTGGTTCCGGCAAGTGCCTTGCGGACATGGTCGGCCTTGGCCTCGGCAATCAGCTCCAGCGCCGCCGAGGGGGCCGCCGTGGCGAAATGGGTGTGCAGGGGTACCGCAGCCTCGCCGATCTGGCGACGCGACCAGGCCAGAGCCGCCCGGTGATCGGGAACCAGCGCCTGGTGCAGGGCCGGCGTGGGCGTCCGGTCGGTGCGATGGCCGATCCGCGCATGGGAGCCCACGACCTGCCAGCGGCGGCCGCCCGCGGTCGCGCGTTTGAGCCGCAGGTCGATGATGCCCACATGGTTCGCCGAATGGCCCGGCATCACGGCCGGTTTCCCGGCCAGAAGCCCGCGGACGGGATCGACGGACGGGCTGCTGGCGAAGCCGGGGCCCGGGAAGACCTGGTGGCTGTGACCGGCGACGACCGCGTCGATCTCGTCCAGCGCCGCAAGGGCGGTCGCGGCGTTCTCGCTGCCCTCCCCGGGGTCCAGCGGGCCGATTCCGGTATGGGCCAGCGCCACGATGATGTCCGCCCCCCGGGCCCGAAGCCGCGGCAACCAGGCCCGGGCCGAGGCTAGGATGTCCCGAGTGTGGACCCGCGCCCCCGGGGTTTCCCGGTCCCATTCCGCGATCTGGGGCGGGGCGAAGCCGATCACGCCGACCCGCAGGATATGGGCATTGCCTTCGTCATCGAAGATCTGCCGCCGCAGGATCGTGAAGGGCGGCACCAGGGTTTCGTCCCGCGCAGGGCTGGAGCCCAGGCGCGTCGCGACATTGGCCGACACGAAGGGGAAGCGCGCCTCGGACAGCACCTCGGACAGGAAGCTCAGGCCATAGTCGAACTCGTGGTTTCCCAGCGTCGCCGCATCATAGCCCAGGGTGTTGAACGCCGTGATCACCGGATGGGCCCGGCGGCGGCGGGCCATGGCCGCGTAATCGGCCACCGGGCTGCCTTGCAGGAAATCGCCGTTGTCGAACAGCAGGCAGTTCCGCGCCTCGCCCCGCGCCTCGGCAATCTGCTGCGACACAGCGCCAAGCCCAAGATCGGCATTGGGACGGTTGGCGCAGTAATCGTAAGGCATCAGGCTGGCATGGAGGTCACTGGTCGCGATAAGCCGCAGCGAGGCAAGCGGGCGCCGGGACGACTGGCCTGCGGTCGTGTCGGACCCCCGGGGGGTGGCCTCGACATCCGAGTCCTGCGGCTGCAGAGAGTGTCCTGACGCGACGGGAACCTGGTACATCACCCTTCCAGAAATACTGAAATTGCCAAGAACGACCTTGATAACCGAGCCGAAGCGAAAGCCGGGACGCGGGCATCCCGTGCCCGATGTATCTTTCCGGTTGTGTCAATGTTATGGCAAATTAGCGTTATTCCCGCGCAGGTTGTTAACGCGGTCACGGTCGACAATTGATCTTTTCCGAAGGGCGGCCAAAGGGTCTTCTGCAGGGAAATTGCACGCAGAAAGGGCCGGGCTGGCGATGAGGATTGCAGAGACGGTGACGTTCGGCGGCTCGGGTCTCGACCGTCGGGCGGGGTTGCGGCGCGATGCCGCAGCCTTGGCCGAAGCGCTGGCGCGGGGGGTGGTCCTGCCGGTGTGGCGCGGCAAGCCGCTGATGGCGGACGCCCGTCCCGTCTGGGTCCCGAACGGGCATCCGGTGCTTGCATCGGCGGGACCGGCCGTGTTCCTTGGCCTCGACGATGGTGTCCCACGCTTCGCCGCCGACCTGTCGGACTGGTCGCCCGAAGCCGGTGCCGCCGCGCCCGAGGCCGGCTTCTTCGACGCGACGGTGCAGCGCCACCCCGCCTTCAGCGGCGACGAGGGCTTTGTCGAGTTGCGCGGCGTGATGACCCGGCTCACCCCGCGTGATGCCGAACTTGTGGCAACGGCGAAGGCGCTGCTGCAATGGCACCGCAGCCACGGTTTTTGCTCGGCCTGCGGGGCGCGTTCAGTCATGGCGATGGGGGGATGGCAACGCACCTGTCCCGCCTGCGCCACCCAGCACTTTCCCCGCACCGACCCGGTGGTCATCATGCTGGTCACCCACGGAAACTCGGTCCTCCTGGGCCGCAGTCCGGGCTGGCCTGAGGGCATGTTCTCGTTGCTGGCCGGCTTCGTCGAGCCGGGTGAGACGCTGGAAGCCGCCGTCCGCCGCGAAGTGCAGGAGGAGACCGGCGTCCGCTGCGGTCCGGTGACCTATCTGGCAAGCCAGCCCTGGCCCTTCCCGGCCTCGCTGATGCTGGGCGCCCGGACCGAGGCTCTGGGCCGTGACATCGCGCTTGACCCGGACGAACTGGAGCAGGCCTTGTGGCTGACGCGGGAAGAACTGGTCCAGTCCTTTGCCGGCCTTCACCCGGTGGTCCGTCCGGCACGGCACGGATCGATTGCCAACTTCATTCTGCGGAACTGGCTTGCGGACCGGCTGGATTGACCCAAATCTTGCCGGGTGTGTGTTTTTGGCGAGGGGCGGGGCGTAGATGAAACTCAGTGCAAAGACCGACCTCGAGGTCCCGGCCGCCTTCGTCTTCTCGGCTCTGGTCGATCATGCCATGTGGGAGCGCGACGCCGTCCGCAACGGGGCCGAGATCGAACGTCCCCCCGGGACGCCACCCAGCGGGGTCGGCGCCGCCTGGCAAGTCCGCGGCCAGTTTCGCGGCAGGCCGCGGAAGGTGCTGCTGACCATGTCCGAACTGGTCGAGAACCAGCTTGTCGTGCTTGCGCTGGACGGCCCGTCCATCGAAGGGGCGGCGCGCTTCGAAATCATGATCCTGTCCCCGCGGCGCAGCCGTCTGCGAGTGGATTTCGAGTTCAAGCCCAAGACGCTTGCGGCGCGACTGTTCATCAACACGCTGCGACTGGGCAAGGGCAGGGTCCAGGCCAGGTTCGAAACGCGGCTGGCGGCGATCGGCGCGCGGATCAAGGACCGCTACGAACGCAGCCAGGTGCAGGCCTAGCCGCGCTCGCGGTCGGCGGGGTAGACGCCCAGGATGGTGACCTGCGACGTGAAGTAGCGCAGCTCTTCCAGTGCCAGCGCGACGTTCGCGTCCTCGGGGTGGCCCTCGATGTCGGCGTAGAACTCGGTGGCGGTGAAGGTTCCGCCGACCATGTAGCTTTCCAGCTTGGTCATGTTGACGCCGTTCGTCGCGAAGCCGCCCAACGCCTTGTAAAGCGCCGCCGGGATGTTGCGGACGCGGAAGGTGAAGGTGGTGATCATCTTCCCCTGGCCGCGGCGGCGGTGGTCCGGGTCGCGCGACATCACCAGGAAGCGCGTGGTGTTGTTCGCCTGGTCCTCGATATGCCGGGCCAGCACGTCCAGCCCGTAGATCTCGGCCGCCAGCTCGCTTGCCAGCGCGGCCTTGGTCCTGTCCCCGCCCTCGGCCACTTCGCGTGCGGCGCGGGCGTTGTCGCTGGAGACCTTTCCCCGGATCCCATGCGCCTTCAGGAAGCCCGCGCATTGCGGCAGGATCACCACATGGCCATGCGCTTCCTTCACGTCGGCCAGCGTCGCGCCCTTCACGCCCAGAAGGTTCACATGCACCCGCACGAAGGCCTCGTCCACGATATGCAGACCCGCGCGCGGAAGCAGCGAATGCACGTCGGCCACCCGGCCATAGGTCGAATTCTCGACCGCAAGCATCCCCAGGTCGACCTCGCCCCGCGCCACCTTGTCCACGACTTCCTCGAAGGTCGTGCTGGGCACCGGCTCGAAATCCGGGCGGGATTGCTGGCAGGCCTGATGCGAATAGGCGCCGAGTTCCCCCTGAAACGCGATGCGTCCGGCCATCTGACGTGATCCCCTGTCGAAAACCTGCCCCACGGGGCGTTTCGTCGCGCGTCTACACCTTGAAACCGGGCGGGGGAAGCGGATAGATACCGCGCAACTTCAGACCCGAGATAGGTGAGACCCATGTTCGACACGATGACGATGACCAAGACGGTGGGCGCGGTTTGCGGCTCGCTTCTGGTTCTGATGCTGGTCAACTGGGCGGGTGACGGCCTTTACACCGTGGGCGCCAAGGGTCACGGCGGCGAACATGCCGAGGGTGAGCTGACCCAGGCCTACACCATCGACACCGGGGAAGAGGCCGCGCCTGCGGAAGGCGAGGGCGAGACGATCGACGTGGCCGCGCTGCTGGCTGCGGGTGATGCTGCTGCCGGTGAGGCCGTGTTCAAGAAATGCGGGTCCTGCCACAAGCTGGACGGCTCGGACGGCGTCGGACCGCACCTGAACGGTGTCGTCGGGCGTAACCACGCCGCGGTTGCGGGCTTTGCCTATTCCGAAGCGATGGCCGCCAAGGCAGCCGAACCCTGGACGCCGGAAGAGCTCTTCGCCTTCCTGGAAAACCCCAAGCAACACCTTCCCGGCACCAAGATGGCCTTTGCGGGCCTGCCGAAGCCGGAAGACCGCGCCAACGTGATCGCCTTCCTGGCGGCGAATCCCTGAGGTTCGACGCTTAGGCAAGAAGCAAAGCCGCCCCCTGGGGCGGCTTTTCCATTTTTGCTCACGCAAACGCGCGCGCAATCGCGGCTTGTTGCCTCGACAAAGCGCGAAATAGCATAAATGAATGGTGATGCAGCAAAGCGGGGAGGCTGGCGGATGCAGACTGGGAAGCGGGTGGCAGCACGGGCGAAAGCAGCGCGGGTCAACTGGGGTCCCCTGATCGCCACCGGAGCGCTGGTCGTGGCGGTGGGCGCGTTGGCGCTGCCCGTCCGGGCCGAGACGATCATCAAGTCGCACGGCATCTCCACCTTCGGCGACCTCGCGCTTCCGCCGGACTTCACCCACCTGCCTTACGTCAACCCGAACGCCCCCAAGGGCGGCGAGATGAGCCAGTGGGCCCCCGGCAGCTTCGACAGCTTCAACCCCTATGCCATCGCCGGCAACTCGGCGGCGCTGTCCTCGATCTTCTACGAATCCATCCTGTCCGGCACGCTGGACGACGTGAGCGCGGCCTACTGCCTCTTGTGCGAGACGATGGAGTACCCCGAGGACCGGTCCTGGGTGATCTTCAACCTCCGGAAGGACGTCAAGTTCTCGGACGGCACCCCGATGACGGCCGAGGACGTGCTGTTCAGCCATAACCTCTTCATGGAAAAGGGTATCCCCGAATACCGCAGCGTCGCCGGTGGCAAGTTCCAGTCGGTCGAGGTGCTGGACCCCTACCGCATCAAGTTCACCTTCACCCCCGGCACCCCCTTCCGCGACATGCCGGGGCAGGCGGGCAGCACGATCATCTTCTCGAAGAAGCACTACGAGGAGAACAACCGCGACCTCGAGAAGTCGAGCCTGGAACCCTTCCTCGGCACTGGCCCCTACGTCTTGGAAAGCTTCGAGCCGGGCCGCCAGGTCATCTACGCGCGCGACCCCGACTACTGGGGCGAAAAGCACCCGCTGAACGTGGGCCAGAACAACTTCGACCGCATCCGCATCGAATACTTCGCCGACGACAACGCCGCCTTCGAGGCCTTCAAGGGCGGGGTCTACACCTTCCGCAACGAAAGCCTGCCGAAGCGCTGGGCGCTGGAATACGAATTCCCCGCCGTCCAGTCCGGCGCGGTGAAGAAGGAGGTCCTCCCCTCGGGCAACATCGCCGGGGGCCAGTCGATCATCTTCAACCTCCGCCGCCCGCAGTTCCAGGACCCTCGCGTGCGGGAAGCGCTGGGGCTGATGTTCAACTTCGAATGGTCGAACAAGTCGCTGTTCTATGACCTCTTCGCCCGGATCAACTCGATCTGGGAAAACTCCGAGATGGCTGCCGTCGGCACCCCCACGCCCGAGGAAACCGCGATCCTGCAGCCGCTGGTGGACGAGGGTCTGCTTCCGGCATCGATCCTGACCGCCGAGGTCCCGATGGGCTCGGTCTCGTCGCCGGACAACAACCTCGACCGCCGGAACCTCCGCCGCGCCTCGCAGCTTCTGGACGAAGCGGGCTGGGTCGCGGGCGAGGACGGCATCCGCCGCAACGACAAGGGCGAAACGCTGCGGATGGAGATGATCCATTCCCGCACCGACCTTCTTCCGGTGATGAACGCCTATGTCGAAAACCTGCGCGCGCTGGGCGTCGACGCCAGCTTCGACATCATCGACGACCCGCAGCTGCAGGAACGCGCAAGCCCGCCGAACTTCGACTTCGACGCCGTGCCGACCACGGTGGTCAACGGCGGGCTGGAGCCGGGCGGCGTGCTGAAGCAGGCCTGGGCCTCCGTCGCCAAGGACAACTCCAGCCGCAACCGGATGGGCTATGCCAACCCGGCAGTCGACAAGCTGCTGGACCAGGTCGAGGCAGCCGCTAACCGGCAAGAGCTGACCAACGTCGTCAAGGCGCTGGACCGGGTCCTGCGGTCGGAATTCGTGCTGGTGCCGCGCTACTACAAGAAGGACAACTGGGTCGCCTACTACGACATGTATGAACGCCCGGAAGTATTGCCCCCTTATGCAGTAGGCGAACTGTCGATCTGGTGGTACAACGCCGAAAAGGCCGAGGCGCTGAAGGCCAGTGGCGCCTTGAAGTAAAACAGGAACGGTCGGGGTTTTGGGCGCCTATATCCTTCGACGGCTGCTGCTTGTGATCCCGACGCTGTTTGGGGTCATGCTGATCAACTTTGCGCTGACGCAGTTCGTCCCCGGCGGGCCGATCGAACAGGTCCTGGCCCGGCTGGAGGGCGAGGGCGATTCCATCCAGAACATCTCGGGCACCGAAGGCGGCGGGGTGCAGGAAGAGGACACCGGCTATCAGGGCGCCCGCGGCCTGCCGCCGGAGTTCCTGGCCCGGCTGGAGGTCCAGTTCGGCTTCGCCCGCATCGTCTGCGACGAAGGCTTCACCGGCGAACCCTCGGTCACCGCGCCCGAGTGCCGGAAGGAGCAGATCCCGGCCGTGGAACGGTTCTTCATTATGATGGGGAACTACCTGACCTTCGACTTCGGCGAGAGCTATTTCCGCTCGATCTCGGTGGTCGACCTGATCCTGGAAAAGATGCCGGTCTCGATCACGCTCGGCCTCTGGTCCACCCTGATCGCCTACCTCGTCTCGATCCCCCTGGGCATCCGCAAGGCCGTCCGCGACGGGTCGCAGTTCGACACCTGGACCTCGGGGATCATCATTGCGGCCTATGCGATCCCCGGCTTCCTCTTCGCCATCCTTCTCATGGTGATGTTCGCGGGCGGGTCCTATTTCCAGTGGTTCCCCCTGCGGGGCCTGACCTCCGACAACTGGGAGGAGCTTTCGCTCTGGGGCAAGATCGTCGATTACCTCTGGCACATCACGCTACCGGTGACGGCGCAGCTTATCTCCTCCTTCGCGGTGCTGACGCTGCTGACGAAGAACAGCTTCCTGGACGAGATCAAGAAGCAATACGTCCTGACCGCCCGCGCCAAGGGCCTGTCGGAAGCGCGCGTGCTTTACGGCCACGTCTTCCGCAACGCCATGCTGATCGTGATCGCGGGCTTCCCCGCCCTGTTCCTGGGCGTCTTCTTCGGGTCGAGCCTCATCATCGAGGTGATCTTCTCGCTCGACGGCCTGGGTCAGCTTGGCTTCAAGTCCGCGGTGGAACGCGACTATCCGGTGATCTTCGGCACGCTCTTCGCCTTCGGGCTGATCGGGCTGGTTGTCGGCATCATCTCGGACCTGATGTACGTGCTGGTCGACCCGCGCATCGACTTCGAAAGGCGCGACTGACATGGCGCTGTCGCCCCTAAACCAGCGCCGCTGGCGCAACTTCAAGTCCAACCGCCGCGCCTACTGGTCGCTGTGGATTTTCCTGATCCTCTACGGCATCTCGCTTTTCGCCGAGCTGATCGCCAACGACCGCCCGATCCTGGTCCAGTACCAGGGCGAGTATTACACTCCGGTCTTCAAGTTCTACCCCGAGGTGGCCTTTGGCGGCGACCTGCGGACCGAGGCCAACTACACCACGCCCGAGGTGCAGTGCCTGATCGTCACCGGCGGGTCGCTGGATTGCTGGGACGATCCGCAAGGCTTCAAGGCCGAGGCCGAGACGAAGGGCACGGTCCTGGGCGAACCGATCCAGCAGGGCTGGATGCTCTGGCCGATCATCCCCTACAGCTACAACACCATCGTCGACACCGGCGGCGTGGCTCCCGGACCGCCCTCGGCCAAGAACTGGCTGGGGACCGATGACACCAGCCGGGACGTGCTGGCCCGGGTGATCTACGGCTTCCGCCTGTCGGTCACCTTCGCGCTGATCGTCGTCGCCCTGACCTCGATCATCGGCATCGCCGCCGGGGCCGTGCAGGGCTATTTTGGCGGGCTCACGGACCTTCTCTTCCAGCGGTTCATCGAGCTCTGGTCCTCGGTCCCGACGCTTTACGTCATCATCATCATCACCGCGATCTGGGCCAAGAGTTTCTGGTTACTCGTCGCCCTCATGGTCATCTTCGGCTGGACGGGTCTGGTGGGCGTCGTGAGGGCCGAGTTCCTGCGCGCCCGCAACTTCGAATATGTCCGCGCCGCCAAGGCGCTGGGTGTCTCTGACCGGCTGATCATGTTCCGCCATGTCCTGCCGAACGCGATGGTCGCCACGCTGACCATGCTGCCCTTCGCCATCACCGGCACCATCGCAGGCCTTGCAACGCTGGACTACCTGGGCTTCGGCCTGCCTTCCGACCTGCCGTCCCTCGGCCAGCTGACCCGCCAGGCCCAGCAGAACCTGCAGGCGCCCTACCTGGCCTTCACCGCCTTCTTCACCTTCGCGATCATGCTCTCGCTCCTCGTCTTCATCTTCGAAGGCGTGCGCGATGCCTTCGACCCCAGGAAGACCTTCAGATGAGTGTGCTGGAGGTCAAGAACCTGTCCGTCAGCTTCCGCCAGGACGGCCGGGTGATCCAGGCCGTGAAAGGCGTGTCCTTCAGCGTGGCCAAGGGCGAGACGGTGGCCCTCGTCGGGGAAAGCGGGTCGGGCAAGTCGGTGACGGCCCTATCGACCGTGGGACTTCTGTCGGACAATGCCGAGGTCGCGGGGTCCGTCACCTATCGCGGCTCGCAGATGGTCGGCGCGACCGAGGCGAACCTGCGGAAGATCCGTGGCAACGACATCAGCTTCATCTTTCAGGAGCCGATGACCAGCCTCAACCCGCTTCATACCATCGAGAAGCAGCTGGCCGAAAGTCTCGCCCTCCACCAGGGGCTGACCGGGACCGCGGCACGGGCGCGGATCATCGAGCTTCTGGGCAAGGTCGGCATCCGCGACGCCGAAAGCCGCCTTGGCGCCTATCCGCACCAGCTGTCCGGCGGGCAGCGCCAGCGGGTGATGATCGCGATGGCCCTGGCGAACGGGCCGGAGCTTCTCGTCGCGGATGAGCCCACCACGGCGCTTGACGTGACCATCCAGGCGCAGATCCTGGACCTTCTGGCCGACCTGAAGCAGGCCGAGGGGCTGAGCCTTCTTTTCATCACCCACGACCTGAACATCGTCCGCCGCATCGCCGACCGGGTCTGCGTCATGCAGGGCGGCGAGATCGTCGAACAGGGGCCGACGGCAGAAATCTTCGGCAACCCCCGCCACCCCTACACCCAGAAGCTTCTGGCCGCCGAACAGAAGGGTGGGCCGCAGCCGGTGCCCGCCGGGTCGCAGGAAATCGTCCGGACCGAGAACCTTCGCGTCTGGTTCCCGATCCACAAGGGCCTCCTGCGCCGCACGGTGGGCCATGTGAAGGCGGTGAACGACGCAAGCCTTTCGGTCCGCGCCGGGGAGACGCTGGGCATCGTGGGTGAAAGCGGGTCGGGGAAGACCACGCTGGCCTTGGCGATCCTGCGGCTGATCGGCTCGCAAGGAAAGGTCGTCTTCCTGGGCCGTGACATCAGCCGCCTCGACGAGACCTGGGACGAAGCCCAGGCCCGCCGTGATGCGAGCCCCGGGGTCGAGACCTGGGACGAGCTGATCGACGCCGCCCGCGCCGCCTTTGGCCGGGCCAAGGGCCGCCGCGCCATGCGGGTGATCCGGCGCAACATGCAGGTGGTTTTCCAGGACCCCTACGGCAGCCTGTCGCCGCGAATGACCGTCGAACAGATCATCGCCGAGGGCCTGGGCGTCCACGGTGTCGAACCCGGCCGCAACCGGACCGAGATGGTGGCCGAGATCATGCGCGAAGTGGGCCTCGACCCCGCGATGATGGGCCGCTACCCGCATGAATTCTCGGGCGGCCAGCGCCAGCGCATCGCCATCGCCCGCGCGATGATCCTGCGGCCTTTGCTGGTGGTGCTGGACGAACCGACCTCGGCGCTTGACATGACCGTGCAGGTCCAGATCGTCCAGCTTCTGCGGGAACTCCAACGGAAATGGGGCCTCGCCTACATCTTCATCAGCCATGACCTGCGGGTGATCCGCGCGATGGCCCACAAGGTCATGGTGATGCAGGCCGGCGATGTGGTCGAAGCCGGCACCTGCGAGACCGTGTTCACGAACCCTCAATCCGATTATACCAAGGCTCTGATGGCGGCAGCCTTCGGACCCGTGAGTTGAAGCTTCTTTTCGTCCACCAGAATTTTCCCGGCCAATTCCTGCACCTCGCGCCCGAGATGCAGCGTCTGGGCCATGACGTCCGCGCCCTGACCGACGCCACCAACACCAGGACCTCGCCCGTTCCAATCCTGCGCTACACCCACAAGGCGCAAGAGGTGGACCCCAAGGCCACCCGCCTCGGCCGCAACTTCACCCAAATGTCCGACCGCGGCGTCTCGGTCGCCCGCCACGCCCGCCGCATGCGGGCCGAGGGCTATGTGCCGGACTTGATCTACGGTCATTCCGGTTGGGGCGAGACCCTGTTCCTGAAAGAGGTCTGGCCCGAGGCCAAGCTTCTGGTCTTCGCCGAGTTCTACTATCGCGGCATCGGTGCGGACACCGGCTTCGACCCGGAATTCCAGGTGCAGGGCTTCGATCAGGTGATGATCGCCCAGTCCCGCGCCGCCTATCTGGCGCAGTCCCTGATCCATGCCGATGCCGGCGTCTCGCCCACCGAATGGCAGGCCCGCACCCATCCCCCGGCTTTGCGCCGGATGATCGAGGTGATCTTCGACGGGGTGGATTGCGACCGCCTGGCCCCGAACCCCCAAGCCCGCTTTACCCTGCCCGGCGGGCGCGTCCTGGCCGCAGGCGACGAGGTCCTGACCTTCGTCAACCGCAACCTCGAACCCTATCGCGGCTTCCACATCTTCCTGCGGTCCCTGCCCGAGGTGCTGGCCGCCCGGCCCGAGGCGCAGGTGGTGATCGTGGGCGACACCGGCGTCAGCTACGGCAGCGCACCCAAGGAGGGTGGGACCTGGAAGGACGTGATCCTGTCCGAGGTGCAGGACCGCCTTGACCTGACCCGCGTCCATTTCGTGGGCAAGCTGCCTTACGACCGGCTGGTCGACCTGATCCACGTCAGCCGCGTCCACGCCTATCTGACCTATCCCTTCGTCCTGTCCTGGTCGATGGTCGAGACGATGGCCGCCGGTACGCTCGTCATCGGGTCCAACACGGCCCCGGTGGCCGAGGTGATCGAAGACGGGGTCACGGGCCGGCTGGTCGATTTCTTCGACGTGAAGGGCTGGTCCGCCGCCCTGACCGACGCGCTTGCCCGGCCCGAAGCCTATCTTGCCATGCGCGAGGCCGCGCGTCGCAGCATTCGCGTCCGCTACGACCTGCGTTCTGTCTGTCTGCCGAAACAGGTAGAGCTTCTGACCCGCCTGTCCCGCAGCTGACCGCCGATTTCTTCAAAGAAATCGGATCGGAGCCTTCAAAGGCTCCGAAGCGGAATTTTTGAAAATTCCGGCGCCCTCAGATCGCCGAGGAGTGCTTGGCCTTCGCGCTGTCGTAGGCGTCAAAAGCCCGTGCGATCATCCGCGTCAGGGGCCGCGCGCGTTCGGGGATAAGGAACCCCTCTTCGGTCACCCGCACCATGTCGCCGAATTCCTCGGCTGCGCGCTGGAAAAGCGCCTCGATCCGGGCGGGCGTGACGTCAAAGTCGCGCAGAAGCTCGGCGCGCGAGACGAAGAAGTCGCACATCAGCGCCTCGATGATCCGGGCGCGCAGGGTGTCTTCGCCGGTGAAAGCGTGCCCCCGGTGGGTCGAGAACTGCCCCTCCCGGATCGCCTTGGTATGCGCCGCCGTGGCCGAGGCATTCTGGGCGAAACCCTGCGGAAAGCGGCTGATCGACGAGGCCCCCAGCCCGATCAGAACCGGCGCCGTGTCGTCGGTATAGCCCTGAAAGTTCCGCCGCAACGTTCCGGCCTTCAGCGCCCTGGCCATCCCGTCCTCGGGCTTGGCAAAATGGTCGATTCCCACCTCAACATAGCCGTCCCACAGGAACAGCTGCCGCGCGGTCTCGAAGAGCGACAGGCGTTCCTCGGGCGTCGGCATCGCGTCCGAGGGGATCATCTGCTGCCGCCGGCTCATCCACGGCACATGGGCATAGCCGTAAAGCGCCACGCGGTCAGGGGACAGTGTCAGAAGCTTCTGCACCGAATCGGAAATACGCGGGCCGGTCTGGAACGGCAGGCCGTACAGGATGTCGGCGTTCAGACTTGCCACCCCCCGTGCCCGGATCCGCTCGGCCACGTCGCGGGTCAGCTGGTAGCTCTGCTCGCGCCCGATCGCCTTCTGGATCAGGGGGTCGAAGTCCTGCACCCCGATCGAGGCGCGGTTCATCCCCGCTGCCGCCAGTGCGTCCAGCCGAGCATCGTCGATCTCGTTCGGGTCGATCTCGACCGAGAACTCACCGTCCTCTGCCAACGGGACCACGTCGAAGATCGTCCCTGCAAGGTCCCGCATCAGGTCGCCCGAAAGCAGCGTCGGCGTGCCCCCGCCCCAGTGCAGCCGCGACAGCCGCACGCCCCGCGGAAGATGGGCACGCAACAGCGCGATTTCGGCCTTCAGCGTCTCGACATAGGCGATGACAGGCTCGTCCGAGGTGGTGCCCTGCGTCCGGCAGGCGCAGAACCAGCACAATCTCCGGCAGAAAGGGACGTGAATGTACAACGAAACTGCGCTACCCTCGGGTATCGCCTCGATCCATCGGGCGAAATCCGACGGTCCTATGTTCGACCCGAAGTGCGGGGCCGTCGGGTAAGACGTGTAGCGCGGGACGCGTGCGTCGAATAGCCCGAGGCGGGCGAGTTGCGGGTCGTGTGTCATGTCGGTTAGGCTATGGGCAGTGTCAGGGTGAATCCTTGACCCAGATCAAGAGACGGAAAGACGAATGCACGATCACTCGGTCCACGTTCAGTGTGGCGACTGCCCGATCCGCCACCGGGCGGTCTGCGCGCGCTGCGAGACGGACGAGCTTTCGAAGCTGGAGCAGATCAAGTACTACCGCAGCTTCCAGGCCGGTCAGACGATCATCTGGTCGGGCGACCGGATGGAGTTCGTGGGTTCGGTGGTCAGCGGGATCGCCTCGCTGACCCAGACGATGGAGGATGGCCGCCGCCAGATGGTGGGCCTTCTGTTGCCGTCCGATTTCGTTGGCCGCCCCGGCCGCCCGACCGCCGCTTTCGACGTGACGGCGACCACCGACCTCGTGATGTGCTGCTTCCGCAAGAAGCCCTTCGAAGAGATGATGTCCACCACCCCCCACATCGCCCAGCGGCTTCTGGAGATGATGCTGGACGAACTGGATGCCGCGCGGGAGTGGATGCTGCTTCTGGGCCGGAAGACCGCGCGCGAGAAGATCGCATCGCTGATCTCGATCATCGCCCGGCGCGACGCGGCGCTGCACCTGAGGACGAAGACGGGGGCGCTGGCGGTCGACCTGCCGCTGACGCGCGAGGAGATGGCGGACTACCTGGGCCTGACGCTGGAGACCGTGAGCCGCCAGATCAGCGCGCTGAAGAAGGACGGGGTGATCAGCCTGGAAGGCAACCGGCACGTCCGGATCCCGGACATGGACCGGCTGATGGAAGAGGCGGGCGACGACAGCGACGGCGGGATGCTGGTCTGAGACGGGCGGTGGGCGGATCGCCCACCCTACGCATGTCCACGCAGGACACCCGTACCGCGCCCAGTCAAATCAACGGGTTGATCGTGGACGTTTATGTCCTGGTAACCGTCCGGGGATGCAATGATGCTGAGTTTCCACACTTGCGACGTCTTCACCGACCGGCCTTTCGCGGGCAACCCGCTGGCCATCGTGCTTGGCGCCGACGCCCTGTCGCCCGCGCAGATGCAGGTCATCGCGCGTGAGTTCAACCTGTCCGAGACGATCTTCGTCCAGCGCCCGCGCGATCCGGCGCACACCGCCCGCGTCCGCATCTTCTTCCCGACGGCCGAGATCCCCTTTGCCGGCCACCCGACGATCGGCTGCGCGATCCACCTCGCTCAGGCCGCCGCCTCGCCGGGGGATTTCGACAGTCTGATCACCCTCGAGGAAGAGGCGGGCCTGGTCCCCGTCCGGGTCTGGCGGCGGGGAGGGCGGACCGAGGCCGAGTTCACCGCCCCGGTGCTTCCGCACGCCGTCGCCACGCACACCCCGCCCGACGCCGGGCAGCTTTCGGCCGCGCTGGGGCTGTCGGCGGACGAGATCGGCTTTGGCGCGCATCGCATCGGCCTCTGGCAAGGCGGTCCGCGCTTCCTTTATGCGCCCGTGACCAGCCTGGACACGCTGGGCCGTGCCCGGCCGATGGAACCTGCCTGGTCCAGGGTCACAAGGGCGGCCGGGGTCGACAGCATCTATCTCTACACGCCCGGCGACGGCAGTGACGTCCGCGCCCGCATGTTCTCGCCCGCCGCGGGCATCCCCGAGGATCCGGCCACCGGATCAGCGAGCGCCATCCTTGCGGCGCAGCTTCTGGCCTCGGGCGCGCTGGCTGAAGGGGAGACGCGCCTTGCGCTGCGCCAGGGGGTCGAGATGGGGCGGCCGAGCGAGATCGGGCTGACCGTGATGGTGCGGAACGGCGCGCTTGAAGAGGTGCGCGTGGCAGGCAGCGCGGTGCCGGTATCGTCGGGACAGATCCGGGTTCCCTGAGCGGAGAGCCTAGAACGGCACGGGCGCGGTGAAGCTGACCCAGTCCCCCGTCGTCGGATGATGCAGGGCCAGCGTCTCGGCATGAAGCATTAGGCGGGCATGCTGGTCCCGCGTCTCGGGCGCATAGATCTGGTCGCCCAGGATCGGGTGGCCAAGGCTCAGCATGTGGACGCGCAACTGGTGGCTTCGCCCGGTGTGCGGGGTCAGGCGCACGTGGGTCTCGTCGTCAGTGCGGCCGATCACCTGCCAGTCGGTCACGGCGGGGCGGCCGTGTTCGTGATCGACCTTCTGGCGCGGGCGGTAGTCCCAATCGCTGCCCAACGGCAGGTCGACGGTGCCGCTATCGGGTTCCAGCCGACCCTTCAGCCGGGCGATGTAGGTCTTCTGCGCGCGGCGCTGCTCGAACTCCTGCCCGAGGAAGCCCTGCGCCTGCTTGGTGCGGGCGAAGATGATCACCCCCGAGGTGTCGCAGTCCAGCCGGTGGACGGTCAGCGCATCCCAGCGTGCGGCCTGCAGGCGGGTGACGAGGCAATCCTGCCGGTTTTCCAGCTTGCCCGGCACGGTCAGGAGGCCCGCAGGCTTGTCGACCACGAGGATCGCCTTGTCCTCATAGAGGATCGAGAGCGGCCCGTCGGGCGGGTCGTAGGCGAAATCCGGGATGAGCGAGGGCTTATGCAACCCTGTGCCCTTCGGCGACAAGGCGGGCATGGAGGTGGCGGATATGGGCCGGTCCAACCTCGCAGCAGCCGCCGATCAGCGTGGCACCCTGCGCGACCCATTGCAGCGCGAAGTCGGTGTAGCGTTCGGGGGAAAGGTCGTGGCGGGCGCAGTATTCCGGGGCAGAGGTGCCGTGGGTGTGGGGTGTGATCTCGGAGAAGCCGTTGGCATAGGCGCCGAAGGGAAGGCCCAGGGGTTTGAGGGCGTCAAGCGCCGCGGACATCGCCTCGGGCATCGAGCAGTTGGCGAGGACGGCGTCGGCGGGTGTCTCGTCAAGGACGTCTGCCAGCGCAGCGACCGGTTCGCCGGAGCGCAGCTTGATGCCATCGCGGTCCTGGACCGACACGCTCAGCCAGACCGGACGGTCGGTGGTCCGCGCGCCCTTAAGCGCGCCGCGGGCGAGGTCGAGCGAGGAGATTGTCTCGATCAGGATGAGGTCGACATGCGGGGCGAGAATTTGGGACTTCTCGGCATAGAGCGCGGTCGAGACCTCCACCGGCGGGGTGAGGTCGGGGCGGTAGCTTTCCCCCAGGGGACCCATCGACCCGGCGATGCGGCCGCGTCCGGCGGCGGCGCGGGCCTCATGCGCCTCGGCCAGCGCGCGGAGGTGGAGGGCGTGGTAAAGCGCGTCCAGCCCGTGCGGGATCAGCCGGTCGTGCAGGATGTTGTAGGTGTTCGTCGTGGCCAGGCTGGCCCCGGCGGCGAAGTAATCCTCGTGGATCGCGCGGACCAGGCCGGGGTGGTCGATCATCACCCGCGTGGCCCACAAGGGGCCGGGGTCGGACCCGGCACGGGCGATCAGTTCCTGGCCCATGCCGCCGTCGAGAAGGGTGATGTCCGCCATGATCTGTCCTTTGCGCCCGTGGCCGGCCCCGGAGGGTTTCACACCCTCCGGACCTCCCGTGGGATATTTGCTCAAAGGTGAAAGCGCAACAGGACCGGGTCAGGCCGCGTCGTGGAACACCTCTGCCAGAAGGGGGACGAGCCAGTCTTCGTCGGCCTTGGTGAAGGCCGCAGGCGTGTCGCTGTCGAGGTCGAGGACCCCGAGGAGCTTGCCCTGGCCGTTCCAGACCGGAAGGACGAGTTCCGATTTCGTCGAGGAGGAGCAGGCGATGTGGCCGGGGAAGGCCTCGACGTCCGGGACGTTCTGGATTTCCCCGGTCCGCGCGGCAGCGCCGCAGACCCCGCGGGAGAAGGGGATCACGAGGCAGCCGTGGCCGCCCTGGTAGGGACCGATCTTCAGAAGCTCGGGCGCCACGACGCGGTAGAAGCCGGTCCAGTCGCAAAGGGGATGCGCGTGGTGAATCTCGCAGGCGACGGTGGCCATCAGCGCGACGGTGTCCGTCTCGCCATGAGTGAGGGCGCGGATCGCCTGGCTGATCGCGGGGCGGTCGACGGTCTGGGCGGGGTCAGTAGCCAAGGGCGCAGCCGTCCTTCCGCGGGTCGGAGGCGCCGGTCAGAAGCTCGCCGTCGATCCGGATCGCCTGGCTGCCGCCAAGCGGCGTGTCCGGGATGACGACCTTGTGGCCCATTGCGGCAAGCTCACTGCGGACGGTCTCGCTGTAGCCGCGTTCGACCTCCATCCCGTCGGGACCCGAGAAGCAGCGCGGGGCGTCCATCGCTTCCTGCAGGTCGAGGCCGTAGTCGACGAGGTTCGTCACAAAGCGCGCATGGCCGCAGGGCTGGTAGGCCCCGCCCATGACACCGAAGGGCATCAGGACCTTGCCGTTCTGCTTGATCATGCCCGGGATGATGGTGTGCATCGGGCGCTTGCCCCCGGCGGCCTCGTTCGGGTGGCCTTCCTGCAGGGTGAAGCCGGCGCCGCGGTTCTGGAAGTTGATCCCGAACTTCGACGATGCAAGGCCGGAGCCGAAACCCCAGAAGATCGAATAGATCAAGGACACCGCCATCCGGTCGCGGTCGACGACGGTGATGTAGATCGTGTCGCGGTGGACCGCCTCGGTCAGGGGGGCGGCGGCGGGCATGGCGCGCTTGGGGTCGATCAGGGCGGCAAGCTTGGCGGCCGTCTCTGCCGAGAGCATGTGGTCGAGCCGCTTCGTATGGTCCGGATCGGCGATGAAGCGGTTGCGGGCGTCGTAGGCGAGCTTGGTCGCCTCGGCCTCGATATGGGCGCGCTGGGTTCCGAACGGGTCCATCGACGCAAGGTCGAAGTGCTTGAGGATGTTCAGCAAAAGGATCGCCGTCGCGCCCTGGCCGTTCGGCGGATGCTCGACCAGGTCGATCCCGTGGTAGGGGCCCGAGACCGGGGTGGTGTAGTCGCAGGCGGTGGCGGCAAGGTCGTCCAGCGTGTGCGTGCCGCCAAGCGCTTGCAGCGAGGAGATCATGTCCTCGGCCACCTCGCCCTCATAGAACCCGGCACGGCCCTGCCTGGCGATGCGGCGCAGGACTTCCGCCTGACCGGGGGCGCGGAAGACCTGGCCGACGCTGGGGGCCTTTCCATTCAGCGTGTAGAAATCGCGCGCGGCGCCCTTCAGGCAGGGGAGGTCGTCGGCCCAGTCAAAGGCGACGCGGGGGGCGACGGGGATGCCCTCCTCGGCATAGTGGATCGCAGGGGCGAGGATTTCCTCAAGCGACTTCAGTCCGTAGTCGGCATTCAGGCGGCAGAAGGCGTCGATGGCGCCGGGAAGCGTCACGGCTTCGATGGACTGGATCGGCATGGCGCTCAGGCCCCGCGCGCGCAACTCGGCGGCATTCAGCCCCTTGGGCGAACGGCCGGAGCCGTTCAGCGCTACGATCTCTTCCGACCCGGCGGGCTTCAGAAGCACGAAGCAATCGCCGCCAATCCCGGTCATCTGCGGCTCGGCGATGCCGAGGACCAGAGCGCCGGCGATGGCCGCATCCGCCGCGTTGCCGCCGGATTTCAGCACCTCGATGGCGACCTGGGCCGCGATGGGATGCGAAGTGGCGCAGACGCCGTTCTTGGCATAGACGGCCGAGCGGCCGGGAAGGTGAAGGTCGCGCATCATTCCCCCGAATTCAGAATAGGCCGAAGCTAGGCCGCAGGGTGGGAAAATCCAAGGGAAAAGGCCCCTGACGTCCGGGAGAGGGTGGGACTGGATCCGCACGTCAGGGGGCAGCTGTGGCGCCGCGTGGCCCTTGTCCCGCTGCCCTTCGGCGAAAGCGCGACGCGGCAGTGGCAGGCTTGCGACAAATCGGCAGAATGCGACCGGTCTAGCCGCCGTGCGGCAGAAGAAAGCCAAGCCGGTTGCAAGCTCCGGCGCGGTGATAGGACAGGTCCCGGGTCAGGCTGTGGATCAGGTGCCAGCCGAACCCGCCCTCGGGCAGATCCTCGACCGCGGTGTCGGCGCTGGGCAGGTTCCCGACGGGAACCCGTCCGCCCGGCATGGCAAGGCCCTGGTCCACCACAAGGCAGCGCGTCCCCCCGGGCTCTGCCGTAAGGGTGACGGTCACCGGCCCTGGTCCCGCGGCATAGGCGTGTTCGGCGATGTTGTTCAGCACCTCGGCCAGGACAAGCTCGGCCGTGCCCCGCAGGTCCGGCGCAAGGTCGCCGAGCGGCGGTGCCGCCAGCATCTGCGCCAGCCCGTCACGGACGCCGAAGGGGCTGGCCAGAAAGGTCAGGCGCAGGTCGCCGTCGGCTGGCTGGACGTCACGCGCTGGCTGCATGCGAGACGGCGACATCGACCGAGGGGTGGATCGTGAAGATGCTGTCCATCCGCGTCAGGCGGAAGACCTTCTCGACCGTGGGGGTCAGGCCCGCAAGCTCCAGCGCCCGGTCGGGGGCGAGGTGCTTCTTCACCGCGACGATGGCGCCAAGCCCCGAGGAATCGAGGAACTGGACCCGGGCAAGGTCCAGCACGACCCGCGCGGGTCCGTCCTTGGTGATGTCGCGCATCCGTTCCTTGAACTGGATGGCGGTCGCCGCATCGATCCGGTCGTCGATCACCGACACCGAGATCACCTTGGGCCTGGTCTGAGTCTGCAGTTGCATGATGCACCCCTTCGCTTCGTCTTTCCGAAGCCTAGGGGCAAAGGGTGAACAACTGGTAAGTGGCGTCCGGTCAGTTCAGCTGGAAGGTGACCGGGTAACGCCCATCCTCGAAATCCCCGAAGAGATCGCCCAGATCTGGGTGATCCACCGGCTCGCCGGTTTCATCGGGGACAAGGTTCTGCTCGGACACATAGGCCACGTAGTAGCTTTGGCCGTTTTCGGCGAGCAGGTGATAGAACGGCTGGTCCTTCGAGGGACGGCTGTCTTCGGGGATGTTGTCGTACCATTCCTCGGTGTTGGAGAACATGGCATCCACATCGAAGACGACACCACGGAACGGATGCTTCCGATGACGGAGCACCTGTCCGATATGGTACTTGGCGTGCGTCGTCTGCATGGCACAATCCCCCAGTATTTCTTACGCCTTCGCAGTAAATCTGTCCACTTCGCCGCGCCACCACAGGGGAAACAGTCTGTGGGCCGTGCCCAGACAGTGGGCACCTCGCGGCTTTCTGATGGGCAGGTCCGGCAAACCCCATTTCATCCCCGCTGCGAATAAGCTAAACTTGCCACAAAAGAAAAGTGCACGAGGGGCAGATGAGCAGGTTTCTCCGTGCGTCGCTGGTGGTCCTATGCCTTGCATCCTGCGGGGGCGGTGGCAACTACTCGGCGCCGAGGCAGTTGGACGATGCATGTGCGATCATCCGCGAGCGGCCGCAGTATCTGCGGGCGATGGAGCGGACCGAGCGCCGTTGGGGCATCCCGGTCCATGTGCAGATGGCCACGATCTACCAGGAATCGAAGTTCGTGGGCAACGCGCGGACGCCACACCGCTTTGCGCTGGGCGTGATCCCGATGGGTCGGCAAAGCACCGCCTATGGCTACAGCCAGGCGCTGAACGGCACCTGGGAGGAGTACCAGGACAGCGCGGGCGGCCGCCGGGCCAAGCGCGACGACATCGCGGACGCCACCGATTTCATGGGCTGGTACATGGACGAATCCTCGCGCTCGCTGGGGATCTCCAAGTCCGACGCCGAAGCGCAGTACCTGGCCTATCACGAAGGGCGGACCGGCTATTCCAACCAGTCCTACCTGAACAAGCCCTGGCTCGTGGAAGTGGCGGCGAAGGTCGGGTCGCGGTCCGAGATGTACCGCGAGCAGCTGGCCTACTGCCGCTGAAGGGCGCGGGCGGCCGACCGCCCCGCCTCAGTTGCCGCGCTTGGCCGTTTCGGCCGTGATGTCGAAGAGGCTTGCGCGCATCTGGCCGCCCTTCTTCATCTCGCCAAGGATCACGGTGGTCTGCGCGCCAAGGTCGTCGGTGATGACCCACTGGCGCAGCTCGACGGGGTTGTCGGTGAAGACCAGCTCGATCGTGCCGTATTCCGGGTTCTCCGGGTCCTGCGCGGTCACCCGGGTCGAGGTGCCGTCGTCCGAATGGCCGACCACCATCTTCGCGCGGCCAAGGTCGATGTTGCGGCCCAGGATCAGGTTCAGCGGCGTCCGTTTCAGCGGATACTGTTCGGGCGGCTGGTTCGACTTGGCGTCGAAGATCGCGACCTGCTGGCCACCGGCGATGACCAGGCTGCGGTCCGGCGGCGCGTATTCGAACCGCACGCGGCCGGGACGGTTGATGTAGATCTTTCCCGTCGAGATCGACCCGTCCGAGTTCACCTGGGTAAAGTCCGACTCCACGGTGGTCAGACCGTTCAGATAGTCGGACAGTGCGGCAAGCGAAATCTTCTCGGCGGCCGCAGGAAGCGGCAGCAGGAAGGCGAGCGGGGCCAGAAGGGCGAAGCGACGGTTCATGCACCGAATATAGCGCTGCGCCGCGTCGGATGCACCCCCGGCCCACGGTCTGTTGCAAGGACGTGCCAAGCCTGTGAAACGGGCGTGAAGGAGCAATCCTTGCGGGTGCGGTCCTGGTGCACGTAGAATATTCTGCATAATTCCATGATCGTCGAAGATTGTTCCATCTTGCATCAATCCAGCGCCTATAATCCCCAAGAAATCCCGCTCTTCCCGCCATATCTTCACCTGCATTGCAACGCTGGATCGGGATGGATCAGATGAAGGTCGTGGTGCTGGGCGCGGGCGTGATCGGGGTGACTTCGGCCTGGTATCTGGCCAAGGCCGGGCATGAGGTCACGGTGATCGACCGCCAGCCGGCCGCCGCGCTCGAGACCTCTTTTGCCAACGCGGGCGAGATCAGCCCCGGCTATTCCTCGCCCTGGGCGGCGCCAGGCATCCCGACCAAGGCGCTGAAGTGGATGTTCATGGAGCACGCGCCGCTGATCATCCAGCCGCGCATGGACTGGACGAAGCTGTCGTGGATGGCGCGGATGCTGATGAACTGCACGGCCGAGGCCTATGCGGTGAACAAGTCGCGCATGGTGCGGCTTGCGGAATACTCGCGCGATTGCCTGATGGAGCTGCGGGCCGAGACCGGGATCAAGTACGATGAGCGGACGCAGGGGACGCTGCAGCTCTTCCGCACCGAAAAACAGGTCGCGGCGGCGGAAAAGGACATCGCGGTCCTGAAGGCCGACGGCGTTCCGTTCGAGGTTCTGGATGCTGACGCCTGCGTCGCGGCCGAACCAGGCCTTGCGGCCTCCAAGGGCAAGATCGCCGGCGGCCTGCGCCTGCCGGGGGATGAGACGGGGGACTGCTTCAAGTTCACCCAGTCGCTGGCCGACATGGCCCGCGCCTTGGGCGTGACCTTCCGCCACGGCGTGTCCATCGACCGGCTGGAAGTCTCGATGGGGCGGGTCACCTCGGTCCATACCTCGGAAGGCCGCGTCACGGCGGATGCCTTCGTGGTGGCGCTCGGCTCCTATTCACCGATGCTGGTCAAGGATTTCGGGATCAAGCTGCCGGTCTATCCGGTCAAGGGTTACTCGATCACCGTCCCGATCGTGGACGAGGCCCGCGCCCCGGTGTCGACCGTGATGGACGAGACGCACAAGATCGCCATCACCCGCCTGGGCGACCGCATCCGCGTGGGCGGCATGGCCGAGATCGCCGGCTTCGACATGAGTCTCAAGCCCAAGCGCCAGGCCACCCTGACCCATTCGGTCGAGGACCTGTTCGGCGGGGCGGGGGACCAGTCCCAGGCGAAATTCTGGTGCGGCCTCCGCCCGATGACACCCGATGGCACGCCCATCGTCGGCCGCTCGCCGATCCAGAACCTGTTCCTGAACACCGGCCACGGCACGCTAGGCTGGACGATGGCGGCGGGGTCGGGCCGGGTGCTGGCGGACATCGTCAGCGGGCGAAGGGCCGAGATCGAGGCGGCGGACCTGGGCTATGCCCGCTACCTGCGCGACGGCCACAAGGGCCAGCGCGGTTTGCAGGGCGCACCGGTGCCAGCGTAACGGGGCACCTCAAACTAACCGGGGGTTGCGCCCAGTCGCCGCTGCTCTCGGTTGCGGCGAGCCAGATTAACCACTGGATTGAAACGCAATTTCGGCGCACACTTATGCCCGTGCGTCGCAGCGGGGAATGCAGTCGTGACGGCAGAGCGCAACGCGTTGACCGACTACGGCCAGCTCCTGGCGGCGCTTGGCCTTACGTGGTTCTTTACCCAGGCGCCCGGCAACCGCATTGCCTATCTGTCGGTGCCGTTCCTGCTTGTCCTCCTGACACTGCCCGCGACCGAGACGGTGGCCAGCAAGGCGCGACGGCTTCTGTTGCCGTTCCTTGTCTGGTCGATCATCTTTGCCATCGTCCACGTCGTCTTTGCCGTCAAGACGCATGACGCGCCCTTCGGCTGGTGGGAAAACTACATGATCCTCACGGGCACCTGGGCCCATCTCTGGATCCTGCCCTTCGCTTTCCTTGCCTCGGTCCTGGCCCCCTGGTTCCAGCATCCGATCGCGTCCTTCGGCACCGCCGTGATCTTGGCTCTGCTCATGGCCTTGGAAGGAACCTCGGAGACGGTGCCCTTCGGCCTGTGGAGCTTCGGGATCCTGCCGATCCTGGTCGGGGTCGCCTTCATCGCCTGGGGCTGGCGGCTTGCGCTGGTCACGCTGCTTGTCAGCTCGGCGATCCTGTTCCTGGGCCGGCCGTCGCCCGACAACGTGACGATCCTGGTCGGCACCGGGCTGGCGCTCTTCTGCCTGGCGGTCCGCCTGCCAAGCACGCCGACATCGGACTGGTGCGGCCGGATCTCGACCTGGATCATCCTGTCGCACCCGCTGGCGATCATCATCGGCCAGTCGCTGCGGATCACCTGGGTCGAGCTTGCGCTCTTCTCGGTCGTGGTGGCCGTGATCCTGGCGCTGATCCTGGAAGCATCGACAAGCGGCACGCGGCGCGGACGGCTGGAACTGTCGTGATCCGGGCCTAAAGCCGGAGTCCCTGCTCCACCCGCCGCAACTGCACCCGGGCCAGTCCGGGGTTTGCAGTTTCCCCGTCCATCGCGACGCAGAGGAAGGTCCGCGCCGAATGGGCCAGCGGCCGGATCAGGTGCACCTGGCGGCCAAGCGTCACCACGATGTCCTCGACCCGGTCGTTCACCAGTTCCATTGCCCGGATATGAGCGCGCCCCAGGCCCACGGCGGCAGCCATCAGGGCACCCTGGTCACCGTGGCGGTCCTCTTGCTCTGCCGCCAGCACCTGGCCCGTGGCACCATCCACCAGCCAGGCCCCCAGAAAGCCGCTGACCCGCCGCAGGCCCGAGATGTCGGCCTCGTTGCCGCGCAGGAAGGTACGGCGCGGACGGACCGGCAGCGGGGTCGCCGGGGGAATAGCGGCGCGCACCGGAGCTTCGGTCCCGGCGTCCGTCGGGACCAGCCGGCGCAGAAGCACGACCTTGCGGTCCTTGGCTTCGGGCTGCGGCAGGGCGCGCTGCCATTCGGTCGCGGACTGGAACCGCGCGGCCGGCAGGACGGCCATGGCCCGGTCGATGCTTTCCAGGAAGCCCGCCGGGTAGCCTGCGACCCGCCCCGCCAGGCGACGGACCGGATCGGGGCGCTTTTCCGCCATCGCGGCCAGCCGCGCCTGGCAGTTCTCGGGCGCCCGCCCGGCGATCGCGTGGTAAAGCGAGGCGGCCAGCGAGTAGATGTCGCTCCACGGCCCGGAATTCCCGCTTGCCGCGTACAACTCGTGCGGCGAATACCCGTCCTTCACCACGCTCAGCCCCGAATATTTCTGCGCCTCGCCCTGGGCGCTGCGCCGCGCGGCGCCGAAGTCGATGAGGATCGGCTCGCCCTCGGGCGTCAGGAAGATGTTGTCGGGCGAGATGTCGCAATGAAGCAGGCCCCGCCCGTGGATGTAGGCGATGGCCGAGACCAGCTTGCCCGCGATGGTGACGATCTGATCCGGCGTCAGCGTGGCCTTCCGTTCGTCCACGATCTCCAGCAGGTCATGGCCGCGGATATAGTCCAGTGCCATGTAGGCGGTGTCGTTGTCCTCGAAGACCTGGTGGACGCCGACGATGTTCGGATGCTTCAAGCTGGCCAGCGCGCGGGCCTCGTTCAGGAAGCTTTTCACGATCCTCTGCATCTGGTCGCGCGTCGACAGCGACCGGGCGCGGACCCGGCTTTCGGTGCGGCGGCAGAAGGTTGAGGAGAAGCACTCCTTGATCACCACGTCACGGTCCAGGCTGTCCTTGGCCAGGTAGGTGATTCCGAACCCGCCCGCGTTGATGTAGCGCGTGATCCGGTACTGGCCGTGGAAAAGTGTGGTGCCCGGCAGAAGCTCGTCGCTGCAGGCGGATCGGGTCAAGGTGTCCGAGGTGTCAAAGGCCATTCTCCAGGAGCCCCCACTCCAATGCAACCGGCTCCACCCTTCAGCACCATGTCGATTCTGTGGCGAAAACCGGACACGATTTACAACCTGAGGTTGTGGACAGATTCGGGCCGGATTGAGGCGCAATTGTGTCGGACGCGCCCAAATGTTTAAGGACCCCCCGGAATTCTCCGGTGGGGTCCCTGCAAGGATTAATCCTTGGGCGGTCTAGCGTTCCTCGACCAGGATCTCGCGCTTCCCGACGTGGTTGGCGCGGGTGACGACGCCTTCCTCTTCCATCTGCTCCACCAGGCGCGCGGCCTTGTTGTAGCCGATCCCGAGTTTCCGCTGGATGTAGGAGGTCGAGCACTTCCGGTCCCGCGCCACGATCGCCACGGCCTGGTCGTACAGCGCATCGTCCGAGCCTTCGCCGCCGCCGAGGCCCAGCACCATGTCGATGTCGCCCGCGACCTCGTCCTCCGGCCCTTCGACGACGCCCGACATGTAGACCGGGGGTCCGAAGGATTTGAGGTGGTTGACGATCTCCTCGACTTCCTCGTCCGACACGAACGGCCCGTGGATACGGGTGATCTTCGCGCCGTTGCCCATGTAGAGCATGTCCCCGGCCCCGAGCAGCTGTTCCGCGCCCTGTTCGCCCAGGATGGTGCGGCTGTCGATCTTCGAGGTCACCTGGAAGGAAATCCGCGTCGGGAAGTTGGCCTTGATCGTGCCGGTGATGACGTCGACCGAGGGACGCTGCGTCGCCATGATCAGGTGGATGCCCGAGGCCCGCGCCATCTGCGCAAGGCGCTGGATGCAGGCCTCGATCTCTTTCCCCGCGACCATCATCAGGTCGGCCATCTCGTCCACGATGACGACGATATAAGGGAAGGGCTGCGGCGCGAATTCTTCGGTCTCGAACACCGGATCGCCGGTTTCCTCGTCGAACCCGGTCTGGATCGTGCGCTTGAACATCTCGCCCTTGGACAGCGCCTCGCGGACGCGGCCGTTGTAGCCCTCGATGTTGCGGACGCCCATCTTGGACATCTTGCGATAGCGCTCCTCCATCTCGCCCACGACCCATTTCAGGGCGACGACGGCCTTCTTCGGGTCAGTGACGACGGGGGAGAGGAGATGCGGGATGCCGTCGTAGACGCTGAGTTCCAGCATCTTCGGGTCGATCATGATCAGCCGGCATTCCTCGGGCGTGAGCTTGTAGAGGAGCGACAGGATCATCGTGTTGATCGCGACGGATTTCCCCGAGCCGGTGGTCCCCGCGATCAGGAGGTGGGGCATCTTGGCCAGGTTCGCTACAACGGGCTCGCCGCCGATGTCCTTGCCCAAGGCCAGCGGCAACCGCATCTGGCTGTCGCCGAAATCGCGGGCCGACAGGATCTCGCGCAGGACCACCTTCTCGCGGTGGGCGTTGGGAAGTTCGATTCCGATGACGCTGCGGCCAGGCACGGTGGAGACGCGGGCCGACAGGGCGGACATCGACCGCGCGATGTCGTCGGCCAGACCGATCACCCGGCTGGCCTTCAGGCCTGGCGCGGGCTCCAGCTCGTACATGGTCACGACGGGCCCGGGGCGGACCGCGGTGATCTCGCCCTTCACGCCATAGTCGTCCAGCACCGACTCCAGCATCCGCGCGTTCTCTTCCAGCGCCTCGTCCGAAAGCTGCATCCCCTGGATCTTCACCGGCGCCGACAGAAGCGACAGCGGCGGCAGTTCATAGACCTGCGCCTGTTCCTCGAACCGCAGCGCGGGCTGGCTTTCGGCCATCGCCTGCCGCGAGGGCGCGGGCTTCTTCACCGCGTGCTGCACCACGGCCTTGCGGTCCGGCATGAAGGCCATCGGGCGCGCGGGGGGGAGTTCATCCTCCAGCTCGTCCAGACGGTCCTCGTCAAAGGCGTCCCTGGCCTCCCAATCCGCATCGGCCGTGAGGGCGACCTGGTCCTCGTCCTCCTCCTCGATTTCCCAGGCGCGCTGGGGGGCGGTCACCGGCGGGACCGAGCGGGGCAGGGGGCGGGTATCGGCCATCAGGACGACGGGTCCCTTCGGCCGCATCACCGGCGGCTCCACCCGGGCAGCGGTCGGCAGCGGCGGCGGGGCCACCGGGAAATCGGGGGTGCGCATGACGCGGGTGCGGATCACGTCCGAAATCCGCGCCTTGATCCGGTCCTCGGTCGGCATCGACGCATCCCACGACGGTTCCACCTCGATCAGCTCCGGCTCCGGCTCGGGCTGGGCCTTGCGGCGCAGGCGTTCCAGAAGGCCAAGCTTCTCCTTCACCGGGGCCGGCGCGGGTTCGGGCTCTGCCGCATAACGCGGTTCCGACCGCAGCGAGGCCGGCATCGCCCGTCCCTGCTGCGCGCGCAACGGCTCGGGTGCCATAGCGCCCGTGACCGGCGGCATCACCCGGCGCTGGACGGGCGCATCGCGGCCCATCGCCACGGGCGGCTCATAACGCGACGCGTGGGAGGCATTGGACGCCGCCCGCGCCCGCGCCCGGTCCTGCAGGGCGGCGGCCCCGCTGAGCGCACCGCGCGCGCCATAACCAAGGGCCTGACGCAGCGCCGAATAGCCCAGGATCGACCCGACCAGCAGGAAGCGCTGGATCGCCTTCAACTCTTCCATGTCGAAGCCGGTCACGAACAGCATCATCGCGATCAGGCCCGCGAAGGTCAGAAGCGACAGGAGTTTCAGCCCGAAGCCCGCGCTGCCCGGGATCACCCCCAGAAGCGACCCGGTGACGGTATCGCCGAACAACCCGCCCAGCCCGAAGGTGTGCGTCCAGGCATCCCCCGGCACCAGCGTCGCGCAATGGACGGCGGCGAAGGCCACCGCGATCACCGCAAAGACCACCCGGCCCACGGCGCGCTCGCCGCCGCGATGGATCATGAAGCGGACGCCCCAGGCCGCGAAGATCATCGGGATCGTCCAGGCACCCTTGCCGATCAGGATGATCAGCGTCGAGGCGACCGCTGCGCCGAACCGGCCGAACAGGTTCTGCGCCGGCTCTTCCGTGGCGACCATCCAGCCCGGGTCCTCGGGCGAGTAGCTCCACAGCATCAGCGTGAAGGCGAAGGCCACCAGCACCAGCACCAGCCCCAGAAGCTCGCGCCCCCGGCGTTCCAGCATTGCCTGCGTGCCCTGGTCCAGAAGCGGATCGCGCTGCCGTGCCTGATAGGAAGCCATTCGTCCCTCACCCATAGATGCAGTCGCGGAGCATGGTCAGCCCGCGGTAGGTTTCTTCTTGGGGGGCGACGAGCGCCACCCGGATATAGCCCTTGCCGGGGTTCTGCCCCCCGGCGTCCCGCGAAAGGTAGCCGCCGGGCAGGACCCGCACCCCCGTCTCGCGCCAAAGCTTCAGTGCCGCCTGTTCCCCGTCCTCGACGGGAAGCCACAGGAAGAAGCCGCCACCCGGGGCCTGGTAGCCCTGCAGGCCGGCAAAGATCCGGTCCGCATCGCGGAACTTCGCCTGATACAGCGCGCGGGAGGCATCGACATGGCCCTCATCCTGCCAGCAGGCCTCGGCCACCCGCTGCAGGGGCAGGGGGAGCGGCGCACCGGCGAAGGACCGGAGTTGCCGGATGCGCACCATGCATTCGGGGCCAGCGGCGACGAAGCCCGACCGCAAGCCCGGCAGGTTCGACCGTTTGGAGAGCGAATGGAACACCACCACCCGCTCCGGATCCGCATCCTGCGCCTGGGCCACCTGGAGAAGCCCGGGCGGAGGCGCCTCGCGCCAGATTTCCGAATAGCATTCGTCGGCGAGGATGCGGAAATCGTGCTTCTCGGCCAGGGCCAGAAGGTCCGCGAGATACTCCTTCGACGCCACCGCCCCCTGCGGGTTCGCGGGCGAGCAGATATAGGCCAGCGCCACCCGGTCCAGCACGTCCTTGGGCAGGCTGCCGTAGTCGGGCAGGAAGCCGGTGGCGGCGGTGGCGGGGACATAGACAGGTTCGGCGCCCACGGTCAGAGCCGCGACGGCATAGACCTGATAAAAGGGGTTCGGCATCAGCACGACCGGCTTCTTGCCGTTCTTCACTTCGGGGCAAAGCGCGATGCAGGCGTTGAACAGCCCCTCTCGCGTGCCGTTAAGGACCATCAGCCGATCCTCGGCCACGGTCACCGAGTAGCGGCGGGCAATCCAGGCCGAGATGGCGGCCAGAAGCTCGGGCGTTCCGTCGTTCGGCGGGTAGACGCCAAAACCCGACAGGTTCGCGGCCAGGATCGGCCCCACGAAATCCGGCATCGCATGGCGCGGCTCGCCGATGGTCATGGCGATGGGGGCACCGCCGGGGGCGTGCGCGTCCAGAAGCTTCCGCAGACGCGGAAACGCGTAGTCCGGCAGGTTCGAAAACCGCTCAGGAAATGCCATTGCTGCCTCAAGTCCGGGGTCGTAACGCCCCGTTTTCCGGCACGATAGCGACACGCGCGCGTGAGGTCCACAAAAAACCCTGCACGGTGAGAGGCTTGGGCCGCGGCCTGTGGCTTTTCCGCCGGGTCGGCAGGGCGCGCGAATCGCCCACCCTACGTTGCCGCAGTATCAGGCAGGCAGCGGGATCTCGCGCAGAGGGGTGCCACCGTCGATGAACAGCCGGCCGCCCGGGGTCAGGGCCGCCCGAAGTCGCGCCAGGGCCCGCCCCTCCAGCTCTGGATGCCGCCCATCCAGGGCGCCCACGCGCATGGCAAAAGCAAGGTCGAACGGCGCTTCGCCCGGGTCCAGAACGAAGTCCTCCACCGCCGCCTGCCGGACCTCCATCCGTCCCGCCGCGATCTCTGCCGCGGACCCCGCCCGCGCCTGGGCCACCGCGCTTGCGGACCGGTCGATGGCCAGCACCACCCCCGGCGCGACCCGTGCCGCCACCAGTCGGGCCGCCACCCCCGGACCGCAGCCGATCTCCAGCACTCGAAGTCCCGGCCGCAGGGGAAGGGCCTCGACGAAGTCGCGGATCCGGTCCGAGGCCCCCATCGTCAGCCGCCGGCTTTCGGCCCGGTCACATTCTCGCGGAAGGCCACCTCGAAGGCGGCCTTCTTCGCCGCATCCGCCTCGGTCTGGTTCTGCGCGACCCAGTCGGCGTAGGGCATCCCGTAGACCACCTCGCGCGCCTCGTCCTTGGTCATCTCGATCCCGCGCTCACTCGCCGCTTCCTGGTACCAGCGGCTCAGGCAGTTCCGGCAGAAGCCGCCCAGGTTCATCAGGTCGATGTTCTGCACATCCGGCCGCTTGACCATCAGGTGATGCACCAGCGCGCGGAAGGCCGCGGCTTCCAGTTCCGTCCGGGTTTGGTCGTCCATCATAGGCCCTCCAGCACTTCGGTCAGGATCGGGGCGAGCCGTGCCGCCCAATGCGCCTGGTGCTCGGCCGTCCCGATCAGGTCGTTCCTCACTTCTATAAGTGTGTTGTGCCGGCCCAGGCGCAAGGCGTGCCGGTCGATCGCATCGCCGGGCAGGTGGCCGGAGTAGGGCTCGTTGTCGCCGATGCAGAGGTCCGTCTCGGCCATCAGCCGCGCGATCAGCGGCTTCGAAAAACGCTCGTCCAGATGCGAATAGAGGACCCCCACATGCCAGGGCCGGGGCGCGCGCCCCCGAAGGCAGGGGGTGAAAGAATGCACCGCGACGATCACCCGGTCCGGGCGCAGCGCCGCCAGCCGGGCATAGGCGGCGTGGTAAGGGCGGTAAAGCCGATCCAGCCGCTCCTCGACCCCCTCCGGCCCGATGTGCCGGTTCGCCGGGATGATCGTCCCGTCATAAAGCTGCATCACCAGGGTCGGGTCGTCCTCGCCCCGGTTCGGGTCGATCACCAGGCGGCTGAAGTCCGACAGGATCACCGGGCTGTCCAGACGGCGGCCCAGCTGCGACGCCACACCGGCCGCGCCCACGTCCCAGGCGATGTGGCGGGCCATGTCCTCGGCCGGGATGCCCAGGTCGCCGCCGTTGACCCAGCCGGGCACCCGGTTCGACGCATGGTCGCAGGTCACCAGCCAGCGGCCCTTGCGGTCCTCACCCTCGATCCTGAATGCCACGTCCGCTTCGCTTCGCATGGCCTGCTTCTACCCAGCCTTCCCGCGCGATGCCAGCGATCAGCCATCCTCGGCACCGTGAAGAGCGCGGCTTTGCGAAACCGCCGTTGCGGGACGCGCGGAGTTGCGCCATAAGGCACGCGGCCCACATGAACCGGAATTTATAGCAGGAGGATGGCGATGCGCCGCCACCGCAACGTGAAGATTGTGGCCACGCTTGGCCCGGCATCCAGCAGCTACGAGATGATCCGTGCGCTGTTCGAGGCGGGGGCCGACGTGTTCCGCCTGAACATGAGCCACGGCGTCCACGAGGACATCGCCAAGCGCCACGCGATCATCCGCCAGGTCGAGAAGGACCTTGGCCGCCCGATCGGCATCCTGGCCGACCTGCAGGGCCCGAAGCTGCGCGTCGGCGTCTTCGCCAACGGCTCCGAGGAGCTGGTGGAAGGCGCGGCGTTCCGGATGGACCTCTCCTCCGCCCCCGGCGACGCCAAGCGGGTGAACCTGCCGCACCCGGAAATCTTCGCGGCGCTGGAGCCCGGCACCTCGCTTCTGGTGAACGACGGCAAGATCCGCCTGCGCGTTAACACCTGCGGCAAGGACTTCGCCGAATGCACGGTCGAGGTCGGCGGCACGATTTCCAACCGCAAGGGCGTGAACGTCCCCGACGTCGTCCTGCCCGTGGCCGCCCTGTCCGAGAAGGACCGCGGCGACCTGGAATTTGCCTGCCAGCTGGGCATCGACTGGCTCGCTCTCAGCTTCGTGCAGCGGCCCGAGGACGTGATCGAGGCGCGCAGCCTCGCCAAGGGTCGTGCCGCGATCCTGTCCAAGATCGAGAAGCCCGCCGCCGTAAAAGCCTATGACGCGATCCTGCAGGTCTCGGATGGGATCATGGTGGCGCGCGGCGACCTTGGCGTGGAACTGCCCGTGACCTCGGTCCCGCCGATCCAGAAGCGGCTGGTGCGTGGTGCGCGCGCAGCGGCGAAGCCGGTGATCGTGGCGACCCAGATGCTGGAATCGATGATCGAATCCCCGGTGCCCACCCGGGCCGAGGTCTCGGACGTCGCCACCGCGATCTACGAAGGCGCGGATGCGGTGATGCTGTCCGCCGAATCAGCCGCCGGCAAGTATCCGGTCGAGGCGGTGCGCACGATGAACGACGTCGCGATGAGCGTCGAGAAGGACCCGACCTACCGCTCGGTGATCGAGGCCTCGCGCCAGGTCCGGCGCGAGTCGGTCGCCGACGGCATCGTCGCCGCCGCGCGCGAGATCGCCGAGGCCACCAACATCAAGGCGATCTGCTGCTTCTCGCAGACCGGCACCACCGCCAGCCTCGTCGCCCGCGAACGCCCGCATGTCCCGATCATCGCGCTGACGCCTCTCATGTCCACGGCGCGCCGTTATGCGCTGACCTGGGGCGCGCATTGCGTGATCACCCCGCCGCAAGAGCGCTTCAAGGGCGCGGTGCTGGCGGCGGTGGGCGCGGCCCGGTCCGACGGGTTTGCAACCGAGGAAGACCAGATCGTCGTGACCGCCGGCGTTCCCTTCAACGTCAAGGGCACCACGAACATCCTGCGCGTCGCGCCCTGCGACGAACGGCTGATCTCGCGGGTCGATCCGGAATAAGTGGCCTGAACGGGGCCCTGCAGCGGGGACCGAAGGCGCACCGGCTGGGTATCCAAAGATGATAAACGCTCTTTCGGGAGTGGTTCGACTGGGCTGGGCCTGAGAGCCCTGTCCGGGCGGAACAAAGTGCGACCGGCCCGCTGACCGGGGGCGCTTACCCGGGGTCGGCGCACTGCTTGGGCTTGGCGGCTTTGCGCCTTCCCCTGCGTGGCCCGGCCCCTTGCCCGTGGGTGCCGCGCGCTGCAATGATTGATAAACGTCAACCCGACCAGAGCCGCGCGGCGATGCCACCTGCGTGGCAAATGGCCGTTCCGGGTCCCGCACGGAATTTGCATCCGCCGCCGAGCTTTGAGCGGAGGAGACGACGCTGGACGGTTTCCCAGCGCCCGGCACTGCTCCGCCGTTGATTCGCCGTGGCGGTCCTCTGCTGACGGTTGCGAGGCGGCGTTCGGTGCGCATGTGGGTCTTCCATGGCCCGGCCGGGGCCAGATGATGTCACTTTTTTGTGCAAAGCGGCCGGAATTGACAAATGTTACCGCGGCAATTTTCTGAAACTGCCGTACACTTTTGATGATAATCCGGTCTGTTCTGGAATGGCCGGACCTATACTTTCGAGGTAGAAGTCGTCCCCATGCGGTCCAATCGGAAGTACAACGACTGATTGTAACCAGTTCCTGAATCTATCTCGACCCCCCGCGGCACTCTCCGCCCGAGGGCATATCCTTGGATATGCTTAAGATCTAAGGATCGCTGGCCTTTCGGATAGATGGTGTGCAATGACAGAAATTGCTAACGCACTTCATCAATTGGGAATGCAAGCCAGATACGAACCGCCCGAGGAAAATGATGAACGAACTTACCTCCGTCCTGATTGCCGACGATCATGATATCGTCCGCGATGCAGTGGCGCATGTGGTTGGTAACGAGTTGGGAATACCCGTCTACACGGTCAAGGACAAAGAGACCGCGCTGCAGGCGATCCGCGACCATGGCCCGATCCCCGTGGTCCTACTTGATATCTCGATGCCCGGCATGGGCACCTCGCACAGCGTCGAGGAGATCGTGAAAAGCAACGCGCCCGGTGCCGTCGTCATCTTCTCGGGCGTTGCCGACGAGCTATTCGTGCGCAATGCAATCGCAAATGGCGCGCGTGGCTTCATTCCCAAGACCTTTCCATTGAAGTCGCTCAGCAATACGCTGAAGCTGATCGCCTCTGGTCAGATCTTCGTGCCGTTCTCGGTAATGGATGCACCCTCGCCTTCGGGGGCCGCGCCCTTGCTGACGCAACGCGAGATGTCCGTTCTTCGCCTGCTGGTGAAAGGGCAGACGAACAAGGAAATCGCGCGCGAACTCGATTCGACCGAAGTCCGGGTCAAGATGCACCTGCGCTCCATCTGCTCACGGTTGAATGCAAAGAACCGCACCCAGGCCGCGCTGATCGCGGAACACAGCGGGCTCATCGATACGCACTGACCTCAGGGCGCCGGGTTTATCGCCCCGGCATTGATGGCCCCGATGGCGGTCGTCAGGATTTCGTCGATACGGACCGACTGGCTCTGGACAATCGTCGTGATCTGACCGGCGATCGCCATCTCGTTGCTTGCAAGGTTGAGAACCAGCGCCGCCCCACCGATCCCGCCAAGTTCGCGGGACGACAGGTGCGAGGCGCTTGCGGTGTCGGTCATCGCCTGCGAGATCAGGCTGCTCGTTCCCAGGCTGACCTCGGCAAGGCCCAGATCAAGGTCCGGAGCCAGGGCGTCTGTCTGCCACTTCGCCCTGACATTCGTGAGGATTTCGCCGGTGTTCACCGCGCCCAGCGTCGTCGACCTGATCTGGTCCAGGCGCAGCAGATCCTCTTCCCGGTGCGGGTTGTAGACGCTGGCCAGTTGCGCGGGCGCAAGATCGGGCAGCAGGACCCCGCGGATGACCGTCGTGATCGACCCGTCGACCCGGCTCATCAACAGCGCCTGGGCTTGCGACAGGGCCTCGCCGTCGCGGGATTGCGCGTAAAGCGAAAGCTGTCCCGCGGGCGGAAGTTCGTAAAGTTGGCTGCCGACCGGATAAAGGCCCGCCTGCAGACCCGTGGCCATGCTTGCGGCAAGTTCCGGCGGGACCGTCACGCCGCTCTCCCCCGCCTGAAGCGACACGGGAACGCCGTCCTGGTCATAGCCGACGACCACCAGCGCACCCGGCGCAAGGGTCGCAGGGGTCTCCATCGGCGTGGCGACGTTCGAGGCCAGGTTGACCATGATCGCGGACAGCGGCGAGTGTCCCAGCTGGTCGATGCGCAACAGCACGTCTTCCAGAATGCTCGCCTGCCCGACCCCTGGCCCCGACAGGCAGGAAAGGACCATCACGACCAGCTGTCCCGACCGGGTCATCCAGCCTCGCTTTCCGGGGCGCGACGGTCCGTCATTCGTCGCCTCCCGACTGGACCGACACAATGACTTGCCCGGTGTTCATGGCGCCGATGGCCTTGGTCGAAAGGGTGGACACGTCCGAAACCGGACCGTCGCCCAGAAGGAAGATCGGCGCGCGGATCGGGGATTGCGTGGTGGCGGCATTGGCCGCGTTCAGCGGCGTGACGGCGTCGCCCGTCTCGGTCGTCGTGGATGTCAGCACCCGGATGAGCCCTGTATTGGTCGCGCCAAGTGCCATGGTCTCGATCTGCAACGCCTGTGGCGCCAAGGGTTGGCCGATGACGCCCTGCGGTTGCAGATACTGCACCGTGCTGTCCACCATGTCCGAGCCATCCGTCACCGGCGCATGGCTGGCCAGGTTGATGAAGACAGTGCCCCCGGCAAGGTCGGGGTTGTCGGCAATCATCGTCAGGACGCGTTCCAGTGCGCTTTCCGCGCGGACCGGGGCAGCGACCGCGACGGTGAAGATCAGGAATGAAAGGGCGGCCAGGTCCATGGACATCCGTCAATGATGGAAGGGGCCAGAGGGTGCATGTCCCTCCGGCCCCCCGTCAGCCTCAGTTCTGGCCGGTGCCGCTGGTGCCGATGATGCCGGTCACGGCAGCGTTCACGCCCGACGTGATGGTGCCCGTGTTGACCGCACCCAGCGCCGTGGTCGACAGGTCGCCGACGGTGCCGTTGACTTCGTTCATCGTGTTCGAGATCGAGCCGTTGATGCCCGTCATGTTCGACGCGACGTTCAGCACCAGCGCGCCCGTGCTGGCCGACCCGCCAAGCTGATCGGCAACGGCCGAGTAGGCAGCGGTCGACGAGGTCTTGGCCTGGTCCACGGCCTGGTTCACACCCAGCGTGATCTCGCCGGTGTTGACAGCGCCGAGAGCGGTGGTCGCCATGTCACCCCAGGACAGCGTCGGCATGTCGTATTCGACAGCCGTGATCAGGCCAGCGGTTGCGGTCTGCGTTGCAGACGTGATCCCGTCGACGAGGTTGGTGATCGAGCCATCGACGCCCTGACCGTCCGCGCCGCCGATGTTTTCGGCGATGTTGGCGAAGGTGCCGTTGACCTTGGCCAGGTTGGTGCCGTTGTCGATCGTCGCAAGCACGCGCTCCAGGACCGACTCCTCGGCGGAAGCCACGCCGGCAAAAGCGAGAACCAGTGCCGAGGTCGCAAGAAGTTTCTTCATTGTAGTCTCCTGTTAGGGGTTGGCTGACACCCCGCCGTGTCAGCCCGTATTTGCGGTGATCTGCGGGGACCGCTTGCTCCCGTCGCCGGGCATCGGCCCGATGAAGGGAATGGCGATATCTCTTCGGAAGCGGGCAAGGTGCGGTCAGTTCGAACCTCCCAGCTTTTTGTCGTCCGGTTTGGCGGGATCGGGTCCCTTCGGCTGCGGTTCCGCCGCAGGCGTCGGGCTGGCCGGCGCCGCCTCCGGGTATTTGGCCCCGGCGATGTACTTCTGCGCCGCCTCGGTCGCCCGGATCGCGTTTTCCACCAGCGTCGCGGCCGCATCGCCTTCGGCCCCGGTCAGGCCCTTGGCCGCGGCTTCGCGCAGGGCCTGGATGGCAAGCGTCATGTACTGCGCGGCTTCGTTGGCGGCGGCGGTCGCTTCGTCCTTCGACTTGGCCTGCAGCACCGAATCCGCCGCCGCGATGGCGCGTGCCGCGTATGAGGTGGCCGAATTCGCCAGCTTGACCGCTTCCGGCGGGCTCTTTGCGTCGGCCTCTGCCGCGCTTGCGGGCGCGGGTCGCGCGTCTGCGGGCAGAGCACCGCCAGCTGCGGCCGGGCTTGCGGCAACAGGCGGCGGGGCCTTGGCCTTGGCCGCCGCCTCCTTCGCCGCCGCAAGCTCGGACCCGTCCCCCGCGATCGAGATCAGCTCGGCCGGCGCGGCCACCAGCGCATTGCTGGGGATCTGCGCCGCGCATTCGCGCACCGACGCTTCGGGCATGACCTGCATCAGAAGCGACAGGGTGGCAAAGCTCAGCGTCTGTCGCAGCGCCAGGTGGACGGCCTCGCGCTCCATTCCCCCGACATCGACAGCCAGCAGCGTCTCGCCGATGAAGCGGTTCGCCGAGAAGCCGAGTTCATCGGCGTAAAGCTGCTTCTGCACTGCCGCATTGCCGACGAGCTTTCCGCTATGGGCCGCCGTCAGCGCCAGGTCCAGGCCGATCAGGATTCGCGACTGGCGATACCGCGGCCCCACGCCCGCGATCTCGACCCGCGCGCCGCCCCCCGGGATGAAATCCAGGCTGGTCACGCTGCCGGTGATGAAGAAGTCCGTCGGGATCTGCTGCGCCAGTGGCCGAAGCCCCCAGTTGCTTTCCGCCAGAACGATGTTCGGATCGCGCCGGTTCACCACGCTCAGCCCGGCCGAGAACAGGGCGGATTGCACCATGTCCCCCGCGCCCTGCGAGATGTACTTGCCGCTCCCGCCGTCGGCGTACTGCTCCTTGCCGGTGTTGTCCGCGATGGCGCCGACGGAAAAGCTGATGTCGGGGCTGATCTTCCCTTTCACGCAGGCCAGCGCCTTGTCGAAGGGCGTGGCGATGCGCTCCATGGGCGGACCGCTGACCAGCCGGGCGTTCTCTTGCGGCTTTTCAAAGGTGGCGGGCGCAATGATCTTTGCGCAGCCGCAAAGGCTGACGCCAATCGCGACCATCCACAGCGCCCGGCACCAGGTGTGAATGTGCTTATTCACAGGACCGGACGATGGGCAGATACGCCGAGGGTTCGGCCGTATTCAATGGCATGGCGTTGATCGACCCATCGACACAGCCTTGCGTATCGGCTGAGTTGATCGAATCGATGATGTTGCCGTCGCCTTCGACCGCAATGGTCGTGCTTCCGGTGTTCAACGACCCGACGGCATAGGTATTTTCGCCAATCTTGTCGCCAAGCTGGTTGTCGACCGTGATGGCCCCGTCCGACGAATTGGCTTCGACATAGTTGCTGCGGTTGTCGTTGTAGGTGTTGTACACCGTTTCCGGCTGGGCCGCGGGATCCTCGACCTGGCGCAGCACCTGCGCCTGTTGCAGCGCGATGCTGCGGTCGGTGGCCGAAGAGAATCCCCAGGTGCTGGACCAGGACTGGCCCGAGCTAGAGACATTCTGCGCCAGGGCGGGCAGGGCGCCCAGGCACAGGGTGCCCAGGCAGGCCGCGCAAAGCAGAAGCGACTTCATCGTCATAGCAAGGCCCCCGCATTGGCGGTGCTGGAAACCGAGCCGGACGTGGCCGTGGCTCCCGCGCCGCCCTTGGCGTCAGTGCTTTGCGCTGTGGACGGGGTTCCGCTGCCCTCGTGCGCGGACGAGCCCTTGCCTGCGGTGGCTTCGGATTGCTGGTCGCCCTGGAAGGCGTCGGCCCCGTTGCCCCCGCCGGTCGAGGAACCTTGATCCTCGGTCCCGTCATCGTCGTCGTCGTCATCATCATCGTCGTCGCCATCGTCGTCGTCCTGGTCTGGAGGACCAGGCGGAACGGGATGCGGTTCGCACGGGACGAAGCTGGGCTCGTACTTGTCCTGCGCAAGCACGTAACCCTTGGGGATGTCATAGCAATATTCCCGCGGCTGCGGCAAAGCGCATTGGGAATGGCACTGCGGGTGCGTATGCGGAACACAGCCGGAAAGCAGCAGGCCCAGAAGGCCAATCCGAGGAATCGGGCTATTCAACATCATCCGCAGCCCGGATGTTGCAGACTTCGTCCAGTCCGAATGATCCCTGGCTTCGGGATTTTCGGTGGGAAAGTCTCCGAATTGGCGGTTTGCGATCATGATCGGGAAAATCCTGAAGTGTCCTTCACTTATTCAGGAATGTTAATGTAGACCCGCCGTCCTGTTGACCTGCGCTTAGGTTTGGCCGGGATGTCGGAAGGGCGCGGTGCCGCGATTTGCCACCACAGCGCGCCTCGCATGCGTATCGAAGGATAGTCGCGGGGCGAAAGAGAGTTACCCCCCGCCTTCTGCGTGCAGGAATGCGGATTTGATCCTGATAACCTTGGGTTAAGCATCAGGAGGCCCGGAATTGTCTGGCATCGCAACGTTCAAGACTGGCGACATGTACTTCGAAGGGGCTCGCGTCCTCGGCAACCTCCTGTGGCCGGCAAAGGCTCCGTCCCGGGTGCTACCCTGGGCCGCCAGCTATCCCGCAGCGGTCGAGCGGGCGCCGAACCGGCCCCTGACCGCGCCCGTCGCGGCTCCCGGCCAGGCTGTCATGCTCGTCGTCGATCCGCAGTCCCGCCAGCGCGAGCTTGGCGACAAGTCCGGTCGTGGTGACACCCGCGTCCAGCGTGTTGCCAGCCTGGCCCAGGTCCGCGAGATCCTGGCCGAGGGTCGGGATCCGGTGGCGCTGGTCGTCATCGACATCGACAGCTGCGGCGGCATCGCCAAGGTGATCTCCGAGCTTCTGGTCTTCCGCGTGACCTACGTCGGCACGCCGGTCGTGCTGGTCAGCGCCGAAAGCGAGACCGACGACTACGACACCGTGCGCCTTGCCCTCTGCGACGCGACCCTCCGCGGTCCGGTCTCGATGTCGCGTCTTGATGCCGGCCTTGACGAGATCCGCATCAACAACCGGATCTGGCAGGCCAGGAACCCCCGGAACTAGCAGGGAAGGCGGGAGCCGCCTCCCGTTTTGCCGTTACCCTGCCGGATGCCTGTGGCGTCCGGCTTTTCCCTTTCAGCGCCGCCAGAGTCGCTCAAAGCCCGATCAGCGGGACCGCTGCGGCCTTCCGGTCGTCGAATCGGCCCCACGCAGACCGCCGTGCCACGTCTCGTGCCGCCGTCTGCTGCCCGAAAGATCGGGAAACTGGGTCCAGGCACAGCAGGCAGGGGCTCCGCCGGGGCATCCTTCACCCGTTCGGGCAGGCTGGGACCTGCGAAGGCTGCCGGGCGCTCTCGAAAGACAGTCGCTGCGTCGGCCCGCCCGGTGCTCATGCCCGGCGCTCTCGTTTGGACAGCCCCGGACAGTGCCGAAGATAGATTGCCCCAGCTGAGCCATTCCTGCATCCATTGCGTGTTGCCGGCCGCCTCCGGCAACCCCGAGAGTGACCGGCCAAAGTGCCCTGCCGGTTGCGCGTCCCCCAAGGATTGCTCGGACTTTGCCGGGTCCCGCCTGCGGGATCCGGCATTTTTTCTTGCGCGCTGTTCGGTGCGGAGAACGGAAAGGGCAGACCGGCCAATGTCCCACCCGTCCCGGCCAAAAAGGAAAGGCAGGCGGACCATCTGCCGCCTGCCTGTCGAGTTTCCGGGAACGCAGTTTCGACGCGCGGATCGGATCAAACCCCGAGCCGCCTGCGCCGAGTCACGGGCTCACGCCCCGTGGTGCATCATGTAGTTCGCGCCGATCACCGTGAACATCGCCAACTGGCCCGCGACCGAATAGGCGACCAGGGCGGCAAGGACCGAATGGCCGGTGAGAAGGCTTACGACGCCAGCGAAGGTCGCCACGACAAGTCCGATAAGCAGAGATCCCATTTCATTGCCTCGTCACGCCAAATTCCCTGGGACCGTTTTACGCCTCTCCGGCTTTTTACGCTTTGTCGCCTCCGATGATCCGCACTATCTTTCGATGAAATCCTGCACGGTCGATACTGCCGTCCCCGGGATCTTCCGCCCGGGCTCCGCCTGCCCGCGCGTTCCGCACCTCTGACTTGCCCCTTGCACCTTTCCCGGCCTGCGCCTATAGGGACGCCTTCATTACCCGCACGGCCGGCCCAAGTGGCATGCCGAGTCGTGCCTGAAACCACGGAGATGGAAATGCCCAAGATGAAGACCAAGTCGGCGGCGAAGAAGCGCTTCAGCTTCACGGCCTCCGGTCGGGTGAAGGCCGGTCCCGCCGGCAAGCGCCACGGCATGATCAAGCGCACGCCGAAATTCGTCCGCGACGCCTCGGGGGCCATGATCCTCAGCGACAGCGACGCGAAGATCGTCAAGAAATACATGCCCTACGACCGGTAAGGAGAGCACCAGATGTCCCGCGTCAAATCCGGCAAGGTCACCCACGCCCGTCACCGCAAGGTGATCAAGGCGGCTTCGGGCTACTACGCCGCCCGCTCCACCAACTTCCGCACCGCGACCCAGGCCGTCGACAAGGCCAACCAGTACGCGACCCGCGACCGCAAGGCCCGCAAGCGCTCGTTCCGTGCGCTGTGGATCCAGCGGATCAACGCTGCCGTCCGGCTGTTCGACGCCGAGATGACCTATTCGCGCCTGATCAACGGCCTGGCGAAAGCCGGGATCGAGGTCGACCGCAAGGTCCTCGCCGACCTCGCCGTGCATGAGCCCGAGGCGTTCAACGCCATCGCTGGCCAGGCCAAGGCCGCCCTGGCCTGATCGCCCAAGAATCGATTTCGGAAAGGCCCCGCCCCAGCGCGGGGCCTTTTCGCATTCAGGGGGCCAGCAGCAGGTCATGCAGCCGGGCCGAGGTCCGGGGGCAGTAGAGGACTTCGCCCGCGTCGGCCGCATCGACCACCAGCCCGCGCCGCGGCCAGACCCAGAAAGCCCATTCAAGCCGGACCTCGGCCCTGACCCTTGCGCAGTCGAAAAGCTCGGGCGCAAACAGCCAGGCGGCCGCCACCCAGTCGAAGGGTGAGAACCCCTCCAGCCCCACGTCCTTCTGCCAGAACGCCAGCCATCCCTGCGCCTGATCGACGAGCCAGGCCTGCGCCGGCCCGCGCTGCGCGAAGTCCTGCAGGTCCGCCGCGCCGATCACCACCCCGCGCCCGGCGTCATAGGGAATCAGCGTCAGGGCCACGTCCAGCGCCATCACCCGCTGCGCGGCCTCTCGGTCGACGCTGACGTTCAGGTCGCGGAAGATCGGCCCGTGACCCATGATGCCTCGCCCGTTCCCTTCGCTCGGGTGGAAAAGGTGCCCCGCCTCGTGCCCCATGACCGCGACGACCCGCTGGACATTGGCGGAAAGGTCCGGCCGTCCCTCCAGCGCCGCCGCGATGTTCGTCAGGGGACCCAGCGCCAGCACGGTCAGCGGTCCTTGGGCCAGCGCCGCCCGGAGGCCCTGCACCCCGGCAGGCTCTGGCAGGGCAGAGGGACCGACTGGCCCCGTGTGCCCCTCCAGCACCGGCGGCACGGCAAAGCCCGCTGCCCGCAGCCTGTCCGCCAGCTCCTGCGTCCGTGCGGCCACCACCGCACCCTCGGCATTGCCGAAGCTGGTCGAGATGCCCTCGATCCTTACCCCCTGGGCCAGAAGCCACAGGATCGCGAAGCAGTCATCGGGGTCGGTCCTTGGCCCCGCCCCGCAAGCCGCGTCGGTGTCGATCCAGACCCGCCCGGTCCGTTCGACCACAGGGCCACCCGGCACCAGCTCCAGCCGCGTCCCCGCCATCCGTCCGGTCCACCAGGCATCCCCGGGCACCAGCGCCCAGGCCAGCGCCGCCAGCAGCAGAAGACCGGTCATCAAGCTCGGCAGCAGTCGCATCGGGCGCCCCTTCGGACTGCCCAAGCTGCCCGTCGGGGCCACGGCGCGCAAGCCCGGTCCCATGATCTTCTCCCCGGCGCGCCGGGAACCCGGGACCCCCCTTGCCAGTTTCCACCGGGCCAGATCAGGCGGGCCACGTCAGGAGAGCACGACATGGACGACCAGCGCGCATGGGCGACCGAGGAAAGCCTCTGGACCGGGCAACCGGCGGGCTATGTCGGTCTCATCGACCCGGCCTGCCTGATGGTCGTGCCGGCCGCGCCGCATATCCTTGCCGCCGAGGCGGCGCTGCACAGCATGTCCGACGCCCCCCGCTGGACGGCGGTCGACTTCGTGAAGGGCCGCGTGGCGCGCCCCGAGGACGGGCTCATGGTCCTGGCCTACACCGCCCACGCCCGCCGCGCCGAGGGCGCAGGCTACGTGGCGCATTGCACCTCGACCTGGCGGAGGAGGGGGCATGAGGACTGGAAGCTTGTGCAGCACCAACAGACGCCCGAGGCCTAGAGGTCGAACTCCCTGAATGGAGGCAGTTGCCCAGCCCTCGGCGAGCCCCGCAGCCCCGGGCGATGGCGTCCCGTGAAGAAAGGCCTAGCGGTTGAACACGCGGCTGGGGTGCAGCTCGCCCCCCCGGTAATGCCCCACCGCGACCGCGAGGCCATCCAGGCTCGCCCAGCCTTCGGTGCCCCACTCCGCGTGACCGATCACCTGCCCCGGATTGCCGTTGCGAAGCCGCACCGCGCCCTCAAGGGTCGCCTTGAACTCGGGCAGGTCCTGCAACCCCAGCTCCAGCGGCAGAAGCCGCGCGTCCAGGGCCTCGGTCTTCGCCTCGGAGTCAATCGCCTCCAGCGTCACACCCTGAGCCGCCTCGAACGGCCCCGACCACTCCCGCCGCAGCCATTCGACGTGGCCAAGGCACCCAAGCGCCGCCCCCAGATCCCGCGCGATGGACCGCACGTAACCTCCCTTGCCGCAGACCATCTCCAGCTCCACGTGGTCGGCATCCGGGCGGCCCGTCATCTCCAGCCGCTCCACCCACAGGGGCCGCGCCGCCAGGTCCATCACCTCGCCCTCGCGGGCAAGGTCATAGGCCCGCTCGCCGTCGACCTTCACCGCCGAATACTGCGGCGGGACCTGTTGGATCTGCCCACGGAACGCCCCCAGCGCCGCCTCGATCTGCGCATCGGACGGGCGGACTTCCGACGTCGCAACAACGCGCCCCGAGGCATCGTCCGTCTCGGTCGCCGCGCCCAGCACGACCCGGAACCGGTAGCATTTCAGCGCATCGGTGATGTAGGGGATCGTCTTCGTGGCCTCGCCCAACGCCACCGCCAGGACACCTGTCGCATCCGGGTCCAGCGTCCCCGCATGTCCCGCCTTCTGCGCCGAAAACGCCCATTTCACCTTGTTCACGACGGCCGTCGAAGTCACCCCAGCCGGCTTGTCCACCACCAGCCAGCCCGAAACCGCCCGTCCCTTCTTGACGCGTCCCATCAGCCCCTCGAAACCACGGTCCCGACGATCGGCCCCATCGGAAACCCCCCGTCATGCCGCCCGAGCGACGGCGCATAAAGCCGCGAGATGTTGCCGTCGAAGTAAAGCGCGTCCGACAGCCCCAGCCCGTCGCGGAAGAACCGCGCGAAGGAATGGAAGTTCACCGCGTCGTTCGAGATCGCGAAGACCGCCCGCTTTCCGTCCGCGCTGACGCCCACGCCATTGCGCACATAGACCGAGTCGCTTCCCGGCAGCAGTTTCGGATGCAGCTCGCCCTTGATCACCAGCATCGGCCCCGACTGGGTCGCATAGCGGCAGTCCGGCCGGTCCGCCTTGAACGACCGGCTCTCCACCACCCGGAAGCCATCCCCGATGCAGAACACCCCATTCGGCAGAAGACCAAAGTTCCCCGGCCCGTCGCGCGTGACCAGTTTCGCACCCTCGACCCCGTCCTCGACGTAAAGCCCCACGGGTGCAAGATCCCGGTGATACATCCCCGCATTCATCGCAAAATCAAGCGCCTTGCCCTCTGCCTCCAGCGCCTGATCGACCTTGCGGAAGCTGCCATAGGCCCCGTCGGGACCCGAGTGGAACAGCCGCAGGTCCTCGCCCGCCGTCACTTCGCAGATCGTGTAGGACGCCTGCTCGAACGTGGTGTCCCGGCAATCGGCAGCCGCCGCCGCCACCGGGGCCAGCGACAGGATCAGCGCAAGGAGGACCCTCATTCCTCGTCGTCCGCCAGGTCAGGATCGGCCGCGCCAAGGTCGCGCTGCACCGAGGGGTCCGAGAACAACCGCCGCGTCTCGTCCAGGCGGTCGAACGTCTCGTCGGGACGGAACCGCAGGTCGGGTGCGTATTTCAGCGTCAGCTCCGAGGCCACCCGGTGGCGCAGCTCGGCCTTGTTCCGCGCCAGGGCCGCGATCGCATCCTCGACCGGCACCGAACCCATCAGCGGCATCACATATACCGTCGCCACCTTCAGGTCCGGAGAACACGACACCTCGCCCACCGTGATCGACATGGCGTTCAGCTCGGGGTCATGGATCTCGGCCCGGTTCAGCACATCGGACAGCGTGCGGCGGATCAGTTCCCCCACCCTCAACTGGCGTTGCGACGGGCCGGACCCGGTATTGAAGCGCTTGGACATGGGCGATCCCATATGCCCTTTCGCCCCCGCCCGCAACGCCGGGCTTCTCACGCCCGCGCGAACCCGCTAGACGGAACGACAAACGGGGGACGACGCGATGGATCAGCCGGGATTGGTGGTAACAGGCGCTTCGGGCCGCATGGGCCAGACGCTGATCCGGCTTTCGCAAGCCTCGGACAAGCTGCGCCTCGTGGCCTGCGTCGAACGCGCGGGCCACCCCTGGATCGGCCGCGACGTGGGCGAGGCTATGGGCGGCGCCCCCCTCGGCGTCAAGGTCACCGACGACGCGCTGGAAGCCTTCGCCAAGGCCCAGGCCGTCGTCGACTTCACCGCCCCCGCCGCGACGGTGGAATTCGCAGCCCTCGCCGCCCAGGCTCGCGCCGTCCACGTCATCGGCACCACCGGGCTTGAGCCACAGCACCTCGCCAAGATCGAGGCCGCCTCCCGCCACGCCACCATCATCCGCGCCGGCAACATGTCGCTGGGCGTGAACCTGTTGGTGCGCCTCACGCAAAAGGTCGCTGCCGCGCTCGACGCCGACTGGGACATCGAGATCGTCGAGGCCCACCACCGCATGAAGGTCGACGCCCCCTCGGGCACCGCGCTGATGCTCGGCCAGGCCGCTGCGGAAGGGCGCGGTGTCTCCCTGGACGAGGCCAAGGTCTCCGGCCGCGACGGCATCACCGGGGCACGGGCCAAGGGCTCCATCGGCTTTTCCGCCATCCGTGGCGGCGACATCGTCGGCGAACACGACGTGATCTTCGCGGGCGAGGGCGAACGCATCGTCCTTCGCCACCTCGCCACCGACCGCGCCATCTTTGCCCGGGGCGCGCTGAAGGCCGCGCTGTGGGGCCAGGGCAAGAAGCCGGGCCAATACGACATGATGGACGTGCTCGGCATCTGACCGGTTGATCCGACTCGGGAACCTCCGCGTATATAAGCTGTTCACCAACCGGAGGTGATGCCATGCGCGCCGTTCTGTTTGCGAGTTTCCTGCTTCTGCCGCTGCCCGCCTGGGCCGAGGGGTTCGAACCGGTCAAAGACAAGGAAAAGTTCCTTGACCTTGTCGAGAACCGCGAACTGCGCATCGGCCTCTACAATCTCTCGCTCAACGTCCTGCCCGACGGCCGCATCGACGGCTCCGCGATGGGCTGGGACATCACCGGCCAATGGACCTGGAAAGACGGCTACTTCTGCCGCGAGATGGACTGGAGCGGGATGGAGATCGACTACAACTGCCAGTTGGTCGAGGCCGACGGCTCCGAGAAACTCCGCTTCACCGTCGACCAGGGCAAGGGCAACTCTGCGACCTTCCGCCTGCGATAAGGGCCGCTCGTCGTCGACCTCGCCGCTCCCGCTGTCGCCCCGCACTCCCGGTCACCTCGCGCCCCCGTGTGGCCCCGCGAAGCGCGATCCATCTTCTGGACCTGGACTGCACCCGAGGAGCTACCGGGAAAGCCGACTCCGTCCCCTCTAGCGCTTGCGCGCTTGCATCTGGTTCACCGACCGCACCCGTTTGGCCGGACCCTTCCACCGCGCGGCACCCCGCGACGAGAAGCCGAAGGCGCACGAAGAGCCCCACAAGCCCCTGAATCCCTGCTACGCTCCCACCAAACCCCAGGGAGCCACCCATGAAACTCTACCCCGCCGGCCACGCCCCCTCCCGTTCCGGCTCTCCCGACTGGTTCACCGGCCGCGTCCGCCTTGACCCGCTCTTCGACCCCGACGCCCCCGACCGCGTGCAGGGCGTCCTCGTCACTTTCGACCCCGGCGCCCGCACGGCCTGGCACACCCATCCCCTCGGCCAGACCCTGATCGTCACCGCCGGTGTCGGCCTCTGCCAGTCCGACGGCGGTCCCATCCGCACCATCCGCCCCGGCGACGTCGTCACTTTCGCCCCGGGAGAACGCCACTGGCACGGCGCCACCCCCACCAACGGCATGTCCCACATCGCCATCCACGAGGTGCAGGACGGCCGCAGCGTCGACTGGATGGAGGCCGTCAGCGACGCGGACTATGCGGCCGACCCGCAGGCCTGAACCGTCAGATTTCCCAAAACCCCTCGACCGGGCAACTGCGCACCGCCTCCACCCCGCACCTCCCCTCCCCCTCCGTGGGGAGGGGATGGGGGTGGGGGGCTACCGGCAAGGCCCCGTGGCGCCACCAAGACCGGAAGGCACTGGAAAACATCCTTTCCGGATCCCTAACGCCCGCGACCAAGTCTTTGTTCAAAAGAGGAAATCGGAAAATGTCCACCGTGGACAAGTCCGACGGATAGACGAAGTCCAACGGGGAGTGACCGTCAGAAATCGACCGCCAGCCCCTTCTTCTCCCAGTCCCCGTAGCGGACCGGCTCGGGTCCATCCCGGCCCCCCAGCTCCTTCGGCAGCGGCTCCTTCAAGGCCGCCGCCTTCCGCCGTTCCTCGGCCTCGGCCAGCGCCCGCTTTGCCGCGGGGGGCAGATCGTCGTCCATGACAGACCCTTTCCTTGTGTGGCCCTCCCTCCTGATATAACCCCGCCGCCAGCACCAGCAAGAGGACGGACATGGCCGAAGGGGTCACCGCACGCGCCACCGCAGTCGCAATCCTGGACGGCGTCCTCGGCGAAGGCCGGATGCTGTCCGACTTCTCGGGCGAAGGCCTTGCCCCCGCCGACCGCGCCCGCGCGCTCCGTCTGGCCGAGACGACCCTCCGCCACCTCGAACCGGCGGACAGACTGCTGGAGAAACACCTCCGAAAGTCCCCACCCCTGACGGTCCGCAACACCCTCCGTCTCGCCGTGACCGAACTCAGCCAAGGCACCCCCGCCCACGGCACCGTCAACGCGGCAGTCGAGATCACCCGCCAGGGCGGCAAGCGCACCGCCCACCTCACCGGCCTCGTCAACGCCGTCCTCCGCGCGCTGCCCGAGCCCCTCACCCTCCCGGTCCAGAAACTCCCCCGCTGGCTCCGCCAACCCCTCGTCCACACCTACGGCCGCGACATCACCACCGCCATCGAGGCCGTCCATTCCCAGGAGCCGCCCCTCGACCTCACCCTCCGCAACGGCTTCCCGCATCCCGAGGGCGATCTCCTCCCCACCGGCAGCCTCCGCCTCCGCGCCCCCGGGCAGCTTTCCACCCTGCCGGGCTACGCCGAGGGCGGCTGGTGGGTCCAGGACGCCGCCGCCGCCCTCCCGGCAGAACTCCTGCAACCGCAACCCGGCGAGCGCATCCTCGACCTCTGCGCCGCCCCCGGCGGCAAGACCCTGCAACTCGCCGCCGCCGGGGCCCAGGTCTCCGCCCTCGACATCTCCGCCCCCCGCCTTGCCCGCCTGCAGGCCAACCTCGCCCGCACCGGCCTCACCGCCACCCTCGTCACCGCTGACGCGCTCCACTGGCAGCCCGAGGCACCGTTCGACGCCATCCTCCTCGACGCCCCCTGTTCCGCCACCGGGACCATCCGCCGCCACCCCGACTTGCCGTTCGTGAAGGACGGCTCCGAACTCCCCTCCCTCACCACGCTCCAGTCGCAACTCATCGACCGCGCCCTCACCTGGCTGAAACCCGGCGGTCGCCTCGTCTTCTCCACCTGCTCGCTGCTCCCCGAGGAAGGCGAGGCCCAGCTCGTCGCCACCCTGCAACGCCGTCCGGCGCTCACCGTCGAACGCCCAGACCTCCCCGGCATCGACCCAGAGTGGTACACCCCCGAAGGCGCCCTCCGCCTCCGCCCCGACCACTGGGCCGACAGGGGCGGGATGGACGGCTTCTTCATGGTCAGGCTGCGCAAGAAGGGCTGACAAAGTCGCTTTGCCTGCCTTTCACATTTGCACAAATATCCTGGGGGTTTGGGGGTGAAACCCCCATCCGCCGAGGAGGAGGGCGCAAGCCCCGACGACGAGACAAGACCTCTTCGCGCGTCAGCGCTCAATTCAAAAGCCGCCCCGCATCTGAAGGACCGGGACCTGCCCAACACGGCCGGACCTGAAGAACCCCCTGACGCCCACGGCCAGGCCCTTGAGTCAAAAGAACCGACAGTCCCTGTCCACCGTGGACAGCTACCGCAGCGCTTCCAGCACCTCGAGGCTCGGATACCCGTCCGGCACCATGCCCCGCGCCTTCTGGAAGGCCTTCACCGCCGCCACCGTCTTGGGCCCCATCCGCCCGTCGACCCCACCCGCATCGAACCCCGCGCGGGTCAGCCGGTCCTGCAACTCCCGCCGCTCCTCCAGCGTCAGCGCCCGCAGCTCCCGCGGCCAGCCAGACTGGATCGACGGCCCCCCGCGCAGCCGGTCGGACAGCGAGCCGATCGCCACCACATAGGCATCCGCCGTGTTGTACTTCTCTATCACCTGGAAGTTCGGCCAGATCAGGAAGGCCGCGCCCCGATGCCCGCCGGGAAGCAGGATCGATCCCGGCCCATGATCCGGCAGGTCTGCGCCCGTCACCGTCCTGACCCCCATCGCCTGCCAGTCGGCCACGGGCTTCACCACCCGTTCCGTCGTCTGGTCATAGTCGAATCCGTTCGGCAGGCGCACCTCCACCCCCCAGGGCTGCCCCTTGGTCCAGCCCCAGTGCCGCAGGTAGTTCGCCGTGGACGCCAGCGCGTCCCCCGGATCGTCTCCCCAGAGGTTCCGCTTCCCGTCCCCGTCGAAGTCGACCGCGAACTTCTCCCAGCTCGAGGGCATGAACTGCGTATGCCCGGACGCCCCCGCCCAAGAACCGGCGAACCGCTCCACATGCCCGCCCTCGACGATTTTTAGCGCCGCGATCAGCTCCGCCTCAAAGAAGGCCCCGCGCCGCCCCTCGTAGGCGAGCGTCGCGAGCGACCCCAGCACCGGCAGGTCGCCGCGGTAGGTGCCATAGGCGCTCTCCAGCCCCCAGACCGCCGCCACGACCTCCTTCTCGACCCCGTACTCCGCCTCGATCCGGTCCAGCAGGTCCCGGTTCTTCTCGATGGCCTTCAGCCCCAGCGCCACCCGGTCCTCGGACACGGCAGTATCCAGGTAATCCCAGATCGTCTTGGTGAACTCGTTCTGGTTCCGGTCGCGCTCCACGACCTTCGCGCTGAACTCCACCCCGCGCATCGCCGCGTCAAACGTCGCGGCCGAGACCCCTGCCTCCAGCGCGCGCGGCCGGAAGCCCTGCACCCAGGCATCCAGCCCGGCCTGAGACCCCATCACATCCTCCACCCCCGCCGCCGGATCAGGCAGGATCGTCTGCGCCATCGCCAGGCCGGGCACCCCGCCGATGCCAAGCGCCACCAAAATCCTTCGAAGGATTTCGCAAAACTTTTCGAAAAGTTTTGCTCCCCTCATCGCCGCTTGCGCACCAGCCGCCGCTTTGTCGCCGCCTGCGCCGGTTTCCGGGGACTGTACTTCCCCCCCTTCCGACGCGGTGGCCGCACTGTCGCACCCTCGACCGACAACAGGTCCAGGATCAGCCCGCCCGTCACCGGCACCGCTTCGGCCAGCCGCACCATGACCCGCTGCCCGATCCCGAGGACCAACCCGGTCTCGGACCCCATCAGCGTCTGGCTGCCCTCGTCATAGTTGAAATACTCCCGCCCCAGCGCCCGCACCGGGATCAGCCCGTCGGCCCCCGTCTCGTCCAGCCGCACGAAGACCCCGAACCGCTGCACGCCCGATACCCGACCGGCGAACTCTGCCCCGACCCGGTCGGCCAGATAGGCCGCCAGATACCGGTCATTGGTATCCCGCTCCGCCGCCATGCTGCGCCGCTCGGCCTCGGAGATGAGCTTACCCGTCTCCTCCAGGTTCTCCTCGTCCCATTTCGACAGCCCGTCCTTCCCCCAGCCATGCGCCGAGATCAGCGCGCGGTGGACGATCAGGTCGGAATAGCGCCGGATGGGCGAGGTGAAATGGGCGTAGTTCTGCAAAGCGAGCCCGAAGTGGCCGAAGTTCTCCGGGTGGTAATAGGCCTGGGTCATCGACCGCAGGGTCGAGAGGTTGATCAGCTCGTCGAACTCCGTCCCCTGCGCCTGGGACAGAAGGCGGTTCAGATGCTTCGTCTGCAAGACCTGCCCCTTGGCCAGCGTCATCCCCGCGCCCTCGGCCACCTCGCGCAGGCCTTCCAGCTTCAGGGGCGAGGGCTCCTCATGCACCCGGAACAGCAAGGGCCGCTTCAGCCGGATCAACTCCTCAGCCGCCGCGACGTTGGCGAGGATCATGAACTCCTCGATCAGCTTGTGCGCGTCCAGCCGTTCCTTGAAGGCCACCGAGACGACCTTGCCCTCGGCGTCGAGTTCGATCTTCCGCTCCGGCAGCTCCAGGTCCAGGGGCTGCCGTACCTCGCGGGCCCGCTTCAGGGCGGCATAGGCGGCGTAGAGCGGTTTCAGGATCGGCTCGACCAGCGGGGCGGTCTTCTCGTCCGGGTTGCCATCCACCGCCGCCTGCACCTGGGCATAGTGCAAGGACCCCTTCGACCGCATCATCCCCCGGACAAAGCGATGGCCACGCTTGTGGCCGCCCGCGTCGATCACCATCCGAACGGCCAAACAAGCCCGGTCGACGCCCTCGTGCAGGGAACAGAGGTCGCCCGACAGGATGTCCGGAAGCATCGGCACGACGCGGTCGGGGAAATAGGTGGAGTTGCCGCGCTTGCGCGCCTCGCGGTCCAGGGCCGAGCCCGGAGTCACGTAATGCGCCACGTCGGCGATGGCGACCCAGACGATGAACCCGCCCACGTTGCCAAGGTCGGTATCCGCCTCGGCGTAGACGGCGTCGTCGCGGTCACGGGCGTCGATGGGGTCGATGGTCAAGAGCGGCAGGTTGCGCAGGTCCTCGCGGCCCGCCATGCCCACCGGCTCGGCCCGGTCCGCCTCGGCGATCACGGCGTCGGGAAAGGTGTCCGGGATGCCATGCTGGTGGATGGCGATGAGGCTCGCCGCACGCGGACCGGCCGGGTCACCCAGCCGGGCGATAACCTGGGCGGCTGGCAGGCCAAGCTTGCGCCCGCCCACGGCCTCGGCCTCGACCAATTCGCCGTCCTTGGCGCCCATCGTCATGTCCGCCGAGACGCGCCATTCCTTGTCGTCGCCCTTTTCGATCGGGACGATCCGCCCGCCCTGGCTGCCGATGCGGAAGACCCCCAGTACCTTGCGCGGGTTTGACCCCAGCCGCCGGATCAGCCGCGCCTCGTAGGCATAGTCGTCGAGGTCCACCTTCGCCAACCGCGCAAGGATACGGTCCCCGCCCCCAAGGGCCGGGTCGCCCTTCTTCGGGATGATCAGGATCCGGGGGCTGTCGTCGACCCCTTCCTCCAGCGGCCGCGCGTAAAGATCCCCGTTCGCGTCGGGCGGCAGCACCTGCAGCACCGCCACCGGGGGCAACACGCCGGGCTCACGGAAGCGGCGGGCGGACTTCTCGACCACCCCCTCGTCCTCCAGCTCGCGCAGAAGCCGCTTCAGCTCGATCCGGGCGTCGCCCTTGATGCCGAAGGCCTTGGCGATGTCGCGCTTGGCCGCAAGGCCGGGGTTGTCGGAAATCCACTGGCGGATTTCATCCTTGGAGGGCAAAGGTTTCATGCGCCAAGAGGTAACACGCCGGGACGGGCAAGACTACCCGCGCAGCCCTTTCACCTGGCAGGAAATATCCCCGCCGGAGGCACCCCGAGGAGGAGGCGAAGCCCGACGACGAGACAAAAGGCTTGCGCCGCAAGGCGCTCAATTCAATCGCCGCAGGTCAGAGAGCGCGACGCATGTGGCGGTGGGGGATGCCGGCGTCGTCGAATTCCTCGCCTTCGACCGCGAACCCCAGCTTCTCGTAGAACCCCGTCGCGTGGCTCTGCGAGCCGAGATAGGCCTCGCGCACCCCCGGCTGGTCGCGCAGCACCTCCAGCGCCTTCCGGATCAGCGCCGCGCCAAGGCCCGTCCCTCGCGCCTCAGGCAGCACGCAGACCCGGCCGATCTTGCCGACCGGGCCTTTCAGCAAGAGCCGTGCCGTGCCGACCGGAGCTTCGCCGTCGAAAGCCAGCAAATGGATCGCCTGGCCGTCCAGCCCGTCGACCTCATCGGCCTCGCTGACGCCCTGTTCCTCGATGAACACCACTCGGCGGAGGCGCTGGCAGGTGGCGATGTCCGTCGTGACCTCGATCCTCACGCGAAATAGTCCCGCAGGATACGGCCGTAGATTGCCTTCAGCTGGTCGATCTGCTCGACCGCCACCCGTTCGTCGACCTGGTGCATGGTCTTGCCGACCAGGCCGAATTCCACCACCGGGCAATGCTCTTTGACGAAGCGCGCATCCGACGTCCCGCCCGAGGTCGAGGCCACCGGCTTCCGGCCCGTCTCGGCCTCGACCGCCTTGGCGACCAGCGCCGACAGCTCGCCCGGCGGGGTCAGGAAGGCCTCGCCCGAGACGCTGATCTTCAGCGCGATCTCTGTCCCCGTTGCCTCGGCCACCGCCGCCGCCTCGGACCGCAGCCAGGACGACAGCGTGTCCCCGGAATGGGTGTCGTTGAAGCGTATGTTGATGCGCGCCGTCGCGCGTGCGGGGATCACGTTGCCCGCGGGGTTGCCGCAGTCGATGGTGGTGATCGCCAGGGTCGAGGGGTCGAAGTGCTGGGTGCCCCGATCCAGCGGTTCGGCCTCCAACTTGCCCAAGAGCTTGACCATGGCGGAAAGCGGGTTCTTCGCCCGGTGCGGATAGGCGGAATGGCCCTGCACGCCCTCGACCGTGATGTCGCAGGTCAACGAGCCCCGGCGGCCGATCTTCATCATCTCGCCCATCTCGTGCGGGCAGGTGGGTTCGCCGACCAGGCAGTGCGTCATCCGCTCGCCGTTGAAGGCCATCCAGTCCAGGATCGCGACGGTCCCGTCCTTGCCTTCGCCTTCCTCGTCCCCGGTGATGGCGATGATCACCGCCCCATCGGGTGGTGTCTCGCGCACGAAATCCACCGCGGCCGCCACGAAAGCCGCCACGCCCGACTTCATGTCGCAGGCCCCCCGGCCATACATGAACCCGTCGCGGATCTCGGCCCCGAACGGGTCGAACCGCCAGGCCTCGGCATCGCCTACGGGAACCACGTCCGTGTGGCCGTTGAACCCGAAGGCCCGGTTCGCCCCCTGCTTGCCCCAGCGGGCGTAGAGGTTGGCAATGCCGCCCCGGTCCACCCGGGTGCAGGTGAAGCCCGCCTTGGACAGGAGGCCCTCCAACAGCGCGATCGCTCCGCCTTCGGCTGGGGTGACCGAGGGGCAGCGGATCAGCTTGGCGGTCAATTCCACCGGGTCTACAGGCTCGAAGGGCATCGTCGGGTCCAGATTGGGGCGCGCATGATCCGTAACCGCTTGGGCGCGGCCCTGCAACCGCAAGGCGTTCGGCGGCGGGGATGTCAGTCGAAGAAAGGAGTGATCTCTGCGACGATCACGGAGTTCTCGCGCAGCGCGCGTTCCATCAGGAACTGCTCTTCCTGGTCGATCTCGTCGCCCGATTTCATCCGCTCTTCCAGCGTACCGAGGCCCTGCACTTCCAGCGGAGCCATCTCCGCCTCCTTCAGGATCGCCACCGTCTCGCGCACCGCCTCGGCCTCGTCGACGCCGGAGGCATAGCAGAGCAGAGCGGCGCCGGTGGCCCTGGGGGGAAGGCCGTCGCCCTCTTTCCGGCCGACCTCGACGATCAGCGAATAGACCTGCTGCGGGCGTTTCGGTTTGGGATCGTCGGTCATCTCGTCTCTCCGGAAGGACAGGGCAGGGATAGCGCAGCGCGACGCCCCGCGCCAGCCGTCAGGGCGCGCGCGTGAAGGTCACCCTCTGGACCTCGCGGTCGCCGATGTCGACGTCGATCACGACGATTGGCCCGCTTACACCCATGCCGGTGCGCCTGCCGGCCCGCCCGTCAGGTCCAGCGCCGCGCCATCGAGCGGGCCGGACGGGCTGGGCCTGACCTGAACATCGGACAGCAGCCGGTCAATCCACGCCGCGCGCGGCGCAGCTCAGATCCCCAAGGCCACCTTCCGCCCCTCGTGGAACGCATAGGCCGCGAGCCGGGGCGCCGCGCAGTCCCCCACCCGGTGCATTACCTTCCCCGGGATCACCTCCGGCAGCACATCGAACGCCCGGTTCGTCGTCGCCATCACCAGACCCGAGGCCGCGATCACCTCCTCCTCCCCCGTCAGGAAGGACCGCACCGTCACCCCATTGCCGTGCCACCGCACCAGCCGATGCTCTGCCAGCATCCGCACGCCAAGCGACCCCAACCGCCGCCGCACCACCCCGTCCGCCGCGGTCCGCGCCAGTTCCTTCCCCACGAAGGCCTCCGGCGTCACGATCGTCACCTTCTTGCCTTGCTCGGCCAAAGCCCAGGCCGTCCCGACCCCCCGCCAGTTCGACCCCTCGTCATAGACCACCACCGCGTCCCCCAGCCGCGCCTCCCGCCGCAGGACCGCCTCCGGGGACCAGACGCCCCCCGCCTCGATCCCCGGCAGCGAAGGCTGCGACGGGACCCAGCGCTGGAACCCGGTCTCGTCCGGTAGGGACCCCGTGGCCACCACGACCACCGAGGCTGGATGCGCCGCCACCTCATCAGCGTCGAGGAACGTGTTCAGCCGCAGCCGCACACCCAGCTTGTCGAACTGCCGCTCGTACCAGTCCATCAGCTCCAGGATTTGCCCCCGCCGCGGCTGCATCCCGGCCAGGCGGAACTGCCCGCCGACGACCGGGGCGGCCTCGACGATCTCCACCCGATGCCCCCTCTCCGCCGCGACCCGAGCCGCCTCCAGCCCCGCGGGCCCCGCGCCGACCACCAGCACATCCTTCGGCTCGGCCGCAGGAACAAACCGATCCCCGCCCCATTCGAACTCCCGCCCCGCGCTGGGATTGATCAGACAGGAAATCCAGTAATCCCGCGACCGCCTGCCCCAGCACATCTGGTTGCAGCTGATGCACCCCCGCACATCCTGAGGTCGCCCCTCCGCCACCTTCCGCGCCAGGTGCGGGTCGGCGATCTGGCCGCGCACGATGCTCACCAGGTCGGCGAGGCCCGAGGCGATGATCGCCTCACCATTCTCCGGCGTCCTGACCCCGGCCTCGGAGGTTACGACGGCATGCTTCAGCTCCCGCTTCAGGACCTGCGTCAAAGGCGTCGTCAGCTTCTCGCCATGCGTGAAGGGCGGGATGATCGACTCGAACTCCAGATACGACCCGGCCCCCACCGTCACGTAATCCACGTGGCCACTGCGGTCATGCAGCGCCAGGATCTCGGTCAGCGCCTCGGCTCCCAAAGTCACCTCGTAGGCCTCGGAATAACTCACCGCGAGCCCCACGACGAAGTCCTCCCCACAGGCCCGCCGCACCCTCTCGATCAGCTCGCGCGAGAACCGCGTCCGCCCCTCCAGCGAGCCACCCCACTGGTCCGTCCGCTGGTTCGACCAGGGCGTCCAGAACTGGTCCAGAAGAGAGTGATAGGCCGCCCAGACCTCCACCCCCTGGAACCCCGCCGCCTTGGCCCGCACCGCCGCCGCGACGTGGGCCTCCAGCAGCTCCTCGACCTCCGCCCCCGTCATCGCGTGCGAGCCGTCCGAGTCATGGTAGGACGGCCCGCCCGAGGGCGACCAATGCGGCGCGAAGCTCAGGTCGGAATCGCCATGCGCGCCGATGTGGTAAAGCTGCTGGATGATGACCGCGCCCGCGTCCTTCACCTCGTCGGTGATCTTGCGGAAAGCGGGGATCACCGCGTCGTCGGAATGCAGGAAGTTGCCCCGGGTCAGCACCCCGGTCCGGTGCACCGGCACAGGTTCCGCCACCACCATCGCGGCGCCGCCCAAGGCCCGCTCCAGCAGGTACTTCCCGAACCGAGGCCCCGGCATCCCCTGGTCAGACATGTTCGCAGTATGCGCGCCGAAGACGATGCGGTTGCGCAAGGTGTGGTCGCGCAGCTTCAGGGGGGACATCAGGCGGGGATGCTGGGTCATGGCGGCCTCCATTCGCCGCCATGTCAGCCAATCTCGACACTTGTGTCAAGTTTTCCTAGCCTATGCCCGGTTGCTCCGGAATTTTCAAAAATTCCGGATCGGAGCCTTCAAAGGCTCCGTCACGATTTCTTTGAAGAAATCGGTTACTCCGCCGCCACGTCCCAGCCCGAGATCGCCTTGACCTCCAGGAACTCCTCGATCCCCCAGACGCCACCTTCCCGCGCCCGGCCCGAGGCCTTGACCCCGCCAAAGGGCGCGCCCGCACCACGAGACTTCCCGTTCATCTCCACCATCCCGGCCCGCAGCTGACGCGCAAGCCGGTTCCGCCGCGCGCCGTCCTGCGACTGGACGTAGTTCGTCAGCCCGTAGGGCGTGTCGTTGGCGATCCGCACCGCTTCCTCTTCGCTGTCGAAGGGGATCATGCACAATACCGGCCCGAAGATTTCCTCGCGCTCGATGGTCATGCCCGGCTTCACGTCGGCAAAGATCGTCGGCCGCACGTAGTAACCCTTGTTCATCCCCTCCGGCAGCCCGAGGCCCCCCGCCACCAGCCGCGCGCCCTCGTCAATGCCCTTCTGGATATAGCCCTGGATCTGGTCCCACTGGCGCTTGTTCACCACCGGCCCGATATGCTTGCCCGGCTGGCTGGCGGGGCCGACCTTGATCCCGTTTGCCACCTCGGCCGCGATCTCCACCGCGCGGTCATAGTAGCTCCGCTCCACCAGCATCCGCGACGGCGCGTTGCAGGACTGGCCCGAGTTGTTCATCATGTGCCGCACGCCACGCTCCACCGCGCGGGCATCGGCATCGGCGAAGACCAGGTTCGCGCCCTTGCCGCCAAGCTCCAGCGTGACCCGCTTCAGCGTTTCTGCCGCGGCCTTGCTGATCGCCCGTCCGGCGCGCGTGCTGCCGGTAAAGCTGATCATCTCGACATCCGGGTGGCTGGAGAGCCGCGTCCCGACCCCCGCGCCGTCGCCGTTCACCAGGTTGAACACGCCTGGCGGCACGCCTGCATCATGGCAGAACTCGGCGAACAGCATGGACGACAGCGGCGACTCCTCCGACGGTTTCAGCACACAAGTGCAACCCGCCAGCAGCGCCGGGATGACCTTCAGAGTCACCTGGTTCATCGGCCAGTTCCAGGGCGTGATGAGGCCGACGACGCCGATGGGTTCCAGCGCGATCATCGTGTCCGGGGCATGGGGACCCAGGGGCCGGATCCACTCCATATGGTCAAAGGCCTTGAGGAAGTTCTTCAGGTGCCACGGAAGGCATTCCGCTTGGTCATTGCGGGCCATGTCGATGGGCGCGCCCATCTCCACGCTGATCGCCTGCGCCATCTCTTCCTTGCGGCGGTTGTACTGCTCCAGGATGCCTTCCACCAACCGACGCCGCACTGCCGGGGACGTGGCCGCCCAGCCCGGAAACGCCGCCTTCGCCGCCGCAACGGCCCGGTCGGTATCCGCCTCCGATCCCAGCGAGATCACCGCGCAGACCTCTTCGGTCGAGGGGTCGATCACGTTGCAGTCCTTCGGGATCAGCGGGGCGACCCATTTCCCGTCGATGTAGAACTCGCGCTTGGTGATCATGGAAGGCCTCCGGAGGGATGAATTTGATCATATTCTGACAGGTGCGGGCCGGGGCCACAAGGGCAGGGGGCAAAGCTTGCCAAATCCCTAACGCCCGCGACTAACCGATTGATTTTCAACCAACCGCAAATCTGTCCACCGTGGACAGCTCAGTCCAGCGACCGCACCATGGTGGTCGAGGACGCGAATCCGAACAGGAACCGGAGGACGCCCAGATCTTCGGTCCGGATCGCCCGGAACCCCTGCCTCTCATACAGCGCCCGGGCCCGCCAGTTGTCCTGGATCACGTCGAGCCGCACCGCCCCATACCCTCGCTCCGCCGCCTCCTGATAGAGCGCGGACAGGAGCCGCGACCCCACCCCCTGGCCCCGATGCGCCTTCGAAACGCAGATCCCGTCGATCAGGAAGCGGTCGTTGTCGACCTCCCGCCCCAGGGCCCAGAGGATGCCCCCCCGCCACCGCCCGCCGACCCGCCCGTAGACCTCGGTCAGGTCGTCCCAGGTCCCCCCCGCGAAGCTCCCCGCCGGGGTCTTGTAGCCGGCGAGCCCGATCAGCTCCCCCCCGTCCCCCACGGCGGAAAAACACAGGTCCCCCCGGATCACCCGTTCGAAAAACCGGAGCGCCCGGTCGTCCGGCCCGAGGACCCGCCCCAGCTTCCCCCCGAACGCCTCCCAATAGAGCCGCGCCGCCTGGGGGCGGAGCTGGTCGTGGAGGCCGCGGAAGATGGTCACGGCCATGTCAGCGCCTCGGCCAGTAGGGGGGCGTGGTGGGCGCCTAGGATCCAGCCTTCCTCGGCGGCCTCGGGCGGCGCTTCAAGGAGGGGGGCCAAGCGGTCGGCTTGGGCAAGCCGGAAAAGCGACCGGGACAGAAGCCGGACCTGGGCCTGGTCGGCCGTGAGACCGTGGCTGTTTGCCAGGATCGCCACGGGACCGGCGAGGAGAGAGGGGTAGACCTCGGCCAGGATGACGGGCGCGTCGGGGGCGGCGAAAGGCCAGACTGCGACATCGGGGCGCTGCGAAAGCCGGTGGATCATCGGCAGACCGAGGAGGCTTTGCGAGCCGACGGAGCCCGGGTTGAACAGCATCCAGGGGGATTTCGCGCGGGGAACGGCGGCCTCGGCAGCGCGGGTTTCGGAGAGGCCGAGGGCCGCGTAGTCGATCCCGGCCCGGCGGAAGGGGAGGCCGGGCCAGCTTTGCCCCGTCGGATGGCTCCAGAACGGGCCGGGGCCTTCGGGGAAGGCGGCGTTGATCCGGGTGGCGACTTCGAAGCGGTTGTTGCGGTTGTCGATGTCGGTGATCGCCGCGGCCAGCCAGCGCCAGACGGCGCGGGCGGAAGCCTCGCCAGTCAGACGGGCGGCGAAGCCCGTGGGATAGCCCATGGCAAAGTCGAAGCCGATCAGGAGCCGCTGGCCGGAGGCACGGGCCGTGTCTATCAGGTTGACCAGCTGGCCCTCGGCGGAGGCCCTTGTCCGGTGGTGCCATTCCGCCCCGCCCTCGGCGTCGTGGCAGCCGATCCAGACGGCGTTCGCCCGGTTGGTCGGGCTGGTGGGCAGGTTGGCCGCCGACCAGTCGACCACGATCACCCGGTCAAACAAGCCCCACCTCGCGCAGGATGAAGTCGGCCACCGCCCGCGTGTCGTTCAGGTCCAGCACCGGGACGGGCAGCGTCAGCGCCGCATCCGTCGCCACGGCCCGCACCAGGGGGTCGCCCGGCTGGATCAGGGGGTGGCCGGTCTCCTCGCGCCAGACCTCGACCTTGGGGTGGGCGTCTCGCTTGTAGCCTTCGACCAGGATCAGGTCGACGGGGGCCATGCGCGCCAGCACGGCGGGCAGTTCGGGCTCGGGCCCCCGGTGTTCGACCATGATCGCCAGCCGGTCGGCGGATGCCAGCACGACCTCCCGAGCCCCGGCGGCGCGGTGGCGGTAGGTGTCCTTCCCCGGTTGGTCCAGGTCGACGGTGTGGTGGACGTGCTTCACCGTGGACACGGAGAACCCGCGACCAGTGATCTCACTCACCAGGCGCTCCATCAGACTGGTCTTGCCGGAGTTCTTCCAGCCGATGACGCCATAGACTCTCATGCGGCACCTTTCAGAAGCGCCTCGGCATCGGCGAGGTCCTCGGGCGTGTTCAGGTTCAGGAAGGCGCGCGGGTCGGGGAACTGCGCGCGGGCGGCTTGGTGGGCGGCGGTGAAGCGGGTGACCTTGGCGTGACCCTCGGCCAGGTAAGCCGCCAGGGCAGGGGCCAGAGCTATGGGCCACAGCGCCGTCGCGGGATGGTCGCCAGTGGCATCGGATGCGAAGGCCAAACCTTCGGGTGAGCCTTCGGCGGCAAGCAGAAGCTGAGGCACCAGGTCACCGGGCAGGAACGGCGTGTCGACGGGGGTGGAGACCACGTGGGTCGCGCCCATCGCTGCGGCGGTCGTCAGGGCGGAAAGGACGCCAGAAAGCGGCCCCTGCGGCGCGGCATCGGCGACGACCGGGCAGCCGAGTTCGGCAAACCGCGCCGGATCGCCGTTGGCCGAGATCAGGACGCGGTCCACCTGCGGTTCAAGCCGGTCGAAGACATGCGCGATCAGCGGGCGACCCGCCAGGGCGACTGACGCCTTGTCGACGCCGCCCATCCGCCGGCCCTCTCCGCCTGCAAGGATCACCCCGAAGATGCGCAAATCACATGCCTTTCCCGTCGCGGGGCAAGCCTACCGCAACGGGCGGGGGGTTCAAGGGAGGCTCACGGCAGCGGCGTGCCGTCGTGCTGCACGAGAAGGACGCCGTGGTTGTTGTCGTCGTCATCGTCGGTGATGACGCGGGTGGTGACGCCCGGAAGCTCACCAAAGGCCTTGGACAGCCGCTTTGGGTAGAAGGTCTGCGGCAGGCTTTCGAACCCCGGCACTCCCCGCAGGATCGACGAGGTCGCCTGGGTGCACATCGCTTTGGGCACCGCGCCATAGGCCTTGGCCCGGGCGATGACCAGTTCGGCCACCTCGGGCGAGACATAGACCTTCTGCTCGATCGTGTCGTAGGTGATGCGGGTGTGGTAGTCGATGTAGAAGGCCAGCGCCTTGTCGTTCATGCCGAAATGGACATCGTTCCGTTCCGGCAGCTTGGGGTGGTACCAGGTCCCGGCGGGGTCGAAGATCAGCCGCTCGGATCCGTTCACCAGGATCGCCGAATGCGCGCCGGAGCCGGTGCGCTTGTTCACGACGGTGTAGAGCGTGATGTAGGTCGGCGGCCCCTCGACGAAGCGGACGGCGTCCACCTGTTCCTGCGGCGCCCATTTCGGCTCGGCCCCGCAAGCTGCGAGGCCAAGGAGTGCGATCAGGGCGAGGAGAAGGCGCATCCGGCCGGTCCCGGTCAGGCGTTGACCAGGCCCATGAAGACCAGGACCAGGACGATGATCACCGTTGCCCAGACCGTCATGCGGATGAAGCCCGCGAAGGTCTTTTCCTGCGCGCGGATGTCCATCGAGCCGTGGACGTGTTCGGACTGGTTGTGGTCGGCCATCTTGGTTCCCCATTTATCGCTGTTTGGAAAAGCCCATAGCCGATTCACCCGGGCCTGTCACGGGGGCGCGGTGTCTCATCCCGCCGAGCCGTCGCCGGAATCGCCGCCGATCCAGCCGGGAGTCAGGTGAAAGCCTATGCGGCGCGGCGGCTCTTCCTCGGCCAGTTTCGCCACCGCGCGCAGGGTCACCGACAGCTGGCTGACGTGCTGGATGAGCTGGGTCTTCGCCCCGTCCTCGTCGCGGCCGTAGAAGGTGATGATGTCGGGCTCGAAGAAGCCCAGCCCTTCGATGCGCAGGACCCCGGTCTCATCCGAGGCGAAGCCCATCGCGATTTCCTGTTCGGCGTCGAGCCCGGCCTCGAAGTTGCGGATGTACATGACCAGCCGGTCATGCGCCCATTCTGCGGGACTCTTCGGGCGGTCGACGGGCTTCTTCACCGGCGGCTTCTTGGCAGCGGGTTTCTTCGCGGCAGGGGTCTTGGCGGCGGCCTTGGCCATCGGGGCATCCTTCTTCCGGGCGACCGACCTGACCGCAAAAGCACCCGTCCCGCAAGGGGTCAGGCGAGCCCGGCCTCGGCCTCGATCTGGGCCTTCGACTTCCGCGCGCGTTCCGTGGCGGATTTCAGCTGCCCGCAGGCGGCCATGATGTCCTCGCCCCGCGGCGTGCGGATAGGCGAGGCATAACCGGCCTTGTAGATGATATCGGCGAAGGTGTGGATCCGGTTCCCCGACGACCGCTTGTAGGGCGCGCCCGGCCATTCGTTGAAGGGGATCAGGTTCACCTTGGCCGGGATGCCCTCCAGCAGCTTCACCAGTCGGTGCGCGTCTTCCTTGGTGTCGTTCACTCCGTCGAGCATCACGTATTCGAAGGTGATCCGTTCAGAGTTCGACAGGCCGGGATAGGCTTTCAGCGCCTCCAGCAGCGTGGCGATGTTCCAGCGCTTGTTGATCGGGACCAGCACGTCGCGGACCTCGTCGGTGGTGGCGTGGAAGCTGATCGCCAGCTGGCAGCCGATTTCCGTGGCGGTGCGGGCGATTTCCGGCACCACGCCGGACGTGGACAGCGTGATCCGGCGGCGGCCCAGGGCGATGCCTTCGCCGTCCATCACGATGTTCATCGCGTCCCGGACGTTTTCAAAGTTGTACAAGGGCTCGCCCATCCCCATCAGCACGATGTTGGAGATGAGGCGCACCTCTTCCTTCGGCGCGCCGGGGACGGGCCATTCGTCCAGGTCGTCGCGGGCCATCATCACCTGGCCGACGATTTCGGCGGCCGTCAGGTTGCGGACCAGCTTCTGCGTGCCGGTGTGGCAGAAGGAGCAGGTCAGCGTGCAGCCGACCTGGGACGAGATGCAGAGCGTCCCGCGGTCGGTCTCGGGGATGTAGACCACCTCGACCTCATGCCCGCCGGCGATGCGGACGAGGTACTTGCGGGTGCCATCGGCGCTGATCTGGCGGGTGACGACCTCGGGGATCTCGATGGTGAAGTTCTCGGCCAGCAGCGCGCGGTAGTCCTTGGCGAGGTTGGTCATCAGCGCAAACTCGCGGACCCCCCAGTGGTAGACCCACTGCCAGACCTGGCCCACGCGCATCTTGGCCTGCTTCTCGGGCGTGCCGGCGGCGATCAGCGCATCGCGCAGGGCGGCCCGGGTGAGGCCCACGATATTTGTCTTGTCCGCAGCGGGCAGCTTGCGGGGAATCGTCAGCACGTCTTGCGTGATAGGTGCGCTCATGGGCGGCAGATCCTTGAGTGGAGCCTTGCGACAGGCGATCTGGATGTCGGGCGGATATAGGCGCGCCCGCGCCAAAAGAAAAGCGCCCCACGAAGGGGGCGCCCGTCATTCTGAGGGTTCGCTTACTGGCAGCGCTTTTCGGCGTCTTCCATCGCGGCGGTGAACCCGCGGAGCGAGAAGGTGTCCTGGGTCTGCGTCCCCTTGCCCGACCGTGCGGTCAGGGTCGCGCTTGTCCCGGCCTTCAGCGCGGCCAGAAGCTTCGCGTCATCCTCGGCACTGCCCGGCCACGCCCATTCGCCATCGGTGAACAGCTGGAAAGGGTTGCCGTCGACGCTGACTTCCACGGTCGAGCCACCCGCGAAGGGGTAACCGCCGGTAAAGCTGATCTCGCCCGGTTTGCCGGGACGGAAGGTAACGAACAGAAGGATGTCGCCGCGCCGCACCGAGACAGGCTGGCCGTCACGGGTGTTCACGGTTTCCTTCGGCTTCGAGACGCCCCAGCATTCTTTCGGGCTTTCCTCGGTGAAGACGTTCCAGTCCGTCATCGTGGCGACCCGGTTGGTCGATTCCTGAGCATGAACGGGGGCCTGGGCAGCGGCCCCGGCAAGCGTGATCGCGGCAACCGCAAGCGTGCGACCGAAAAGGGAAGTCATGTCTGACGCAGCCTCCAAGCTGTCTTGGTTTCTTGCCACGCGCCTCGCCCCTGTGCAGGCCTTTTGACTGGCGCGCCGCCGTTCTACCCGATATTTCAGCCATAATCAAAAGCCCTTGGGCGCGAAAGCCCCGTGGGCGACAATTCGCGCACATGTGACGGAGACCCAAGATGGCGACAGTGAACGACGGCGCGGTGCCGCTGATGGAGGTCTGGCGCGGCGGTCTTCTGGAATGCGTCCACGAAGGCCACGCGGTGATCTGTGACGCCAAGGGCGTGGTCGCGGCCTGGGGCAATCCCGACGCGGTGATCTACCCGCGCTCATCGGCCAAGATGCTGCAGGCCCTTCCTCTGATCGAGACCGGGGCGGCCGACGCGCGCGGTCTTAGCCAGGCGCATCTCGCGCTCGCCTGCGCCAGTCACCGGGGCGCGCATGTCCATGTCGACATGGCCGGGCGCTGGATCGCGGACCTTGGTCTTTCGGAAGCCGACCTGCGCTGCGGTGCGCATGAACCGGGCGACCTGACCGAGCGGGACCGGCTGATCCGGGCGGGCGAGAAGCCCTGCCAGCTGCACAACAACTGTTCGGGCAAGCATTCGGGTTTCCTGACGGTGACGCAGCACCTGAAGGCCGGGCCGGAATACATCGAGATCGACCATCCGCTGCAGAAGGCGATCCGCGCCGCGACCGAAGAGGTCACGGAGGAGACTGTCGCGGGCTGGGGCGTCGACGGATGCTCCGCCCCGAATTTCGCGATGTCGGTGGGCGCGCTGGCCCGCGGTATGGCCAAGTTCGCCACGGCGCGCGAAGGCCACGGGGCGCGCGAGGATGCGATGGTGCGCCTTTCCCGGGCGATGGCGGCGCATCCGCACCTGATTTCGGGCGAGGGGCAGGCCTGCACCGAGCTGATGCGGGCGATGGACGGCCGCGTCGCGATCAAGGGCGGGGCCGAGGCGGTCTATGTGGCCATCGTGCCGGAAAAGGGCTTGGGCATCGCGCTGAAGGTCGTGGATGGCGGCTATCGCGCGTCCGAGGCGGCCGTGGCGGCACTTCTGGCGAAAGTGGGCGTTCTGGACCCCGCGCATCCGGCGGCGGTGAAGCGGATGGCAGGCGTCCAGAAGAACTGGCGCGGGATGGAAACCGGCTTCTACCGGCTCGCCCCGGGCTTTCCGGGTTGATTTTGGGGGGGAGGCGGGTAAGCTTCAGGGATGAACGCCGAAGCGCCGATCCCGTTTCCGCAGTCCAGCCACATCCCGGATGAGGTCAGTTTCGACCGCAAGGAGCTGGGTCAGATCCTGCGCGTCTATGGCCGGATGGTCGCGGCCGGGGAATGGCGCGACTATGCCATTGCCGCCATGCGCGACCTTGCCGTTTTCGCGATCTTCCGCCGGACGGCCGAGACCCCCCTCTACCGCATCGAGAAGCGGCCAAAGCTGCGGGCGCGGCAGGGGCTTTACGCCGTCGTCGGCATGGACGGCCGCGTTCTGCGGCGGGGCCATGACCTGGACCAGGTGCTGAAGGTCCTGGAGAAGCGTCTGATCGGCCCCGTCTGATCGACGGGCCAGCGCCCTACAACCGTTGCCGCGCCAGGACCAGACCGCCCCCGCCGGCCGAAATGCGCGCGACGCAGTCCTTGATCCCCTCGTAGGCCACGGACATCGTGTAGCCGTTGGCATGGATCAGCCGGTCACGGTCCACGACCATCGCAACGTGACCCTTCCAGAACAAGAGGTCGCCGCGTTTCATCGCCTCGTTCGGGGCGAGAAGCCGCCCAAGCGCCATCTGCATGTCGCTGTCGCCGGGACAGGCCCGCCCGCAGGCGTGCATCGACAATTGCACCAGGCCCGAGCAGTCCAGCCCGAAGCGCGAGTTTCCGCCCCAGAGATAGGGCGTCCCAAGCAGGCTTTCCGCCACCGTCACCGGATCCTCGGCCCAGTCGCCCAACGGCCGGAGGTGGCGCATGGGCACATAGCCGTGCGGCGTGTTCACCCAGGCCCCCCAGGACCCAACCACCGCCAGCCGCGAGCCGAGGCTGAGCCCCGCCTTTTCCGGTGCCTGGACCTGCGGTTCGGAATAGAGATGCGTGCCGGGTGCTGCGACCCAATGCGTGGGCGTTGGGCCCTGGCCCAGGTCAGCCTCGGCCATCCAGCCGCAATAGCCGTCCTTGGCGGACATCACGAAGACCTGGCCCTTGTCGCGGTCGATCACCGTCACCGCTTCGCCCAGGAGAAGCTGGCGATCCCGCGCGCCGCCTGGGCTGGCTCTCAGATTGGCCACGGGCACGATGACCTGGGCCTGCAGGCCCTCGGTCAGCGGGGCGTTCACCACGCCTTTCAGCGACACATGTGCCACCCGTCCAGAATAGGGGGTCAGCCGTCTATCCATGCCGTGCTCCTATACTCGTCCCCACCCATCCCCATCGCTACGGGGCCGTTCCATCAGAGCGCCAGGAATGCGCCCATGCCTTCCAGCAATGCCCGCGCACCCTGTCCGACCCCGCCCTTCGGTCGCGCAGGCTGGTCGCTGGGCGTATGGCCGTAGATGTCGAAGTGCACATAGCGCGGGCCTTCGACGAAGCGACGCAGGAACAGCGCCGCGGTGATCGATCCTGCAAAGCCGTAGCCTGGAGCATTGTCCAGATCGGCGATCCCTGGCTCGATCACGCTTTCATAGGCGTCATGGAACGGCAGCCGCCAGACCGGGTCAAACCCTGACCGAGCCCCGGCCTCCAGGGCCTGGGCCAGCGCTTCGTCGTCGGTGTAATAGGGCGCGAGATCCGGACCCACCGCGACCCGCGCCGCACCGGTCAGCGTCGCCATGCTGACCAGCACATCGGGCGCGTCCTCGCAGGCATAGGCGAGCGCATCGCCCAGGATCAACCGGCCCTCGGCGTCAGTGTCGTTGACCTCGACCGTCAGGCCCTTGCGGCTGGTCAGGATGTCCTTCGGCTTCAGCGCATTGCCCGCGACCAGGTTCTCGACCGCGGGGACCAGCACGCGCAACTGCACCTTCAGGTCCAGCGCCATGATCATGCGGGCCAGACCCATGACCGTGGCCGCCCCGCCCATGTCCTTCTTCATGAGGTTCATGCCACTGGAGGGCTTCAGGTTCAGCCCGCCCGTGTCGAAGCAGACCCCCTTGCCCACCAGGGTCAGCTTCGGCCCCATCTTCCCCCAGCGCAACCCCATCAGGCGTGGCGTGCGTGGGCTGGCGCGTCCGACGGCGTGGATCATCGGAAAATTCTGCGCCAGCAGATCGTCGCCCCGGATCACCTCGGTCGTGGCCCCGAACTCCTGTGCCAGCGCGAGGAAGGCGGCTTCCAGTTCCGCTGGCCCCATGTCCTCGGCCGGGGTGTTGATCAGGTCCCGGGTCAGCGCCTCGCCCTCGGCCATCGCGATCAGCCGCGCCGCATCGACGCCGTCGGGGCAGACCAGGCGGGGCAGGGCGGAGGCCTTCTTCTTCGGGCGGTAGCGGTCGAAGCGGTAGCCCGACAAGAGCCAGGCAAGCGCCGCCTCGACCCGTTCTGCCGGATCAAGCTGGCCCTCCAGCCGCCAGTCGCCCTGGGGCAGGCCGGCGACGGCCTTGGCCAGGCCGAAGCGCTGACGCCGGCGGGCCTGGGCAGAGCCGTAGCCTGCCACCGCGCCGGCCACCCCACCGTCCGCACCGGGCAGAAGCCGCACCTCGCCCAGAGACGCCTCGAAGCCCGTCGCGGTCAGCCAGTCCGCCCAGCCCCGGCCCGGTCCCTCGACAAACGCTGCCAGGTCCTCGGGCCGGAGGACGTGAAGCGGACGGGCTGCGGGCGAGGGGTCGGCGAAGGCGAAGGTGTTGGCGCGGGTCATGGATCGATCATGCTGGGGTTCACCGCTCCAGTTGCCGGATTATTGCGCGCGAGTTCAAGCCCTTCGCGAAATTTGCTGCCGTTCGGCAAGAATTCCCCCTTTCCGCACCGCGTGCGTTGGGCAGCCGGGGATTGCACACGACCCATCCGCTGCAAGCAGGAATTGTGCGCCGGGCCTGTCTGGGCCTAGAAGGTCTGGTCCATCAGGCTGACTTCGGCAGTGAGAGACCGTTCCGCGACCCGCATCAGCCGGGCCCAGACTGCCGAAAAGGCGGTCCCGTCCGCCCGTTCAAGGCAGATCTTCGCGTCGCCTGCCACCGTGGCCAGCGTCAAGAGCCCAAGGTCGGCCGCCATGCGCCCCAGCCGCGCCAGCTGGCGGGACAGGTCCTTCAGGTCCTGGCCGCGGACCTTCTCGGCGATGCCGGCCATGGTGATGGCAAGTTCGCCAAGCGCGCGAGTCACCATCTGCTCGGCCACCGGAGCCCCAAGATTGCGGTAGATCACCGCGATCGCCTCGACATCCTGACGCACGACCTCTCGCGGTCGCAAGGCGGCTATTTCGCCCATCTCGAACACCCAAATTCGTTCACACCCGCGGCCAGATTGGACCGTCTTGCTGAACAATTGGTTGCCCGAGGCACAGGCAAGGGGGAATTTGCCCCTCGAATTTTCCGCAAATGCGGCATAGGCAGGGGGTGTGATGAAGGACCGAAGATCATGACCACCCACATCCGTCCGCTTCCCACCTACCTGGTGCAGCGCTTTCACGGCTGGCGCGCCACGACCTACCAGGACAACCGGGCCTGGTATCGCCGTCTAGCCGAAAGCGGTCAGCATCCGCGCGCGATGGTGATTTCGTGCTGCGACAGCCGGGTGCACGTGACCAGTATCTTCGGCGCGGACGAGGGTGAGTTCTTCATTCACCGCAACGTCGCGAACCTGGTGCCGCCCTACAACCCGGACGGCGAATACCACGGGACCTCGGCGGCGGTGGAATATGCGGTCACCGGGCTGGGGGTGGCGCATATCGTGGTGCTGGGCCATTCGAACTGCGGCGGCGTCAAGGGCTGCCACGACATGTGCCGCGGCCATGCCCCGCATCTGGAGGAGAAGACCAGTTTCGTGGGCCGCTGGATGGACATCCTGCGCCCGGGCTTCCAGAAGGTCTCGAACCTGCCCGACGACCAGATCCTGCCCGCGCTGGAAAAGCAGGCGGTGCTGACCAGCCTCGAGAACCTCTTGACCTTCCCCTTCGTGAAATCCGCGGTCGAGGACGACCGACTGACCCTGCACGGGCTTTGGACCGATACGGGCGAGGGGGGGCTTGAGAACTACGATCCGGCCCGGGGGGGCTTCTTCCCCGTCTGAATGGAAAAGGCCCGGCAGATCGCTCTGCCGGGCCTTTTCCTTGTAGTCGGCCTTAGCCCGCAGCCGTGACCGCGCGGCCGGTCAGCACCTTGACCAGATTCGCCCGATAGGCGGCGGACCCGTGCAGGTCGCTGATCATCCCGCCCGCGTCGACCGTAAGCCCGGAAATCGCCGAAGCCGAGAAGTTGGCCGAAAGCGCGGCTTCGGCTTCCTTCCAGCGGAAGACCCCGTCGTTGCCCGCGCCGGTGACCGCGACCCGGACCCCGTTCGCGAACTTCGCGACGAAGACCCCGGTCAGGGCAAAGCGGCTGGCGGGCTGGTTGAACTTCACGTAGGCCGCGCTCGAGGGGATCGGGAAGACGACAG
>NZ_JAYSFG010000019.1:0-79210 GCF_041913445.1 Tabrizicola sp.
TCCTTTTCCCGACGGTCGAAGAGGAGCTGTCCTTTGGCCTCGCGCAGCAGGGTGTGCCGCAAGCCGAAGCCCGGGACCGCGCGCGGGAGCTGCTTGCGGCAGAGGGGCGCGCCCACTGGGCCGAGGCTCCGGTCTCGACGCTCAGCCAGGGGCAGCGCCATTACCTATGCCTTCTCGCGATCCTGCTGATGCAGCCACGGACAATCCTGCTGGATGAGCCGCTGGCGGGCCTCGACCTGCCCACTCAGGCGCGGCTTGCGCGGCGGTTCGCCGGGTTGCCGCAGCGGCTGGTGACCATCACGCATGATCCGGCGGTGCTGGAGGCGGCAGACCGGGTCCTGTGGCTGGAAGCGGGTCGGGTCGTCGCCGATGGCCCGCCCGCCGCGGTACTGCCCGCCTTCACCGCCGAGATGGCCCGGATCGGAGAGCACGATGCTGACGCTGACCTCGCCGGTTAGGACCTGGGCGCATCCCTTGCCAGCCGGAGGGAAACTTGCAGCCCTGGCGGTGGCAACGACGGCGCTGTTCCTGGTGGACGCGCCCTGGGTGCTGACAGCCGCCGGCGCGGCAGTCGCGGGGCTTTATCTTTCGGCGGGACCAGGCTTTGCGCGGACCGGCCTGCGGCAGCTCTCGCCGCTTTGGCCCTTCGTGGTGATCGTCGGGCTTTGGCACTTCTGGACCGGGGACGTCGCGGACGGAGTGGCGATCCTGCTTCGGATGGTGACCGCAGTGGCGCTGGCGAACTTCGTCACCATGACCACGCGGCTGTCGGACATGCTGGCGGTGTTCGAGCGTCTGGCGCGGCCGATTTCACCCATCCTGCCGCCAAGGAGACTGGCCCTGGCCTTCGCGCTGGTAATCCGGTTCATCCCGGTGATGCTGGACCGGATGGCGCTGATCCGGCAGTCGTGGTCGGCGCGGTCTCCCCGCAGCCCGCGCTGGCGGGTGATGGTCCCGGCAACGCTGGCAGCCCTCGAGGACGCGGATCGGGTGGCCGAGGCCTTGCGGGCGCGGGGCGGGGCGGGGTAAGGGGTCTGACCGACGGAGGACCCCATGGAACGCAGCCTGACCCACATCGCCCTGTTCGCCGCGCTGATCGCGGTCCTTGGACTGGTTCCGAAGATCGATCTTGCCGCCGGGGTGCCGATCACCGCGCAGTCGCTGGGGATCATGCTTTGCGGCACGGTGCTGGGCGCCAAGCGCGGTGCGCTGGCGGTGCTGTTGTTCCTCGCGCTGGTTGCTGCCGGCCTGCCGCTCCTGTCGGGCGGACGCGGCGGGATCGGCGTCTTTGCGGGTCCCTCGGTCGGCTTCCTCGTGGGCTTCCCCGTCGCCGCCTTCGTCGCGGGCTGGGTGATGGAGCGGACGACGCTTTCCCCCGCCGTCGCTGCCACTGCTGCCTCGGTCATCGGCGGGATCGGGGTCATGTACGTCTTCGGGATCATCGGCATGTCGGTGATGCTGGACAAGACGCTGTCGGAGGCGGCCTTCCTGTCCTTCGCCTTCCTGCCGGGCGATGTGGTTAAGGCCGTGATCGCGGGCCTCGTGACGCAAAGCCTGTCGCGGATGCGCCCGGCCTCGCTCTTGTCACGCGCCTGAGGCTTCCACCAGAAGCGCCGTCCCGATCCCCCCCGCCGCCGCGATGGCGGCGAGGCCCCTGCCCTGCTTCAACCCGTGGAAAAGCCGCACGCCAAGTATCGCGCCTGACGCCCCGATCGGGTGCCCGCGTGCAAGCCCGCCGCCGCTGGGGTTGACGATCTGCGGATCAAGCCCCGCGCCATCGATCACGGCAAGCGCCTGGACGGCATAGGCCTCCATGACCTCGGCCTGTGACAGCGGCTCGCCCCCCCAGATGCGCCGGATCGCGGCGACGGGGGCGAGGCCCGGTTCCTCGGGCCTGCAGCCCAGCGTGGCACCGGCGAGGAGCGCGAGGCCCCTGCCCTTTGCGACGCGGTCGCTGACGACAAGGCAGACGGCGGCCGCGTCAGCGGCAACGGCAGCGGTGGCGGTGGTGATGCTGCCCGTCAGGACCGGGGCCTTGGCGAGAAGCCTTGGGCCAAGGTCGCGCGGGAAGGTGTCGCGGGTCACACCGTTCAGCGGGACGATCTCGGCCGAGAGGTCGGCGGCAAGCGCCTTGGCGTGGCTTTGGGCCGCCCAGGCCTCCTGGCGGTCGCGGGGGATATGCAGGCGGCGGGCCAGCGCCTCGGCCGCTTCGGCCATGTCGGGGTCGCGGTCGGGCCAGGGGGTGAACGGCGCCTGGTCATAGGGCTGCGGCAGGCCGCCGTCCGGGTCGGTGGCAAGGCGCAAGGGCCGGCGGGAGTAGCTTTCCACGCCCCCGGCCAGGACGACCTCGGCGGCCCCGGAGTCGACCAGGGCCTTCGCCAGCAGGATCGCGTCCAAGCCCCCCGCGCATTGCCGGTCGGTGGTGAGGCCGGCGACGGTTTCTGGCAGGCCCGCGGCCAAAGCAGTTCGGCGGGCGGGGTTGCCTCCCGCGCCGAGGGCGTTCGAGAGGATGACTTCGTCGACCTGGGCCGGGTCGACACCCGCGTCGGCAAGGCAGGCTTGCAGGACGGGGGCGGCGAGATCCTCGATCCTGAGGCGCGCAAACGCCCCGCCCCGCGGAACCACGGCGGTGCGGCGGGCGGCAATCAGGCGAGCCAAAGCGTTGCCTCCAGCGCCTTGAGGTCGGTCTTGCCGGAGGGGAGCACCGGCCAATCCTCGCGCCAGATCAGGGCCTTGGGGGATTTGAGCGGGCCGAGTTGCTGGCGGAGGGTGGTGAGGATGGCGGCCTCTTGTGCGGGGTCGCCTTGCAGGATGGCGATCAGGGCGTGGCCGCGTTTTGCGTCTGGGACGGGCAGGACGGCAGCGCGGGTGATGCCGGGAAGGCTGTGGAGGAAAGCCTCGATCTCTTCGGGAAAGACGTTCTGGTCGGCCACGGTGACCATCCGCCCGGCGCGGCCTTTCAGGATGAGGAAGCCGTCCTGCATCTCGCCGATCTCGCCCACGGAAAGCCAGCCGTCGCGCCAGCGGGTGGTGGGGGAGCCTCCGGCGGGGATATTTGGACAAAGATGAAAGGCGTAGCCGAGGAAGAGGTAGGGGCTCTGGACCCAGACCTCGCCACCGGAGTCGAGGTGGAGGTCGACGCCGGGATAGGGGCGGCCGACGGAATCCTGGGGTGTGGTCTCGTCGGCAAGGGTGATGAAACTTGTCTCGGCGGCGCCGTAGAACTCGCGGATCTGGGCGTTGGGGGCGAGGGTGGCGAGGGCGGTGCGGAGCGCGGGGTCAAGCTTGGAGCCGCCGACGAGGATCAGTCGCAGGTCCGGAAGCGCGCCGGGCCCGAGGAGCAGGCGCAGTTGGGCCGGCGTGGCGTAGAGGTGGGTGATCTTCCGGTCGCTGAGCGCGGTGCGCTGGCGGTCGGGGCGGAGGTCGGCAAGGAGGTGGACCTCGGCGCCGAGGTGCAGGCCCTCGATCGCGCCGTAAAGCGAAAGCGAGTGGATCAGGCGGCCAAGGGTGGCCATGCGCGCGCCCGGGCCGATGCCGAGGTCCGCATTGACCGCGAAGCTCGCGGTCCAGGAGGCTTGCGTCCGCCGGATGCGGCGCGGTTGACCCGTGGAGCCGGAGGTCAGGGTTTCCAGGATCGGCTGCTCGTGCGGGTCGGGTGGCGGCAACTCGTTCGCGCCGATCCGGAAGGCCGGGCGGCCGATGGCGGCAGCGAGTCCCTGAGGGGTGTCGGGGAAGGTGGTGCCTTCTGGCGACCGGGCGCTCTCTCGCAGGATTTCCGTCCCCGTGCTGTCGAACAGCCGGGCCTCCGGGTGCCAGCGGAAGCTTTCGCTCATGCCTTCAGAAGCGAGGCGATCCGGCGCAGCGCCAGGAGATAGCCCTCGGTCCCGCAGCCGACGATCACCCCGTCCGCGCGGTGGCTGATGTAGGAATGGTGCCGGAAGGGCTCGCGCTTGTGGATCTGCGAGATGTGCACTTCCATCACGATCCCGTCGAAGGCGTTCAGCGCATCAAGGATCGCGACCGACGTGTGCGAATAGGCGCCAGGGTTGATGATGATCGCGGCCGAGGTCCCCCGCGCCTCCTGGATCCAGTCGACCAGCTGGCCTTCGTGGTTGGAATGCAGCGCCTTCAGGGCAAGGCCCAACTCCTCGGCCAGATCGGAAACCTTGTCTGCCACATCCTCCAGTGTCTCGCGCCCATAGATCTCGGGCTGGCGGAGGCCAAGGAGGTTGAGGTTCGGGCCGTTCAGAAGGGTAACGAGCTTGGGCATGGCGGCGTCCGGTCAGGGTCCGCGCGAGATTAGCCGATATGTCCGGGGCGGCAACGGCCAAAAAGATGGCGGCTTTCCGGGGCCCTGCCCAAGGACAGGTCGGAAAGCCGCCCAGGGAGACCACGGTCACCCAAAAGGGCCGATGTCAGGCCACTTTCTCCAGCACCACCTCGGGCTTGATGCCAAGGGCATGGACCACTTCCCGGGTCAGGTGCGGGCGGTTCAGGGTGTAGAAATGCAGATCCTCGACCCCGCCCTGGATCAGGCGGTCGCAGAGCTGGGTGCACTGGGTCAGCGCCAGGAGGTCCTCGCGTCCGTCGCGCGCGGCGGTGGCGAAGGCCTCGTCCAGCCGGGCGGGGACCGAAGTGCCGCAGCGGCGGGCGAATTTCTTCGCCCCTTCCCAGGAGGTGATCGGCAGGATGCCCGGGATGATCGGCGCGGTGATCCCGGCCTTCACGCAGGCATCGCGGAAGCGGAAGAAGGTGTCGGCCTCGAAGAAGAATTGGGTGATCGCGCTGGAGGCACCCGCATCGATCTTGCGCTTGAGCCAGGTCACGTCGGCGCTACTGTCGGCGGCGTCCGGGTGCGGCTCGGGGTAAGCGCCCACGCGAATCTTGAACTTGCCGGTTTTCGCCAGCTTCTCGACCAGTTCGACCGAGTTCGCGAACCCCAGCGGGTGCGGGACGAAGCGCTGCGCGCCCTTTGGGGCGTCACCGCGGAGCGCAACGATTTCCGTGACGCCGGCCGCCGCATAGGCTTCGGCGATGGCCAGCGTCTCGGTCTGGGTGGCATCGACGCAAGTCAGGTGCGCCGCGACCTTCAGGCCATAGTTGCGGTGGATGGTCGAGACGGCCTCATGCGTCAGCGTCCGGGTCGTGCCGCCCGCGCCATAGGTGACCGAGACGAATTCGGGCTGCATGGGGGCGAGCGCCTGCACCGTCTCCCACAGGCGGAACGAGGCGTCCAGCGACTGCGGCGGGAAGAATTCGAAGCTGATGCGGGGGCTGGGCATGGTCGTCTCCTTGATTGCACCCCTTGTCGCAGATTCAGGGATGTGAGACCAATTCATAATACTCACCATCTTGATGAGGTTCGTTCATGTATATCGAGCTGCGCCACCTGCGCACGATCCGCGCCATCCAGCAGGCCGGGGGCCTCGCCCGCGCCGCCGACATGCTGAACATGACGCAGTCGGCGCTTTCCCATCAGGTGAAGGGGCTGGAGGACCAGGCCGGGATGGAACTGTTTGTCAGGCGGTCCAAGCCGATGCGGCTGTCGGCGGCGGGGGTGCGGATGCTGCGCGCGGCGGAACGGATCCTGCCCGAGATCGACGCAATGGAGGAAGAGTTCCGCGCCCTTCGCGCCGGGCGCACGGGCCGCCTTCACATCGCCATCGAATGCCACGCCTGTTTTGACTGGCTGTTCCCAGTGCTGGAGATGTTCCGCCACGCCTGGCCGGAGATCGACGTGGACATCCGGGCGGGTCTGGCCTTCGAGGCGCTGCCGGCGCTGAACCGCGAAGATGTGGACCTGGTGATCTCGTCCGACCGCGAGCCGCCGCCGGGGATCGTGTTCAACCCGCTTTTCGACTATCACCCGACCTTCGTCGGATCGTCGCAGAACCCCTTGGCATCCAAGGATTTCATTACCGCCGAAGATTTCCGCGACCAGGTGCTGATCACCTACCCGGTCAGCCGGGACAAGCTGGATGTGTTCACGGAAATCCTCACGCCCGCCAAGGTAGAACCCCGCGCCCAACGCACGGCGGAACTGACGGCGGTGATCCTGATGCTGGTCGGGTCGAACCGGGGGGTGGCGGTGCTTCCCGACTGGGTGATGCGCGAGGTGAAGACCAACGCGGATTACATCACGCGGCCCCTGGGGCCGGAGGTGGTGACGAAGCGGATGTATGCCGCGACGCGCGAGGAGGATGCGGCCAAGCCCTATATCGCGCATTTCCTGCGGCTCGCACGGTCCGAGCCGGTGAAGCTGCAGCGCGGGTGATCGGCCGGGGCCGGAATTTTTGAGAATTCCGGTTCGGAGCCTTCAAAGGCTCCGGTCCGATTTCTTCGAAGAAATCGGCGTCAGGCCCGGATCGTGTCCGCCATCGCCTTGAAGAGCGAATCGTTCGCGGCGATCAGCGCGCCGTCCAAGGGGTCGGTGCCTTCGCGCAGGCCCTCGACCAGTCCGCCGGCTTCCTTCACCAGCAGCACCCCGGCCGCGACGTCCCAGGCGGAAAGCTCACGCTCCCAGTATCCGTCGAAGCGGCCCGCCGCGACATAGGCGAGGTCCAGGGATGCTGCCCCCCAGCGGCGGACGCCGGCACAGGCCGGCATCAGGCGGCCGAGGTCCTTCAGCATCGCCGGCAGCGTGGATTTCGCGCCGAACGGCACGCCGGTGGCAAAGACCGCCTCATGCATCGCCCGGCGGGCCGAGACGCGGAGGCGGCGGTTGTCGTTCAGCCAGCAGCCCGCGCCCTTCTCGGCCCAGAACATCTCGTCCTTGGCCGGGTCGTAGACGACGCCCGAGACGATCTCGCCCTTGTGCTCCAAAGCGATCGAGACGGCCCAATGCGGCATGCCGTGAAGGAAGTTGGTGGTCCCGTCCAAGGGATCGACGATCCAGCGCCGGGTCGGGTCGGCACCCGCCGCGCCGCCGGTTTCCTCGCCCAGCCAACCATAGGTCGGGCGGGCGCCCATCAGCTCTTCCTTGATCAGCCGCTCCGCCTCACGGTCGGCCTTGGACACGAAATCGCCCGGCCCCTTGGTCGAGACCTGCAGGTTTTCGACCTCGCGGAAGTCCTTGACGAGGCTGCGGCCCGCCTTGCGCGCAGCCTTGATCATCAGGTTGAGGTTGGCCGAGCCCTGCATGTATCCGCTCCACGTCGTTCCAAGCCCGGCGCTATAGCGGGTCGGGCGCTGGAAAGGAAGGGGGCCGGACGGGGCCTACTGGACGATCACCACACGCATGTTCTCCATGCCCTCGGCCTTGACCATCTCGAACAGGATCTTCGCGTTGTCGGGGTGCAGCCTTACGCAGCCATGGCTGGCGGGCTGGCCCAGGCGCTTGATCTGGTCGGTGCCGTGGATGGCGTAGTTGCCGTCGTAGAAGATCGCGAAGGGCATCGGTGCGTTGTTGTAGCGCTTGGACCGGTGGTGCCGCGACAGGAACTCGGGCGAATAGGTCCCAGGCGGGGTGATCTTCCCGGCCTTGGCCGTCGACACCGGCCAGGTAAAGAGAAGCCTGCCCTCGTGATAGACTTTCATCAGCTGCGAGGTGATGGAAACATGGGCCACGATACGCTCGGCCAGGGCAACGCCGGGCATGAGGATCAGGGCCAGGAAAAGCGCGGCAAAATGGCGGCGCATGGCGACCTCCGAATGCGTCGATGAATACATCCGGAAGAATTCCCGGACCCCACCATCAGTCAATGAAAAACCGGCGGATTTCGGGTCGGGATTTCCACATCTTTGACGTTATCCGGGCCAACCGCCCGACGCCCCTCCGCGCATGAGGCCGATCATCGGGCCCTCCAGCTCGCGCAGAAGCTTGCGGCGAAGTGTCTGGGGATAATCCTCCTGCCGGGGCGCGAGTTCCACAAACGCCCCGGGGCCGCGTATCACCTCGCCCGCGTAGTAGTCGAGGATGTCCGATTCATGCTCGCCCACGGCAAGGCCATTGACGGTGATCCCGGTGAAATCCTCGCGCTCATAGGTGCGCGCGACCGAGATGCCGTCGTTGTTGCGCCCGTCGCCCGCCACGTCGATGACCCGGCGGTCGCAGTCCGGCGCGTCGCCCATCAGGTCAAGCCCGTAACTCAGCGCATCGCCCAGCGCGGTGGCCAGCGGCGCGGCGGGGCGCGGGGTGCGGCGGACCTCCCAGATGGCGGCGTCCAACGCCTCGGGGCTGTCGAGGATCACCCAATCCTGCACCAGGTCCTGATAGCCCCGGCCCGACCAGTAATAGATTGCCAGCGCCACATGCCCCTCGGGCCCGAAGATCGCGGCGCGGACGTCCCGATCCTGCAGCGCGCCGGCCAGCCCCTCGGTCTGGATCACGTAATCCTGCGAATCGATGGACCGCGAGACATCGACCGCCAGGGCCAGCGCAAGGCGGCAGTCGGCCCCGGCGGGCGTGGCAAGGCAGGTGGCGCAGAGGACAAGGCGCAGCATCGGCGGACCTCCCCACGCGCGATCCTACGTCGGGACTGCCGGCGCGCAAAGAGCTCAGCGCTTGCGGCGGACGAGGGGGATGTTCGACCGGGCGGCCTCGAACTGGGTTTCGGGATGTGGTGGATGGCCCTCGGTCTTTTGCCAGAAGGCCTGCGCGCCGCGCCGCAGCCAGACGGGCAGCGCCAGGACCAGCCCCGCGACGAAGCCGCCGACATGCGCCCAATAGGCGACGCCGCCCGCATCGCCGGGGATCGAAACGCCCGAGAAGATCTGGATCGCCAGCCAGATGCCCAGGACGATCCATGCCGGAATCGCGAAGATCCGGAAGAAGATGACGAAGATGAACAGGACGTCGACCTTGGCCTTCGGGAACAGCAGGAGATACCCCCCCATCACCCCCGCGATGGCCCCCGACGCGCCGACCATCGGGATCACCGACCCCGGGTCCGGCAGCGCCTGCGCCAGCCCCGCGGCGATGCCCGCCGCAAGGTAGAAGACCAGAAAGCCCAGATGCCCCATCTCCTCTTCCAGGTTGTCGCCGTAAATCCACAGGAACAGCATGTTGCCCGCCAGGTGGAACCAGCCGCCGTGCAGAAACATCGAGGTGAAGATCGTCTCCAGCCCGTCTCCGGACAGGAACCGGGCAGGGATCAGGCCCCAGGTCCAGAAGAACTCGCCCAGCTGGTATTCGGACAGGGTCGTGAAATAGCCCAGGAACACCAGCACATTGATCGCGATCAGCGCGAAGGTGACGTAGGGCGTCTGGCCGGACGGGTTGTGGTCGCGGATCGGAAACATGCGGTCAGCCTTTCCGATCCGCGGGTTGCGGTCAAGCGTCGGCCACGGCGGCCAGAAGCTGCGCGTTGCCGCCCGATGCGGTGGTGTCGATGCACAGATGCCGCTCAAGATGCACATGGCCCGCGTCGGGCGCGGCGATCAGCGGCAGGATCGGGCCTTGGCGCCCTGCCAGTGCCTGGGCGTAGGGGCGGCCCGCCTCGGCCTCTCCCCACCAGAGCGCGCCGGAGAAGCCTTGCAGGTCCTTCAGCGCACCGGGTGACAGGCCGGGGGCTTCCACCGCGTGACCGCCAAGCTTGCGGATGGCTTCGGCCTGCTGCAGCGCGGTGGCCCGGCCGGGGCCGAGGCAGAGGAGCGGCGCACGGGGGGTCATCGTCAGCCGGTTCGACTCGCCGGTGGGGCCGGGCATGTCCTCGGCCTGCGGGGCAGTCGCCGCAAAGGGGGCGGAAAGGGCCTTGGCGACCTGGGCCGCCGTCGTCGTCGCATCGTCCGGCTGCGCCGCAGGGGTCGGAGCCAAGGTGAACCGCGCAAGGTAGTGCGGCCCGCCGGCCTTCGGTCCGGTGCCCGACAGCCCCTCGCCGCCGAAGGGTTGCGACCCCACGACCGCGCCGATCTGGTTGCGGTTGACGTAGGTGTTGCCGACGCGGATGCCGTCGACGATGTGCTGGACCCGGTCGTCGATGCGGGAGTGGAGGCCGAAGGTCAGGCCATAGCCGGTGGCGTTGATCGACGCGATGACCCTGTCTATTTCGGAGGCCTTGAAGGTGGCAATGTGCAGGACCGGACCGAAGATCTCGCGCGGCATGTCCTGGATGCCATTCACCGACAGGACCGTGGGGGCGATGAAAGTCCCCTGCCCCGGCGCTCTCAGCTCTTTCAGCACCCGCCCCTCGGTCCTTGCTGCATCGACATAAGCGCGGATGCCGGCCTGGGCCTCGGCGTCGATGACCGGGCCGATGTCCGTGGCAAGGTGCCAGGGATCGCCCAGCGACAAATCCTCCATCGCGCCGAAGAGCATCTCGGTGACGGTATGCGCCACGTCCTCCTGCACATAGAGACAGCGGAGCGCCGAACAGCGCTGACCGGCGGACTGGAAGGACGACGCAATGATGTCGCGGACGGCCTGTTCCGGGAGCGCGGTGCTGTCGACCAGCATGGCGTTCAGCCCCCCGGTCTCTGCGATCAGCGGGGCGGTGGGGTCAAGGTGGTCGGCCATGGACCGACGGATAGCCTGCGCCGTTTCGGTGGACCCGGTAAAGGCCACGCCGTTCACGCGCGGGTCGCGGGTGATGGCAGCGCCGATCTGCCCGTCGCCGGGGAGGAGTTGCAGCGCGTTCGCGGGCACTCCGGCCGCCAGCAGGTGATCGACGGCGACACAGGCGATCAGCGGAGTCTGCTCGGCGGGTTTCGCAAGGACGGCGTTTCCGGCGGCAAGCGCGGCACCGATCTGGCCGCAGAAGATGGCGAGCGGGAAGTTCCAGGGGGAGATGCAGGCGAAGACACCGCGCGCCGGGTGTGGTTGGGCGGTCTGGGAGGCATAGTAGCGCAGGAAGTCCACCGCCTCGCGCAGTTCGGCGACGGCATCGGACAGGGTCTTCCCGGCCTCGCGGGCGAGGAGGGCGAAGATGCGGCCGAAGTCCTGCTCCATCCGGTCGGCGGCGCGGTTCAAAACCGTGGCGCGTTCCTGAGGGGCGGCAGACCAGGGTTCGGCGAGGCGCAGCGCAGTGTTCACATCCGGCAGGCCCGCCGTGGTGACATGGCCTACCAGCGCTCCGGTTGCGGGGTTCAGGACCGCCAGTTGCGGGCCGCCGACGACGCGACCGGCCAGGCGGGGGGCGGCGTCGATCCGGGCCTCGGCAAAGGGCGTGCGGGCGGCCTCGATGGCCGCAAGGTCGGCGGCATCGGTCAGGTCCCAGCCTTGGGAGTTCTTCCGTGCCCCGAACAGCGCCGGGCCAGTCCTGAGCGCCGGGCTGGGGATCGCGATCAGGCCCTCGACCACCGTCAACGGACAGGCCGCGACGGTTTCCGGCGCGACGTCTTCATCGACGATCTGGTTCACGAAGCTGGAATTCGCGCCGTTCTCCAACAGGCGGCGGACGAGGTAGGCCAGCAGGTCCCGGTGCGCCCCCACCGGCGCATAGATGCGGCAGCGGGTGCCGTTGTCAGTGAGGACAATGTCATGCAGCCGCTCACCCATCCCGTGCAGGCGCTGGAATTCGTAGTCCATCGGCGTCAGGCCCTGGTCCCCCGCCATATGCAGGATCGCGGCGACGGTATGGGCGTTGTGGGTGGCGAACTGGGGATAGATGCGGTCGGTCAGGGACAGAAGCTTCCGGGCATTGGCAATATAGCTGACGTCCGTGGACTGCTTGCGGGTGAAGACCGGGAAGCTCTCCAGCCCCATCACCTGCGCCCGCTTCACTTCGGCATCCCAATAGGCGCCCTTGACCAGCCGCACCATGATCTTGCGGTCAAGCCTTGTGGCCAGCGCATGGAGCCAGTCGATCACCGCTCCCGCACGGCGTCCGTAGGCCTGGACCACGACCCCGAACCCGTCCCAGCCCTTCAGCGCGGGGTCCGACAGCGTGGCCTCGATCACCTCCAGCGACAGGGCGAGGCGGTCGGCCTCTTCGGCGTCGATGTTGAACCCCAGTCCCGCAGCCTTGGCCAGCGTCGCAAGCGCCCGGACACGGGGGACCAGCTCCTCCATCACGCGGTCCCGCTTCGCCACCTCATAGCGCGGGTGCAGCGCCGAGAGCTTCACCGAGATGCCGGGGTTGGTGCGGATGTCGTTACCCTTGGCGGCCCGCGCAATGGCGGTGATCGCGCGGGAATAGGCCAGGTGATAGCGGCGTGCGTCACCTTCCGTGCGCGCGGCCTCGCCCAGCATGTCGTAGCTGTAGGTATAGCCCTTGGCCTCCAGCTCCTCGGCCCGGTCCATCGCCTTGTCGATGGTTTCGCCCAGCACGAAGTTACGGCCCATCTCCTTCATCGCGCGCGAAACGGCCGTCCGGATCACCGGCTCGCCCAGCCGCCGCACTGCGCCCCGCAGCGTGCCGACGATCCCGCCCTCACGGTCGTCCAGCACCTTCCCGGTCAGCATCAGCGCCCAGGTCGAGGCGTTCACCAGGCTGGAGGCCGACTTCCCCAGATGCCGCCCCCAGTCGGATGGAGCGATCTTGTCCTCGATCAGCGCATCCATCGTCTCGGCGTCCGGCACGCGCAGGAGCGCCTCGGCCAGGCACATCAGGGCAATGCCTTCGTCGGTGGAAAGGCCGTATTCGGCCAGGAAGACCTCCATCAGCCCGGGCCGCGAACTCGCCCGGATGCGCTTCACAAGGTCCGCTCCCTGCGCCACGATGGCGGCCCGCGCCGGGGCGTCCAGCGCTGCCTCGGCCACCAGACGCTGGACCAGCGCGGTCTCATCGGTCAGCGTGCCGGTGGTGATGACGGACCAGGCGGCGGGGGCGGTCGGTTTATTCATGGCAGGCACCTTTCTTTCCGCCCAGAATAACCGGAAAATCGCAGGCTGTTCTCCTGAAGATCGTGCTATATGCGGGCGGGAAGCAATGCAAAGCGGGGAAATCAAATGCCGAACGACCGGGTCGATCTTGACCGCTTCGACCTAGCCATTCTGCGGGTTCTGCAGACTCAGGGACGGATCGCTGCAGTCGAGCTGGCCCGCAGGATCGGCCTGTCGAAATCCCCCACCCAAGCGCGGATGAAACGGCTGGAGGAGATGGGGATCATCACCGGCTACCGCGCGATCCTGGACCCGATCAAGATGGGCCAGGCGCATGTGGCCTTCGTGGAGGTGCGGCTTTCCGACACGCGCGAGGCGGCCTTGACCGCGTTCAACAAGGCGGTGCTGACGGTGCCCGAGGTCGAACAGTGCCACATGATGGCCTCGTCTTTCGACTACCTGTTGAAAGTTCGCACCTCGGACATCCAGTCCTACCGTCGGGTCCTGGGCGAGGTGATCAGCGCGCTGCCCCATGTCGCCTCGACCTCGACCTATGTGGCGATGGAGGCGGTGAAGGATGTCTTCTGACGTAGGATGGGCGCGCCGCCCCCTGCGCTGGCCCTTGCCCGACTCACGTCCCGCAAGCAGTCTGGCCAGCGAAGGAGACCCCGAATGAGCCTGGACCGCGCCGAGATCGAAGCCGCCACCCAACCCCTGAACCGTGCCCGCTCCATGCCCGCGGGCTTCTACACCGACCCCGCGATCTTCAAGGCCGAACGCGAAAAGCTGTTCCTCAAGCACTGGTTCTTCCTGTGCCGCGCGGAAGAGCTGCCAACCCCCGGCGACTACCGCGCCTTCGACAACCCCGGCGGCCCCATCGTGCTGATCCGCGGCAATGACGGGCAACTGCGCTGTTTCGCCAACTACTGCCGCCATCGCGGGTCAATCCTGCTGGAGGGGTCCGGCAACGTCGGCGGCCGCATCACCTGCCCCTACCACGCCTGGAGCTACCTGAACGACGGCCGTCTCTACGGCTGCCCGGACATGAAGGACGCCGAAGGATTCGACAAGGTCGAGAACGGGATGGTGGCCCTCGACCTCGACCAGTGGGAGGGCTTCGTCTTCGCCCGCTTCACCAAGGACGGCCCGTCCTTGCGAGAGCACCTGGGCGACTTCCCCGACCGGATGGCATCGCACAAGCTTGGCGCCATGCGCTGCACCTGGCGGGTCACGCTCGACGTCGCCTGCAACTGGAAGCTCATCCTCGAAAACGCGGTCGAGACCTATCACACTGGCATCGTCCACCGCGACACCGTGGGCGCGCAGCAGTCGCGGTCCCCGGAGACCCGCGGCAACTGGATTACCATCCAGGTCATTTCCGGCCGCTCCATCGCGACCCTGGGCACCGACCAGCCCCCCTTCCCGCCCATCGACGGCCTCGACGACGACGCGCGGATGGGCACCTACTTCACCGTCATCTTCCCCACCGTCCAGTTCGCCGTGGCGCAGGACTGCCTGTGGTGGCTGAACACGATTCCGGTCAGCGAGTCCCGCACGATCCTTGAAGTCGGCGGCTGCTTCCCCGAGGACCGGCTTGGCCTTCCCGACTTCCAGGCCCGCGCCGAACCCTATTACGACCGCTGGGAGCGCGTCGCCAAAGAGGACGTGGGCATCCTGGAAAAGCAGCAGCGCGCCTTGGGTTCGGCACTTTACAAGCCCGGACCGCTGTCGTGGCGGGATGACATGGTGCAGGCCATGGGCCTTTGGGTGGTGGACCGGCTGGGCCTCTGAGGGCAGCCGCTGGACCGCCCGGAAGGCCCCGACGCGCGGCCCTCAGCCCTGCGGCGTCATCGCCTTTCTTTGCCGGGCGCGTTCCAGGCCAAGCTTGCGCTCGCGCCAGATGATCAGGATCCCGGCAGTCATGATCAGCGCCGCCCCTCCCAGCATCGGCCAAGTCGGAACCTCGGCAAAGACGAAGTAGCCGATCCCCAATGCGAAGATCATCGAGGCGTAATCGAAGGGCGCAACCAGCGAGGCATCGGCCTCCCGGTAGCTGGAGGTCAGGAGGATCTGGCCAAGCCCGCCCAGAAGGCCCGCAAGGACCAGGATCGCTGCCTCTTTGCCCGTGGGCCAGACCCAGCCGAACGGCAAGGTGGTCAGGGACATCGCCGTGGCGGTGACGGAAAACCAGAAGACGATGGCCGAGGTCTGCTCGGTCGTCACCAGTTTCCGCACGAACACCTGCGCCAGAGCCGCGAAGACCGCCCCGCCAAGGACCAGCATCGCCCCAAGCGCCTCCGCCACCCCTGCGGCTCCGGGGTCGATGGACAGGCGCGGGGCGAGCACGATGAGCACGCCCACCATCCCCAGGATGACGGCCGAGATGCGGAAGGCGCGCACCTCTTCGCCCAGGAACATCGCGGCGAAGACCACGGTCAGAAGCGGCGCGGCATAGCCGATGGCGGTGACTTCCGGCAGGGGCAGATAACCCAGCCCGGCGAAACCAAGCCCCATCGCCATCGTGCCCACCACGCCCCGCCAGACATGGCCCAGGGGCTGCACCGTCTTCAGCCCCGTCCGCAGCTCGTGCCGCCAGGCGAGCCAGGCCATGATGACGGGGATGGCGAAGAAGGACCGGAAGAATACCGCCTGCCCCGCCGGGACATGGTCGGCGGTGGACTTGATCAGACTGGCCATGACGATGAAGACCAGGACGGAGGCCAGTTTGAAAGCAATGCCGCGCAGGGGGCGCATGGAGGGGTCCACGGAAATCACGGCAAAAAGACGCCGCACCGGGCTTGAGGTTCCACGATCGGCGAGGAGAATGCCATGCCCAAAACGCCCGAACCCAGCGGAATTGAGCGGGGGCAGCCCTGGAGGCGCGACGGTGGAGGGGTCCGAAGTCTTCCGGCTGTCCACGGTGGACATTTCCGGTTTTTCATTCGGAGGCAAAGGTTTGCCCGCGGACGTCAGGGGTTTGTTAACCCTGTTACCCCGCCTTCCTCTTGCCGCCTCGCGTGCAAGCCGCAAGGCGGCCGCGGTGGGGGTTTTCCACCCCCACACCCCCGGAGGATATTTGGGCAAATGTGAAAGGTCTGACGGCGGCTGGGTTGGCCTAGCGCCAGCGAAGCTCGGCCAGGAGCGGCAAGTGGTCGGAGGGCTGATGGCCCGGCGCCGGCGGGTGGCCGAGCGGCACGAGGTCGAGGTCGGGGGAATGGACGATCCGGTCTAGGGGCAGGAAGGGCCGCCGCGCGGGAAAGGTCGGGTCGGTCGGCAGGATCACGAAGGGAGTGGCGATCCGGCCAAGGCCCACCCGCCGCGAGTGTTCGTTGAAGTCGCCGAGGATCACCGTGGGCCGCGTCGGGTGGCGGTTCAGCGCGGCCTTGATCGCGTCAAGCTGGCGGCGGCGCGCGGCGCGCAAGAGGCCGAGATGCACCGCCACGACCCGAAGCGGCGCGGGCGTGTCGAGATCGACGATCACCGCGCCCCGCGGCTCATGCCCCGGCAGGTCCAGGTGGTCGACCCCAGTCAGGTGGATGCCGGGTCGGGCGAGGAGCGCGTTGCCGTGCCAGCCAAGGCTGACGGCATTGCGGCCGATGGGCAGCGGCTCGAGCCCGGTGAGCGCGCCGATGCGGTCGCGCGGCAGGGCCGAGGGGCGGTCGCCAAGGCGGCGGTCGGCTTCCTGCAAGGCCACGATGTCGGCCTGGAGGGCGGCGATCGCGGCGAGCACCCGGTCGGCGTCGCGGCGCCGGTCGGTGCCGACCGCCTTGTGGATGTTCCACGAGGCGACCCTGAGGCTGGGCTTTGAATCCGGGGTCATGCCCCCAATATAGAGATCAGGACCAGGATCGGGAGAGGGCAATGCCGGCACCATCGGCCATCGTTCTGAACGGGATCCGCCTGCTTCTGGCCGGCGAGGCGCTGGTGGCGGCCTGGAATGGCGTCTGGCCGGCGGTCTTCGTCACGCTGGCGGCGCTGGCCCTGACGGCGCTGCCGGGCCAGATCGCCAGCCGCGTCGGCCTGCGCTTTCCGCCGAGCTTCCTGGCGGCAATCGCGCTGTTCGTGCTGGCGACGCTTTACCTTGGCGAGGTCTATGATTTCTACGACCGCTTCTGGTGGTGGGACCTGGCGCTGCATTTCGGATCCGCGATGGGGTTCGGGATCCTGGGTTTCCTGATGGTCTTCATGATGTTCCAGGGCGACCGCTACGCCGCGCCACCCTGGGCGGTGGGCGTGCTGTCCTTCTGCTTTGCCATGACGGTGGGCGTGCTGTGGGAAATCTTCGAATACGCCATGGACACGCTTTTCGGCTTCAACATGATGAAGTCCGGCCTGCCCGACACGATGGGGGACTTCATGGTCAACACGCTGGGCGCGGCGCTCGCGGCGGTGGCCGGGGTGATCTACCTTCTGGACCGCGCAGGCCGGCTGGGCGCGCCCTTCGACGTCTTCATCGAGACCAACCGCACGCGGTTCCGCAAGGTCTTTGCCCGGAAGAAGCGTGGGTGAGGGGGCGCAAGGCCCCCTGCCCTGTCAAAGCGCCGCAGCGATGGTTTCCGCAATCGGCGTCGTGGGCCGGCCGATCAGCCGGCTGAGCGTGCGGCTGTCATCGGCCAGTGCGCCATCGCCCGCGCGGGCATCGCTGTCGGCCAGGACCTGGGCGAAGCCTTCGGGCAGGCCGAAGCCGGTCAGGGCCTTGGCATAGTCGGCCTGGCTCATCGGGACATAGGCCACGGGCTTGCCGGCCGCCTTGGCGACAGCGGCGGCGAAATCGGCCCCGCTGTGGGCGGTGTCGCCCGCAAGCTCATAGGTCTTGCCCGCATGAGCCCCGTCCAGCGCGGTGACGGCGATGGCCTCGGCATAGTCCTTGCGGGCGGCCGAGTTCACCCGGCCCTCCCCCGCCGCCCCGATGATCGCGCCGTGCTGGACGGCCGCGCCAAGCGCGCCGGTGTAGTTCTCGGTGTACCAGCCGTTGCGCAGGATCGTGGCGGGGATGCCGCTGTCGCGGATGGCAGCCTCGGTCGCGATGTGGTCCTGCGCGAGGATCATCGGCGAGGCGTCGCCCTTCAGGATCGAGGTGTAGATCAGCCGCTTCACGCCCGCGGCCTTGGCGGCGGCGATGGCCTTGCGGTGCTGGCCCGCACGGTCGTTGAAGTCGTTCGAGGAGATGAGGACCAGTGTCTCGACCCCCTTCAGCGCGGCCGGGTCGGCGGTGGTATAGTCGAAGGCGCGCGTCTCGACGCCCAGGTCGGCGGCTTTCGCCGGGTCGCGGGCAAGGGCCACGGGCGTCGCGCCGCGGGCCTTGAGGGCGGCGATGGCGAGGCGTCCGAGCTGGCCGGTGGCCCCTGTGATGGCGATGGTCATGGGTCTCTCCATTGGTTGACGGTGGAGAGATATCGGATTACTTACGAAAAGGAAGTACGTACAAATTTGTTAGTATACCGAAAGGCTGCACAGCATGATGGAACGCGATGCACAGGGGCTTCTGGACGGCTGGCAATTGGGCAACGTGCTGGCGGCGGACTGCCCGTCGCGCGTGGTGTTGAACCACCTGACCAACCGCTGGGGCACGCTGGTGATGGTGGCGCTGGCCACGGGGCCGCACCGCTTTGCCGAGTTGCGGCGAAAGGTCGGGGGCGTCAGCGAGCGGATGCTGAGCCAGACACTGAAGGAGCTGGAGGCGGACGGGTTCGTGTTGCGGACCGCGCATCCGGTGGTGCCGCCGCACGTGGATTACGAACTGACCCCGCTGGGGGTGGAGGCCGCAGGGCACGTGGTGGCGCTGGTCGGCTGGATCGAGGGGGCATTGCCCCGGATCATGGCCGGGAAACTGGCGGTCGCGGCGGAGTAGCGGTCAGGCGGGTTCGGTGGGCGGTCCGAAGCGTTCCAGCATTCGGGTCCGGATCTGGTCGCGGGCCTGCCGGTAGGCGGCAAGTTTCGCCTCCCGTGTCTCGCCCAGGCCCGTGGGGTCCAGGATCGGCCAGTATTCGATGTCGAGGTGGTGGAAGCGCGTCAGCTCCAGGGCCATGCGCTGGCTGGCGGGGGAAAGCGCGATGATCAGGTCGAATTGGGACAGGTCGTCGCCCCAATCCTGCATCTCGTCGAAGGAGCGCGAGCGGTGGCGGGAAAGCTCGATCCCAAGCTCCTTGCAGACCGCGACGGAAAACCCGTCGATCTCCATGTCGTTCTTCACGCCCGCCGACTGCACATAGGCGCGCTGGCCGTACATCTGCTTCATCAGCCCTTCGGCCATCGGGGACCGGACGGCGTTGTGATCGCAGCAGAAAAGGACGCTTTGGGGGAAGTCGCCCAACGTCAGCCCCAGTGCAGGACGCAGATCAGGGTGAAGAGCCGGCGGGCGGTGTCGGTGTCGACCTCGGCCTTGCCGTCAAGGCGTTCGCGCAGGATCGAGGCGCCCTCGTTGTGGATGCCGCGCCGGGCCATGTCGATGGCCTCGATCTGAGACGGGGGCAGTCGTTTCACCGCGTCGAAGTAGGATTCGCAGATCTGGAAATAGTCCTTCACCACCTGCCGAAAGGGGCCGAGCGAAAGGTGGAATTCGGCTGCCTTCTCGCCGGCTTCCGTGGCGATGTCGAAGACGAGGCGGCCCTCGCGGATCGCCAGCAGCACGCGGTAGGGGCCTTCCGGCATCTCGCGGTCGGGCCGGCGGGCGGGGGTGAAGGAGTTCTCCTCCAACAGGTCGAAGATCGCGACGCGGCGTTCCTGTTCGATCTCGGGCGTCGGGCGGGCAAGGCCCTTCTCGTCGATCTCGATGTGGCAGATGCGGTTCATGTGGTGTCCCTGCGGTTCCGCCCGTGATGCAATGCCACGGGGTCGCGGGTCAAGCGGGGATGGGCGGAAGCTCTGGCGCCTCAAGGCCCTGGAACGGGTCGGCCCAGGCCGGGATCGCCTCCAGCCGGGCGTACCAGGCGGCAAGGGCGGGGTAGTCCTGCAGGGGAAGGCGCATGTTGGCGTTCCAGGGCAGGAAGGTCGCCATGCGGAAATCGGCGTAGGAGGGCGTGGCGCCGGTCAGCCAGTCGCGCGTTGCAAGGTGCAGTTCCAGGATCGGTGCCGCGTCGTGGAACAGGCGGTGCCCCTCGGCGATGGCTTCGGGGTCCTGCGGGCCGATGTGGTAGCGCAGCTTGGTGCCGGTCTCGAAGCTGACCATGTCGCAGGCGCGGACGAAGTTTTCCTTTCCCCAGCTGATCCAGCGGATCATGTCGGGTTGCCCCGCGCCCTGCCGCCAGAAGTCCGATCCGACCATCTGCGACAGGCGGCAGGCGATGGCGTCGGCTTCCCAAAGCGGCTCTGCCCCCTCCTCCACGAGGATCGGGATGCGCTGGGTGGGGTTCAGCTTCAGGAAGTGCTCGGCTTGGCCGGGGGCGAAGGGCGCGGCCCATTCCAGAGTGACCGGGGCGTCCAGATAGCGGGCCACGGCCACCGCAAGGCGGGGATTCGGGTTGCGGGAATAGTAGAGCGTGGGCATGGGGCCTCCGGGTCGGGGCCAGCCTGCCCGTCCTGCGCGAGGGCGTAAAGACGCTATTCGTTCAGCCGGTCCAGCCTTGCGCGCACGGACAGGCCATGCGCCTGCAGACTCTCCGACTTTGCCAGCCGCTCGGCCGCCGGGCCAATCGCCTTCAGCGCCGCTGGCGTCATCTTGGCCAGCGTCGTGCGCTTCATGAAGTCCAGCACCGACAGGCCCGAGGAGAAGCGCGCCGACCGGGCGGTGGGCAACACGTGGTTCGGCCCGCCGATGTAGTCGCCGATGGCCTCGGGCGTGTACTGTCCCAGGAAGATGGCGCCGGCGTGGGTGATCTGCTGGCTCAGTGCCTCGGGGTCGGCCACGCAAAGCTCCAGGTGTTCCGGCGCGACGCGGTTGGAGAGGCGTGCCGCTTCGGCAAGGTCGCGGGTAACGATCACCGCGCCGTGCTGCGCCCAGGAGGCCCCGGCGATAGCGCGTCTTTCCAGTGTTTCCAGGCGCTTGGCGACCGCTCTTGCGACGGCGTCTCCGAAAGCGGGGCTGTCGGTGACCAGGATCGACTGCGCGCTTTCGTCGTGTTCGGCCTGGGACAGGAGGTCCAGCGCGATCCAGTCCGGATCGTTGTCCCCGTCGGCGATGACGAGGATCTCCGAAGGGCCCGCGATCATGTCGATCCCCACCCGCCCGAAGACCCGGCGCTTGGCGGCGGCGACGAAGGCGTTGCCGGGGCCGGTGATCTTGTCCACGGGCGCGATGGTTTGCGTCCCGTAGGCCAGGGCCGCAATGGCTTGCGCCCCGCCGATCCGGTAGACTTGGTCGACCCCGGCGATCTTCGCGGCGAGGAGGACGAGCGGGTTCACCTTCCCGTCCGGCGTCGGGCAGGCAATGACGAGCCGCTCCACGCCCGCAACCTTGGCCGGGATGGCGTTCATCAAGACGCTGGAGGGATAGGAGGCAAGGCCGCCTGGTACGTAAAGCCCTGCCGCCGAGACCGGCGTCCAGCGCCAGCCGAGCGTGGCTCCAGCACTGTCGGTCCAGCTTTCGTCCTGCGGCTTCTGGCGGACGTGGTACGCGCAGATGCGGTCCGCCGCGAGTTCGAGGGCCGCGCGGTCCTCTGTCGAGACCTTGGCGATCTCAGCGTCCATCTCGGCCTGGGAAAAGGCGAGCGTTTCGGGGGTCAGGTTCAGCCGGTCAAAACGGGCGGTCAGGTCGATGACGGCCTGATCCCCCCGGGCCCGGACATCGGCGATGATGGCGGCGACGGCCTGGTCCACATCCTCGGCCTCTTCGCGCTTTTGCCCGAGAAGCGTCTGGAAAGCCGCTTCGAAGCCTGCGTCGGCGGTGTTCAGGAAAACGGGCATCGGGGCCTCCGGCTGGTCGCGGGTCAGATAGCGCGGGAGGGCCGGGCGCTCAAGCCGGGAAACCGGGACCGATTTCTTCAAAGAAATCGAAACGGAGCCTTTGAAGGCTCCGGTCCGGAGTTTTCGAAAACTCCGGTTCAGTCGTGGCGTGGAACCTTGCCCGAGGGGGCGCGGTATGGGCGGGTGACGTCATCCAGCCGGACTTCCAGCGCCTCGACGTCCAGCGCAATGGCCCCGTCCCCGGCCAGAATCATCGTCAGGCGACCAGTACCGTCCTCGCCCGGCTCGAAGGAAATGGACAAAACGGACAATACGAGGTCCTTGCCGCTGCGATCAAAGCCGAAGGATTGCACTTTTCGCACATCCTCGACCACCAGCACCGAGCGCACGCGCTCATAGGCCCGGCCCACGCGCTCGGCCTCGGACCGGTCCTCCCAGCGGAAGCGGTTCACCAGCGCGGCGAAGCGGCGGCGCTTTGCGTCATACTTCAGTTCGGTCACCGGCAGGACGGCATCCTGGACCAGCGAGGAGAGAACCTTCAGGTCCTCGGCATCCTGGGCGATTAGCCGCAGCGGTTCCTCGCCGCCCTCCTCGAACCGTGCATCGGTCATGCGCTGATCCGCTCGATATGCGCCCCGCAGGCGCGGAGCTTCTCTTCCACCCGCTCATAGCCGCGGTCGAGGTGGTAGACGCGGGAGACGACCGTCTCGCCTTCCGCCGCAAGGCCCGCCAGGATCAACGAGACGCTGGCGCGCAGGTCCGTCGCCATCACCGGCGCGCCCTTCAGCTTTTCGACGCCCGTAACCTTGGCCGTTCCGCCGTGTACGTCGATCTTGGCGCCCATCCGCATCAGTTCCGGCGCATGCATGAAGCGGTTCTCGAAGATCTTCTCTTCCAGCACCGAAACCCCCTCCGCCGTGCACAGCAGCGCCATCATCTGCGCCTGGAGGTCAGTGGGGAAGCCCGGGAAGGGTTCGGTCGTCACATCCACCGCCTTCACCCGGCCGTTCTTGCGGGAAACCTTGAGGCCCCGGTTGGTCTGGGTGACCGAAACCCCCGCCGCGTCCAGCTTTTCCGCAAAGCTTTCCACCAGGTCGAGTGTTCCGCCGATGCATTCCACCTCGCCACCGCAGATCGCGGGGACAAGCATGTAGGTGCCGAGCTCGATCCGGTCGGTGACCACCTGGTGCGTCGCGCCGCCCAGCCGGTCAACGCCCTCGATGGTGATGGTGGACGTGCCCTCGCCGTCGATCTTCGCGCCCATCTTGCGCAGGCAGCGGGCCAGGTCGACGATCTCCGGCTCCCGCGCGGCGTTCTTGATGACCGTGGTGCCCTTGGCCAGCGTGGCGGCCATCAGGGCGTTCTCCGTGGCCCCGACCGAGACGAAGGGGAACTCCACCACCGCGCCCTTGAGCCGGCCGCCGGGGGCCTTGGCATGGACATAGCCGTCGCGCAGGTCGAGGTCCGCCCCCATCGCCTCCAGCGCCTTGAGGTGCAGGTCGACGGGCCGCGCGCCGATGGCGCAGCCGCCGGGAAGCGAGACGGTCGCGGCACCGTAGCGGGCGAGCATCGGGCCGAGGACCAGGATCGAGGCCCGCATCTTGCGGACGATGTCGTAGTCGGCCTTGAAATTGGTGATCGAATGCGAAGACAGCGCCAGCACCAGCCCATCCTGCAGGCTGGCGACTTCGGCCCCAAGCGACTGGAGGAGCTGCGTCATCGTGCGGATGTCCGACAGGCGCGGCGCGTTGGTCAGCGTCAGCGGCTCATCGCTCAGCAAAGTCGCTGGCATCAGCGTCAGGCAGGCGTTCTTCGCCCCCGCGATCGGGATCGCCCCCGAGAGCGCCCCGTTGCCGCGCACCAGAATCGAATCCATCCGCCTACTCCTTGTCCCCGGTTTCCCCGGCCGCGTCTTCGGCGGTCCGAGCCCTTGCCTGTGCCTTCCGCCGCGCCATGTTGGCCTTGAGCGCCGCCTTCAGCCGGTCTTCCCGGGTGGCAGGGCGTTCAGGTTTCCGGGACTTTTCGCCAGGCGAGGTGTCCGAGGGGCTGCGCATGGGGAAGGCTTCTACCCCAAGGTCGCCTGTGGGTCCAGAGAGGGTCGGAATTCCCTCCCCTACCCCCTTGCGCCCCGTTTCGATTGCGTCTAATCACCCGCCACCAACGGCGCTGCAGTAGCTCAGTGGTAGAGCACTCCCTTGGTAAGGGAGAGGTCGAGAGTTCAATCCTCTCTTGCAGCACCATCTATCCCCTTGATCTTGAAGAAAACCCTTGCATCGTTGGGCTTCTGCCCATTCTGATGTTACAAAATGCGTTACAAAACGGGTTCCGGACGTGGCGAGGAAGGTAAGGTATCTGCTGGAGCGAGATGGGCGCTACTATGCCAGACTCGTCGTCCCGGTGCATCTTCGAAGCTACCTGGAGGGCAAGACCGAGCTCAGGGTGCCGCTTGGTGCGGACTACCGAGAAGCGACCAAAGCGATACACGGCGCAGTCGCAGACTTGCAGTTCAGATCAAGCAGGCTGAAGTCAGAGCGGCCGACGCGGGCGTCGGACCACGATCTACGTCTCCGTTTGAACTTTCCGCAGAGCAGATGGCCCTGCGCCTGTATCGAATCCGCATAGATCAGGATTCGGAAGGTCGTGAATCAAGCGAGACCTATTCGTCCATTTTGGTGGACGACACATATGCGGCCGTTCCGAGAACTTGTTGGAGACCAGATCGAATACTTTCGTAGTCGAGGGCACACCTCGGTCGAGTTCGGAACTGAAGGCTGGCGGAAGCTGGCGATGGCGTTGTGCGCGGCAGAATATGAAGCGCTCACACGGGTCGCCGCGCGAGATGACGGAGGTTTCACCGGGCAGCCGGTCCACCCCATCCTGGTTACGGCGGAGCCAGTTGTCCCTGACCTGCCTCCTGTGTCCCTCAGCGGCCTTTTCGATGACTATATTGCATCGCGAAGGCGCCTCGGCCGAGGATCCGAGGTAGAACGCTGCTGGGCCCCAGTGTTCGCGGATCTGCGCAAGTTTCTCAGGCACGACGACGCACGGCGGCTGACAAAGAAGGACGTGCTGCTGTGGCGCGACCGGCTGCTGAAGTCGAAGTCCCCAAAAACGGTGCGAGATGTCTGGCTGGCGTCCCTGCGTGCAGTGTTAAACTGGGCAGTCAGTGAAGATCGTATTCCGCAGAACGTTGCATCCGATGTTAGGCAGGACGTTCCGAAGCGGTTGCAGACGCGAGAAAGAGGATTCACTGAGCAGGAAGCTATCGCGATCCTTCAAGCTGCAATGGATTACAAAAAAGGCGAAAAGGAGAGTGAGAAGACGGCAGCCGCCAAGCGTTGGGTGCCGCTCCTTGCGGCTTTCTCAGGCGCGAGGGTGACGGAGCTCACCCAACTCAGGAAACAAGACGTTCGCACCGAGAACGGTCGCAGGTTTATCAGGATCACACCTGACGCGGGTAGCGTGAAGACAGGGATCTATCGCGATGTGCCGCTTCACAGTCAGGTCGTTGATCTCGGCTTCGGCGAATTTGTCGATAACGCTCCTGACGGCCCCCTGTTCTTCTTGGCCAGCTCCACGACAAGCGCACTCTCCGGTGCACGAACAGTGTCCGGCCGCCTGAGTGAATGGCTTGGGTCCTTGAAAATCGTGCCGCCGGGGGTTCAGCCCAATCATGGCTGGAGGCACAGGTTCAAGACCCTAGGGCGTGAACTAGGCTATTCAGATCGGGTGGTGGATGCGATCTGCGGTCATGCAGGCCGAACCGCCGGTGATGGATATGGTGATGTCACTCTGGAAGCAAAGCTGCGAGTAATCGATGCGTTGAAGCCTTATGCACTCAAGACGCATACGGCCCGTGGACATCAGCAAGCTGATCTTTCTCCGCTGTCGTGTGCTGCGTCTTAAGTTTTCCGAAACACGAACTCCGGCAGGACTGTTTGCGCCAGCACACAACGGCTCCGACCTTGCCTGAGAAAGATGCGTTCGCTCCGGCGGCGCCCAGTTTCCGGACATTCGCCCAAGCACCCTTCGCTTCGAGTCGAGGATAAGCCACTTGCGCTGCAGCGATGGCGGCATGTGTCGAGCTTGTGTCGGGCAGCCGCCCCGCATAGGAAAGGTCCACGGTCGACAGGTCTGGCAAAATGTATTGATCCAGATCGGGCAGGTGGTCTCCGGGTGGCGTCTCAACCTTTCGCAGTAGTTCGCTTTCACTGTCTGCGCGCACGAAGGCGTGCGACCCGCTTGTCACGACTGAGAGACTCCGGCGCGCTCGCGTCATCGCCACATAGAACAGCCGGCGCGGTGCTTCTCCATCCTCGCCTTTCGAAAGGGCCTGCCAGCCGCCATTCAGGATGACCACGTGATCAAACTCCAGTCCCTTGGACCGGTGCGCAGTCAAGAGCAGGAGCCCTCTCTGCGCGGTGCGGATGTTCTGCGCCCATTCTGCTAGCCACTCGATCGCGTCAGGGACCGGAGTAGTCTTGTTGCCAAGCTCGCGCGTGAGGCTTGCAATGTCCTCGGCGATCAGATCCACCCATTGGTTCGGGGTCTGGGCCCATAGCCGAAATTCGATGGGTCAATGAACGAGGAAGTTCCCGCGTTCACACATCCCTGATCACGAAACCGCGACCGACGTAACGCACCGTCCCCTCTCTACGAACTGCCTGGTGAAGGGCAGATGGCCTTTCCGGTTTGACAGGGAGATTGACATGACTGCGACGACGTCCCGCTTCGTTCTTGGTGCTTCTCTGGCCTGCGCGCTTGGCGCGGTGGCCGTGACGCCCGTGATGGCCGAAGAGATGGAGAAGTGCTTCGGCGTGGCACTGGCCGGGCAGAACGACTGTGCGGCGGGACCGGGCACGACCTGTGCCGGCACGTCGAAGGTCGACTATCAGGGCAATGCCTGGAAGCTGGTTCCGGCGGGCACCTGCCTGACCATGGAACTGCCCGCTGCCGAGGATGGCATGGCGCGGAACGGCTCGCTCGTGGCGCTGGAGGGGTTTGTTCCTACGGCCTGACCCCGGGGGGCGCGGGGGTCGTCCGCGCGCCCGTTTCCATCTATCGGACGCGCTATGACCATAGCTTCGCTTCCCCCTATGCCCGGTGTCGGCTTCAAACCCGAGCATTTTGCCGCGATCCGCGACGACGCGACGGGGATCGGCTTCTTCGAGGTGCATGCCGAGAATTACATGGGCGCGGGTGGGCTGCCCCATGCGCACCTGTCGGCGATCCGCGCGGATCATGCGTTGTCGGTGCATGGGGTGGGCCTGTCCATCGGCGGGGCGCGAGGGTTGGACCGTGACCATCTGGCCCGGGTGAAGCGCCTTTGCGACCGCTATCAGCCCGAAGGTTTCTCCGAACATCTGGCGTGGTCCAGCCACGGGGCGGAGTATCTGAACGACCTCTTGCCGCTGCCCTACACGGAGGAGACGCTGCAGCTGGTCTGCGATCATGTCGACCAGGTGCAGGCCGTTCTGGGGCGGCGGATGCTCATGGAAAACCCGGCGACCTATTTGCGTTTCGCGCAGTCGACGATACCCGAGACGGAGTTTCTGGCCGAGGTGGCGCGGCGGACGGGGTGCGGGCTCTTGCTCGACGTGAACAACGTCTTCGTGTCCTGCACCAATCACGGCAGCGATCCCCGCGCATGGCTCGCGGCCTTCCCTCTGCATCTGGTGGGAGAGGTTCACCTTGGCGGGCATGACGCGGAAGAACTGCCGTCCGGTCCGCTCCTGATCGACAGCCACGGCGCGGCGGTGGCCGATCCCGTCTGGACGCTGTTCGCCGAGGTGATCGCACGGGCCGGGCCTTTGCCGACGCTGGTCGAATGGGACAATGACCTGCCCGACTGGCCCGTATTGGCGGCCGAGGCGGCGCGGGCGGGCGAGATATTGGCGAAGGAAGGGATGGGCCTTGCGCGCGCATCCTGATTTCGTCGCGGGTTTCGACGCGGCGCTGCGGGGCGGGGCGGTCCCTGCCGGGCTGGTGGCGCGCGATCCGGCGGAGGTGGAGCGGCGCTTCGCCGTCTATCGCAACAACGTGGCCGTGGGTCTGGGTGAGGCTTTGGCGAGCCGTTTCCCCGTGGTCCGGCGGTTGGTGGGCGAGGCGTTCTTTGCTGCAATGGCGCGGATCTATGCCGAAACCGACCGCCCGAGATCGCCGGTTCTGGCCGAATGGGGTGCGGGGTTTGCCGGGTTTCTGGAGGCGTTTCCGCCGCTCGCGGCCTATCCCTATCTGGGGGATGTGGCGCGGATCGAATTCGCGCGGGGGCAGGCGTTCCATGCGGCGGATCGGGGGCCGGTCGATCCGGCTGCCGTTCTGGGGGCTGATCCTGGACGGGTGCGACTGGTGCTGCATCCCTCGGTCACGCTTTTGCCGCTTGCCCATCCAGCAGTGTCGATCTGGGCGCGGAACCAGCCGGGCGGGGAAGGTCTGGCGTTGGCCAGGGGACCGGAGACCGCGCTGATCCTGCGGGACGCTGCGTTTCAGGTGCCGGTGCGGGCCGTGGGCGCGGGGGATGCCGCGCTCCTGCGGGCGGTTCTGGATGGGGAAGGTCTGGCCATCGCAGCGGCCAAGGCGCTGGGTGCTGAGGCGGGGCATGATCCGAAGCCGCTGCTCGTGTCGCTGATGCAGGCAGGGGCCATTGTCGATGCAAAGGAGTGAGGCGCGATGATCCGGAAGCTGAACCTGACCCTGTCCGCCATTCCCGACGCGCTGGTCGCGCTGATGCTGCGGGTCTTTCCGGCGCTCGTCTTCTGGCAATCCGGGCAAACGAAGGTCGAAGGGTTCGCGATCAAGGATTCCACGTGGTTCCTGTTCGAGCATGAATACGCCCTGCCGCTGATCCCGTCGGAACTTGCGGCGGTGATGGCGACGGTGGCCGAGCACCTTTTGCCCGTGCTGCTGATCCTTGGCCTTTTCACGCGTCTCTCGGCGCTTGGCCTCTTGGGCATGACGGCGGTGATCCAGATCTTCGTCTATCCCGATGCCTGGATGACGCATGGCCTCTGGGCCGCGCCGCTTCTGGCGGTCGTGGCGCGGGGGCCGGGGCGCTGGTCGGCCGACCATTTGGCGGGGATCGACCGCAGGGCTACGGGCTGATGGATCTGGCTTTGGCCTATCTCGCGGGGCTCCTGACGCTGATCAACCCCTGCGTCCTGCCGGTCCTGCCTATCGTGGTGGCGAGCAGCCTGCAGACCGATCCGCGCGCGCCGCTGGCCCTTGCGGCGGGGATGGGTTTGTCCTTTGTCGCGGTCGGCACGGGCCTGGCGGCCATCGGTCCTGCATTAGGCATTTATCCCGAAGACGTCACGCGCCTTGCGGCGCTGGTCATGGTGGGGTTCGGGCTGGTGATGGTCCTGCCCGCGCTGGGACGCAGGTTCTCCATGGCCTCGGCCGGGATCGCGGCGGCAGCGGATGCCCGCATTGCCGCCGCTCCGCGCGGCATAGGGGCGGAGTTCGCGGGCGGCGCGCTCCTGGGCGCGGTCTGGAGCCCCTGCATCGGCCCCACCCTGGGCGCTGCCATCGCCTTGGCCAGCACCGGCGAAAGCCTTGGCCACGCAGCCGCCGTCATGGCGGCGTTCGCCGGGGGAGTGGCGACGCTGATCCTTGCCGCAGCCTATGGCCTGCGCGGCTGGCTCAGGCGGCACATGGGCCCTGCGGTGGCGCTGTCTGCCCGTGCGCGGCCCGTGATGGGCTGGGTCTTCATCGCCGTGGGGGCCGCCTCGTTCCTCGGCCTGAACCACATCCTCGACGAGGCCGCGCTCCGTCTTCTGCCCGCGTGGCTTGTCGATCTTTCCGTCAGCATCTGAACACCTGAAGGGCATCCCATGAACCGCCGAACGCTGCTTCTGTCCTCTGCCGCCCTCCTGCTCGCCCCTCCGCTGCGGGCCGAGGAGCGGGTCTTCTACACCCCCGGTCTGGCCGAGGCGGCGATGGATGCGGGCGAGGTGGTGGTGCTGGATTTCTGGGCCAGCTGGTGCAGCACCTGCGCGACGCAAGAGCGTGTGATCGCGCAGCTGATGGCCGAGCACCCGGAGTATGCACAGAAGATCCGCTTCATCGTGGTGGATTGGGACGAACATGGCGAGGGTGAGTTGTCCCGCGCTCTGAAGATCCCGCGCCGGTCCACCCTGGTCGCGCTGAAGGGGCGCGAGGAGATCGCGCGCATCGTCGCGGGCACGGGCAAGGCCGAGATCAAGGCCCTCTTCGATGCAGCCCTGGCCGCGGCAGGATGACAGCCCCATGACCGCCGCTTTTGCCCTTTCAACAAGGATTGACTGTGCCGGGCGGCCCGCCTCGGCTAGGCTCGCCGCGTCTGGGGGGGAGGGTCGGTTGCAGCAGGACGAGCTTTGGGAAGTGCTGCTGGCCCGCGCCAATGACGGGGATGGTGCCGCCTTCGCGCGGTTCCTCCTTGCCGTGACGCCGACGCTGCGCACCGTGATCCGCCGCAGGGGTGACGGTTTGCCGCCGGATCAGCACGAGGACGTCTTGCAGGAAGTGCTGCTTGCGATCCACCTGAAGCGGCAGACGTGGCGGCGGGATGCCCCGGTCAGGCCCTGGCTTTACGCGCTGGCCCGCTACAAGGTGGTCGATGCGTTCCGCCGGCGGGGCGCAAGGGTCGATCTGCCGATCGAGGAGTTTGCCGATGTGCTGCCCGAGGAGGAAGGTTCTGCTCCCCTGTCCGGACGGGATGCCGAAGTGATGCTGCGCCTGATCGACACGCGATCCGCCATGCTGGTCAGGGCGGTTGCGCTGGATGGAAAGACGGCCGAGGAGGCGGGCGAGGCAGTCGGAATGACGGCGGGCGCGGCGCGGGTCGCGCTGCACCGGGCGATGCGGCGGCTGTCGGGGATTGCCGAAAGGATGATGAAATGACGGCCAGGCGAAGCACAGAAGACCTTATCCGGGACCTCGCGGCGACCCCAGTGCCCGCGCGGTTTTCGCCGGGTTTTGCGGGTTGTGTCCTGGGGGTCTTGATGCTGGGCGGACTGGCCCTGTATTTTGCCGTATTTGGCCTTCGACCCGATCTCGGTTCCGCCTGGACGCATCTGCCGGTGCAGGCCAAGAGCATCCTTCCCGCGCTGCTCTCCCTGTTGGCCATCTGGTTGGCCTTTGCATCCGCAAGGCCTGAAGGGCGCGTTCTCCTGTGGCCGCTTGCCATTCCGGTCCTGCTGGCATTCGTATTGGTCCTTTTCCGCATCGCGACCGCTGATGGGGCGCTGGTCGCCGAAGCGATCGGACAGACGGCGCTGGCCTGTCTTTCCTCCATCGCAATGATATCTGCGCTTCCGCTGGCCATCGGCATCGCCTTCCTCCGCCGGTCCGCTCCGACGCGGCCCGTCCTGACCGGCGCTCTGCTTGGCGTGGCAATCGGTGCGGGCGTGGCGGCGGGCTACGGCCTGCATTGCGCGGAGGACTCGCCGCTGTTCTTTCTGTCCTGGTATGGACTTGCGATAGGTATTGTTGGCGGGGTCGGCGGATTGCTGGGGCATCGGTTCCTGCGGTGGTGATACTGCCGAACATACACCAGTGTCACCCATGATCCGGAGGAGGCGATCTTCCTCTCCGACTGCGTGCTGGTCATGTCGAAGGACAGCAGCCTCTCGACGCAGCTGATCGAGCTGGACTTGTTGCCTCCCCGCGACTGCAGCGCTCCAGCCTTCGTCGCGCTGCGAAAGCGGCTGATGTCGGAGTTCGGGCTGCATTGAGGTGGGGCGAAGGTCCGCCTCCGTCCCAAGTTGCCTTAGATCGCCTCAGTAGCTCACTCGCAAAAGGTGCGTTCGCCAATCACCCCTAAGCACTTCCCATACTGTCGAACACTATCTTGAAACATCGCACAACAACGTGCTGATTTCTCAAGGAGAATACATGCCCACGAAACCCTACGCGTCCACCCGCCTCGCCCAGTTCATTGACCAGCGCATCGGCGAGCTTCACCACAAGACCCAGGCTGACATCGCGAAGGAAGCCGGGTTCAGGAATGCGAACTTCATCACGATGCTGAAGACAGGATCGTCGAAACTGGCGCTGGATCGGGTCCCGCAGCTTGCAAAGGCACTCGAGGTGGAACCCGCGTTCATGGTGCGTTTGGCGATCGATCAAAGCTTCGGCCCAGAGATGCTGCGGACCCTAGTCCAGATGCTCAGCGTGCCCCTCTCCGACGATGAGCGCTCACATGGCGTGTAATGACGGCAAATGCATCGTAGCCGACAGCGGGATGCATCCGGATACCCAACTGACTGAAAACGAGTGGCGGTGGATCGAGATCCTGCGGATCATCTGCGATAATCAGGTGCCGGCGCCGAACTTCCCGGCTGGCATGTCGATGAAAGAGTTCTTCGGCGGCACGAAGGAAGATGGCCACTAAGCCGGTGGCCGCAAGCCTGCGACCAGGTGCCCAGCCATGCATGGGCATCATGGCCTCGCGGCCCGTGCAGGTTTACAGCAGGTTTACGGATGGTTGTCGTTGGGGGTGCGTTCTGGTTTACACGATTCTCGAAACGGCGACGAAAACGACGAAATCCGGTTTTCGTTTTCACCACGGTGAAGGTGTTAAACCCTGAAAAACAAGGGCTTTCCGCCTTCATGATGCAAGAATCGTGGCCACCCTGGAAAAGTGCGAGTTGGTAAACCTGCTGCCCTGCATTTAGTGCATAGGTCGCGACCGTGTTGCGGAACGCAACGCCACAAGGCAGACCAGAGCAAGATTGTCGTGTCGGTGCGCCGAAACCATCGAGCGCACCCGATATAGCTCGATCCTGAAGTAGCTATCTGTGTAGAACGAGTTTCAGAGGGATAGCGTGCGTGGCGCTGCCGACCTGAACTGCGTCCGCAAGCCAGCGCCAGCGGCCCTCCCACATCCGATGGGCAGCCACAGGAAACCGCACCTTCGCGGTGTATGGACTCCTAGGGGAGATCGGATAGGTCTCCTAACACCCCTCTGCCTCCCCCACTCCCTCACTCTCAGCACATTATCCTCCAATATCCTTCTTCACATTCTACGGGACGGCTGGCAGGCATCGGCTTGGAAGCATGGAGTCGGTGATGGCGAAGAGATCGGTGGGCGGGCGCGACGGCGCGAAAGTGATCGTCGGCTACGTGCGGGTGTCTACTGACGATCAGGGCAAGAACGGCATCAGTCTCGCCACCCAAGAGATCGCGATCCGGGAGTTTGCGGCGGCTCTTCAGTGTCCGGTGACGCATGTTTACCGCGATGTTGGGACAGGGGCCGGCGCAACCAGCGTGGATGATCGCGAGGGTCTGCAGATGGCGCTGCGAAAGTGCCGTGAGCAAGATGGCCTTCTGGTTGTCTGGGAGTGGTCTCGGCTCTCCCGGAATGCTGACGCGATTGACCTTATCCGGACGCAGTTGCCTGGTCGCGATCGCATCTTCTCGATCGAGGAAAGCGAAGACTTCGAACTAGCTGCAAAGTGTGCCCGGTTCGCAAAAGCTCAGCACCAACGAGATCTGATTTCACAGAGAACGAAAGAGGGTATGGCGAAAAAGAAGCGCGACGGCGCCGTCTTTGGAAACCCGAACATCAAGGAGCTGCAAACTTCCGGCGCACAGGGCATGAGTCGCGAGGCTGACGCCCGAGTGAAGAAGATCGCCAACACCTTGCGCGACGTGCCGGATCACTCGAAGCCTACTCACCAGGAGGTCGCTGACCTCCTCAATGCGCGTGGACTGAGGACGGGCCACGGCGAGCCCTGGACAAGGAGCCGCGTTCGGACCCCGCTGCGTAAGGCCCGAGCAGTCGAAACCGTCTTCCCGACATGCGTAACAGGCTTTGCGACTCTGCTGCGGAAATCGTAGCCTTTTCGGCATGAGCTGGGTCATGCACTGATGCGGAAATCTACGGAAGACATCCGTAACCAAGATGTCACGGCATCCAGAAATGGCGCCGGATTTTCCCACCAGATCGCCGCCTTCATAGAAAGCGGGGTCAGCATCGTCATGGGAGTCGCTGGGCCAGCGGGCCAGGCGCGCACCGGTCGAGCGCTTGCCGCGCGCGTAGTCGGGGATGGGACGATCCGCATTGTCTATGTGGAGGACGGCAACACGGCAATCACATCAGCCGCGCGGTCGGGCGGCCCGATCGCGGTGACCTTCAGCGCGCCGCTTTCGCATCGCACCGTCCAGATCAAAGGGTTCTCCTCCAAAACGGAAGAGCTGCAGCGGGAAGACGAGGACTATGTCCGGCAGCAGACCGAAGCCTTCGCCCAGATCTTGGCCGCAGTCGGAGAGCCGCCCCGGTTCGTGCAGGCCTTTTGAGACTACAGCACCTCGCCCTTGTCCGTCCTGAGCTTCCCGGCACAGGAGGCTTTCGAACAGACCCCCGGGCCAGGCGCGGGACGGGCGCTATGAACGGCAAGCCCGTTGCAGGCGTCGACGCGGACGGTGAGCCGGTCACTCTCGATATGATCCGCGACTGTTTCGATGGCATCGTGCCCGCCACGCTGGCGACCGTCGATCCCGCAGGCATCCCGAATGTCTCGTTCATCAGCCAGGTCCACTATGTCGATCACGGCCGCGTGGCGCTTAGCTACCAGTTCTTCAATAAGACGCGGCGCAACATTCTTTCGACCCGCTTCGCATCGGTGGAACTGATCGACCCGATGACCGTGGCCTTCTACCAGCTCGACCTCGACTTTGAGGCCACCGAATCTGAAGGTCCGATCTTCGAGACGATGAAGGCCCGTCTCGCAGGGATTGCCTCGCATACCGGGATGGAAAGCATCTTCCGGCCGATGGGCGCGGATATCTTCCGTGTTCGAGAGATCCGCTGCGTCGCGCCGCCCCGGCTCGTGCGCCCGCAACCGCCCGTCCCCGCGCTTCCGGCCTTGCGGCGTGTCCTGGCTGACATGGCCCGCGCCACGACCCTGGGCGAGCTGTTCGACCTCACCCTGGACGCTATTGCACGGCATCTCGGCATTACCAATCTGATGATCCTTGTTCCGGACGACTCCCGCGGCGCGCTGGATGCGGTGGCGACCTGGGGCTATTCCGCCTCTGGTATCGGGGCGGAGGTGCGCATCGGCGACGGGGTGATTGGCGTGGCCGCGCGTGAGAAGGTTGCCATTCGCATCGACCACATGTCTTCTGCCTACCTTTACGGGAGCGCAGTGCGCGACAAGGTTCTCGCCGAAGCCGGGGTGGGAGCGCCGGAAAGTCGGCTTGTTCCGTTCCCCGGGCTGTCCAAGCCGCAAAGCCAGATAGCACTGCCGATGCTTTGGCAGCGCCAGCTGACCGGGGTGCTTTTTGCAGAAAGCACCCAGTCTTTGCGTTTCGGGCATCGCGAGGAGGACATCCTGGGATGCATCGCTTCGGCCCTGTCCGCGAGCGCTGCAGCTCTTGCGGGCGAGGACGAGGTCCCGCCATTGGTCGCATCGCATTCGCAAAGCAGACACAGCGATACGCTGGTCTTGCGTCACTACGCTGCCGATGACAGCGTCTTCGCCGCAAGCGACTATGTCATCAAGGGCGTCGCAGGGGCGATTTTGTGGAAGCTGGTCCGGGCGCATGTCACCACGGGCGCGAGCGAGTTCACCAACCGCGAACTGCGACTATCGCCAGAACTGCGCCTGCCGTCGCATGCCGAGAATCTCGAGGCCCGGCTCGTGCTTCTGGAGCGGCGGCTTCGCGAAAAGGCGTTGCAGATCCAAATCGAGAAGACTGGCCGGGGGCGCTTTCGACTGGACGTCCGGGCCAATTTAGTCTTGCAGGAAGACTGATCCCGTCAAACCGCTTTCGGCAGTTAAGAACCTTTTAAGGATCCTTGCCGAAACACTTAGCGAGACCTCTGCCGCCTCGCACAGTAAGTGTGCAGCCGTTCACCTGAACACCGCGACGGGGATCAGATGGCCAGCATCCGGCACCGTAAGGGTGGCCCGGAGAGGCGCTGCCCCTTTCGCGATGCTCTTGGACTAACGGCCTTGAAAAGGCCGGCGTTTCAGTGCCTTGGCCGGCGTATTCCCGGCACCCACACATATATCAGCTAGGAACTTGACCATGCATATTGAAGATCTCCGCATTCAGGTCGGCGGCACCGTGATCGCCGAGGGAGAGGCGGGTTTTGCCGCCGCGCACGAGGGGTTCGTCTGGAACGGGCGCAAGCCGCAGGCGACCCCTCGCGTGATCGTCCAGGCGACCTCGACCGCCGATGTCCAGGCCGCCGTCCGTTACGCCGCAGCCAATGGCTATCGCGTCTCGGCGCGGTCGGGCGGACACAACTGGTCGGCGATCGCGCTCCAGGACGGGGTGGCCCTTGACCTCTCTGCGCTGAACGCCGTGTCCATCGACCGCCTGTCCCGCATCGCCGAGATCGAACCCGCGGCCAAGAACCTGGCGCTTTCGGTGGCGCTGACGGCCGAGGGGCTTGCCTTCCCGGTCGGCCATTGCGGCGACGTCGCGATGGGCGGCTATCTCCTCGGCGGCGGTTTCGGCTGGAACGAGGGCACCTGGGGCCCGGCCTGCCACCTGATCGAGAAGGCCGAGGTCGTGCTGGCCGACGGCAGCGTGGTGATCGCCAGCGCCACCCAGCACGCCGACATCTTCTGGGCGCTGCGCGGGGCGGGACCGCTCTTCTTCGGGATCGTCACCCGCTTCTGGCTCCGCCTCATGCCGTTGCCGCCCGCGATGGCGGTCAGCACCTGGACCTATCCGATCGCCCGCGTGGCCGATGTGACGGCCAGCATGAAGCGCCTCGCCAATGTCCTGCCGAGCTATGCCGAAATCTCGCTGTCGCTGGCTGCGGCCCCGCCGCACCTGGGCCTGGGCGATGCAAAGTTCGCCACGGTGATACTATCCGTTTACGGCGGCTCGATGACCGAGATCACCGGCATCGCCCGCAACGTCGGGGACATGGTGCCCGCGGGCGCGCTTACCATGACTCCCGCCACACCTATCGACTTTGCCACCCTTTACGCGATCGTCGACCAAAGCTTCCCCGACGGCGCGCGCTATGGCGTCGACTGCCTGTGGAGCCAGGACCCCGAGACCACTTTCGAAGGCCTGGCCCGCATGGTCGTTGAGGCGCCCTCGGCAATGTCGAACGCGATCGGCGTGATCTACGGCCGGAACTCGGCCCTGACGCGCAACCTGCCCGATGCGGCCCTGTCCCGGATTGGCCCGGTCTGCGGCATCATGCACGGCACCTGGACGTCGCCCGCGGACGACGCGGCGAACCTCGCCTGGCTCCGCGAGGGGATGGACCGGCTGGCCCCCGTCACCACGGGCCGCTACGTCGGCCACGCCGACCTCGCCCGTCCCGGACGGATGGAGGATTGCCTGAGCGCCGCCGTCCTTGACCGGATCGCCGCGCTCGCCCGGATCCATGACCCGAAGGGCCTGTTCGCGGGTCGTGGTGTCCGCGACGCGCTTGACATCCGCACCGCTGCGCTGGCCGCGGAATAATGGAGACGACGATGAGGAAACTCCGAACCCCACGCCACGGCCGCCAGCCCGAGCTTCTCGCCTCGGCAATCTCCCTCCTCCTGGCCGTCTTGATCCCCGGCACCTCCCGCGCAGACGAGGCGCAACTCGAACGTGGCCGCTATCTCGTGCAGATCTCTGGCTGCAGTGACTGCCACACGCCCGGCTATTTCCTGGGCCAGCCCGACCACACGCGCTTCCTGGGCGGGTCGGAGGTGGGATTCGAGATCCCGGGCCTTGGTATCTTCTACGGCCCGAACCTGACGCCCGACGCGTCCGGACTCGGAAACTGGACCACGGACCAGATCGTCGCCGCGATCCGCACCGGCGCCACACCAGAGGGGCGTGGACTCGTCCCGGTCATGCCTTGGCCGAACCTATCGGCGCTCAGCGACGAGGACGCCTACGCGATCGCGGCCTACCTGCAATCACTGGATCCAGTGGCGAACGAAGTTCCCGGACCGGTCGCGCCAGGTGAACCCGCACCTTCATTTGTCATGCGAGTGGTGCCGCCGGGCAAATGATCGAGCGACTGCGCGAGCCCGTTGTTCGGCTCGCGCAGACTTCCTTCGACTTACCTAGTTGACGACCAGGTCGGTGTGGTTCTTGCACTCCCCAGGCACTGCTTATCGTCAGAGCCTTGCGCCAGCTCGTCGTGTGAAGATCCGCGATGCTGATGTTCTTTTCAGCGGGGCGGATTATCCGCACCCGCTGTGAACAGCTCCGCCTCCGTGACTTCAAGTCGCGCGACCAAGAGGCTGCAGGCGAGCATGTTGCTTAAGTCTGTGGTCACCGAACCATTCAGCCACCGAGCCAGGACACCCTGTTTGTGATGTCCTACGACCACCAGGTCAGCTGCCACGTCCTTGGCGACACTTGTGATACGTTCTGCGGGTGCACCTCGCTCAAGCCGTCCCTCCGGAGAAAGGCCCATTCGCTTCAGGCGCTCCAGACCCTCGTCCAGGATCTTCTGCACCCCGGGGCTGCGGTCCGCTGAAGCGTAGATCGCGCCAAAGTCGCTGGCGTAGACTTCTGGGCCCACCTCGACCACTGCGACGAGAACAACGCGAGCCTGACAAAGTTTTGCGAGACGCGCACCCTCTCGAAGCGCAAGTCGACCTTCCAACGAGCCATCATAGGCCAGAAGGATCGTGCGATACATGGCGGCCTCCCACGGGTGGTGACGCATGTCCGAGTAGGGAGCAGTTTACTCCTTCAGCACGTGTTGAACAACCATGCTTGCCGATAGCGTCCCCAAGACACTGCTTCTAATGGGAATGCCGCTCAGACTCGTCGTGACAGTTTAATCGCTCTGATGAGTGCAGGACGACCAAACTATGCGCGAGCGACCACCGGATCGTGCACAACGGTTAGCGCGGCAATGGCGAAGCGCATCGTTCCTCTACTGCGGACCACCTCGCTTCCAAGCCCGGACAGGCGAAAGCCCGATCACGGTCACGTGGGAGCTACAAGACCAAGTGCCTGCCCATCTGCGTGCGGGTCTGCGGATCCGTAGTCATGCCATAGAAGCCCGGGTCTCACTTCTGCGACGGGACCGAGCTTGAGCCCCTTCGTGCCACCTGATCCTGCGTCCCTGTGGGGTTCAAGCGATTAACAACACTGAATAGGGCGTCCAAGACTTCCTGACTATGGTCGTCCACGCATGGAATGGCTCGACATCCCCAGGGGCACCGGTCGTGCGGGAGAGTAGCGAAGTCCTAGAAAGAACCGGACTCAGCGAGGGAGATGCGTTTTGCGCCAGCCGATCCGGGGCACCCGTAACTCCCATGTTCCACGGTCGCGCGATCGGCGGCATGATCCACAACGGGGAGAAGCACACGCTTACAGAGACCGCAGTTGGCGGGTCGCCTACCGTTTCAGCGCGGCTTCAACCCTCGCCAGCAACTCGTTCGTGGGCAGCGCCTTTAGTAGACCCATGGGTCCGTGCGGTCGGCGAATATCTGTTGCATCGCTGTGAAGCAGATGTCGCTTCTCTGTCATCCCTAGGTGCTACCACCTGTTCAGTTTCAACTTGAACAGGAAGCCTTGCCAAATGAAGCATCTGCTTGCCTCCGGTCTCGTGGTTCTCGGTCTTGCCACAGCGACCCCGCTCGCTGCACAGGACACCATCCGCTTCGCTGTCACCGACATCGACGGAATGGAAGCGCTCCAGCGCGAGATGGGGCCGTTCAAGGAGGCATTCGAGGCCGCGTCCGGGCTGAAGGTCGAATTCTTCCCGGTCTCCGGCCGCACAGTCGCAGTCGAGGCGATGGCCGCTGACCAGATCGACTTCGTCCTGACCGGCCCGGCGGAGTATGTGGTGTTCAACGCCCGACTGGACGCCCAGCCGGTCGTGACCTGGGTGCGCCCGGACTACTACTCGACCGTCGTGGTTCTGGACGGCAGCGCCGTGAAGGCCCCCGCTGACCTGAAGGGCCAGAAGATTTCGTTCGGCGAGATCGGATCGACTTCGCAGCACCTCGGGCCGGTCGACCTGCTGGCAAAAGCCGGCTTGACCTATGCCGTCGACTACGAGCCCGTGTTCCTGAACCGCAACGTCGCGGTCGAGGCGCTCATCAAGGGCGAGATCGCCGGGATCGGCCTGAACCGCACCCATATCGACAGCATCACCGAGAAGTTCCCCGACCAGAAGTTCCGCGTCCTCGTGAAGGGCGAGCAACTGCCCGACGACATCCTCCTTGCCTCGTCCAAGGTCGCGCCCGAGGTGGTCGAGACTGTCCGCAAGGCCTTTGCCGACCACGGCACGGAGATCCTGGCCGCGCTGACCAGCACGGAAGAAAACGCCAAATACATCGGCGGCAAGTTCAACCCGACCGTGACGAATTCCGACTACGACGTGGTGCGCGAGATGTTCAAGAACATCGGCATCACCGAGTTCACCGAGTTCGTGGGCGAGTGATCCCGCGATGAACGCGCCTCTCTCCCCACAGGCGCTGGCCGGTTCTGCCCTGGCAGAGCCGGTCCTTTCCGTCACTGGCCTGACCAAGGACTTCCCTGGCCGCGAGGTCCTGCGCGGGCTCGACTTCACGCTTCCGGCCGGACAGGCCACGGCGCTGATCGGCGCCAACGGGTCGGGCAAGTCGACCCTTCTGCGCTGTCTTGTGCGTCTGGTCGAGCCGACATCGGGCAAGATCAGGCTTCTGGACCGCGACATGACCGCACTTGCGCCCCGGGCCTTGCGCCAGGTCCGGGCCGAGGTCGGGATCGTCTGGCAGCGCCACAACCTTGTTCCCCGGCTATCAGCGCTGTCGAACGTCATCCACGGTGTCCAGGCCAGGATGTCCGGCCCCCGCGTCTGGGTGCAGTCGCTTGCCCCCGCCGCCGTCCGCGACGAGGCGATGGCCTGCCTTTCCCGCGTGGGCCTGGCCGAGCGGGCGCTCGTCCGGGTCGACAGCCTTTCGGGTGGCCAGCAGCAGCGTGTCGCCATTGCCCGCATGCTGATGCAGCGTCCGCGGCTGATCCTGGCCGATGAGCCCGACGCCAGCCTTGATCCGCAGACGGGGGAAGAGGTCATGTCCCTTCTTCTGAACCTTGTCCGCGACGACGGGCTCTCGCTTCTCGTGATCTCGCACCGGCTGGAGCACACGCTGCGCTACTCCGACCGGATCCTCGGTCTCGCCAATGGCCGCATCGCACTGGACACGGCCACCAGCCGCGCCGACGCCACCGGCCTGCGCCACTTCTTCGACCACGCCGAGGCCGCATGACCACCGTCACCACCACCCGCTTCCAGCACCGCAGTCTTGCGGAATACGCGGCCCTCCTCGCCGTCCTGGCGCTGGTGGCCACCTCGGTCGCCGCCACCGCGCCGCCCCTCGACAGGCTGGGCAGCGGTCTTGCCCGGCTCTTCGCGCCGTCGGGGATGCTGACGCAGATGTTTCCCCCGGACTTCACCCGAATTGTCCCGATCGGCTGGAAGCTTCTGGAAACGCTGCAGATGGCCGTCGCGGGCTGTTTCCTGGGCCTGATCCTTGCGTTCCCCTTCGCGATCCTTGCCACGGACCGTCTCTCGCCCCACCCCATCATTCGTCACGCCGCCCGCGCGGTGATCGCGCTTTTCCGCACGGTGCCGGACCTGGTCTGGGCGATCATCTTCATCATCATCGTCGGCCTTGGCCCCGCCGCCGGCGTCATGGCGATCATGGTCGACAAGATCGGCTTCGCAGGGCGCTTCTTCGCCGAGGTGATGGAGGAGACCGACCCCGGTCCACAGGACGCGCTGCGCGCCATCGGGGCTTCGCGGCTTGGCATCATCGGGTCTGCCGTGATCCCCGCCTGCCTGCCGTCCTTCACCGCCACCTCGCTTTTCGCGCTGGAGAAATCCGTGCGGGGGTCGGCCGCCTTGGGGCTGGTCGGTGCCGGTGGCATCGGGGTCGATCTCAAGGTCGCCTTCGACCTTTTCAACTACGACGAGGCGCTTGCCATCATCCTGATGATGCTCGCGCTGGTCATCGCCGTCGAGCAGGGCTCGGGCTGGATCAGAAGGAAGCTGATATGAACCGGATGGTCACGGATACCGCGCATCTTTACTGGAATGCGGAATGGCAGAAAGCCGATGGCACCAGCCCCTGGGCGATGCCCGAGCCCTGGGCCATCGACCATGCCAGCACGCTGGCTTTGGGGTCGCGGATCCTGGACCTCGGCGCCGGGATCGGCCGCCACGCGCTGGCCTTTGTCGAAGCGGGGCACGAGGTCACCGCGCTTGACGCGTCGGAGGCCGCGACCGCCGCCGTCGCTGCCGCCGCCTTCGCCAAGGGCCTTACCGTCCAGACAGTGCAGGCCCCGATGACGGATCTCCCGTTCGACAGCGCCAGCTTTGACCATGTGCTCGCCTGGAACGTGATCTACCACGGCGACGAAAGCGTCGTCCGGCGGACGCTGGCCGAGGTCGCCCGGGTCCTGCGGCCCGGTGGCACCTTCATGGCGACGATGCTGTCGGCCCGCCGCCTGCCGGTCGAACAGGCTAAGGCCAAGGGGCGCGAGATCAGTCGCAACACCTGGGTCTTCGAGGGCCCGGGTGACAAGGTCCACCCGCATTACTTCTGCACCGCGCCCGACCTTCTTTCGCTGATGTGGGGATTCGAGGTCTTCACTCTGTTCGACCGCCCGCATGAAAAGCCCGGCTCCTGGCACTGGCACCTGTTGGCGGAGCGTCTGGCATGAGTGCCGAGCTGATCGAAGGCGCGCGCGTCATTCTTGAAGACCGGGTGGAGGTCGCCTCGATCCGGATCGAAGCCGGCCGGATCACCGGGATCGACGTGGCGCGCGACGGGGCGAATGTGATCCCCGCGCGGGGTCGCCTGCTTGCCCCGGCCTTCGTGGACGTCCACGGCGATGCGTTCGAACGCCAGATCATGCCGCGTCCCGGTGTGATGGTGCCGGTGGAAACCGCGCTGCTGGAAACGGACCGCCAGTTGGCCGCGAACGGCATCGCCACCGCCTACCACGCCTTGACGCTAAGCTGGGAGCCGGGCCTCCGCAGCGTCGATACCGGATGGCAAGTGGTTCGCGTGCTGGAGGCCCTGCGCCCGCGCCTTACCGCCGAGAACCGCCTGCAGCTCAGGTGGGAAACCTTCTGCAAAGAGGCGGAGCCCCTGATTGTCCATGTTCTTGCCGGACCGGACCGTCCGGCGCTGGCCTTCAACGACCATACCACCGCGATGCTTCTGCATCCCGATCTTGCCCTGCAAGACCGGCCCTTCGACCATGTGCCCGATTACCCGGTCACTCCCTTCGACGCCCCACGTTTTCTGAAGAAAATGGCCGACCAGGCACGCCGCGCCAATGTCTCGCCCGAAGCTTATGTGGCTCTTCTCACCCGCGTCTGGGACCGGCGTCCCGAGGTTCCCGCCCATATCGCCCGCATCGCCGAGCTGGCCCGGGCGCAGAAGGCACCGATGCTGTCCCACGACGACAGTCAGGTCGAGACCCGCACCTACTACCGCGGTCTGGGCGCGACTGTGGCAGAATTCCCGATGCACGAACGCGTCTTTCTCGCTGCCCGCGACGCTGGCGACCCCATCATCCTCGGGGCGCCGAATGCGATGCGCGGCGGCAGTCATCTGGGCAGCCCGGGCGCGGCCGAGATGATCGCGCGCGGGCTGTGCGACATCCTGGCTTCGGACTACTTCTACCCCGCGATGCTGGGGGCGATGGTGCGCCTTCATGCAGATCGGGTGGCTCCTCTGGCTGCGCTGTGGAAGCTTGTCTCCCTGAACCCCGCCCGTGCGATGGGCCTCACCGACCGCGGCCGCATCGCCCCCGGCCAGCGCGCCGACCTCCTTCTGCTCGACTGGCCCGATGGCCAAGTCCCGGCACCCTTGCGCACATGGGTCTCCGGTCGCCCCGGCTACTCCGCACTGCCCCTGGTTCCGCAACCCGAGCCTGCCCTCTAAGGAGAGCCCGATGTTCGACGCGCTTGCCAACTTCACCACGCTGCCCGCCGCCCCGCAGGTCGATTTCACCTATGCCCACCCCGGCCAGAGCCGCTTTCGCCGTGGCCTCATCCGCGCGGTCGAGGCGTTGACCGGCCAACCGAAACTGCGCCGGCTCTACCTCGACTGGGCCTGGGGCGACAGCTTGCCGGGCGTACCCGCCTTCTCGGCCGCGCTGAGGCAGCTCGGCATCACGCCGCAGGTCGTCGCAGGGGCGGACCATCTGCAATCGGTTCCAGCGACAGGCGGCCTCCTACTGGTGGCGAACCACCCGTTCGGCGTGGTGGACGGCCTGACCCTCGGTCACCTGGGGATCCAGCTTCGTGGCAATGTCCGCATCCTGACGAACAGCCTCCTCTGCCGGGTGCCGGAGGTTGATCCCTATCTTCTTCCGGTCGACTTCTCGGGCACGCCCGAAGCGCGCCGCCTGACCGCCGAGACCCGCCGTCGGGCAGCCGAGCTTCTGGCGGCAGGGAAGGTCGTCGCGGTCTTCCCGGCGGGCGGGGTGGCCACGGCGAACAAGCCGCTGACCGGTCGCGCCGTGGATTCCCCTTGGCACCCCTTCGTCGGGCGACTGGCAACGATCCCCGGCGTCACGACCCTGCCGGTGCATTTCGCGGGCCAGAACTCCCGCCTCTTCCAGATCGCGAGCCATACGTCCTACCCGCTGCGCGTCGCGCTGATCTTCCACGAAACCCGCCGCCGGATGGGCCGCCCGGTCGAACTGCGGATCGGGGCACCAATTGCAGCGTCGGAGCTTGCTCACCTTGACCGCGACCAGATCGCCGCAAACCTTCGCCGCCGGTGCATGGCGCTCGCCGCGCCGGCGCTGAAGGACATCGACGAGACCTACATCTGGCCCCGCCATGTGAAGTGGTAGCGTCACACAAGCTTCATTCAGCTTTCGGAGACCTGTCACATCCAGCCGCTAGGACCGTCCCAGACCAAAGCGAAGGGACCACCGATGCTGGAAGTGGCAAACGTGACGCGGATGTTCGGCCAGAAGGCCGCCGTCGACAACATCAGCTTCCAGATCGACCGCCCCGCCTTTGTGGGTATCATCGGCCGCTCCGGCGCGGGGAAGTCCACCTTCCTGCGCATGATGAACCGGCTGCTTGACGCGACTGCAGGTCAGATCCGTGTCGAGGGCCGCGACGTTCTTTCCCTGAAGGGCTCCGAGGCCCGCGCCTGGCAGTCCAACTGCGCGATGATCTTCCAGCAGTTCAACCTCGTGCCCCGGATGGATGTCGCCTCGAACGTGCTCCACGGTATCCTGAACCGCCGTTCCACCCTGCAGACGATGTTCAACCTCTGGCCCCGCGCCGACATCCTGCGGGCGCTGGAGATCCTCGACCGCCTCGGTATCGCCGAACAGGCCACCAAGCGGGCCGAAGCCCTGTCCGGAGGCCAGCAACAGCGCGTCGCCATCGCCCGCGCGCTGATGCAGGACCCGAAGATCATCCTTGCTGACGAACCCATCGCCAGCCTCGACCCGATGAACGCGCAAGTGGTGATGGACACCCTGAAGCGCATCAACGTGGAAGACGGGCGCATGGTCATCGCCAACCTCCACACGCTCGACACCGCGCGGCGCTACTGCGACCGCGTCATTGGCATGCGCGACGGCCGCATCGTGTTTGACGGAACGCCCGACCAGCTGTCCACCGGCGTCGCCCGCGACATCTACGGCGCCGACGCCAGCTTCAACGAGGCCGCCACCTCGACCTCGATCCCCACCGACACCAGCCCGGACCGCACCTACGCGGACCTCATGCTGTCGTGACCCGCCCACTCGTTTCCCGGCCATCCGGCCACAACCTCATGGAGACCCCATGCAAAAGCTGCTGACTGCAACCGCCCTGGCTGCCCTGCTCGCCTCTGCCGCGACGGCGCAGGAGATCAAGGAATTCAACATCGGCATCCTCGGCGGTGAGAACGCCCAGGACCGCCTGACCTCGAACGAATGCTTCCGCGCCAAGATCGAGGCCGAGCTTGGCGTCCCGGTCAAGCTTTTCACCCCGGCCGATTATGACGGCGTGATCCAGGGACTGCTGGGTGGCACGCTCGACTATGCCTGGCTCGGCGCCTCGGCCTACGCCAAGGTCTACCTGACCGACCCGGAAGCGGTGGAGGTCAAGCTCACCAAGCAGAAAGTTGACGGCTCGACCGGCTACTACTCGATCGGCTTCACGCGCAAGGACACCGGCATCACCTCGATCGAGGATGCCAAGGGCAAGGTCTTCGCCTTCGCCGACCCGAACTCCACCTCGGGCTACCTGGTGCCCGGCGCGGAACTGGCGGCCAACTATGGCGACCTGAAGACCTATTTCGGCGAAGTGAAGATGTCCGGCGGGCATGAGCAGACCATCGTCGGCGTCGCCAACGGCGACTTCGACGCGGGGGTCAGCTGGGCCGACGGCCTGGGCAACTGGGAAGACGGCTACAACTCGGGCGCCTTCCGCAAGGCCGCCGACGCGGGCCTCGTCGACATGTCGAACCTCGTGGAAATCTGGCGCTCGACCCTGATCCCGGAAGGTCCGATGGTCGTCCGCAAGGCTCTGCCGCAGGACGTGAAGGACAAGGTCACCGAGCTGACAGCGAACCTCTGGGAAACCGACCCCGAATGCGCCTATGCGGTCGCCGCGGGCGAGGCAAAGGACTTCGTCCCGGTCGAGCACAAGGCCTATGACGGCATCCTCGCCGCCCGGAAGATGCAGGAAGGCACCTGAGCCATCCCACCGGCCGGACCCCGACGCTCCCCGGGGTCCGGCCTTTTCCATTTCTTGGACCCCTTCATGGTAGACGCCGCATTCGGACCCGAACCGGGTCGACGCCCCAACCTTGCCGACCCGCGCGAGGCTTATTTGGACATGGTCCGCCGCAAGCGGATGTATGGCGGCATCCTTCTGGTCGTCTTCGTGGCGCTCATGGCCTCGGGCTGGGCGCTGGCCGAGGACCGCAATGCCGGCGGCTTCCTCGACGGTCTGCACCAGATCTTCGCTTTCCCGTCCGAAGTCCTGTCGGAAGCCTGGGAAAAGCGCGCCCTTCTGCCTGCGATCTTCTGGGACCACATCCCGGCCCTGATCGAGACGCTGAACATCGCCGCCGTCGCCACCCTGATCGGTGCGCTGATGGCCGTGTCGCTTTCGCTGCTGGCCACCCGCGGCCTTGCCCGCTGGCCCGCCCTCATCCCCGTCTTCCGCCGCACGATGGACGGCCTGCGCGCCATCCCCGAGATCGTCATCGCGCTGGTCCTGATCTACATCCTCGGCGGCGGCCCGGTCCCCGCCGTCATCGCCATCGCGCTGCACACCGGCGGCGCCCTGGGCAAGCTCTTCTCCGAAGTGGCCGAAAACGCCGATCTGAAGCCCGTCGAGGGATTGGCCTCGGTCGGGGCGAACTGGTCGCAGCGCATGTGGCTGGGCGTGATCCCCCAGGTCGCGCCGAACTGGCTCAGCTACGCGCTCCTGCGGTTCGAGATCAACGTGCGTGCCAGCGCGATCCTGGGTTTCGTGGGCGAGGGCGGCATCGGCCACGACCTCAAGCTTGCGATGCAATGGGGCCAGGGGCGCTATGACGAGGTCGTGGCGATCTTCGCGCTCCTTTTCGTGACCATCGTCGTGATCGACCAGATCTCCGACCGCTACCGCCAGAAGCTGGTGAAGGGGGTCTGATGTCCCGCCTCGCCGCCCCGTCGCGCAACCTCTGCCACCTCGCGCCTCCCTCCCCCCGCGTGGGGGAGGGATGGGGTGGGGGGCACCCACGCCAGCCCAAGGGCCGCACCAATGACCGCCACCCTCTCCCCCAGCCTTGCCGACACCGTCACCGCCAGCTTCACACGGAAACGCCGCCTGGCCTTCGCCATCCCGGCGGCGATCATCGCCTACCTCGTCTATGCGGCGATCAGCTTCGACCTTGCGGGCCTCGCCCAACGCGCCCGCTTCGACAATGCGGCGATCCTTCTGGGCGATTTCTGGTCGCACAAGACCCATGTCACTCGCGACAACCGGACCGACAAGGTCACCGTCGCCATCGAGGGCGAGAACAAGGGGACCTATCCCGACGGCATGCTCCCCGACTGGGTGACCATCGTCGGAGCAACGACGACCATCGACCTCGGGCAAGGTCACATCGTCACCTACGACGACCAGGGCGCGCGCTACGTGGTTCCCGGCTACGGCACCATCGACATCCGGCCCGAGGGCGGCAAGCCCGTCCTGACCGCTCCCGAGCCCATCCCCGACTGGATTTCCGTGGCTGAGAACAAGGTCTCGGTCACCACCGAGGCGGGGCGCTTCAACTACTCCCGGTCCAAGGTCGAGACCTTCAAGTATGAACCCGGCTGGGAGCTGTGGTTCTTCACGCTCGACAGCCCGTTCTACGGCAAGGGGTTCGGAGAGCTGGTCGTCCTGGCCACCACGGGCGACCGGATCGACCCGGACCGCACGAACCTCGGCTACATGGCCTCGGAATTCTGGACCAACAAGATGTGGCGGCATGGCGACGTGGCCTGGGCGATCTTCGAGACGATCCTCATGGCCTTCCTCGGCACGATGACCGCCGCGCTGGTGGCGCTGCCGCTGGGCTTCCTCGCCGCCCGGAACTTCATGCCGCTTGGCCCCCTGCGCTTTGCCGCCCGCCGCGTTTTCGACTTCATCCGGGGCGTCGACGGGCTGATCTGGACCATCATCCTGTCCCGCGCCTTCGGGCCGGGGCCGATGACCGGGGCCATCGCCATCGCGATCACCGACGCGGGCACCTTCGGCAAGACCTTCTCGGAGGCGCTGGAGAACATCGACGAGAAACAGGTCGAGGGCATCCAGTCCACCGGCGCGAACACCCTGCAGCGCGCCCGCTTCGGGGTGATCCCGCAGATCACGCCGGTTCTTCTTTCCCAGATCCTCTACTACCTGGAATCGAACACCCGCAGCGCCACCGTCATCGGCGCCATCGTCGGCGGCGGGATCGGGCTTCTTCTGACCCAGGCGATCATCACCCAGAAGGACTGGGAGGAAGTCGCCTACTACATGGTCCTGATCGTGCTGATGGTGATGCTGATGGACAGCCTCTCCGGCTGGCTGCGCCGCAAGCTCATCAAGGGGGCGTAAGGTGCCGAAACTCTCCGCCACCGAGCCCTTCGTTCATCCCGGCTGCATGATCGTGAATTCCACCTTCGGTGCCTGGTGCGAGGTGGGTGAAGGCAGCCGCGTCCTGAACTCGAGCTTCGAGGACTATGCCTACTGCGACCGGCTGTCGGACATCGCCAACACCACCGTGGGCAAGTTCGCCAACATCGCCGCAATGACCCGGATCGGGCCAACGGACCACCCGATGGAGAATGCGAGCCTGCACCACTTCCTTTACCGCTCGACGAGCTACTGGGACGACATTCCCGACGACGCAGAGTTCATGGCCCATCGCGCCAGCCGCCGGACAGTGATCGGGCCGGATACCTGGCTAGGCCACGGCGTCATCGTGAAGCCCGAGGTCACCATCGGGGCAGGAGCCGTCTTTGCCTCGGGAGCCGTCGTGACCAAGGACGTGCCGCCCTACATGATCATGGCCGGCATCCCGGCCCAACCCCTGCGTCCCCGCTTCGCCCCCGGCATCGCTGACCGGCTGATGGCGCTGGCCTGGTGGGATTGGAGCCACGAACGCCTCCGCGCCGCGCTCCTCGATTTCCGTGCGCTGAAGGCCGAGGCGTTCCTGGAGAAATATCAGGGCTGATCCGCCACCGTCAGTGTCACCCTCTCCCCGGCAAACCAGGTGGTGCCCAACTCCACCGGTTTGCCGCCTGGGTCCACATTCACGGCCACCGTCCGCATCACCGGTGCACCAGCCTTCACGGCAAGCGCCACAGCAAGCACCGGGTCGGCCAACTGCGCCGTCAGCCGTGTCTCGGCCCGGGTGTAGTCCGGCAGCCCGGACGCCGCGAGGGATTGGGTGATCGAGCCGGTTTCCTGCACGCGCGCCAGAAGTGCGGGGAACCGTCCTGCCGGGAACACCGACCGGAAAGTCGCGATGGGCTGCCCGTCCGCCATCGAGACGCCTTCCACCACATGCACCGCCTCGCCCGGTTTCAGCCGCAGTGCCCGCGCCTCTTCCGAGTCGCAGGGGCGGGTCTCGGCCCGGGCGATCCGGCGCGAAGGGGTCTGGCCGGCTGCCAGCACGTTCTGGTGGAAGCGGACCCGGCGACCCAGGGGATAGTCGGTGGGCCTCTGCGCCACGAACACCCCGGCCCCGCGGCGGGAGTGGACAAGGCCCTGTTCCGCCAGCGACGCCAAGGCCTGGCGCACGGTGTGGCGGTTCACCCCGAAACGTGCCGAAAGGGCGGCCTCGGTCGGCAGCTTGTCCCCGGGCCGGTAATGCCCGGCCTGGAGCTCATCGGTCAGCGTCGTCGCAATCGCCGACCAGAGAGTGTCTTTAGCCAAGCGCTTCTCCTGTCATCAAAAATTCACAACTCTTCGGTTGGCCAAAGGTCGTGCGTCAGGTAAGATTTGTATAGTTGTATAGGAAGCTAGACAACCCCCTTAACCTGTCGAGATGACGATGACCGACGCAGCGCCGCTTGTCCGCAAGACCTGGATGGCAACACTTGCAAAGGCCCCGCCGGCTCGGCTGGTCCTGCTTTTCCCAGACCTGCCTCCCCACCACGTCCTGCGCCAGCCCGAGATCGGAGCGGTGATGGTGCGGGGTCGGGTTGGCGGCACCGGGGCGGCCTTCAACCTTGGCGAGATGACGGTCACCCGTGCCTCGGTCCGGCTGGAGACGGGAGAGGTCGGTCACGCCTGGGTGCAGGGTCGCGACAAGGCCCATGCGCTGCGTGCAGCAGCGGTGGATGCGCTGATGCAGACCGACCGGGCGGCGGAACTGGCCGAGCAAGTCCTGCGCCCATTGGAGACCGAGGCGCAAGCCGCCCGTGCCACCCGCGCCGCAAAGGCAGCCGGCACCAAGGTCGATTTCTTCACCATGGTCCGGGGAGAGGACAAATGAACGCCCCACGACTGAACGACGCCCTCGAAGGCGGTTTCACCGAAGCCCCCGTCCAGTCCGCCCGCGCCTTCCGCGAGATCCTCGAGGCGATGGCGCGCCCCGGCACGATCCGTCGGATCCAGGGTGCAATTCCTCCCGAACCTTTGTCGATTGCTGCCGGGACGGCTCTCCTCGTCCTGACCGACCCGACGACGCGCCTGCACCTTGCCGGTCCCGCCGACTGCCCGTCGGTCCGCGACTGGGTCGCTTTCCACATCGGCGCGCCGATCTCTACCGCTGAAGAGGCCGATTTTGCGGTGGGGACTTGGGACACCTTGCAGCCCGTCACCCGCTTCCGGATCGGCCTGCCGGACTATCCCGACCGCTCGGCCACGCTGATCGTCGAGGTGGACCGGTTGGTAAACCACGGCCCCACCCTGACTGGTCCCGGGATCGAGACGGCCACCTGGCTGAACCTGCCCGAAACGGCGGCCTTCCGCGCGAACCGGGCGCTCTTCCCCCTGGGGTTCGACGCGCTTTTCACCGCCGGCGACCTCATCGCCGGTCTGCCCCGGTCCACCCGCGTGGAGGCGATCTGATGTATGTGGCCGTCAAGGGTGGCGAACGCGCCATCGACAACGCGCACGAGTGGCTGGCCGACGAACGTCGGGGCGACCCGGCCGTTCCCGAGCTGACCATTCCGCAGATCCGCGAGCAGATGAGGCTGGCGGTGAACCGGGTGATGGCCGAGGGCTCGCTTTACGACCTCGACCTCGCCGCGCTGGCGATCAAGCAGGCGCGCGGCGACCTGATCGAGGCGGTCTTCCTGATCCGCGCTTACAGGACCACGCTTCCCCGCCTTGCGGGTTCGCGCCCGGTGGAGACGGCCGCGATGACCGTCGACCGGCGCATCAGCGCCACGTTCAAGGACCTGCCGGGCGGCCAGGTGCTCGGACCGACCTTCGACTACACGCATCGTCTGCTGGATTTCACCCTGATGGCCGAGGGTGAGACGCCGCGCAGCGCGCCTCCCTCTCCCCTCGGGGGAGAGGGCCGGGGTGAGGGGGCAACCCGCGTTCCCCATGTCACCAGCTTCCTCAACCGCGATGGCCTGATCGAAACCGCCGAGGCGTCCGACGCAACGCCACCCGACCTTACGCGGGAGCCGATGGAGCTTCCCGCCGACCGCCCCCTCCGTCTCCAGGCACTGGCCCGGGGCGACGAGGGATTTGTCCTCTCGATGGCCTACTCCACCCAGCGCGGCTACGGCCGGACCCATGCCTTCGTGGGCGAACTGCGCATCGGCACCGTGGCGGTCGAGGTGGAGATCCCCGAACTCGGCTTTGCGGTCGAGATCGGCGAGATCGAACTGACCGAATGCGAGACGGTCAACCAATTCAAGGGCTCGCGCAGCGAACCGCCGCAGTTCACCCGGGGCTATGGGCTCGTCATGGGCCAGTCGGAACGGAAGGCCATCGCCATGTCCCTCGTCGACCGGAGCTTGCGTTGGCAGGAACTGGGCGAGGACTTCACCGGCGCCCCTGCGCAGGACGAGGAGTTCGTCCTGATGCACTGCGACAACATCCAGGCCACGGGCTTCCTCGAACACATCAAGCTGCCCCACTACGTCGACTTTCAGGCAGAGCTTGAGTTGGTCCGCAAGCTGCGCGCCGAGGCGATGGCCATGCAGGAGGCGGCGGAATGACTACGCCGGACCAAGCGTCCCGACGGATCATCTTCGTCACCCATGCGCAGGTCGAGATCGACCCCTTGCGTCCCGTGCCGGACTGGCCGCTGAACCAACTCGGGCGGTCACGGCACGAAACCTTCTCTCGTAGCCCCCTCCTTGCTGCGGTCACCTCGGTCTACTGCAGTGACGAACGCAAGGCGCGCGACGGGGCGGCCATCCATGCGGCCCACCTTGGGCTGGAGCCGAAGGTCGTATGCTCGCTTGGCGAGAACGACCGTTCGGCGACCGGCTACCTTCCTTCGGCAGAGTTCGAGGCGATGGCGGATACCTTCTTCGCCCACCCGGATCAGCGGGTCCGGGGCTGGGAAAGCGCCCGCGCGGCGCAGGCACGCATCGTGGCGGCCGTCCGAACTCTCGCTGAACTGGATGCGGCCACCGGCGACATCCTGATCGTATCGCACGGCGCCGTGGGCACCCTCCTGCGCTGCGCCTGCCTTGGCCGGCCGATCAGCCGGTCCGAAGACCAGCCGGCGGGCGGGGGCAGTTACTTCGTCATCCAGCTGCCGGGCTGGACGACCGATCCGGACTGGAGAACGATCTGATGACCGATCAAGCCTACAATTTCGCCTACCTGGACGAGCAGACGAAGCGGATGATCCGCCGCGCGATCCTGAAGAGCATCGCTGTGCCGGGCTACCAGGTCCCGTTTGCCAGCCGCGAGATGCCGATGCCCTACGGCTGGGGCACGGGCGGGGTGCAGGTGACGGCGGCCTGCCTCGTGCCCGAAGACCGGCTGAAGGTCATCGACCAGGGCGCGGACGACACCACGAACGCGGTCAGCATCCGCCGCTTCTTCCAACGCACTGCCGGGGTTGAAGTCACCGAAGCGACGACAGAGGCCACCGTCATCCAGACCCGCCACCGCATCCCCGAGACCCCGCTGACCGAGGGCCAGATCCTCGTCTACCAGGTCCCGATCCCGGAACCGCTTCGCTTCCTCGAACCGCGCGAAACCGAGACGCGGAAGATGCACGAGCTGGAGGAATACGGGCTGATGCATGTGAAGCTTTACGAGGACATCGCACGGCACGGCCAGATCGCGACCTCTTACGCCTACCCGGTGAAGGTCGAGGGCCGCTATGTGATGGACCCCTCGCCGATCCCGAAGTTCGACAACCCGAAGCTGTCCGGCAACCCGGCGATCCAGCTCTTCGGTGCAGGGCGCGAGCAGCGGATCTATGCCCTGCCACCCTTCAGCGAGGCAGTGAGCCTCGATTTCGACGACCACCCGTTCGAGACCTCGAAGGCCCCCCACCACTGCGACCTGTGCGGTGCGAAGGACAGCTATCTCGACGAAGTGATCACCGACGACCAGGGCGGGCGGATGTTCGTCTGTTCCGACACCGATTTCTGCGCCGGACGACGGGCGCAGGGAATGAAGGGACGTCTCTGGGCGCCCGAACCGGAGGGCGCGGCATGACAGTGGTGGAAAAGCTGGTGGCGACCGATCAGCCCCTTCTGAAGGTCGAGGGCCTGACGAAACGCTATGGCCCCCGCATCGGCTGTGCGGATGTTTCCTTCGACCTTCATCCCGGCGAGGTGCTGGGGATCGTCGGGGAAAGCGGTTCGGGGAAATCCACGCTCCTGTCCTGTCTCGCGGGCCACCAACGGCCGGACCTTGGCCGGATCAGCTATGACGGCCGCGACGTGCTGGGGATGTCCGAGACCGACCGGCGTCGCCTGTCCCGGACTGACTGGGCCTATGTCCACCAGAACCCGCGCGACGGGTTGCGGATGGGAGTCTCGGCGGGCGGCAACGTGGGCGAGCGCCTGATGGCCGTCGGTGCCCGACACTTTGGCCAGATCCGCGGCAAGGCGGTCGACTGGCTCGGGCGGGTGGAAATCGCGGCGGACCGGGTGGACGACCGGCCCTCGGCCTTTTCTGGCGGGATGCAGCAGCGGCTGCAGATCGCGCGGAACCTCGTCACCTCGCCGCGCCTTGTCTTCATGGACGAACCGACGGGGGGCCTCGACGTCAGCGTACAGGCCCGGCTTCTGGACCTGTTGCGCGGCCTCGTCCGCGACCTTGGCCTGTCGGTCATCATCGTGACCCACGACCTTGCCGTCGTGCGCCTGCTGGCCCACCGCCTGATGGTGATGAAATCGGGCCGCGTGGTGGAGCAGGGCCTGACCGACCAGGTCCTCGACGACCCGCAGCACGCCTATACCCAGCTGCTCGTCTCATCCGTCCTTCAGGTGTAACCCCATGATCCACATCGAGAACCTGTCCAAGAGCTTTACCCTCCACAATCAGGGCGGCGCAGTGATCCCGGTGATGGCGGGGGCAGCATTGACCGTCAGGCCGGGAGAATGCGTAGGGCTCACCGGCCAGTCGGGTGCCGGGAAATCCACCCTCATGCGGATGGTCTACGGCAACTACCTTTCCGCTGGCGGAAGCATCGTTGTGGGCAACACCGACGTCGCCACCGCCGCGCCGCGCGACATCATCGCGCTTCGCCGGCACACTTTGGGCTACGTCAGCCAGTTCCTCCGCGTCGTCCCCCGTGTCCCGACGCTGGACGTGGTGGCCGAGCCTCTCCTGGCACTGGGGACTTCGGGCGACGAAGCCCGCGCGCGGGCGGCGAGCCTTCTGCGACGCCTGAACATTCCCGAACGGCTCTGGTCCCTCTCACCCACCACCTTCTCGGGCGGCGAGCAGCAGAGGGTCAACATCGCCCGCGGCTTCGCCCATGCCTATCCAGCGCTGCTTCTGGACGAACCCACCGCCAGCCTTGACGCCACCAACCGCGAGGTCGTCCTGACCCTGATCGAAGAGGCCAAGGCGCGCGGGGCCGCGATCCTGGGCATCTTCCACGACGAAGCGGCCCGCGCCCGCGTCTGCGACCGGCTGGTCGACGTGACCGGCTTCACGCCGCGGGCAGCGGCATGATCATCGCCATCGTAGGCCCTTCGGGCGCGGGAAAGGACACGCTGATCCGCGGCGCACTGGCCGCCCGACCAGACCTCCGCCTCGTCCGCCGGGTCATCACCCGCCCAACCGAGGCCGGGGGCGAGGACTTCGAGGGTGTCACACCTGAGGACTTCGCCCAGCGCAAGGCGCGCGGCGACTTCGCCCTGACCTGGGAGGCGCACGGCCTGTCCTACGGTATCCCCAGGGACCAGATCGCAGGGTCCGGCGACGTGATCTTCAACGGCAGCCGCGCGGCCTTGCCTGCCGCCGTCCGCATCTTCCCTGGCCTTCGGGTGATCCTCGTGACCGCGCCCGAGATCGTCCTTGCGTCCCGCCTCGCCGCGCGGGGGCGCGAGACGGCCACGGACATCCGCGACCGACTGTCCCGCGCCGCTTTCGAAATGCCCGAGGGGATCGGCTTTCAGACGGTGGTGAACGACGCCAGTCCCGAGGTCGGTGCCGCGCGACTGCTGGCGGCACTTCAACCGGAGAGGGCGTAGCGGTGCATCAGATGGAAACGGCCAGTGGCATCCTCTCCGAAGAGGCACAGGTCCTCGATCACGAAGGGGCGTGGCAGGACGGGGCCGAAGTAGTCGGCCAATGCCCCGCGGACCGGTTCGGGTTCGTCCAGCCGGTCGGTCAGGGTCAGGTGAAAGCGGAACTCCTCCATCACGTGCGGGTATCCCCAGCGGTCCAGGAGATCGCGCTGGCGGGACGACAGCCGATTGGGGCGGCGGCGGGCGATCTCGGCTTCCGTGAGGGGGGCGCGAAGATCATTCGTCCCTTCGACCACCGCCGCGCCAAGCTGAAGCAGCGCATCCTCGCAACCCAGCGGGGTAAGGGCAATGAAGCCATGCAGGACCTCGACGCGCAGGCCCTCGCAGGTGACCGGGCGAAGCCGTGCCGCCAGATCGGATACCGTGGTGCAGATCAGGTCCTCGTCGACCCCGTCCGCAGGGCGGAACGGCGCGCGGATGGTGCCATGAAATCCGTAGCGGCGCGGCTCTGCCGTGATGGATCGCGGATCGCCGATCCCGGGAAGCACCGTCTGCGGCAAGTCGCGCGGATTGCCCGGTTCACGGCCCAGCCACTCGTTGGCTCTGAAGGCAAAGGCCCCTTCCCGGGGCGCGTAATAGACGGCGTATCGTTTCATCTGGTCCATGCGCGTCGGGGTAGCCCGGTTTTGTCACACGCGCGTGACGCTTGGATGTCACCAGAAGCCGAGATGACACCGACTGCAAGACCCAAGAGGACCACATGACCCCCGACACCATCCTTGCCAATGCAACCCTGGTCCTGCCGAACGAGACCCTGCGCGGGCAGGTGCGCCTGGTCGATGGGCGCATCGCGGACATTGCCGAAGGACGCTCCGTTCCGCTCGGGGCCGAGGACTGCGGCGGCGACCTGGTCATGCCAGGGCTGATCGAGCTGCACACAGATAACCTGGAACGCCACATCGAGCCGCGCCCCAAGGTCGACTGGCCCCATGCCGCCGCGATCATCGCCCATGACGCCGAGCTGGCCAGCGTCGGCATCACGACGGTGTTCGATGCACTGCGGGTGGGTTCGGTCGTATCGGACGCCAAGACCAACTACGGCGAATATGCGCGCGTGCTGGCGGACGAGATTCTTGCCCTGCGGGCGGAGGGCGCGTTGAAGATCAGCCACTACCTGCACCTGCGTGCCGAGGTCTGTTCCGAGACCCTCGTCGAGGAGCTGGACAAGTTCGGCCCCGAGGACCGGATCGGCATCGTCAGCCTGATGGACCATACGCCTGGCGAGCGGCAGTTCCGCGATCTCACGCAGTTGCGCAAGTATGTCATGGGCAAGCGCGGAATGAGCGACGCCGAGTTCGAAGCGCATGTCGCCGCGCAGAAGGCGCTGAAGGCCCGCCACGGCGCGGTCCACGAGGCCGCCGCCGTCGCGGCCGCCCGCCGCTATGGTGCAGTGCTGGCAAGCCACGACGACACCGAGGTCAGCCACGTCTCCCGCTCGGCCGAACATGGCGCGCACTTTGCCGAGTTCCCGACGACGGTCGAGGCCGCCCAAGCCTGCACCGCGCACGGGATCAAGGTCATGATGGGCGCGCCGAACCTGATCCGCGGCGGCAGCCATTCCGGCAACGTCGCCGCCCGCGACCTGGCCGAAGCGGACCTGCTGCACATTGTATCGTCCGACTATGTCCCGTCCTCGCTGCTTTCCGCTGCACTGATGCTGGGGGACCTGTGGGGCGACCTCCCGCGCGGAATTGCGGCGGTAACCGGAGCACCTGCAAAGGCTGTTGGGTTGGAGGACCGGGGTGAAATCCGGCAGGACGCCCGGGCCGATCTTCTTCGCGTAGCTAGGATCGGCACCACCGGAGCGGTTCGCAGCGTTTGGGTGCAGGGGCGTCGGGCGTCCTAGGCTTCTGGTCGCCTCAGCGAAGTCACGCCCAGATGTCCCCCATCGTGTAGCCGTTCGGCAGCGGATCCTCGGGGTCGAGGACCAGCGTGTTGAAGCCGTAGATCCAGCTGCGGCCCGAGATCGTCGGCACCGCCGCCGCCTTGTCCCCGACCTGAGCCGTTTCCACCAGCCGCCCGGTGAACACCGTTCCAAGGATGCCCTGGTGGCGGAAATCCTGGTTAAGCGGAAGCTCTCCCTTGGCATGAAGCACCGCCATCTTGGCACAGGTCCCGGTGCCACAGGGGCAGCGGTCGATGGCACCGGTCCAGGTGGCCGGGTCGTCCCAGCAGGGGGCCGGTGGCCATCGTCACGGCGTTCTTCCAGTCGACCTTCGGGTCTTCCGACGGACCGGAGAGCTGGGAGATGGTGATGCCGACGCCCGGGTAATCCGGGTGGGCGACGGGCAATTGCTCATGCGCGGCCTGCCGGATCATGGCCGAGACGCGGGCGATCTCTCCGCCGTGTTCCGGTTTCAGCTCCAGTCCCTTGAACTGGCGCACGTCGGCGATGACGTAGAGCATGCCACCCCAGCCCACATCCACGCGGACTCGGCCCCGATGCGGACGTCGATCATCGCATCCAGATGCGCAGCGAAAGCGGGGACGTTGCGGAAGGTCACCGACTTGACCTTGCCGCCTGCGCAGTCCGCCCGGACGCGGATCAAGCCGGCGGGGGCTTCCAGCGTCAGCTCGGTGACGGGTTCCTGCATCGGGATGCCGGAGTGGGTGTCGACGGCGGTGATCATGCGTTTGAAGGTCATTTCCTGGTCCTTGTTCGTAGGGTGGGCAGGTTGCCCACCCTACCTGATGGGTCACTCCCGCCCCGCCCGCCATTCCTTGAACCGCAGGAAGGCATTCGCGCCGAGGGTGGAGAAGGGTTTCGGGGGCAGCTTCGCCGGTTCCGCCTCACCCGCGAAGTGGCGGGTCACGTCGGAGGTCAGGCCCATCGCCAGCTCGGCGGCGGCGATGCCCGTGAGGGTCGACCGCGCGATGCCAAGGCCGTTGCAGACCGTGGCGGCAAAGGGGCCGGGCTCCAGTTCCCGCGCGATGGAGACGGCGTTGCGGGTCAGGCAGAGGTGGCCGGCCCAGGTGTATTCCTGTTTCACGCCCGCAAGCTGGGGGAAGCGGTCGGCGAACTTGCGGGCGTGGACGGCGGCAGTCCGCTTCAGGGCGGCGTCCGACGCCTCCATCTCCGGCAGGAAGCTGGCGCAGGTGCGGGTGATGATCCGGTTGCCGCCCAGGGCAGTGTCGATCCGGCGCATCGTCGTGCCCATCGGGTCCGAGGGCGTTACGACGACCTCGCATTTCTCCAAGGTCTACCGGGCACATTTCGTGCGCTCACCGATCTCTCAACTCGCGAAGCTCGGGTAAGGGCCCCGCACGTTCACACGCAAAGTGGGCCTCCCGGTGCGCTTTCGCGAAAAGGTTCGGATGCGACCCATCGAGGATACAGCCAGCACCTCACTGGTCCATTTTTCAGCAAATGCCGAACCTCGAAGCGGTGGCGGCCAGAATGACCGCCCCGGCGACGAGATTTCCGTTGACAGAATCGGACTCAGAACCCGTGATGTTTGAACCAATCTGGAATTGGTTCGCATTATGCCGACACCCCGCCGCAACTCTGTGGTCAATGACAGCGCCAACTTCGTGCGGGCGCGGCTTCTGGCCCTGATCGAGGGGGGCTCGCTGCCCGTCGATGGGCGGCTTCCGACCGAACGCGAGTTGAGCGAGGGGATGGACGTCGGCCGCCGGGCGGTGCGGGCGGCGCTGGAATCGCTTCTGGCCGAGGGGCTGATCTGGCGCAAGCAGGGCAAGGGCACCTTCGCCGGGCAACCCCCCGACAAGACGCAACTTCTTGCAGCCGAGATCGTGGGCGAGACCAGCGTGGTCGACGTGATGGAGGCCCGGCTCTGCATCGAGCCGGTTCTGGCCGCGATGGCGGCGCGTCACGCCCTGCCCGAAGACATCGACCGGATGCGCAACCTGGCGCATCGCATCCTGCAGGCGACCGAGCCAGACACGATCGAGCTTTGGGACGGCGCGCTTCACCGGCTGATCGCACGGACGGCGAAGAACAAGCCGCTGCTCACCGCCTTCTCGATGATCGACGAGATCCGGGGCAATCCCGACTGGCGCGGCGTCCGGCAGAAGGCCCGCTCCATGCGGTCGCTGCAGGATCGCCATGCCGAACATGTCGAGATCATCAACCGTATCGAAGCCGGCGACGGGCCGGGGGCAGAGGCGGCAATGCGCCGGCATCTGACCACGCTTGCCGACAACCTGAAGCGCATCTTTACCCCGGACGGAGACTGACGTGAGCGCGATCACCCTCGAGACCATCGCAGCGGCCGAGCAGTTGATGGGGGTGGAATACACCCCGGCCGAGCGGCAGCTGATGCTGGACAATCTGGAAGGCCAGATCGCGTCGGCCCTGGCCAGACGGGCGGTGCCGCTGGCGAACCACGTCCCGATGGCGATGCGCTTCGATCCCCGCCTGCCGGATTTCGCCATGCCGCATGGGATGGATGCGCTGAAGCTGTCCTCGGTGACCGCCCCCCTGCCCCGCTCTGACGAGGACATCGCCTTCGCCCCCGTCACGCACCTCGCCACCTGGATCCGGTCCGGCCAGCTTTCCAGCCGCCGCCTGACCCAGATCTACCTCGACCGGATCGCGGCCCTGGACCCGAAGCTCGAATGCTGGGCGCAAGTCACGCCCGACCTTGCGCTGGCCGAGGCCGATGCCGCCGACGCACTGACCCGTGGCGGGGTGAACCTCGGCCCCCTCCACGGCATCCCCTACGGATTGAAGGACCTGTTCGACGCCAAGGGCACGATCACCGGCTGGGGGGCCGAGCCCTTCCGCGACCGGATCGCCGACAGCGACGCGACCATCGTGAAGAAGCTCCGCGCGGCGGGGGCGGTCCTGCTGGGAAAGACCACCGTGGGGGCGCTGGCTTACAACGACATCTGGTATGGCGGCGTCACGCGGAACCCGTGGAACCTGAACGAAGGCTCCAGCGGGTCCTCGGCCGGCTCGGCCAGCGCCACGGCCGCGGGGCTTTGCGCCTTTGCCATCGGGACCGAGACCTTGGGGTCGATCACCTCGCCCAGCCAGCGCTGCGGCACCACGGGCCTGCGCCCGACCTTCGGACGGGTCAGCCGGGCGGGCGGCATGGCGCTCTGCAACTCGCTCGACAAGGTGGGCCCGATCTGCCGGTCGGTCGAGGACACCGCCCTTGTCCTCGCCGCGCTGAACGGGGCGGACCCGGCCGACCGGTCCACCATCGCCGCGCCCTTCGTCTTTGACGCCAGCGCGGCGTGGAAGCACCTGACCGTCGGCTACCTGCCCGAAGCCTTCGGGGAAGGCGCGACGGCGGTGGACCATGCCGCGCTTGCCGCCATGCGCAAGCTTGGCGTGAAGGTCGTCGAGGCCTCCCTCCCCGACCTCCCCTACGGCGCCTTGATGAACATCCTCTTCGCCGAGGCCGCCGCCAGTTTCGAGGACCTCACCCTCACGAACCAGGACGACACCCTCACCTGGCAGGACGCCGCCGCCTGGCCCAACGCCATGCGCAAGGCCCGCTTCCTGTCGGCGGTGGACCACGTCCAGCTCGACCGCCTGCGCTACCTGGTGATGCAGGCGCTGGACCGCCTTTTCCGGGAGGTCGACGTGCTGATCGGACCCTTCATGACCGGGCCGATGCTGATCGCGTCGAACTTCACCGGACACCCCTGCCTGCATCTGCGGGCCGGCTTCGAGGAACTGGGGACCCGAAGCCCCGCCTCGCTCGCGTCGGGCAAGCTGACGACGGGCGAGGCGGCAGGGGGCAAGACCTACACCGTGCCGCAGGGCATCTCGCTTTGGGGGCGGCTCTTCGACGAGGGACCGATCCTGCGCCTTGGCATGGCGTTGGAGGCAGCACTGGACGTGGCCGGGAAACGGCCCGGCCTGCCGGAGTAAAGAGACGACCCGCAATCCATGCGGGCAAGAGAACGGGCCGCAGAGGCCCTCCACCAAAAGTCCGCGACAGCGGCCAACCAACAGGGAAACGACATGAAGCGCAGGGACTTCCTTCTGAACTCGACGGCGGTGATGGGCGGCGGCGTGCTGATGGGCGGCTTCGCCCTGCCAGCGCTGGCCCAGGACACGCCGGTCAAGGGCGGCACCCTCATCTGGGGCCATTCCGAGACGACGCAGAACCTGGACATGCACCAGACCGGCACGGCGTCCTCGGGCCGGGTGCTGCAGAACATCCATTCCTCCATCGTCACGGTGGACGCGAACCTGAAGGTCATCCCCGGCCTTGCGGAAAGCTTCGAAGTGGCCCCGGACGGCCTGACCTACACCTTCAAGCTGCGCCCCAACGTCAAGTTCCACAACGGCGCCACGATGACCTCGGCCGACGTGAAATACTCCTTCGAGCGCTGCAAGGACCCGGCCACCGGCGCGGTGAACTTCGAGGTCTTCAACAACGTGGCCGCGATCGAGACGCCCGATGACCTGACGGTGGTGATCAAGATGAGCGCGGTGAACGCGCCCTTCCTGTCGCGCCTGGCGGAAAACGGCGCGGGCGTCGTCATGCCGGTGGACAGCGGCCCGACGCAGGGGACGAACCCGATGGGCGCCGGTCCCTTCAAGTTCGACAGCTACGAGGTCGGCACCGTCGTCAAGATGTCCCGCTTCGACGACTATTGGGAAGGCCCCGCCTTCCTCGACGCCGTGGAAGCGCGCGAGATCACCGAACCCACCACCCGCCTCACCGGCCTTCGCACCGGCGAGCTTCACATGATCAACGACATCCCGCTGGACCGCGTGGGCGAAATCGAGGGCGATGCGAACCTGCAGGTGAAGAAGTGGTTCCCGCTGAACTTCGACTTCATCAACATGAACCACACCTTCGAACCCTTCAAGGACAAGCGCGTCCGCGTGGCCTTCGACATGATCATCGACAAGGAAGCGCTGATGCAGGGCGCGCTCTGGGGCCAGGGGGCGACCACGGCCTCGCCCAGCTTCCCGACGGATGCCGCCTACAACAAGGACCTCGCCCCCCGTCCGCAGGACATCGAAGGCGCCAAGGCCCTCCTGGCCGAGGCGGGCTATCCGGAAGGCAGCCTGAACATCGTCTTCAAGGCCACGACGAACTATCCCTACCACATCGAAACCGCGCAGATCCTCGTCGAATGGTTCAAGATGGCGGGCGTCAACCTGACCATCGAGCAGCTGACCTGGGCCGACTGGCTCAGCCAGTGCTGGGTCGACAAGGACTACCAGATGACGATGATGAACTTCTTCACGCTCTGGGAAAGCGACTTCCTCTACTACTCGGTCTGGAACTCGAAGGGCGCGTTCAACTACCGCAACATCTCGGACCCGGTGATCGACGAGCTGACGGAAAAGGCCCGCGTCACGGTGGACGACGCCGAGCGGGCCGAGGTCTACAAGGCCGTGCAGAAGCAGATCTGGGACGAGGCGCATGACATCGTCCTGTGGTTCCGGAACGGCACCATCGGCGCACAGCCCAAGGTGATGGGGCTGGATACCGTGGTGCATCCGAACGGGTCGAACCTGAACTTCCACAAGGTCTGGCTCTCGGCCTGACCCTTTCCGGCGGGCCGCTGTTGGCCCGCCGGTTTTCCCCCGGGTGTTCCTCATGACCTACGTCCTGAACCGGCTTCTGTCGGTGATCCTGACGCTGTTCCTGATCACGCTGGTGACCTTCGCCGTCACCAACATCCTGCCCGGCGACGTGGCGATGATGATCATGGGCACCCAGTCGAACCCCGAGGCCTTGGAGGGCCTGCGGCAGTCGCTGGGGTTGAACGACCCGCTTCTGGTGCAATACGGCAACTGGATCGGCGGGATCCTGACCGGGGACTGGGGCACCTCGCTGATCTTCAAGAAACCCATCGCCGAGCTTCTGGCGCAGAAGGCCGTGGCCTCGGCCATCATCGTCGTGATGTCCATGACCATCGCGCTGTGCCTGGCCGTGCCCTTGGGCGTCTGGGCCGCCGTCCACCGTGACAAGTGGCAGGATACTGTCAGCTCCTCGGCCTCGCTGATGGGCGTCTCCCTGCCCGATTTCTTCTGGGGGATCGTGATGATCCTCGTCTTCGCGCGCTGGCTGGGCTGGTTCCCCTCCTCCGGCATCGTCGAGCCGTCCGAGGATTTCCTTGGCGCGCTGCGCTATGCCTTCCTGCCGTCCCTCGCGCTCGGCCTCGGCCTCATGGCGCACCTGACGCGGATGACCCGGTCCACGATGACCGGGATCCTGGGGCAGGAATTCATCCGGGTGGCCCGCGCCAAGGGCCTGACCGAGCGCACGGTCATCTGGCGCTATGCGCTGGCCAATGCGATCGGGCCGGTCATCACCATCGCGGGGCTGCAGATCGGCTACCTCTTCGGCTCGATCATCGTGATGGAAAGCCTCTTCGGCTACACCGGCATGGGCTGGCTCACCTATCAGGCGCTTCTGAACCGCGACCTGCCGCTGATCCAGGCCACCGTCGTCGTCATCGCCGCCGTGGTGATGATCACCAACCTCCTCGTCGATCTCCTCTACGTCCTGATCGACCCGCGCGTGAAGCTGGGGTGAGGGGGATGCGGCGCTTCAAGACCACCAAGGGCCTGATCGGGATCGTCCTTCTGACGATCATCGCCCTTGTCGCCATCCTGGGCCCGATCATCCTGCCGCCAGATGCAGCGACCAAGATGGACATGCTCGCCCGCCGGTCCCCGCCGACCTGGACCCACCTTCTCGGCACCGACCAGCTTGGCCGCGACATGCTGGCCCGCGTCATCCTCGGCGCCCGCACCTCGCTGGAAATCGCCGTCTCCGCCGTGTTGATGAGCATCGTCCTGGGCCTCCCCCTCGGCCTCGTCTCCGGCTACTTCGGCGGCTGGATCGACAACGTGCTGATGCGGCTCGTGGACACGCTGCTGGCCTTCCCGGCGCTCCTCCTGGCGCTGACGATCAGCGCGGTCCTTGGCCCCAACGTCCAGAACACCATCATCGCCATCGGAGTGGCCTTCACCCCCTACCTTGCCCGGATCATCCGGGGCGAGGCGCTGAAGGTCGCGCAGATGCCCTATGTCGAGGCCGCCCGCGCCTCGGGCACCACGGACGGCATGATCATGCTGCGCCATGTCCTGCCGAACATCCTTCCGGCCGTGATCGTGCAGGCCACCATCAGCCTTGCCTTCGCCATCCTGGCCGAGGCGGGGCTGTCGTTCCTCGGCCTCGGAACCCAGCCCCCGGCCGCAAGTTGGGGTCTGATGATCCAGGCCAGCCGCGACCAGCTGGACGTGGCGCCCTGGACCGCCCTTGTCCCGGGCGCGGCGGTGGCGCTGACGGTCCTTGGCCTCAACATGTTCGGCGATGTCCTGCGCGACATCCTCGACCCGAAGTCGAAATAGGGGGTGGCGATGAAGGACATCGTTTCGGTCGATCACCTGAGGGTCGAATTCGCCACCGACAGCGGCCCCGTCGTGGGGGTGGAGGACGTGTCCTTCACCATCGCCCCCGGCGAAACCGTCTGCGTCGTGGGCGAAAGCGGGTCGGGGAAATCGGTGACCTCCCTCTCCCTCATGCGCCTCGTCGAATTCGGCGGCGGCACCATTGCTGCAGGCGCCTTGCGCTTCCGCCGCGAGGACGGGACCGAGCTCGACGTCGCCGCCGCCACCCCCGCCGTGATGGGCGAGGTCCGCGGCAATGAGATCGGGATGATCTTCCAGGAACCGATGACGGCCCTGAACCCCGTCTTCACCATCGAACGCCAGCTGACCGACGGCCTCATGCTGCACAAGGGCCTCAGCCAATCCCAAGCCACCGCCCGCGCGCTGGAGCTTCTGAAAAGCGTCCGCATCCCGGAACCCGAACGCCGCCTGAAGCAATACCCGCACGAGCTTTCCGGCGGCATGCGCCAGCGCGTCGTGATCGCGATGGCAATGGCCTGCGAGCCGAAGCTTCTGATCGCGGATGAGCCGACCACCGCCCTGGACGTCACGATCCAGGCCGAGATCCTCGCCCTCATCAACCGCCTGAAGCGCGAGAACGGGATGGCGGTCCTCTTCATCACCCACGACATGGCCGTCGTCGCGCAGATGGCCGACCGCGTGGTCGTGATGTATCGCGGCAAGATCGTCGAGACGGGGACGGTAGACCAGATCTTCACCGCCCCGCGCGAGGATTACACCAAGGCGCTCCTCGCCGCCGTCCCGAAACTGGGAGAAATGAAGGGCAAGCCCGCGCCGGAGCGGATGCGGCTCATTGGCGATGAAGGCGCGAGGGCCGCCCGTGTCGCCCCGAAAGCGCGGAAGAAGGAAGTCCTCCTCGACGTCCGCCACCTCACCACCCGCTTCCCGGTCAAGGGCGGCATCCTGCGGCGCACCACGGCCCAGGTCCACGCGGTGGAGGACGTCAGCTTCACCCTGAACGTGGGCGAAACCCTCGCGCTGGTTGGGGAATCCGGCTGCGGCAAGTCCTCCTGCGGCCGGTCGATCCTGCGCCTCGTCAAGCCCACCAGCGGCGAGGTCTGGATCGGCGGCCGCGACATCGGCGCGCTGAACCCCCATGACCTCCGCAAGGCCCGCGCCGACATGCAGATGGTCTTCCAGGACCCCTTCGCCAGCCTCAACCCCTACCGCCGCCTGAAGGACCAGGTGGCCGAGCCCATCGTCAACTTCGGCCTCGCCTCCGGCGCCGCCCTGAAAGCCCGCGTCGAGGAGCTTTTCGACCGCGTCCACCTCCCCCGCGCCTTCCTGAACCGCTTTCCCCATGAACTCTCCGGCGGCCAACGCCAGCGCGTCGCCATCGCCCGCGCGCTGGCCGTGAACCCCAAGCTCATCGTCGCGGACGAGGCGGTCTCGGCCCTCGACGTCTCGGTCCAGGCGCAGGTCCTGAACCTGATGATGGAGCTGCAAGAAGACCTCGGCCTCTCCTACCTCTTCATCTCCCACGACATGGCCGTCGTCGAACGCATCGCGCATCAGGTGGGCGTCATGTACCTCGGGAGGATCGTCGAAATCGGCCCCCGCGCGGCGATCTTCGACAACCCCACCCACAGCTACACCCGGCAGCTTCTGTCGGCCGTCCCCATCGCCGACCCCACGAAGCGCCGCTTTGCCGACGATCTGGCCTTCAAGCCGATCAAGTCGCCGATCTTTCCGCTGGGGCACCAGCCCGCCCCATCGGTCTATACCGAAGTGGCCCCCGGCCATTTCGTCCTGAAGGACTAGGGAGGAAGACATGCCGATCAAGAACCGTCTGGCCGAGATGCAGGCCGAAATCACCGCCTGGCGGCGCGACCTGCACGAGAACCCGGAGCTCATGTACGACGTCCACCGCACCGCCGCGACCGTGGCCGACCGCCTGCGCGAATTCGGCTGCGACGAGGTCGTGACCGGCATCGGCCGCACCGGCGTCGTCGGCGTGATCAAGGGCAAGACCGACAGCCGCGGCCATGTCGTGGGCCTGCGGGCCGACATGGACGCCCTGCCGATCCTGGAAGCCACGAACCTTCCCTATGCCTCCAAGACCCCGGGCAAGATGCACGCCTGCGGCCATGACGGGCACACGGCGATGCTGCTTGGCGCCGCGAAATACCTTTGCGAGACGCGCAACTTCGACGGAAAGGTCGCTGTCATCTTCCAACCCGCCGAGGAAGGCGGCGCGGGGGGTGAGGCGATGGTCAAGGACGGCCTCATCGAACGTTTCGGGATCAAGGAGGTCTACGGGATGCACAACTCCCCCGGCCTGCCCGTCGGCCAGTTCTCGATCAAGCCCGGCCCCTTCTATGCCGCCACCGACAACTTCACCGTCCACCTGCGCGGCAAGGGCGGCCACGCGGCCTATCCGCACCGCACCGTCGACACCACCGTCATGGCCTGCCAGACCGTCATGGCGCTGCAGACCATCGTCTCGCGCAACGCGGACCCGCTGGAGTCGATCGTCGTCTCCGTCACCTCGATGAAAACCGAATCCGAGGCCTGGAACGTCATCCCCGAACGCGTCGAACTCCGCGGCACCGTCCGCACCTTCGACGCGGGCATCCGCAAACTGGCGGAGGAACGCTTCCGGGCGCTGGTCGAGGGCACCGTGGCGGGCTTCGGCGGGTCGGTGGAGATCGAATGGAAACCGGGCTACCCGGCGATGGTCAACGCGGACCGCGAGACCGACTTCGCGGCCAAGGTCGCCGAGAAGATCGGCGGCGCGGGGTCGGTGGACACCAACTGCCCCGCGATCATGGGCGGCGAGGATTTCGCCTACATGCTGCAAGCCGTCCCCGGCGCCTACATCCAGGTCGGCAACGGCGACACGGCGGAAGTCCACCACCCCGAATACAACTTCAACGACGACGCGATCCCCTATGGCGCCTCCTACTGGGCGGAACTCGTCGAAACCCGCATGCCCGCGGCCTGAAAGGACATCCGATGAACTGGTCCGACTACCTCGACGCGCATCAGGCGCGGTTCGTGGATGAACTCGTCGATTTCGTCCGCATCCCATCCGTCTCAGCCGCCCCCGCGCATATCCCGGACGTGATGGCCGCAGGCGAATGGGTGGTGAAGCGCCTCCAGGCCGCAGGCATGGAAAACGTCCGCCTGATGCCCACCGAAGGCCACCCCGTCGTCTATGCCGACTGGCTCCACGCCCCCGGCAAGCCCACGATCCTCATCTACGGCCATTTCGACGTCCAACCAGCCGAGCCATTCGACCTTTGGCAAACCCCGCCCTTCGAACCGGAAGTGCGCGACAACAAGGTCTGGGGCCGCGGCGCCTCGGACGACAAGGGCGGCATGCTGATCCCGATCCTCTCGGTCGAGGCGATGCTGAAGACGAAGGGCAAGCTCCCCGTCAACGTGAAGATGTTCTTCGAGGGGCAAGAGGAGATCGGCTCCCCCCACCTTCCCGCCTTCATCAAGCAGAACGGAGCAATGCTGAAGGCCGACATGATCTTCTCCGCCGACGGCAGCCAATGGGGCGAGGATCAGCCGAACCTGATCACCGGCCTCAAGGGCCTGGTCGCCGCCGAAATCACCGTCTCGGGTGCCAAGGGCGACCAGCATTCCGGCCAGCAGGGCGGCGGCATCGCCAACCCGATCCAGGGCCTGGCGCAAATCATCGCCTCGATGAAGGCGCCGAACGGCAAGATCACCGTCCCGGGCTTCTACGACGACGTCATCGACCTGACCGTCGAGGACCGCGAAGCCTTCGCCCGCATCCCCTTCGACGAGGCCGCCTATATCGAACAGCTTGGCGTCCCCGACACCTTCGGCGAGGAAGGCTACACCACCCGCGAACGGCTCTGGGGCCGCCCGACCTTGGAGATGAACGGCATCTGGGGCGGCTGGCAGGGCGGTGGGATCAAGACCGTCCTCCCGGCCGAGGCCCATGCCAAGATCACCTGCCGGCTTGTCGCCAACCAGAAGCCCGACGCGATCTTCGACCTCCTCCGCGCCCACATCGAGGGCAACTGCCCCAAGGGCCTCCGCGTTAGCGTCACGCGCCTTCCCGGCAGCGCCGATCCTTTCCTCGTCCCCCCCGGCCACAACGCCAGCACGGCGGCGGCCGAGGTCCTGGCCGACGTCTACGGCAAGGCCCCCTACATCACGCGGACCGGCGGCTCGATCCCGGTGATGACCATGCTTCTGAACGAACTGGGCGTCCACGCCACCGTCTTCGCCTTCGGGATGAACGACGAGAACCTGCACGCCCCGAACGAATTCTTCCGCCTGTCGAACTTCCGCACCGGCCAGACCGCATACTGCAAGCTGCTGGAGCGATTGGCACAATGACGGGAAGCCGCGGGCAGCGGTCTCAGATGCACTCGGCCCCGTCGATGACCAGCGCATGTCCCGTCATGAAGGCGGACTGGTCCGAGGCGAGGAAGACGATCCCCTGCGCGATCTCGTCAGGCGTGCCCCAGCGGCCCATCGGAATGCTGCGGCTGACATAGTCCTCCAGCGCCCGGCGGCCGCCCATCTGGCGTTCGAACCCGTCGTTGAAGGGGGTGTCCACGAAACCCGGACACAGCGCGTTGCAGCGCACGTTGTGGCGCGCATAGTCGACCGCCATCTGCCGCGTCATGGCGATGACGGCGTGCTTCGTGGTGGCATAGGCGATCATCTCGCGGTCGTACTGAACGCCCGAGTTCGACGAGGTAATGATGATCGAGCCCCTGCCCTGCGCCGTCATCACCGGCATGGCGGCCCGCGCCGCCACGAAATGCGACCGCACGTTCAGCCGCCACGAGGCATCCATCTGGTCGGGAGTGACCTCCTCCAGCCGCCCCGGGATCTGGATGCCGGCATGCGAGTGCAGGATGTCCAGCCGTCCGTGGCGCGATGCGGCCCCGGCGATCTCGTCCGTCAGGGCGCCATCATCGCCCACGTCCAGCGCGCGCGCCTCGGCCCGGCCGCCTGCTCCGGCGATCTCGTCCGCGACCGCCTGCGCGCGGTCCCCGTCCCGGTCCGTCACCACGACCAGCGCGCCCTCGGCAGCCATCGCCAGCGCTCCGGCCCGACCGATCCCCGATCCGGCCCCGGTCACGAAGGCCACGCGGTCTTGCAGCAGCATGCCCGTCCCCCTCGCCATCATCCGGCCTTCCGCCCGCGCTGCAGGATCGCCTGCGCCGAGACCAGAAGCAGCAGGGACACACCCAGAACCATCGTGCCGATGGCATTGATCTCGGGCGTCACGCCGCGGCGGATCGACGAGAAGACATAGACCGGCAGCGTGGTCTGCGAGCCCGCGACGAAGAAGGCGATGATGAAATCGTCGAAGCTGAAGGTGAAGGCCAGCAGGAACCCGGCCAGGATGCCCGGGAAGATCTGCGGCAGCGTCACCTGGCGGAACGTGCCCCAGGGCGTCGCGCCCAGATCGGCAGAGGCTTCGACGAGGCTGCGGTCCATGCCCGCCATCCGGGCGCGGACGATGATGATCACCAGCGCCATCGAGAAAAGGCCATGCGCCGCGATCAGCGATCCATAGCCCAGCGAGAGTTGCGGTGCCGCCTCGGCAACCGGCCAGATTGCCGCGAGCAGCGGGTTCAGCCAGTCGAAGACGGTGACCAGCGCGATCAGCGTGGCGATGCCGATCACGATGCCGGGCACCATGACCGCGATGTAGATCAGCGCATCGAAGGCAACCCGCAGCCGCCCCGTCACCGATTGCAGCGCCATCGCCGCCATCGTGCCAAAGAGCGTGGCCAGCGTGGCCGACGTAAGCGCCACGATCAGGCTGGTCTGGAAGGCGTCCACCACGAAGGGATTGGACAGCGCCTTGCCGTACCATTGCGTCGAAAAGCCCTGGAACTGCGAGGCATGGCGCCCCGCGTTGAAGCTGAACAGCGCGATGACCCCGATGGGGATGTAAAGGAACAGGTAGACCGCGAGGGCATAGATGCGCATGACCAGCCCCTACATCAGCGAAACATCGTCGCGCCCGCCCGCCCAGCGGCGGGTGAAGCGCAGATAGGCCGCCACGGTGACCAGCATGACCAGCACCAGCGCCACGGCCACCGCGGCTCCGAACGGCCAGTTGCGCGATTGCAGGAACAGGTCCACCAGCGCGTTGCCGATGAAGAACACCTTGCCACCGCCCAGCATCGCGGGGATCAGGAACTCGCCCATCAGCAGGATGAAGACCAGCATGGACCCCGTCGCCACGCCCGGCATCGACAAGGGCAGCGTAACCTGCAGGAAGCTGCGCCACGGCGGGCACCCCAGGTCGGACGAGGCCTCGAGCAGCCGCTTGTCCAGCCGTTCCAGGGCCACGTAGATCGGGAACACCATCAGCGGCAGGTAGCCGTAGACGATGCCGACCAGCACCGCGAAGGGCGTATTGATCAGCCGTGGATTGCCAAGGCCAAGCGCGTTCAGAAGTGACGGGATACCCTGCCCTCCCAGCAGGTAGATCCAGGCATAGCTGCGGATCAGGATCGAGGTCCAGAACGGCACGATCACCAGGATCAGCAGCACCGTCCGCCAGCGCACCGAGGCGCGCAGGGCCAGGAAATAGGCCAAGGGATAGGCGATAAGCACGCAGGCGAGCGTCCCGACGGGCGCCAGGATCATCGTGTTCTGGAACGCAGTCCAGCGCGCTCCAAGGCTGGCGAAGTTCTCGAAGGTAAAGGCGGGCACATAGCCGCCCGCCGCCCCGCGCTCGCCCACCGAAAAGACGAAGACGACGATCAGCGGCAGGACCAGCATGGCAAGGAACCAGCCCCCGGCGGGGGCAAGGAACAGCCATGTCTTGAGGTCCTGCCGCTGCATGGGCTCAGGCCGACTTGAAGCGCGCCATCAGCTCGGCGCGGTTGGGGTCGGTCAGCGTGACCGCCGCGCCGAACTCCAGCGCGTTCAGAAGCTCCGCCGCCGGATACATGATCGGGTCGTTCAGCATCTCGGCAGGCAGGATCGCGTTCACCCGGGCATCGGCCACCGGATAACCGTGGAACGCCACCTCCTTCGCATTCACCTCGGGCGCCAAGAGGTAGTTGATCAGCGCATAGGCCGCGTCGCGGTGCGGGGCGCCCTTCGGGATGGCGAAGAAGTCCGACCAAAGCTCGCCGCCCTCCTTGCCCAGCACATACTCGATCTCGGGCATGTCCCGGTGCAGCTGCTTGCCGTCGCCGGTCCAGGCAATCGACATCCAGGCATCGGTCGACCGCATCGACGGCTGGTAGTCCGAGTTGATGGCAAAGAGGTGCGGCTTGACCTCCAGAAGCAGCTTCTCGGCCTCGGCCAATTCTGCCGGATCGACAGAGTTGAAGGAATAGCCGAAGTATTTCAGGGCGTTGCCGATGGTGGTCAGCTGATAGTCATGCACCATCGTCCGGCCCGAGAATTCGGCCTTGGTCATGTCCCAGAATTCCTTCCAGCTCGTGGGCTTGGCAAGGCCGCCCAGCTGGCTGGTGTTGACCACAAAGCCCGTCGTGCCCCAGTTCCGCGGAACCGCATAGACGGTGCCGTTCACCGTGCCGGCGTCGGCGAAGCGCGCGTCAAAGCTGGCGGGGTCGTAGTTGGGCAGTTTCGACAGGTCCAGAGGCTCGATCAGGTCCTGCTCGACATAGGTCGTGATCGTATAGTTGGTGGGCACGAAGACGTCCCAGCCCGACCCGCCGGCCTGCAGCTTGGCCAGCATCTCCTCGTTCGATCCGAACACGTTCAGATCGACCGCCGCCCCGGTCTCGGCCGTGAAGGCATCGAAGTTCGCCGGGTCGTGGTAGTTCGGCCAGCTCGCCACGACCACGCGGTCCCCGATGGACCCCTGCGCGAAGGCCGCGCCACGCAGGCCCGGCACGGCCGAGCCAAGGACGCTGGTCGCCAGCCCCAAGCCCGTCACGCCCAGGAAATGCCGCCGCGTCACCGAGCCCTTCTTGTAGCGATAAAGCTCCGCCATGAACTGCTGGCGGGTCAGGAAGTCTTTCCGGTCTGTCATGGTCATTCTCCCAGTTGGTTCTTGTTGTCGTTCAGTCGTCCGCAAGGATCAGCGCAGCCCCGTCCGGCCACGAGGCATGCGCCGGATCCCCCGGCTCGAACCCGCCCTCCGCCGCCTCGGCCTGGCGTGAGACCAGCACGAGGAACTCGCCAAGGTCGGCGTGGCGGACGAGGTATTCAGTGTGCTCGCCCAGGAAGATGCGGTTGACCACGGTGACGGGCAGCCCCTCGGCACGGCGGTGCAGCGCGATCTGTTCCGGGCGCAGGCTGGCCGTGGCAGTCCGGCCCGCCGCGATCTCGACCGGGGCCGTGCCGGCGATCATCACGCCCCCTGCGGCGGTCAAGGTCGTCCGACCCGCCGCGACCGAGGCGACAGGGCCGGGGAAGAAGTTCGACTTCCCCACGAAATCCGCAACATAGCGGCTGGCCGGGCGGTCATACAGATCGCGCGGGGTGCCCACCTGCACGATCCTCCCGCCCCGCATGATGCAGATCCGGTCCGACATCGACAGCGCCTCTTCCTGGTCATGGGTGACCAGGATGAAGGTGATGCCCAGGCTTCGCTGCAGGGTCTGCAGTTCGATCTGCATCTCCCGGCGGAGCTTCTTGTCCAAGGCCGCCATCGGCTCGTCCAGCAGCAAGAGCTTCGGCTGGTTCACGATGGCCCGCGCCAGCGCCACGCGCTGCTGTTGGCCACCCGACATCTCCCAGATGCGGCGGGGCCCGAAGCCCGGCAGGCGCACCGTCTCCAGCGCCTGGTCGACCGCACGGGCGATCTCGGCCTCGGGCGGGCGGGGACGGCGCTGGCGCAGGCCATAGGCGATGTTCTGCGCCACCGTCAGGTGCGGGAACAGCGCATAATGCTGGAACACCATGTTGACCGGCCGCTGATGCGCCGGGACGTCGTTGACCCGCTGCCCGTCCAGAAGGATGTCGCCCGAGGTCGGAGCCTCGAACCCCGCCAGCATCCGCAGCGCCGTGGTCTTGCCGCAGCCGGACGGGCCAAGGAAGGACAGGAACTCTCCGCGGCGGATGGACAGGTTCAGCCCCTCGGCCGCGACGACGGCGCCATAGTGCTTGCTGGCCCCGCGCAGCTCGGCGATGGGCGTCGTCTGTGGTCCTTCGGACGGTTTTTGGTTGCTTTCCATCACGCGGTGTATATGCCTTGGATACGGGTTCAGCCTAGGAACGCGGCGAATTGATGTATATATCACAAATTGCATAGGCCTCGGACGGCGGATCATTTCATGGATAGGCCCAGCCTGCTTTCCCGGACTGCCGCCATCGTCGCCGCCATCGGCCAGGACGGCTTCGCACCGGCGCTCACGGGCCTTTTGCGCGCCGTGGCGCCCTATACCTACACCGTGATCTTCGGCTACTGCGGCACGTCTCGCCCGCTGGATCTTTACGACGACTTCCCCGCTTCGAAACGGCGAGTTTTCGTGACCGACTACCAGGAAGGGCCCTACCTCCTCGACCCCTTCTACCTCGCCGTCGCGCGCCGCGTCACCGCAGGCCTCTACCGGATGCGCGACCTTGCCCCCGACCGCTTCTACCAGGGCGAATACTTCCGCAACTACTACGTCCAGACCGGCCTTGCCGAAGAGATCGGCTACTTCACCGACGTCCCCGGCGGCCCGACCGTCGTGCTGTCGCTGATGCGCGACGAACGCCCCTTCTCCTCGCGCGAGATGCGGAGCCTGTCCGAGGTCCAGCCGCTGGTCGCCGCCGGCATAAGGCAGCATTGGGCCGGCCTCGCCTCGCGCTTCGACCTGGCCGCGCAGGACCGGCAGGGACCGGCGCAGGAGACGGATCTCGAACGGTCTTTCCACAGTTTCGGCGACGGCCTTTTGACCCCGCGCGAACGCGAGATCGTCGAACACACGCTCAAGGGCCATTCGGCCGAAGCGGTGGGACGCATCCTTGGCATCTCGCCGGGTACGGTCCGCATCCACCGCCGCAACATCTATGCCAAACTGCGCATCAGCTCGCAGGGAGAGCTGTTCTCGCGTTTCATCCAGACCCTCGCCACGATATAGCGGCCGGTCAGGATTTCACATGCAGGATCGCGGTGTTCGGCAGCCCGATGGGCGTGACCCCGCAGTCATGGCACAGCCGGCCGAAGCCTTCGGTTTCCAGCAGGTCGTCATAGGGCAGTTCGGGAAAGCGGATCCCGGCCCGGTGCACCTCGGCCCAGACCAGCAGCATAGTCCCGCCGACCGAGGTCAGCGGAACCCGGTCCAGGAAGCGAAGGTCGTGCAGGTGCCGCCTGCGGTCGTAGTCCGCGGGCGGCATGAAAAGACCGCCCCGCACGTGCTTGAGATACCGCTGGTCCTTCCGCTCGGTCGGATCCGTGAAGGCGTTGAGGTCATAGCTCGGCCCGTCCGGGTCAAGCCGGCAATCCGGCGTCACGACCTTGCGGCGTTCGGCCAGAAGCCGGCGCAGGATGTCCGGCGGATAGTCGCAGACATCGACGTCCAGCCACAGCGCCCAGTCGTCCTCCGGCCCGATCCCGGTGTCGATCAGGTGGTTTCTGACCCGCGCCAGGTTCGCCCGCCGACTGAACTGCAGCTTGGGCAACCAGCGCAGCTCGCGCCGGAAGGTCGGCCCCCCGGGACTGCGGACGATCCTGATGCGCCGAAACCGGTACCGGTACCGCCCCTCGATCTCGGCAAGCCGCTCGGGCGTCGCGTCCTGACTGTCGCCTTCGCAGAAGGTCAGCGACAGCTTTTCCGCCGGATAGTCCAGGCTGTCCAGCAACTCCATGCAGCGGGGAAGCCAGGCCTCGGCGTCGCGGACCGGGACCAGGACTGCGACGTTGTCCCCGCGGCCCAGCGGGCGGTGCAGCCGCGCCCGGTCGACCGTCTGCGCGACGGCCGCACGCGTCAGATGCGGCCCCCGCGTCACGGCGTAATGCAGGTCCCGCCAGGCCCAGCGCAGACTGCGCGAGACCGGACGCTCCCGGCCGCGCGGGATCCACGTCCCGCGCCACAGGTGATTGGACAGGCGCAACGGTGCCAGGGGACCATGCTCGGGGCCGGCCGACTCGATCCCGCGTGAGGTGAGCGGCGTGAACAGGTGGCAGGACTGCAAGGCCAGCGCCGCCTTGTCCGGATATCTGGCCACCGCCCCGGTCAGCACCAGCGGACCCGTCGATTCCAGGACATGGTCGCGGGCATGTTCACAGCGCCGGACCGTGTCGATCAGGTGCGCCCAGAATGGATGGCCCGCGGGTCCCGCCATCGTGCCGTTGAAGTAAAGCCGGTCCAGCCCATAGGGAAAGGCATGGTGAAAATGCTCCACCGGCTCCTCGCTCAGGATCACGCGGCGCTCGTCCTCCAGCGCCGCCAGGGGTCCGACGCGTTCGGTGTCAAGGTCGGTGTAAAGGCCGCCGCAGTGGTTCAGGACCAGGTAACGGCCCAGATCGGCCCGCTGCACGTTGTTCGGGTAGGACAGGTACAGCCGCTCGAACTCTGGGTAATGTGTGCGGACGAGGTCAAGAAGGTCAGCGTCCGTCCAAAGCCGCCACTCCCACCCGCCGCCAAGCCGTCGCCAGCTGTCGCTGGCATAGGCCGGCAAGTCGGCGGACTTCCAGATCTGATGGACGATGCGGGGAATGCGTCCCACGGACACCGGGGGTGCAAGGCTCATCCGATCCCTCCGGCCAAGGCGCCCGCGACCGCGTCCTCGATCGCAGAGGGGCCATGGTGCCGGACAGCGAACTCTCGCGCCCGGGTGGCCAGCTCTTCGCGCAGGGCGGGGGACCTGGCCAGCCGCAGCGCCGTCCCGGCGAAATCCGCATCGTCTTCCGCAGCCAGGTATTCCCGCCCGGGCACAAGCCCAAGCCCTTCGACGGCCTTTGCGCTGGCGATGACCGGAAGGCCCGCCGCCATCGCCTCCAGCGCCTTGATCCGCGTCCCGCCGCCCTCGGTCAGCGGCATCAGCGCCATCGTCGCGCGGGCATAAAGCGGAGCAAGCTCGACCGGGTCGGACACCAGCGTTACGCCGGTGGGGGCACTTGCCACAAGACGCCGCAGCCCCTGATCCGGCGCGCGACCCGCCAGCGTGATCCGCGCCGTCGGGTCGGTCTTGTGAAGAAGCGGAAGGATACCCCGCACAAGCCGTCGCGCGGCGGCGATGTTCGGCCGATATCCCAGATGGCCTACAAAAAGCGCGTCGATGCCATCCGGCCGCGGGCGCGGCATGGCGGCAAGGCTCCAGCCGGGAACCGGGTTCGGCACGACATGGATCGGCGCGCCGTTCGGTGCAAGCCGTCGCAGGCGCAAGGCATCCATCGCCGAACAGGCCCAGACCGCCGAGACGTCCTGCAGCAGCTGGCGCTCGGCCTCGGCCGCGCGGCGCCAGCGTCCCCGGCGTTGCAGGCCCGCCAGGATCGGGTGCCGAGCCAGGTCGGTCTGGCGCAGGAGGTCGCTTTCGACGTTGTGCGCGTCAAGGATCACCTGCAGGCCCCGGGACTGAAGCCTGCGCGCGATGGCCGACAGGTAGACGCCCTCGACGATGACCCTGTCCTCCGGCCCGGGATCGGCAAGCGACAGGACCTCTGCAACGACGCTCTCCGGCAGGTCCGCCTCGATGAAGGACGGCCGACGCCCCGCAGTCACGCCGGTCCTGGCCAGAACGTCCGCGACGACCACGGTGACGACGTCGCCCCGCGCGGCCAGAGCGCAGGACAGCGCATGGGCCCGAAGCTGGGCGCCCGACCCGGTCGGGTGCGGAGGCTCGGGCACGATATGGATGAAACGCACCGCCCTTTCCTACCCGGACGCGCCGCTCAGCCAGTAGCCAAGCCGCTTCATCCGGAAATAGACCGACAGCGACAGTCGCAGCCGGGGATCGGACAGGCTGTGCAGATAACGGATGGCCTCCTCGTGCAGCCCGGCTTTCGCGCAATGACGCAGGAAGCTTCGACCCAGATGCGAGGCCATGGACGGAAACCTGTTGCAGACCAGAAGCATCGCCCGCGCCCGTTCGGAGGCCGACAGCCGGTGCGTCACATTGGGCAGGTTCCTCGGTCCGGCATGGTGATGCACGGTCACTCCCGGGCTTGCCGAGTACCAGGCCCGACGTCCGCGGGCGATCAGGCGACAGACATAATCCGTATCCTCGTTGATCGGGAGGTCGGTCGCGAACGGCCCGGCCTCCACTGCGACCTCGCGCCGGATCCAGAACCCCATGCCGGTGCCGCAGAGTTTCTTGCGCAGGGGCGCTGCGTCGGGAATCGGCCCCGTCGGGAAGCGCGGTCGCTCCGGTGTCGGTCGTCCCCCGTCGACGGCAATCGCACAGGCGGCAAACCCGAAGTCGAACGCCCGGGCCGGGCCGTCCAGGATGGTCCGGACATAGTCGGGCGCAAGCACGTCGTCGTCGTCCAGGAAGAAGATCACCGGCCCCCGGCTGGCCTCGATCCCCGCATTTCGTGCCGCCGAGATGCCGCAGGACACATCCCGTCTCAGGATGCGCAGAGGTGCCGCGTAAAGGCCGCTCAGCACCTCGCGGGCGGGGAGGACGCTGGCATCGTCCACCACCAGGATTTCCCCGTCTTCTCCCATCGCGGCCAAGGCCGACGCGACGGCGCGGGGCAGAAGGCCGGGGCGGTCCTTCGTGAGGATGATGATCGAATGGGTCGGGGCTGGCGTCATTTGTTACTCTCCCTGCAAGCAGGGGTTCACCGCAGGACACGCGCGGATGGGGGGGTGAAAGTACGAACAGCACAGCCGAACAGGGTGCAGCCCACGGCGTCGTGGCCGGGGAATGCTTTCACAAATTCTTATTGCTGTATGTCTTTCATATACCGGCGCTTCGGCGGTGAGAAGATGACAATCAAAAGATACCGACCGCCCGGGGCCCGTTGTGCAGACGCGGCCCCCGACGCATGGTGCCGGGACGGGTCCGCAGCTGGCAAAGGGGAAGGCGCATGAACCGGATGGATGGAAAGGTCTGCGTCATCACCGGCGCGACGCAGGGGCTGGGGGCGGCGATTGCGCGGCGCCTCGCTGCCGCCGGGGCGCAGGGGATCGTCATCACCGGCCGCGATGTCGGTCGGGGGGAAGGCGTTGCGCTCGGGATCGCCAAGGCGCATGGCGTGGCGGCGCATTTCGTGAAGGCGGACCTGGGCCTCGTGGAAGACTGCCGCCGGGTCGTTGCCGAGACGGACCGCCTGTTCGGCCGCCTTGACGTGCTGGTGAACGCCGGTGCCTCCACCGCGCGGGGCACGATCCTTGACACCACGCCCGAGGCCTTCGACGCCATGT
>NZ_JAYSFG010000020.1:0-66941 GCF_041913445.1 Tabrizicola sp.
CGGTGCATCCAGCACCGACAACGACTAGTCTGGGTGCTCTTCTGTCCGGTTGACGGAGAACCGGACGGGATTGCCCCTGGCTTGGGCGGGCGTGGCGCAACCTGTCCCTTCGGCCAGATCGCGATCCGATCTTACCCCAGAAAAGCTGGATTGCCGGGCAAAAAGTGGGTCCTGTTTGCTTGAAATCCGGCGTCCTGGAGATTTGATTGCAGAGGGCGCTGCCTCTGCACATCCGCACGGGCTGCTTCGCTATCACTGCTTCTGCGCCCCAGGGTCAGAAGTTTTCCGACAACAGAGCCAGATCCGGGGGTGCGGGCAGTCGCACGATGGAAGAGAACCTGCTGATCCTCTTGGCTGCGCTGCCGTTCGTCGCCGCCCTGGCGATGGCGACGCTGTCCACGCGTGCCCATGCGGCCGCGGCCTGGGTCTGCGGAGCCTTCCTGATCGCGGGCATCGCGAGCCTTGCGGTGCTCCATGGCGAGGTCGCTGCCGGCAATGTGTTGCGGGCGGGCTGGACCTGGGTCCCGTCGCTGGGTCTTTCGGTGACATTGCGCATGGACGCCCTTGTCTGGCTCATGGTCGCGCTGGTCTATGGTATCGGTCTTCTGGTGCTGATCTACGCCCGCTACTACTTGACGAAATCCGATCCGGTGCCGCGCTTCTATGCCTTTCTCATGGCCTTCGCGGGGGCCATGGTCGGGATCCTGATGTCCGGCAACATCCTGATGCTGGTCGTCTTCTGGGAACTGACCTCGATCCTGTCCTTCCTTCTGGTCGGCTACTGGCACCAAAGCCAGAATGCGCGTGACGGGGCGCGGACCTCGCTCATCGTGACCGGCCTCGGCGGGCTGTGTCTGCTGATGGCGATGGTGATGATCGGGCGCGCCGCCGGAAGCTATGATCTGGATGTCGTGCTGCTCTCGGGCGACCTCGTCCGGGCCGACCCGGCCTATCCGGTGATCCTGGTCCTGTTCCTTCTGGGCTGCTTCACCAAGTCGGCGCAGATGCCCTTCCATTTCTGGCTGCCCGGTGCCATGGCGGCCCCCACCCCGGTGTCCGCCTTCCTGCATTCGGCGACCCTGGTGAAAGCCGGGGTGTTCCTGCTGATCCGGTTCTTCCCGGTCCTGGGTGAAACGCAGTTGTGGTTCTTCCTGGTTACCGGGACCGGCATGGCGACGCTGCTTTTCGCGTCGATCTTCGCCCTTTTCCGGCACGACCTGAAGGGGCTTCTGGCCTATTCCACGGTCAGCCACCTGGGCCTGATCACCGCGCTGGCCGGGATCGGCAGTCCTGGCGCGATCCTGGCCGCGATCTTCCACATCGCCAACCACGCGGTTTTCAAGGCCTCGCTCTTCATGGCGGCCGGGATCGTCGACCACGAGGCCGGGACCCGCGACATGCGCCGGCTGAGCGGGCTGATGCGTTTCATGCCGTTCACCGGAGTGCTGGCGATCGTCGCCTCGGCCTCGATGGCCGGCGTGCCGCTTCTGAACGGGTTCCTGTCGAAGGAGATGTTCTTCGCCGAGGCTGCCGACTGGCACAACGGCACCTGGCTGGACAATTCGCTGCCCTGGATCGCGACGGTGGCCGGGATCTTCGCGGTGGCCTATTCGCTGCGCTTCATCGTGACGGTGTTCTTCGGTCCGCCGCCGGTGGACCTGCCGCGCACTCCGCATGAGCCGCCGGCCTGGATGCGGCGCCCCGTCGAGGCGCTGGTCCTGATCTGCCTTCTGGTCGGCATCCTGCCTGGACTGACGCTGGGAACGACAATGAACCTCGCCGCGCAGGCGGTGCTGGGGGCGGACCTCCCCTTCAAGGACATCGCGATCTGGCATGGCTTCAATACGCCGCTGATCATGAGCCTCGTTGCCCTTCTGGGCGGGGCAGCGATCTTTGCGGTCTTCGGGCGGCGCATCGCGGCGGGACCGGAGGGGCCGCCCTTGATCCACCGGATCCGGGCGGTCCGGTTGTTCGAGTCGGGCATGACGCTTGTCACCCGGCGCCTGCCGGACCTCGCGCTGACGGTCGCCGGGACCGAGCGGCTGCAGCCGCAGCTGCGGCTGATGGTCCTTGTCGCGGTGGCTGTCACGCTGGCAGTGCTCTGGGGCGGGTTGCCGCGGGCGGATGAACCGCTGTCGACGCCCTTCGACCCGGCCTTCGCTCTGATGTGGCTGATCGGGGCCAGTTGCGCCATCGGGGCGGCCTATCTGGCGAAGTATCACCGCTTTGCGGCCCTGGTCCTGCTGGGCGGCACCGGCGCCGTCACCTGCGTGACCTTTGCCTGGCTCTCGGCCCCCGACCTGGCCGTGACCCAGCTTCTGGTCGAGATCGTTACCACCGTGCTTCTCCTTCTTGGCCTGCGCTGGCTCCCGAAGCGCAGCGAGGAGATCCCGGGCGACCGCCTGGTCTCGGCTCGGCTGCGCCGCGCGCGGGACATGGTGCTGGCCGTCGTGGTCGGCGGCGGACTGGCGGCGATCGCCTACGTCGCGATGACTGCGCCGCTGGTCCCGAACGTTGGCGACTGGTACCTGCGCAACGCCTATCAGGAGGGCGGCGGGACCAATGTCGTGAACATCCTCTTGGTCGACTTCCGCGCTTTCGACACCTTCGGCGAGATCACGGTCCTCGCCGTGGTGGCGGTCACGGTCTACGCGCTTCTCCGCCGTTTCCGCCCCGCGCCGGAAAGCGAGTCGCCCGCCAGACGGGACGAGGATGCCGACCCCCGCACCCTGGCCGAGATCATGCTGGTCCCCGGCATCATCATGCGCTGGATGTTCCCGGTGCTGGTCCTTCTGGCGGCCTACTTCTTCTTCCGCGGCCATGATCTGCCGGGCGGAGGCTTCGCCGCAGGGGTCACTCTGTCCATCGCTATCCTTTTGCAATACCTCGGCCACGACACCCGCTGGGTCGAGGCGCGGCTGGTGGTCCTGCCGGTACGCTGGATGGGCTTCGGCCTGCTGATCGCGGGGGTGACCGGACTCGGGGCCTTCCTCTTCGGCTATCCCTTCCTGTCCGCCCATGCCCGCTACGTCGATATCCCGCTGATCGGCGATGTCCCGGCGGCGACCGTGATCATCTTCGACACCGGCGTCTTCGCGCTGGTGCTGGGCGCCACGGTCCTGATGCTGGTCTCTATCGCCCACCAGGCGCTGCGGACCGCGCGGCTGAAGGAAAGCCGCGAGGCCGCAGAAGCCGAGGAGACCGCCTGATGGAACTGATCCTTTCTGCCGCCATCGGCATTTTGGCCGCCTCGGGCATCTGGCTGATCCTGCGTCCGCGGACCTTCCAGGTCATCATCGGCCTGTGCCTGCTCTCCTATGCGGTCAACCTCTTCATCTTCTCGATGGGCCGCGTGATGCTTGGCGTGCCTCCGATCATGCCGCGCGGCGGCTTCGTCGACCCCACGGCCTATGCCGACCCCTTGCCGCAGGCGCTGGTCCTGACCGCCATCGTCATCAGCTTTGCCACGACGGCCCTGTTCCTCGTGGTGATGATTGCCTCGCGCGGGCTGACCGGGACCGACCATGTCGACGGGGCAGACCGATGAACCTGGGGCCGGAACACCTGATCATCGCGCCCATCGTCATCCCCTTCCTCGCCGGGGCGCTGACACTGATCTACGAGGAACGCCAGCGCCGTGCGAAGCTGGCGGTGGGACTTGTCTCTTGCGTGGCGACGCTTCTGGCCGCCATCGAGCTTCTGGTCCGCTCCAAGGGCAGCGAGCTGACCGGCGGCAACGACATCGGCTTCTACCTTTTGGGCGACTGGGCCGCGCCTTATGGCATCGTGCTGGTCGTCGACCGGCTGTCGGCGATGATGCTGGTGCTGACCGGGCTTCTGGCACTGCCCGCGCTGATTTTCTCGGCCGCCGGGACCCACCGGCAGGGCCAGCATTTCCACGCCATGTTCCAGTTCCTGCTCATGGGCCTGAACGGAGCGTTCCTGACCGGGGACCTCTTCAACCTCTTCGTCTTCTTCGAGGTGCTGCTCGCCGCGTCCTACGGGCTTCTCCTGCATGGCGGGGGCGAGGCGAAGGTGCGCGCGGGGCTGCATTACATCGCGATCAACCTTGCCGCTTCGCTCATGTTCCTGGTGGGCGTCAGCCTGGTCTACGGCGTCACCGGCACGCTGAACATGGCACAACTTGTGCAGCTTGTGCCCGCCCTGACCGAGGACCAGCGCCCGCTGTTCCATGCCGGTGCCGCGATCATGGCGGTGGCCTTCCTGGTGAAGGCGGGGGTCTGGCCGCTCGCGTTCTGGCTGCCGGCCGCCTATGCCGCCGGGGCCGCGCCGGTGGCGGCGCTCTTCGCGATGATGACCAAGGTCGGTGTCTACGTCCTGATGCGCCTCAGCTTCCTGATCTTTGGCGCCGGGGCCGGGGCTTCGGCCGGATTCGGCGCTGATCTCCTGGTCGCGGGCGGTCTTCTGACGATGGTCTTCGGCCTTTTCGGCACCCTCGCCTCGCGCGAGATGGACCGGATCGCCGCCTATCTGGTCATGATCTCGTCCGGCACGGTGGTCGCCGCGACCGGCGTCGTCGCGGGCGGCGGGCCGCTGGGTGTGCTGTCGGCCGCCCTTTACTACATGATCGGCTCCACCCTGGCCGTCAGCGCGGCCTTCCTCCTGATCGAGCCGATGCGGCGGCTTGGCGGCGAGGCCGAGCTGATCACCGACGCGGCCACGGACGACTATGACGACCCCGACGACGATCCCCGACCCGAGGTGGTGCTGGCCATCCCCGGAACCATCACGATCCTTGGCCTTGCCTTCACCGTCGTGATGATGGCCTCGGCCGGCCTGCCGCCGCTGTCGGGCTTCATCGGCAAGCTGGGAATGGTGCAGGGCCTGCTGGACCTTGCCGGTAGCGACCTCCGGGCCTGGGGTTTCATCCTGGTGCTGTTCCTGTCGGGCTTTGCGACGCTGGTCGCGACTCTTCGGATCGGCATCCGCACCTTCTGGGGCAGCGAAGCGGCCGAACCGCCCCGCATCCTGGCGCTGGAATTCGCACCGATCCTGCTTCTGGTCGCGCTGCTTGCCACGCTTTCGGTCAAGGCCGAGGTCACGCTCGGCTACATGGTCGACACCACCGACGCGCTGATGCAGCCCACGATCTATGCCGAAGGCGTATTGGGTGCCCCGCGGGCCGAAGAGGGCAGCGAATGAGACGGCTGCTTCCCCATCCGGTCCTGTCGCTGGGCCTGCTTGGCATCTGGCTTCTGCTGACACGCCTGTCGCCGGGGCACCTGGTGCTTGGTTCCGCCGTCGCGGTCGTCGCTGGCTGGGCCTTCGCCCGGATCGAGCCCGAGGCCCCGCGCCCGCGGGCCGTCCTGCCGCTGGTCCGGCTCGTGGGCATCGTCGCGCTTGACATCCTGCGGTCCAACATCGCCGTCGCGCGGCTCTTGGCTGGCAGCCGAGCCCCACGGGTATCGGGCTTCGTCAAGGTGCAGCTGCGGCTGAAGAACCGGCTGGCACTGGGGATGCTTGCGGTGATCATCACCACGACGCCGGGCACCGCCTGGCTTGAGTACGACGAGCGCACCGGAACCCTGCTGTTGCACGTCTTCGACCTGAAGGACCCGGCCGAATGGCAGGACCTGATCGCCAACCGCTATGAATCATTGCTGCTGGAGGCCTTTGGATGACCACCGTCACGCTTCTGTTCTGGGCCGCGAGCTATGCCCAGGGCGCGCTGGCCCTGGCAGGTTGCCTTGCCCTTCTGCGCATCATGATCGGCCCACGGGCTCAGGACCGCGTACTGGCGGTAGATGCCTTCTACATCATCGCCATGCTGCTTTTCATCGTGACCGGCATGAAGCTTGGCACCCCGTTCTTCTTCGAGGCGGCGCTGGTCATCGGCATCTGCGGCTTCGTCGGCACCGTGGCCTTGGGCAAGTTCCTGCTGCGTGGCGAGGTGATCGAATGACCGCGCTTGAAGTCATGCCGCTTTGGCTCGCGCTGCCGATCGCGGTTCTTCTGGTCACCGGGTCGACGCTGACCTTCCTGGGAGCCTTGGGCCTTCTGCGGCTGAAGACCTTCTACGAGCGCATCCACGCGCCGACGCTGGGCACCAGCTGGGGCACGGCCGCCATCCTGCTGTCGTCGCTGCTCAGCTGGGGCTGGCTGCAGGACAGGGTGATCCTGCATGAGATCGTGATCGGGCTTTTCGTCATGATCACCACCCCCGTCACCCTGATGGTGCTTGGAGCCGCAGCCTTGAAGCGTGACCGGGACGAGGCAGGGCAGAAGCATCCGCAGGACGTCGGACCTTCCGACAAAGCTGTGGGCTGAGCTGGGGTCCCGGTCCGATCTTCCCAACCACAGCGCTTCGGGGCGCTGGCCGGTCGTCCCGCAGCGCAGGGCAGCCGCGCGGGGAGAATGAAGCCCGTCTGACCGACGTTTCCGTTCCGTCCGCGGATGATCGGGAAAAGGGTGAGAGGCTGGACAACGACCCAAGCGGGGCTCGTTACGGCTGCTTCCTTCCGGACCTGACCGGGTTGGCGAGGCGCCTGCCCGCGCCAACCTCTCGAAGGGTCATATAGGCGGGGGCCGCGGGATTCGCAAGGAAGCTCTCCGCTTGCCTCGTCGGCCTCTTCGTGGCCTCCTTGGAGCGGCGCCCGGCGAGGCGCATCGGGGGAGGACGCGATGACCAGACTGCAACGCCTGGACTGGCCCGACAACGGGTCGCCGGACCTGCCTCCGCTCTTCACACTTGCCGAGGCCGAGGGCCGGCTGGCGGCGGTGCGCGCGGCCATGGCCGCCGCGGATTACGCGGCCCTGGTGATCTATGGCGACCGGGAACATGCAGCCAACCTGCACTGGCTCACCGGCTTCGATCCGCGCTTCGAAGAGGCGGTTCTGGTGGTGACCGAGGATGACGCCCTTCTGATCGCGGGGAACGAGTGCCTGGCCTACACCGTGGTCTCGCCCCTTGTGGCGGAGGGGCAGGTCCGGACGGGTCTTTGTGCCTCGCTGTCGTTGCCCAGCCAGCCCCGGGGGACCCGGCGGCTGTGGGAATGGCTGCAGGACGTGGTCCCGGCGGGCGCGCGAATCGGGGCCGTGGGGTGGAAGTGGTACGGATCCGACGAGTTGCCGCCCGGGTCAGATCCGGCGCTGGCCCTCGACATCCCGGCCTTCCTCGCCGACCCGCTGCGCCAACGGGCGGGCCGTGTTGAGAATGCGACTGCACTTTTCATGCATCCCGGCCACGGCTTGCGGGCCCGGGTCGGGGCCGACGACATCGCGCGGCTAGAGTTTTCGAACCACATGGCCGCGGCGGCACTGAAGCGGATGGTCTTCTCCTTCCGCGAGGGGATGACGGATTTCGCCGCGCTTGAAGCGGCGCGGGTCGGGGGGCTGCCGCTTGGCTGCCATTCGACATTCGCGATGGGCGACACTCCGGGCCTCTCTGGCCCCATCGGCGACCGGATCCGGCGCGGGGTGCCGGCGAGTTTCAACATCGCGCACTGGGGGTCGAACATCTGCCGGGCGGGCTGGATGGCGCGCGGCGACGAGGACCTTCCGGCCAGCGCAGCAGGCTATCTGCAGGACTTCGTCTTCCCCTATACCGAAGCCATGTCCGACTGGTGCGGGATGATGCGGCCCGGGGTTGCGGGCGGGGCGGTCTGGGCGATGATCCACGACCGGCTGCCGCCCGAGTTCGGGATCACGCTGAACCCCGGCCACCTGATCGGGCTGGACGAATGGATGTCCTCTCCCGTCATGCCCGAGTCCGGGATCGCGCTTGCCTCGGGCATGGCGATGCAGATGGACGTGATCCCGGCACATCCCCGCTGGGCCTCGACCCGGATGGAGGACGGTTATGTGATCGCGGACGAGGCGCTGCGCGAGGAACTGGCGCGGAAGCATCCCAACGTGGCGCGGCGCTGTGCCTTGCGGGCAGAGTTCATGCGGCAGGTGATCGGAATGCAGGTGCCCGAGACGCTGCTGCCGCTTGCCGATACGTGCGGGATCATCGCGCCCTGGCTTCTGGACCCGGCGCAGGTCGTCGTGCTGTGACGCCGCGTTCCAGGTGACCTTCGCGTCAAGCTTGGCCATTCTGCCGCGGCCAGGGAGGCCCACATGACCGACTATCCGAACTTGCTGTCGCCGATCACTCTTGCCGGCGTGACCTTGAGGAACCGCAGCCTGATGGGGTCCATGCACACGGGGCTGGAGGAGACGGGGGACTGGGGCCGGGTCGCTGCCTTCTACGCGGCGCGGGCACGCGGGGGCGCGGGGTTGATCGTCACGGGTGGCATGGCTCCGAACCGCGAGGGCGGGGTGTTTCCCGGGGCGGCGGGGCTCTTCTCGGACAAGGACATCGCCAACCATCGGCGGGTGACCGAAGCCGTCCATGCCGAGGGCGGGCATATCGCCATGCAGATCCTGCATGCGGGCCGCTACGCCTATTCGAAGGACTGCGTCGGGCCGTCGGCGGTGAAGTCGCCGATCTCTCCGTTCCCGCCGCACGAGCTGGACGAGGAGGGGATCGAGAAGCAGATCGCCGACATCGCGACGGCAGCGGCGCGGGCGGTGGAAGCAGGATATGACGGCGTCGAGGTGATGGGGTCGGAAGGCTACTTCCTGAACCAGTTCCTCGTGACCCACACCAACCGCCGCAAAGACCGCTGGGGCGGGGCTTACGAGAACCGGATGCGCCTGCCTGTCGAAGTGGTGCGGCGGGTCCGGGCGGCAATGGGACCGGACGCCGTGCTGGTCTACCGCATCTCCTTGATCGACCTAGTGCCCGATGGATCGACCTGGGAAGAGGTCGTTCAGCTGGCCAGGGCGGTGGAAGCGGCAGGGGCGAGCGTCCTCAACACCGGTATCGGCTGGCACGAGGCGCGGGTGCCTACTATTGCGACCTCGGTCCCGCGCGCGGGGTTTGCCCATCTGACGGCTCGGCTGCGGCCCGAGGTGTATATACCGGTGATCACCTCGAACCGGATCAACGCACCCGAAGTGGCCGAGAAGCTGCTGGCTGAGGGGGCGGCGGACATGGTGTCGATGGCGCGGGTCTGGCTGGCCGATGCGGATTTCATCGCGAAGGCGGCCAGCGGCCGTGCGAAAGAGATCGCGCCCTGCATCGCCTGCAACCAGGCCTGCCTGGACCACACGTTCTCGGGCAAGCTGACGTCCTGCCTTGTGAACCCAAGGGCCTGCCATGAGACAGAGCTTGTATATACGCCCGCTCCGACGACGAAGCGCGTGGCCGTGGTGGGCGCGGGACCGGCGGGGATGATGACGGCGATCGTGGCGGCAGGGCGCGGCCACAAGGTCACGCTCTTCGACAAGGCCGAGCGCGTCGGAGGTCAACTGAACCTGGCGAAACAGGTGCCGGGCAAGGAAGAATTCCACGGTCTGGTGGACTGGTTCGCCACGATGCTGCGCGCCCCGGGGATCGACCTGCGGCTGGGGCAGGCAGCCACGGCCGAGGACCTACAGGGTTTTGACGAGATCGTCATCGCGACGGGCGTGACGCCCCGCGATCCGGGGATTCCGGTCGAGCCGGGCGCAAAGGTCCTGTCCTATATCGACGTGTTGCAGGGCGCGCCGGTCGGTCGCCGGGTGGCCGTCGTGGGTGCGGGCGGGATCGGCTTCGACGTGGCCGAGACGCTGGTGCAGGAGGGCGTCAGCCCGACGCTGGATGCGGACCTCTGGCGCGAGGAATGGGGCGTGTCGGCACCTTGGGAGGATCGCGGCGGCCTTGACCCCGCAGGTCCGAAGCCGCATCCGCCGGCGCGGGAGGTGCATCTTCTGCAGCGGAAGGCGGAAAAACCGGGACGGCACCTCGGCAAGACCACGGGCTGGATCCACCGGGCAAGCCTTGCGATGAAGCGGGTCCGGATGCAGGGCGGGGTGAACTACGAACGGATCACGCCCGAGGGAATCTGGATCAGCCACGGCCCGAACCGCGAACAGCCGGAACTGCTCGCGGTCGATGCCGTGGTGCTGTGCGCAGGGCAAGAGCCAGAGCGGGGGCTCAGCGCAGAGCTGGACCGGCGTGGCATCCCCCACCATCGGATTGGCGGGGCGGATGTGGCCGCCGAACTGGATGCCAAACGCGCCATCGATCAGGCGGCGCGCCTGGCCGCGCGGCTTTAGCCTCAGCCGCCCGAGGAGGCTTCGGGAAGCGCGATCACGCCCCCATCGACCGCGGCCTGAAGCTCGGTTGCGTCGACCGCACCGTCGGCGCTGGTGTCGATGGACTTGAAGGTTTCTTCGGTCAGGTCGGTCCAGACCGCCTGAAGCTCGACCAGCGACCAGCTGCCGCTTTCGTCGGTGTCGGGCACGTCGGGCAGGGTCTGCGCGAAAGCGGCCGAGGCCAGGGCAAGCGGTGCAAGTGCAAGTGCGAAGCGTTTCATGGAAGTCTCCTTTTTCTATCCACGATTGCAGGGTCACCCATCGGCGCCCCGGCACCCAGCTAAAGTGCAGAAGGAAGACTTTCCATACGGAAGGGACGGTTCGCGGAAACCGCGGCGCATTGCTGCCATTATGGCATCGATTAAAGAACGATTTCCCGCCGAAGCCGGGAACATCGGCCTTGGGTCGCCCATGCATGGGGGCGCTTCAGGCAAGCGTTTGCCGAGCTAGTCCCCAGGCGCAAAGTTTCTCTGCCATCAACGATCCCCCACAATACCCCGGATCGGACGCCTGATTGCCGCCTTCCTGCCCGATTTCCCGGCGAAACGTGTTTGTAACAAAACCGGCGTGTCTGCTCCCGAAGAGGACAATATGGATCGACTGACAGAGATGGAGGCCTTCGCCACGGTTGTGGACCAGGGCGGCTTCACCGATGCAGCCAAGAAGATGGGGATTTCGAAATCCGCCGTCTCGAAACATGTGTCTGCCCTGGAAGCCCGGCTGGGCGCGCGCCTTCTGAACCGCACGACCCGCCGCGTCTCGCCGACCGAGATCGGCCTTGCCTACTACGACCGCGCCCGCCGCGTGCTGAACGACGCGGGCGAGGCGGATGCCCTGGTGACCTCGATGCAGTCGGCGCCCTCGGGCCTGCTGCGTGTGTCGGTGGCGACGGACTTCGGGGTGAACCTCTTGTCGCCGATCCTGGGGGACTTCCTGCTGGAATACCCCGACATCACCGTGAACATGGTCCTGAACAACCGCTACGTGGAACTGATCAGCGAAGGCTTCGACATGGCGATTCGCGTGGGCGAGCTGGAGGACAGCACGCTGCGCGCCCGCAAGCTGACCGAGACGACGAAGCGCATGATCGGCGCGCCGTCCTATTTCCAGAAGTTCGGCCGTCCGCAGAAGATCGACGACCTGAACGACCACAAGCTGCTGCACTATTCCAACCAGGCCAACGGCAACGTCTGGAAGATCACCGCGCCGAGCGGAGAGAAGCGGCAGGTCCGTTCCGTGGGCTGGCTGACGGTGAACGACGGGCAGAGCCTCTTGAACGCTGCGATCTCGGGCCTTGGAATCGCCTACCTGCCCTCGTTCCTTTACGCCGACGCGATGCGGCAGGGGCTGGTGGAAGAGGCCATTCCCGGCCTCCCGGTCGAGGTTCTGGGGATCTACGCGGTCTATCCGCCGGGGCGGTTCACCCAGCCCAAGGTGCGAGCCTTCATCGATTTCCTCGCACGGCGCTATGCTGACAAGGGTCCTGACAACTGGTGACGTCCTTTCCCCCTCTCGGGGCGTCCGCTAGCGGGTCGAAGTGACGATCACTTCGACCCGTCTGTTTTTCTGCCGGCCCTCTTCGGTCTGGTTGGTAGCGCGGGGGGCAAGGAAGCCCACGCCTTCCGCCGCAACCCGGGCGGGATCGATGCCATAGGTCTGCACCAGAACTTCGGCCACGGCCTCGGCCCGGCGTTCCGAGAGCGCAACGTTGGCCGCAAGCGTGCCCGAGGCGTCGGTATGTCCGACCAGCGCGATGGTGCCGTCCGGGTTCGCCTCCAGCCAGGCGGCGACCGCGGCCAGCGACGGGTAGTCGCCATTCGACAGGGTTGCGGCACCGCTGGCGAAGACGAGGTCGTCCAGCACCGCGGCCCCGACCTTGTCCAGCGCCAGACCGATGGCTGAAGGCGCGGACGGTGCCTCGCTGACCGGAGGGACGACCGGCTCGTTCAGGTCCACCTCGGTTTCCACTGGCTTGGCGACCAGCGGTGCGGGAGTGACCCGGGTGATCTGCACATGGCCCGCCCCTGCACTGCGGCTGACCAGGATGGACACCGCCTCGTCCCCTTTCCGGGCCGACAGGAAGCGGAAGTCACCCAGATCGACGTGCATGTCCGGCTCAGGCAGGATCTCGGTATTGAACCGGAAGTCGAATCCACCGCAGGCGCGGGCCTCGCATTCGAAAAGGATCTCGTAGCCCGCAGCTCGCACCTGCTCCCGCAACGGGTCGAGCAGCGCCAGCGTGGTCACTCCCGGTGCCTCCAGCCGGTAGGCGCGCTGCTCAAGCGCCCCTTCCACCTGCTGCGCTGGAACCGTCGTGCCGTCATAGGGGCCGATCGGGAGCGCATAGCTGCCGGGTACCTCATTCCGGGTCTCTTCGCCGATCACACGGGCCGGCAAGTCAAGCGTGAGGGCGGCGACCGGGTCGGCCAGCGCGGCCGCGGCAAAAACGTAAGGGAGGTAAGCCTTTGGCACTGCCCGGGTCGCTTTCCGCGATCATTTCATTCGGTAGTGGTACTCTCCCACAACTTCCATGCCAAGGCGAGCATAGAGCGCGCGGGCAGCAGCGTTCTGCCGGGTGACGACCAGCGAAAGCCGGGTCGCGCCTTGTGCCTCTGCCCAGTTCGCCGCGGCATGAAGGAGCTTGCCGCCCAATCCCTGCCGGCGGTGGCTGTCCCGCACCTCCAGCGCGTGGACCATGGCCTCGGCGCCGTGGCAGGCGACGAAGGCGACGCCGGCCGAACGGTCGTCGATCCGGCCCAGCAGCGCCGCCTTCGGCCCGGTGACACGGTCCATCACCGCGATGCGCGCGGGGCCGATGCCGCCCTCGGACCAGATCGACCGGGCGATTTCCAGGGGTGGCCAGTGCGGGAAGGCGGTCAGTCGGGGAAGTTCAGCGGTCAGGCTGGCCACGGGGGCGGCATAGGCGACGACCGGGTCCACGATTCGCCAGCCGCGCGCGTCAAGGGCGGCATCAAGTGCGTCTTCGCCCGGCCGCACCAGCATCAGGGGGGCCGCCATTGCGGCTTCCAGCGCGTCCAAGTCGGTCTCGGTGAAAGGGCCATCCAGGCTTGCCGCCGACACCCGCTTCCCGCCACTCGCCCCGTCGCGCAGGGTGAAGGGACCAAGCGCTCGGCGGCTGGCGGGGGGCCAGGTCGCCTCCATCACCTCGGCCAGGAGGGCGGGGGTCATCCGAACATCCGCGTCAGCTTGACCATCGCGGCGTCCAACTTGGCCGGATCGGTTCCGCGCACGACCAGGTTGGTGCCATGCGCCCCGTTCTGGATGAAGGGGTAGGAGCCCATCGACAGCTCGGGGAATTCGGCCGCCAGCGCGCCGAACTGGGCGGCGATTTCGCCCTCGCCGCGCTCGACCCGCAGGGTCTGGGACAGAAGCGGCGGCCCGCCGGTGAGTTTCGGAAGAACGCTGGCGACCATCGCCTCGAAGATCTTCGGCACGCCCGCCATGACATGCACGTTGCCGATGGTGAAACCGGGGGCGGTCGAGACCGGGTTGTCGATCAGCGTCGCGCCATCCGGGATCCGCGCCATGCGCTGGCGCGCCTCGTTGAAGGGAAGGCCCGAGCGGTCGTAATGCGCCTGAAGCAAAGCCATCGCGTCGGCCCGGTGGCCGATCTTCGCCCCCATCGCCTCGGCAACGGCGTCGGCCGTGATGTCGTCATGGGTGGGGCCGATGCCCCCGCTGGTGAAGACATGGGTATACTTCGACGACAAGGCGCGGACGGCCTCGACGATCTCGGCATGGATGTCGGCCACCACGCGGGCTTCGCGCAGCGTGATTCCGATGCGGGTCAGCTCTCCGGCCAGGAAATGCATGTTCGAATCGCGCGTGCGGCCCGAGAGGATTTCGTCGCCGATTACCAGGATCGCAGCTGTCGGGTTGGTCATCGGGATCTCCGTCCTGCTTCGCTGCCTTGGGTATAGCCCCGGCCTCTGGCCATTTCCACGCAAGATAATTATGTAGTGGCCAAGGAGACCAGATGGACGACGTTCGCGCCCGCATCACCAAGGACGGCATTCGCATCTACGAAGATGCGGACTTCGCCGGAATGCGCGCGGCGGGACGTGTCGCCGCGGAAATCCTGGACGCCGTGGCGCCCCTCGTGGTGCCCGGGGCCACGACGGCGGCGATCGACGACTTCATCACCGAAGAGATCAAGCGTCGCGGCGTCACCTCGGCCACCATCGGCTACAAGGGCTACAAGCACGCGTCCTGCATCAGCGTGAACCACGTGGTCTGCCACGGCATTCCGGGGCCGAAAGTGCTGATGGACGGTGACATCCTGAACGTGGACGTCACGGTCATCGTTGATGGCTGGTACGGCGACACCAGCCGGATGTACGTGGCCGGGCAACTGGCCCGAAAGGCCGAGCGTCTGATCGAGGTCACGCATGAAGGCCTGATGCGCGGCATCGCGGCGGTGAAGCCCGGGAACACCTTCGGCGACATCGGCCATGCGATCCAGGCTTACGTCGAGGCGCAGCGGATGTCCGTCGTCCGCGACTTCTGCGGCCACGGGCTTGGCCGGGTGTTCCACGCGCCGCCGAACGTGCTCCATTACGGCCGCGCGGGCTCGGGTCCTGTGCTGGAGGAAGGCATGTTCTTCACCATCGAGCCGATGGTGAACCTTGGCCGGCCCGAGACGAAGGTGCTTGCCGACGACTGGACTGCCGTGACCCGCGACAAGTCGCTGTCCGCGCAGTTCGAGCATTCGGTGGGCGTTACCGCCACGGGCTGCGAGATCTTCACCCTCTCCCCTGCCGGCAAGTTCCACCCGACCTGGGGTTAGTGTCGGGACGCGGCCCGCCTCGTCCGTGGTCCGCCCAGCTTTCGGTCCCGACAGATCGGCTGATTGCATTTCGTGCCCCCCCGGCTTATTTCGGGGGCTGACCAAGAGGCAGACAGGCGCCCGCATGAACTGGATCACCAACTACGTCCGTCCGAAGATCAACTCGCTCTTCTCGCGTCGCGAGGTGCCCGAGAATCTTTGGACGAAGTGCCCGGAATGCGGAACCATGCTGTTCCACCGCGAACTGGCATCTAACCTGAACGTCTGCAGCAGTTGCGAACACCACATGGCGATCAGCCCGCGCGAACGGTTCGCGGCGCTGTTCGACGGCGGGATCTTCACCGAGGTGAAGGTGCCCGATCCGGTGGTCGATCCGCTGCATTTCCGGGACCAGAAGAAATACACCGACCGGATCAAGGCCGCACAGAAGGCGAGCGGCGAGAAGGATGCGATGCTGGTGGCCGAGGGCGAGATCGCCCGCACCCCGATCGTTGCCGCCGCGCAGGATTTCAGCTTCATGGCCGGGTCGATGGGCATGTATGTCGGCAACGCGATCATCGCCGCCGCCGAGCGCGCGGTGAAGCTGAAGCGCCCGCTGGTGCTGTTCTCCGCCTCGGGCGGGGCGCGGATGCAGGAGGGGATGCTCAGCCTCATGCAGATGCCGCGCACGACCGTCGCGGTGCAGCTGCTGAAGGAGGCGGGGCTGCCCTATATCGTCGTCCTGACCCACCCGACGACGGGCGGCGTGACGGCCAGCTATGCCATGCTGGGCGACGTGCAGATCGCCGAACCCAACGCCCAGATCGGCTTCGCGGGCGCGCGCGTCATCGAACAGACCATCCGCGAGAAGCTGCCCGAGGGCTTCCAGCGCGCCGAGTATCTTCTTGACCACGGGATGCTGGACCGGGTCGTCCACCGCAAGGCGATGAAGGACGAGCTTGTCACGTTGGTCCGGATGCTGACCGGCCAGCCTCCGGCGATCAAGGGCGATCTGCCCTCGCCGGTCGAGGCCAAGGCGGAAGCAGGCGTCTGATCCATGAGCCAAGGTTCCGACGTCATCCTGGAACGGATGATGACGCTGCATCCCAAGGTCATCGACCTGACCCTGTCACGCGTCGAACGCCTTCTGGCCGCATTGGGCCACCCCGAACGGTCGATCCCGCCGGTCATCCACATCGCGGGGACGAACGGCAAGGGCTCGACCCAGGCGATGATCCGGGCGGGGCTGGAGGCCGGGGGAGACAAGGTCCACGCCTATACCTCCCCCCACCTCGCGCGGTTCCACGAACGCATCCGTCTGGCGGGTGAGCTGATCAGCGAACCCGCGCTGACCTCGCTTCTCGACGAATGTGTGCGGGTGAACGGGCCGGACGAGATCACCTTCTTCGAGATCACCACCTGCGCGGCCTTCCTGGCCTTTGCGCGCACGCCCGCGGACTGGACCTTGCTCGAGGTCGGACTGGGCGGCAGGCTGGACGCAACCAACCTGGTGGACAAGCCCCGGCTGACGATCATCACCCCGGTGAGCATGGACCATGAGGCCTTCCTGGGCGACACCATCGAAAAGATCGCGGGTGAAAAGGCCGGGATCATCAAGCGGGGCGTTCCCTGCATCGTTGGCCCGCAGCACCCGGACGGGCTTGAGGTGATCGAGGCTAAGGCCGCATCGCTTGGTGCGCCGCTCTGGGTCTTCGGCCAGCATTGGAACGTCTGGGAAGAGCGCGGGCGGCTGATCTATCAGGACGAGAACGGGCTTCTCGACCTACCACTGCCGAACCTGCCCGGCCCGCACCAGGTCCAGAACGCAGGCGCGGCCATCGCGGCGCTGCGGCTTCTGGGCAAGGGCGAGTCGGCCTGCGAGGCGGCGGTGACCAACGCCTACTGGCCCGCCCGGATGCAGCGGCTGCGGCAGGGGCCTCTGGTCGAGATTGCGCCGCAGGTGGAACTATGGCTCGACGGCGGGCACAACCCGGCGGGCGGCGAGGCGGTGGCGGCGACGCTGGCGCGGATGCCGAAGCGCGAGACGCATCTGATCTGCGGGATGCTGAACACCAAGGACGTGACGGGCTACATGCGACCGCTCGCCCCGCAGGTGACGCGGCTCCATGCGGTCTCGATCCCCGGTGAGAAAAACACGCTCCCCGCCGAGGCCACGCGCGACGCGGCACGGGCGGCGGGGATGGAAGCGGTGACCGCAGGGTCGGTGGCAGAGGCGCTGGCGGGGATTGCCGCGACCTCGCCGGATGCTCGGGTACTGATCTGCGGGTCTCTCTACCTGGCCGGGACGGTGCTGCGCGAGAACGGGTAACCAAATTCCTTAAGGAAGGAATTTGTCAAAATTCTTACTCAAGAATTTTGGGTCCCGGGCGCACCGTACCGCGCCAGGAACATGTCCACGGCGCCATGCACCGTCCGGTGCGCCATGTCCGGCGTGATCGCCTCGGCCATCCCGAACATCAGCTTTTCGTGGATCGTGGCCTTGCAGAGTTGCGCGAACTGGTCGGCCGCAAGGTCCAGATCCTCGATCTGCAGCGCCCCGGACTGCACGTAGCAGCCCAGGTGATAGACCAGCCGCTGGTGGATCAGCCCCGGCCCGAAGTCATAGAACTGGCGGCCAAGGCCGGGGAAACGTTCGCCCTCGCCCACCACGATGCGGAACATGCGTTGGCCGAAATCCGACAGCTGGAACGCGACGATCCGTTCCGCGGCAATGGTCAGCGCCACCCGCACCGGCACGTCGCCCTCGACCATCGCCTCGGCCTCTTCGGTCTGGCGGTGGCATTCGCAGCGCGCGACTTCCAGGAACAGAAGCTGCTTGTCGGGGAAATAGGCGTAGATCGTCGCCTTCGACACGCCGGCCTCGCGCGCGATGTCATCCACCGAGGCGCGCTCGAACCCGTCGCGCATGAAGATCGTCCGGGCGCCTTCAAGCACCTGATCGAACTTCCGGCCGCGCCGGACCCCGTGATCGTGACTGACGTTCATCGGCCCCCCTGTGTGGGACCATAGACGATCGCGATCCGGCGCGGCAACCCGGAGGGTCACTCCTCCAGCTGGCAGGTCGTCGCTGTCGCAGGGGCCTCGCAGCCCTTGGTCGAGGTGATGACCTCGTCCGTGGGGAAGGTCAGGGCCGGCAGCAGCATGGACAGCGAGTCGGCGGCGACGGGCGCGGCAAGTGCAAGGCTGGTGGCAAGGGCAAGGGCGAAACGGGTCATCTCATGATCTCCATTCTGAACTCTACGGTTCAAAATCGTTTCTAAACCGACAAGTTCATTTCGGCAAGGGAAAAGTGAACTGCAAAGTTCAGATATCCCCATTGCCCCTGCCGATGACGGCGATAGATTAGAACCATTCCAAACTAAGGTATCCGACGTGCTTTCCGCCCTGACATTCCGCCGCCGCTTCACCGACCTGTCCGACCAGGAGGTGCTGGCCCTTGCCATCTCGTCCGAGGAGGACGACGCCCGCATCTACCGCAGTTTCGCCGAGCGCCTGCGGGCCGAGTTCCCGGCGTCAGCTGCAGTCTTCGACGGCATGGCGGTCGAGGAGGACGGCCACCGCCAGCGGCTGATCGACCTCCACCGCGCGCGCTTTGGCGAGGTGATCCCGCTGATCCGGCGCGAACATGTTGCGGGCTTCTATGCCCGCCGGCCGGTCTGGCTGTCGCAGTCCCTGTCGCTGGAAACGATGCGCGGCGAGGCGGCGGCGATGGAGAAGGTGGCGCATGATTTCTACCTCCGCGCCGCGGCACGGACGCAGGATGCCTCGACCCGGAAGCTTCTGGGCGACCTTGCCGCCGCCGAGGCGGGCCATGAACGCCACGCGCAACGGTTGGAGGAAAAGCATCTCTCGGATGACGCGCGCGGTGAAGAAGACCAGACGGCCAAGCGTCAGTTCATCCTGACCTGGGTGCAGCCGGGCCTTGCGGGGCTGATGGACGGTTCGGTCTCCACCCTGGCGCCGATCTTCGCCACGGCCTTCGCCACGCAGGACACCTGGACAACCTTCCTTGTCGGCTCGGCCGCGTCGGTCGGCGCCGGAATCTCGATGGGCTTCACCGAGGCCGCGCATGACGACGGTGTGCTCTCGGGCCGCGGCTCGCCCTGGAAACGCGGGCTCGCGTCCGGCGTCATGACCACCATTGGCGGGCTTGGCCACGCGCTCCCGTACCTGATCCCAGATTTCTGGACCGCGACCACCATCGCGATGATCGTGGTCTTCGTCGAGCTTTGGGCCATCGCCTGGATCCAGAACCGCTACATGGAGACGCCCTTCCTCCGCGCGGCCTTGCAGGTCGTGGTCGGGGGTGCTTTGGTCTTTGCCGCCGGGGCATTGATCGGGGGCGGGTGATGTATCGCAAGGGTGAGGTGAGCTATCAGCCCCTGCCGCTTCCGGACAGGGTGCAGCTGGAGCCAGAGGCCGCGCAGGCCGCCGCCGAAACCTTTCTCGCCTACATGAAGCAGCGCCATTCGGTGCGGGACTATTCGGCCCGTCCGGTGCCCGAGGGGGTGATCGCCGCCTGCATCGCCGCGGCCGGAACCGCGCCCTCTGGGGCCAATCACCAGCCTTGGCACTTCGTCGCGATCAGTGATCCCGCGATGAAGGCCCGGATCCGCGAAGGAGCCGAAGAGGAAGAGCGGGCTTTCTACCAGGGCGGCGCGGGAGACGAATGGCTGGCCGCGCTGGAGCCGATCGGGACCGGCGTGTCAAAGCCGCACCTGACCGATGCGCCCTGGCTGATCGTGGTCTTCGCGCAACGCTACGGGGTGACCGAGGATGGGGTGCGCTACAAGAACTACTACGTGCCGGAAAGCGTTGGCATTGCCACGGGCATGCTGATCGCAGCGATCCATCATGCCGGGCTCGTCTGCCTGGAGCATACGCCGAACCCGATGAAGTTCCTCGGGCCGCTATGCGGTCGGCCCGAGCATGAGAAGCCAGTCATGATCCTGCCGGTGGGCTATCCGGCCGAAACCGCCACGGTCCCGGCGGTGGCCAAGCGGAAGAAGCCTCTGGACCAGATCATGACCGTCTTCCGCTAGACGTCAGCCCAGTGCCGCGATGCGGCGCGGAACGACCAGGGGCCGCGGCGCTGCAGGATCCTCGGCGGCGGTAGTGCCGTCCGATTCCGAGGGGTCGCCAGGCGCCTCAGCTTCGGCCGGGACCCGCATGGACTCGGCCAAGGGTAGCGGCACCAGGACGGGATCGGTCACCACGGTTGTCGGCCGGCGCGGCCGGGTGGTGACGGCAAGCGCTTCGCGCTCTGCCCGATGCTGCTGCGGCCGGACCGTGGCGTCGTTTACCTTGATCACGGTGAAGCTGATGTTGTCCTGGTCCGGATCGTTCAGGCGCACCAGCTCGTCCAGCAGCCGCTCGGCGATTTCCGTCGACCGGGCCTTGCGATAGCGCGACAGAACCTTCTCGATCTGCGCGTTGCTCAGGTACTGCAACCCGTCCGAGGAACAGACCACGATGTCGCCGGCCTTCAGCTCCTGCGGTTTCGACGGGCAATCGATCCGGGCGACCTTGGAGCCCATGAGCACCGAAACCAGGCAGTTGCGGTCCGGGTGGTTGGCCGCGCTTTCGGCATCCAGCAGTCCCGCCTGCACCATGAGGTCCAGTTGCGGCGCCATCGAATGATCTTCGTTCAGCTGGGTGAGCTTCCCGTTGCGGAACAGGAACAGCGGCGAATCCCCGATCGAGATCCACCAGAGCCGGTTTTCGACCAGGGCGGGGACCACAAGAGTTGCGCCCATCCCGTCGGTCTCGGGGTGCGTGCGCGTGTGGTTGCGCAGGGTCTCGTTGGCCAGTTCCGCCACGCTGCGCAGGATCTCGGGCGCGCGGGCCTCGAAGTTGGCGACATTGGCGAAATGGAACTTAAGCTCGGAATAGACCTCGGTCAGGACAATCTTCGAGGCGACATCGCCGGCGGCATGTCCACCCATCCCGTCGGCCAGCACCACGAAGCCCGCTTCGGCACCGACGGGAAAATCCGCCGTGATCGCGTCTTCCTGATAGTCGCGTGCGCCCTGGTTGATGCCCGAGGCGACGTCGTAGCGCGGTTCACGCGATCGCCATATCATGCCCGTCTCCTTCGGCCGCGAACGAGGACCAGTTGAACTCGGGCGAACAAAGGACTTTCAGCACAAGGGTCGTCTCACCGATCTGGATCTCGTCCCCGTCGGACGCGGCTTCGGTGGCCAGAAGCGGACGGCCGTTCAGGCGGACAAGGTTCGACTTGCCGCCGTGGCCCACGTGGAAGGCGTGGGTGGTGGGATCATAGGCGATGGCGGCGTGGTTCTGCCGCGAGATCGCCATGTCGCCGTAATCCAGCGAGATCGTCTGGTCCGATCCGCGCCCGATCTGCGAGATCCCCGCCGACAGCGCGAAGGACGCGCCCTTCCCGGGGCCCTCCTTCACGATCAGCCAACCGGTCGGGAACATGACGTAGCCCTTGCCCGGGGCCGGAGCAGCGGGGACGATGGCGGGGGACTCGATGCCGTCGAACAGCGGGACGACAGCGGCCGGCTGGGCCTCGAAGCCCAAAACGCGCGTCTTGGTGCGGGTGGCGCGGCGCGGGGCTGCCTCCGGCTCGGGCGCGGGGGCGGCGGCGGCCGGTTGCGGCACCTCGTCCTCAAGGTCCCAGATCCCCCGGCTGGGCAGGGTCACGCCTTCGGGCAGTGGGGCCTTGGCCTTGACCACCCGGCTGGGCCGGGCCACGACCGCCGGCACTTCGGGCTCGACCGCAGGTTCCGGAGCCGGGGCCGGCGAGGCCGCCGCAAGTGCTTCCCGCAGTCGCTTGACCTCAAGCTCGGCAAGGGCCGCCATCACGGGGTCCGGACCGGTTTCCGGCAGGCCGGCCGACGGGCCGGCCTCGTCATTTTCGCGAAAGATCGTACGAAGGAACTTCAAGGTTTTCTCTCCCCGTCCTGATGTTTCGGCACTGGCAGTCAGTTTGCTGCCCGAAGCCGGAACTCCGCTTCCAGTGTACTGTCACCACGACGAATAACAAAACTGTAAGTTGTAATTCCGTTCGCGAACTCGCGCTGAAGTATTTCCCGAAGCGCGGTTGCGGTGCCGAGGGTTTCACCCGTCGGGATGTAGACGAGGAGGATGTCCCCGACCTCGATGGTGCCTTGCAGATCGGCTGGCAGCTCGGAAACAACGGTCTGGGCGCCGGTGGCCGTCTCGACCACGTCGAAGGTGTAGCCGCCCGGCAGGCGCAGGACGTTCGTGACCGGCAGGACCTCTTCGGCCGTAGCGGCGGTGGCGGCAGGGGCGGGGGTGGCCGGCGTCTCTGCGGGCGCGGATGCTGCCGCCGTCGCAGGGGCGACGCCCCCGGTTCCGCGGTTCAGCATGTTGGGCAAGGACAGCAGGCCGACAAGCAGCAGGACCGCCGCCGCAGACGACATCAGCACATCGCGCGGTCCGCGCGGGGCCTGGATCACCACCACCGGGGCCGGCGCGGTCGCGGCGGTCGATGCCGAGGGGACGCTGGGCGCACGCGCCGGGGCCGGGGCCGGGGCCGGCTGTGCGGCCGTCGGCTGCGGGGCGGGTGCCGGGGTCGCAGGTGGCGGGGCCGTTACCAAGCGGGCCGCCGGCGCAGGGGCAACCGGTTCCGACACCACACGCGCGGCATCGCCCGTCAGCATCGCCCGCCATTCATCGACCGATTGCAGCCGGTCCCGCGGGAAGATCGCCATGGCCCGGTCGATCGCCTCCAGGAATGCGCGGGGATAGGTCTTGAACCGCCCCGCCAAAGGCCGCAGCGGATCGCCCTCGCGGCCCGCGATGGCCGAAAGACGCTCCTGCGAGGTCCTCGGGGTTTCACCGGTGATCAAGTGATAGAAGCTTGCAGCAAGCGCATAAAGGTCACTGTACGGGGCCTGCTTGCTGCCGCTGACGTAGAACTCTTGCGGCGAGTAGCCGTCCTTGACCACCCGCAGACCCGAGACAGCGCGGCTTTTCCGCGTCACCTCCTTCCGCGAGGCGCCGAAGTCGATCAGGATCGGCTGGCCGGTCGCCTTCTGCAGCAGGATGTTGTCGGGCGAGATGTCGCGGTGCAGGAGCCCGCGCTCGTGCACATGGCCAAGCGCATCCAGCATCGTATGCAGGAAGGACGTGATTTCTTTCGGAGTCAGAGGCCGCGCCGTGCCCTCGACCGTCTGCAGCAGATCGGGCCCGTCGATGTAGTCCATCGCCATGTAGGCGGTTTCATTGTCCTCGAAGACATGATGGACCTTGATGATGTTCGGGTGGTTCAGCTGGGACAGCGTCACCGCTTCCTGCATGAAGCTTTTCACCGCAGCGCGGAATTCATCCTGCTGCGCCCGCGACCGTGCGCCCACCGTGGTGCCGATCCGGCGGCAGAAGGTCGAGGGGAAGCACTCCTTGATGACCACCTGCCGATCCAGCGAGTCGCGCGCGATGTAGACGATCCCGAACCCGCCGCTGTTGACGAAGGATTCGATGGTGAACTGCCCGAACAACAGCTTTGTGCCCGGCGGCAGCTCATCGGCTGTGGTCCCCAGGTCGACGGAATCAAACTTTCGCGCGGCAGCGGTCATCACTCACACCCATACCCGCGTCCTTCTTGCCCCCTTGAAGGACCTGCGGTTCTGTTCGTGTAACCAATGAGTTGGGCCAAAACGTGAAGCGTTTCCGGTCGTTTTTGGCCACAATCGGCCCTGCGCCCCCTCCCGGACTGATGCAGGCAATCTGTCAAATGCTGGAAAATATGCGGCAATGGACCCTTATTTCCGCAAGATGTGGAAACAATCGCGCCGCCCAAGCGTGGGAAACGATCCTCTCGCTGCCCTGCTTTTGCCACATCGCGGCATGCGATGTTTCGATTGCCTGAGACTTCCCGCCTCGGAAGCGGCCGATTCTCAGCCCGACCTTGCCCTTTGCGCGCGCCCGTGAGACACGGCCCCATGCTGGCAATCTTTCTGAAAACCCTGCCGTTCTTCGCCCTGATCGGGGTGGGCTACCTTGCCGGACGGATGCGGTTCTTCTCGGAAGATGCGACCGCCTACCTCACGCGCTTCGTCTTCTACTTCGCGCTCTCCGCCATGCTGTTCGGCTTCGCGGCGAACCTTGATGTCGCGGCGATCTTCAGCTGGCCCTTCGTTTTCGCCTATCTCCTGGCCACAACGGTGGTTTGGGTAATCGTGGCCGTCGTCGCCCTGGGGCGCGGCGTCAGCCGGGAAGAGGCCGTGTTCGAGGCGCACACCGGCGTCATCGGCAACGTAGGGTTCCTGGGGATTCCGATGCTGGCCCTGCTGCTGGGGCCTCAGGCGGTGGGGCCGGTCCTGCTGGTGCTGGCGGTCGACCTGATCGTCTTTTCCTCGATCCTGACCATGGTGATCACCGGGCTACGTGCCGGGCGGGTCAGCGCGCAGACCTTCGGGATCCTTGGGATGGGCCTGATCAAGAATCCGATGATCGTCTCGGTCGGGCTGGGCATCCTCTGGGGGGCGACCGGGCTTGAGCTTCCGGTCCCGGTGAACGAGTTCCTGACGCTTCTCGGTGCCGCCGCAACGCCCTGCGCGCTGTTCGCCATCGGGGCCTCCCTGTCGGGGCGATCGGCCGAAAGGATCGAGGTCGCCGCCTGGCTGTCCTTCTCCAAGGTCGTCCTGCACCCGGCGGCCGTGGCCGTAAGTTGCTGGCTCTTTGGCGTGTCGGGCTACCAGGCCGGGGTCATGATCGCCGCCGCGGCGCTGCCTGTCGCGGGCAACGTCTTCATCCTTGCGCAGCACTACGGCGTTGCGCCAAAACGCGTGTCGAGCGCCATCCTCGTCTCGACCGCCGCATCGGTCCTGACCGTGACTGCGGTGATCGCACTTCTCAGCCAGGGGGGCTACATATGAAAACCGTCTCGGAAAACCGGGCCTTCGGGGGCGTCCAGGGCGTCTACACCCACGCGTCGCAGTCCACCGGCTGCGACATGACCTTCGGCCTCTTCCTGCCCGAACAGGCCGAGGACGGGCCGGTGCCGCTGCTGTGGTTCCTCTCGGGCCTGACCTGCACGCACGAGAACGCGATGATCAAGGCCGGTGCGCAGCGCTGGGCGGCTGAGGCGGGGATCGCGCTCTGCTTCCCCGACACCTCTCCCCGCGGCGAGGGCGTGGCCAACGACCCCGACTTCGCGCTGGGCCAGGGCGCGGGGTTCTACGTGAACGCCACCAAATCCCCTTGGTCCCCGCATTTCCGGATGTGGGACTACGTGACCGAGGAACTCCCCCGTGTCCTGTTCAACGCCTTCCCGCTGGCCGAAGAGGCGCAGGGGATCACCGGACATTCGATGGGCGGCCACGGCGCGCTGACCATCGCGATGAGCTTTCCGGGCCGCTTCAAGTCGGTCTCGGCCTTCGCGCCGGTCTGCAACCCGACGGCCAGTGACTGGGGCCGCCCGCAATTTTCTGCCTATCTCGGACCCGATGAGTCCACCTGGGCCGCGCATGATGCGACACTCCTGATGCGGCGCCGGGGATTCGACGGGCCGATGCTGATCGACCAGGGCACGGCCGACCAGTTCCTCGATAAGCTCCGTCCCGAGGCGCTGGCCGAAGCGATGGCCCAGGCGCGGCAGGGCGGCACGTTCCGGATGCAGAAGGGCTATGACCACAGCTATTTCTTCGTCTCGACCTTCATGGAGGACCATGTGTCCTTCCATGCCCAGGCTTTCCTGGGCTAGGGCGCTTCTGCTGTCGCTGGCACTCGCGGCCTCACCCGTCGCGGCGGCCAGCCCGGCCGAGACGGTGCTGTCCGCCGTCAACGCGGCGCGGGCTAAGGCGGGGTGCCAGCCCCTGCGGATGAATGCCAAGCTGACGGCGGCGGCAAAGGCCCATGCGAAGGCGATGGCCGAGCAGAACTTTTTCGGCCACGCGGGGAAGGACGGCTCGCGCATGTCCTCGCGGATCAAGCGACAGGGCTACAGCTACCGGACGGCGGCGGAAAACATCGCGGCGGGGTATCGGTCGGCGGGGCAGGTGGTCTCGGGCTGGCTGAAAAGCGCGGGCCACCGGCGGAACATGCTGGACTGCCGGATGAGAGAGACCGGGATCGCGGTGGTCTACCAGGCGGACGACAGGCCGATCCGGGGGAACTCGGCCCCGCTGCGCTATTATTGGGTGCAGGTCTTCGCCGCCCCCGGCTGAAAGCTGTCCAGCGTGGACAGTTCGGGCGAGTGAACAAGATCAAGGACTTGGCCGCGGGCATTCAGCTTTGCGTAACCACTTTCCCCAGCGCACCCCCGTTCTTCATCGCTGTTGAACGATCCGGCCCGTTCCGGCTAGCCTTGCACCAAACGCGGGGAGGATGACGATGCGCAACCTGTTCACGGCCGTCCTGGTGGTGGTGGCGGCGATCCTGGGGTTCTATGCCTATCAGGCCAGCCAGAAGAGCAATGCCTTGCAGTCGGACCTTGCCGCGAAGACCGAGGCGACCATTGCGCTGGAGGCCGAGAAGACCAAGCTTGCCGAGGAGCTTGCCGCCCTGAAGGCCGAGGGCGAGGCCGCGGTGAAGGCCGCAGCCGATGCGACGGCGGCAATCGAGGCCGAGGGGCAGGCGATGCTGGAAAAGCTGAGCGGGCTCGAGACCGAGAAGGCGGACCTTGCAGCCAGGGTCGCGGCGCTGGAAGCCGAGGCCGCCCAGGCCGCCGAAGCCGCAAGGGCAGAGCTGGCGGCGCTGACCGACAAGGTTGCGGCGCTTGAGGCCGAGAAGGCCGCGCTGCAGGCGCAGGTCGATGCAGCGACGGCGGCGGCGGCCCCGGCCACCAACCCCTGAGCCTCGCCTGCCCGCGCCACCCCATGTCGCGGGCAGGACAGACGCAACCGGGAAGCCCCGGTCATCTGCCGACATGGCACGTTCGCAAGCCCTGACCGGCATCCTTTTCGCCATCGGCGGCACGCTGATCTTTTCGGTCAACGACGTGTCGATCAAGTTCCTGTCGGACGGCTATGCGCTGCACCAGGTGATCCTGATCCGCGCCTTCGTCGCGATGGCCTTCATCCTGTTCGTCATCAGCCGGACCGAGCGCGGGTTCGCCCAGCTGGTCACCGCCAGGCCCCGGATGCACCTGTTGCGGGTGATGATCGTGATGATCTCGAACGTCACCTACTTCGTGGGCCTGGCCACAATGCCCTTGGCCGATGCCGTGGCGGTGGCATATGTCAGTCCGATCATCATCACCCTTCTGTCCATCGTCTTCCTGGGCGAAAAGGTCGGCCCTCGCCGCTGGGCCGCCGTCATCATCGGAATGGTCGGCGTCGTGGTCATGCTGCGGCCGGGGGCGGGGGTGATCCAGCCAGCGGCCCTGCTCGTGCTGATCTCGGCGGTGATGTATGCCAGCGGGAACCTCCTCGTCCGGCACATGGGGGGCACCGAAAGCGCGATGACGCTGTCCTTCTACGTGCAGGCGGGGTTCATCGTCGTCAGCCTTGGCATGGGCCTCTGGGTCGGGGACGGGCACCTGGCGTCGGACGAGGGGCTTTGGGCCTTCCTCTTCCGCCCCTGGATCTGGCCGCCCCTGCATGATTGGCCGGTCTTCCTGGCCACGGGCCTGTCGGTGGGCATCGGCGGGATGATGGTGACGCAGGCCTACCGCACCACCGAGGCCGGACTGATCGCGCCCTTCGAATACGTGGGGATGCCGCTTGCGATCCTTTGGGGACTTGTGGTCTTCGGCACCTTCCCCGACGCGGTCTCCTGGGTGGGGATTGCGCTTATCTGCGGCTCCGGCCTTTATGTGATCTGGCGGGAAACGGTGCGCAAACGGGAAGGCGATGCAGCCTGAGGCAGTGATCTTCGACATCGGCAACGTGCTGGCGCGCTGGCAGCCCGAGGCCTTCTACGACCGCGTCCTGGGCGAGGACCGGCGGCGCGCCCTGTTCGCCGCCGTGGACCTGCACGGGATGAACGCGCTGATCGACGACGGGGACCTGTTCCGCGAGACGATCTATGACTGGGCCGACCGGCACCCCGACTGGGCGCCCGAGATCCGGATGTGGTATGACCGCTGGATCGAGTTGGCCTCGCCCCCGATCGAAGGCTCCATCGCGCTTCTCCGCGCGCTGCGCAGGAAGGGCGTTCCGGTCTTCTGCCTGACCAACTTCGGCAGCTATTCCTACGAGGAAGCCCGCGAAAAGCTGGATTTCCTGAGCGAGTTCGACCGCGAATATGTCTCGGGCCGTCTGCGGATCTCGAAGCCCGACCCGCGCATCTACCAGGCGGTCGAGGACGACTGCGGCCTGCCACCCGACCGGCTGATCTTCACCGATGACCGGGCCGACAACATCACCGCCGCCGCCCGTCGCGGCTGGCGCACGCACCAGTTCGAAAGCTGGCAGGGCTGGGCCGAGCGGCTGGTGGCGGAAGGGCTTCTGACACGAAGGGAGGCGGGCCTGTGACCCTGATGGTTCCAAGAGAGGCCGAGACGCTGTTGTCCTGGCGTGGTTTGCTGGACGCTTTCGAGGCGGGGCACAAACTGCCCCTGGCCGATCTGAAGGACATGTTCCTTTATCGCGGGCAGGACACGATCCTGGACCGCGGGGCGTGGATCGACGGCCTCGGCGCGCTGGTGAAGGTGGCGACGATCTTCCCGGGCAATGCGGCGAAGGGTCTGCCGACGATCTATGGCGTCGTAAGCCTTTTCGACGACGCGACGGGCGATTTGTCCGCGCTGGTCGATTTCCACCTGGTGACCAAGTGGAAGACGGCGGGGGACAGCCTTCTGTCGGCTTCGCGCCTGGCGCGGAAGGATGCGCGGAACTTCCTGCTTGTGGGCGCGGGGGCCGTCGCGCGCAGCATGGTCGAGGCCTATTCCGCGATCTTCCCCGACGCCCGCTTCACCGTCTGGAGCCGCACTCGCGAAAGTGCCGCGGCGATGGGCCTTCCCGTGGCCGACGACCTTGAGGGGGCGGTGCGCAAGGCCGACGTGATCTGCTCGGCCACGATGGCGACCAGCCCGCTGATCCGGGGCGACTGGCTGCAGCCGGGCCAGCACATCGACCTGATCGGGGCCTACAAGCCCGGGATGCGCGAGGTGGACGACCGCGCCATGCAACGCGCGCGGATCTTCGTCGACAGCCGACAGACCACGATCCACCACATCGGCGAGATCATGGACCCCATCGCTTCGGGCGCGATCACCGAGGCCGACATCGTCGCGGATTTCTACGACGACGCAGCACTTTACGCCCGCCGGTCGGACGACGAGATCACCATCGCCAAGAACGGCGGCGGGGCACATCTGGACCTGATGACGGCGACCTACATCGCCGACTGCTGGCGCAAGCGCGAGGCCTGAGGCCGAGAGAGGCCGGCTCTCCTTCGATCAGGGCGTCCTTCAGAGCGTGCGGTCCAGCAGGGCCAGCCAGTTGGCATGGGCCAGCTTTTCCAGAAGCGCCTGGTCATACCCGTGGTCGGACAGCGCCTGGATCAGCCTGGGAAGTCCCGTCACGTCGTCGATGACGTCCGGGGTCGTGCAGCCGTCATAGTCCGAGCCGAAGCCGAGATGGTCTTCGCCAAGCTGGCCAAGCAGGTAGTCCATCTGCCGCAGGATCGGGTCCCAGCCGGTCTCGGCCAGCTGGCGGCCGTCCGGGCGCAGGAAGGAGACCGAGAAGTTCAGGCCCACCATCCCGCCGCTGTCGCGGATCATCGCCAGCTGCCGGTCGGTCAGGTTGCGGGTCGAGGGGCAAAGCGCGTGAGCGTTCGAATGGGTGGCGACCAGCGGCGCGTCGGACAGACGGGCGACGTCGTTGAACCCAGCCTCGTTCATGTGGCTGAGGTCCAGCATGATCTTCAGCCGGTTGCATTCCGTGACCAGCCGCTTACCCGCCTCGGTCAACCCCGGCCCGGTGTCGGGGCTGGAGGGGAAGGCAAAGGGAACGCCATGGCCGAAGATCGTCGGGCGCGACCAGACCGGCCCCAGCGACCGCAGGCCCATCGCGTGGAAAAGGTGCAGCGCGTCGAGGCTGTCGTCGATCGCCTCGGCGCCTTCCATGTGCATGATCGCGGCGATGCTGCCTTGCGCCAGGCAGGCCCGGACCTCTGCGCCCGTGCGGCAGAGTTTCAGCGCACCATCCGATGCGCGCTCCATCCACATAAGGTGCCCGGCGGCGGCGATGGCAGGGGCGAGCGCGTCTGCAAAGGGGATCGGGTCGGGCAAAGGCAGCGCATAGGGTGGGTTCTGCATCTGGGCCCGGTAGTCCGGATCGTCATGCGCCACGGGCGAGGGCAGGTAGATCGCGAAGAACCCGCCCGCGAAGCCCGAGGCCCGCATCCGCGGCAGGTCGAGATGGCCCTGGCCTTCGCCGGTCAGGAAGATCTCCTCCCGCCGCCCGGGGTCCAGAAGCAGCCGCAGCAGCAGGTCGTTATGGCCATCGAACACCGGGATCATGGCGAGGCCTCTCCCGTCGCATCCAGCATCCGGTCGGCGCTGGCGTTGAAGAGGCTGCGGGCATAGTCGGTCGTCATCCTTGCCCCGGCGAGGTCGTCGCGGCTCATCTCTTCCACCGTGCGGCCATGTTGCAGGACCATGATCCGGTCGCACATGTGGTCGATCACGGCCAGGTCATGCGACACCATCAGGAAGGTCAGCCCCTGTTCGGCGCGCAGGCGGTTCAGAAGGTTCAGCACCTCTGCCTGGACCGAGGCGTCAAGCGCGCTGGTCGGTTCGTCCAGCAAAAGGATCTTCGGCCGCAGCATCAGGGCGCGGGCGATGGCGACGCGCTGGCGCTGGCCGCCCGAGAGCTGGTGCGGATAGCGGAAGCGGAAGGCGGGCGGCAGGCCCACGTCGGTCAGCGCCTGCACCACGCGGGCGTCGCGGTCGGGCATGCCGTGGATCGCCAGCGGTTCGGACAGGGTGCGGTCGATGGTGTGGCGGGGATGAAGGCTTGCGTAGGGGTCCTGGAAGACCATCTGCACTTCGGTCGAGAATGCCCGGCCGCGCGGCGTGGGCACGGGCTTGCCGCCGATCCGGATCGAGCCCCCGGTGACCGGAGCCATGCCGCAGATCGCGCGCAGGATCGTCGACTTGCCGGACCCGCTTTCGCCCACGAGGCCATAGCTTTCCTGCGCCGCGACCGCGAGGCTGACGCCCTCGACCGCGCGCACCTCGCGTCCTTTCGAGCGGAAGGTCACCGTCAGGTTCTCGATCTCGATCAGCGCCATCGGTCAGAACCCCGTCCGGTCCAGCACCGGCAAGGGCGCGCGCGGCCCTCCGATGCGGGGCAGGCAGTTCAGAAGCCCGCGCGTGTAGGGATGGCGGGCCTCCATCAGATGCGCCGCTTCGATTTCCTCCACGACCAGCCCCTTGTGCATCACCAGAACCCGGTCGCAGAACCGCGCGACGAGGCGAAGGTCGTGGCTGATGAAGATCAGGCCCATGCCCCGGTCGCGCACCAGCCGGTCGAGGATCGACAGCACTTCGGCCTGCACGGTCACGTCCAGAGCAGAGGTCGGCTCGTCGGCGATCAGAAGCTCGGGTTCCGGGATCAGCATCATCGCGATCATCACCCGCTGGCCCATGCCGCCGGACAGCTCATGTGGATAGGCCTCCATCACCCGGGCCGGATCGCGGATCTGCACGGCTTCCAGCGCGGCGATGGCCTTGGCGGTGGCATCCGCCCGGCCCAGTCCGTCGCGCAGGCGCAGGCCCTCGGTCAGCTGGCGACCCACGGTCATCACGGGGTTCAGGCTGTATTTCGGATCCTGCATCACCATGCCGATGCGCTTGCCCCGCAGCGCCCGCATCTCGCGTTCGGACGCGTTCAGGATGTCCTTTCCGTCGAAGGTCATCGCGTCGGCCTCGATCCGGCCCGGCGGGCGGATCAGCCGCAGGACCGACCGGCCCGTCATCGTCTTGCCTGATCCGGATTCGCCCACGATCCCCAGCCGCTCATGGCCCAGGGAGAAGGACACGCCGCGGACGGCTTCGACCCGGCCGGTTTCAGTCGCGAAGGAGACGCGCAGGTTCCTGACCTCCAGAAGGCTCATCGCGACGCACTCCGCGGGTCAAGGACATCGCGCAGACCGTCGCCCAGAAGGTTGAAGCCGAGGCTGACGATGAAGATCGCAAGGCCGGGCATGGTCGCAACCCACCATTGCTCGAACAGGAACTTGCGGCCGGAAGAGATCATCAGCCCCCATTCGGGCGTGGGCGGCAGGACGCCGAGGCCAAGGAAGCCAAGGCCCGCCGCGATGAGGATCACGCCGGCCATGTCCAGCGTGACCCGGATGATGACCGAAGGCAGGCACATCGGCACCACGTGGCCCGCGATGATCCTTGGGGCAGAGGCGCCCTGCAGCCGGATCGCCGCGATGTAGTCCGAGGAGCGGACGGTCAGCGTCTCGGCCCGCGCCACACGGGCATAGGGCGGCCAGGCGGTCAGCGCGATGGCAAGGACGGCGTTCTCGATGCCGGGGCCAAGGACGGCGACCAGGGCCAGCGCCAGGATCAGGCGCGGGAAGGCCAGGAAGATGTCGGTGAGCCGCATCAGGACAGCGTCGATCCAGCCGCCGAAATAGCCCGCCACGGTGCCGATCAGCAAGCCAAGGACCGGGGCCGTCACGGCGACCAGCGCGATGATGTAAAGCGTGATCCGCGCGCCGTGGATGATGCGCGACAGGATGTCCCGGCCAAAATCATCGGTGCCCAGGATGTTTCCCGGCGTGCCGGGCGGCAGAAGCCGGCGCGACAGGTCCTGGGCCAAGGGATCGTGCGGCGCGATCCAGGGTGCGAAGATCGCAACCAGAAGCAGGATCCCGACGATCACCAGCCCGGCCATCGCCAGCCGGTTGCGGCGGATCCGCTGCCAGGCAAGCCAGGCCTGCCCCAGCCGGGCCTGCCTCCGCGAGGCGGGGTTCGGGTCTGAAAGCCAGGCGCGCAACGTGGTCATTCCCGCGCCCTCGGATCGACCAGCCGGTAGAGGATGTCAGACGCCATGTTCAGCGTGACGAAGGCCACCCCCACGACCACCGTCCCGCCCAGGACCGCCGGCATGTCGGCCGAAAAGAGCGCATCGGTGATATAGCTGCCAAGGCCGGGCCAGGCGAAGATCGTCTCGGTCAGGACCGACCCCTCCAGCAGGTAGGCGTAGGAAAGCGCGATGACCGTGATCAGCGGCACGGCGACGTTCTTCATCGCGTGGACCCAGATCACCCGCCATTCCGGCATCCCCTTCACGCGGGCCGTGGTGATGTATTCCTGCCCAAGCTCGTTCATCATGAAGCTGCGGGTCATCCGGCTGATGTAGGCCATCGAGACATAGCCCAGAAGGCCCGCGGGCAGGATGATGTGGCTGACGGCGTTGCCGAAGACGTCCCAGGCGCCGTTCAGCGCGGAATCGACCAGGATCATGCCGGTGTAGGAGGTGAGGGTGAATTCCATCATCATGTCATAGGTCGGGTCCAGCCGCCCTGGTCCCGCGACCCAGTCGAGCTGGCCGTAGAAGACCAGAAGCCCGATCAGCCCCAGCCAGAACACCGGCATCGAATAGCCCATGAGGCCGACGACACGGACGATCTGGTCGGCAATGCTGCCGGGCCGGGTCGCGGCCAGCACCCCTGCGGGAATGCCCACCAGCGTCCCGAAGATGGTGCCCAGCGTGGCCAGCTCCAGCGTGGCGGGGAAATAACGCGCGATCTCCGACGCGACGGGTGCACCCGTCTTGATCGAGGTGCCGAGGTCGCCCTGCAGCGCGTCGCGGACATAGATCAGGAACTGCTGCCACATCGGCAGGTCCAGCCCCAGCTTCTCGCGGATGGCGGCGATCTGGGCCGGAGTGGCGCGTTCGCCGACGATCGACAGCACCGGGTCCGTGGGCACGACGCGGGCGATGATGAAGGTGATCAGCAGCAGTCCCAGCAGCGTGATCGCCAGGGTGCCAAGTCCAAGGGCGATCTGTCCCAGGACGGGAAGCAGACGGCCTTGCCGTGTCGGTGCGGGAAGTGCGGTCATGCGGGGTTCGGGCCGCCGCCTGTCCAGCGGCGGCCCGGTCGCTTACTTGGTGACGGTCCAGTAGGACGCCGAGTCGGTCGCCCCACCGGCATAGAAGCCCGACACGTTGGCGCGCATCGCATCCTGCCGCGCCTGCTGGAACATCATCACGAAGGCCGAGTTGTCGCGGTGCTTGCGCTGGATTTCCTCGTACATCGCCGTGCGCTTTGCGGTGTCCTTCTCGACCACGGCCGCCTCGGTCATCGCGTGCAGCTCACCCGGATCCCAGGCGGTCCGCCAGGCGAGGTAGCCGGTGTTGCCGGCCTCGTCGCTGTTGTCGGGGTTCATCGCGAAGGTCGAGGCGTTGGTGTGCGGGTCGGGATAGTCCGGGCCCCAGGTCTGCAGCGTGATCTCGTGCAGGCGTCCGCGATAGACTTCCAGCCCTTGCGCGCCGTCGCCCACGTCCAGGACGAGATTGATCCCGATCTGCGCGAAGGTGTTCTGCAGCGAGGTGGCGATGTCCAGGCGCTCCTGGTTGTTGCGGACCGTGAACTTCACGTCCAGGGGCAGGGTCACGCCCGATTCCGCCATCAGCGCCTTGGCCTTCTCGATGTCCAGGCTGTAGGGCGTCTCGGTCAGAGCGCCGAGGAAGCCCTGCGGCAGGAAGGCCTGGTGGACGACCCACTGGCCCTTCAGGATGCTGTCGGTCATGCCGACATAGTCGACCGCCCAGCGCATCGCTTCCTGGACCTTGGGATTGGCCAGCTCGGCCTTCTTCTGGTTCAACGCCAGATAGTAGACCTGGCCGCCCACGTCGTTCTGGATCTTGATGTCGGGATTGCCCTCCAGCCCGGCGATGTCCGTCGGTGTCAGCTCGCGGCCGATGTCGATGTCGCCCTTCTCCAGCAGGAGACGCTGGGTTGCGCCTTCCGGGACATGCTGCATGAAGACGTTCTTGATCTTGGCGTCACCGCGCCAATGGCCCTGGCGCGCCTCGAGCACGTAGCCCTCGTTCGGCTTGAACGACCGCAGCACATAGGCCCCGGTCCCGGCGCTATTGGCCTTGAGCCAGGCATTGCCCATATCGCCCTCGACCTCGTTGGCCATGACGGTCTTCATGTCGACGATGTTCGCCACCCCGGCGGTGAGGCAGTTGTAGACGAAAGACGGCGCGTAGGCCTTGTCGGTCTTCAAGGTGACGGTGTCGCCCTCGAAGGTGATCATCTGGTCGACGTTTTCCGGCGTCAGGCCGAACTGGGTCAGGATGAAGGCCGGGGTCTTGTTCAGCTTGACCACCCGGCGCAGCGACCCGGCGGCGTCCTCGGCCGTCAGCGGGTTGCCGGACGAGAAGGTGATGCCCGACTTGATCTTGAAGGTATAGGTCATCCCGTCTTCGGACACCGACCAGCTTTCGGCCAGACCCGGAACCAGTTCGCCCGGCTTGGTCGGATCGAGCTCGATCAGGGTGTCGTAGACGTTGTTGTTCAGGTCCACGCCCGAGAATTCGAAGGCTTCATGCGGGTCGATCGACACGATGTCGTCGATGGCATCGGCCACCACCAGCGTGTCCGCCGGGGTTTCGGCCATGAGCGCCATGGGTGCAGTGCCGGCCATAAGCGCGGCAAGGACTGCTGCACGGCCAAATCCATGCTTCAGGTACATCGTGTTTCTCCCTGTGTTCGGTAGCTGAGGAGGCGCCACGCGCCAGACTCTGGGGCGATTGGATGAAAGCGGATGGCGGGAGTCAATGCCTAACCGAGGGGCAACCCTCGCATTTGCGATCTCGCCCTGGCGCGGAATGGATGGAAGCTGCGCGGTCGCGCTGGTCGACTCTGAAGCGCCGGGAGGCCGCTGAGGCTTCGGACAAGCCGGGCTGGCCGCTCGGCGCGCCCTGGAAAACTGCAATCCGATAGCCCGGCGGCAGTTTGCGGCGCGACATGCGCACCGGGAAGGTATGTGTGATCTCGGGAATTTTGCTGATGGTCGGAGCGAGAGGATTCGAACCTCCGACCCCCTGCTCCCGAAGCAGGTGCGCTACCAGACTGCGCTACGCTCCGACCGTGGGCGGGGGGTTACCCCGTCCCGCCGGCTTTGGCAAGAGGAGTCACGCCTGATCCCCGCCTCTATCGAAACGCTTCAGCCAGCTGGAAATCCGGGGCAGGGTGCCGATCTCCCAGCGGCTGCGGTTCTCCAGCACGGGGCGGTTCTGGCTGATCGAGGGCGTGCTTTCGCGCAACACGATGTAGATGCCCGAGGCGATGATCACGGCAGACCCGACGGCGGTGTAGAAGTCCACGGTTTCGTTGAAGAAAAGCCAGCCGTAAAGCGCCGCCCAGATGATCTGGGAATACTGCATCGGCGCCACGATCACCGCGGCCGCGATGCGGTAGGCGGCGATGCTGGCCAAGGCCCCTATCATGCCCAGGAAGGCCATCACGGCGGTCAGCGCCAGGTCCTCGACCGGCATGGGCTGGTAGACGAAAGGCATGGTCGCGCCGGTGGCCACGAAGGTCAGCACCATCGGGTAAAGCATCAGGACAACGGACCGTTCATCCCGACCGATCTTGCGCACGATGATCGAACTCAGCGAGCCCGTCGTCGCAGCCCCCAGCGCCGCGAGGTGGCCCAGCGAGAAGCCGTCACCGCTGCCCGGCCGCAGCACGATGAGGACACCAAGAAGCCCCACGATCACCGCGATGCCGCGGCGGATGCCGACCTTCTCTCCCAGCATGGGGATCGCCATCAGCGTGATCAGCAGCGGCATGGCGAAGAAGATCGCATAGCAGGTCGCCATCGGCAGCACCGAGAAGGCGTAGAACCCCATCACCCCCGTCACCACCGCGCTGACGGTTCGGATTGCCGTCCACCACGGGTGGCGCGGGATCAGCGTGCCGTCCTTGCGGTCCGACAAAAGCAGGACGGTGACCAGCGGAAAGCCCATCAGCCCGGCGAAGAACATCGTCTGGAAGGCGGAATAGGTCCCGCCAAGGTACTTCACCACGACATCGTGGGTGGCATAGGCGGCAAAGGCGGCCAGCGACAGAAGCGCACCGCGAAGCGTAGGGGACATGGACAAAATTTCCGGGCTGGGCGTGTCGCAGACGCCACGTTAGCGGCAACACTGTTGCGCCTTTCGCGGGCCGGTTGCAAGGCCGCGCAGAGCTCAGGTGGGCAACTTTTGCCGGTCCTGCCGGCTGATTACCAGCATCCCCGCCGCCGCGATGATCGCCACGCCGATCGCGGTCGACGGCGGCAGCGGTTCGGCGAAAAACAGAGCTCCGAACAGCGCCGCCCAGGCGATCTGCGAATACTGCGTCGGCGCCACGATGACGGGGGGCGCGGCCCGGTAGGCCGCGAACATCAGCATCGTCCCCGCCATCCCGGTGACCGAGATGCTGGCCACCGTGGCCAGATCCGCAAGCGGCATGGGGGTATAGCGCCCCGGCAGGATCAGGAACGCGGCAAGGGCCTGCCCCGCGACCGGGTAGAGCAGCATGGCGACCGAGGATTCCACGCCGCCCGTCCGGCGCACGATCAGGTAGTGCACCGCCGCCAGCAGCATCCCGAGGATCGCCGTGACATGGCCGAACCCGAACTCCACCCGCCCAGGGTTCAGCGCAACGATGACGCCAATAAGACCCAGCACCACCGCCACGCCGTCCACCGCGTCCACCCGGTCGCCCAGAAGCGGCCAGGCCAGCAGGGTCAGGACCAGCGGCAGGGTGAAGAAGATCGCATAGGCCTGCGCCAGCGGCAGCACGGTGAAGGTGTAGGTCACCAGAAGCGCGTTGCCGATCAGTGCGACGGTCCGGATGGCCATGAGCCAGGGATGCACCGGGCGCAGGCTCACCGGGTTGCGCAGCCAGAGAAGCCCGATCAGCGGCAGGGTGAAAAGGCTTGCGAAGGCCACGATCTGGAAGGCGTGGTAGCTGTCGCCCAGGAACTTGATCGTGGCATCCGCCACCGAGAACAACCCAAACCCCGCAAGTCCGAGAAGCGCGCCTTTGAGGGGTGAGGACATCTCGGACTCCGGGAGAGGCCGGGGCAGCAGCGCCCCGGCGTCGCGTCTTAAAGGCTCGCGTCCAGCGCGGCGAGGATCGCGTCGCCCATCTGGCTGGTCGAGACCGGCGTGCCGCCCTCGGGCCCCATCAGGTCGGCGGTGCGGACGCCGTCGGCCAGGACCTTCTCCACGGCCTTCTCGACGCGGGTGGCTTCCTCGCCCATGTCGAAGGAATAGCGCAGCGCCATCGCGAAGCTCAGGATGCAGGCGATGGGGTTGGCCTTGCCCTGACCCGCGATGTCGGGGGCCGAGCCGTGGACGGGTTCATACAGCGCCTTCGGGCGGCCGTTGGCCATCGGCGCGCCCAAGGACGCGGACGGCAGCATCCCCAGCGATCCCGTCAGCATGGCCGCCGCATCGGACAGAAGGTCGCCGAACAGGTTGTCGGTCACGATCACGTCGAACTGCTTGGGCCAGCGGCAAAGCTGCATCGCGCCCGCGTCAGCGTACATGTGCGACAGCTCCACATCCGGGTAGTCGCGGTCGTGCACTTCCTGCACCACCTCGCGCCACAGGATGCCCGACTCCATCACGTTGGCCTTCTCCATCGAGCAGACCTTGTTGTTGCGCTTCCGCGCCAGCTCGAAGGCCGACTTCGCCACGCGGGCGATTTCGCTTTCGGTGTAGCGCTGGGTATTGATGCCCACCCGCTCGTTGCCTTCCTTGAAGATCCCCCGCGGCTCGCCGAAGTAGACGCCGCTGGTCAGCTCGCGCACGATGACGATGTCCAGGCCCGCGACCACTTCCTTCTTCAGCGAGGAGAAATCCGCCAGGGCGTCAAAGCACTGCGCGGGGCGCAGGTTCGAAAACAGGTCCATCTCCTTGCGCAGACGCAGCAGGCCGCGCTCGGGTTTGACGGAAAAGTCCAACTTGTCGTACTTCGGCCCGCCCACGGCGCCCAGCAACACCGCGTCCACTTCCTGCGCCTTGGCCATCGTGGCGTCGGTCAGGGGCGTGCCATGCGCGTCATAGGCGCAGCCGCCGACCAGGTCTTCCGATACGTCGAACTGGACGCCGCGCTTGGCTCCCATCCAGCCGATGATCTTCTTCACCTCGGCCATGACTTCGGGGCCGATGCCGTCGCCGGCGAGGATCAAGAGGGACGGGTTGGCCATGACATGCTCCGCTGGAATTGGGTCGCCGTGGCCCTAGCCCTTCGGCCCGAAAACTTCAAGCGGGGAAGGCGGTGGCAAGGATGTCCCACACCCTCCGCAAACGGGGCGACTGGCGTAGGCGCGGAGCAGCGGTCAGCCAGACGGGCAGGCTCGGCAGGTCGGGGATCACGTCGATCCTTTCAAGGCCCGGATCCCCATCGCCGATGACCCGCAGGATGCCCCCCAGCCCGCAGCCCGCGCGCACGAGTTCCACATAGGTCAACGGGTCGTCGCAGCGGACGGGGTAGAAGCTTCGCCCGACGTCCATCCCCATCTGCCGCATCACCCGGATGATCTGGTCCAGCCGGTCCTGTCCGATGAAGTCATGCTGCAGAAGATCGTCCACGCTGGCGGGTCGTCCCTTCCGGTCAAGGTAGGATTTCGCCGCGTAAAGCCCCAGCGGCAGCTCTCCGATCTGCCGGGCCACCAGGTCGGGCTGCGTCGGGCGGTACATGCGCAGCGCGATGTCGGCCTCGCCGAAGAGGAGGTTCTCGGTCGTGTCCGAGGGGACAAGGTCGATCTGGATCCCCGGCTCCTCGGCCCGGATCCGGGCCAGGACCTTCGGCAGGATCACATGGCTGACCACCCGGCTGGCCGTGATCCGCACCGTGCCCTCGATCCCCGCCGCGTGGCCCTTGGCCGTCAGCGTCAGCTCTGCCGCCGCCTGCATTGCACGGGCGGCAGGAAGCAGCGCCTGCCCCGCCTCGGTCAGCGCCTGCCCCTGCGCGGTGCGGGTGAAGAGGGCGACGTCCAGCGCCGCCTCGATGGCCTGGATATGACGGCCCAGCGTCGGCTGACTGATCCCCGTCGCGCGGGCAGCAGCCGACAGCGACCCGGCCTCGGCCACGGCCAGGAACGAACGGATCAGGGTCCAGTCGGGCATTTCCATTCAAAAATGAAAACCGGATGGGCGATTTCATGCAATTCCATTTGCGCCACCTGCCCGGCATATCCGTGGAAAAGGAGATCACGATGATACAGACAGCACTGATCCTTGGCGCATCCGGAGGCTTCGGCGGGCAAGTGGCGAAAGCGCTGGAGAGCGCCGGCTGGACCGTCCGCCGCTATCAGCGCGGGACGGACATGATTGCCGCAGCGAAAGGCGCAGCCCTCATCGTCAACGGGTTGAACCCGCCTGCCTACCACGACTGGGACACACTCATCCCCCAGATCACCACCCAGGTCCTTACCGCCGGAAAGGCCTCTGGCGCGACGATTCTGGTGCCCGGCAACGTCTACCCCTACGGCATGGAACCCGGCCCCTGGAACGCCGACACGCCCCATCGCCCAGTCGCCCGCAAGGGCCGCATCCGCGCCGAGATGGAGGCGCAGTATCGCGCCGCGGCGGACCAGGGCCAGCGGACGATCCTCCTGCGCGGTGGCGACTTCCTTTTGCCCGAGGCGCCGCAGATGGTGATGAACCGCCTGATCCTGGGCGAGGTGGCGAAGGGCAAGGTCACGACACTGGGCGACCCCGAGGCGCTTCACGCCTATGCCTACCTCCCCGACATGGCCCGCTCGGCGGTGGCCCTGGTCGCCATGGGCGATGCCCTTCCGGCCTACGCCGACATCCCCTTCGCGGGCCACGCCTTTACCATTTCCGACCTCGCCTCCCGCATTTCCCGCCTGACGGGCCGTCCGATGCGCATCAAATCCTTCCCGCGCTGGATCTTCACCCTGGCCAGCCCTTTCTGGGAACTGGCGCGCGAACTGCGCGAGATGCTCTATCTCTACGACCATCCCCACCGGCTGGACCCCGAGCCGTTACGGCGCTGGTTGCCCGACTGGCAGGACACCGACCTCGACACGGTGATCGCCCGCCACCTTCAGGGCAGGGTTATCTCCACCCAGACCGGGAAGTGATGCGAGGCGGCCTCAAGGTCGGGCCACAAGGGATCGTCCGGCGCCGGCCAGAGCACGCCCGCATCGCTGACCGTCAGATCCGCCGAGGGCAGTACATAATCCAGCCGCAACCCGCCAAGGTCGTCGTAAAGCGTGGTATCCAGCGCCGGGTCGCCCACATGCGCAGGCTCGACCCGGCCATGACTACCCCTTGGCTGCGGGTCCTGCAGCGCCGGATGGGCCAGAAGCCCCGCGATCCCCTCGCGCCGCCCGTCGCCGTCGGCGGGGTCCAGGTTGCCGTCCCCCAACAGCAGGAACGGCGCATCGGGAGGAGGCATCGGCAACGCGCCCTCCAGGAACAGCCGCCAGAACGCCGCCTCGTCATGGTTGCGGCGGCCGTTGCGGTCCTCGGGTCCGTCGAAAACTGGCGGCGTCGCGTGCCATGCCAGAAGGTGCAGGGAACCCGAGGCGGTCGTCACCGGCACGTCCCAGAAGCCTGTGGTTGCCAGCCGCTGCACGGCGGCCAGGTCAGCCGGGTCGCCGGACAGCCCGCCGGGCAGATCGCGCCAGAGGAAATCCGAAAAGTCCCGCGCCCCTTCGCCGTCGATGGGCAGGCGCGACAGCACCGCCATGCCGGCGTTGCCCGAAAACAGGCCAAAGCCCTGGGCGTCGCGGGGGTCCCCGATCCGACCGTTGCCATCCAGGTCGAACCCGGTCTGCATCCCGGTGTTCGGCCGGAAGGCCAGGCGGTACGGATAGTCCCTCCCGGCGTCGGCCAACCGCTCGGCGAGGAGCCCCAGCGCCACGCCGGCCCGGTCGTAGTCGACCGACGTGAGCAGCACCACGTCCGCCTGCAATGCCGCCAGCACACGCACCACGGCCTCGACCTGCGCTTCGCCTTCGACCAGATCCTTGACCAGAAGCCCGGGACCGGCCCGGTCAAGCCCCACGTTCCAGGTGGCCACCCGCAACGTCTCGCCGGCCGCGGGCGCGGCGAAAAGCGCGAGCAGAAGACCCAGACGGCTAGAGATCGTCGTCCTCGTCATCGGCATCGCGGTCCAGCCTCGACGGCTCGATCGCGCCAAGGACGGCCAGCTTGGCGGCGCGCTTGATCCGGATCATGTCGGCGATCCGCGCCATTGCGACCGCGCGCATGATCAGCGCCGCCGGCAGGTAGGCCCACAGCGCCATCGCCCAGATCAGCGTCTGCGGCGAGGTCAGCGTCTCGGCCGGAATGCCCGCAGTGAGGAGCGCGACGATGGCCGGGATCACAAAGGGCAGCAGGAAGCCCACCGCCAGGTTCATGTGCGAGTCGCGCACCAGCCGGTCGACCACATCGCCGCCCGCTGTCGGCTCGAACGTCGGCAGGTTGACCCAGACGTTGAACGCGGCCTTCGTCGAGGGCCAGCCGACCAGCTTCAGCACGATGACGAACAGCGCCAGCGAGAAGAGCGAGATCAGATAGGCCGTCGCGGCGGCGATCTTGACCTGGGCGATCTGCGCCGGGGTGGCATTGGCGTCCAGCATGTAGCTGACCAGCCGGACCGGCGAATAGGGGAAGTCGAGCGAGGTGCCGATCAGAAGGCCGACCGCGTGGAAGAAGCGCGACACCGTGGTCGAATGTTCAAGATCCGCGACGATGGCCGACAGGATGACCACGATGGTCAGCATCATCAGATAGCGGATGCGGTTGTAGGGCGCGCCGTCGCGGAACTCGATCAGGCTGGGGTAGACGGCGTTGTATTCGAAGAAGACGAGCGCCCCGCCGAAGAGCGCAACCAGCGCCACGATCTGCTTGGTGTCGGTCCCGATACCCGGCAGGATGACCGAGGGCACCACGATGAGGATCATCACCAGGAAGGCGCGAACGGCGGCTGCCATGGCCCGCGAGAGCCAGGTCCGCGCCCAGCCGTCGGTCGAAACGACCGCGGTCAGGCGCAACTTGCTGCGCAACCCCTCGATCAATGCGGTGCCGTTTGCCACAATTCCGCCCAATTCCAATCGCCCTCAGCCGACTCGCCCTGGTTCCTGCGCATCTACACCAAGCTTTGTGGCCATTTCAGGGTCAGTCTAGGTCGAATGGCCGAAGTCGTGCAGTTTCGCCGCACAATCTTTTCCGGTGTGGCGCGGGTTCAACTTTCGCGGAAGGCGCGGTTGAAATAGGCGGTGAAGGGCTGGACCAGGTAGGCCAGGGGCGTGCGTGTCCCGGTCTGAAGGTGGACCTCGACTGGCATTCCCGGCAAAAGCACCCCGTCGTCCAACCGCTGCAGCTCGCCCGCGTCGAGCTCGAGCTCTGCCAGATACTGGACTGCCCCGGTCGTCGGGTCCTGCAGGGCATCGGCCGACAACCGGACCACCGTGCCCCGCAGATGGGGCGTCACGCGGGAGGGCAGGGCGGACAGGACCAGCTCCGCGGGCTGGCCCACCTTCACTTCATCGATGTGGATCGGTTCGATGCGGGTCGTGATCACCAGTGGCCGGTCCTGCGGCACCAGCTGCAGCACCGGTTCGGCCGGACGCAGCACGGCGCGGGGTGTGGTCACCTGAAGGCCGAGGACGATGCCGGACACCGGGGCCCGGATCTCCAGCCGGTCGATGCGGTCCAGAAGCGCCTTGCGCCTTTCGGTCAGTTCCAGCTCGGCCGCCTCGATCTCGCGCAGCTCGGCCAGGGCGGCCTCGCGCCGCGCATTCGCAAGCTCGGCGATCTGCAGTTCGGTCTCGGTGATCTGGACATCGCTGCGGGCGGCATCGGTATCAAGCGCCCCCAGCTGCCCGGCAAGCCGCGCCCGTTCGCGTTCCAGCGCCAGAAGCGGTCCGGCCGGCGCCAAGCCCTTGGCGCGGAGGTCGCGCTGCACCAAAAGCTCTGCCTCAACGAGCTCCAACTGGTCCCGCAACGCGGCCACTTGCGTCGAAAGTCCCTGGGCCTGTGCGACGATCTGGTCCAGCCGCTGGTGTAGCAGCGCCTGCGTTTCCTCGAAGGCCGCGCGCCGCGCCTGGAACAGGCGGGTCTGTCCCTGCAGCTGTGCCGCCAGCGCCGGTTGCCCTGCGGCCCTGGCCAGAAGATCGGGCGGAAAGCGGACCGCCCCGGCCGCATCCCGCTCGGCCTCAAGCCGGGCGGCCTGGCCCTGCAGCCCGGCCAGCCGCCCCTCGACGATGGCGAGGTCCGACCGCAGCGCCGCCACGTCCAGGCGCAGAAGCGGATCTCCGGCCCGGACGCTGGCGCCTTCGGCCACCAGGATCTCGGCCACCACGCCGCCGTCGGGATGCTGGACGACCTGATGGTGGCGCTCCACCTCCACCCTGCCCTGGGCGACGACCGCCCCCGCAAGCCGCGCGGTGGTGGCCCAGAGCCCGAAGCCCAGGACCAGCGCAAGGCTGGCGGCGAGCCCCAGGATCACCGGGCCGCGGATCGAGAGATCCGCCCTCATGCGACCCCCGCAGCGGCGGGCGCGCGCGCGATGTCGCCGGCGTTCCTGACCAGTTGCCGCAGGACCGCGTCGCGCGGACCGAACGCGGCCGCCGCGCCTCCGTTCAGCACCAGAAGGAGGTCGCAGTCCTGCAGTGCGGCGGGCCGGTGCGCCATGACCACGACGGCCGCCCCCTTCGCCTTCGCCTGGCGGATCGCCTGGGCGAGAGCTTCAGCCCCCTCGTTGTCGAGGTGGGCGTTCGGCTCGTCCAGGATCAGAAGCACGGGGTCGCCGTAGACTGCCCGTGCCAGCCCGATGCGCTGGATCTGCCCGCCGGAAAGCCTGCCCCCCTGCGCCGACAGCATCGTATCGTAGCCCTGGTCAAGCTGCAGGATCATCGCGTGCGCCGCCGCCGCCTCGGCCGCCGCAATGACGCGGGCGGGGTCGGCGTCAGGCTGCAACCGGGCGATGTTCTCGGCGACCGTGCCGTCGAAAAGGGCCACGCGCTGCGGCAGATAGCCCACCAGGGCGCCGAGCATCTCGGGGTCGTACTGGTCAAGTGTTGCACCCCCCAGGCGGACCTGCCCGGCCGAGGGGTGCCAGGCCCCGACCAGCGCGCGCGCCAGCGAGGACTTGCCGGACCCCGAAGGCCCGATCACCCCCAGCGCCTGCCCGGGCCCCAGCCTGAAGCCGATGTCGCGGAGGATCGGACTGTCCCCCCCGGGCGGGAGCAGGGTCAGACCGCGCACCTCGACCATCGCGGGCGGTCGGGGCAGGGGCGTGGCGGCAAGCTTTTCCGGCACGGCAGAGAGAAGTGCGGCAAGCCGCGGCCGCGCCTGTCGCGCCCGGGTCAGGACCGACCACTGGGCGACCGCCTGTTCGACGGGCTGCAGGGCCCGCCCCATCAGGATCGAAGCCGCGATCATCGCGCCCGCCGAAAGCTCCTGCCGCAGGACAAGCCAGGCGGCGAGCCCCAGCATGGCGGACTGCAGGAAAAGCCGGAAGGTCCTGATCAGCACCGTGTAGCGCCCCGCCGCGTCCGAGGCCTGCAGCCCTGCCGCCAGCGCCCAGTCGCGCCACGCTGCCACCCGCAGAAGCGCGGCCCGGGTCATGCCGAGCGCCTGGATGACCTCGGCCTCGGCAGCAAGCCTCTCGGTCTGGCGGTCGGCCGACTGCGCGGCCAGCCCCGAGGTCTGCACCGGCCGTTCGGTCGCACGTTGGTTGAGCCAGCTGAGACCGACGATCACCAGGCCGCCGGCCAGGGCGAGCCAGCCGAGCCAGGGGTGGAAGACGAAGATCGCCGCCGCGAAGACGGGGGCCCAGGGCGCATCGAACATCGCCAGCACCACCGGCGAGGCCCAGAACCGCGCCAGCGCGTCGAGGTCATGCCGGGCGTTGCGGGCTGCGGGATCGTCGGGGGCAACCGCCAGCCTGCGGACCGCCGCCGCGCCGACGCGCGCGTCAAGCTGCGCCTGCAGCCGGGCCCCAACCCGCGCCATGATCCGGCCCCGCGCATGGTCCAGAAGGCCCATCAGCAGGAACAGGAAGGCCATCAGCAGCGACAGGGCAAGAAGCGTCTCTTCGGAGCGCGAGACGAGCACCCGGTCATAGACCTGCAGCATGTAGAGCGGCGCCGTCAGCATCAGAAGGTTGACCAGCGCCGAGAAGAGGAAGGCGATCCAGACCGCCCGGCGCGACACGGCGCGGGCGGCGGCGAGCTCGTCCAGTCCGGGCGCAAGATCGGGCACTGTCGTCACGGGCCATGTCCCCCTTGAACTTGGCGTGTTCCTGCCAGCCGCGTTGTCCCTGCCACGCTTCGCCGTTGTGTTGGACACTTCACGGCCTTATGGCTTGCCAACGCCGGCGCAGGACTATGCTTAGCGGCGTATTGGCCGCACAGTAGGATCATGGATCTGAACATTTCCTTTATTTCCGGACAGAACCTGCGCAGGTCGCTGGTGGTTCTTGTGGTCGCGGGTCTTGCGGGCTGCGGTGCCGCGCCCTCGGGGGATATCAACGACCCGTTCGAGCCTGCGAACCGCAAGGTCCATGCGTTCAACAAGGGCGTCGACAGTGCGCTGCTCAGCCCGGCCTCCAAGGGCTATGGCGTCGTGCCCGAGCCCGTGAAGCGCGCCGTGGGGAACGTGGCTGACACGCTCGACCTGCCAGGCGACATCGCCAACAACCTTCTGCAGCTTCGGCTGGTCAAGGCGGCCGAGAACACCTTGCGGCTGGCGACCAACCTGACTTTCGGCCTCGGCGGGACGATCGACGTCGCCTCGGAACTGGGCCTCCCGGAGAACCCCACCGATTTCGGCGAGACGCTGCATGTCTGGGGCGTGGGCGAAGGACCCTACCTCGAGGTGCCGCTGTCCGGCCCCTCGACCGTGCGCGACACCGTGGGCTCGGTGGTTGACCTGGCGCTGAACCCCGTCCGGTTGGCGCTGCCCGAGAAAGAAGCCATGGCCGCCACGGTCCTGAAGGTCTTCTCACGCCTTGGTGATCGCGACCGGTTCTCGAACACGGTGGATTCGCTTCTATATGACAGCGCGGACAGCTACGCTCAGGCGCGGCTTCTCTACCTGCAGAACCGGCGGTTCGAACTGGGGCAGGCGAGCGGCGCCGCGGCCGGAACGAGTGACGACGGTTTCATCGATCCCTACGCCGACACGGCCACGGACACTCCTGCCGCCGCCCCTGCGGACGACGGCTTCATCGACCCCTACGAGGACCCCTATGCCGAGTGACATGATCCTGAACCGCCGCGCCTTTGCGGTAGGCCTCGCCACCGCCGCAGCGCTGTCGGCTCTGCCCCGGCCCGCCTTGGCTCTTAGCGCCGATGCCGCGAAGGCGCTGGTCGACAAGACGGTGGCGACGGTCAACTCGATCATCAATTCCGGCAAGTCCGAAGCCGCCATGCTGAAAGACTTCGAAAAGCTTTTCGTCACCTATGCCGACGTGCCGACCATCGCCCGCTCGGTCCTGGGCACGGCGGCGCGCTCGGCCTCCAAGGGCCAGCTTTCGGCCTATACCAAGGCCTTCCAGGGCTACATCAGCCGCAAGTACGGCCGCCGGTTCCGCGAATTCCAGGGCGGGCAGATCGACGTGGCCGAGGCGCGGGCCGTGAAAAGCTACTACGAGGTGATCTCGACCGCCCGCCTGAAGGGCGAAGCCCCGTTCGAGGTGCGCTGGCACGTCAGCGACAAGTCGGGCAAGGACCTCTTCTTCAACATCATCATCGAGGGCGTGAACATGCTCGCCTCGGAACGCACCGAGATGGGCGCGCTTCTGGACCAGCGCGGCGGCGACCTCGACCGGCTGATCGCGGATCTCAAGACGCTCTAGGGCGGGGGCGCGGCTCCACGCTCGACCGTCAGGGCATAGTGCAGGCCGTCGGGACCGAAGGTGCGACTGGCCCTGCCGCCCAACTGCGACGGCAGGATCGTATCCAGGATCATCGAGCCGAAGCCGTTCCGCCCCGAAGGCGCCACGGGCCCGACACCGCTTTCGATCCAGCTGAAACGAAGTCCCTCTCCGCCCAGAGGCGACCACGAGACCGCAAGCCGCCCCCGCGAGTCCCTCAGCGCCCCGTATTTCAGCGAATTGGTGGTCAGCTCGTGAATTGCCATCGACAGCATCTGCGCCTCGCTGGCCTTCAGCACCACCTCGTCGCCCTGGATCGTCATCTGCGCCGCAAGGTCGCCGTGCCCGTGCAGAAGCTGGCGCGAGACGACCTCGTCCACCGACATGCGGTTCCAGTTGGTGCCGATGAGATAAGAGTGCGTGCGCGCCATCGACTGCATCCGGTCGTCGAAGCGGTGCAGGAAATCTTGCAGGTCCTCGGTCGATCCGGCGGTCCGCCGCGCGATCGCCTGCACCAGGCCCAGCAGGTTGCCGACCCGATGCTGCAGTTCATGCGCGATGGCGTCCTTCTGCAGTTCCGCCTGCACTTGCGCGGTGATGTTCTCGGTGATCTGCACGACATGGCCGATGCTGCCGTCCGGTCCGACCAGAGGGTTGTGCCGACAGCGCCACCAGGCTTCGGTCATCCGTGACAGGTCCTGCGGGTCCGGGATGCTGTAGAAGAGTTTCTCGATCGCATTGCCTTCCCCCGCCAGCGCGCGCCGCATCGAGTCTTCCAGCGGCTTCCGCCGGGCTTCGCTTTCGGGAAAGGCGTCAAAAAGATAGCGGCCGACAAGATCGTCCAGTTTCCGGCCCGTGGTCTGCAGATACATCTCACTTGCCGTCACGAACCGCAGGTCGCGGTCCAGCACCATGATCGAGGCGGGCAGTTCGCGAATGACGGATAGATCGACATTAGACGCCACCATGAGTGTCCCCGATTACTCGTTCAAATGGCAGTGGCGCGCTGCATGACGCCACCTGAACGCCAGACGGGCGCAACTGGTTCCAGTGTTCCGTAAATTTTGTGTTAGGGAATTTTCAGTTGCCGCTCAGGACACCGTCCAGCAACTGATCCACCAGATCTCCGCGCGTGCCCTCGACCGGACCTTCCTGAACCGCCCCCTCGGGCGGCGCGCCGTCATAGACCGGAATGTTCTCGCCCGTCTCGGGATCGACATAGACCTCGTCGAACTGCGGCGCGTTCGGGTCGTCGAAATAGGGCACGTCTTCGGCCATCACGGCCCCCTCGGTCGTGCCGGGATCGATGGGAGCATAGGTGGATTCGGGAATGTCCTTGACCAGCGGCTTCGGCTCGACGCCCTCGTTGATCCGCACCATGACCTCGTGCCAGATCTCGGCCGGCAGGCCCCCGCCGGTGACGCCGGAAAGCGGGCGGTTGTCGTCATAGCCCATCCAGACGCCCACCACGTAATCCGCGGTGAAGCCCACGAACCAGGCATCCCGCGCGCTTTGCGTCGTGCCGGTCTTGCCCGCCGCCTCGCGGTCGTCCAGCCGGGCGCGGCCGCCGGTGCCGGAATTCAGCACCTCGGTCATCATGTAGGTCAGCGCATGGGCTGCCTTTTCGCTGATCACCCGCTCGCCGATGCCGCCGCCCGCGCCGAAGAGCGGCTCGTCCATCCCCTTCAGCGTCAGCGCGTCGAACCCATAGGGCGTGACCGAGGAGCCGCCGTTCAGGATGCCCGCGAAGGCCCCCGTCATGTCGATCAGCGTCGATTCCGACACCCCCAGAGCCAGCGCCGGACCGTCCGCGAAGTTCTGCGCCAGGCCGAAGTCGGTCGCCACCTGCTTCACCAGGTCCCGCCCCACCGCCTCGGACACCCGCACCGCCGGGATGTTCCGGCTTTCCGCCAGGGCCTGGGTCAGGGTGATCTGGCCCTTGAACTCCTTGTCATAGTTCTGCGGACACCAGTCGCCCGACCCGGCCGTGTAGATGCACATCGGCGTGTCCTCGACATAGTCCATCGGGCTGTAGCCAAGGTCCATCGCCACGGCATAGATGAACGGCTTGAAGGTCGACCCCGTCTGCCGCAGCGCCTGGGTCGCCCGGTTGAAGTCGCCCGCGTTGGGCGTGTTCCGCCCGCCCACCATCGCGCGCACCGCGCCGTCCGAGCTCATCACCACGATCGCGGCCTGCGCCTCGGACCCTTCCTTGACCTTGTTCTCGAAGATGTAGGCCAGCGCCTCTTCGGCCTTGCGCTGCATGTCCTGGTCCAGGGTCGTCTGGATCACCACGTCCTCGGTCGTGTCCCGCGCCAGGTAGTCGGGCGTCGTCTCCATCACCCAGTCGGCGAAGTAGCCGCCCGACTTCTGCTTGGCGGCCTTCGAAAGGGTGGCCGGATTGGCCCGCGCCTCGTCCGCCTCGGCCTTCGTGAGGTAGCCCTGCTCCTCCATCAGCCCGATGACCACCGCCGCCCGGTTCTGCGCCCGCTCCAGGCTGGACGTCGGCGCGAAAGTGGACGGAGCCTTCAGCAAGCCCGCCAGCATCGCCGCCTCGGCCGCGCTCACGTCCTTGGCCGACTTCCCGAAATAGCGCTGCGCCGCGGCCTCGAAGCCCCGTGCCCCCGCGCCAAGGTAGGCGCGGTTCAGGTAGATCGTCAGGATCTCTTCCTTGGAATACTTCGCCTCCATCGCCATCGCGAAGGGCACTTCCTTCAGCTTGCGCCAGATGCCCCCGGTGCGGCAGTCCTTCTCGTAATCCGCCTCGGATTTCCACTGGGTCGGGTCCCACTGGACTCCCAGGCACAGAAGCTTGGCCGTCTGCTGCGTGATGGTCGAGCCGCCGTTCCCCTCGAACGGCCCCCGTCCTTCGGACAGGTTGATCCGGATGGCGCTGGCGATGCCGCGCGGGCTGATTCCGAAGTGCCAGTAGAAGCGCCGGTCTTCGGTCGCCACCACCGCGTCGTGCAGGTAGGGTGACACGCTTTCTGCCGTCACCATGCCCCCGAAGGTCTCGCCCCGCCAGGCGAAGACCTCGCCCTCGCGGTCGAGCATGGTGACCGACCCGCGCGCGCGGCCGTCGACCACGGCCTCCAGTTCCGGGAGCTGAGCGTAGTAATACCAGACGAACCCGCCCAGGATTAGCGCGCCGATCGCCGTGCCGCGCCAGGCGATGCCCCAGAGCACCCGCCAGATGGCAAGGACGAGGCCGACCAGAAAGCCGTGCTGCCGACGTGGCCGGGCGGCGCGAACGCGCTTGCGGGGCTGGCGTGGCGGTGGCGCAGGCTTCTTCGGCCCGCCGCCCGAGGGGGCCGCGCGCGAGGACGCATACCGCTTGTCTGCAACAAGGGGGCGACGCCCCCGATCTTTCGCTGCCATGCCTGCTCTGCCACTCGGAACCGGGCCGTTCCGGCCCCCTTTAATCCGCGACCTTATCCCGGATTTGCGGGAAAGCGAAGTCGGCCCCACGACGATTCGCGTCGCTTCGCCGCCCAAGAATTGGGCACATGCACTCACGAGTGCAAAAATTGTGCACTTATACCCCCGGACAACACCCCCAGCGCCGCCCGGTTCCTTGTGCGGCCGCAGCATTCCCCGCCCCATGCCGCATGAGGGGTCCACGCCCTGGATGCCGCACAAGAGAGGGGAAGCACGTGAAGCTCATCATTGCAGCAATCAAGCCGTTCAAGCTCGAGGAGGTCCGCGAGGCGCTGACCGCCATCGGCGTGCGCGGGATGATGGTGACCGAGATCAAGGGGTTCGGCAGCCAGTCCGGTCACACCGAGATCTACCGCGGTGCCGAATATGCCGTGAACTTCGTGCCGAAGGTCCGGCTGGAGATCGTCGTCTCTGACGCCCTGTCCGACCAGGTCGTGGCGACCATCCAGAAGACGGCCAAGACCGACAAGATCGGCGACGGGAAGATCTTTGTCCTGGACGTAGAACACGCCGTGCGGGTGCGCACCGGCGAAACCGATGACGACGCGCTCTGACGCGGTGGGGGAAAAGGGAAAACCTGACATGAGCATGCAAACGAAACTTGGCCTTGGCGCGCTGGCCGCGACGCTCTTCGCCAGCCTGCCCGCCTGGGCGCAGGAAGCGACGACCGAGGCGACCGAAGCCGCCGCCGAGGTGGTCGAGGAAGTCGTCCCCGTGATGGACAAGGGCGACGTGAGCTGGATGATGATCTCGACGGTCCTCGTCCTCTTCATGACCATTCCCGGCCTCGCGCTGTTCTACGGCGGCCTCGTCCGCGCGAAGAACATGCTGTCGATCCTGATGCAGACCACCGTCATCGCCTGCGTGATGATGATCGTCTGGGTGATCTACGGCTATTCCTTCGCCTTCGGCGGATCGACCTCGCCCTGGTGGGGCGGCACGGCCAAGCTCTTCCTGTCGGGCGTCACCGTGGACAGCATGTCGGCGACCTTCTCGGCCGGCTACGTGATCCCGGAATACCTGTTCATCGCCTTCCAGATGACCTTCGCGGCCATCACGCCGGCGCTGATCATCGGTGCCTTCGCCGAACGGGTGAAGTTTAAGGCCGTCCTGGTCTTCTCGGTCCTCTGGGCCACCTTCTCCTACTTCCCGATCGCCCACATGGTCTGGGACGCGAATGGCTATCTCTTCGGCAAGGGCGCCATCGACTTCGCCGGCGGCACCGTGGTCCACATCAACGCCGGTATCGCGGCCCTGGTCGGAGCCCTCGTGATCGGCCCGCGCATCGGCTACGGCAAGGACAACATGGCCCCGCATTCGATGGTCATGACCATGATCGGCGCCTCGATGCTCTGGGTCGGCTGGTTCGGCTTCAACGTCGGCTCCAACCTCGAGGCAAACGGCGGCGCGACGCTGGCGATGATCAACACCTTCATCTGCACCGCGTCCGCAACGCTGGCCTGGTGCGCGATCGAAGGCCTGCAGCGCGGCAAGGCCTCGATGCTGGGCGCAGCCTCGGGCATGGTGACCGGCCTCGTCGCCATCACCCCGGCCTGCGGCACCGTCGGTCCGATGGGCTCCATCGCGCTCGGCGTCCTCGCCACGCTCGCCAGCTACTTCTTCGTCACCGTGGTGAAGCTGAAGATGAAGTACGACGACAGCCTGGACGTCTTCGGCATCCACGGCGTCGCCGGCATCGTCGGCGCGGTCCTGACCGGGGTCTTCTCCGCGGCGGCCTTCGGCGGGGTCAAGGGCGACGACTACGCGATGATGTCCCAGCTCTGGATCCAGATCGAGGGCGTGCTGATCACCATCGTCTGGTCCGGCATCGTGTCCTTCATCGCCTTCAAGCTGGTGGACATGACCATCGGCCTCCGCGTCGACAACGACACGGAACGCCAGGGCCTCGACCTGACCACCCACGGCGAGCAGGCCTACCACTCGTAAGCGGACGACCGGCGGCGGGCCCTCCTCCTCCCGGCCCGCCACCAGACCAGACGGCCCGCGGGACCTCCGCCCGCGGGCCGTTCTCCTTTGCCGCAGCTCGGGTCTGGGGCGTCGCGGTCACGTTGGCGGCGCTTCGCCCGCCGGTCCCGCGTCATAGACGAGTCGCCTCGCAAGGTCGTGCCCAACGACCCTGAAACGCATGGATTGACCACGTCCCCGGACGGCGCCAGCCCCGTGCCTCCGCATCCGACCCGCCACTCTCGACCCTCCCCGCCCGCCGCCATGCCGCACGCTCTGCAGCCCTGCCTGTCCCGGGGTTCCTGACCCTTTCGCTCCGCCTGCTGCCACGGGCGCTCGGACCACCCGGGACCCATTCGGGACTGCGGGCAAATCAGTTGCCCAGCCCAGGCCGATCGGGATCCGGTGCGCGCGACCACAGATCGGGCCGGACTGCAGACGCCAGGCCGCGCTGATGCATCCAGGCTTGCCGCGCCCACCCGCCGTCCACGCAAGACCGCCTCCCCGCCAGGAGAGGCGAAGCCATCGACAACCACCCTTTCCCTCGCCCGCCCACCCCTCTAGGGTCCGCCCCAGACGAGGTCCCGATGCATCCCCAAGGCAATCCCCTGAAAGGCGTGGCGCTGGTCGTCGCCGCGACCTTTCTCTTCGCGGTGGGCGATACGCTCGGCAAGCATCTGTCGATGCTCTATGCGGCCACGATGGTCCTGTCGGCCCGCTACCTCATCAACCTTATCCTCGTCCTGGTCACCATGTGGCCGCGCCACCGCAGCGCTGTCTGGGCGACGCAGCGGACCGGCCTCGTCATCCTGCGTGGCCTTCTTCTCGCCGTGGCGACCGTGACCATGCTCCTCGCGCTCCGGGTGATGCCCGTGGCCGAAACGGTAGCGATCATCTACATCACCCCCGTGCTCCTCATGCTCGCGTCCGGCCCGGTCCTGGGCGAGAAGGTCAGCGTGCTTGGCTGGGTCTGCGTCGCCCTCGGCTTCGCCGGGGTCCTTCTCATTGCGCGGCCGGGCAGCGGGCTCGACAGCTGGGGCGTTTTGCTCTGCCTCCTGAACGCCGTTCTCGGCACGGGCTATCACCTGCTGACCCGGGTGCTGACGCGGACCGAGACGACGATGTCGCTCCTCTTCCACACCGCACTGGTAGGCTCGGTCCTGTCCATCGGCGCAACTCTCGCCATCGGAGCCGAGCCGATGCCGACCCTGCCCGACATCGGGCTGATCCTCGCCTATGGCACCTGTGCCACATTAGGCCATCTGCTTCTCACCACGGCCTACCGCGAAGCCCCAGCCTCGACCCTGGCACCGGTGAACTACACCCATATCGCCTTCGCCACGCTGCTGGGCTGGCTGGTCTTCCAGCAACTTCCTGACGCGCTGGGCTTTACCGGCATGGCGCTGATCGCCGCAGCGGGGCTGATGGCCGCCTGGCAGGCCAGCCGCTAGATGGATCTCGCCCAGGCCCTGACACGGTTCCGGCTGACCAACCCGCGCCCGCTGGCCCGGACCGCGACCAGCCAGCTCTGGACTGTCGCCGGACCGGATGGTGAAACCGCCGTCCTGAAACTCCTGCACCCCGGCCAGACCGAAGAGGCACGCGGGGTCGCTTATCTGCAGGCCCTCGATGGTCGTGGCGGCGTGAGGGTCCACGCCCTTGCTGGCCCGGCCATCCTGATGGAGCATTGCCCCGGCCCCTCCCTCGGCGATCTTGTCCGCTCAGGCCGGGACGAACAGGCGACCGACATCCTCTGTGACGTGATCCAGACCCTGCATTCTGCCCGGCCGGACCCCGCGCCCCTCGAACCCCTGGCCGTCCGCTTCGCTCCCCTGACCGACGGAAGCCTCGACGGCGATCTCGGCGAAGCCGCGCGGCTGGCTCGCGACCTTCTGGCCAACCCGGTCCCGGCCCTCGCGCTCCACGGCGACCTGCACCACGACAACGTCCTGTCCGGCCTCCGCGGCTGGCTGGCCATCGATCCCAAGGGCGTGTGGGGAGACCCCGCCTATGAGCCAGCGAATGCCTTCCGCAACCCGGAAGGTTTCGGCGAGCGCCTCTTCGATCCCGTGCGGATCAGGGACCTCGCCGCTGCCTTCTCGCGCCGCCTCGGGCAGCCGCCGCGCCGCATCCTCGGCTGGGCAGCCGCCCACTGCGCGCTCTCGACCCGCTGGGGACTGGAGGACGGACGGGATATCGCCCAGGACCTCCGCCTCCTGCCGCTTCTTCTCGCGGCCCTTACCACCGCCTGATCCCCAGGCCTTTCACATTTGCCCAAATATCCCCGCCGGAGGCTCCCGAGCCGTCTTGTGTCCTTCACACAAGACGGCGAGACAAAAGACTTGCGCGGAACGCGCTCAATCTGACAGTCGTCCCCCACCCGCGATGGGTTAAAAGACCCCTAACAGAAAATCGCAAGCCCTTGATTCAAAACGCATCCCACAGTTTGTCCACCGTGGACAGCCTCAGAAGAACCCCCGCGGGATCAGCCGGTGCTCCCAGGCGTCGCGTTCCAGCTCCTCCCGGAAATCCGGGTGCGCGATGGAAATCAACGCCCGCGCCCGCTCGGCAATCGACCGCCCCTTCAGGTTCACCATCCCGTACTCGGTCACCACATACATCATGTCCGTCCGGGGAGTCGTCACTACGTTCCCCCGGGTCAGCGCCGTCACGATCCGGCTCTTCCGCTCGCCCTTCTTGTCGTAGGTCGAGGCGAGGCACATGAAGCTCTTGCCTCCCTTCGACCCATAGGCCCCCCGCACGAACTGGAGCTGCCCCCCGGTGCCGGAGATATGCCGGAACCCGTCCGTCTCGGACGCCGCCTGCCCCTGCAGGTCGACCTGGGTCGTGTTGTTGATCGACACCACCCGGTCGTTCCGCATGATGTTGTGGGGGAGGTTGGTGTAGTCCACCGGGTGGAACTCCACCTCCGGGTTCCGGTCGATGAAGTCGTACAGATACTGCGCCCCGAGCGCGAAGGTGCAGACCATCTTTCCCGGATTGAGCTGCTTCCGCGCCCCCGTCACGCGGCCCGCCCGATACAGGTCCACGATCCCGTCCGTCATCATCTCGGTATGGATGCCCAGGTCCTTGACCGGGCTCTCCGCCAGCAGCGAACAGACCGCATTCGGCATCCCCCCGATCCCGATCTGCAGGCAGGACCCGTCCTCCACCTCTGCCGCGATCAGCCGGGCGACGGCCTTGTCGACCTCGGTGGCCGCACCCTTCGGCAGCTCCGCCATCGGGCGGTCGAAGCCGGGGATGATGTAGTCCACCTCGGACACATGCACCCCGGTGCCTTCCCCCATCACGTAAGGCAGCGTCGGCGTCTCTTCGACGATCACCACCTTCCCCCGCTCCACCAGCGCCCGCATCCACAGGGTGTTCGGACCGAAGTTGAAATACCCCCGCTCATCCATCGGCGCTGTCTTGAAGACCACGATGTCCGGCGGGTCGATGAAGCGGCGGTAGTAGTCCGGCACCTCGCCCAGGTTCACCGGCAGGTAATGCGCCATCCCGGCGTCATGCTTCCGGCGGTCGTAGCCGGAGAAATGGGTGGAGAACCAGTGGACATGCTTCGCCTCCGGGTCCGCCTCCAGCACCGCGCGGGGGCGGGCGGTCAGGACCGATCGGAACCGCAGGTTCGTCACCTCGCCCAGCCGCTTCGCCAGCGCCTCGTCGAAGGCATCCGGCTGGCCCAGCACAGCCCCGTAGTCGAGCCACATGCCCGACCGGACCAGCCCCGCCGCCTCCTCGGCTGTGATCCGCTTCGCTGCCTTGGCCATACTCGTCCCCCCGGATTTTGCGCGCAGTCAAGCACGGGGGCGGCGGGTCTGCCAAGCCTCAGCTGGTCGCAGAGATCAGCGCTGTCCCCGCCACCGCCATCGCGGCCCCGACCCAGGCCAGGGGGCCGGGGATGCGGCGGTAGACGGCCCAGACCATCGGCAGGATCACGATGGGCGTGGTGGAACTCAGCGTCGTGACGATCCCCACATCCCCCCGCGCCAGCGCCGCCATCAGGAAGGACATGCCCACCACCATCCCCGCCAGTGCCGAGAAACCGATTTGCCGGACTTCCACGCGAGAGGGCAGGGCGGCCGGCCGGAAGGCGGGCAGCGCAAGGAGCGCGATGAAGAAGAGCGCCCCGGTCCCCGACCGCACGACCATCGCCGCGACGGGGTCCGCGCCCTCGAGCATCGCGGGGCGCGCCAGAAGGCTGCCCAAGGCCTGCGCGAAGGAGGTGACGAGGCCAAGGAGGATTCCGATCCACAGGGGCTTCGGCGTCCGGGCGCCTTCGTCCTGTTTCGGGCCCATCACGGCCAGAGCGATCCCGGCGACGATCAGGCCGACGCCGGCGGCTTGCAGGAGCGTCACCGTCTCGCCCCGGAAGCCGAAGCCGAGCGCCAAGGCAAAGGGCGAGGCGGTGGTGAACAGCAGCGCCGAAATGCGCGGCCCGGTGTACTGGATCGTCGCGATATAGGTCAGCGATCCGACCATGATCCCGGAGGCGGAGGAGGCGGTCAGCCACAGGACCATCTCCAGGTCGAGCGTCCTCCAACCCCCAGTGACCGCGGCGATCACGGCGGTCATAAGGAACGCCAGGCTCATCTGCCAGCGCGACAGTTGCAGCGGTCCGACCCGGCCCGAGACCGAGTCGATGAACATTGCCGAGGCCGCAAAGGCCGCCGCCGCTGCAAGGGACAGGACGACGGCCAGCATCGGTGTCAGATCACCTGCGCGATGGCGGCGGCCAGCACAGGCACGGTCTTCGCGTTCAGGCCCGCGATGTTGATCCGGCTGTCGCCGACCATGTAGATCCCGTGCTCTTCCCGCAGCCGGTTCACCTGCGCTTCGGTCAGGCCCAGGCGGCTGAACATGCCCCGGTGGTGGGCGACGAAGTCGAAGCGGTCGGAGTTCGTCGCCCGGCGCAGCTCGTCGGCCAGCTGCTTGCGCAGGCCCAGCATGTTCTGGCGGACCTCCTCCAGCTCGGCCTTCCATTCGGCGGTCAGCGCCTGGTCTTCCAGGATCATCGTCACCAGCCTCGCGCCGTGGTCGGGCGGGAAGCTGTAGTTCTGCCGGTTCAGGAAGTTCAGGTTACCCTGCACCACCGCCTTCCGGTCAGGGGAGGTCAGCGCGATCAGGATGCCCGTCCGCTCGCGGTAGATGCCGAAGTTCTTCGAACAGGAGGCCGCGATCAGCACCTCGGGGAACGCCGCCGCGATCTTGCGGGTGGCGGCGGCATCCTCTTCCAGCCCGTCGCCGAAGCCCTGGTAGGCCAGATCGACGAACGGCACCGCGCCCTTCTTCTGGAGGAGCGCGATCACCTGGTCCCACTGCGAGCCGTCGAGGTTCGCCCCCGTCGGGTTGTGACAGCAGCCGTGCAGGAGCACCGCATCCCCCGCCGCCACGCCCTCGAGGTCCGCCATCAGCCCGGGGAAATCGATGCCCGAGGTCGCCACGTTGAAGTAGCGATACTCCACCCCGGTCATGCCGAGGTACTTCACGATCGACGGATGGTTCGGCCAGGTCGGAGCGCTCATCCAGACCCGCGCCTTGGGGTTGGCCATCTTGATCAACTCCAGCGCCTGCCGGATCGCGCCGGTCCCGCCGGGGGTCGCCACGGAGGCCGCGCGGTCGGCATAGCCATCGCCCAGGATCATCGACACCAGCGCCGCGTTGTACGCGGGCTCACCCGCCAGACCCGTATAGGTCTTGGTCTTCTCCACCTCCCACAGCTGCTTCTCTGCCGCCTTGACCGCCCGCATCACCGGGGTCAGGCCGGTCGCGTCCTTGTAGACGCCGACGCCAAGGTCGATCTTGGTGGTCCGCGGGTCCTCGCGGAACATGGCGATGAGTTGCAGGATCTTGTCCTGCGGCTGGGGATTGAGTGCTTCAAGCATGGATTTTCCCGGGGTTCTGGACGCGAGCCCAGTGCCACAAGCCGAAAGCCTCGGCAAGGAGCCTTAGGGGCCGGTTGCCACCCTCAGATCGTCATACATGCCCCATTCGGCCCAGGATCCGTCGTAAAGCGCGTGGTTCCGGTGCCCGATCCGCTCCAGCGCAAGGCTCAGCACCGCCGCCGTTACCCCGGACCCACAGCTGGTGATCGCGGGCTTCTTCAGGTCCACGCCCGCCGCCTCGAACACCGCCTTCAACTCGGCGGGGGATTTCATCGTGCCGTCCGGGTTCAGGACGTCACCGAAGGGGATGTTCTTCGACCCCGGGATGTGCCCCGACCGCAGACCAGCCCGCGGCTCTGGCGCCTCGCCCCTGAAGCGCGGGGCCGAGCGGGCATCCAGGATCTCGGCCTCCCCCAGCTTCGCCGCATGGGCGACCTGGGTCACGTCCTTCACCAGATGGTTCTGGCGGCTGACTGTCATGTGCCGGTCGCGCACGACGGGAGGCATGTCCTCGACCTCGCGCCCCTCGGCCAGCCACTTGGGGAAACCCCCGTCCAAGACCGCCACGTCCGTCTTGCCCATCAGCCGGAAGGTCCACCAGACCCGCGCCGCCGAGAAGATGCCCGCGCCGTCGTAGACGACCACCTGATGCCCGTCGCCTACGCCCATCGCCCGCAGGCGCGAGATGAACTTCTCGGGCGGGGGCGCCATGTGCGGCAGCGAGGAGCGCTGGTCGGAAATCTCGTCAATGTCGAAGAACCGCGCGCCGGGGATATGGGCGGCCTGATACTCCGCCTTCGCGTCCCGGTTCATCGCGGGCAGGTACCAGCTCGCGTCCAGGACCCGCAGGTCGGGGTCGCGCAGGTGGCGGGCCAGCCAGTCGGTCGAGACCAGCGTCTTCGGATCATCCTGCGGCGAAGGGGTCATGTGCGGCCTCCCGGGGGTTGCCCCGGATATATGCACCGCCACGCTGGCCTTGCAAGCGGCGCGGGGAAGTCTGCCCCCGCGCCAAAGGCATTACTTCACGAGGGCCTTCTTCAGCATCCCCGCGACGGCCGTCAGGATCGCCCCGCCGATGCCGCCGCCGGCGACCGACTGGATGATCGCACCGATGTCCAGGCCGGCCACCGCTTCTGCGGCCGCTGCGCCGGCATCGCCACCGAGCATCCCCATGAGAAGCCCGCCAAGCCCGCCGCCGACCGCGCCTACAACCGAGTTGCCCGCGGTCCCGAGGCTGAGGTTCTTCAGGCCCGCGCCTGCGGCATTGCCGCCCAGAAGACCCGCGATGATCTGGATGATAAGTTCCATTACCCGTAACTCCCACTGTCCGCCGGTTCCCGTACCGGGTTTGCCCGGCTTATGCTCCGGACTTTCTGTCCGGCAGGGGAAAATCTGCCAGAGGACCGCAAATCGGGCAAGAATTGTTCGAAAAGTGCTAGCCGCGGCTGTTCTGTTTCAGCAGGCGGGCCTTGTCACGGTCCCAGTCCCGCTTGGCGCTGGTCTCGCGCTTGTCGGCCAGCTTCTTGCCCTTGGCGATCCCGAGCTTCAGCTTCACGATCCCGCGGTCGTTGAAGTACATCTTCATCGGCACGATGGTCATGCCCTCGCGGCCCACCGCGCTCCACAGGCGGCTGAGTTCCTTCTTCGACACCAGCAGCTTACGCCGCCGCCGTTCCTCGTGCCCAAAGGTCTTGGCCTGCAGGTAGGGCGCGATGTAGCCGTTGATCAGCCAAAGCTCGCCCCCTTCGACCGAGGCATAGCTTTCCGCGATGTTCGACCCGCCCTGGCGGAGGCTTTTGACCTCGGACCCCAGAAGCATGATCCCAGCCTCCAGGTCGCTTTCGATGTGGTAATCGAAACGCGCCCGCCGGTTCTCGGCGATGAGCTTGGAGTTGGGATCGGACTTGGCCACCATGATCCGGTTCAGATAAGGTCTGCGGAAGGCTTAGTCCAGAAGGCACGCCATGTTACTGCAAATCGCGCTGGGCTCGGCGGTTCTGGTCGTGAACGTCCTGGTCATGGCCGTGGCTTCGCTGGTGCTGGAGAGCGCCTTCCGCACGGTCCACCCCTGGCTTCTGGCCCCGCCGCAGCGCTTGAAGCTGGTGCTTCTGCTGGTCGCCGTGGGTATCTGGGTGCTTCTGGTCCTGACCTTCAACATCTGGATCTGGGCCTATGTCCTGTTCGAGATCGGGGTCTTCAAGTCGATGGAGGAATCGCTCTACTACGCGATCGAGGCGTTCTCGACGCTTGGACTGGGCGACGTGGTCCCAGCGCAGGAATGGCGCATCTTCGCGGCGATGGCGGCGGTGAACGGGCTGCTCAGCTTCGGCCTTCTGACGGCTCTACTGGTGGAAGCACTGCGGCAGGTCCGGCTCGCGCAGCTGGAGCGGCGTCACAGCGCGGACCACAAGTAGGGTGGGCGAGATGCCCACCTATCCTTTGAGCTCATCGGTGATCCGCACCGGCCCGACCGCGTCTTTCAGCTTGGCGCGGTAGATCACCACCCCTTCAGCCACCCGCATCACATAGGTCCGCGTCTCGGCAAAGGGGATCGTCTCGACCCAATCCACCACGTCCACATCCGCCCGCCGCGGGTCGCCGAACTCGCCGATCCAGCGGCGCGGGCGGCCGGGGCCGGCGTTGTAGCCAGAGGCGATCAGAGCGATCGACGGGCCGAATTCCTCGGCCATCTCGGCCAGGTAGGCCGCGCCCATCGCCACGTTGTAGGCCGGGTCGCTGAACAGCTTGCCCGCGTCGAAAGGCTTGCCCAGTTTTGCAGCCATCAGCTTCGCCGTCCCCGGCAGAACCTGCATCAGCCCGCGCGCATCGGCGCCGGACCGGGCCCGGGGGTCGAACTCGCTTTCCCGTCGCGCGATGGAAAGCGCAAGCGCCCGGCTGACCTTCAGCCCGTCCGGCACGAACTCTGGCACCGGGAAATAGGCATGGGGCAGGATCAGGCCCCGTTCAGCCGCCTGCTTGGCCACCAGCACGGCAAGGTGCGGCTCGTCCCAGGCCAGCGTCATGTCGGCCAGTTGCGCAAGGCCCGTGTCGTCGAGCCCCTCGCCCAGGTGCAAAAGGAACCGCTTGCCCAGCGTCAGGTCGCCGGATCTCAGCAGCAGCTGCGACGCGGCCAGGACGGAGCTATTGGTGAAGCCTGCGCCCTGCCAGTCCGGGGTCGCGGGGCGGGCCAGAAGGCTTGCGTCCAGCGAGAGGCCCAACCGTTCTGCGGCGAGAAGCCCGTAGAACGCGGTCTGGTGCACGGCGGCGGCCTTGTAGCTTGCAGAGCCGTCCCGTCCAGCCGCCTCCAGCGACCGGCCGATCCAGTAATGCGCCCGCGCCAGGCTGATGGGCGTCGAAACCCCGGCCAGAAGGTGCTGGAAGTGCTTTTCGGCCGTCTCGGCATCACCCAGCCTCCGCAGCGCGATGAACCCCGCCAGGAATTCGAGGTCGGCATAGGCCGAGGCGCCACCGCCCACCGGGATATGGTGGTTCGCGGCGATCCGGTAGGCGTCCCGCTCGCGGCCGTTGCGCATGAGGTAACGCGCCAGCACCGCTCGGCGTTCGGCCCAGGCTTCGGGGCGGCCCAGGCTTTCGGCGGAAGACGAACGGTCGAGGATCAGCTCGGCCGCCTCGTCGTAAAGGTCCTTCTTCATCCGCCAGATGAAGCGGTCGTGGGCAAGGCCCGGATCGCCGGCGCGCGACTTTGGCACTGCCTCTATCAGGCCGGTGACGCCCTTGCCCTCGGTCTGCAGCGCGATCCGCGCGCGGGCGAGCGCCTGCAGGTCCTCGGGCACGCGGGACAGCATCCGCTCGGCCTCGCGGGTGCGGCCCTCCCAGAGCAGCGTGTCCAGGCGAAGTTCGTGGACGAAGCCCACCGCTTCGGGTGCAAGGCCGATCATCTCGGCCTCCTGCTCGGGCGAGAAGGCGAGGCTGGACCAGGCGCGCATCGCCTCGGTTTCGGCATCCGCCGCCCGGTTTGCCGCCAGAAGAGCACGGACGTATGCGATTGCGCCAGTGCCGGTCTCGGGCGGGCCGGCCTGGAACCAGGCGATCACCCGGGCCGGGTCGGTGGACCGGGCGACGGCCTCTTCCCCCTTCTCGCGCAGAAGGGGCAAGCCCGGCCAGTCGGGACGGCGCTGCAGGAAGTCCTCGTACTCCCCCAGCCGCCCTTCGCCCGCCCGCAGGCGCTGCCATTCGATCACGTCGCGCCCGACGCCCGAAGGCGCCACGGACAGCGCGCCGTCCCAATCTTCTTTCGCGGCCAGCTCAAGCGCTGTCCGCATCGCCTGTGTCGTGTCTGCGCTTGCCGGAAGCGTCTGGAGGCCAAGGGCCAGGACCAGCGCCCGGATCATTGTTCTGCTGCTCATGGCACCGGAATCTGCCTGACCGCGCGCCTGTGGACAACCCACGAGTGCGTTAGTGCGCAAGACTTGGCAGCGCGCCTGCCAGCCGCTATGAGAAGCGCGCTTAAACCCGGGCAATTCCGCCCCATCATAGGAGAAGCGTCATGATCAGAGGGTCCCTTCCTGCCCTGGTGACGCCGTTCAAGAACGGCGAGCTGGATCTGGTGACGCTGAAGAAACTCGTCGACTGGCACATCGCCGAAGGGTCGCACGGGATCGTTCCGGTGGGGACCACGGGCGAAAGCCCGACGCTCAGCCATGCCGAGCACCAGAAGGTCATCGAGGAAGTCGTAGCCGCCGTCGCGGGCCGCGTCCCGGTGATCGCAGGGGCCGGATCGAACAACACGGTTGAGGGGATCTCCCTCATGCGCCATGCCGAGAAGGTGGGGGCGGACGCCGCGCTGGTCGTGACGCCCTACTACAACAAGCCTACCCAGGCCGGGATGATCGCGCATTACACGGCGCTCCACGACTGCTGCCAGTTGCCGATCATCATCTACAACATCCCCGGCCGGTCCGTGGTCGACATGCTGCCCGACACGATGGGCACTCTGGCCAAGCTGCCCCGGATCATCGGCGTCAAGGATGCGACCGGCAAGATCGAGCGCGTGTCCATGCAGCGCGCCTCTTGCGGGGCGGATTTCATCCAGCTTTCGGGTGAGGACGCGACGGCGCTCGGCTTCAACGCCCATGGCGGGGTCGGGTGCATCTCGGTCACCGCGAACGTGGCCCCGCGCCTATGTGCCGAGTTCCAGGAGGCGACCCTGCGTGGCGACTACGCCAAGGCGCTGGAGTATCAGGACAAGCTGATGCCGCTCCACGAGGCGATCTTCATCGAGCCGGGTCTGGTGGGTGCCAAGTACGCCCTGTCGGTCCTGGGCCTCTGCTCGGAAGAGGTGCGCCTGCCGCTGGTCGGGCTGACCGACGGGACCAAGGCGAAGATCAAGGCCGCGATGAAGCACGCCGGGCTGATCTGACGGCCCAAATTCCTTAGAAGGAATTTGCAAATCTTTTCGAAAAGATTTGCGCCCCGTTCCAAGCGGCGGGGCGCTTGTCATTTCCGCCCCGCCCGCGCAAGGTCCGGCCATGCGCTCGTCCAAGACCATCCACGTGATCTCTGCCCATGCCGAGGGCGAGGTCGGTGACGTCATCGTCGGCGGCGTCGCCCCTCCGCCCGGCGCCACCCTGTGGGACATGCGTGAGGCCCTCTGGCGCGACCAGACCCTGCGCAACTTCGTGCTGAACGAACCCCGCGGCGGGGTGTTCAGGCATGTGAACCTGCTCGTCCCGCCCAAGGACCCGCGCGCGCAGATGGGCTTCATCATCATGGAGCCCGAGGACAACCCGCCGATGTCCGGCTCGAACTCGATCTGCGTGGCGACGGTGCTGCTGGACAGCGGGATCATCCCGATGCGTGAGCCGGTCACCGAGCTGACCCTCGAAGCCCCGGGCGGGCTGGTGACGGTCCGGGCCGATTGCCGTAACGGCAAGGCCGAACGCATCCATGTCCGCAACCTGCCGTCCTTCGCCGACAAGCTCTCCGTGCCGCTGGACGTCCCCGGCCTGGGGCGGATCACCGTCGACACCGCCTATGGCGCGGACAGCTTCGTCGTCGTGGACGCAGGGGCGCTTGGCTTCACCCATTCCCCCGAGGACGCCCACGCCATGGCGAAACTCGGCGTCCAGATCACCACCGCCGCCGATGAACAACTGGGCTTCAGCCACCCGGAAAACCCGGACTGGCGGCACTTCTCCTTCTGCCTCTTCGCTGGCCCCCTGACCCGCGTATCGGACGGCTGGGAGACACAACACGCGGTCTCCATCCGCCCCGGCAAGATCGACCGCTCGCCCACCGGGACCGCAGTCTCGGCCCGGCTGGCGCTGCTTGCGGCCCGTGGCCAGATCGGTCCGGGCGAGGTTCTGCGGGCGCGATCTCTGATCGGTGGGCAGTTCGAGGGCCGCATCTTGGGCGCGACCAAGGTGGGCGACCTGGACGCCGTCCTGCCCGAGATCTCTGGCCGCGCCTGGATCACCGGCACGCACCAGCACATGCTGGATCCCGCCGACCCCTGGCCGCAGGGCTACCGCCTGTCCGATACCTGGGGCGCGCGGTGAGGCTCGTCGGGGCTTTCGGGCACACATCGCGCGACTTCACCGTCGAATGCCCGAAGGGCCCAAGGATGGTTTCGTGGCGCTGACCGAGAACCAGCGCGGCGCGCTTTTCATGACTGCCTCGATGGCCGGCTTCGCGGTCGAGGACGTCTTCGTGAAAGCCGCCGCCCAGACCTTGCCGCTGGGCCAGGTCCTGCTGACCATCGGCCTCGCCGGAATGCTGGTCTTCAGCGCGATGGCCGCGCGGCAGGGTGAGGCTCTGCTTCCCCCCGCCTTTCTGTCGCGTCCCATGCTGATCCGCTGCGGGTTCGAGATTACCGGGCGGCTCTTCTACGGGTTGGCGATCACGCTCACCGCCCTCTCCACCACCTCCGCCATCCTGCAGGCGACCCCTTTGGTCGTCGTCGCCGGGGCCGCGCTGGTCTTTGGCGAACGGGTCAGCCTGCAGCGCTGGCTTGCGGTCCTGGTCGGCTTCGTGGGCGTGCTGGTGATCCTGCGGCCGGGGTCGGATTTCTCGGCCCTGTCGCTGCTGGCCGTGGTCGGACTTCTGGGCTTTGCCGGACGAGACCTCGCCACCCGTGCCGCGCCGAAAGGGCTGTCGAACCGCCAACTCGGTGCCCTGGGCTTTGCCATGCTGGCGACGGCGGGGGCGATCCTGCTGGCGGTCAACGGTGGGGCGCACGTGCCCTCAGGCCCGGCGCTTGCCTATCTTGCGGGCGGGACGGTCTTCGGGACGCTGGGCTACCACGCGCTCACCTACGCGATGCGGACGGGAGAAGTCGGGGCCGTCACGCCCTTCCGCTACACCCGCCTCGTCTTCGCGATGGTGCTGGCGATGGCGCTCTTCGGCGAGCGCCCCGACCTCGCCACCTGGATCGGCGCTGCGCTGGTTGTGGGGTCAGGCATCTATGCGCTGACCCGCCGGTAGGGTGGGGTTCGACCCCGCCTTACACCCCGATCAGTTCGGCCTGCCGCACGATCACCTCGGCTTGCCGCATGGACGCGATATCCACCAGCCGCCCCTTGTAGACCGCTGCCCCTTGGCCTGCGGCCTTCGCTGCCTCCATCGCCGCGAGGATCTCCCGCGCCTCGGTCACGGCCGCTTCGGAGGGCGTGAAGACCTCGTTCGCCAGCGCCACCTGTTTCGGATGGATCGCCCATTTCCCGACCATCCCCAAGGTCGCCGACCGCCGCGCCTGGGCCTTGAACCCTTCCTCGTCGCTGAAATCCCCGAATGGCCCGTCCACCGGAAGCACCCCATGCGTCCGGCAGGCTGCGACGATCGCCGCCTGCGCCCAGTGCCAGGGGTCGGACCAATACTTCTGGCCCTCGCGGTGCATGTAGTAGTTCTCCTGCGTCCCCCCGATCCCGGTGGTCTGCATCCCCATGCTCGCCGCGAAATCCGCC
>NZ_JAYSFG010000021.1:0-60063 GCF_041913445.1 Tabrizicola sp.
CGGTTTCAGAAGCGCGAGGGTCCGCTTTCCCCGAGTCGCTGCAGTTGCCATGCCTCGCTGCTGTCAGGCGGCTCTCCGCCCATAGCGGCCGTCCGTGACAAGCGCAGAATCGCCATCACCGGCAAAATGCATATGCCGTCACGCCACGGCCGCCGTCAGACCGCCATCGACTCTGGAGCCTTCCCCGCTTCGATCGCCGCGGTGAACCAGCCAGGCTTCCGCCCGCGTCCCGACCAGGTAACGTCCGGGTTTTCCGGATGACGATACTTGGCGCCTCCTGGGCCGGAACTCTTGCGGGTCTTCTTCGCGCCGGTCAGTTCAGCAAGACTGAAGCCTAGCTCCTTCGCGTGGGCCTCGAGGGCAGCCATCGCTTCCGTCTTCTTGCGGTCCGAGAACTCGGCGATGGCCTTGGCCACGTCCTTTTGGAGTGACTTCAATTCGGACAGCGAGAGGTCGTTCAGATTGATGTTGGCCATGTACTGGATCCCTGTTTGATTTTGGCGGACAGTAGCCAGATCGTTTGGGCGACGCAATCAGCAGCGAATGCGATGTCTGACATGGCGAATAATCTTGTTAGTGAGGATCACGTTCAGAGAATTCGACCTCAATGGTCCCTATTCGGTCTCGCCCAACGCTTGTCGAATGATCCTGAGGATCTTCTCAGTTTGCGCGATCTCGGCCTTCAAGAATGCAATCTCGGTGTCCTCCGTCGCGTCCTCCAGCATCTGCTGGTAATCCTCCAATTCCTCCTCGAAGATCTTCCGGCGCTCGATCCACTTTTCCCACTCGGCCAGTTCTTCTCTTGTGGCTGGGCCAACAATCTTGGCCGTTCCCGCCCGGATGTCGATCACGACGTGGTCGGGGTGGGGTAGCGGGGCGGGCGCGTCGATGATGCCCAACCGCTTGCGACGGTCGAGTTCGCGGTCCCATTCGATCTTGTAGTCGATAGCGGTCTTAAGCCACTCGTCATAGGTCGTTCGGTTCGAGGTCTCGACACTGGCGAGAAGCTCGGAGAACAGACGCTGCGACCGGTGCTGCCCTTTCACCGCGTTGACGGCCAGAGACCGCAGCACCGCCCGCGCGATCGGCACGGTCACATTCTTCGTGCCGTCCCGCACCGTGATGGTCCGATAGGCCTCTTCCAGGATGATGGCCTTCATTCGCTCTTCGTTGAGTGCCGGGAGTTTGTTCTTTGTCCCCTTCGGCCGACCGCGGGGATTGCCGGAGACTCCCTTGCGGAATTTGGAATGGTCGGGCGGCTTGGCATACCCAACTTCGTAGCCGGGTCGGGCGACGAGCGACCCTGGACGTGACGGCCCGGGTGCGGCCGGTCCTGGTTTGCGCGGCCCGTTCATTCGGCGGCCTCCAGATCACCCGCGCCGGTCACCACTCCGGCCCGAGGCCAGCCGCAGACCAGCTGTTCCGCCATGTCCTTGGCCATGCGTTCCCAGCGGGCCAGGATCCGGTCGCAGTAGATCACGTCGAGTTCGACCAGCCGTGCCCGACGGCCGGTCTTCTCTGCAGCAATCAGCGTCGAACCCGATCCCCCGAAGCTATCGAGGATGATCTCGCCCCGGCCGGAGACATCCTTGATCGCGTCCGCAATCATCTGCACCGGCTTTACCGTCGGATGGAGCTGCAGCTCATCCATGCGACCGGCCCGGATGGTGTTCACGCCGCGGTAGTTCCAGACGTTGGTGCGGTAGCGGCCGTGCTGGCCGAGCTCGAAGCTGTTCACATGCGGAGCCGTGCCGTTCTTGAAGGCGAAGATCAGTTCATGGCTGGAGCGGTAGAAGGTTCCCATACCGCCATTGTCCTTGGCCCAGACGATCAGGTTCTTCAGCTCGTCGTAGACCGCGTGGCCTGCCTCCAGCATTTCCCGCATGTGGCGCCAGTCCATGCACTGGTAGTGAATGGAGCCGTCAAGGCTGTGATCTGCCATGTTCTGCAGCGCCTTCGTCAGGAACTGGGTGAACTCAGCCTCGGTCATCTCGCCCGAGGCCATGGCAAACTCGCGATGCTTGGTCTTCCCCGAACCGCCGACGTGGCCGTCGATCTTCACGTTGTAGGGCGCATCCGCGAACACCATCCGCGCGAGTTCGCCCTCCATCAGGTCGTCCAGCACCCTGGGATCCAGCGCATCACCGCAGATCAGACGATGGGCACCCAACTGCCAGATGTCGCCGGGATTGACCCGCCGCGGTGCGATGTCGGGAAGGATGTCATCCTCCGGGTTGTTCGGCTCTTCCGGGCTCAGGCCTTCGACGAGGCTGTCGATCTCGGCGACCTCAAACCCGATCACCCCGATGTCGAAGCCTAGGTTCTCGGTGGCGAGGAGGCCCTGCAACTCCTGCGCCAGGATTTCTTCATCCCAGCCAGCGTTCAGGGCGAGCTTGTTGTCGGCGATGACATAGGCCCGTTTTTCGTCTTCGGTCATGTGCTCGATCCGGAGACAGGGTACAGTCGCCATCCCGAGGCTCTTGGCCGCCTCCACCCGACCGTGGCCGGCAAGGATTGTGTTCGCCTGGTCGATGAGCACCGGGTTCGTGAAGCCGAAGGTCCTGATCGACTCCGCAATCTGGCGGAGCTGTTTCTTCGAATGGGTTCGTGCGTTCCGCGCCCAAGGTCGCAAGCTGGTCGGGTCGAGGTGTTCGATGTGGCTGTGCGCCATGATTGTTCTCCAAGAATGGCCGACGCAAGCAGCGGTCGGTTCGGATGGCTATGGGATCGCCCAAAGGCGGTGCTGCTCTGATGTTGCGCCGTGGTCCTGGCGGAGCACGGACTTGGAGAGACGCCAACTCGGTTGTCGCAGGCCTACGACGGCAGCGACGTTCTTGAGCGGTTGGTCTCTGGGCCGGAGTTTGAGAGCCGTGATCCTGGCAAGCTGACGCGGACCTCATCGGTGAACGCGCCAACCGGATCCAGGCGACTCGCCACTGCGGCGACCTCCCGTGCAAAGAATACCATCTGATGTGAAAACAAAGCAAGACCCGCCCCACATGCAGTAGCATTGAGGACTTTGCTGGACTTCGCCCGCGACCAGAGCGTTGCTGTTGTCAACGCCCGGCGCCGTCCGGGCTCGGCTCGGTACCAGGGCGCGACACCCCGTCCGCCCGGTTTAACCGGAGCAGATCCATGACCAGAGCAAAGACCAAGACCCGTCCAGCCACTGAGGACAAGGGACCAGAAAGCGCCGTCGCCGTCCCGACGTCGAAGCCGCCGCGGCAGACCAAGGCAGCTTTGTTGCGCGCAAAGCTCTCCGAACCGGGTGGCGCATCCCTTGCCGCCCTGATCGAAGCGACCGGATGGCAGGCGCATACCCTGCGCGCGGCCCTCAGCGGATTGCGCAAGGAGGGTCTGACCCTGACCCGGCGTCGCGAAGGAGAGGATACGATCTATGCGATCGAGTCTGCTGGTGGGGAGGCATCTCTTTCGATCGAGGGCGTCGCATGACGTCGCTTGCGGATCTCGACAAGATGGATCGAAAGGGTCTGGCCAAGCTCTGGTCGGACCTGATTGGCGGTGATGTCCCGGCCAGCATGAGCCAGCCGATGCAGCGAAGGTTCCTTGCCTTCGAGCTGCAGGCAAAGGTGGAGGGTGGCCTGCCAGCCGCCCTTCGCGCACGGCTTGACCGGATCGCTGCTGGTGAGGCGCGCGCGGCCACGCCAACCCTCCAACCCGGTGCCCGGCTTCTGCGGGAATGGAACGGTACCACCCACGTCGTCGATGTGTTGCCCGATGGTTTCCTGTGGAACGGCAGTCGGCATCGGTCGCTTTCGGCGATCGCGCGCGCCATCACCGGCGCGCGTTGGTCGGGGCCGCGCTTCTTCGGTCTGACCAATGTGGCGGATGAGGGTGGCGGAGGTCCAGCGAAGGGCAAGGCATCCAAGAGCCGTCAATCGCGCCGGAGCCGTGTCGCATGACCCAGAAGCCCGTGATCCGCTGCGCGATCTACACCCGCAAGTCCAGCGACGAAGGTCTCGATCAGGCGTTCAACTCGCTTGATGCGCAGTACGAAGCTTGCGCGGCTTACGTCACAAGCCAACGCCACGAAGGCTGGAAACTTCTTGCCGACCGATACGATGATGGCGGGTTGTCTGGCGGGACCTTGGATCGTCCGGCCTTGCAACGGCTCCTGGCCGAGATCGATGCCGGGCGCGTCGGCATGGTGGTGGTCTACAAGATCGACCGGTTGACGCGATCGCTGGTCGACTTCGGGCGGCTGGTCGAACGCCTCGATGCCAAGGGCTGTTCCTTCGTCTCGGTGACTCAGGCGTTCAACACCGCGAATTCGATGGGACGCCTTACCCTGAATGTCCTTCTGTCCTTTGCCCAGTTCGAACGTGAGGTCACGGCCGAGCGTATCCGGGACAAGATCGCGGCTTCGAAGAAGAAGGGGCTCTGGATGGGCGGATGCCTGCCCCTCGGGTACGACCGCCATTCCGATCCGCAGCGTCGGGAACTGGTGGTCAATCCGTCCGAGGCAACGGTCGTCCAGAGGCTCTTCAGCCTCTACGATGAACTGGGCAACTTGCGACGGGTCGAGGCTGAATCCACGCGGCTGGGTTTGCGACCGAAGTCCGAGACGACACGATCCGGCCAAGTCCGCGGAGGCTCCCCCTTTACCCGCGGGCAGTTGCATTACCTCCTGACCAACCCGGTCTATATCGGGCGCATCCGGCACAAGGATCAGACCTATCCTGGTCAGCATCCCGCGATCATCGAACCTGATCTCTGGCAGCAGGTGCAGACCAGGATGATGGCCGCCGGAGCCCGGCCGCGCGGGCGCAGTATCACCGCGACCGACACCCGCATTCTCACCGGCAAGCTGCGGGACGAGACCGGCGATCTTCTGACGCCAACCCATACCCAGCGGCACGGTCGGCGGTTCGCCTACTACGTCTCGAACCGGTTGATCGCGGGTGGCACAGATCCATCCGGCTGGCGCCTGCCCGCGCCAGCACTCGAGAGCACCTTGTGTCAGATAGTCGTCGGGCATCTGCGCCGGACGGCAGCGGGCCACGGCTTGCTTACCCTGCCCGATGCCCGGGGAGCAAATAGTCTGCAGGACCGCGCGACCGAGTTTGCGGATCGTGTGGCGAGTGACCCCGCCCTCTTTGGCAGCTTGATCGCGTCCGGCACTCTGGCGCCGGGACACCTGCATCTGCGCCTTGACCGGGATGTCATTGCAGCGGGCCTTGAGGTCGCGACGGCAGCTCTGTCTGAGCACGTGCTCGCTTTGACTTGTCCTCTCGCCCTGCGGCGTCGGGGTGTCGAGACAAGGATCATCGCGGGCGAGACCATCCCCGCGCCAGATCAGGTTCTGCAGCGAACCCTCGCCGAAGCGCATGTCTGGGCACGCGCGCTTCGGTCTGGCACCTCGCTCATCGATCTTGCCCGCGCGACGGGACATTCCAAACCCTACATCCGCGCCCGACTTCCGCTGGCCTTCCTCGCGCCCCGTGTCCAGGCGGCAATCCTCGACGGACGCCAGCCCGCCGAGCTTTCCGTCTCGCAAATCATCCGCGAAGATCTCCCGATGGACTGGGCCGAGCAGGCGCGGATCTTTGGCATCGGATGACGCGGCGCCTAGCAAGGATCACCAGCCATATGGCGCGCTCAGCGTGATCCCTGTTCTTCCGACTTCTTTCCCTGGTCAGTCGAATTTTCTTTCCTGATACGCCGGATTAAATTCCGTGTTCCCAGCGAGCAGGGAATTTCCCCGTAACCCACGGAAATTTCGCCTATATTCGGGAGGGCAATCCCTTCGAATGATGCGAAGAATTCGATCTTCCCTGTTCTTTCCCTGTTCTTGCGTCTCGGGCAAACGGAGCCGGGCCGTCCAGGCACGGAGACTACGGGCGAAAAAACAGGGCTGAACAGGTCGTGCTGGCGTCTCCGCGGCGGTCATGCCGCCGTAACCCCCGGAAACAGGGATGAATTCACCGCAAGAACGGAAATAGAAGTAATATCAAGGGGTTGGTGGCGGAGACGAAGGGATTCGAACCCTCGAGACCCTTTAGAGGTCTGCGCCCTTAGCAGGGGCGTGCCTTCGACCACTCGGCCACGTCTCCGCCTGCCCGTTTATCGGTGCGGGACCGCGGGGGCAAGCGGAAAGGTGGCAGCCTTTCCGGCCATGCATCAGAAGGCTTCTGTTCCGCGCAGCCTCCCTCTAACCTGCGGCAAACGGCGCAGGGGGCCTTCGGGCCTCTGACCCGCCTCACGACAGCACGGGATGCCCAACATGACCCTTCCCTCCCAGGCCCAGATCGTCATCATCGGCGGCGGCATCATCGGCTGTTCCACGGCCTACCACCTCGCCCGCGACCACAAGGCCGACGTGATCCTGCTGGAGCAGGGCAAGGTCACCTCTGGCTCCACCTGGCACGCGGCGGGGCTGGTGGGGCAGCTCCGCTCCTCGGCCTCGATCACCAAGGTCCTGAAATACTCGGTCGAGCTCTACAAGGGCCTCGCCGCCGAAACGGGCCTCGACACCGGCTGGAAGATGACCGGCTGCCTGCGCCTTGCCACCACGCCCGACCGCTGGACCGAGTTCAAGCGGCTCGCCACCACCGCCCGCAGTTTCGGGATGGAGATGGAGCTGATCGGGCCGGATGAGGTCAAACGGATGTGGCCACTGATGGAGGTCTCCGACCTGATCGGCGCCTCCTGGCTGCCGACGGACGGGCAGGCCAGCCCCTCGGACATCACCCAGTCGCTGGCCAAGGGCGCGCGGATGCATGGGGCGAAGATCCACGAAGGGGTGAAGGTCACCGGCTTCCGCATGAACGGCCGCCGGATCACCCATGTCGAGACCGACCAGGGCGTGATCGCCTGCGAGAAGGTGGTGAACTGCGGCGGCATGTGGGCCCGGCAGATCGGCGCGATGGCGGGGGTCGCGGTGCCGCTGCACCCCGTGAAGCACCAGTACATCGTGACGGAGAAGATCCCCGGCCTCTCTCCCGACGCGGCCACCCTGCGCGACCCCGACCGCCGCACCTATTTCAAGGAGGAAGTCGGGGGCCTGGTGATGGGCGGCTACGAGCCGAACCCGCAAGGCTGGGTAACCGGCGACATCCCGGAGAACTGGGAGTTCCGGCTTTTCGACGACGACTACGACCACTTCGGCCAGCACCTGGAACAGGCCATCGCCCGTGTCCCGGCCCTAGCCGACGTCGGCGTCAAGCAGATGATCAATGGAGCGGAAAGCTTCACGCCGGACGGGAACTTCATTCTCGGCCCCGCCCCAGACTGCGCCAACATGTACGTGGGCGCGGGCTTCAACGCCTTCGGCATCGCCTCGGGTGGCGGTGCGGGTTGGGTCCTCGCGGATTGGGTGATGAACGGCGAAGCCCCCCTCGACCTCTGGGCTGTCGACATCCGCCGCTTCTCCACCCTCCACCGCGACCGCGACTGGGTGGCCGCACGCACGCTCGAAGCCTACGGCAAGCACTACACCGTCGCCTTCCCGCATGAGGAATACACCTCCGGCCGCCCCCGCATCGTCTCGCCGCTTTACGACCGGCTGAAGGCCGCAGGCGCGGTCTTTGGATCGAAACTCGGCTGGGAACGCCCGAACTGGTTCGCGCCCAAGGGCATGGAACCAAAGGACATCTACTCGATGGGCCGCCAGAACTGGTTCGACGTGGTGGGGCAGGAACACCTCCACGTCCGCGCCCATGCCGGGGTCTTCGACCAGTCCTCCTTCGCCAAGTACGAACTGACCGGCCCCAAGGCCGCCGATGCCCTCGAAGCCATCTGCGCCAACCGCGTCGCGCGGGACGTCGGCCGCCTGACCTACACCCAGCTCCTGAACACCCGCGGCGGGATCGAGTGCGACCTGACCGTCGCGCGGCTTGCCGAGGACCACTTCTACATCGTCACCGGCACTGGCTTCCGCACCCATGACTTCGGCTGGATCGCCGATCACCTGCCCGCCGAGGGCGTGACCTTCCGCGACGTGACCGAAGACTGGGGCACCCTTTCCCTCATGGGTCCGCGCGCACGCGACATCCTCGCGAAAGTCTCCACGGCAGACGTCTCCAACACCGCCCTCCCCTTCGGCTCTGCCCGCGAGATCACCATCGCGGGCACCCCGGTCCGCGCCTTGCGCGTGACCTATGTGGGCGAGCTTGGCTGGGAACTCCACGTGCCCATCGCCGCCCTTGGCACCGTCTACGACGCCATCACGGCGGCCGACCCCCATCTCAAACCCGTGGGCTACCGCGCACTGGAGTCCCTGCGGCTGGAGAAGGGCTACCGCGCCTGGGCCTCGGACATCACGCCGAACGACACGCCGTTCGAGGCAGGCCTGGGCTGGGCGGTCAAGGTGAAATCAGGCATTCCCTTCCTGGGGCGCGAGGCACTGGTCGCCCGCCAGAACCAGCCCCTTCCCAAGCTTTTCGCCGGCTTCGCCGTCGACGATCCCGGGGCGGTCCTCGTCGGGCGCGAAACCATCCTGCGCGACGGACAGCCGGTGGGTTACCTGACCTCGGGCGGGTATGGCTACACGGTGGGGAAAAGCATCGGGTTCGGCTATGTCCGGAACGAACAGGGCGTCAGCGAGGACTGGATTGCGAAAGGGAGCTACAGCCTGATCGTCGCGGGGCAGGAAATCCCGGCCAAAGTGACCCTCCGCCCGCTGGTCGACCCCGATGGCCTGCGGATCAAGGCGTGACGACTGGCCCGACCCGTCCGCCGCCCCGGACGGGCGGCAGTCGGGAGACCGGCGTTCAGACTGCCTTCGCGATGGCTTCAAGTTTCGCGACCAGATCAAGGATCAGCGCGGGATCGATGGCAACGGGGGCTGGCTGCTCCGGATCGGGCATGAACAGGATCACGTCGTCGAAGGCCACCGCCTTTTCCCCCGCCAGCTTGGCGATCGCCCGGTCCTGGTCGCGCGCCAGGAGGTCAAGCTCTCCCCTCGCTACCATCAGCCTGGCCCAGGCCACCTGATAATCGCGAACCGCCGTGGTGCCGGACGCATCGATCTTGCCGGCCGCCCCCCGCGTGATCTCCACGACGGACTGGAGGACCTCCTCCGCGCTTGGCGCCAGCGTGGACCGCGCTCGCAGCAGCGCGGCCTCGGCCTCGGTGTAGGCGGCCTTCACCGCAACCGCGCCCTTGGCTGCCTCCAGCGCCTCCAGCAGGGGCGCAAGGTCCGGGACTTCCGCCGCCGCCAGACCCTCGGCAATGCCGGGCAGCAGGGTTTCGCGCGCATGGGAGAAGGCCGATCCACCGGACGCCCCCATACCCTCCTGCGCGACAAGAAGCCCCAGTTGCAGGTCCGCCCGGATCTCGGCCAGCCCGACCAGAAGGCGCAGCTTTTCAGGGCTGGCGACCTCGCCCTCGACCGGCAGCACCTGCGGCACGGCGGGGGCCAAGGGCCGGAGGGTCTGGGCCGTGGCAGGCGTAAGCGTCAGGACGGCCGCAAGGGTGGCAAGGGCGAGGGCATGTTTCATCGAAGGCTCCAACTGTCTGTGCCCGGGGACGGGCAGCGCTGTCGCAAGGGCGGCCCCCGGGCGGCTTTTGCCCGCCTCCCTTCGGTAGGGAATGTGGCCATTTCGGGGATGGCGTCTGGCAAGATCGTGCAACCCCCGGTTTATGTCCTGTCCACAAATGCATCCATAAGCAGAGTTTCGCCATGACCCATTGGACCGACCGCTTTTCCGGGCTGGCCGCCCTGCCCGAGGATGTCGCCCACGACCTCGAGACCCGAAGCCGGGTCGTCCATCTGCCCGCTGGCACCCGGGTCTTCGCGCCTGGCCAGCGCGCGCAGAACATGCTCCTCCTCCTGTCGGGCAGCGTGCGGGTGCAGCAGGTCTCCGACACCGGGCGCGAGGTCTTCCTCTACCGCGTCCAGGCCGGGGAAAGCTGCGTCCTGACCACGGCCTGCATGCTGGCGGACGAGGACTATTCCGCCGAAGGCATCGCCGAGACCGACATCGCGGCCGTGGCGATCCCGCGCGCCGTGTTCGACGACCTTTCGGGCCGGTCGCCCGTCTTCCGCCGCTTCATCTTCCAGACCTACTCCCGCCGGATCGCCGACCTGTTCGGCCTGATCGACGACATCGTCTTCCAGCGGCTCGACGTCCGGCTGGCCGAGCGCCTTCTGGCGCTGGAACACGACGGGCTCATCGCCGCCACCCACCAGGCGCTTGCGGTCGAACTTGGCACAGCGCGCGAGGTGATCTCGCGCACGCTGGGGGAATTCCAGCGCCGGGGCTGGGTAGAGCTTTCCCGCGGCGAGATCCGCATCACCAGCCGTGCGGGCCTGGAAAGACTCTCCCGCTCTGTGACCTAGTCACCGACAGCCCCGCCCCCCATATGTCATCCTGTCCGTGGACATGCATCACGGAGGTTCGACATGGCCAGAAACGTTGGAACGGTGGATCGCGCAGGCCGCGCCCTGATCGGAATTCTCGCGCTCCTTGGCGCTTTCGTGCTGGGCTGGTTCTCGGGCTGGATGGTCTGGGCAGCGGCGGCGGTTGGTGTCATCATGCTCGGGACAGCCGCGGTCGGCTTCTGCCCGCTCTATCGGCTGGTGGGGATCAACACCTGCAGGATCTGAGGAACAGATGGAAACAGCATTTACCCCCTGGGCTTCACTGGGGGGTGGCGCCCTGATCGGCCTCGCGGCCGTGCTTCTGATGGCCCTGCACGGCCGTATCCTGGGGGCCACCGGCATCCTGGGCGGGTTGTTGCGGTTCAATGACCCGTCCGACTGGGCGCTGCGCGCGGCCATCGTGGCGGGCATGGCCGCCGGGCCGCTTGTCTGGCTTCTCGTCTCGGGCGGGCTTCCGGTCATCGATCTGCCGGTGCCGAACTGGGCCGTCGTCCTGGGCGGGTTGATCGTCGGCCTGGGCGTCAGCTATGGCGGCGGCTGCACTTCGGGGCACGGCGTCTGCGGCATTGCCCGCTTTTCGCGCCGGTCAATGGTGGCCACCCTGACCTTCATGGCCACGGCCATCGCCACTGTCTTCGTCATCCGCCACGTGATGGGGGGCTGGTGATGCGTCTCCTCTCCGCTTTCGTCATCGGCCTGATTTTCGGCCTCGGCATCACGATCTCGGGCATGATTAATCCGGCGAAGGTGTTGAACTTCTTCGATATCGCCGGAACCTGGGACCCAAGCCTTGCCTTCGTCATGGCTGGCGCGCTTGGAGTGGCGATCCCCGGCTATCGCCTGGTCTTTCGCCGCCCTGCCCCGGCGATGGAGCCGCGCTTCCAGCTGCCCGACACCCGCGTCATCGACCGCCGCCTTGTCCTCGGCTCGGCCACCTTTGGCCTGGGCTGGGGCATCGCCGGCTTCTGCCCCGGCGGGGCGCTGCCGGCCCTTGGCACCGGCGATCCCACCGTCTTCCTGTTCCTTGCCGCCCTCATCGGCGGCCTTCTCCTGGCACGCGTGCTTCAGTCAAGATTCCCCGCACGCAAGCCAGCCTGACAAACGGAGGTTCCCATGTCCGTAAAGGTTGACCTGTCAGTAAAGCCCGAAGTGAAGGGCTTCTTCGACCCGGCCACGAACACCATCAGCTACGTGGTGAAGGACCCGGCCTCAGACGCCTGCGCCATCGTCGATTCCGTCATGGACATCGACTATGCCGCCGGGCGGATCACCTATGACCATGCCGACGAGCTGATCGCTTATGTCCGCGACCAGGGCCTGACGCTTGAATGGCTGATCGAGACCCATGTCCACGCCGACCACCTGTCCGCCGCGCCCTATATCCAGCGGCAGCTCGGCGGCAGGATCGGCATCGGGCGCAACATCACCGTCGTGCAGGACACGTTCGGGAAGGTCTTCAACGAGGGGACAGAGTTCCAGCGCGACGGCTCGCAATTCAACCGGCTCTTTGACGACGGTGACACCTACCAGGTCGGCGGGATGACCTGCTTCGCCATGCACACCCCCGGCCACACACCCGCCTGCATGACGCATGTGATGGGCGACGCGGCCTTCGTGGGCGATACGCTCTTCATGCCGGACGGCGGCTCGGCCCGGGCCGACTTCCCCGGGGGCGATGCGGGGCAGCTTTACGACAGCATCCAGAAGGTGCTGGCCCTGCCTGACACGATGCGCCTGTTCATGTGCCACGACTACGGCCCGAACGGGCGCGAGATCCGGTGGGAGACCACGGTCGGCGACGAGAAGGCGCACAACATCCACGTGGGCCAAGGCAAGACGCGCGAGGAGTTCGTCGCGATGCGCACCGCGCGCGACAAGACGCTGGCGATGCCGAAGCTGATCATCCCGTCTCTGCAGGTCAACATGCGCGGCGGCGACCTGCCCCCGCCGGACGAGGACGGCAAGCGTTACCTCAAGGTGCCGATCAACGGGCTCTAGCAGGCAGGGGAAAAAGGAACGGCCTTGGCCGCTTGCGGGGCCAAGGCCGGAAACAACGAACTGAGATCAGCCGGACGTCAGCACCGGAGTGGTCGGGGTCGGCTCGTCATCATCGCCACAGGCGATGGCGCAGAGGATGATGCCGCCGATGATCACCGGGACGATCCAGCCCGAACGCGGGCTTTCGGCGACAACTTCAGGCTGGACTTCTTCCTCGACGACGACGGGACCGCCGGCCGAAACGGCCGAGCCGAAGGCAAGCGTCAACGCGAGGATGCTTGAAGCAAGTTTGGTCATTTCATTTTCCCTGGTTTGGTGGGCCGCTCAAACCTGGCCCGACCAGACAATAACACATTCAATTTTGATTATGAACTATCAGGGAAATTCGCCGTCGATTGTCCTGCCAATTGTGCCTGGGCTGCATCACGGACGCGATCTTGGATCAACGCAAAAGAAAACGGCAGCGCCATTGGCGCTGCCGCTTGATCGACACATCGCTGGGTCGATCAGAAGATCACTCGTCGTCGCCGCCGCAGGCAACGGCGCAGATCAGAACCAGGCCGACCACGACCGGAACGATCCAGCCCGAACGCGGCGAGGAAGCCTCAACCACCGGCTCTTCTTCCACGACGACCGGGCCACCGGCGAAAGCGGCGGACGAGATCATGGTAGCGGCCAGCGCCGACGCGAGAAACTTTTTCATGACATTTCCTTTCTATTATCCGGGCAGCCCGGGGGAACACGGTCGGACGCTATGCATGTCCGTATTGGGACACAACGGATTCGTGACGCGGTGTGATGAATTCATCGGCAGCTTTGGCTTTATTGCAACATTCGGGATTTTCGAAGGCGCATTTGGGGCCGGCCGCCTCTCATTCGACACGAACGACTCAGCCCTTCGGAGGCTCCGGCGGCGGCGGGGGCGGCGGCGGCGTGTCCGGGGTCACCGGGTCGTCATCACCACCGCCGCAGGCCAAGAGGCAAACCAGCACGAGCGCGCCAATCACCGGCAGGATGCCGATCCGGCTGCCGGGCGCCTCGGCGATCAGCTCGTCGTTGCCCTCCTCGACGATGACGGGCCCACCGGCATGGACGGTGGATGCGGACAGGACGGAGATCGCGATCACCAGCCCCTTCAGCGAATTCTTCATGTCACTCTCCTTGACAGCAACGCGATGCCACAAAATTGCCCCATTTCCACTAAAGCGCCCAAAGGCGAAGGGCAATCAAGCAGGCCGCAAGGAAGGGGGTTCTCCACAGAAAACCGCCCGAAATCATCTACAGGTTGTATTCTAGAACATGCCCGGCACAACCTGATCCGGGGGACGGTGTCCATCGGCAAAGGTCTTGATGTTGATGATGACCTTTTCGCCCATCTCGATCCGCCCCTCGATGGTGGCCGATCCCATGTGCGGCAGCAGCACCACGTTGGGCAGTTCCAGAAGCCGCGGATTGATGTCGGTCCCGTGCTCGTAGACGTCCAGCCCGGCCCCCGCCAGCTCTCCCGCCCGCAGCGCACGGGTCAGGGCGTTCTGGTCGATCACCTCTCCGCGCGAGGTGTTCACGACGACGGCCGAGGGCTTCATCAGCTTCAGCCGACGTGCGTTCAGAAGATGGAAGGTCGACGGCGTGTGCGGGCAGTTCACGCTGACAATGTCCATCCGGGCAAGCATCTGGTCCAGGCTCTCCCAGTAGGTCGCCTCGAGCTCGGCCTCGACCTCGGGACGGACGCGCTTGCGGTTGTGGTAATGCACCTGCAGCCCGAAGGCCCGCGCCCGCCGCGCGACGGCCTGCCCGATGCGTCCCATCCCCAGGATACCCAGCCGCCGCCCGCCCAGGCGGCCGCCCAGGTTCGCCATCGGCGACCAGCCCGCCCACTGGCCGGACTGCATCACCTGCAAGCCTTGCGGAATGCGCCGGGTCACGGCCAGCATCAGCGCCATCACCATGTCTGCCGTATCCTCGGTGGTGACCCCCGGCGTGTTCGACACCAGGATCCCCCGCTGCCGCGCCGTCGCCACGTCGATGTGGTCCACGCCCGCACCATAGTTGGCGATCAGCTTCAGCTTCTCGCCGGCCTGGGCCAGAAGCCCCGCATCGATCGAGTCGGTGATCGTAGGCACCAGCACATCCGCGCGCCGCATCGCCTCGGCCAGCTCTTCCCGCGTCATCGCGACGTCCGGGTCGCGCAACTCGACGTCGAACAGCTCCTTCAACCGCGTTTCCACGGCCTCGGGCAGCCGTCGCGTCACGACCACAGTCAGGCGGCTGGCAGGCATGGCACTCTCCCCGACACTTCCAAATCCGGTGTCCTTCGGGCAAGGTGCAGCCAAGCGGGGCGATGCACAAGACCCCGCCGAGGCGGTAACGGCACGGATGCCCGGCAAGGGCTGGGCAAGGCGGCAAGATGAAACGGTGGATCGGGCTACTGGCACTTCTGGGCGCGCTGTGGGGCACGGCGCTTGCGGCACAGGATGCCGAAGATGCGGTCGAGGCGCAGGAGGCGGGCACCGCCAAGACCGACAAGCCGCCCGAAGAGGTCTGCAAGCCCGACGTGGGCTGCGTCACCAACCTTCCCCTGCCCCGCTTCGTGTCGCTCAAGGGTTCCGAGGGCAACGCCCGGCGCGGCCCGGGCCTGACGCACCGCATCGACTGGGTCTTCACCCGCGCCGGGATGCCCCTGAAGATCACCGCCGAATTCGAGAACTGGCGCCGGGTCGAGGATTTCGAGGGTGCGGGCGGCTGGGTGCACTATTCGCTTCTGTCGGGGGTACGGACCGCGCTTGTCACCCTCGACATGGCCGAATTGCATGATGCGCCCGAAGATGGCTCGGCCGTGGTCGCGCAGGCTGAACTGGGGGTGATCGGGCGCATTCTGGAATGCAATCCTGCCTGGTGCCGAGTCTCGCTGGACGGCACACGCGGCTGGATCCGCAAGAGCTCGATCTGGGGCGTGAAGGACGAAGAAGTTGTCGAATGACCCGAAGGATGCAGTCCGGCTGTCGCTGTCAGCAGGGCTCGCGTCAGTCCTTGTCGCCGCCCTGCTTGTCGCCCTGAAGCTTTGGGCGCTGGCCGAAACCGGGGCTCTCTCCATCGCCGCCTCGCTGGCCGATTCCGCCTTGGACCTGATGATGTCGCTCGGCGCCGCCGCCGCGATCATCTATGCCGCCCGCCCGGCGGACGAGGATCACGCCTTCGGCCACACCTCGGCCGAGGACCTGGCCGCGCTTGCGCAATCGACCTTCATCTTCGTCTCATCGGGCGTGATCGGATGGACCGCCATCAGCCGCCTGACGGCCGACACGCCCCACCAGCTTGCCTCCGAAGGACGCGGCCTGATCGTCATGGTCGCCTCGATCCTGATCACGCTCGCGCTGGTCTGGTGGCAGGGCCGCGTCGCCCGCCGGACGGGCAGCAAGGTCGTGGCCGCCGACCGGCTGCACTACCTGGGCGACCTCCTGCCCAGCCTCGGGGCCATCGCCGCGCTCTGGGCGTCAAGCCAATACGGCATCGGCTACATCGACGCCGTCGTCGCCCTCGCCGCTGCCGGGGTGATGGTCTTCGGCGCGCTGCACATCGGCAAGGACGCCTGGGACGCTCTGATGGACCGCGCGGCCGATCCCGCGATCATCGACGGCATCGCCCGCATCGCCGCCGACTGGCCCGGCGTGCGTGGCTTTCATGACCTCAAGACCCGCACCGCCGGCAGTCGCGTCTTCGTCAACCTCCACATCGAGCTGGACGGCGACCAGTCCCTGCGCGAGGCGCATGACATCGGCGCCAGCCTCCGCCGCGCGATCCTGAACGCCTATCCGAACGCCGACGTCATCATCCACAAGGACGTTCACCGCGAGACCTGACCTTGTTGACTTCCCGCGGCCTCCGCATGATTATACGCGCGTATAACAGACGGATGACATGCAACCCCGCCGCCTCTATCGCCGCGAAAGTGAAGAGAGCCGTCGCTCGGCCCTGATCGCCGCGACGCAGGACCTCGTGGCCGAAGGCGGGCCAGAGGCGGCGACCGTGCGGGCCATCGCCGAACGCGCGGGCGTCACGCCGGGCCTGATCCGGCACTACTTCCAGTCCAAGGACGAACTCACCCGCGCCGCCTACCGGGCTCTGATGGACGGGATGACCGCCAAGGGGTCCGACGCCATCGAAGGAGTGGGTGCGGGACCCGAGGAACGCCTTGCCGCCTTCATCGCCGCCTCGCTTCGCCCGCCAGTGCTGGATGCGGGTGCCGTGGTGCTCTGGGCCGGCTACATGCACAAGGTCCGCAGCGACCCCGACCTGATGGCGGTGCACGAAGCCGCCTACCTGGCTTACCGCGACACGCTGCAGCGACTGATCGAAACCCTCCCCCGCACGACCCGACCCGGTCAGACCCGCGGGGAAGCCATCGCCTGCAACGCCCTGATCGACGGGCTCTGGGTCGAAGGCTCGCTCCTTCCCGCCACCTTCGCCCCGGGCGAGATCGTCACCATCGGTCTTACGTCGGTCGGTGCCATCCTTGGCGTCGACCTGATGGCCCATACCGCCATGCTGCCAGATTTCGGAAAGTCCCTGCCATGAGATACGCCTCCGTCACCGACCGCCTCTCCGGCCTTGGCGGTGCCAAATGGGCGCTGCACGCCCGCGCCCGCGCCATGAAGGCGGCGGGCGAACAGATCATCGAATTCACCATCGGCGAACCCGACGTGCCGACGCCGGTGCGCTTCCTCGACGCAGCAAGCGCGGCGATGGCGAAAGGCCGCACCGGCTATTCCAACGGACGGGGCGAGCCAGGTCTCGTCGCGGCGCTCGCCGCCCGCTATACCGCGCGCCGGGGGCGTGAGATCACCCGCGACCAGATCATGTGCCTGCCCGGCACCCAGACCGTGCTCTACGCCATCCTGCGCACCCTGGTCGAAGTCGGCGACGAGGTGCTCTTGGGCGACCCGATGTATGCGACCTACGAAGGCCTGATCGCCCAGACCGGCGCGCGGATGGTGCCCGTGCCGCTGAAGCCCGAAAATGGATTCCGGATGCAGGCCGCCGATGTGGCCCCCCGGATCACCCCGCGCAGCCGGGTCCTGTTCCTGAACTCGCCCCACAACCCGACCGGCGCCGTCCTCAGGCCCGAGGACATCCGCGCCCTTGGCGACCTCGCAAGGGCGCACGACCTCTGGATCCACTGCGACGAAGTCTACGAGGATCTGGTCTTCCCCGGCGTCACCTTCACCTCGCCGCTGAACGACCCCGACCTCGCCGACCGCACCGTGGTCGCTTCCTCGATCTCCAAGTCCCACGCCGCGCCCGGCTTCCGCTCGGGCTGGTGCGTGGGTCCGGCCGAGTTCTGCACGCGGATGCTGCCACTTTCAGAAACCATGCTTTTTGGCTCGCAACCTTTCCTTGCTGACGCCACGCAGCTTGCAGTTTCCGAACCTTCGCCCGTGGCCGCCGGGATGGCCGAACGCTTCTCGCGCCGCGCGGGGATCATCGCGGACACGCTCTCGGGCGTGAACGGCCTTTACGTCCACCGCCCCGAGGCCGGGATGTTCGCCCTGATCGACGTCCGCGCCACCGGCCTTTCGGGCGAGGCCTTTGCCTCCTCGCTCCTCGACCGCCAGAAGGTCGCCGTCATGCCCGGTGAAAGCTTTGGCGAGGGGCTGGCCGGTTGGCTGCGCCTCTCGCTCACACAACCTGACGACCTGGTGGTCGAGGCCACCAACCGCATTGCCGCCCACGCGGCCAGCATACTGGGGAACGCAGCATGACCACTGTCGGCATCCGCCTCGTCGAAGGCCTGATCGCACGCGGCATCGACACCGTCTTCGGCATTCCCGGTGTACACACGGTCGAGCTTTACCGCGGTCTCGCCGCCGCCGGGGACCGCATCCGCCACGTCACGCCCCGCCACGAACAGGGCGCGGGCTTCATGGCCGACGGCTACGCCCGCGTCTCGGGCAAGCCCGCCGCCGCCTTCGTCATCACCGGTCCGGGGCTCACCAACACGATCACCGCGATGGCCCAGGCCCGTGCCGACTCGGTCCCCATGCTCGTCATCTCGGGCCTCGGCCGCAGCGACACCTTGGGCAAGGGACTTGGCCGCCTGCACGAACTCCCCGACCAGGGCGCGATGATCGCCACGCTCTGCCACACCGAAACCGTGACCGACCCCAAGAAACTGGGCGAAGTCCTGGACCGCGCCTTTGCCGCGATGACCGCCGGACGCCCCGGCCCCGCGCATATCCAGATCTCCACCAACATGATGGGCCAGCCCTGCCCCGAACTGCCGCCTCCCGTCGTCTCGGGCAGCGCCGTGCCGCTTCCCTTGGGCCGGCTGCGCAGCCTGGCCGCGACGCTCAACGCGGCCGAGCGGGTCGTGATCCTCGCCGGCGGCGGCACCCGCGGGGCCGAGGAGCCGTTACAGAAACTGGCCGAATCCCTCGACGCCCCGGTGATCCAGACGGTCAACGCCCGCGGCGCAATGTTCGGCCACCGCCTGACCGTCCCCGCCTCGCCCAGCCTGACCTCGGTCCGGAAGTTCATCGCCGACGCCGACCAGATCCTGGCCATCGGGACCGAGCTTGGGCCGACCGATTATGACATGTATGCCAACGGGCGCGTGCCCAACCTGTCGGACATGATCCGCATCGACATCTGCGCCGACCAACTGGCCCGCCACCCCGCGAAGATGCCGATCAAGGCCGACGCGGGCGCGCTGATGGCCGCACTGATGCCGATGACCATCCGCGCCAACCGCGAAGGCGCCGCCCGGGCCGAGGCCGTCCGCCAGGCCGCGCGGGCCGAACTGGCCGCGCTCGACGCCGAGATGCCCGCCCGGCTTGACATGGTCGAGGTGATCCGCGACGCCATGCCGAACTCGATCATCGTCGGCGACAGCACCCAGCCGGTCTATGCCGCGAACCTCTACTACGACCATGACCGCCCGCGCGGCTGGTTCAACGCCGCCACCGGGTATGGCGCGCTGGGATACGCGCCAGGGGCCGCCGTCGGTGCCGCTATCGCCGCCCCCGGCGTGCCCGTGGTCTGCCTGATCGGCGATGGCGGCCTGCAGTTCAGCCCCGGCGAACTCCGCACCGCCGTCGATGAAAAGCTTCCCATCACCTACGTCGTCTGGAACAACGCGGGCTTCGGCGAGATCGCCGATTACATGCGCCAGGCCAAGGTGGAGCCGATCCTGGGCTGCGGGCCCTCACCGCTGGACATGGAGCATTTCGCGATGGCCTGCGACATGGTCTTCGCAAGCGTCCCGCCCGACCCCGACCAGCTGGGTGAGCTGCTGATCACACCGCATGACGGCCCACGCTTCCTGGAGGTTCAGGCCCGCTGACGCTTCAGGATCGGGGCCAGCACGAAGACCATCGCCACCAGGCAGGCCGCCCAGAGGAAGGCGAAGCGCAGCCCGAAGGTCCCCGCGATGACGCCCAGAAGCGGCGGCCCGACGAAGTAGCCCAGGTAGCCCAGAAGCGTCGCCCGCGCGATGGCCCGGGCGCGGGCCTCGTCGGCGCTCATCTGGCCCACCAGCGAAAACGCCGTGGGCGCGAGGACCGAGGCTCCGATGCCCATCACGAAGAACCCAAGGTAAGCCACCCAGGGCGCCCAGGCCTGCGACACGACCAGCGCCCCCGCCGCCGCGATCACCGCGCCCCACCGCAGGATGGTGAAGGGCTCCACTCGCCCCGCCAGCCACTGCCCGCCAAGCCGCGCGAACCCCATCGTCAACGCCAGCATCGCCGGCCCCAGCGCCCCCTGTTCCGGGCTGCCCCCGAGGGTCTTCTCGATATGCAGGGCCGACCAGTACTCCGCCGCGTTCTCCGTCATGAACGCGATCAACACGATCCCGCCCCCGATCACCGGCACCCAGCCCAAGCGGCCCGCCGAGCCATCCTTCGGCTTCCGCAACCCCTCGATCCGCCCGTCCCGCTCCAGCGCCAGGGCCGCGAAACCCAGTCCGACAAGGGACATGGTCCCCATCACCCAGTCCGGCCCCCAGCCTGCGCCCCGCATCACCCCGGTCAAGACCGCGCCCCCCGCATAGCCGAAGGAATAGGCCGCATGGGCCAGGTTCATCAGGTGCAACCCGCGAGAGGTCTCCATCGCCGCGACGCGGGCATTCATCAGCACGTCCGTCAGCCCCGTCGCCGCCCCCGCGCAGGCCATCGCCAGCGGGAACAGCCACCAGACCGAGGCCTGACCCGGTAGCGCGAAGGCCAGCGCCATCAGCGCGACGGACACCGGCAGTGCGACACGCCCCAGCGCCGCCCCGAAGGCCGGGGCCACCAGCATCGCGCTGATCGCGGCCAGCGGAGTGCAGAAGACCAGAAGCCCCAGCTCCCTCTCGTCCACCCCCAACATCGCCTTCAGGTCCGGCATCGCTGCCGCGAAGGTCCCCCACAACAGGCCCATCGCCGCAAAGGCCGCAATCGCGGGCCGGGCGATGGAAAGCGTGTGGAGGGGGATCATCACGGGGCTCCGGGCGCGGGAAGACGACAGCTAGCCCGCCGTGTCCCCCGTATCCAGCCCACCCGCGACCTTGCACCATGCCGAAAGCGACAGGCCTGGGTCAAAATGCTGCCACCTTCAGGACGGACAGCTTCGCCACGACACAACCACAGGTGCATCATGAGTTCCGAATACCGTCAGAAGCTTCAGCGCGCGCTAGGCCTCGCCAACGAGGCGGGTATCTCCGGCAGCTTTCCTCCCTTCCTGCGGAGTCTCAGCACGCTCGGCCTGCCTGTGCGTCCGCTCCATTACATGTCCGTCCCGGGGCTGGTGCTCTTCCTGACCCTTGGTCTCAGCGCCATCATCCTGTGCGCCCACGGGCTGGCCATGTCCGTCGACAGCGCAGCCCGGCCCATCCGCATGCTGCAGAACCTCGGCGTTTCGGGGAGCATTGCCTTCGGCGTGGTGGCAGGCATGCTTACCGCCATCGTCATCCGGTTCCAGGCGCTTAGCGCCGGTCTGCCCGCCTGGCGCGAGCTCTGACGGCGCGGGAACTTCGCGCTTCCCTTCCTGCCGATTCGTCGCTATAGCCCCCCGGTCGCGCCATGCACCCTTGGAGGATGGCGGACTTATATGGAGAGAACCTATGGCACGCGAGATCACCGATCTTCTGGCCGAGGTACGGACGGGGACAGGCAAGGGGGCCGCCCGTCAAGCCCGTCGTGAGGGCTACGTACCTGGCATCATCTACGGCGACGGGGCTGAACCCACGCCGATCAAGGTGAAATACAACTACCTCCTGACCAAGCTGCGGCAGGGCCGTTTCCTGCAGACGCTGTTCAACCTGAAAGTCGAAGGCCAGCCCGACGTGCACGTCGTCTGCCGCGGCGTCCAGCGCGACGTGGTCAAGGACCTGCCGACGCATGTCGACTTCATGCGCATCCACGACGACAGCCGGATCGAGCTGTTCATCCACGTGGAATTCGTGAACCACGAAGCCAGCCCCGGCCTGAAGCGCGGCGGCACGCTGACCGTGGTGCGCCCGGAAGTGGAACTGGAAGTCACCGCGGCGGACATCCCCGATCACATCACGGTCGACCTGACCGGCAAGAAGATCGGCGACGTCATCCACATCAACGACGTTCAGCTGCCGGCCGGCGTGAAGCCGACCATCGCGCGGAACTTCGTGATCGCCAACATCGCGGCCCCGTCGGGCCTCGTGGCAGAAGAGAACGCCGAAGCCGAGGCCTGATCGCCTCGCCTTACGGATCGCGCGGGGGGCCCTTTGGGCCCCCCGTTGCATTTCGCGCGACGCCTCCTCGTTCGACCGCGTCTCCTCGTCGGAGAGCCAGCCGCGACGAGAAGACGAAGTCGCACGAGTAGCCTCTCGCAGCCTCAGTGCCCTGGACGCGCGTCCATCAGGTCCAGAAGCAGCCGATCCCCCCGCGCCCCGACCGCCCTTCGATCGCCATGCCTCACGGATTGCACAGTCGCCGCCGCGAGAAAGACCAGCGTCATCAGCCCAGCATCCCGCACTTCCGCCGCAGGCAGCACTCCCGACCTCCGCGGCCCGCTGGTTTGGGGATGCCAGCGCTCCAGGCGCCCGTGCTGCCTAGCGGCGGAAAACCAGAGTATCCTTCTTCGCGCCCTCGGCCTCGACAAACCCCTGCGCCGCCAGCGCGGCGACGATCCGGGCCACGCCGTCCGCGCCGTAGACCTGCGGGTGCGTCTCGAAGACCACGAGGCGCACTCCGGGCAGGGGCTGGGTCAGCACCTCCAGCTCGCCCCCCTCGATGTCGCAGGAAACCACCGTGGGGGCGAACTTCGCCAGAAGCTTCCCCAACGGCCGCGCCGGTACCCGGATCACCTCGGCATTCTCCGGCCAGCCGTCCGGCCCCCGCAGGGACGAGGCCCAGAAAGCCGGCCGCTGGCCGAACTCCACCTCTCCCTCACCCGCCGCCACGACCGCGCCCTTCAGCACCTTCACACCCGGAAACCCGTTCGCCGCCAGGTTCCGCCGGGCGAGCCTCACCGTCTCCGGCCCCGCCTCGACGCCCAGCACCGCATCCTCTCCCAGGACCCCCGCCGCCAGCGCGCAGATGAACCCCAGCCCCGCGCCCAGGTCCAGCATCCGGTCCCCCGGCCGCAGATGCCGCAGCAGCGCATCCGCTTCGTGGTTCTCATAGCGCCCACTGGACAGGGCCCGCTCCAGGTTACCCTTCAGAGCGGCCTCAGGCACATACAGCGTCAGTCCGCGAAGGGTGAAGGCGCGCATCCCAGTCCCGTTGTTTGTACCTACCACCGCAGCTATATCGCAGCCAGGGCGGCATGCGGGAGAGCAAAGGATGAAACTCTGGGTCGGCCTCGGCAATCCCGGCGCGAAATATGAAGGGAATCGCCACAACATCGGCTTCATGGCGCTGGACCGCATCGCCGCCGACCACGGCTTCACCCCCTGGCGCAAGGCCTTCCAGGGCCTCGTCTCCGAAGGCCGCCTCGGCACCGAAAAGGTCGCCCTCCTGAAGCCCGAGACCTTCATGAACCTCTCCGGCCAGTCCGTCCAGGCCGCCGTCGCCTTCTGGAAACTCCCCCTCACCGACCTGACCGTCTTCCATGACGAACTCGACCTCGCCCCCGGCAAGCTCCGCCTGAAACAGGGCGGCGGCCACGCGGGCCACAACGGCCTGAGGTCCATCCACGGCCACCTCGGCGACACCTACGCCCGCGTCCGCCTCGGCATCGGCCACCCCGGGCACAAGGACGCCGTCGCCGCCTACGTCCTCCACGACTTCGCCAAGGCCGATGCCGAGTGGCTGGAAGACCTCCTCCGCGGCATCTCCGACGGGGCCGAGTCGCTTGCGGCGGGCGACGGTCAGAAATTCATGAACGCCGTCGCCCTCCGCACCGCCCCGCCCCGGTCGTCGACAACGCAGGAAAAGCCCGAAAAACCCGCCCCGGCCCCCAAGGTCGAGGAAGACACCCGCAGCCCGATGCAGAAGCTCCTGGACAAGTTCCGGTGACGATCCGCCAGCTCTTCCGCCAACAGGCCGAAGACTGCGCCGCGATGGGCTCGCCCCTGATGGCCGTCCTGATGTCCGGCCTGGCCGACCGCCTGCAACCCGGCACCCCCGTCGCCGACCACATCCTCAGCCGCACCGGCGACGAGGCCACCCGCGCCCACGCCCTACCCCTCCGCCTCGCCGCAGGCCTCCACGCCCTCACCCTCACCGGCCAGGACCCCGCCCTCGCCACCGCCTATGCCTCCGGCAGCGACCCGACCGATGAAGCCCTCGCCGCCCTCGCCCGCCACTCGGCCTTCCTCATCGACTGGCTCACATCCCCGCCGCAGACAAACGAAGTCCGCCGCTCCGCCCCCCTGATCGCCGCCGCCCACTGGCTGACCCAGCGCTTCGGCCTGCCCCTGGTCCTCTCCGAACTCGGCGCCAGTGCGGGCCTGAACCTCCTCTGGGACCACTACGCCCTCCGGATCGGCGATCAGACCTTCGGCCCCGCCGAGCCCACCCTCACCCTGACTCCCGCCTGGACCGGCCCCCTGCCGCCCCACGCAACACCCACGATCCTCGACCGCCGTGGCGTGGACCTGAACCCCCTCGACCCCATCACCGACCGCCTCCGCCTCCTGGCCTACCTCTGGCCCGACCAGCCCGACCGTATCTCCCGCACCCGCACCGCCCTCGACCTCGCCACCCGCCTCCGCCCCCAAATCGACCGCGCCGATGCCGCCCTCTGGCTGGAAACCCGCCTCGCCAGGCCTACGCCCGAAGCCCTGCACCTGATCTTCCACACCGTCGCCTGGCAGTACTTCCCGTCCGCCACGCAATCCCGCGCCCTGACCGCTATGGAACAAGCCGGCCAAACCACCCCCATCGCCCGCCTCTCGATGGAAGCCGACGGCCAAAGCCCCGGCGCCGCGCTCACCCTGACCCTCTGGCCCGGCGGCGACACCCTCCCCCTCGGCCGCGCCGATTTCCACGGTCGCTGGGTCGACTGGTCCGCGCCACCGCCCTGAGGGAACCCGTCGGAGCAAGGACCCGAACCAAAAGCCCTTTCACCTGGCACCAAATATCCCCGCCGGAGGCACCCCGAGCTCTTTGCGCGTTCTTCACGCGCAAAGAGCGAGACAAAAGGCTCGCGCGCCAGCGCTCCTCTAAAGACCCGCGGTTACCCGCGCGACACCAGACCCGTCAGCGCCCGCGACACCAACCCAGACACGGCAGGCCGCTCCAGCGCGACGAACGGCAAGGGCCGGCACAGCTCCATCGCCGCCACGCCCACCCGCGCGGTCAGCGCCCCATTCACCACCCCCTCGCCGAACCGGCGTGACAGCTTCGAAAGCACCCCACCCCCCGCCACCGAGCCGATCATGTCATCCGTCAGCGCCAGTGCTCCCGCCGCCACCAGCGACCCGAACACCCGGCGGAGGAGCTTCAGGCTCCCGAAACTCCCCGACCGCCCGCCATAGATCTCGGCAATCCGCCGGATCATCCGCAGGTTCGCGACCGCCGCCGTCGCCACATCGGCCAAGGCCAGGGGCACCAGCGCCGTCACCGTCGCCACCTGCCGCGCCGCGCCCTCGATCACCAGCCGCGCCTCGGCATCGAGCGTCGTGAGCAACTCCCGCTCCGCCAGCGACAGCAGGGCATCGGCGTCCATCACCTCGCCCTCGCGTTCCGCCAGCCGCGCCCGGCCCCAGGCCGTATCCCCCCGCGCGCCGTAGAGCGAGACCAGCCCCGCAACCACCCGCCGCGCTTCCTTCAGATTGGCGGCGGACCGCGCCTCCACCGCCCGCGTCCGCAAGCTGTCCAGCCGCGCAAGCCGCAGGAACGCCCCCCATTCGCGCAGCGCGAGCACCACCCCCGCGACCACGGCCACCACCACCAGCGCGAATGCGACCCAGCCCAGCACCACGTTCCGCGCCAGCAGGCCCGTGACGAAATCATACGCCGCCACCGACAGAGCAAAGCTGAACAGTGCCCCGAAGGCCCAAGTCGCAAAGCGCCACACGGCCGAGGGCCGCTTCTGGCTCAACGCCGCCACCGCCTGCATCGCCTGCCCCTCGGGCAATCCGTCCGGCACGGGAGGCGCCAGCGACGGATCGACCGCCTCCTCCATCTCCTCCAGGAACGGCTTCGGCGGGCGGCTCACAGCTGGTCTCCGATCAGGAACTCGACGGCCCGGTCCAGCCGGATATGCGGCGGGCCTTCCCCGGGGCGCAGGTTCAGTCGCGCCGGGGCAAAGGTCATCAGGCTGTAATCCGCGTCGAGCCAGGCCTCCGCCCCCTCCCGCGCGGGCGACAGCAGCCGCGAGGGGTCCGAGGGCAGCGCGCCGGGATACATCAGCGCGGGCTTGCCCGTGGACTGCAGCACGCCCCGCACCGCCGGAACCTCGACCCCGTCCCGTGTGACCACCTCCTCCACCGTTGCCCGCAGGCTGGCCAAGGACATCGCCTCGGTCCGCGCGCCGGAGAAGTCGGCCCGCTGCTTCGCCTCGGCCAGGAGGCTCGCCGTGATCGCCGTCAGCGCCGGGTGCTGCTCATGGTGCAGATGGTCCGCCTTCGTCGCCGCAAACAGGATCCGCTCCACCCGATGCGCCCCGAAGAGGCCTGAAAGCCAGGTGTTCCGCCCCGGCCGGAAACTGGACAAGACCTCCGCCATCACCCGCCGCAAATCCTCCACCGCTCGCGGCCCCTGGTGGATCGCGCCCAGCACGTCGGCCAGCACGACCTGCCTGTCGATCTTCGCGAAATGGTCGCGGAAGAAGGGGCGGACGACCTTCGACTTGTAAGCCTCATACCGCCGCTCCATCTCGCGCCAGAGACTTGACCGGCCCGTCGTCGCGGGCTTCGGCAAGGGCGCGAAGGTCAGGACGGGCGAGCCCGCCAGGTCGCCCGGCAACAGGAAGCGACCGGGGGTCACGTCCACCCGGCCCAGGTCGCGGGCGGCGGTCAGGTAGGCGGTGAACGTCTCGGCCAGCTGGCGGGCCTTGCCCTCGTCCAGCTTCAGCGCGCCGTCCTCGGCCCGAGCGAGGGCAAGGTAGGACGCCGCCTCGGCGCGTTTCTCCAGCCTTGCGAGCGTGCCCTCCGACCAGGCTTCGTAGCTCTGCTCCAGCAGGGAGAGGTCCAGCAGCCACTCGCCCGGATAGTCGACGATGTCGAGGTGCAGCGTGCGCGGCCCGCGCCAGGAGGAGAGGAAGCCGGCGGGCTGGACGCGGAAGGAGAGCCGGAGTTCGGAGATCGCGCGGGTCGAAGCGGGCCAGCGGGGCTGGTCGCCGGTCAGGGCGGCGAGATGCGCCTCGTAGTCGAAGCGGGGGAGCGTCACGTCGGGCTGGGGCTGCAGGTAGACGGCCTGGATGCGGCCCTCGGCTTGCGCCTTCAGTTGCGGCATCCGGCCCCGGTTGAGGAGGTTCGCAACGAGCGCGGTGATGAAGACGGTCTTCCCCGCGCGGGAAAGACCGGTCACGCCGAGGCGGAGGGTGGTGTCGAAGAGGGTCTCGCTGAGGCCCGCGCCCACGCCTTCGATCCCGCGGGTGATCCCGTCGGTCAGTCCGGAGAATGCCACGTCCCGCGTCCCTTTCCTTCGTGCGATCAAGATAGGGCGCGTGGATCGGGAATGGAAGGCGGGTGGTAGGGTGGGCAGGAATGCCCACCCTACGAATGGGTTGTCCACGCAGGACAGGGTCTCCGCCCGTAATGGTTTCAAGCACTTGGCCGTGGGCGTTAGGATTTTGGCAAGGATTGCGCGGCCACCTGCTTCCGAGGTAGCAAGGCCCATGCCCCGCTATGCCCTGCAGATCGAATACGACGGCGGCCCCTTCGCGGGCTGGCAGCGGCAGGCGCATGGGCTGCCCTCGGTGCAAGAGGCGGTCGAGCGCGCCTTGGCCAAGCTGGAACCCGGCCCGCACACCATCGCCGCTGCCGGGCGCACCGATGCGGGCGTTCATGCGACGGCGCAGGTGGCGCACGCGGACCTGGCGAAGGACTGGGACCCGTTCAAGCTCGCCTCGGCGCTGAACGCGCATCTGCGGCCCGACCCCGTGGCGATCCTGGCCGCCGCGAAAGTCCCCGACGACTTCCACGCCCGCTTCTCGGCCACCGGCAGGCGCTACACCTTCCGGCTGGTGGCCCGCCGTGCGCCGGTGACGCATGACCGGGGGCTCGTCTGGCAAGTGCTGAACCGGCTGGACCTCGACGCCATGCGGGCAGGCGCCGCCGAACTCATCGGCCTGCACGACTTCACCACCTTCCGCTCCACCCTCTGCCAGGCGAAAAGCCCGGTGAAGACGCTGGACCGGATCGAGATCACCGAACACCCCTACCCCGGCGGCACCGAATACCGCTTCGACCTCGCCGCGCGCAGCTTCCTGCACAACCAGGTCCGGTCGATCGTCGGCACGCTAGAGCGCGTCGGGGCCAGAGCCTGGACACCCCAGGACGTCCGCGCCGCGCTGGAGGCGAGGGACCGCGCCGCCTGCGGCCCTGTCTGCCCGCCGCAGGGGCTTTACCTGGTGGGCGTCACCTACCCGGACGATCCCTTCGCACAGTGACAGTCCTCCGGAGTTTTCGAAAACTCCGGGACGGAGCCTTCAAAGGCTCCGGTCCGATTTCTTCCAAGAAATCGGAGCAAGACCGGGCGCCGAAGATGAGGCCCTCCCTCACCCCGCCAGCAACCGCCGCACCTCGTCGCGGAGGTCCTTCAGCTCGAAGGGCTTCGAGATGAACCCGTCTGCACCCAGTTCCATCCCCTTCCGCCGCTCGATCACCGAACCGCGCGCCGTCATCATCAGCACCTTGACCCCGGCCAGCGCCGGATCGGTGCGGATGTGCCCGCAGATCTCGTAACCCGACACCTCGGGCAGCATCACGTCCAGAAGCACCAGGTCCGGCAGCGTATCGCGGATCCTGGGCAGCGCCTCGGCCCCCGAGGCCACCCGGTCATGCGCATAGCCTTCGCGGATGATCAGGAATTCCAGCGCGGTGGCGATGTTGTCCTCGTCCTCGACGACCAGGACACGCGGCGCGCGCAGGGGGGTGCCGGCTTGCACCAGCGTCACGGCCGGCGCTCCTGGGGGGTTGTGCGGGATGCGGGGATCGGGGAGTGTGACGCAATGGGAGGACGACGCGTGACCGAGCTTATCCAATCGCAACTGATGGACCCGTTCCGCATCGGCCTGATCGTGGCCCTGGTGTACACGATGTTCCGCACCCGCGCGGCGACCGGCACGGCCATTCCCCTGGCCCTGGGCGTGGTCTTCGTCGCGGTGATCCTGCCCACCACCAACCCGCCGCGGGCCGGCACCGTCACGGATGCCGTGCTGGCGGGGCTCGTCTCGAACCTGATCATACTTGGCATCGTCCTGGCCCTTGCAATGATCGTCCGGCGTCTGCGCGGCTAGGGGCGGAACCCCGCGCCGCACCCGTTCAAATTCCATCGGCGGAAAAAACGGCGGGCACGGGGATCCGGCCCGCCAGTCTGCGCCCAGAAGAACCCCGCCCGGGCTCGTCAGGAAGCAGAGGTGTCCGGGCCGAGGCACCTGCCCCGGCCCGGACCTTGACCCTTAGCGCGACGCGTCGTCGGCGAAGATGTCCTTCTTGTGGGTCCCGCCCGGCACGAAGAGCGCGCCGATCACCACGGTCATCAGGGCGATGATGATCGGGTACCACAGACCACCGTAGACCGACCCGGTCTGCGCCGAGATCGCGAAGGCGGTCGCGGGCATCAGGCCACCGAACCAGCCGTTGCCGATGTGGTAGGGCAGCGACAGGCCGGAGTAGCGGATGCGGGTCGGGAAGAGCTCGACCAGCATGGCCGCGATCGGACCATAGACCATCGTCACCAGCAGGATCAGGTAGGTCAGGATGGCGATGATCGTCAGCTTCTGCGCGGTGAAGATGTCGACGAAGTTCTGCGCCACCGCGATGGTGGTGTTGTCCTTCGCCACCAGCGGATAGCCCGCCGCCGCGATGGCATCGTTCACTGCCTTGGTGAAGGCCGCCGGAACGCCCTTCTCGGCATCAAGCGCCGCCTGGGCCGCGTCGATGGCCGCCTGGTCGGTGCCGGCCTTGGCGGTTTCCAGCGCCGCGGTCAGCTCGGCCACCTTGGCGGTGTTTTCCGAACCGACGTAGGACGGGATCTCCGTGTCGCCGATCTTGACGGTGGCGATGCTGCCAGCCGGAGCTTCGACGGTCTCGTAGTTCACCGAAGCGCGCGACAGGAGCGCCTTGGTGATGTCGCAGGAGTTGGTGAACTTCGCCGTACCGACCGGGTTGAACTGGAACGAGCAGTCAGCCGGGTCTGCGGTCACCGTCACCGGAACCTGGTGCGCGGCGTGCAGCATCGGGTTGGCGGTCGCGGTCAGCAGCGGGAACACGAACTTGTAGGTCAGCGCCGCGATGAGGCAGCCCGCCAGGATGATCGGCTTGCGACCGATGCGGTCCGAGAGCGACCCGAAGAACAGGAAGCCCGCCGTGCCAAGGATCAGCGACCAGGCCACGAAGACGTTGGCGCTGAACGCGTCGACCTTGATCACGTTCTGCAGGAAGAACAGCGCGTAGAACTGGCCCGAGTACCAGACCACGGCCTGACCGGCGACAAGGCCGAACAGCGCGATCAGGGCGATCTTGCCGTTCTTCCAGGTGCCGAAAGCCTCGCGCAGCGGTGCCTTCGAAGCCGCACCCTCTTCCTTCATCTTCTTGAAGGCCGGGGATTCGTTCATCTGCAGGCGGATGTAGAGCGAGATCAGCAGAAGGAAGATCGAGCCGAGGAACGGGATCCGCCAGCCCCAGGCGTTGAACGCCTTCATCATCTGCGGGGTGCCGTCGGCGTTCATCATCGCCACGCCGGCCGCGTCAAGGACGGGCTGGTCGGGGTAGTTGCCGTTCACATAGCCCTGCACCATCAGGATCACGATGAGCGAGAGCAGAAGGCCCAGCGTCGCCGTGGTCTGGATGAAGGCGGTGAAGTAGCCGCGCTGGTTGGCCGGGGCGTGTTCGGCCACATAGACCGCCGCACCGCCGTACTCGCCGCCGAGTGCGAGGCCCTGCAGCATCCGCAAGGCGATCAGGATGATCGGCGCGGCGACGCCCCAGGAATAGTAGTTGGGCAGCAGACCCACGATGAAGGTCGAGAAGCCCATGATCAGGATGGTCATCAGGAACGTGTACTTGCGGCCGATGAGGTCGCCCAGCATCCCGAAGACCAGCGCGCCGAACGGGCGCACGATGAAGCCCGCGGCGAAGGCGAGCAGCGCAAAGACGTTCCGGGTCGCTTCCGGGAACGGCGTGAAGAACTGCGCGCCGATGATCGCGGCGAGCGAGCCGTAAAGGTAGAAGTCGTACCACTCGAAGATCGTCCCGGCCGAGGAGGCGAGAATGACCTTCTTCTCCTCCCGGGTCATGGGACGCGAGCGGTCGCGCACGTCCGTGGTTACTGTCGTCATTGGTTCCTCCTAGTTGCCCCGTCGGGGGCGTTCCCCATGAGTTTCGGCCTCTTGCCCGCCCGTGAGACGGGCCGGGCCTTCTCTCCCCGGTTTTTGGCCGGGGCCTCATCCGGAAGGCCAGGCGTGCCTGCCCCTCCCCCTCTCCGTCCGCCCCCGGTCTCCTCAGCCCCGGGACGGTCCAGATCTCATGCCGCGACGCGCCCGACGATCTCGGCCAGCCTGGCGCGGATGCCGTCGATGGAACCCATCGCCGGAACCCGCTCCAGCACTGACAGCCGGTCGTAATGTGCGATCAGCGGCGCCGTCTGGGCGTGGTAGGCGGTCAGCCTCTCGCGCACCGTTTCGGCATTGTCGTCGGCGCGGCGCTTGAAGGCCGTGCCGCCACACTTGTCGCAGGTCCCCGCCTTTGCGGGCTGCTTGAACTCGTCATGATAGCCTTCGCCGCAGCCGGCGCAGGTGTAGCGGCCCGAGACGCGGGCGACCATCGCCTCGTCGTCGACCTCCAGGCTGATGGCGGCGGTGACCTTCTGCCCGGCGTCAGCCAGCAGGCCATCCAGCGCCGCCGCCTGCCCCGCCGTGCGTGGGAAGCCGTCCAGGATGATGCCCCGTGCCACGTCCGGCTGGGCCATCCGGTCCTTCAGGATCGCCAGCACGATCTCGTCGCTGACGAGCTGCCCGGCCTCCATCACTGCCTTGGCGCGCTTGCCCGCCTCGGTCCCTGCCGCGACGGCGGCGCGCAGCAGGTCTCCGGTGGACAGCTGGACAAGGCCGAAGTCCTCTTCCAGCATCCGCGCCTGCGTGCCCTTGCCCGCACCGGGGGGGCCGAGAAGGATCAGGACAGGACCCATTTCAACCCCGGTTCATGCGGTTGGCGATCAGGTCGTCGACGACCGACGGATCGGCCAGCGTCGAGGTATCGCCCAGCGAGCCGAAGTCGTTCTCGGCGATCTTGCGCAGGATGCGGCGCATGATCTTGCCCGAGCGGGTCTTCGGCAGGCCCGGCGCCCACTGGATCAGGTCGGGCTTGGCAATCGGCCCGATCTCGTTGCGGACCCAGGCTTCCAGCTTCTTGCGCAGGTCCTCGGAGGGTTCGATCCCCTTCATCAGGGTGACATAGGCATAGATGCCCTGCCCCTTGATGTCGTGCGGGTAGCCGACGACGGCCGCCTCGGCCACGGCCTCATGCGCCACGAGCGCGCTTTCGACCTCCGCCGTGCCCATCCGGTGGCCCGAGACGTTGATCACGTCATCGACGCGGCCGGTGATCCAGTAGTAGCCGTCCGCATCGCGGCGGCAGCCGTCGCCGGTGAAGTAGTACCCCTTGTACTGGCTGAAATAGGCTTCCTCGAACCGCTGGTGGTCGCCCCAGAGCGTCCGCATCTGCCCCGGCCAGCTGTCGGCGAAGCAGAGGACCCCCTCGGTCTCCACCGCCTCCTGCACCGCGCCCGAGGCGGCATCCAGCACCACCGGCTTGACCCCGAAGAAGGGCTTCGTCGCCGAACCCGGCTTGGTCGGAATCGCGCCCGGGATCGGCGTCAGCATGTGCCCGCCGGTCTCGGTCTGCCAGAAGGTGTCGACGATCGGCAGCTTCCCCTTGCCGACATGGGTGTTGTACCAGGCCCAGGCCTCGGGGTTGATCGGCTCGCCCACGGAACCCAGCAGCTTCAGCGACGACAGGTCGTGCTTTTCCACCCACTCCGTCCCCAGACCCATCAGGCTGCGGATCGCCGTCGGCGCGGTGTAGAACTGGTTGACCTTGTGCTTGGCACAGACCTCCCAGAAGCGGCCCGCATCCGGATAGGTCGGCACGCCTTCGAACATCAGAGTCGTGGCGCCATTGGAAAGCGGCCCGTAGACGATGTAGCTGTGCCCCGTGACCCAGCCCACGTCCGCCGTGCACCAGAAGACGTCCCCGTCATGGTAGTCGAAGGTGATCTGCTGCGTCATCGAGGCATAGACGAGATACCCCCCCGTCGTATGCACCACGCCCTTGGGCTTCCCGGTCGAGCCCGAGGTGTAAAGGATGAACATCGGGTCTTCCGCGCCCACCTCGATGTAGGGGCAATAGGGCTTGGCCTCGGCCATCTCGGCGGTCAGGTCGAAATCGCGCCCATCCACCCACGAGGTCTGGTCCCCGGTCCGCTTGACGACCAGCACCTTCACCTCGTCCGAACAGTGCAGAAGCGCCTTGTCGGTGTTGTCCTTCAGCCCCGTCTTCTTCCCCGCCCGCGGCGCCCAGTCGGCGGTGATGACCACCTTGGCGTCGCTGTCGTTGATCCGGTTCGCCAGCGCGTCCGGCGAGAAGCCGCCAAAGACGATGGAATGGATCGCCCCGATCCGCGTGCAGGCCAGCATCGCATAGGCCGCCTCGGGGATCATCGGCATGTAGAGGACCACCCGGTCGCCCTTTGTGACGCCATGCGCCTTCAGGACGTTGGCCAGACGGCAGGTCTGCTCCAGCAGTTCGCGGTAGGTGATGTGCTTCGACGGAGTCTTCGGATCATCCGGCTCCCAGATGATCGCAGTCTGGTCGGCGCGCGTCAGCATGTGGCGGTCGACGCAGTTGGCGCTGACGTTCAGGGTGCCGTCCTCGAACCACTTGATCGACACGTTGCCCGGCTGGAACGAGGTGTTCTTCACGCGCGTGTAGGGCTTGATCCAGTCGATCCGCTGCCCTTCCGCCCCCCAGAACGCCTCCGGGTCCTGGACCGAGGCCGCATAACGCGCCTCATACGCCTTCGCATCGACATGGGCCTTCGCCACGAAGTCATTGGACGGCGGATAGATGGACTTGGCGGCTTCGGTCATTTGTCTCTCCTCCCGAGAGGGGTGTGGGCCGACACCCCGGAACAGCCTGCGAGGGGCCACGAACCCCCTGCGCGTTCACACCTTATCACTTCGTAAATATTTTCGTAACCCCATACTTTTCATGAATAATTCTGTAAATTCCTTGACTGGAAAATCGTCAATCTTGAAAATGTGTGAAAATTGTGGCGGCCAAGTGCTTGCTTTCACTCGCCCGTTACCGCTCACGGCGACGTGAGGCTGCTGCCCAACCCAGCACAATGGCCGGAACTGCCGGGCCAAGGCCGGAGTTCAGCGTGATTCGCTTCCCGGTTGCGGATCCAGCGCGGCATCGACTGCCGTGAGATCGGGCAGGAAGCGCACCTCGGGCTCGCTCAGACCTTGCGCTTCAAGCTGGCGGCGCAGGGCAGGCTTCAGCCCGACAAGGTAAAGCCGCCCACCCCGCCGCCCCGCCCGCGCGGCCAGGCTGTGGATGCCGCGCGCGCCGGAACTGTCGATCAGCGGCACGCCCGACATCTCCAGGACCAGCGCCCGGGGTGCCTCGGCGATCCGGTCCAGGACGCCGCCCAACTGCGCGGCCGCGCCGAAGAAATACGGGCCTTCCAGGTGATAGACCACGCGGTCGCTCCGTGGCTCCTCGGGCCGATCTTCGCGCGGGCGCATCCCCGCGGCCTCGGACATCCGCTTGATGAAGACAAGGCCCGCAAGCGCGAAGCCGACCACGATCCCCTCGGTCAGGTCGCGGAAGACGACGAGGAGGAAGGTCGCCAGGACCACCAGCGCATCCCCGCGGCTGGACCGGAGCAGCCCCGCGAACTCGTGCCGCTCGGCCATGCCCCAGGCGACCACAGCCAGAAGCCCCGCCAGCGCGGCCAGCGGGATGTAGGCGGCCAAAGGCGCGGCAATGACCAGGAAGACCAGCAGGAACAGCGCGTGCAGCATCCCCGAGACCGGCCCCCGGCTGCCCGCCCGCACGTTGGTGGCCGTCCGCGCGATGGTCCCCGTCACGCAGAACCCGCCGAAAAGGCCCGAGCCGATGTTCGCCACCCCCTGCGCCACCAGCTCGGCGTTGGACCGGTGCCGCGCGCCCGACATGCCGTCGGCCACGACGGCGGACAGAAGCGACTCGATGGCGCCCAGCAGCGCGAAGCTTGCCGCCCAGGGCAGCGCCGCGCGCCACAAGGCCAGGTCCGGCAGCGCCGGCACCGGCAGCATCTGCGGCAGCTCGCCGAAGCGCGAGCCGATGGTCGCCACCGGCAGGCCCAGCGCCGCGACCAGTGCCGAGGCCATAGCCACCGCGATCAGCATCCCGGGCCAATGCGGCCGGACCCGGCGTAGCCCCAGGATCACCGCCGCCGTCAGTGCCGCCACCCCGACCGCCGCCCAGGTGACCGTGCCGCGCGCGGACCACAGGGCCTCGACCTTCGCGATGATCTCTCCCGGCTCGCCCCCGGGCAAGGTAAGCCCGAACATCTCGCGCAGCTGGCTTGCTAAGATGATGACCGCAATCCCGGCAGTGAAGCCCACGGTCACGGGATAGGGGATGTAGCGGATATAGGTCCCAAGCCGCAAAAGGCCTGCAGCGATCAGGATCAGGCCGGAAAGGATGGTCGCAAGGATCAGTCCCTGAAGACCGATGGCCGTCACGCAGGCCGCGACCAGCACGATGAAGGCTCCTGCCGGCCCGCCGATCTGGTAGCGCGATCCACCAAGGAGGCTCACGAGGAAGCCGCCCACGATGGCGGTGAAAAGCCCCCGCTCCGGCCCCACGCCGCTTGCAATGGCGATGGCCATGGACAGAGGCAGCGCCACGATGGCCACGGTCAGCCCGGCCAGCGCATCGGCGCGAAGCTTGGCCAGCCCATAGCCCTCGCGCCAGACGGTCATCAGCTTCGGCAGGAACTCGGACGGGCCATTGTGGCCCCGTGCGGTGTCGGTCATGATGCGTCCATGCCGGGATCCGCCAGTAATCGCTGGCACCCAAGGCCCGGCTGCGTCCAGAAGATTCCTCTGCCCCCCGACTGTCAACAGCCCGCTTTGCCATGACCTCCCGCCCCGATCCTGTCCAGCCGGCCAACGACGACGCCCGCGCGCTTGTCCGCCAGCTTCTGTCCCTGGGCCATGCCGCCCTTGCCTGGGAGGACCCCGACACCGGCACACCCGGCATCAGCCGCATCGCCTTCGCCCGCGACCCCGAGGCGGGGATGCTGACGCTGGTCTCGGGCCTTGCGCCGCATTTCCGTGCGCTGCGCGACCGGCCCGATTGCGCGCTCATGCTGGGCGAGGTCGGGGACAAGGGCGACCCGCTGACCCACCCCCGGCTGATGATCCGCGCGCGCGCCAGCTTCGTCGCCCCGGACGATCCCGCCCGCCCCGGCCTCCGCGCCCGCTGGCTTAAGCGGAACCCCAAGGCCACGATCTACATCGACCTGCCCGACTTCGCCTTCGTCCGCCTGACACCCGTCTCGGCGCTGCTGAACGGCGGCTTTGCCCGCGCCTTTCACGTCCCGCCCGAGGACCTTTGAACGGAAAAGGGCGGCCCCGAAGGACCGCCCATCCGCAGAAGACTCGCGAAGCTCAGGCCGGCACGTCCATCCGCATCGTGACCAGCGCCTTCCCGCGGACCGCTTCGCCCCACCGGATCTGCGCCTCGTTGGCCCCCGCCCCGGTGCCCGGGACCGAATAGGGGAAGACATAGCGCGGAGAGTTGGAGCTGTTGGTGATGACCCCCTCCGGCATCACCGCCTCGACCAGCCGGATCCGCCCGCCAAAGGGCACGAAGCCCCCCGCGCTGACGTTCCACGTCTCGGCCGCGGTGTTCTGCGTATGGCTCACCTGGACCGGGTTGATGATCCACTGCGTGACGTTGTTGAAGCTGTTCCCCTCGACCCGCACGTTGCGCGACCGCGTGAAGTCCAGCGTGGCGAAACTCGTGTCCACCATGTCCACCCGGTCCACGATCGCGCTGATGCTGCGGAAGCTGTTCGACAGGATCGAGAAGCCCGACAGGAAATGTCCCGGCCCGTAAGGCTTGACGACGATCCACCGGAAGGCCGAGGAGGTGTCGGACGAGATGAACACGTTGCCCACGATGTTCAACCCGCCGAACGAGAACTCGCCATTCTCCTGCGGCTCGCTGTCGTGCTCGTTGCCCCATTCGATGAAGCAGTTGTCGATGTAGTTGCCCGTCACCACGGTCGAGACGTTGGTCTGCGTGAACACCAGCCCCGCGCGCCGCAGGCCCGCCGCGGTGTTGTCGCCCTGGAAGAAGTGGTTGGCGTGGATCAGGTGGCCCGTGCCATGCACGATCGCGAAATGCGCAAAGCGCACGATGCGGTTGTTGCGCAGCTTCACGTCGTTGGCGTTGATGTTCAGACAGATCGTCGTGCGGTCCACCGCTGGGACGCTCTGTTCGTTCGACAGGAACTGGCACATGTCGACGAACATGCCCTGGCACCCCTCCCCCGGCGAGGTGATCGCCCGGTCCGCCGGCCGGTTGAAGGTGCAGGACAGGAAGCGCTGCGTGTTCCCCGTCATCGGCAGCATCACCGCCGACCCGGTGCCGTTGTTGTTGAACTCGATGTCCTCGATCTCGAACCGCGACATCAGGCTGAAGCCCGACAGGTCCAGCATGTACTTGAACCGCCGGAAGGTGTAGGTCCGCGTCCCCGCCGCAGCGAACAGGGGCTGGCTCAGGGTCAGGGTCCCCGCACTCACGTTCTTGCCCGAGACATAGACTTCGCGCCCCACGCCCGTTCCGATCACCAGCGAGCCCACGGGGATGTTCGCCACGTTCGCCACGTTCGTCAGCGTCAGGTTGTTCGCCGTGGAATAAGTGGCGACCGAGGTGAACTGCTCGGTCGTCCAGGCCGGCCCCGGGACCGCCACAAGCGATCCGTTGCGGATCCCCCGGCGGCCGGTGAAGCTCGTCAACCCCGACAGGGTCGCGACGTCGATGGGCGAGGTGATCTCGACCCGGCGGCCGGACAGGTCCAGCGTCACGTAGTCGGTGAAGAAGAACAGCGCCTGCAGCGCGCGGCGGAAGCCCTCGAGCTCGGACCCGAAGGCCTGGCCATAGGTGTTGAGGTCGTAGTTCCGCGTCAGCACCAGGCGGCGGTTCGCCGGCATCGACACCGTGCCCTCGAACCGGATGCGGCTGTTGATCGTCACGTCCTGGGTCAGGCGGAACACGCCCGAGGGCACCAGGATCTCGCGACCCTGCGCATCGGCATCGGCCGCGAGGAACGCCGGCGCGTCATTGGTCGTCCCGTTGCCCAGCGCGCCGTAGTCGCGGACGTCGACCCAGTCCATCAGCTTGCGGATGAAGATGTTGGTCACGTCCTCGACCACGATGTCGTCGATCCGCACAACGCCGCCATTGGCCCCGGTCAGGTCCAGTCCCACATGGGCATAGACCGACTGCAGCGACCAGGCCATGTCCACCCCGGTCCGGCTGGCCGGAGAGATGATCGCGCTGACCGTCACCACCTGGCCATAGCTCGTCAGGGTGACGGCCGGCCCCGTCTGCGGCAGGCCCGCGACGTTCTGCCCGTTCACATCCCCCGCCCAGGCCGCGATCCGCACGGTCGGCAGGTTCCCCGCCACCGCCTTCACCCGCGCCGTCACGCGCAGGTAAAGCCCCGGTTGGATCGGCGTCTGCGCGAAACTGCGCAGCCTCTGCGTCGCCTCGATCTTCTGCAACTCCAGGCAGCCGCCGAAGTCCTGGTCATTCGTCACCAGCGCCGCGTTCGGCTGACCCTGGTAGGACCCCGAACCCGGCGTCCCGTCCTCGCGCGACCAGAGGTTGAGGCCTGCCGAAAACGGCGGCGGCATCAGGACCAGCCCGTCAGTGATAGCCTTGTTCATCTTCGATTTCCCTCGCCTCGCTTCGCGCCACTGCCACGGGCGATGCGTCGGGCGTCCCCCGACAAACCGCGCCGTCATGGGGCAAAGGGGGTAGCAAGGAAGGCTTAACCGCGGCTCATGGCTCCGCACGGCCCGGGCGTCCGGCGCGCAACAGCCGCACGACGCCAAAGATCCTGGAACTGACCCGGAAACCCGCGTCCCCTCTCCCCCCCGGGGGAGAGGGTCAGGGTGAGGGGGAAACCCCGCCAACCCGCAGGCGGAACCGTCAGGCACCCACGTCCGGCGCGGGAAGGATCTGGACCGCGTTGATCTGCCAGCCCTCGGCGGTCTCGACCATCATGTAATCGAGGTACCACCCCGCCCCCGCCTGGTCGGTGATCCGCACGCGCTGCCAAAGGTTCCCGGCCACCTCGCGCAGGTCCATCATCTGCACGTCGGCCGGACGGTAGACCATCGGATAGCCGTTCTTGACCATCGCCCCGAAGTTCTCGGGCGTGCCGAACATGCCCTTGATCGTCGGGCTGGCGAAGGTGAAGGCCCGGGCGAAATCATCGTCCAGGAAGGCATCGATCTGGCTTCGGATCGTCTCCTGGATCGGCGCCTCCTGGGCGGCCGCTGGCAGGGCCAGGCAGGCGGCAAGCAAAGCGGCGTAAAGACCGTTGCGCATGGGCAAGGCTCCCTTGTCGGACGTCCCCTTGCGTTGCGAGCTAGACCGCCCGTCCAGAAGTCAACTGTCGCTTGACAGAACCCCCTCCGCCCGCGCCACTCTGGCCGCACCGCAACCGAAGGACCCGACCCATGCGCGCTGCCCTCGCCCTTGCCGCCTTCCTCGCCACCCCTGCCCTTGCAGCAGAAGAGACGGTGACCATCGACACCCCTCTCGGCCCTGTCATCGGCACGCTGGAAACGCCCGAGGGCGACCCCGCCCCCGTGGTCCTGATGTTCCACGGGTTCACCGGGTCACGCGACGAGCTTCCCGTCGCCAACACCGACGAAGGCGTCTTCTCCCGCACCGCACGGATGCTGGCCGAACAGGGCATCGCGTCCCTCCGCATCGACTTCCGCGGCTCGGGCGAAAGCCCCGGCGCCTTTGCCGATACCACCTTCGAAGGCCAGGTCGCCGACGGCCTCGCCGCGCTCGACTGGCTGGAAGCGAACCCCGCCGTCGACGGCCAGCGCCTCGCCGTCCTGGGGTGGAGTCAGGGCGGCCTTGTCGCCACCGCCGTCGCCGGGCGTTCAGACAAGCCCGACGCGCTCGTCCTCTGGGCTGCCGTCGCGAACCCCGAGGAAAGCTTCGGCGGCATCGTCGGGGCCGAGACCTTGGCAAAGGGGCTGGAAGCGGGCGACGCCGCCCTGCCCGTGACGCTGCCCTGGGGCGCCGTGGTCGAGTTGAAACGCGGCTTCTTCGAGGGCGTCACCACCTTCGACCCGCCGGCCGAGCTCGCCTCCTACGCGGGCCCCCTCTTCATCGCCCACGGCACCAAGGACACCACCGTCCTGCCCAGTGCCGTCGACACCTTCCTCGCCGCGCATGAGGGCGAAGAGGCCAGTTGGACCGCCGAAATGGACCACGTCTTCAACGCCTTCACCGGGCCGGAAACGCTGGACCAGATGGTGGGCGAAACCGTCGGCTTCCTGAAACCCAAGCTTCAGTAGCCCCTCCGACTGCACGCCATTCTCCTCGCAGGTCCCCCCGCGAGGAGAAACGAATGGCGCAGGACGCGCTGCCGCTCAGACCGAGGGGCGGTAAAGCGTTGCCGTGAAATCCCCGGATACCGCGCTTGCCTTGATGTCCATCCACCCCGCCGCGCGGAACGCCGCCCGCACTGCCGCATCGCTCACGGTCGCGCCCTTCCCCTTGCCGTGCACGCACCAGACCCGCAGCCCGGACGCCCGCCCGGCAGTCAAGGCCGCTTCCAGGTCCGCAGGCCCAGTCAGCACCGCCACGACCACCGCCGCATCCTCCGGCCCCCCGACCGTGCAGCCTGCCAGGGCCCCAGCCAACGCCTCCGGCGCCGGCCCCCCGATCACCCAGGCCCGCGCCGTCTCCGAAACCCCAAGCTTCGCCGCCAGCGACGGCACCGGTTTCTCCAGCGCCTTGACCCAGGCCCTCGCTTCCTTCGCGCCCAGCGTCAGGACCAGCGGCTCCCCATCCGACCGCAGGCACAGGTCCTCCCCCTCCACGCGCCAGCCCATCAGCCCGGCCCGAGGCAGCTTCGCCCGCACCTCACCCCGCAGGATGATCCCGTCGCTCTCCAGATAGGCCCTCACCGCGCCGGACTGCCCGCGCCAGACCGCATGCCCCTCCGCCTCGCGCCCCATGCCACCCTCCGCGCCCAACCGCGCGGAGGATAGCACCGGACAAGGCCGTCAGGCCACCAGCTCGCCCTTCAAGGCTCGCTCCATCAGCGCCACCGTCTCCTCGACGCCGTACAGCGCGATGAACCCGCCGAACCGAGGCCCGTCCGACGCCCCCAGCAGCACCTCATACAGCGCCTTGAACCAGTCGCGCAGCGGCTCGAACCCATGCTCCTTGCCGACCGCAAAGACCATCGATTGCAGGCCTTCGTCGGAAAGCAGTTCTGCTCTGTTTTCAACCTGAAGGACATTCGTTGGATCGGTGACTTGGGCAAGCTTCTTCAACCGGCCCACCAGATCCTCCATCGCCGCCCGCTCCTTCGCGTCCGGCAGACGGAACACCCGGGTCGGAGCAATCTTGTCCGCGAAGTACCGCACCGCGAACCCCGCCGCCGCATCGAGGTCCGGGTTCTTCTCCGGGCTCGCCTCCGGAGCGTACCGCCGGATGAACTTCCAAAGCCCCGCCGCATCCTTCGCCGCCGCCACCGACGCCAGGTTCAACAGCATCCCGAAGCTGACCACCATGTCCGACGACGGCGGCTGCCCCCGGTGGATGTGCCACACCGGATTGTTCACCTTCTGCTCCAGCGTCTGCTCCGGGAACGCCCGCAGCTGCTGGTGATACTCGTCCACCGCCCGCGGGATCACGTCGAAATGCATCCGCTTCGCCGTCTTGGGCTTCTGGTACATGAAGTACGACAGGCTCTCCGTCGCCGCATAGCTCAGCCATTCATCGATGGTCAGCCCGTTCCCCTTCGACTTACTGATCTTCTGCCCCTGGTCATCCAGGAACAGCTCGTACGTCATGTGGTTCGGCTTCCGCCCCCCCAGCACCTCGCAGATCCCGTCGTAGATCGGAGTGTTCGTGGAGTGGTCCTTCCCGTACATCTCGAAGTCCACATCCAGCGCCGCCCAGCGCGCGCCGAAGTCCGGCTTCCACTGCAGCTTCACATGCCCGCCCGTGACCGGCAGCGTCCACTCCCGGCCATCCTCATCATCGAAGGTGATCGTCGCGTCCTTCGCATTGACCTCCTTCATCGGCACATAAAGCACCCGCCCCGTCTCCGGATGGATCGGCAGGAAGCAGGAATAGGTCTGCTGCCGCTCCTCCCGCAAAGACGCCAGCATGATCGCCATGATCCGGTCATACCGCTCCGCGCACAGCCGCAGCGTATCGTCGAACCGCCCGCTCTTGTAGAACTCCGTGGCCGAGATGAACTCATACTCGAACCCGAAAGTGTCCAGGAACCGCCGCAGCATCGCGTTGTTGTGGTGGCCGAAACTCTCGAACTCCCCATACGGATCGGGAACCGAGGTCAACGGCTTCTGCATATGCTGCCTCAGCATCTCCTGCTGCGGCACGTTCTCCGGCACCTTCCGCATCCCGTCCACGTCGTCCGAGAAACAGATCAGCCGCGTCGGAATGTCGCTGATGATCTCGAACGCCCGCCGGATCATCGTCGTCCGCGCCACTTCCCCGAAGGTCCCGATATGCGGCAACCCCGACGGCCCATAGCCCGTCTCGAACAACACATATCCCTTCTTCGGCGGCGCCTTCTCGTACCGTTTCAGGACCGCGCGGGCCTCTTCAAAGGGCCAGGCCTTCGAATTCATCGCCGCATCGCGCAGGGAAGTCATGTCATCTCTCCTGAAACGCCGGGCCTCTCCCGGCCCGCCGTCCTCTATTGCCCCCCCACGCCTGCGTCAATAATCTGCCAGCCAAACCCGTGCCAGGAGCCGCCAGATGCCCGAATCCGCCATGTCACCCCAGGACGCGCTTGTGGCCGTCATGGTCGCCTGCTCCGCCTCGGACCAGAACATGCGCACGGCCGAGCTGGTGGCGATCACCCGCATGGTCAACCACATGCCCGCCTTCGCCACCTACGACCCCGACCGCATCCGCCGCGTCAGCCGCGTGGTCTTCGACCTGTTCGAAGAGGAAGACGGCCTCGACGCCCTCTTCGGCCTGATCCGCGAGGCCCTGCCCGAACGCCTCTACGAGACCGCCTATGCGCTCGCCTGCGACGTGGTTACTGCGGACGGTCGCCACTCCCAGGTCGAGCTCCGCATGCTGGAAGAGGTCCGCGAGGAGCTGAAGATCGACCGGTTGCACGCCGCCGCCATCGAGTGGGGCGCGCGGGTGCGGCATATGGGGGTGTGAGGGGGCGTTTCTGCCATTGAAGAGTAAAGGCTTTAATCATGGGAATTGTGAAAGTCGACGTTTTCGACACAGTTTATGGACCAAAGCCAATTCGCCATCGCTTCGGAACGGAAAGAAGAGTGACGGTTGCCGACATTGTACGCGCAACAATCACTGTCGGGCGCGCAAATCGACTTGACCTGGTGCACTTTGGGATTTGGTCCAGAATTGAAATTCTTTGGAGATTCTTTTTGCTCCGAGCGAACATCAAGCGTGCGCACGTTGGCGGAACGCAAAGGTACGTTCCTAGCCAAGCGTTCAACGCACTAGATCCCTCCGAGAAGGGTGCTGTGACCTATTTTTTGGCCGGCGCCGCCGCCAAATTGGTGTCTGAGCGATTTGGAATCGAGTGGCTTCTCCACCATGATGTCTATAGCGAACCCATCACCCCTTATGGCACTCCGGGCTTGAACGTTTCACCAACCAATGGCATTCAAAGAAAGCCAGACTTTATTGGTGTAAGGTCTGATAAGCGTGTTGGAATTTTCGAGTCCAAAGGCCGAACTAGGACTATTGATCGAAAAGCCCAGGAGGAAGCGAAGTATCAGACCACAGTTGTTAAGTCCGTAAATGGTCATGCGCCAACATGGCGGATAGCTACTCTACTTGAGTTAAATGCCAACGGAGTAAGGACGCAGGTAATTGACCCTCCAGAAGTTGCAGACGATTCATTAGAAGTAGATTTTGAATTTAGGCGAGCTATCTTGGAGTATTACTGTGTCTTTCTGAGTCTATTTGATTCTGACATAGCAATGTCGAAAAGAGTAAGTGAAGACGGCTATTTGAAAACTTACTTACCTGAACTTGATATACAGCTTGGTATTGGAGAACGCATGTATGCGGCGTTGCGAGCACTTCGCGATACCGACAAAGCGCCAACCTTCGAACATATCCTATCCACACTCCGGGAGGCCAAGCCAAGGAGGGCCGTTACATTCCCTGGGCTGACCTCAATCGGGAGCGATGGGCTTTCCATTAAACTCGGAAGAATTTGGGACTTAGAGTAATCTCAAATCATTTAACAAACCCTTACCGTCCACACCCATTCCCCAGCAAAATCAACTCCTTACCCCCATCTGTCCACCGTGGACACCACACCGGAGTCCCTTGCGGCCCCCGCCCCACAGAAACCCCCTTCCCTTCCCCGATTTCCCCCGTATAGTCGCCCCCCATGACCAGGGGCCGACATATCCACTCCCTCGGGGCCGTCTCGCGGCCTCTCCTGCCCCGTGGTCTCCTCCTTCTTAGCCGCCTCTGAGCGTGCCCCCGGGCGCGACCGCTCAGAGGTGACCAGCGCCCCCCCCCGGCAAGCTAGGAAAAGGACCCCACCATGACCCAGGATAAAGTCGTCATCTTCGACACCACCCTCCGCGACGGCGAGCAGAGCCCCGGCGCGACCATGACCCATGAAGAGAAGCTGGAGATCGCCTCCCTCCTCGACGAGATGGGCGTCGACATCATCGAGGCCGGCTTCCCCATCGCCTCCGAAGGCGACTTCGCCGCCGTGACCGAGATCGCGAAGCGGTCGAAGAACTCCACCATCTGCGGCCTCGCCCGCGCGAACTTCAAGGACATCGACCGCTGCTGGGAGGCCGTGAAGCACGCCCCCAGCCCGAGGATCCACACCTTCATCGGCACCTCCCCCCTCCACCGCGCGATCCCGAATCTGGACATGGACCAGATGGCCGACCGGATCCACGAGACGGTGACCCACGCCCGCAACCTCTGCGACAACGTCCAGTGGTCCCCGATGGACGCGACGAGGACCGAGCCCGACTACCTCTGCCGCGTCGTGGAAATCGCGATCAAGGCCGGGGCGACGACGATCAACATCCCCGACACCGTCGGCTACACCTACCCGATGGAGAGCGCCAAGATCATCAGGATGCTCCTCGAACGCGTCCCCGGAGCCGACCAGATCATCTTCGCCACCCACTGCCACAATGACCTCGGCATGGCGACCGCCAACGCCCTCGCCGCCGTCGAAGCCGGGGCAAGACAGATCGAATGCACGATCAACGGCCTGGGTGAGAGGGCCGGGAACACGGCTCTCGAAGAGGTCGTGATGGCCATGCGGGTCCGTAACGACATCCTGCCGTTCCAGACGGGCATCGACACGACGAAAATCATGAACCTGAGCCGCCGCGTCTCCCAGGTCTCGGGCTTCCCGGTCCAGTTCAACAAGGCCATCGTCGGCAAGAACGCTTTCCTGCACGAATCCGGCATCCACCAGGACGGGGTCCTGAAGAACGTCCAGACCTTCGAGATCATGCGGCCGGAAGACATCGGCCTGACCCAGAAGAACATCGCGATGGGCAAGCACTCCGGGCGGGCCGCGCTGCGCGCCAAGCTGAAGGAGCTGGGCTTCGACCTCGCCGACAACCAGCTGAACGACGTCTTCGTCCGGTTCAAGGCGCTCGCCGACCGGAAGAAGGAAGTCTACGACGACGACCTGATTGCCCTCGTCAGCGATGAGCAGACCAACGATGCCTACGAATACCTTCAGTTGAAGAAGCTGCGGGTCGTCTGCGGGACCGAGGGGCCGCAAGAGGCGGACATGATCCTGACCATCGACGGGAAGGACCACCACATCGATGCGACCGGGGACGGGCCGGTCGATGCGGCGTTCAACTGCGTGAAGATGCTCTTCCCCCACAAGGCGCGGCTTGAGGTCTACCAGGTCCATGCGGTCACCGAGGGGACGGACGCGCAGGCCACGGTCAGCGTCCGGCTGCAGGAGGACGGGCGGATCGTGACCGGGTCCTCGGCGGATACCGATACGATCGTGGCCTCGACCCGGGCCTATATCAACGCCCTCAATCGCCTCATCGTCCGCCGCCAGAAGACGGCCCCGGGCGAGGATGTGAAGACCGTCTCTTACCACGGCGAGTGAAAACGGCCCGAAGTGTCCACGGTGGACATTTCGGGCAACCCCTTGACCCGAAACGACAATCCCGTGGACGTTAACCTTCTGGAAAGGTCCGCCCACTCCCCATCTGGAACATCAACCGCCCCGCACGGTTTTTCCCTTGCAGCAAAGGGAGAGGACCGATGCAGCACGGGGAAAAGATGCACATGGGCTGGGGCCGGTTCGCCGGGATGATCCTGCTGTCCACGGCCGTGATGTTCGTGCTGATGTACCAGCTCGTCTATTCCGCCGACCACGTCTTCTTCAGCCTGAACCGCCTTGTCGCCTCACTGGTTATGGCTTGCGTGATGACGCTGATCATGCTGGGCTTCATGTGGTCGATGTACCGCGGCCAGGGCGTGAAGATCGCCGTTCTGGTGCTTGCCCTGGTCATCGGCCTCGGGCTTCTTCTGACCAACCGCAGCCAGGCGCTGGTCAGCGACGTCACCTTCATGCAGGCGATGATCCCGCACCATTCCATCGCGGTGAACAACGCCAGCAAGGCCGCCCTCAGCGACCCACGTGTACGCGATCTGGCCGACAAAATCATCGAATCCCAGGTCCGCGAGATCGCGGAGATGGAGCTTCTGATCGACGACATCCGCCAGAACGGGGAACGGGGCGAGGCGAGCCTTCCCCCACGGCCCGCAATCCTGACGCCAGAGATGGTCGAGGAAGCCCGCCGGGTCCTGAACTAGGCGGCCTTCAGATAGTCCACGAAGGCCTGCAGCGGCGGCGACTGGTTCCGGCGGCTGGGGTAGTAGAGGTAGCAGCCCGGAAAGGGCGGCGTCCAATCCTCCAACAGGCGCACCAGGCGGCCTGCCGCGACATGATCCAGCACCTCGCTTTCGAAGAAATAACCGATCCCCACCCCCGCGAGGCAGGCCGCCATCCTGAGGCGCAGGTCCGAGCCGACGAGCCGCCCGGTGACCGGCACCCGGAACTCGACCCCGTCCTTGTCCAGTTCCCAGCGATAGGGCGTCCCGGTTGAGGGCGCGAGGTTCACCAGGCATTCGTGCGCCTCAAGGTCACGGGGATGCAGAGGGGGCGTTCGGCCCTCCAGGTAGGAGGGCGCCGCGGCCACCGCCATCCGCAGGGGGCCGCCGAAGGGCACGGCGATCATATCGCCTTCCAGCCGCTCGGCCAGGCGGATGCCGGCGTCGTAGCCCTGGGCCACGATGTCGACCAGCGCATCGCTCGCCTCGACCTGCACGGTCACGCGGGGATGCTGGGCCAGGAAGCCCGGCAATAGCTGGGCAAGCTGCGGAATGGCCACCCGCACCACGTTCAGCCGCAGGGGCCCGGAGACTTCGCCCGCCGCCGCAAAGGCCATGTCGACGACGCCGTCGAGGTCGTCCAGCACCGGCAGAAGCCGTTCCGCCAGCGCCTGCCCCGCCGGGCTGGGGGCCACGGACCTCGTCGTCCGGTTCAGAAGGCGCTGGCCCAGCCGATCCTCCAGCGCGCGGATGGTCTGCGACAGGGCCGAGGGCGACAGGCCCAGATGCACCGCCGCGCGGGTAAAACTCCCGTGCCGCACAACGGCGGCAAAGGCTCGCAGTTCCGCATAGTCGCTGCCGCGCATTACTAAGCCTTGCTGAAAAGCCCATTCGGATACTGTCGGATTATCACAGAAAGCCCGGCATGGCACAACGGGGCCTCAGCAAAGGAGGCTGTCATGTGGAAACAGTTGAAACATTGGTGGCAGGCCGAGGGCGATCTGGCGCAGATGCAGGGGCTGAGCGACCGGCTTCTTGCCGACATGGGGCTGGAGCGGGAGGGGCTGCGTCAGCGCGTTCTGGGGCGCGAGCCAAAGCCGACCGCCCAAGGCCTGCCCCGGCCTTCGGCGCATCTTGCCCGCAGCTAAAGCGGTCCGAACCTGGCGCTGATGGCGGCAGCGTGCGCGTTCAGGGCGGGCACCTTCTTCCAGTCCGCCAGCAGATCCGCCCAGCGCAAGGCCACGAAGGTAACGGCGTCTCCCCTCACCGCCAGGGAAAAGTCGGCAATCTCTGCCTCGTGCCTGGCGATGGCCTCCGGCGAGAGCGCCTTGCCGTTCGCCCATGCTGCCGGGGCTGCGTGCAGGTAGACCAGAACGGCACCGAGGCCCCGTTTGACCGACTGCGTGCGCAGGGCATAGGCGTGCTTCACCAGCTGGACCGCGTCGAGGCAGCGATAGCTTTGACGACCCGTCGCCAGGGCCTGCCGCATCGCCGTGTAGCGCGCCATCCCTGCGCCCCAGTCCCGGCTGTCGAACGCCTCCGAGAAGCTGTTCGCCTTGCCGGGGCGAAACGGCTCGTACCGTTTGCTTTCCACCCCCACCAGGGTGGTCGCGGTGGTGATCACGGCATCCAGCCAGGGGTGACGCCCGCCTGTCCAGGGAAACCGCAGCTCGGCCTCGATCTCGACCGACTGGGGCAGACCCATCGGTACGCCGGGCAAGGGCAGCAGCGACCGCGGCCGGTCGAGGAACCAGCCGAAGGCGTTCGCCACCAGCGCGGCCGAGGATTCGGGGCTGTCAAACTTGCCCGAGGCCAGTTCGTTGCCGGGGGACCGGCGCAGGGCGGCCAGGACGAGTTCGTCAGGAACGCCGGGAAGGAAGAGGGGATCGCTCATCCCTTCATGTCTTGCAGCACATTGCCGCCGTCCACAACCAGCATCGCCCCGGTGACATAGCTCGCCGCGTCCGAGGACAGGAACAGGGCGCAGGCGGCGACCTCATCCGGTGTGCCAGACCGGCCCAAGGGCGTGGCGAGGCCGGCCCGCGCCTCTTCCGGCGTCTGGCTTTCGGTGGCGATCCAGCCGGGCAGGACGGCGTTGCAGGTGATGCCCTGCGCGCCGTACTCCAGCGCGATGGACCGGGTGAGGCCCGCGACGGCGGCCTTGGCGGTGGAATAGCCCGCGACGCCGGGGAAGGTGACCATCGGACCGGTGACCGATGCGATGTTGACGATCCGGCCGAAGCCGCGCGCCGCCATGCCGGGCAGCACCGCGCGGCAGCAGTGGAAGGTGGTGTTCAGGTTCAGCGCCAGGTGGTGCGCCCAGGCGGCGTCGTCGATCTCGGCCAGCCGCCCGTCCTCGACCGCCTTGCCGGTCTGCACCATGCCTGCGTTGTTCACCAGGATCTCCACCGGGCCCAGCCGGTCCTCGACGCGGGCGACAAGGCGGGCGACCTGGGCGGGGTCGGTGAGGTCGGCGATCTCGGCCATGCAGCCGAGCTCGGCCGCACGCTGATGGATCCGCGCCGAGGTGGCGGTGATGGCGACACGCGCGCCAGAGGCCAGCAGCGCGCGGGCCGTGGCAAAGCCGATTCCCCCCGGCGACCCCGCGCCCGTCACCAGTGCAACGCGTCCCGAACCTGTCATGGTCTGATCCTGTTTCCGGTGCAGACAGGGTGGCATATCGGAAAAGTGCAAGGAAGCGCGAAATCAAGTCGCCCAAGCCTCCCAAAAGGCCTGATTTCTGCAAGCACGCGGAAGTGCGCGGATTGCCCCCCGGCGGGGCTTTCGCTTGTGCGTCCCATGCCCCTATAAGAAGGCGCCCCGTCGGAGACCCCGAGTCGGGGCGTCTGTTATTTCTGAAGGACCACCCATGGCTGTCTTCCCAAGCCTGTTTTCGTCGGACATGGCGATCGACCTCGGGACCGCGAACACGCTGGTCTACATCCGCGGAAAGGGCATCGTGCTGAACGAGCCCTCGGTGGTGGCCTATCACAACAAGGACGGCAAGAAACAGGTCCTCGCCGTGGGTGAGGATGCCAAGCTGATGCTGGGCCGGACGCCGGGCACCATCGAGGCGATCCGACCGATGCGCGACGGGGTCATTGCCGACTTCGAGGCGGCGGAAGAGATGATCAAGCATTTCATCCGCAAGGTGCACAAGCGGTCCACGATCTCGAAACCCAAGATCATCGTCTGCGTGCCGCATGGCGCGACTCCGGTCGAAAAGCGGGCGATCCGGCAGTCGGTGCTGTCGGCCGGTGCCAAGCGCGCGGGCCTGATCGCCGAGCCCATCGCGGCGGCCATCGGGGCCGGGATGCCAATCACCGAACCGACCGGCAACATGGTCGTCGACATCGGCGGCGGGACCACCGAGGTCGCGGTCCTGTCCCTGGGCGACATCGTCTATGCCCGGTCCGTCCGCGTCGGCGGGGACCGGATGGACGAAGCCATCGTCTCCTACCTCCGACGTCACCAGAACCTGCTGATCGGGGAATCGACGGCCGAGCGGATCAAGACCTCCATCGGCACGGCGCGGATGCCCGACGACGGGCGGGGGTCCTCGATGACCATCCGGGGCCGTGACTTGCTGAACGGGGTGCCGAAGGAGACGGAGATCAACCAGGCCCAGGTCGCGGAAGCCCTGGCCGAACCCGTGCAGCAGATCTGCGACGCGGTGATGCAGGCGCTGGAAGCCACTCCGCCCGACCTCGCCGCCGACATCGTCGACCGCGGCGTCATGCTGACCGGGGGCGGGGCGCTTCTGGGCGAGCTGGACCTTTCCTTGCGCGAACAGACCGGGCTTTCGATCAGCGTGGCCAACGAGTCACTGAATTGTGTTGCCCTTGGGACCGGGAAGGCGCTGGAATACGAGAAGCAGCTTCGGCATGTGATCGACTACGATACCTGATCCGACCCGCATCCGGCGGCGAAGGAAGTCTGAACCGTGGCCAAGAACCGCACCGCCCCCGAGGACTACTCGCGCCCGCTGCGCAGGCTGCTGGTCTGGATCGCTGTGCTGCTTCTGCTGGTGATCTTCCTGGTCTGGCGCATCGACAGCCCCCGGGTGGAACGCTTCCGCGCGGCGCTGATCGACGCGGTGGTGCCGAGCTTTGACTGGGCGATGGCGCCCGTGACGATGGTCGCGGGGATGATCGACGATTTCCAAAGCTATACCCGCATCTACGAGCAGAACCAGGAGCTGAAGCGCGAGCTTCAGCAGATGAAGGCCTGGAAAGAGGCCGCGCTCCAGCTGGAACAGAAGAACGCGCGGCTTCTGGACCTGAACAACGTCCGCCTTGACCCGAAGCTGACCCATGTGACCGGCGTCGTCATGGCGGACAGCGGCAGCCCCTTCCGGCAGTCCGTCCTCCTGAACGTCGGCGCGCGCGACGGCATCCGCGACGGCTGGGCGACGATGGACGGGATCGGCCTGGTGGGCCGCATCTCGGGCGTGGGCGAACGCACCGCGCGCGTGATCCTGGTCACCGATTCCAACAGCCGGATCCCGGTGACGATCCAACCCTCGGGTCAGAAGGCGCTGCTCAGCGGCGACAACTCGCCCCTGCCGCCCTTGGAGTTCATCGAGGACACCGACGAGGTGCGCCCCGGGGACCGCGTGGTGACCTCGGGCGACGGCACGGTCTTCCCGGCGGGGCTTCTGGTGGGCCAGGTGGCCCTTGGCACCGACAAGCGGCTGCGCGTGGTTCTGGCCGCGGATTACCAGCGGCTGGAGTTCCTGCGCGTCCTGCGCAGCCACGAGCTGGAGCCGATCACCGATCCCGGCAGCCTGGTCGCCCCGCCCGCCACCCAGCCGCAGCCCGACACTTCGGCCGGGGCCGCCGAAGCCGCCGCCGGGGCGCCCCCGGTCCCGACCGAAGGCGGCGATGTCGAAGCTGCCGGGTCCGGCGCCGCCGAGGGCCCCGCCCCGGAGGCCGCCGATGGTTGAGTTCTGGCGTCAGGAACAGTGGATCTTCCGCGGGCTCTTCCTGGCCATCGCGCTTGTCCTTCTGTTCATCCGGCTTCTGCCCCTGGGCAACGCGCCCGGCGCGCTTCCCGGCCCCGACCTTCTGGTCTGCGTCATCATGGCCTGGATCGTGCGGCGGCCGGATTTCCTGCCGATGCCGCTGATCCTGGTCATCATCCTGGCCGAGGACCTGATCCTCTTGCGGCCCCCGGGGCTCTGGACCGCCATCGTGATCATCGCCACCGAATTCCTGCGCGGGCGCATCGCGCTCACACGAGAGTTAAGTTTCGTGGTGGAATGGCTGCTTGTCTCGGGCGTCATGCTGGGCATGATGCTGGTCTATCGCCTGGTCCTCGGGGTCGCCTTCGTGCCGCAGGCCCCTTTCGGCTTTGCCATCGTGCAGGTCCTGTGGTCCATCGCGGTCTATCCGGTGGTCGTGGGCCTGTCGCGCCTGGCCCTTGACCTGCGCAAGCCCGCCACCGGCGAGGTCGACAATTTCGGGAGACGGCTGTGAGACGCACCGCCCGCGACACCGAGGAGAGCAACCGCACGCTCAACCGCCGCACGCTGATGCTGGGCGGGGCGATGTCGGCGATGGTCGCCGTGCTTGGCGTCCGCATGCGCTATCTCCAGGTCGACCAGGCCGATGAGTTCAAGCTTCTGGCCGAAGAAAACCGGATCAACATCCGCCTCATCCCGCCCGTCCGGGGCCTGATCCAGGACCGCAACGGCAAGATCATCGCCGGGAACGAGCAGAACTACCGCGTCGTCATCACTCGGGAAGCCGCCGGCGATGTCGAACTGGTGCTGCGCCGGCTGGCCAGCATCATCCCGATGACCGCCGAAGAATTGCAGCAGACCATCGAAGAGGTGAACTCGCTCTCGGCCTTCGTTCCCGTCACGGTGGCCGAGCGCCTGTCATGGGACGACTTTTCCAAGGTCGCGGTGAACGCCCCGGCGCTGCCCGGCGTGGTGCCCGAGGTCGGCCAGTCCCGCCGCTATCCGCTCGATTACGACTTCGCCCATGTCGTGGGCTATGTCGGCCCCGTCAGCGACAAGGACCTGGCCGAACTCGAGACGCCCGACCCGCTTCTGAAGATCCCCAAGTTCCAGATCGGCAAGATCGGCGTCGAGAAATGGATGGAGGACACCCTGCGTGGCCAGGCGGGGACCAAGCGGATCGAGGTCAACTCGGCCGGCCGCGTCATGCGCGAGCTGGAGCGTCAGGATGGCGACCCCGGCACCGACATCCGCCTGACCATCGACGCCGACCTGCAGAACTTCGCCCAGGTCCGTCTTGGCACCGAAAGCGCGGCCGTCGTGGTGATGGACGTGACGAACGGCGACATCCTCTGCATCGCCTCGGCCCCGTCGTTCGATCCGAACCTCTTCGTCCGGGGAATCAGCCACACCGACTACAAGGCCCTGACCGAGAACGACCACCGGCCGCTTGCCAACAAGACCGTCTCGGGTGCCTATCCGCCCGGGTCGACCTTCAAGATGGTCACCGCCCTTGCCGCGCTCGAGGCCGGGGTTACCACGCCCGACACCAAGGTCTACTGCCCCGGCCACATTGAATTCGGCGGCCGGCGCTTCCACTGCTGGAAGCGGTCGGGCCACGGCACGGTGCGGCTGGAGCAGAGCCTGTCGGAAAGCTGCGACGTCTACTATTACGACATCGCCCAGAAGGTCGGCATCGACAAGATCGCCGAGATGGGCCGCAAGCTTGGCCTTGGCCAGCGCTTCGACATCCCGATGTCGGCGATCACCGAGGGCATCATGCCCGACAAGCAATGGAAGCTGGAGCGCCACAAGCAGGACTGGCGGATCGGCGACACGATCAACGCCTCGATCGGTCAGGGCTATGTCCTGACCTCTCCGCTGCAGCTTGCGGTGATGACCGCCCGCATCGCAAGCGGACGGGCCGTCGCGCCGCGCCTTGTCCGGATGATCCGCGACCAGGAGCTTCCCACGGCCGAGGCACCGCCGCTGGACATCCCGCCCGAATACCTCGCGGCCGTGCGCAAGGGCATGTACGAGGTGGTGAACGGCGATCACGGCACGGCGAAATCCAGCCGGATCGTCGATCCGACCATGGCTTTCGCGGGCAAGACCGGCACCAGCCAGGTCCGCAACATCACCGCGGCAGAACGGGCGGCAGGGGTGATCGCGAACGAGGACCTGCCCTGGAACCGGCGCGACCACGCGCTGTTCGTGGGCTATGCGCCCTATGAGGCGCCGCGCTATGCCATCTCGGTGGTGGTTGAGCATGGCGGCGGCGGCTCCACGGCGGCCGCGCCCATCGCCCGCGACGTGATCCTGCGCGCGCTTTCGGGCGGCCTGCCGCCCCTCGAGGCCTATCCTTCCAGCCAGCGCGGCCGCATCGAGACCATGCTGAAGGAGCTGCCGCTGCGCGACCCCGTCACCGGGCAGCCGCCCGTGAAGACCGAAACCTGAAGGGCGCGGGCGATGAGTTTCCTTGAATACCGCGTCAAGTTCGCGCCCACCGGGATCCGCAAGATCCTCTACATGAACTGGCCGCTCGTCGTGCTGATCATCGCGGTGGCCTCGGTCGGCTTCCTGATGCTCTACTCCATCGCGGGCGGGAACCTCGAGACCTGGGCCCGGCCGCAGATGGAACGCTTCGCCGTGGGCCTGATCCTCATGTTCATCGTGGCGATGATCCCGATCTGGTTCTGGCGGTCCATGGCCGGAGTGGCCTATTTCGTGGCCTTCGTGCTTCTTCTGATCGTGGAGTTCTTCGGAGCCGTCGGCATGGGCGCGCAGCGCTGGATCGACCTCGGGTTCATCCGCCTGCAGCCGTCCGAGATGATGAAGTTCACGCTCGTGATGCTGCTGGCCGCCTATTACGACTGGCTCGACCCCAAGCGCGTCTCGCGGCCCCTTTACGTGCTGATCCCGGTGCTGATCATCGTCGCGCCCACCGTGCTGGTCCTGATGCAGCCGAACCTCGGCACCTCGCTGATGCTGCTTCTTGCCGGGGCCACGGTGATGTTCGTCGCGGGCGTCTCGCTGTGGTACTTCGGCGCCGTCCTGGCGTTGGGGGTCAGCGCCATCGTCGGCGTCTTCACCCTGCGCGGCACGCCATGGCAGTTCCTGCACGACTACCAGTACAAACGGATCGACACCTTCCTCGACCCCTCGGCCGACCCGCTGGGCGCGGGCTACAACATCATCCAGGCGAAGATCGCCCTGGGGTCGGGCGGGTGGAGCGGCAAGGGCTTCATGCAAGGCACGCAGAGCCGGCTGAACTTCCTGCCCGAAAAGCACACCGACTTCATCTTCACCACCTTGGCCGAGGAGTTCGGCTTCGTCGGCGCCTTCTCGCTTCTGGCGCTTTACGCGCTGATCATCGGCTTCTGCCTGGTCGCCGCCTGGCAGAACCGCGACCGCTTCTCCTCGCTTCTGATCATCGGGGTGGCCGCGAACTTCTTCTTCTACATCGCGGTGAACCTGTCGATGGTGATGGGCATGGCCCCGGTCGTCGGCGTGCCGCTGCCGCTTCTCAGCTACGGGGGGTCCGCGATGATGGTGCTCCTGGTGGGCTTCGGGCTGGTGCAAAGCGCCCATGTCCACAGGCCCCGCTAGGTGCGCTTCGCCCCGCGGCATGGCCGGTTCCTGATCGCCTTTGCCCTGGGCCTCGGGGCCGGACTCGCGGCCTGGCTTCTGTCCGTGACGCCGGTCTTCGCGCTTCTGGTCGCGGTCGATGCCTTCTTCCTGATCTACCTCGTGCTGACCGCGCGCATCCTCGGCTCGACCTCCGCCGGGGACCTGCGTCGCCATGCCGCCGAGGACGACGAGGGCGTGGCCCTGATCCTGGGCCTTGCGCTGGTCGCGGTCGTCGTCAGCATCACGGCGATCTTCCTGGTGGTGAACGCCGAGGCGAACACCTGGGCCGCCCGCCTTGCCGCGCTGGCAAGCCTGCCGCTCGGCTGGGCGACGATCCATGTGCTGGCCGGGTTCCACTATGCCCACCTGCATTACAAGGGCCCCGCGCCGGGCTTCCGGTTCCCCGGCAAGGATGACCCGGACGCCTGGGATTTCCTTTATGCCAGCTTCACCATCGGGATGACCGCCCAGGTCTCGGACATCGAGGTCACCACGCGCGAGATGCGCCGGGCGGTGCTGGTGCATGGCGTGGCAAGCTTCTTCTACAACACCGGGATCCTGGCCCTTGCCGTGAACGCCGCCGTGACGGCCGGGCAGTAGCCGATTTCTTCGAAGAAATCGGACCGGAGCCTTCGAAGGCTCCGATCCGGAATTTTTGAAAATTCCGGTCGCGGTGCGGTCCCGCGCGCGATGGATCGTGCTTGACAAACCCTGAACGTCCACGCCCAACCTGTTGAAATCCCTCGCCCCGAAATCCCGTCCACGCGTGGACACCCCGAAAGCCCCACCCATGCCGATCGTCCTCTTCGCCGCGCCCTCGCTTTGGACCGAATATGAACCCCACCTCCCCGCCGCCCTGGCCGAGGCCGGGATCGACGCCACCCTCGTCACCGAGGCCGACCCGGCCACGGTCGACTACATCATCTACGCCCCCGCCTCGCCCCTGCAGGATTTCACGCCCTACACGCGGACAAAGGCAGTCCTGAACCTCTGGGCCGGGGTAGAACGCATCGTGGGCAACCCCACCCTCACCCAACCGCTCTGCCGGATGGTCGACCCCGGCCTGACGGAAGGGATGGTGGAATGGGTCGTGGGCCACACCCTGCGCCACCACCTCGGCATGGACCGCCACATCGTGAACCCCTCCCGCACCTGGGACCCGACCTGCCCGCCCTTGGCGCGCGAACGCCCGGTGACGATCCTCGGCATGGGCGCCCTCGGCTCCGCCTGCGCGACGGCGCTCCTCGCCCTCAACTTCCCCGTCACCGGCTGGAGCCGGACCGAGAAGCCCGGGCAACTGCACGGCGAGCACGGCCTCCGCGCGGCCTTGTCCACGGCTCAGATCCTCGTCACCCTGCTGCCCAAGACGCCGGAGACCGAGAACCTCCTGAACGCGGACCGCCTTGCACTTTTGCCGAAGGGCGCGGTGATCCTGAACCCCGGCCGCGGCGCGCTGATCGACGATGACGCGCTTCTTTCTGCCCTGGACGCGGGCCAGATCGGCCACGCCACGCTGGACGTTTTCCGGGTGGAGCCGCTGCCCGGCGATCACCCCTACTGGACTCACCCCCGCGTGACAGTCACCCCCCACATCGCCGCCGACACCCGCGCCGTCACATCCTCTCGCGTGATCGCCGAGAACATCCGGCGCGGCGAGGCCGGTGAGCCCTTCCTCCACCTCGTCGACCGCGCGCGGGGCTACTGACCAGCCCTTGCCGAAAGTCCCTCTTCGCGGGACCTCGCGATGAGCGAAGGGACGCGAAGAGCCCTCGCTGCGCGCAACAGGTCGGGAACGGAACAGCCGGAACCCGCGCCCCGTGTCAGCACTACCGCAAACGAGGTGCGGAATGCGATACGGGCAGGGTGTGGCGCTGGTTCTGGTGGCGGGGACGCTCTGGTCGCTGATGGGCCTTTGCCTGCGCCAGATCGAGGCCGCATCCGTCTGGCAGATCCTGTTCTGGCGGTCGGTGGGCATGGTCCCCGTCCTGTTCGCCTTCATCTGGTGGACCTCCGGCAGGAGGCCGCTTGACCAGATCCGCAAGGTGGGCGTGGCCGGGACCATCGGCGGCCTCGGCCTCGTCTTCGCCTTCTCGGGCGCGATCTACGCGATCCAGACCACCACCATCGCCAACGCGGTCTTCCTCTTCACCGCCTCGCCCTTCGTGGCCGCGATCCTGGGTTGGATCATCCTGGGCGAGCGGGTGAAGCCCTGGACCTGGGCCGCGATCGGCCTTGCCGTCTTCGGCATGTACCTGATGGTGCGCGAGGGGCTGGCGATGGGCGCCCTGGCCGGGAACCTTGCCGCGCTGATGTCCGCCGCCGGTTTCGGTGCCTTCTCGGTCTGCCTGCGCTGGGGCAAGGTTGGGGAGATGCTGCCGGTCTCGATGCTGGGCGGGGTCTTCTCGATGATCGTCGCCGCGCTGGTCCTGTGGTCGCAAGACCAGTCGGTCCTCGCCTCGGGCCATGACATCGCCATCGCCTCGGGCATGGGTGCGGCGATCCTTGCCCTGGGGATGGTGGCCTACACGCTGGGGTCGAGGGTGATCCCTGCCGCCGAACTGACCCTCCTGTCGCTGATCGAGGTCCTTCTCGCCCCGATCTGGGTCTTCGTCTTCCTGGGCGAGACGGCCAGCACGGCCACCTTCGTAGGCGGTGGCGTGCTTCTGGCCGCCGTGACGCTGAATGCGGTGATGGGGGCAAGGGCGCCCCGGCAGGAAGGGGTTGCGAAAACGCCCCGACCTGTGAATGATTGATCAAATTCGCGGGCCAACCGCGAGACCCGGGGAGAGTGATCAGATGCGGTCCGAGCCGCAGGATACCGAAGGCGGCCCCTGCTGGCCCCGAAAGCCTGAATTCGGCGGAGCGTCGGGGGTTCATCCCCATCGCGTCCGGGGCTTAGGCCCCTTCCCCCCACCGACATTTCAGGAAAGAGGCACGACATGCCCGGTAATCTGACCCTTGAGGAATTGAAGAAGGCCGTGAAGGCCGGAGAAATCGACACCGTGATCGCGGCCGGCATCGACATGCAGGGCCGCCTGATGGGCAAGCGCTTCCACGCGCAGTTCTTCGTGGACGGCGGCTGGGAAGAGACCCATTGCTGCAACTACCTTCTCACCGTGGACATGGAGATGAACACGGTCCAGGGCTACAAGTCCTCCAGCTGGGAGACGGGCTATGGCGACTACACGCTGAAGCCGGACCTTCGGACCCTGCGGCGGGTGCCGTGGCTCCCCGGCACCGCGCTGGTCCTGGGCGACACGCAGGACCATGCGACCCACGCCGACGTCCCCCACGCGCCCCGCTCGATCCTGAAGAAACAGGTTGAACGCGCCCGGGCGATGGGCTTCGAGCCGATGATGGCGACGGAGCTCGAGTTCTACCTCTTCGAGAACTCCTACGAGAACCTGCGCGACGGGGGGTTGAACGCCCTGCGGACCGTGGGCGGCTACAACGAGGATTACCACATCTTCCAGACCACCAAGGAAGAGGACGTGATGCGCGCCGTCCGCAACGGGCTTTATGGCGCGGGGATCCCGGTGGAGAACTCCAAGGGCGAGGCCGAGGCGGGGCAGGAGGAGATCAACTATCGCTACTCCGACGCCCTCGATACGGCCGACAACCACGTCATCATCAAGAACGCGATCAAGGAAATTGCCTGGTCCAAGGGCAAGTCGGTGACCTTCATGGCCAAGTACGACCACCGCCGTGCGGGGTCGTCCAGCCATATCCACCAGAGCCTGTGGTCGCTGGACGGGAAGGCCTCCTTCGCCGACCACCACGACCAGCACGGCATGTCCGACCTGATGAAGCACTACCTCGCCGGCCAGCTGCACCACGCCCGCGACATCACGGCGTTCCTGGCGCCTTACGTGAACAGCTACAAGCGCTTCACCATCGGCATGTTCGCCCCCACCAAGGCGGTCTGGAGTGCCGACAACCGCACCGCGGGCTTCCGCGTTTGCGGCGTGCACACCAAGGCTGTGCGGGTGGAATGCCGAATCCCCGGGTCCGACGTGAACCCCTACCTTGCCTGCGCGGCGCTTCTGGCGGCGGGGCTGGACGGAATCGAGAAGAAGATGGCGCTCGAGCCCGAGATGAAGGGGGACATGTACAACACCAAGGGCATCCGCGAGATACCGCATACCCTGCGCGAGGCGGCGGATCTGCTGAACAAGTCCCAGATGCTGCGCGAGGCCTTCGGGGATGACGTGATCGACCACTACCACCACGCCGCCCAGTGGGAGATTTCCGAGACCGACCGCGTCGTCACGGATTTCGAACGCGAGCGGCTCTTGGAACGCGCCTGATTGTAGGGTGGGGCGGAAATTGGGCCCCCCCCCCCCCCAAATGGTGGGCCCGGATGGGCCC
>NZ_JAYSFG010000021.1:60073-62613 GCF_041913445.1 Tabrizicola sp.
CATGAATGCGCACCCTACGAGGCCAAAATGAAACCCATCCAACTCATCTCTCCCGTCGATGGCCGGGTCTATGCGGAACGTATGCCGCTGTCGCCCGAGGCCGCCGACGCCGTCGTCGCCCGCGCCAAGGCCGCGCAGAAGCCCTGGGCCGCCCGTCCGCTGGAGGAGCGCATCGCCCTGGTGAAAGCCGGGGTCGCGAAGCTCAACACCATGTCCGACGTGGTGGTCGAGGAAATCGCCTGGCAGATGGGCCGCCCGACCCGTTACGGCGGTGAGTTCGGGGGTGTCAACGCCCGCACCGACTACATGGCGTCCATCGCCGCTGAGACGCTGGCCCCGCACATGGTCGAGGACTCGGACAAGTTCCGCCGCTACCTCGCGCGTGAGCCGGTGGGCGTCGTCTTCATCATCGCCCCCTGGAACTACCCCTACCTTACCACAATCAACACCCTCGTCCCCGCGCTGATCGCCGGGAACACGGTGGTGCTGAAGCACGCCAGCCAGACCCTGCTGGTGGGCGAACGGCTGGCCGAGGCCTTCCATGCGGCGGGCGTGCCGGAGGACGTGTTCCAGAACGTCGTCCTCGACCACGCCACCACCGAACGCCTGATCGCCAAGCGGTCTTTCGGCTTCGTGAACTTCACCGGCTCGGTCGCCGGTGGCGCGGCGATCGAACGCGCGGCGGCGGGGACCTTCACGGCCCTCGGGCTGGAGCTGGGCGGCAAGGATCCGGGCTATGTGCGCGAGGACGCGAACCTGGACCTCGCCGTCGACGTCCTGATGGACGGCGCGATGTACAACGCGGGGCAGTGCTGCTGCGGGATCGAACGCATTTACGTCCACGAGAAACTCTTCGACAGCTTCGTCGAGAAATCCGTGGCCTGGGTCGGCCAGTTGAAACTCGGCAACCCCTTCGATGCCTCCACGACGCTCGGCCCGATGGCGCACAAGCGCTTTGCCCAGACCGTTCGCGACCAGACCGCCGAGGCCATCGCCAAGGGCGCGAAGCCGCTTCTCGACCCGAAGAAGTTTGCCGATGATGGCGGGGCCTACCTTGCGCCGCAGATCCTGGTCAACGTCGACCACTCCATGCGCGTCATGAAGGAAGAAAGCTTCGGCCCCGTCGTCGGCATCATGCCGGTGAAGAACGATGCCGAGGCCATCGCGCTGATGAACGACTCGCCCTACGGGTTGACCGCCAGCATCTGGACGCAGGACTACGACACCGCCGCCGCTCTCGGCGCGCAGGTGGAAACCGGGACGGTATTCATGAACCGGGCCGACTACCTGGACCCGGCGCTGACCTGGACGGGCGTCAAGGACACCGGGCGGGGCACGTCGCTGAGCTATCTCGGGTTCCATTCGGTGACCCGGCCGAAATCCTATCACCTCAAGAAAGTCTGAGACCATGACCCACAACGTTCCCAACCGGAACTGGTCCTACCCCACCGCGATCAAGTTCGGCGTCGGCCGGATCGCGGAACTGGCCGATCACGCCAAGTCCATCGGCCTGACGAAGCCGCTCCTCGTCACCGACAAGGCCCTCGCGTCCCTGCCGATCACCAAGAACGCGCTCGACGTGCTGGAGGCCGGTGGCCTTGGCCGCGCGGTTTTCTCGGACGTGGACCCGAACCCGAACGAGAAGAACATGGAAGCCGGGATCGCGGTCTACCTTGCCGGCGGCCATGACGGGGTGATCTGCTTCGGCGGCGGCTCGGCGCTCGACCTCGGCAAGATGATCGCGCTGATGGCGCACCAGCCGAAGAAGCTGAAGGTCTGGCAGCTGGAGGACATCGACGACTGGTACACCCGCGCCGATGCCTCGAAGATCGCGCCGATCATCGCGGTGCCGACGACGGCGGGGACCGGGTCGGAAGTGGGCCGGGCGGGGGTGCTGACGAACAGCGAGACCCACAAGAAGAAGATCATCTTCCACCCGAAGCTGATGCCCGCGGTCACGATCTGCGATCCGGCGCTGACGACGGGGATGCCGAAGTTCATCACGGCAGGCACCGGCATGGACGCGCTGGCGCATTGTCTGGAGGCCTATAGCTCCCCCTTCTACCACCCGATGAGCCAAGGCATCGCGCTGGAAGGGATGCGGCTGGTGTTCGAGAACCTGCCCAAGGTCTATGCCGACCCGAACGACCTCGACGCCCGCGCGCACATGATGTCGGCGGCGGCGATGGGGGCGGTTGCGTTCCAGAAGGGTCTGGGGGCGATCCACGCGCTGAGCCACCCGATTGGCGCGGTCTACAACACCCATCACGGCACCACGAATGCCGTGGTGATGCCGATGGTGCTGGACTTCAACCGGAAGGCCGTGAAGGACCGGCTGGCGAGTGCGGCGGCCTATTGCGGGATCAAGGGCGGCTACAAGGGCTTTTACCAGCGCATCCTGGACCTGCGGGCCACGCTGGCCATCCCGGAAAACCTGACGAAGCTTGGCGTCACCAACCCCGACCTCGATACCCTGACCAAGATGGCGCTGGAGGACCCCTCCTGTGGCGGCAACCCGGTCAAGATGACGAAGAAGAACA
>NZ_JAYSFG010000022.1:0-59167 GCF_041913445.1 Tabrizicola sp.
TCTTCGTCGACAACATCTTCCGCTTCACCCAGGCGGGTTCGGAAGTGTCGGCTCTCCTCGGCCGTATCCCTTCGGCCGTGGGCTACCAGCCGACGCTGGCGACCGACATGGGCGCGCTGCAGGAACGCATCACCTCGACCAAGGCAGGCTCGATCACCTCGGTGCAGGCCATCTACGTTCCGGCCGACGACCTTACCGACCCGGCGCCCGCGACGTCCTTCGCCCACCTTGACGCCACGACCGTTCTGTCGCGCGCCATCTCGGAGCTTGGCATCTACCCGGCCGTGGACCCGCTGGACTCCACCAGCCGTATCCTTGACCCGCTGGTCGTGGGTCAAGAGCACTATGACGTGGCCCGTGCGGTTCAGGGGATGCTTCAGCGCTACAAGTCGCTGCAGGACATCATCGCCATCCTTGGCATGGACGAACTGTCGGAAGAGGACAAGCTGACCGTGGCACGCGCCCGGAAGATCCAGCGCTTCCTGTCCCAGCCGTTCGACGTGGCCCAGGTGTTCACCGGCTCGCCCGGCGTGCAGGTGCCGCTGGAGAAGACCATTGCCTCGTTCAAGGCGGTGGTGAACGGCGAATACGACCACCTGCCGGAAGCCGCCTTCTACATGGTCGGCGACATCGAGGAAGTGAAAGCCAAGGCCGCCAAGCTCGCTGCGGCAGCGGCGTAAGGGGGCGAGATGGCCAGCACGGTTCAATTCGACCTCGTCAGCCCGGAGCGCCGCCTTGCGTCGTTCCAGGCGACCGAGGTCCAGATCCCCGGTGCGATGGGTGATCTGACGGCGATGGAAGGTCATGCGGCCACCATCACCTCGCTGCGGCCGGGCCTTCTGAAGGTGTCGGGCGCCGAGGGCACGAAAGCCTATGTCGTGACCGGCGGCTTCGCCGAGATCAGCGCCACCGGTGTCTCGGTCCTGGCCGAGCAGGCGGTGGCCCTGGACGAGATGACCCCGGCGCAGCTGGACGCCCTGGTGGCTGACGCCTGCGAGGCGGCGGCGGTCAATTCGGACAAGGACGCGGCCGACAAGGCCGTCGCCGACCTTTACGCGATGCGGGCCCAGGCCGGCATCTAGTCTGCCTTGCCCTGACGGAATTGGCGAAGGCCCCGGAACTCCGGGGCCTTCGTCTTTTCACTGACTTCTCCACCGACTTGCGGCAGAATGCCCGTGGGGTGGGGCATTCGGGTGGTCATGAGACGTTTCAGCGGTCCGATCGGCATCGAACAGGGTTCGAAGATCCTGTTCTCCGATTATGCCCATGACGGGGCGATGTGGACGGGCTCGGGCCCGCGCGAAGTCCGCCATGTGCAGGAGTTCCGGGAGCACTTCGTCGAGCCGCCGATGGTCACGGTGGGGGTGTCGATGTGGGACATCGCGCATCAGACGAACAGCCGGGTCGACATCACGGCCGAGAACATCACGGCCCGCGGATTCGTGATCGTCTTCCGGACCTGGGCCGATACCCGCGTCGCGCGTATCCGCGCCGACTGGATGGCCATCGGCCAGGCCCGGGACGAGGATGACTGGGACGTCGCCTAGTCCTGTTGTCGGATCAGCCGGTTGCCGATCCAGACCCCGATGGCAAAGACCAGGAGGCCGCCGATCAGGTCGATCAGGTGGTGCCCCCCGTGCGAGAGCGTGGCCGGAACCATCGCGGTATTGACCGCGGCTGCAGGCAGGAAGGCCCAGGTGCCCCGGGTGAACCAGACCACCAGCAGCGCCATCACCATGTGGTAGGACGGGAAGGCCACGACGCCCGTGATGATCTCGGGGCTGATCACCGGCGGCCCGACCTCGGCCAGGCTGCGCAGGTAGTCCCCGTAGGCAGGGCTATAGTAAAGCCCGGTGGCCAGGCGATGCGCCTCGGGAATCTCCTGGAAGGCCGAGGGGCCGACACTGGGTGCGATCCACCAAACCGCGACGGCGATGATCAGTGTGATGATGCCCACAGCCAGGAAGCGATGCAGGTCCAGAGTGCGTGACAGGGCGGACAGCAGCACGATGGTCAGGAGGATCTGGATCAGCGACGAGTGGTAGATGTAGCCCAGCGATCTGGCGGCCACGGGGTAGTCCGCCAGCCAGGCGATGAGGCCCGGCCAGTGGTAGCCAAGCGCCTGGTCGATCCGGATCAGGCTTGGATCGATCAGCGGGTTGGCCAGCGGGAAAAGCGTGAAGATGAAGACAGACGACACCGCAGTGAAGCCGGTGAAGATGGCGGCTCCGACCAGGGCAAGGCCCAGGCGGGGGGCGGACTTCGTCTGCCGGACGTAGCCGCCGATCGCAGCGATGCCGAGGGTTGCCAGGTAACCCCCGACGAAGGGCGGCCAGTTCACCTGACGCTGCAGGACCAGGGCGAGGCCGACGGCCAGCAGGCCGATGGCCGCGATGAACAGAAGCATCTGCCGCTCGACTGCGAGGAGGCGGACAAATGACCCAAGGCCCTGCGATTCTGCTTTTGACCACATACGCTGTCTTGCCCCCAAGGCCGCAACAATCCGCGTGCTATGCGGTCATTGCGCTGACTTTATGGCAAGACCAGCGCAAATCGGCGTCAGCTGCGCTGGTAGAGGCCTTCGTAGATCGGGACCAGGGTGTCGGTCTCGAACAGCGAGGACACGGACATCCCGCCCCAGATGTTCAGGATCGCCTGGGCGAACATCGGCGCGGTGGGGACGATGCGGATGTTCGGCGCGGCCTTCACCTTATCGGTCGCTTCGATGCTGTCGGTGATCACCAGCGACTTCATGACGGAGTTCGAGACCCGCTCCACCGCCGGGCCGGAGAGGACGCCGTGGGTGATGTAGCTGTGAACCTCGGTCGCGCCGGCCTCCATGAGCGTCTCGGCGGCCTTGCACAGGGTGCCGGCGGTGTCGCAGATGTCGTCGACGATGATGCACTTGTGGCCCTTCACGTCGCCGATGACGGTCATGCCGGCCACTTCGCCCGCCTTCTCGCGCCGCTTGTCGACGATGGCGAGGGGGGCGTTGATCCGCTTGGCCAGCTCGCGGGCGCGGGCCACGCCGCCGACGTCGGGGGAGACGACCATCAGGTCCTGCATCTGGCCCTTGAACTGGTGTTCGATGTCCAGGGCAAAGACGGGCGAGGCGTAGAGGTTGTCCACCGGAATGTCGAAGAAGCCCTGGATCTGGGCCGCGTGGAGGTCGAGGGTGAGGACCCGGTCGACCCCGGCCTGGGTGATCAGGTTTGCGACGAGTTTGGCGCTGATCGGCGTGCGGGCCTTGGCGCGGCGGTCCTGGCGGGCGTAGCCGAAGTAGGGGATCACGGCGGTGATGCGGCTGGCCGAGGAGCGGCGCAGCGCGTCGACCATGATGAGAAGCTCCATCAGGTTGTCGTTCGCCGGGTTCGAGGTCGGCTGGATGACATACATGTCCTCGCCGCGGACGTTCTCGAAGACTTCGACGAAGATTTCCTGGTCGTTGAACCGTTCCACCCGGGCATCCACCAGGTTCACGCTCATGCCCCGGTGCATCGACATGCGGCGGGCGATGGACTTGGCCAAGGGCAGGTTGGCGTTCCCGGCGATGAGCTTCGGTTCGGTGACGGCGGGCATGGGGGTCTCCGGGGCAGCGGATTCGGAATGCGCTCCGCTTACCACCGGGTTTAGCGGTTGCAAACGGGCGCGACCGCTAACGGTGCGAATTTCCTGTGTTGTGGCGGAATGGGGTCAGAAGGCGTCGAGAAAGCGGTCGACGTCGGCTTCGGTGGTTGACCACGAGGCGACGAGGCGGGCCTTTTCGCGACCCTCGGGGGCCGGGAAGCGGTAGTAGTGCGCGCCTGCGGCTTCGAGCCGTGCGTGATGGCCGGCGGGCCATTCGGGGAAGAGCATGTTCGCATGGGCGGGGGGCACGTGGGCCTGCCGCTGCCGCAGGCCTTCGACCAGCCGCTGGCCCATCGCGTTTGCCTGGGTGGCAAGCTTCAGCCAGAGGCCGTCGGTCAGGTAGGCCTCCATCTGCGCCGAAAGGAAGCGGTGCTTGGAGAAGAGGTGCCCGCCCCGCTTGCGGCGGAGTTCCAGCTCCCAGGCCTTGGCGGGGTTGAAGAGGACGACGCCCTCCATCCCGAGGCAGCCGTTCTTGGTGCCGCCAAGAGAGAGGACGTCGATCCCCGCCTTCCAGGTCATCTCGGCGGGCGTGGCACCAGTGGCGACGAGGGCATTGGCGAAGCGCGCGCCGTCGAGGTGGCAGGGGATGCCCTTGGCCTTGGCGAGGGCCGTCAGGGCGGTGATTTCGGCGGGGGTGTAGACGGTGCCCGCCTCGGTGACGTTGGTCAGCGACAGCATCCCGCGCTGGACGCCGTGGACACCGCTTTCGCCGGTGGTGGCAAGGGCTGCGGACAGGGCGTCGGGGGTGATCTTGCCGTGCTCACCCGGAATCAGGACCAGCTTGGCGCCGGAGTAGAACTCGGGCGCGTTGCATTCGTCTTCGGCGATATGGGCCAGGCGGTGGCAGAAGACGCCGTCCCAGGGCTGAACGTGGGTGGCGATGGCAAGCGCGTTGGCGGCGGTGCCGGTGGCGACCAGGCGGACCTCGGCCTCGGGGGCCTCGAACAACTCGCGGACAAGCTCGGTCACGCGGGCCATCGCGGCGTCGGCGCCGTAGCTGCGCTCATAGCCCTCGTTGGCCTTCAGGATCGCGGCCAGGATCTCGGGGGCGGCGCCGGAGGTGTTGTCAGAGGCAAAGCGCATCAGGGGGTTTCCTCGATCAGGTAGTCTTCCCAGTCATCTTCGGGCACCTCGGTTTCCGACAGCGTGATGCCCTTGATCGAACTGCCCGACGTGTGGGTGCTGTTCGGATCGCCGGTCAGAAGCGGGTGCCACTCTGGCAGTTTCTTCTTCTGGAACAGAAGCTTGTAGGCGCAGGTCGCGGGCATCCAGTAGGCGATCTTCGGCAGGGTCTTGGGTGTCAGGACCACACATTCCGGGACGTGCAACTTGCGGTTCGGATAGTCGCGGCACTGACAGCTGTCGCCGTCGAACAGGCGGCAGGAGATCCGTGTGTAGGCCACTTCGCCGGTGTCCTCATACTCCAGCTTGTTCAGGCAGCACTTGCCGCAGCCGTCGCAAAGGGCCTCCCATTCCTGCTGGGTCATCTTGTTCAGGGGAACAGTTTCCCAGAAGCGCGGGCGCAGCGTCATAGCGCGGCCAGGATGGCGCGGGCCTTGGCAGAATCGGCGTCCATCTGGGTGATGAGGGCGTCGAGGCCGTCGAATTTCAGCTCGGGCCGCAGGTAGTCGACCAAGGCAATGGAGAGGTGCTGGCCGTAGAGGTCGCCCTTGAAGTCGAAGAGGAAGGTTTCCAGGTTCGGGCGGTTCTCGCCGAACATGGGCCGGACGCCAAGGCTTGCGACGCCGTGGTGGGGGCCTGCCTGTGGGCCGGTCAGGATGTCGACGAGGACGGCGTAGACTCCGAGCTTCGGCAGGTGGAGGCCGTCCACGGACATGTTGGCGGTGGGGTAGCCAAGCTCGCGGCCGCGCTTTTCGCCGTGCAGGACCGCGCCCTCGATCCGGTGCCAGTGGCCGAGCATCGCGGCGGCGTCTCGCGGGCGGCCCTCGGTCAGGGCGCGGCGGATATTGGTCGAGGAGATCTCGGTGCCGTTGTCGGCGACGAGGGGGGCGATGGTGGTGCGGATTCCCTTGGCTTCGCAGAGGGTTGCGAGGTCTTGGGCGGTGCCAGCGCGGCCCTTGCCAAAGCAGAAGTCGGCCCCCACGACGACGTGAGAGATGCCGAGGCCTTCGTGCAGGACCTTGGTGACGAAGCCTTCCGGAGTGAGGCTGGCGAGGGTGGCGTCGAAGGGGAGTTGGTAGAGGTGCTGAACCCCCAGGCGCGCAAGTCGGTTGGCGCGGGCCTCGGCGTTCATCAGGCGGAAGGCCGGGCTTGCAGGCGCGAAGAACTGGCGGGGGTGGGGTTCGAACGTGATGATGCCAAGGGGCGCGTCGGTGCGGGCGAGGTCGATCACCGACTGGTGGCCACGATGCACGCCGTCGAAGTTGCCCATGGCGACCGATGCGCCGCGGGCTTTCGGGTCAAGCCACTGGTAATCCTGGTGAATCTGCATCCGCGCCCTTGCAGGGGGCGTCTGCCCCGTCAGTCGAACTTGCGGCTGGGCGCGAGAACCAGCGCCTCACCCTTCAGCACTACGGTTTTACCCACCGAGGCCAGGGTTTCAAGGGTGACTCGGCGCTTTGCGTGGTCGATGGCGGTCACGGTGACCTCAGCCCTAACCATGTCGCCGGGGCGGACGGGGGCCATGAACTTGAGGCTTTGGCCGAGATAGACGGTGCCGTGGCCGGGGAGTTGCTCGCCGATGACGGCAGAGATGAGACCGGCAGTCAGCATGCCATGGGCGATGCGGCCTTCGAAGATGGTGTCCTGGGCATAGGAATCGTCGAGGTGGACGGGGTTCCGGTCAGTGGAGACCTCGGCAAAAAGCTCGATATCCCGGTCGGTTACGACCTTCATCAGGTGGCGGGACATGCCGATTTCGATGTCCTCGATGCAGATCGTGCCGCGGGGCATGTTGTCCAGCATGGTAAGCGAATCCTTGTCCACGTGGGGGAAAGGCTAGCATACGCCGCAGTGCGGCACAATCCGTTGCGCAAGAATTGTTCAATCGACGCGCGATGGGTGAACGAATGTTACCTAGCGGAGGCGGCCCATCGCGAAGGTGGGGGAGAGCTGCTCGCCCTCCAGCCAGGGGAGGAGGAGACCGGCCTCGGGGGATTCGACGTCGGTGCCGAAACGCTCGGCCTCGAGCCCGCCGGTGATGAAGAGGGTGTCCAGTCCCTCGCCGATGCCGCCCTGGACGTCGGTGCGCAGGCCGTCGCCGATGCAGAGGATCTGCGGATCGGCGGGGGCCCCGGATTCAGCCAGGCGGCGGCGGGCGAGGTCGTAGATCGGGGGGTGGGGCTTGCCGAAGTAGAGCGTCTGGCCGCCCATCTCCTCATAGGCCTGTGCCAGTGCGCCCGCGCAGTAGAGACGGCGGTCGCCGAGGTCGACGATGATGTCGGGGTTGGCGCAAAGCATTGGCAGGCCGAGGGTTTTTGCCATGAGGAGGGTGGAGCGGTAGTCGTCGGGCGTTTCGGTCAGGTCGTCGAAAAGGCCGGTACAGACGATCCCCTCGGCTTCGTTCAGGGGAACGCGGGTGATGGGCGGCTGCGTGGCGGCGTAGGCGGCCAGATCTTCGGCGAAATCGGTAAAGAAGGGCTCATCCTTGGGCGCGCCGATGAAGTGGACCTTGCGACCCACGGCGCCTGAGAGCATCCCCATCTGGGCGGCATCGCCCGAAGTCACCACCAGGTCATAGGCGTCGCGGGGGACGCCAAGGCCGTCCAACTGCTTAATGACGCTGGATTTTGGCCGTGGCGCGTTGGTCAGGAGGACGACCTTGCCACCTGTCGCGCGGAAACCCTGGAGGGCGGCGACGGCAGCGGGATAGGCGGCCTTGCCGTTGTGGAGGCACCCCCAGAGGTCGCAGAAGACGGCGTCATAGCGGCCTGTGAGGTCGGCCAGCGAGCGGATGATCTCGGTCATTCGGGGGTCCTTTCGGGGCAAAACCGGCCGTCTACGACCCGTCTACATCGCGTATACCGCCCATGCATACGCGCGTATGCACGGACGGTTGCGCAACAGGGGCTGAAATCAGAGCTTCAGCGCCGGGATGATCTGCTTCTTGCGGCTCATGATCCCGGGCAGGACGACGGTGTCGCCGGTGACCTTGGCGCCGAAGGAAGCCTCGGCCAGCTGCTTCACCAGATCGTTCGGGACGAGGAGCGTGGCCTCTTCCTTGATGATGTCGACGACGAAGAGGAGGACCTGGTCGGCGCCGTCTTCCTTGGCCACGTCGACCATCGAGCGCATCAGGCTGTCCTTGCGGTCAAGGACGACCTTGGGCGCGGTGGTCTCCAGCACCGAGACGCGGAGCTCTTTCCCCGCGACGTTGTATTCCTTGGAGTCCATGCGGAGGAGTTCGGCGTCCGAGAAGGCGGAGACGTCGGACTTGGCCTCGAACATCTTCGTGGCGAGGTCGTTGATGTTGACCCCCAGGTCGGCGGCCAGCTTCTCGGCCACGGCGCGGTCGTGCGGCGTGGTGGTGGGCGAGCGGAACTCCAGCGTGTCCGAAAGGATGCAAGAGAGCATTGCGCCCTTGATCGCCTTCGGGGCCTTGGCGACGTGGTCGCCCATCAGGTCGTGCATGATCGTGGCGGTGCAGGCCAGCGGGCGGATGGTGATGTCGATCGGGTTCTTGGTCTTGATGCCGCCGACCAGGAGGTGGTGGTCGATGATGCCCTGGATCTTGGCCTCGTTGATCGAGGGGGGCAGTTCGGCGGGGTTGTTGGTGTCGACGATGACGACCTTGTCCTCGGCGGTGACGTCCTGGATGATCGCGGGCTTTTCCAGATCCCAGTGTTTCAGCACGAAGGCGGCTTCGGTATTCGGCTCTCCCAACAGGACGGGTTTTGCCGGGGTGCCGGTTTCATTCAGGTACCAGGCCCAGATGATGGGCGAGCCGGTGGAATCGGTGTCGGGGGATTTGTGGCCGAAGACGAGGGTGGTCATGGGGAGCCCTTGGGAAGGTTGGCGGTTTCGGGCGCGGTATAGGCTGGGTCGCGCGGATTGTCACGCAGCGGGATTCGTGGCAGGATGCGCGCCGTGGCAGAGGAGTGCGCAAGCGATGGACAAGCTGGCCTGACGCCCCCATGGGGGCCGGAAACGGGGCATCACGAGCCCCAGATGCAGCCCTTTGACCAAGGAGTGCCCTGACAATGGACAAGACCGTTTCGGCGTAAGCGCCGTTTCGTGGCCGGATGCCGGCCGACCTCCATTTCAAAACAGGGGCAGATCATGCCGAACACGAAAACCGGGAAACCCGCCTTGGCGGGATTGAAGCCGTTGCCCAAGACCGCGAAGGGGCCGGGGTTTGACCCGGCCAGTTTGCGGGCCTCGAAAGGGCCGCAGGGCCTGAAGCTGGTGCCGAAGCGGGGGATGATCCCCGGCAAATCGGGGCAGCGGTAAAGCTTCGGGGGGCGTCCTTACTTGGGCGCCCCTATCCTGCGGCGGGCTGCCGCGCGGTCCAGAGGATGTGGCCGACCGAGGCGGTCATCACCATCGCTCCACCGATCAGCGTGGGCGTGGTCGGGGTTTCCAGGAACACCAGCCAGACCCAGACCGGGGTGAGGGCGGTTTCAAGCGCTCCGATCAGGGCGGTTTCCACGGGGCTGGTGTGGCGCGAGCCGATGACGAACAGCGCGAAGCCGAGAGTGGAGTTGATAAGGCCGAAGGCGATCATCAGCAGCACGTTCGGGGCGTCGATCCCGGCGAGGGTGGAGAAGGGGACCATCGCGAGCGGGGCCCAGATGGCGGACAGGGTTCCGGCGGCGAGGGTGGGGGCCTCGGGGTTGCCGCGGGCGATGAGGATCATGCCGGCAACGGCAAGCACCATGCCGAAGGCCATGAGGTCGCCGATCAGCGCCCCGTCGTTGCCGAGGCCGACCATGACGGCGGCGCCGGCCAGCGCCAGGGCGGCGGCGGCGATCCCGGCGCGTCCGGGTGGCTCCTTGAGGATAAGCCAGCCGAGGAAGGCCGCGACGAAGGGGAGCGTCGCGTAGATGATGGCGACATGGGCGACCGAGGTCATGCGCAGGCTGCCCACGAAGAGAAGCATGGCGATGCCCGAGCAGAAGGCATAGGCCCAGCCGGCCCAGCCGAGACGCCGGAAGTCGCGGAAGCCCTCGGCCCCCTTCAACCACCAGAGGACGACGAGCAGGCCAGCGGCTCCGGCGAGGCCGCGCCAGAGGATCATCGTGGGCGTGTCTACCGTGATGGCGCGGGCGAAGAGGCCCGAGGTGCTCCATGCGAGCGTTGCGCCGAGGAGCATGAGGATGCCCTGGCGGTGGGCGTCTACCACGGTTTGGGGGCTTTGGGCAGGACGGGCCATTGCGTGGGCTCGTGGCCGTAGATCAGCGTTGCGCCGCGGGTCATGAACGACAGGAGGCGGTCGGAGGATGCCTGCGAGGCCGCGGGGTCCATTGAGTCGGCGAAGGCCTCGTCGGATTCGGAGGCGCGGTTGATCGCGTCGGCGGCAAGGATCACGCGGCGGCCGTCGGGCAGGTCGACGAGGGCAGACAGGTGGCCGGGCGTATGGCCGGGGGTGGGGATGAGGGTGAGCCCCTCGCAGACCGGGGTGTCGGCGTCGATCAGGTGGTAGGTCGCCTCGGGCCAAGGGATCGGGCGGACGGTTCCGTAGTAGAGCGGCGCGGGTTCGGCCCGTTCGCGGGTGGTCATCACGATAGGCGCGTGGGCGAAGAGCGGCAGGGAGCCGACGTGGTCGATGTGGCCGTGGGAAAGGATGACGAGGTCGATGTCCTGCGGGGTCAGACCGAGGAGGGCCAGCGCGCCTTCGGCGGTCTGCTCGAGGCGGAAGTCGATCAGGCGGCCAAAACGGGGCAGACCGTCCGTCTCCGAGCGGTCGGGGTCGGTCAGGTATTCAGGCGGGAAGCCGGTGTCGATCAGGATGTTCGCGCCCCGGTCGGTCTGCAGCAGGTAGCCGGGGATGCCGATGATCCGCTCCCCGCCGCAGACGTCGAAGAGGCCGAGGTCGAGGATGTAGAGGCGGGTAATCTGGCCGGGAAGGATCAAAGCGGCAGTTCTTCCAAAGTGAAGCCTTCCTTCTGGAGAAGGTTCAGGACGCCATCCTCGCCCGACAGGTGCAGGGCTCCGAAGGCGGTGAAAACGGGGCCCTGGGCGGCGGCTTCGGTCAGGACCGGGATCCAGGCGCGGTTGCGGGAGGAGGAGACCAGTTCCTCCATCCGGGCGAAGTCGGCGTCGATTTGGTCGCGGGTGTAGCCTGGCAGATCATAGGAGACGAAGCGCATCAGCTCCCACGCCTTGCGGCTTTCTCCTGCGAAGTAGCTGTCGACGAGGGTGGTGAAGTAGTCCTCGCTCATCTCCTCGATGGCGAGGGTGGAGACCAGCATCTCGGTCAGTTCCTCGGGCGTCATGCCGTCGAAGATGGTGAAGAGCGTGTCGAACGGCTCCAAGCCGCGGACGGGCACCCCGGCGGCAAGGGCGGTGTCGATCACCGCGCCGTCAAGGCCCTTGGGTTTTTCGGTCATCGTCGTCATGGCGCAGGGCGGAATCGACAGGAGCGTGAGCACGTACCAGGGCTGGAACTTGGCGGTCATGAAGGGCGGGATGCCCCGGTCGGAGAGCGCCTTTTTCAGCGGGTCCCAGACTTCGGTCGGGAGGCGCTGGTTCAGCGGCAGGCCCTCGGTGATGACCATGGTCGAGGGGTCCTGGGCGATATGCGCCATGAGGGCCTTTTCCTCTTCGGGTCCGGCTTCGACAAGGACGGTGGTGGCCGCGGTGATATGGGGCGTCAGGGCAGCGATGTTGGGCGCGTGGCGCGGATCGTCGAAGTGGTAGGTCCCGGCGATGGTGATGACCTCGTCCCCCCGGGTCGCGCGCCAGAAATTGCCGGTGGCGAAGGGGAATTCTGCGGCCGATGCCTCGATTTCCGCCCGGCGTTCGGGCGTCATCTCGGTGAACAGGTTGCGTCCGGCGCAGGTGGCGGAGGCGGGGAGGGCGAGGCCAAGGGAGAGCACGAGGGTCGTGAGGGCGGAAAGCAGGCGGGACATGCGACCTATGGGACTTGGGACGATTGCGGCCATCGTGGCAGCCGGTCGGCAAAAGGCAACCGAAAAGCCGGGTCGCGGGTGTTGACTCGGCAAATGTGATCGCCTACCTCATGCGCCGTTAGCACTCAGGTGCAACGAGTGCTAATCGGCATTCAAACCTGGAACACTCAAGGGAGTACCCCAGATGGCTTTCAAACCGCTGCATGACCGTGTCCTGGTCAAGCGTATCCAGTCCGACGAAAAGACCAAGGGCGGGCTGATCATTCCGGATACCGCCAAGGAAAAGCCCGCCGAGGGCGAGATCATTGCCGTGGGCGAAGGCGCCCGTAAGGATTCGGGCGAGCTGATCGCACCGTCGGTCAAGGCCGGCGACCGCATCCTCTTCGGCAAGTGGTCGGGCACCGAAGTGACCCTGAACGGCGAAGAGCTGCTGATCATGAAGGAAAGCGACATCCTCGGCATCATCGGCTGAGGGGCGTTGGGGGAAACCCCGGCCCGCGCAATCCACAACCCATTCAAGGAGCTATCATAATGGCTGCTAAAGACGTCAAGTTCGACACCGACGCCCGCGACCGCATGCTGCGTGGCGTGAACATCCTCGCCGACGCGGTGAAGGTGACCCTGGGCCCGAAAGGCCGCAACGTGGTCATCGACAAGTCGTTCGGCGCTCCGCGCATCACCAAGGACGGCGTGACCGTCGCCAAGGAAATCGAACTGGCCGACAAGTTCGAGAACATGGGCGCGCAGATGGTGAAGGAAGTCGCTTCCCGCACCAACGACGAAGCCGGTGATGGCACCACCACCGCGACCGTGCTGGCCCAGGCCATCATCCGCGAAGGCATGAAGTCGGTCGCCGCTGGCCTGAACCCGATGGACCTGAAGCGCGGCATCGACCTCGCGACCGCCAAGGTTGTCGAGCAGATCAAGGCGATGGCTCGTCCGGTGAAGGACTCGGCCGAAGTCGCTCAGGTCGGCACCATCTCGGCCAACGGCGAGACGGAAATCGGCCGCCAGATCGCGGAAGCGATGCAGAAGGTCGGCAACGAGGGTGTGATCACCGTCGAAGAGAACAAGGGCCTGGAGACGGAAACCACCGTCGTCGAAGGCATGCAGTTCGACCGCGGCTACCTGTCGCCCTACTTCGTCACCAACGCCGACAAGATGATCGCGGAACTGGAAGACGCCTTCATCCTGCTGCACGAGAAGAAGCTGTCGTCGCTGCAGCCGATGGTTCCGCTGCTGGAAGCCGTGATCCAGTCGCAGCGTCCGCTGGTGATCGTGGCTGAAGACGTCGAAGGTGAGGCTCTGGCCACCCTCGTCGTCAACAAGCTGCGTGGCGGGTTGAAGATCGCTGCCGTGAAGGCTCCGGGCTTCGGCGACCGTCGCAAGGCCATGCTGCAGGACATCGCGATCCTGACCGGCGGCCAAGTGATCAGCGACGACCTGGGCATGAAGCTGGAGAATGTCGGCCTCGACATGCTGGGCCGCGCCAAGAAAGTGGTCATCAAGAAGGATGACACCACGATCATCGACGGCGCTGGCGACAAGGCCGAGATCGAAGCCCGCGTCGGCCAGATCCGCGCTCAGATCGAGGAAACCACCTCGGACTACGACCGCGAGAAGCTGCAGGAGCGTCTGGCCAAGCTGGCTGGCGGCGTTGCCGTCATCCGCGTTGGCGGCATGACCGAAGTCGAAGTGAAAGAGCGCAAGGACCGCGTTGACGACGCCCTGAACGCGACCCGTGCGGCCGTGCAGGAAGGTGTGATCGTCGGTGGCGGCGTGGCTCTGGTCCAGGCCTCGAAGGGTCTTGACGGGCTGAAGGGCGCCAACAGCGACCAGGACGCCGGCATCGCCATCGTCCGCCGCGCGCTGGAAGCTCCGCTGCGCCAGATCGCCGAGAACGCCGGCGTCGACGGTGCCGTGGTGGCTGGCAAGGTCCGCGAGTCGAAGGACACCTCGTTCGGCTTCAACGCCCAGACCGAAGAATATGGCGACATGTTCAAGTTCGGCGTGATCGACCCGGCCAAGGTGACCCGCACCGCTCTGGAAGACGCGGCGTCGGTGGCTTCGCTGCTGATCACCACCGAAGCGATGATCGCCGACCGTCCCGAGCCGAAAGCTGCCCCGGCGATGCCGGGTGGCGGCGGCATGGGCGGGATGGACTTCTGATCCATCTCTCCGGTCGAGAAACAGGGGGGCGGTCTTCGGACCGCCCCTTTTCCTTTGGGCGGCAAGGCATCAGGGTGGGCGCATGCGCCTGTTCCTGCTGACCGCCCTGACGATGCTGGCCTTCGCCGCCAATTCCGTGCTGAACCGCTGGGCCGTGGGGCCGGGGCATATCGGCGCGGTGGAGTTCGCGGTCATCCGGCTGGTGTCGGGTGCGGCGATGCTGGCGGCGCTGGTGTTGTGGCAGCGGGGCGGGCTGGCCTGGCCGGGGAAACATGGCCGGGTTGCGGGCGTGCTGGGGCTGTCGGCTTACCTGACGGGCTTTTCGCTGGCCTATCGGGGGCTCGATGCCGGGACGGGCGCGCTGGTGCTGTTCGGGACGGTGCAGGTCACGATGTTCGCCGGCGCGCTGGTATCGCGCGAGGCGGTGCCGGTGCGGCGCTGGCTCGGGGCCGGGCTAGCGCTGGGCGGGCTGTCGCTGATTGCAGCGCCGGGGGCGGTGGCACTGATGCCGCTTCTGCTGATGGCGGCGGCCGGGGTGGGCTGGGGTGTCTATTCGCTGGCCGGGCGGGGCGCCGTGGACCCGCTGGCGGCGACGGCGTGGAATTTCCTCTTGTCGGTGCCGCTGGTGCTGCCGCTGGGGCTTCTTGCCGGACCGGTCGCGCCGGACGGGGCGGGCATCGCGCTTGCGGTAATCTCGGGGGCGGTCACCTCGGGCCTGGGCTATGCCCTGTGGTACGCGGTCCTGCCCCAGCTTGGGGCCGCGCGAGCGGCGGTGGCGCAGTTGACCGTACCGGTGATCGCGGCGCTGGGTGGGGCGGTGCTGTTGGCCGAGCCGCCGGGGCTGCGGTTCTGGGGGGCGGCGGCGCTGGTGTTGGGCGGGGTGGCGCTGGCGAGCCTGCCCTACAGGGGTTTGACAAGCCGCTCGATCAGGTGACCGGTGATCGCGTCCTTGCGGGTCAGGCCGGTGCCCTTGAAGCCCTCGCGTTCCCAGAAGGCCCGTCCGCGCGGGTTCGCGTCGAGGACGGCGAGGTAAAGCCGGGGGGCGTGTCGTTTGCGGGCCAGCGCTTCGACATGGGCGAGGAAGGTCTTGCCATTGCCCGACCCTTGCGCCCAGGGGCCGAGGATCATCAGGCCGAGGTAGGCGTCGCCTGGGTCCGGGAAGCCATAGGAGACCTCGGCCACGCCAGAGAGCCGCTGGTTGAGGAACAGGCCAAGCCGGTCACTTTGCGCTGGGTCGCAATTCGGCGGGGCGTCGGTGAAGAAGTCCTGCGCCTGGGCGGCGGGGTCGCAGCGCCCCTCGGCCATCAGCCAGTAATCCGGCGCTTCGCGGTAGAACTGGGCGACGAGGGCGGTCTCGGAGGGGAAGAGCTCACGGATCCGCATGGGTGATCCGGACAACTTCCAGGTCCAGCGCGCCGGAAGGTCGGCGCCAGGTCACCACATCCCCGACCTGCGCGCCGAGAAGCGCCCGGGCAAGCGGGGAATTGGGCGCGATGCGATGGCGGGGGGCGTCGGCTTCGTCCTCGCCCACGATCTCGTAGGTGGTTTCCTTGCCGTCCTCGTCGGCCACGGTGACGGCGAGGCCGAAGGCGACTTCGGTCAGGTCGTGGGCGGCAGGGTCGATGACGACGGCGGCTTTCAGGCGGGCCTCCAGCCAGCGGAGGTCACGCTCGGCGGCGGCTTCGGGGAGCTTGTCCAGCCGGTCAGGTCGGGATTTCAGGGCCGCAAGGTCGGCCTGCCGCTGGGCGATCTGGGCGTGAAGGGCGGCAAGGCCACGGGGGGTGACGATGTTCGGGCCGGGGGGAACGGGAAGCTCCGGCAGGTCGGGGCGGTCGGCTCCGGCGTCTTCGTTGACGAAAGCGCGGCTCATTTCAGGATCACTTCCAGCCGGTCGTAAAGGGCCGCGGCGGTCCCCCAGGCGGCATCGGGGAGGCTGTCGGGCTTGAAGCGGATGTGACCCGCAGCAAGCTCGGTCCGGCTGAAGAAGCGGCGCTGGGTGACGACGCCTTCGGGGTCGCGCCAGGCGTTGTCGAGCTTGCCGGCGACAAGGGTGCAGCGGAAGAAGAGGTCGACCTGGTGGAAGCCGGTGTCGGGGTCGTGGAATTCGTTCACCAGGACCGGGGCGCCGACGGTGATTGTCAGGCCGGTTTCCTCATGGACTTCACGGGCGAGGTTCTGGGGCAGCGACTGCCCGGCCTCGCATCCGCCGCCGGGGGCGCACCAGAGGCCGAGCCGCGCCTTGGGATAGGCGTTCACCAGCAAGAGCCGGTCTTCGTGCAGGATCAGCGCGCGGGCGGCGAGGCGGGGCTTGAACTTTGCCATGCGGGGAAGCCTGTGACGCTGCGTCGGCTTTGTCCAGTGGGAGGAATTCCGGGCTTGAGGCGCGGGACGGCGGGGCGCAAGCTGCCGCCATGTGGCTGACCGGACGCCTTGCCCGCTTCCTGCCCGCCCCTGCGACCGAGGAAGGCGCGGGGCCGGGTGAGGTCGTGGTGCTGCTGCATGGGCTGGCGCGGACCGACGCCTCGCTGGCGCCGATGGCCCTTGCGCTGAAGAAGTCGGGGTTCCGGGTGGTCAACTGGGCCTATCCGTCGACCAAGGCCGCGCCCGAGGACCTGGTCGAGGAAGTCGGCCGCGCCGTGACGGCGGCGGGGCCGGGCCGGGTGCATTTCGTCACGCATTCGATGGGCGGCATCCTTCTGCGCGACTGGCTGACGCGGGAGCGTCCGGCGCTGATGGGTCGGGTCGTGATGCTGGCCCCGCCGAACCACGGGTCCGAACTGGTGGACCGCCTTGGCGACAATCCGGTGTTCAGCATGGTGAACGGCAAGGCGGGCCTGTCGCTGGGGACCGGGCCGGAAAGCTGGCCGAACCGGCTGCCGCCTGCCGATTACCCGCTGGGGATAATCGCGGGGACTCGCAGCCTGAACCCCGTGTGGAACGCGATGCTGCCGGGGGCGAATGACGGCAAGGTCACAGTGGAAAGCACCAAGCTGGAAGGGATGGCCGACCACCTCGTCCTGCCGGTGACCCATACCTTCATGATGGTGAACCCCGTGGTCATCCGCCAGGTGATCGCCTTCTTGCGCGAGGGGCGGTTCGATCCTTCGCTGACGCTGGCCGCCGTTGTGAAAGAGACTTTTCAGGTGGTGCAGTCTGGCTGACGATCTCGGGCGTCCCGGTATCGGGCTTGCCCTTGTCCAGCTGTTTGCGCCCCATCGCGGCGAGTTCCTCGTACTGCTTGACGAAGGCGGCAAGCTCGCGTTCTTCCAGCTCTTCCAGGTCCAGAAGCGACAGGTGCGCGCCCTTGGTGGCCCGGATCAGCTCGTCCAGCTTCAGCTGCATCGCGGTGGTGTCGCGGTTCTGGGTGTTCTGGATCAGGAAGACCATCAGGAAGGTGATGATGGTGGTGCCAGTGTTGATGACCAGTTGCCAGGTGTCCGAGAAGCCGAAGATGGGACCGGTGACCAGCCACACGACGATCGAGGCGACGGCCAGGAGGAAGGTGATCGGGCGGCCAGAAAGCTGCGCAATCCATCGGGCGGTGCGGGTGTAGACGGAGGATTTCTCGGCCATGATGTGCCTCGGCGGGGGTCGATGACCGAGGTAACGCACAAGGTGGGGATCGGTGCCCTGATCGGGATCAACCGGCGGGCTCGTCGTGCACTTCGGTTCTCCTCGCGGGGTCTTCCGACGAGAAGCCGAAGGCGCACGAGGAGGCGTCAGGTCCGAGTGATCCGGTTCACATGGCCCATCTTGCGCCCGGGACGGGGGGCGCCCTTGCCGTAGAGGTGGACGGCGATGTTGCGGGCCTTGAGGAGGTCGGGGACCTTGAGGACATCGTCGCCGATCAGGTTCTCCATCACCACGTCGGCGTAGCGGTTGCCGTCGCCCAAGGGCAGGCCAGTGACGGCGCGGATGTGTTGTTCGAACTGGTCGACGGTGCAGCCTTGCTGCGTCCAGTGGCCGGAGTTGTGGACGCGCGGGGCGATCTCGTTCACTAGCAGGCCCTGCGGGGTGACGAAAAGTTCGACGCCCATGACGCCGACATAGTCCAGCGCGTTCAGGATGCGGGCGGCCAGCAGGATGGCGTCGGAGCGCTGGCTGGGGGACAGGCGTGCGGGGACCGTGGTGGTGCGCAGGATGCCTTCGCGGTGGACGTTCTCACCCGGGTCAAAGCAGGCGACCTGGCCGTCGAGGCTGCGGGCGGCGATGACGCTGACCTCGCGGTCGAAGGCGACGAAGCCTTCCAGGACGCAGGGCGCGTCGTCCATCGAGGCCCAGGCCGCGGGGATATCTGCGGCGGCGGTCAGCTTGACCTGGCCCTTTCCGTCATAGCCAAGGCGCGTGGTCTTCAGGATCGCGGGGAGGCCGAGCTTGTCGACCGCGGCGCGGAGGTCGGCCTCGGAGTTCACGGCGGCCCAGGGGGCGGTGGCAAGGCCGAGGTCGTTCAGGAAGCTCTTCTCGCTGACCCGGTCCTGGCTGATCGCCAGGGCGCGGCGGTTCGGGCGGATGGGTTTCAGCGATTCCAGGAGGTCGAGGGCCGAGGTGGGGACGTTCTCGAATTCGTAGGTGATGACGTCCACGGCTTCGGCAAAGCGGCGAAGGGCGGCTTCGTCTTCATAGGGCGCGGTGGTGACGCTGTGGGCCACGTCGCCTGCGGGGGCGGCCCCCGGTTCATAGATGTGGCAGCGGTAGCCAAGCCGGCTGGCGGCGACCGAGAGCATCCGGCCGAGTTGCCCGCCGCCGAGGATGCCGATGGTGGAGCCTTGGGGGAGTTCAGTCATCCGAAGGCTCCTCGGGGATCGAGGCGGAGAGGGCGTCGCGCCAGGCGTCCAGACGCTGGGCGATGGCGGGATCAGAGGTGGCAAGGATCGCCGCCGCCATCAGGCCCGCGTTGGCCGCGCCGCCGATGGCCATGGTGGCGACGGGGTAGCCCTTGGGCATCTGGAGGATGGAATAGAGCGAGTCGACGCCCGACAGCGCCTTGGTCTGGACGGGCACACCGATCACCGGCACGCGGGTCTTCGACGCCATCATGCCGGGAAGGTGCGCGGCCCCGCCCGCGCCCGCGATGATGACCTTCAAGCCCCGTGCCACGGCGGTCTTGCCGTAGTCCCAGAGGCGATCCGGGGTGCGGTGGGCAGAGACGATCTTCGCCTCGTAAGGGATGCCGAGGTCGTCCAGGATTTCGGCGGCGGCCTTCATGGTGGGCCAGTCGCTTTGCGACCCCATGATGATTCCGACGGATACGGCCATGCGCGCCCCCTTGGTTTCAGGGGCGATTACCTTGGCTTGCACAAAGGGGCAAGCGTCAGGCGATGATATCGGGGATCAGCATGTCCTCGATCTTCACGATCTGGTCCTTCAGCGCCAGCTTCTGCTTCTTGAGCCGGCGCAGGGTCAGCTGGTCGGGGCGGCCGTTGGTTTCCAGGGCATGAATGGCCTCGTCCAGGTCGCGGTGTTCGCGACGGAGGACTTCCAGACGGATGCCCAGCATCTCTTCATGGCTGAGTTCGGTGGGGGCGTTCATGGCTGACGAATCGATTCCTGCCTTTCGGACAGGATATAGGAAGCCTTGGCAAAGCGTGAAGGTTTCTGCGCGAATTCGCATCGGAATGACCGGATTCTGCGGGGCGGCGGGGGCTTGCGGGGTTCTCTCGGCGGCCCCATATTCATGCCATGCGGTGCCTGATCCAGGGCCGCGAAGACCGAACCGTCGCTTATGCCAAGGACTGTCCGATGACGAAACTGAGCTTCACGGCCCATCCCTACCTTCTGGGGTTCGAGCAGCTGGAACGGCTGGTGGAACGCACCGCGAAATCGGGGGCCGAGGGCTATCCTCCGTTCAACATCGAGGCGGTGGCGGAACACGCCTACCGGATCACGCTGGCCGTCGCGGGCTTCCGCGAGGAAGACCTGTCGATCACCGTGGAGGACCGCCAACTGGTCGTCCGGGGCCGTCAGGCCGACGACGCGGGGGAACGGGTGTTCCTGCATCGCGGGATCGCCAGCCGCGCGTTCCAGAGGAGCTTCGTGCTGGCGGACGGGGTCGAGGTTGCAGGGGCCACGATGGAGAACGGGCTTCTTCACGTCGACCTGCGCCGCCATGTCCCGGAAACCGTGGTGCAGACGATCCGGATCGGCCGCAAGGATGCCAGCCAGAAAGGGGGCAAATGATGAATACGCCATTCAACGGGTTGCCGCAGGGCGCGGACCGCATCGTCTATGTCCGCGAGGTCGCGGTGGCCGAGCTGCCGGACGAAGTGCGTGAGCAGGTGGGCGAGGTTGAGGTGATCTGGTCGGTCCATGGGGCGGATGGTCGCCAGCTGGCCCTGGTCGCGGACAAGAAGCTCGCTTTCCATCTGGCGCGGGAACATGACTTCACGCCCGTAAGCGTGCACTGACGCGCCGCGCTGCAAGGCGCGTGCTGACTGGCCTTCTGCGACGGAACCGGTAGACTTTGCCGTATTGGTTCCGTCACGAACGAGGGTCAGTCATGAAAACCACCACGGGATATTCCGGCCTGCAGATCGGCCTGCACTGGCTGATCGCCATCCTGATCGTCACCGCCTGGTTCACCGGCGAGGGCGCGGAAGAGGCGATGGAGGTCGTCGAAGAGGGCGGCGCGGCGGGTTTCGTGCCCCATGTCGCCATCGGCCTGGCGATCCTGGCGCTGGTCGTGGTGCGGGTGCTGGTGCGGCTTGGCCGAGGTGCCCCCGCGGCCCCGGGTGAGCCGGGGAGCCTGTCGGTGATGGCCGCCGACTGGGGCCACCGGCTGATCTACCTTCTGATGATCGCGGTGCCGCTGGGCGGGATCAGCGTGTTCTTCCTGGGCCTCGATGTGGGCGAGGTGCACGGGCTGGCCGCGAACCTGTTGATGCTGGTCGTCCTGGGCCATGCGCTGATGGCGCTCTATCACCAGTATGTGCTGAAGGACGGGCTGCTGCGCCGGATGATGCGGGCCGAGTAATGCAGAAGGCCGCGCCCGGAAGCGCGGCCTTTTCGATTGTTGCCGGGTCGGTCAGGCCTTTATCAGGCCCATCTGCTCCAGCTTCAGAAGCACCTGGTGCGCGCAGTGGTCGACGTCGACATTCTCGGTGTCCACCACCAACTCGGCGTTCGTCGGGGCTTCATAGGGGTCGGAGATCCCGGTGAACTCCTTGATCTTGCCTTCCCGCGCCAGCTTGTAGAGACCCTTGCGGTCGCGGCGTTCGCATTCCTCGAGGCTGGTCGCCACGTGGACCTCGACGAAGGCGCCGAAGGCCTCGATCATCTCACGCACGGCGCGGCGGGTCGCGGTATATGGCGCGATGGGGGCGCAGATCGCGATGCCGCCGTTCTTGGTGATTTCGGAGGCGACATAGCCGATGCGCTTGATGTTCAGGTCGCGGTGTTCCTTGGAGAAGCCGAGTTCCGACGACAGGTGCTTGCGCACCACGTCACCGTCGAGAAGCGTCACGGGGCGCCCGCCCATCTCCATCAGCTTGACCATCAGCGCGTTGGCGATGGTGGACTTGCCCGAGCCGGAGAGGCCGGTGAAGAACACGGTGAAGCCCTGCTTGGACCGCGCGGGGCTGGTCTTGCGGAGTTCGGCGACGACTTCCGGGAACGAGAACCATTCCGGGATGTCCAGGCCTTCGCGCAGACGGCGGCGCAGTTCGGTGCCCGAGATGTCGAGGACCGTGGAGCCTTCCGGGATCTCGTTCGCGGGGTAGTACTGGGCCTTTTCCTGCACGTAGACCATGTGCTTGAAGTCGACCATCTCGATGCCGATTTCCTTGGCGTGCTGGGCAAAAAGCTCCTGCGCGGCGTAGGGGTCGTAGAAGTCCTTGCCTTGGGAGTTCTTGCCCGGGCCGGCATGGTCGCGGCCGACGATCATGTGGGTGCAGCCGTGGTTCTTGCGGATGATGCCGTGCCAGACCGCCTCACGCGGGCCGGCCATGCGCATGGCGAGGTTGAGGAGGCTGAGCGCCGTGGTCTGGGCCGGGTACTTGTCCAGCACTGCCTCATAGCAGCGGACACGGGTGAAGTGGTCGACATCGCCCGGCTTGGTCATGCCGACGACCGGGTGGATCAGGAGGTTGGCTTCGGCCTCGCGCGCGGCGCGGAAGGTCAGTTCCTGGTGCGCACGGTGGAGCGGGTTGCGGGTCTGGAAGGCCACGACCTTGCGCCAGCCCATCTTGCGGAAGAAGGCGCGGAGTTCATTGGGCGTGTCGCGGCGGGCCTTGAAGTCATAGTGGACGGGCTGCTGGATGCCGGTCACCGGGCCGCCGAGGTAGACCTTGCCCGCCTGGTTTTGCAGGTAGTTGACCGCCGGGTGGGCGAGATCGTCGGCGCCGAAGACCTTTTCGGCCTCCACGGCCTTGTTCGGGACCCATTTGTCGCTGATCGACAGGATCGCCAGGATCACGCCTTCCTGGTCGCGCAGCGCGATGTCCTGGCCGGGCTCGACCTTGTCGGCGAAGGCCTCCGACACGTCCAGCGTGATCGGCATCGGCCAAAGCGTGCCATCGGCGGTGCGCATGTTGGCGACGACGCCGTCGTAGTCGGCCTCGCTCATGAACCCCTTGAGCGGATGGAAGCCGCCGTTCATCAGAAGCTCCAGGTCGCAGATCTGGCGCGGGGTCAGATCCCAGGAGGGAAGGTTCCCGGCCTCGACCTTCAGCTTCTGGGCGCTGTCGTAGGAGACGTAGAGCTCGGGGATCGGGGCGTGGATTTGCAGGGACATCGGACAACCTTTCAGCACGGACAAGGCCGCAGTTGCGCGGGTCCGTAGCCCGGGAAAGGGGCGGAATTCAAGCAACCGCCGGTTGGCGCGCACAAGAAAAGGCGGAAATGCCGTGCTGCGGGAATGGCGCGGGCAGGTGTTCCGCGATGCAAGGGTGGGCTGGATGGATTTCCCGCCGGATCGGCAAAGACCGCCGGTTTCGGGAACGGGTTCCTTCGTCCGCCTCTTTTCGCGTCAGGCCCGCAGCAACCGCGAAACGACGAGTCCCGCGAGCGGCAGCCCGACACTTGCGGCAACAATCCCGCTGACCGCGTCACTCCAGCCATAGCTGGGACCGACGGCCTGGCCGACCTCGTAAAGCGCGAGCATCACCCACCAGAAGAGGACGAAGGTCCAGATCCTCTCGACCTGGTCATAGCGCACCATCAACCACAGGCCGACGAAGGCGAGCGCCATGCCAAGCCGGGTCAGAGCAAGCCCGGGAAGAAGGCCAAAGGGGCCGTGCGCCGGCTCGGGCGCAGCGGAAGCCGCAACGAGCAGGGCCTGCGCGGCCAACTCGGCCAGAAGGAGCGACGCGAATACCAGGACCAAGGACAAGGCGATGTTCATGTAAGGCACCCCGGCTGACCATAGCGATATGGTAGCGGGAACCCGCCCTGCAAGCCTTGCGATACATCAATGCGGGGTCAGGCCAGATAGGCCCGGAAGCTGCGGATGACTTCGTCGTAGACCGCGCGCTTGAAGGGCACGATGCTTTCCACCATCTCGTCCGCAAGGATCCAGCGCCAGGTCGAGAATTCGGCGTGGTCGGTGGCGATCCTGATGTCGCTGTCCTGACCCTTGAAACGGAACAGGAACCACTTCTGCCGCTGGCCGCGATACTTGCCGCCCCAGACCTTGCCCAGCAGTTCGGGCGGGAGGTCGTAGGTCACCCAGCCGTGGGTCTTGGCGACGAAATCAACCTTGTCGCGCGTGACGCCCGTTTCCTCCCACAGCTCGCGGTAGGCGGCTTCCTTGGGCTTTTCGTCCTCGTCGATCCCGCCCTGCGGCATCTGCCATGCGGGCGAGGGGCTGTCGATCCGCTGGCCGGCAAAGACCAGGCCGCGGGCGTCGATCAGGACGACGCCCACGCAGGGACGATAGGGCAGGCCGTCGGCGTCAGCCATCGCGTCAGGGTTCTTCCTGCGCGATGGCGGTCAGGCCCTTGATGATGTCGACGGCGTAAGCGAGCTGATAGTCCTCATCCCTCAGCTTGGCCGATTCCTCGGCACGCTGCTGCTCTTCCTGGTAGAGCCGCTTTTCCTCGTCGGTCATCGAGTCGTTGGAAATCGCGCCGCGCAGGTCGGCCTCGGACCGTTCGCGCAGTGCGGCCGATTTCTCCTCTTCGGCGGTAGCTTCGTCCGCGGGCGGCGGGGCGGGTTGCTGGACGACGATGTCCGGGGAAATGCCAAGCGCCTGGATCGAACGGCCCGACGGCGTGTAGTAGCGCGCCGTGGTCAGCCGCATCGCCCCGTCTCCACGCAGCGGGATCAGCGTCTGGACGGACCCCTTGCCGAAGCTTTTCGTGCCGACGACGATGGCGCGGCGGTGGTCCTGCAGCGCGCCGGCGACGATTTCGGAGGCCGAGGCGGAGCCGCCGTTGATCAGGACCACGATCGGCTTGCCTTCGATCAGGTCACCGGGTTGCGCATTGTAACGCTCGCCGCTTTGCGGGTCGCGGCCCCGGGTCGAAACGATCTCTCCCTTGTCGAGGAAGCTGTCGGACACGGTGATCGCCTCGTTCAGAAGGCCGCCCGGGTTGTTGCGCAGGTCGACGACGACGCCGTCAAGGTTCGCCATGCCGCCAAGTTCCTCCAGCCCCTTCTTCAGCGCTTCGGTCATCCCGCTGGTGGTCTGGTCGTTGAAGGTGGTGATCCGCAGCACGACGGTATTGCCGACCACGCGGCCCCGCACGGCCGTCAGCTTGATCGTGTCGCGGATGATCGACACGTCGAAGGGTTCGGGCGTGCCTTCGCGGACGATGGTGATGATGATTTCCGACCCGATGGGGCCGCGCATCTTTTCCACCGCCTCGTCCAGCAGAAGACCGGAGACCGGCTCGCCGTCGACATGGGTGATGTAGTCGCCCGCCAGGATCCCGGCCTTGTCGGCGGGGGTGTCGTCCATCGGCGCGATGACCTTGATGAAACCCTCTTCCTGGGTGACCTCGATCCCGAGGCCGCCGAACTCGCCCCGGGTCTGGACCTGCATGTCCTCGAAGTCCTTGGCGGAGAGGTAGCTGGAATGCGGGTCGAGCGAGGTGAGCATCCCGTTGATCGCGGCGGTGACCAGTTCGTCGGTCGGCACCTCTTCCACGTATTGCGCGCGCACCCGTTCGAAGATGTCGCCGAAGAGGTCGAGTTGATCGTAGACCGTGCTTTCCTGGACCGCCTCCTGCGCGACGAGGGGGCCGGCGATCTGGGTGGTGGCGATCACACCGGCGACGGTTCCGGCCAGGGCGGCCATCACATGCTTCTTCATCCTCGTCAGTCTCCTGTGCGGGCAAGTCCGGCGAACCACGGGATCGGGTCCACGGGGGCGGCCCCCTGTCTGAGTTCCATATAAAGCGTTTCCGTGTCGCGCCCACCAGAGCCATCTGGCGACCCCGCCACGAATTCCGCCGATCCGCCCGAGGACCCGCCCATGAGGCCAAGCGGAGCATCCGCGGCGACCACTTCTCCCACTTCGCCATACAGGGTTTCCATCCCTGCAAGAACCAACAGATAGCCGTCCCCCGGCTCGAGGATCATCACATTTCCGTAGTCGAGCAGCGGACCGCGGTAGCGGATGGTCGCGGGCCACGGCGCGGTGACAAGGGCAAGGGGCTGGGTGGCAAGCGTCACGCCCGGGCGGCGGACACCGGCGGCGTCGGCCTCGTCGGGGCGGCGGAGAATGGTGCCAAGCACCGGCAGCGGCAGGCGGCCCTTTTCGCCCGCGAAGGAGGTGCCGCTTTCCGCATCGGGCGACAGGCCGGCGGCAAACGCGTCCAGCGTGTCGGCGCTGTCGAGCAGGCCTTTCAGGACTTCGGGGTCCTCGGTGAAACGTTTCGGCAGATCGGTCCGGTCCGAGATCGCTTTCGACAGTTCGGTCCGCGCGGCCTGAGCGCTGGCGAGGCCTTTCTCCAGCACTGCGCCCGCCGAAAGCTGCAAGGCGCGGAGGTCGGCGAGTTCCTGGAGTTCGACCTTCAGCTGGGCGGCCTCGGACTGAAGCGCAGGGGTGACGTCGGCGAGGATCATGCCGGACCGTGCCGAGCTGACGGCGCCTTCGGGATGCAGAAGGAGAAGCGGGCCGGGGTTCGCCTCCATCGTGGCGAGCACGCCAAGAAGCCGGCCGATCCCTTCGCGCTTGGCGTCGAAGGCCCGGGTAAGCGCGGCCTCGCGAAGCGCGACTTCGCGCAGTGCGCCACGCAGGGCGGCAAGGCCAGCTTCATAGGCCCGGATGGTCTGCGACAGGGCCGAAACCCGGTCCCGCGTCTCGGTCGCGGTTTCCAGCGCAGCGACGGCTTCTTGCAGGTCGGCCGCTGCCCTCGCCGCCTGTTCGGCCACGGTTTCCGCCCGAAGGGGCAGCGCCAGAAGGCAGAGAAGGGCGGCGGTGCGGATCATGCGATGAGCGATTGTCCGGTCATTTCGGGCGGTTGCGGCAGGCCCATGAGCTGGAGGAGCGTAGGTGCCAGGTCCGCAAGACGCCCGGTGCGGAGGGTTGCCCCGGCCGGGCCGCCGACCAGGATCACCGGGACCGGGTTCACCGTATGCGCGGTGTGCGGACCGCCGGTCACCGGGTCCACCATCACCTCGCAGTTGCCGTGGTCGGCGGTGACGATCATCGCCCCGCCCTTGGCCGTCAGTGCTGCCAAGGCCCGGGTCAGGCCGCGGTCCACCGCCTCGCAGGCCTTCATCGCGGCGGGCAGGCTGCCGGTGTGGCCGACCATGTCGGGGTTGGCGTAGTTCACGACGATCAGGTCATAGCCCTTCTCGATCGCCTCGACGAAGCGGTCGGAGACCTCGTCCGCGCTCATCTCGGGCATGAGGTCATAGGTCGCGACCTTGGGCGAGGGCGGCATGGCGCGGTCCTCGCCGGGATAGGGTGCCTCACGCCCGCCGTTCAGGAAGAAGGTGACGTGGGGGTATTTCTCGGTTTCCGCCAGGCGGAATTGGGTCAGGCCGTGGGCGGCGACCCATTCGCCCAGCGTGTTGACCAGCACGCGCTTCGGGAAGGCGGTGGCCATGTAGGCGTTGTGGAGGTCGGAGTATTCGACCATGCCCAGAAGGGCCGACCAGTCGGGGCGCGGGCCGGTCTCGAAGGCCGAGAAATCCGGCGCGCCGATAGCCGCCAGGATCTCGCGCGCGCGGTCGGCGCGGAAGTTCAGGCAGAAGAGGCCGTCGCCGTCGCGCGCGCCGAAGTAGCCGTCGATCACGGTGGGGGCGAGGAATTCGTCGGTCTCGCCCTTGCCATAGCTGTTCGACACGGCGGTCAAAGCGTCGGGCGCGGTTTCGCCCTGCGCGCGGATGATCGCGTCGTAGGCGCGGGACACCCGCTCCCACCGGTTGTCGCGGTCCATCGCCCAATAGCGGCCCGTCACGGTGGCGATGCTGGCGCCATAGGGCAGGCGCTTGACCAGTGCCTCGACAAAGCCCTGCGCCGAGGAGGGCGCGACGTCGCGGCCATCGGTGATCGCGTGCAGCGCGACGGGGACGCCAAGCGCCGTGATGGCCCGGCAGGCGGCGAGGACGTGGTTCACATGGCCATGCACGCCCCCGTCCGAGACGATGCCCATCAGGTGCGCGGTGCCGCCCTTGGCTTTCACCTTGGCAGCAAAGTCCAGGATCGCCGGGTTCTTCGCGAAGCTTCCGTCCTCGACGGCCAAGTCAATTGCGCCAAGGTCCATCGCCACGACTCGCCCCGCGCCGATGTTGGTGTGGCCGACCTCGGAGTTGCCCATCTGCCCGGTCGGCAGGCCCACGTCCGGGCCGAAGGTCGTCAGCGTGGCATGGGGACAGGTGGCCCAGAGATGGTTGAAGGTCGGCACGTGCGCCTGGGCGGGGGCCGAGGTTTCCGGGTTCGGGCCGATGCCCCAGCCGTCGAGGATGCACAGGACGACGGGTTTCGGGGCGGGCATGGCGGTCTCCGGTCTGGTTCCGCGGCGGTTTTACGCTGTGGCCGGGGCCGGGGCAACTGCCGCTTCAGGCGTCCCGCAGCGCAGCCTTCTCGCGCACGCGCTGGCGCCAGAGGGTGAAGACGCCCGCCGCGACGACGATCCCCGCGCCGATGGCGACGTTGATCTGCAGCGTCTCGCCAAAGAGGACAAGGCCGATGCCCGAGGCCCAGACGAGTTGCAGGTAGGCGAAGGGCTGGATTGCCGAGGCTTCGGCCACGGCGAAAGCCTTGATCAGAAGCCAGTGCCCCAGCACGGCCGTGCAGCACAGGACCGCCATCCATCCCCAGTCGGCGGGGGTCATCCAGGTCCAGTGCATCAGGCCGAAGGGAGTGGCGGCGATCGCGGCCACCACGCCGGTCCAGAAGAAGCTGACCGAGGCGCTGTCCTTTCGCGCGACGTAGCGGGTCAGAAGGCCGTAGACCGCGAACATGGCGGCGGCCAACAGCGCGACCAGGGACCAGGGCGAGAAGACGCCGATGCCGGGCTGCAGGATGATCAGGATGCCGACGGCCCCGGCCAGGATCGCGAGCCAGCGCCTCCACCCCACCTTCTCGCCTAGGATCGGACCGGAGAGGGCGGCGACGAGAAGCGGATAGCAGGCAAAGACCGCATGGGCGTTGATCAGGCCCAGCTTCACGAAGCCCACGACCATCACCGCGATCTCCGCCACCAGGATCAGGCCGCGGGCAAGCTGCACCCAGGGGAAATGCGACCGGGCCGCCGCACGCAGGCCGCCCTCGGACCGTGCCGCAAGCACCAGGACGAAAAGGGCGAAGAACCAGAAGCGGATCATCACCACCATCGTCACCGGGTAGTTCGACCCAAGGTGGCGCGAGATGCCGTCCTGCGCCGCGAAGACCAGCGTCGTCGCGATCATCAGCCAGATGCCGAGCCTGGTGTTCTGCACCGCCTGGTGGGTCATGCGGTCTTCCGTTCCAGCGAGAGGGCATAGAGGCCCGCGCCGACCACGATGACGCTGCCGATGGCGACGGGAAGCTCCAGCACCTCGCCATAGACCGCCATGCCGATGCCGGTGACGAAGACCAGTTGCAGGTAGGAATAGGGCTGCACGCGCGACGCCTCGACCTGTTCGTAGCACTTGAGAAGCAGCCAGTGCGACAGGATCGAGAGCGCGACATAGACGGCCAGGAAGCCTGCATCGCTGGGGAGCATCGGCTTCAGATGCGGCAGGCCGAGGCCGGTCATCAGCACCGCTCCGATCACGCCGGGCCAGAAGAAGGCGGGGAAGGTCGGCTCGTCCCGCGTGGTGAGCCGGGTCAGGACGGAGTAGAGCGCGAAGAGGAAGGCCGCCGCCAGCGGCAGGATCGCGGCCCAGGAGAAGACGCCCATTCCGGGCCGCAGGATGACAAGGACACCGACCAGCCCCGCGCCCACGGCAGCCCAGCGTTGCCAGCTGATGCGCTCGCCCAGGATCGGGCCAGAAAGCGCGACGATCAGAAGCGGGCAGACCGAGAACACGGCCAAGGAATTGATCAGGCCGATCTGCGTGTAGCCCCAGACGATCAGGCAGATCTCGGCGACCAGAAGGCAGGATCGGACCAGATGCGCGGGCAGGCGGGTGGAGCGGATCGCGGCGCGTGGTCCCTCGGGTCGACGCAGGGCGAGGAGGAGGACGAAGCCCGCGAAGACCCAGTAGCGGATCATGATGATCATCTGGGTCGAATAGGTCCCCGCCAGATGCTTGGCGAAGGCGTCCTGCGCGGCGAAGGCCGCGACGGCGGCGACCATCAGCCAGATGCCCAGGACCGGATTGCGAGAGGAAGTCATGACGCGGGCTGGCTATCACCTGCCGTGGGGCGGCGAAAGGCCCGATGTGCCGGCTATTCGACCGAGAAGGCGACCTCGTTCCGGCGGTTCCAGGGCAGGGTCATCGGCCCGTCGTAGAAGTAGTAGTGCGGTCCCGCCGTGATCGTCAGACCCTTGGACGCAGCCCAGTCGCGCAGTTCGGCGGCGCGCTCGGCCAGCACCTTCTCGCCCCGCCCGCCGGAGAAGCGCAGGGCCACCTGTCGGCCCGGCTCGACGGTGACGAAGCGGATGGCGCCGGCCTCGGGCGCGGGCAGGTCCGGGGCTTTGGCGGCGGGCATCATGAAGCGGATGGTCCAGGTGCCCTCGGCCACCGGGGTCTGCGCCACGGGGACGGTCATCGCGATCTTCTCGCCCCGTTCGTTGCCGCCGAAGATGTAGCCCGCAAGCGTCCGGAACCCGGCCCCGATCGCGCCTTCGCGCCCGCCGCGCACGGTGACTTCGGCCACGACATGCGTGTCGTAGCTGCGCAGTTCCATCGGCCCGTCGGCCTGTTCGACGCGGTAGGGCGGCATCTCGTAGCCCTTGTAGGTTTCGGCCATCGCCCCTGTCGCCATCGCCGCCCCCAGTGCCACCGCCATCATCGCCCCGCGCATCGCCATTCTCCATTGTCTGGGAAGGGCAGATAGCTTGCTTCACGGCGATTTCGAGCGTATATCGCCGCCATGCACGGGTTCATCTACTTCAACATCACCGATCATGCGCGGCTTCCGGCCCGCTTCTTCGGCATGACCCGCTCGATCCTCGCCCGCGCCTGACGCCCGCCGTCCCGCGCGCCCGCGCCGCTTCGCCTATCCCAGCCATCCCAAGAACAGGTGAGAGCCATGGCTCCTCGTACGCTTTATGACAAGATCTGGGACGACCACGTCGTCCATCAGGCCGAGGATGGCACTTGCCTCCTCTATATCGACCGGCACCTGGTCCACGAAGTGACCAGCCCCCAGGCATTCGAAGGCCTGCGCATGACCGGCCGCAAGGTCCGCGCGCCGGAGAAGACCATCGCCGTGCCGGACCACAACGTGCCGACGACGCAAGGCCGCGAGAACCCGGCGCAGATGCCCGAGGAAAGCCGCATCCAGGTGGCGGCGCTGGACAAGAACGCCAAGGATTTCGGGATCAACTACTATCCCGTGACCGACATCCGCCAGGGCATCGTCCACATCGTCGGCCCCGAACAGGGCTGGACCCTGCCGGGGATGACCGTGGTCTGCGGTGACTCGCATACGGCAACGCACGGGGCCTTCGGCGCGCTGGCGCACGGGATCGGGACGTCGGAGGTGGAGCATGTGCTGGCCACCCAGACGCTGATCCAGAAGAAGTCGAAGAACATGAAGGTCGAGATCACCGGGTCCTTGCGCCCCGGCGTGACGGCCAAGGACATCACGCTGTCGGTCATCGGTGCCACCGGCACGGCGGGCGGCACGGGCTATGTGATCGAATACTGCGGCCAGGCGATCCGTGAGCTGTCGATGGAAGGCCGGATGACCGTCTGCAACATGGCGATCGAGGGCGGCGCCCGGGCGGGCCTCATTGCGCCGGACGAGAAGACCTTCGAGTATGTGAAGGGCCGCCCGCACGCTCCGAAAGGCGCGAAGTGGGAGGCCGCTCTGGCCTATTGGAAGACCCTTTTCACCGACGAGGGCGCGCATTTCGACAAGGTCGTGACGATCCGCGGCGAGGATATCGCGCCGGTCGTGACTTGGGGCACCTCGCCCGAGGATGTGCTGCCGATCACCGGCCTGGTCCCGGCGCCCGAAAGCTTCTCTGGTGGCAAGGTCGAGGCGGCGAAGCGGTCGCTGGACTACATGGGCCTGACGCCGGGGATGAAGCTGACCGACATCAAGATCGACACGGTCTTCATCGGCTCCTGCACCAACGGCCGGATCGAAGACCTGCGGGCCGCCGCGGCGATCCTGAAGGGCAAGAAGATCAAGGACGGGATGCGGGCGATGGTCGTCCCCGGCTCGGGCCTTGTCCGGGCGCAGGCCGAGGAAGAGGGCCTGGCGCAGATCTTCATCGACGCGGGCTTCGAATGGCGGCTTGCCGGCTGCTCGATGTGCCTGGCGATGAACCCCGACCAGCTGCAACCGGGCGAGCGCTGCGCGGCCACGTCCAACCGCAACTTCGAGGGCCGTCAGGGCCGGGGCGGTCGCACGCATCTGATGTCCCCCGCGATGGCGGCGGCGGCGGCGATCACCGGCCACCTGACCGACGTGCGCGAGCTGATGGGCGAGACAGTCTGACCGATGCCCGACCAGCCGACCCCAGATGACCAGCCCCCCGCCCCTCGGATGCGGGTCCTGGTCATTGCCGAGGCCGCGAACCCTGAATGGGTTTCGGTCCCGCTGGTTGGCTGGTCCATCGCCACCGCGCTGCGCGCCCATTACGACGTCCACATCGTGACCCAAATCCGCAACCGCGACGCCTTCCTGCGCGCGGGCCTGGTCGAGGGTCAGGACTTCACCGCCATCGACAGCGAGGCCGTCGCAAGGCCGATCTGGAAACTGGCCGAGGTCCTGCGCATGGGCAAGGGCAAGGGCTGGACCATGGTCACGGCCCTATCCTCGAAACTCGCCTACCCCTATTTCGAACGGAAGCTCTGGGCCAAGTTCGGCCCCAGCATCCAGGCGGGCGCGTTCGATATCGTCCACCGCGTCACGCCGCTGACCCCCACGGCGAACAGCCTGATCGCCGCCCGCTGCCGGAAGGCGCGCGTCCCGTTCGTCATGGGCCCGCTCAACGGCGGCGTCCCCTGGCCCAAGGGCTTTGACGCCGAACGCAGGCGCGAACGGGAATGGCTCTCTTACGTCCGGGGCGCCTATCGCCTGTCGCCCGCGCGCAGCCGCATGATCCGCGCCAGCGCCGCCATCATCGCAGGCTCGTGCCACACCGCGTCCGAGTTCCGCGCCGCCCGCGACCGCCTGACCCTGATCCCGGAAAACGGCATCGACCCAGCTCGCTTTTCCCTCCGCGCCGCGCAACCCGGCACCCTTCCCATCCGCTGCGCCTTCGTCGGCCGCCTCGTGCCCTACAAGGGCCCCGACATGCTGATTGAGGCCGCCGAACCCTTCCTGCGCGACGGCACCATGGTGCTCGACATCTTGGGTGATGGCCCGCTTATGCCCGCGCTGAAGGACATGATCGCCGCCAGGGGCTTGTCGCAGTCGGTCACCCTGCACGGCTGGATCGACCACAAGGACGTGCAGACCCTTCTCGCCCGGTCGCAGCTCCTTACCTTCCCCTCGGTCCGCGAATTCGGCGGTGGCGTCGTGCTTGAGGCGATGGCGCTTGGCGTCGTCCCCGTCATCGCCGACTACGCCGGACCAGGAGAACTTGTCACCGAAGGCACCGGCATCAAGGTCAAGATGGGCTCGCGGTCCGAGGTCGTTGCGGGCTTCCGCAAGGCCCTGGCCGAACTCATTGCCGCCCCCGCAACCATCCCAGCCCTTGCCGCCGCCGCCCTGGCCCGCGTCGACGCGCATTTCACCTGGGACCGGAAAGCGCGCCAGATCGGCGCGATCTACGACTGGGTCCTTGATCCCAAGGGACCGATCCCGCAACCCGTGCCCCTTGCGGGCGAAGAAGGACGATAGACATGGACAAGTTCACCACCCTGACCGGCGTCGCAGCGCCCATGCCGCTTGTGAACATCGACACCGACATGATCATCCCCAAGCAGTTCCTGAAGACCATCCAGCGGTCGGGCCTGGGCAAGAACCTGTTCGACGAGATGCGCTACACCCAGGACGGGAAAGAGATCCCGGACTTCGTCCTGAACCAACCCGCCTACCGCAACGCGCAGATCATCGTCGCGGGCGACAACTTCGGCTGCGGATCGTCGCGCGAACACGCGCCCTGGGCGCTGCTGGATTTCGGCATCCGCTGCGTGATCTCGACCAGCTTCGCGGACATCTTCTTCAACAACTGCTTCAAGAACGGAATCCTGCCCGTGGTCCTCCCGCAGGACGCGGTCGACCACCTGATGGACGACGCCCGCAAGGGCGCCAACGCGCGCATCACGGTGGACCTGGAGAGCCAGACCGTCACCGCCTCGGACGGCAAGACGTTCAAGTTCGAGGTCGATGCGTTCAAGAAGCATTGCCTGTTGAACGGCCTCGACGACATCGGCCTGACGCTGGAGAAGGCCGCGGCCATCGACAGCTTCGAGAAGAAGAACGCCACGCTGCGTCCCTGGGCCTGACGCAGGGACCACAAGGCCCGGCCCAACGGTCGGGCCTTTTCTCCGCCATACGGCCTTGGCCCATGCTCGCGCCCCTGTCCCATCCCGTCTTCCGCCGCCTCTTCGCCGCACAGGCCGTTGCGCTGACCGGGACGGGTCTGGCGACCGTGGCGCTGGGCCTTCTGCCTACGACCTCGCCGGAGATAGTGCGGGCGCGGTCCTGGGCACCGCGCTGGCGATCAAGATGGTGGCCTATGTCACCCTGGCGCCCCTTGCCGCCGCCCTGGCCGCGCGCCTGCCGCGACGGGCTTTCCTGGTGGCGCTGGACCTGATCCGCGCGGTCGTGATGCTGGCGCTGCCCTTCGTCGACCAGGTCTGGCAGGTCTATGTGCTGATCTTCCTCCTCCAGGCCGCCTCGGCCGGGTTCACCCCTGCTTTCCAGGCCACGATCCCCGAGATCCTCCCGCAGGAGGATGACTACACCCAGGCCCTGTCGCTGATGCGCCTGGCCGAGGATCTGGAACAGATCGCCTCGCCCCTGATCGCCGCCGCCCTGCTGACGCTGGTCTCCTTCCCGGTCCTGTTTGGCGGCACGGTGCTTGGCTTCCTGCTGTCCGCCCTGCTGGTCGGCACCTCACGCCTGCCCGCGCGGACACCGGCAACGGCCGAGCCGTTCCTTGCCACAGCGACACGCGGCTTGCACATCTATGCCGCCACCCCGCGCCTGCGGGGGCTTCTGGCGCTGGAGGCAGCCGTCGCGGCGGCGGGGGCGATGGTCTATGTCAACACTGTGGTGCTGGTGGAAACGCGCCTCGACCTCGGCGCGCCGCAGGTGGCGCTTGCCTTCGTCGGGTTCGGGGGAGGGTCGATCCTGGCGGCGCTCCTGCTCCCCCGGCTTCTGCAGCGGCTGGAGGACCGGCCGCTGATGCTGGGCGGGGCCGGGCTGATGGTCGCGGCCGTCGCCTCCGTGCCGCTGGCGGGAAGACTCGCGGGGCTGGTCCTGCTTTGGGCCCTGGCGGGGTTCGGTTTCTCGCTGACCCAGACACCGATCGGCCGGATCCTGAACCGCTCGGCCAACGAAAGCGACCGCCCAGCCCTGTTTGCGGCGCAGTTCGCGCTGAGCCATGCCTGCTGGCTGGTGACCTATCCGCTGGCGGGATGGCTGGGTGCGGGACTGGGCCTGTCGGCTGTCGCGCTGGTGCTGGCGGGGCTGGGCGCCGCGGCGTTGGGGCTGACCCTGCGGCTCTGGCCCGCGCAGGACCCCGAGGCGCTGAGGCATGACCACCCCGACCTTGCGCCCGACCATCCGCATCTTCTGGCGCACGGGGCTGCGCATCGCCATGCCTTCGTGATCGACGCCCTGCACCCGCGCTGGCCGCATCCGGCGCGCTAGGCGTCGCGGTTGAGCATCGCCTGCAACGTGGACAGGTGATCGGCGTCGGCCGCCGGCTTGTCGTCGCGGATGCGGTTGATCCGGGGGAAGCGCATTGCCACGCCGGACTTGTGGCGGGTGGATCGGTTCAGGCCCTCGAACGCCACTTCGACCACCTTGGTCCGTGCGACGGATCGGACCGAGCCAAAGCGTTCCACCGTGTTGTTGCGGACGAAGCGGTCGAGGTCCTTCAGTTCGGCGTCCGTGAAGCCGAAATAGGCCTTGCCGACGGGGACAAGCTCGTCGTCCTTCCAGACACCGAAGGTGAAGTCGGAATAATAGCCCGACCGCTTGCCGTGACCGCGTTGGGCATACATCAGGACCGCGTCGATCAGGTGCGGGTCGCGTTTCCACTTGAACCAGGGGCCTTTCACCCGGCCCGCCATGTAGAGGCTGTCGCGGCGCTTGATCATCACGCCTTCGATCACCGTGGCAGGCGGATCGGCCCGCAGGGCGGCGAGATCGTCCCAGGTCTGGAACGGCAATTCGGGCGACAGATCGATGCGCGCGTCCAGCGCCGCCACCGCCCGGGCCAGCACCGCGCGGCGGGCGTCGTAGGGCTGGTCGCGCAGGTCCTCGCCGTCCCAGATCAGCACGTCGTAAAGCCGCAGGCCCGCCGGGTGGCTACGGAGCATGGCGGGCGTCACCGTCTTGCGGTTCAGCCGCTGCTGCAGGTCGCCGAAGCTGGCGATCTCGTCCCCGCGGCGGACCAGAAGCTCACCGTCCAGCGTTCCCTCGAAGTCCATCAGGTCAACGATGTCGGGGAAGGCCCCGCTGATGTCCTCTCCTGTCCTTGAGTATAGCCTGCGCGTCCCGCCGTCGCTGACGGCCTGGATGCGGATGCCGTCCCATTTCCATTCGGCAGCATAGGCGGCGGGATCCAGAGCCGAAAGTTGCTCCAGGTCGGTCGGAGTGGACAGCATCACCGGCCGGAACGGCGCGCGGGCGGCAGCCTCGGGGCGGGTGGCACCGGACGCCCAGGCGAAAAGGTCAAGGTAGGGCGGGCGCAGGGCGTGCCAGATTTCCTCGACCTCGGTCAGCGGCAGGTTGGCCCACCCGGCGAAAGCCGCCCGTGCCAGCCGCGCCGAGACGCCCACCCGCAGCGCGCCGGTGGCAAGCTTCAGGTAGGCATAGCGCTCGGACGGACCGAGGCTGTCGAGCCGCCCGGTGATCACGGCGGGAAGCCGGGTCTTGGGCGTGGTCGCGAGTTCCTCCACCACCTCGGACAGCGGCGGGTCGGACCGCGTGCCCTCGGGCCAGATCAGCGAGATCGTCTCCGCCAGGTCGCCGACGAAGTCGTAGCTTGCGGCAAAAAGCTGAGCATCTACTCGCGTTTCGGTCAGGCCGCGCAGAAGGCTGGGTGTGACCTGCCGCAGCTTCAGATCCCCGGTGATCGCGGCCAGCATCAGCCCGCGCTGTGGGTCCGGATTGTCGGTAAAGGCCTGGGCCAGAAGCCTTTCCTTCCCCAGCCGCTGCGGCGTGAAGGCGAGGCGTTCCAGAAGTGTGGCGAAGGCGACGAGGCTCATTCCGCTTCGTCCTCGTAGCCGACGAGGTGCAGGGGGCGGGCCTTCCTCTGCTGCAACTCGCACCAGCGCATCAGCGCGTCCTCGCGGCCGTGGGTGATCCACACCTCGGCGGGGTTCAGCTCCTCGATGGTGGCGGTGAGGTGCGGCCAGTCGACATGGTCCGAGATGATCAGCGGCAGTTCGACGCCCCGCTGGCGGGCGCGGGCGCGGACCTGCATCCAGCCCGAGGCGGAGATCACCGGGTCGGGGAAGCGCTGCGCCCAGGTGGCGGCGAAGGCCGAGGGCGGGGCGATGACGATGGCCCCGGCGAAATCCGCCTTCGTCCCCGTCGTCGCCGGGCGCAGGTCACCAAGGTCGATGCCTTCCGCGATGTGGTAGTCGCAAAGCCGCTGCAACGCCCCATGGATGTGGATGGGCGCGTCCCACCCGGCCTGGCGCAGCGCCCCGATCAGCCGTTGGGCCTTGCCAAGCGCATAGGCCCCGATCAGGTGCGACCGTTCGGGAAAGGCCGCGACCGAGGCGAGAAGGCGCGCGATCTCCACCTCGGGCGGCGGGTGGCGGAAGACGGGCAGCGCGAAGGTCGCCTCGGTTACGAAGATGTCGCAGGGCACCGGCTCGAACGGGGCGCAGGTGGGCGAGGGGACGCGGGCATAGTCGCCCGAGACCACGATCCGGCAGCCCCGGCCTTCGACCGCGATCTGGGCCGAGCCAAGGACATGGCCCGCCGGGTGGAAGGTGACCCTCGCCTCGCCCAGCGTGACCGGGCCGTCATAGGCCTGACGGCTGCCCGCAAAATCCTCGCCATAGCGGATCGCCATGATGTCCAGCGTCTGCCGCGTCGCCAGCACCGACCCGTGGCCGGGGCGAGCGTGGTCGGAATGGCCGTGCGTGATCAGCGCGCGCGGCACGGGGCGCAGCGGGTCGATGAAGAAATCCCCGGCGGGGCAGTACAGCCCCTCGGGCCGGGGAAGGAGAAGCGGCTCTTTCGCCATGCTGCGTCCGGACTGCCTTTGGCCGTTGATATGTGGCGCTAACGCCTTTGTCCAAGTCGGGATCCGCGGGGGAACAATGCGGCGGCGGCGGGGTTGCTGGTCGGCAGGCCCGGACGGACGGGCCGGAAACCGCAATGGAGCGACACAATGGACGACGTACGTACCATCGGAGCCGTGGTGTTCCTGATCCTTCTGGCCATTTCCTTTGCCGGGTTGGTCTGGTCCTCACGCAGTGCCGACCGCCTGGACGGCGAGCGTCGCCGACGGGCAGCGACCCTTCGGGACGACAAGATCATTGGCACCCCGCTTTAGGTAAGGATCCCCAACCGGAACCGGGGCGCCCCCGCCTGGCCCAGCTGGTAAAGCGGTCGGAAGTCGGTCGGGACCTCCGGTTCCGGATCGCCCGGATCGAAGGCCACCTCGGCCTGCAGCGTTCCGGCGTTGAAATGCCACAGGGCGCACAGGCCGCGGTCGCCAAGACGCGAGATTTCGAATTCCTGGCTGCGGCCTGACCGGAACATCGGCACCAGACGGTCGCGGCGCAGTGCCAACACCTCGCGCGTCACCCGAAGCCAAAGCTCGGCGTCGCGGGGTTCCGGTCCGGCATAGGGAAAGGCAAGCTGCAGCGTCGCGGGATCGAAGGGGTCGATCATGTCCTTTCCCTTGCCGGGCAGGTCCTCGAACTGCTTGACGCGCCCCTCGCGCATTTTCTGGGCTGCCTTGCCGCCGTAATCGGCGAACCAGGGGAAGGGCCGGCGCGAGCCGATCTCTTCGCCCATGAAGATCAGGGGGATGCAGGGGGATGACAAGAGCAGGGCATGGGCCGCCAGCGCGCGGTCGGCGCCGATCAAGGAGATCAGCCTTTCGCCCTTTGGCCGGTTCCCGGCATGGTCGTGGTTCAGGTTGAAGTTCACGAAGCAGCGCGGCGGCAGGTGGCCCGAAGGCTCGCCCTTCACGTCGCCCGACCGACGGGGCTGGCCCTGCAGCGCCTGGCCATCGCGGAGTGCAAGGCGCAGGTCAGCGTGGGGGTCCCTCACGAAATCCTTGTAGTAGCCGAAGCCTTCCCCCGTCAGCAGGACGTGCAACGCATGGTGGTAGTCGTCGTCCCACGTGGCATCGAAGAGGCCCGCCGCCGGGTCGTACCAGCCGACCTTGTTCGAGCTGTCCTCGGCCACCAGGTGGATGCGGTGGCCGAAATCGGTCTGGCTTAGGGTCTGGGCCATCTCGACCACGATATGCGGGTCGGAGGGGTCTTCCATCGAATGGGCCGCGTCAACCCGCAGCCCGTCGAAGCCATAGGCGTCCAGCCAGTGCCGTGCGCAGCCGATGAAGTAGGCGCGGACCTCGGGGCGGCTGTAGTCGATCTTGCGGCCCCAGTCGTTCTCTTCATCCAGGAAGAATTCGGGGCAGATCTCGTCCAGCTTGCAGCCCTTGGGGCCGAAGTGGTTGAAGACGACGTCCAGGAAGACCGACAGTCCCATCCCGTGCGCCGCGTCCACCAGCGCGGCCAGGTCCTCGGGCGTGCCGTAGCTGTGCTGCGGGGCCCAGGGCAGGACGCTGTCGTAGCCCCAGCCACGAGCGCCCGGAAACTGGCCGAGGGGCATGATCTCGATGGCGGTGATGCCGATGTCGGCAAGCCGACGCAATTCGGCAGAGCGCGCGGCAGCGGGGAAGGTGCCCTCGCGGGTGAAGCTGCCGATGTGCAGCTCGCAAAAGACCATCTCGTCGAAGGCGCGGTCGGGGACGGTGACGGTCGCCTGACGGAAACTTGCCGGATCGCGCAGGATCGACCACCCCTCGACCCCGTCCGCCTGCTGGAGCGAGGCCGGATCGGCGAAGGGTGCGCCGCCGGTCGAGAAGGCATAGCGCGTGCCCTCGCGCGCCTCGACCTCGGCCCGGTGGACGCCATCCTCGCCGCGCTGCATCGCGAAAGGCGGCTGGTCGCCCAGATGCAGCATCAGCTGGTCGGTGGACGGCGCCCAGAGCGCGATGGTCCAGCAGCCCGATCCTGCGGGCCGCGCCCCCCAAACTTGCCGGGAGGCGATCCCTGGCCCGTCGTGCTTTACGAAGTCCATTCTTCCCATCTTCAGTTCAGGTTCGGCAGGACGTTGGCACCGAAGGCCTCGATGAACGCCTCCTGGTTCCGGCCCACGCAGTGGAGATGCACGGTCGCGTCAAGCGCCAGGAGTGCAGCGATATCGCCGGTGTGGCGGCCAAGGTCTTCCGAGATGGTCAGCCGGTCCGCCAGCGCGTCCTCAGAGCCCGCGTCGCAGGCCGTATCGAAGTCCTGCGGGCGCCGCAGGTCCCACATGGCCTCGCCGCCCAGAACCGCGTGACGCCACTGGTGCATCGCCTCGGCCATCGCGGCTGCGCGGTCCGGGGCCCAGGACAGGGCGTGCTGGATATGGACGGGTTTGCCCTCGCCGCCGTTCTCGCGGAAGGCCTCGAGGACGGGGGCCACATCCTCGGCCTTGCCGCCCACGGTCAGAAGGCCATCCGCCCAGGCCGCCACTTCGGCGGCCGTTTCCTTGCTGACGGCGGCACCGAACAGCGGGATCCGCTCCTTCGGCCGAGAGTAGAGCTTCGCGCCGATCACCGTGACGCCGCCCCGGTGGGTCACTTCCTCGCCGTCGAAGAGGGCGCGGATGATCTGGGCGCATTCCTTGAGGCGCGCGTTCCTCTCGGCCTTCTCGGGCCAGGGCAGACCGGTGATCGCCTCGTTGATCGCCTCGCCACTGCCAAGGGCTAACCAGAAGCGACCGGGGAACATCTCGGCCAGCGTGGCGGCGGCCTGGGCCAGCACGGCCGGATGCGTCCGGTAGCCCGGCGCGGCGATGGACCCGAAGGGCAGGTCACAGGCCTGCATCGCGGCCCCAAGCCAGGCCCAGGAGAACCCGGACTGGCCCTGGCGCTCGCTCCAGGGGTGGAAATGGTCGGAACATTTGAGCATGTCGAACCCCGCATCCTGAGCGCTGCGGCACAGCGTCAGAAGGCGGGACGGGGCAAACTGTTCGTGCGACGCGTGGAAACCGATCTGCGCCACGATCAGGCGGCTCCTGCCAGATACCGCGCCATTCAGGCCCTGCGCCGCGATCTGCCCGCGACACCGGGGGCGTCGCTGGCGGCGTCTTCCGGCTGCAGTTCGGCAGTGCTGGCATTCCGCGCTTCTGCACCCTGACCATCGTCGCCGGTGGCGAAGAGCTCTGCCTCGGCCTGCTGCCAGTGACGGTCGGCGCAGCCATCGGGGCAACCTTCGGCTTCCCACAGGCTGTAGGCGCGCTCGCGGACTTGGTCTTCCTGGATGCGGGGGGGTTCCATCGGTTTCTCCCAAAAACGACTACGAGGGTGGTTCCCGGCATCAACCCGCCCGGACCCAAGATGTTCCCAAGGGGAACCCGCTTGGTACAAGGCCTGTCCGGCAGGTCAGGTTGTCGTAGACGCGCGGCAGGCAGCGGGCTATCTCTCGGCCCGCCCGGTCGAGGAGGAAGACAGATGCAACTTTCCGCGCGTGACGTGCTTCCCGTTGATGCCGGTCAGGCGATCCTGGTGGGCCGGGTCTGGTCGGATGCGGCGGGAGGGCCCTGTCCCGTCCTGGTGCGGAACGGCAGGCTTCTGGACCTGACCACGCTGGCCGCGACGGTTTCCGGCCTGATGGAGATCGACGGCCTGGCCGACTGGCTCGCGCAGGCCGAGGGGCTGGCGGACCTTGGGTCGGTGGACGACGCGCTTTCGGGCAAGGGTCTGACGCTTCTGGCGCCCATCGACCTGCAGGCGGTGAAGGCGGCGGGCGTGACCTTTGCCGACAGCATGGTCGAACGGGTGATCGAAGAGCAGGCGAAGGGCGACAGCGGCCGCGCGCAGGAAATCCGCGACCGGCTGGCCCCCGTCATCGGCGACAGCCTGCGCGGCGTCCCGGCGGGATCGGAGAAGGCGCGCGAGGTGAAGCGGGTGCTGCAGGACCTGGGCCTCTGGTCGCAGTACCTCGAGGTCGGGATCGGTCCTGACGCCGAGATCTTCACCAAGGCTCAGCCGATGGCCTCGGTCGGCTGCGGGGCGGATGTGGGGATCCACCCGATCTCGGAATGGAACAACCCGGAACCGGAGGTCGTGCTGGTGATCCGGTCCGACGGCACCATCCTTGGCGCGACCTTGGGCAATGACGTGAACCTGCGTGATGTCGAGGGCCGCTCGGCGCTGCTTCTGGGCAAGGCCAAGGACAACAACGCCTCTTGCGCCGTGGGGCCGTTCATCCGGCTGTTCCACGGCGATTTCGACATGGCGGCGCTGGAGGCGGTGAAGGTCTCGCTTCGGGTGACCGGGCAGGACGGGTTCGAGATGACCGGCGAAAGCGCGATGGCGGCGATCAGCCGGAAGCCCTCGGACCTTGCGCGGCAGCTGTTGAACCGGAACCACCAGTATCCCGACGGCGCGGTCCTGTTCCTTGGCACCATGTTCGCCCCTGTGAAGGACCGGCGGGGCGCGGGCCAGGGCTTCACGCACGAGGTGGGCGATATGGTCGAGATCGCGACCCCCCGCCTTGGCCGTCTGGTCAACCGGGTGATGCGCACCGACCAGTGCCCGGAATGGACCTTCGGCACCCGGGCGCTGATGCGGAACCTTGTCGCGCGGGGGCTGGCGGACAAGGTCTGAGGGAACTTCACGCCCGAGAGGGGGTTTCCCTCCCTGGAGTCACCTTCAGGGAGAAACCCATGTCCGCCCCGAGAACCAACGTAGAAACCCAGAAACGCCGGCACATCGGTCCCCTGATCGGCATGGCGCTGGTGGTGATCTTTGGCGTCGGTCTGATCGTCTTCTGGCAGTTCGAGGAAGCCGCCGAGGGCAACTCGCCGACGCCAGACACCGTCCAGCCTGCCGAGACGGGCACCGAGCCTGCCGCCGCTCCGGTGGCCGAAGAGTAGGAAAGGCGAAGCCCGGCCAGGGGGCCGGGCTTCCCGTCACGAAGGGCGAAGCATCGCAAGGTCGGGGGGACATCATGCCGTGGCCCTGCGTGGACTGCGGTGCGGTGTCCCGCGATCCGCGAACGCATGGCCCTTTCGGGCCACGCGCCTCCAGCCGTCAGCGCTGCTGACCCTTCTGCTGGTTGTTCTGCTGCTGCTGGCCCTGGCCGGACTGGCCACCCTGCTGGGTCTTGTTCCGGTCCTGGTCCTGCTGCTGCTGGCCACCCTTTTGGCCCTGCTGGTTCTGCTGGCCCTGTTGGCCTTGCTGACCCTGCTGGCCTTGGCCCTGCTGATTCTGGTTGTTCGCCATTGGTCTTCTCCTGTTGCAGTTGGACCGCCGTGCGAGGCGGCTGGAATGGAAGAACCGGCGTCGACCCCAAATGTTCCCGGCCTGGTTGCAGGAACCGGCAGTGCCGCAGCCGGTTGTCCCGCATGTCAAAGGGAGGGTCGCCGTGCCGCCGCGCAGTTTCTGGAAGGGTTACCTGAAGCTTTCGCTTGTCACCTGCCCGGTGGCGATGATGCCCGCCGTGACCGAGGGCGGCCGGCTTCGGTTTCACACGCTGAACCGCAAAACCGGCAACCGCATCCAGCGCCAGTATGTCGATGCCGAAACCGGAAAGCGGGTCGAGGACGAAGACCAGGCCCGCGGCTATCCCCGGGGCGAGCATGACCACGTGATCCTCGAGGAGGAAGAGCTGGACGAGGTCGCACTGGAAAGCACGCGGACCATCGACATCCAGGAATTCGTGCCCTCGGACAAGATCGCCTGGATCTGGTTCGACCGTCCGCACTTCCTCATGCCCGACGACACGGTGGCCGAAGAGGCCTTTTCGGTGATCCGGGACGCGATGCAATCGACGGGGACGGTGGGCATCGCCCGTCTGGTGCTGTACCGGCGCGAACGGGCGGTGATGCTGCAGCCCTGCGGCAAGGGAATCGTGCTCTGGACCCTGCGCTATGGCGACGAGGTGCGGGATGAACGCGACTATTTCGACGACCTGCGTGAGGTGAAGCCGGACAGCGAGGCGCTGAAACTGGTGTCGAAGCTGATTCGCGCGCGGACGACGGAATGGGACCCGAAGATGGTCGAGGACCCGGTGCAGGACCGTCTTCTGGACTTGATCGAGGACAAGAAGAAGGGCCGGAAGCCGTCCCGCAAGTCGAAGTCCGAGGAGCCGCGCGAGACCGGCAAAGTGGTCAGCATCATCGACGCCTTGAAGCGCAGCATCGCCGCCGAGAAGCCCGCCACCCGGAAGCGCTAGGCCTTTATGGGCCGCGCGGCTTCGGCGAAGCCCTCCCAGGGATCGGCGCGCAGGTTTGACAGGCGCACGGGCATGGTGAGGACGGTGAAATCTGACGGCGCGATGCCCGCCTGCAGCTCCTGCCAAGTCACGGTCGCCGAAACATGGGCGCCGGGCCGCGCGCGGGTCGAGAAGGCGGCCACCGCCGTCGCTCCGCGCTGGTTCCTCAGGTAGTCGACCAGGATCTTCCCCTGCCGCTTCGACTTGGTGATGGTCGAGACATAGCGCGAGGGATCGTCCGAGGCCATTTCGCGCGCCAGCTGGTGGCAGAAGGCCTTCACCTCGGGCCATTTCGCCTTGGGCTTCAGGGGTGCGACCACGTGCAGGCCCTTCCCGCCCGAGGTCTTGGCGAAGGCGGCCAGGCCCTTGGCTTCCAGCCGGTCCTTCACCTCCTGCGCGGCGGTAACGAGGTCCTGCCACTCCACCCCGTCTCCGGGGTCCAGGTCGATGACGATCCGGTCGGGACGCTCCCAGTCCTTCAGCGTGCTGCCCCAGGGATGGATCTCCAGCGCCGCCGACTGGGCCAGCGCGATCAGCCCGTCGAGGTCGGCGATGGCCAGCGAGGGGGCGTCCTTCGGTTCCGCCGGGTCCTGCACCTTCAGGATGGCGGCGTTCATGCCCTTCCATTCGTGCTTCTGGAAGAACTGCTGCCGCCCGCCGACCCCATCGGGCAGGCGCAGAAGCGCCAGCGGGCGGCCGACGATATGCGGGGCGATCCAGGGCCAGACCTCGGTGTAGTAGTCGGCGAGGCCGGCCTTCGTCACCCCCTCGTCCGGCCAGTACACCCGTTCCGGATGAGTGAGCTTGATCCGGCGCACCGGGGGTGGCTCGGTGGGTTCGGCCACCTGCGGCGGCAGCCCTTCGCCCGTCACCTCGCGCGGGTCCTTGTCCTCGCGCAGTCCCTTGAACGAGGCGTGGCGCAGGTTGCCGTCGCCGGTCCAGGCGCGGAAGTCGACCTCGGCCACCAGCTCGGGCCGGACGAAACGAACCCCCCGCGCCTCGGCCCGGGGAAGGGGCGGATCGAAGGGCTGGCTGTCGGTCTGAAGCGCTTCCAGCTTCGTGAACAGCTGTTCGGCCAGCGTCACCGAAAAGCCCGTCCCGACCCGGCCCACCGATTTCAGCCGGTCGCCCTCATAGACCCCCAAAACCAAGGACCCGATGGCGCGGGGCGACACGGTCGAGGGCAGGAAGCCCGCCACGACGAACTCTTGCCGCGCCGAGCATTTCGACTTGACCCAAGCCTTGCCCCGGCCGGGCAGATAGGGTGCATCGCGCAGCTTGGAGATGATCCCCTCCAAACCCAGCCGGCAGGCGTGGCGCAAGACGACCTCGCCCTTGTCCGAAAGGTGCTCGCTGATCCGAAGCGGGCCAGAGGCGGGGGAAAGCAGCCCTTCCAGCAATCGCTTGCGGTCCACGAGCGGCAGGCCGGTCAGGTCGCGCCCGTCGAGGTGGAGAAGGTCGAAGACGTAGTAGACCATGCGGTCGGTGCGGCCCTCGGCCAGGTCGGCCTGCAGTGCCGAGAAGTCCGAGGAACGGCCGGAGGATTCGACCACGACTTCCCCATCCAGCACCGCCTGCCGGACGGGCAGAGCGGTCAGGGCCTTGGCGATGGCGGGGCCGAAGCGGTCGGTCCAGTCGCGGCCGGACCGTGTGAAGAGGGTCAGCTTGCCCTCGGCGATCCGGGCCTGGATGCGGTAGCCGTCGAACTTGATCTCGTGCAGCCAGCGTTCGTCGCCCGGGGTGGACTTGACCAGAGTTGCGAGCATCGGCGGGATGAAGCCGGGAAGCTCGGCCTTCGGGCTTTCAGCGGCGTCCGGGGCCTTGGCCTTCGCCGCACCCGTCTTCCGCGCCTTCGTCTTGCGGGCCGGCTTCTGGCCGACCTCCTCGATGGTGCGGCCCGTCTTCACGGATTCCGGGCGCTCCTCCAGGATGTCCGGTGCGCCCTCATCGCGGGCGCTGGCGTCCTCGCCTTTGATGAGCAGCCAGTTCTCGCGCTTTTCGCGGGGCCTGCCGCGCATCCGGATCAGGTGCCAGCGGCCGGAAAGCTTCTCGCCCTTCAGCTCGAATTCCAGATGGCCCTTGGCATAGCCCTTGGCCGCATCGAAGACGGGTGTCCAAGTGCCCCGATCCCAGACAATGACGGTGCCGGCACCGTACTGGCCTTCCGGGATCGTGCCCTCGAAGTCGCCATAGTCCATCGGGTGATCCTCGACATGGACCGAGAGCCGTTTTTCTCCGGGGACGAGGCTTGGCCCGCGCGTGACAGCCCAGCTTTTCAGGACACCGTCCATCTCCAGCCGCAGGTCGTAGTGCAGGCGGGTGGCGTCGTGCTTCTGGATGACGAAGACCGGATCGCCCTTCGACTTGCGCTTGCGGCCCTTGGGTTCCGGGGTCGCCTCGAAGTCACGCATCGACTGATAGGTTTCCAGCACCATCTCAGGACGCCTTCCGCCGCGGGGCCTTTTCCTTGTCCTTCGCGGGCGCCTTCCGCCCCTTCGCCGCCTTGGCGCTTTCGCGCAGCGCCGCCATCAGGTCCACGACCTTCTCGCGCGGGGCTTCCTTCTGCCGTGGCGGCGGGCGGCCGTCGAGCTTGGCCTTCACCAGGTCGGCCAGCGCCGCCTCGTACCTGTCGTCGAAGGCCGAGGGATCGAAGTCGCCCAGCTTGGTCTTGATGATGTGCTCGGCCAGTTCCAGCATCTCGCCCTCGATCTTGAGGTCCGGGATGTCCGAGAAGGCGCGTTCGGCGGACCGGACCTCGTAATCGAAGTTCAGCGTGTTGGCGATCAGCCCCGCGCCATGCGGGCGGATCATCACGGTGCGCAAGCGGCGGAACAGGACCGTGCGGGCCAGGGCGGCGACGCCTTCGCGCTCCATCCCCTCGCGCAGAAGCGCGTAGGCTTCGACCGAGGCGGCATCCGAAGGGCCCAGATAGTAGGGCCGGTCGAAGTAAAGCGTGTCGATGTCTGTGCAGGGGATGAAGGCCTCGATGGGCAGCGCCTTGTCCGAGGCGGGGACGGCCGAGGCGATCTCTTCCTGCTCCAGCAGCACGTAGTCGCCCGAGTCGACCTCGTAGCCCATCACTTCGTCATCTTTCTCGACCGGCTTGCCGGTCTCGGAGTCGATCATCTCGTTCTTCAGCCGGTTCCCGGTGCGGCGGTTGACCATGTGCAGCGCCACGCGGTCCGAAGTCGTCGCCGCCGTGTAAAGCGCCACCCCGATGCTGATCTCGCCCAGCCGGATCCGACCCTTCCAGTTCGCGCGCGGTGCCATGTGCTCCAACCCCTTCGACCTGCCGGTGGACACCCGACCGCAGTCTGAACCGCGCCACTCGCCGGTCGGTTCCGACCCGCGGACGGGATTTCGGCTGGAACTCGCCAAGGCGATTTTCACTGTCCAGAAACACCGGAACCGTGTCCCCCGGGCCGCATTAACTCCCGCAGTCAGCAGGAGCCCGCCTTTATGTCCGATGATGTGCTGAGTCATATCCCGGCACTGCGCCTCTTTGCGCGGTCGCTTACCGGGCGCTACGGCGATGCGGATGACCTGGTACAGGATACTCTGGTCCGCGCCATCGCCAGTGCTCAGTCCTACACGCCCGGCACCAACATGCGGGCGTGGTTGTTCACGATCATGCGGAACCGGTTCTACAACGACCGCGTGAAGCTTGCCCGCGAAAGACCCGGGGCCGAGGATTGCATCTCGTCGGTCCCGACCACGCCCGACAACCAGTACTGGCACGTCCGCGGGCGCGAGATCGAAGCGGCGCTGATGGGGCTGCCGCAGGCCTACCGCGAGGCGGTGATGCTCGTCCTGGTGACGGGCGAAAGCTACCAGTCCGCCGCTGAAATCCTGGAATGCGACATCGGCACGATCAAGAGCCGGATCAACCGCGGCCGCAAGCTTCTGCAGACCGCGCTTGGCGAAGAGGTCTGAGCCTTCGGGGAACTTTCGCGCCCCGGTTTGGTTGAGGCTCGGGAACACGACACACGCAACGCAAGGAGAGCGACATGAAGACGAAGACCCTGGAAGAGCTGTTCCACGAGACGCTCAAGGACATCTACTACGCCGAGCGGAAGATCCTGCGTGCACTGCCGAAGATGGCGCGGGGGGCGAACTCGGAAGAGCTGAAAGCGGCTTTCCAGAAGCACGAGGAAGAGACCCAGATGCAGGTGGAACGCCTACAACAGGTGTTCGAGCTGATCGGGAAGCCCGCGCGCGGCAAGACCTGCCCGGCGATCGACGGGATCATCGAGGAAGGCGAAGAGGCGCTGCAGGCCTTTGCCAACAGCCCGGCGCTGGACGCGAGCCTCATCGCTGCAGCCCAGGCGGTCGAACACTACGAGATCGCGCGCTACGGCACGCTGCATCGCTGGGCCCAGGTGATGGGCATGAAGGATGCGGCCAAGCTTCTGGACCAGACGCTGCAAGAGGAAGGCATGACCGACGAGTCGCTGACCCAGCTCGCCGACGGTTCGATCAACCAGGCGGCCCTGCAGGCGGCCTGAACGACTGCTCCGTCCGGCTAGTCACTCCCCTTTGCCGGACGAAGCAGGCGGCCCCGCGCCCGGATCGCGGGGCCGCTCTTTCGCCCTTGGAGTGCAAGATGTCCAACAACAGCGCAAACCCTGACCCCGGCCCCGCCAACGAAAAGATGCGGCGGCCCGCGCCGAATGTGATCGACCAGCGCCAGCAGCAGATCGACCCCGCGGGTCGTCACCGCGAGGACCCGGACGCCCGCCCCGATGCCAACCGCAAGCAGCCCGGCGGCAGTATCCGCGGCGGGCAGCGGACCGAAGAGGACAACCAGACATGACTGACTATCCCAAACCCCCCTTCCCCGAACAGACGCAGGAGCCTCCGGGCAGCTTCGTCCAGATGCAGCCGATGCCTGACCACGGCGAGACGACCTGGGTCGGCGCGGGGCGGCTTCAGGGTCGCGTCGCGGTGATCACCGGCGCCGACAGCGGGATCGGCCGCGCGGTGGCCATCGCCTTCGCCCGCGAGGGGGCGGACATCGCGCTGTGTTACCTCTCGGAGACCGAGGACGCGAAGGACACCGCGAAGCTGATCGAGGACGAGGGGCAAAGCTGCGTGCGGATCGAGGCCGATCTGGCCGACCCCGACGCCTGCCGCCGCATTATCGAGAAGGTCGTGCAGGAATGGGGCCGGATCGACATCCTGGTCAACAACGCCGCGCACCAGGCGGTGTTCGAGAAATTCGAGGACATCCCGCCGAAGGAGTGGGAGAAGACCTTCGCCATCAACATCGATGCGATCTTCCACCTTTGCCAGGCTGCGGTGCCGCACATGGGGGCGGGAAGCTCGATCATCAACACGACCTCGATCAACGCCGACAAGCCGAACCCGACGCTCCTGGCCTATGCGACCACGAAGGGGGCGATCCAGAACTTCACCGTGGGCCTGGCCCAGCTGCTGGCCGAGCGGGGGATCCGGGTGAACTGCGTGGCACCAGGGCCGGTCTGGACGCCGCTGATCCCGTCCAGCATGGATGGCGAGAAGGTCGCGAAATTCGGGCAGGACAGCCCGATGAAGCGCCCTGCGCAGCCGGTGGAGCTGGCCTCGGCCTATGTGATGCTGGCGGAGCCGATGTCGAGTTACGTCTCGGGTGCCACCATCGCGGTGACCGGCGGGCAGCCGATGATCTGACCTGTCCACGGTGGACAATCGCTGGGACGCAATGGAAATCAACGGGTTAGATTTTGGCGTACACGCTTCCTTAACCCTATGGACACTGCGCTTCAGGGTGCTCACGGAACATTCGACGGCCTGTCCTGTTGACCCCGCTGGGAGACTTTTCGTCAGAAAGGATACACCATGACAGATGTTCCGCCCCCCAATGCCCCGCCGCCGCGCGGCGTTCCGCCTCGGACCGATCCGCGCCCGATTCCCGAGCCCGCCCGCAAGTCCAACGCCAGCATGTGGCTGGTCTTCCTGGTCCTTGCGGCCGTGATCCTGGCCGCCATCGCTTTCAGCGTGGACCGCTCGACAAGCGTGGTCGACACGGCGGCAGAGCCGGTTACCGACGATGCTCCGGATGCGACCGAGGTCGTGCCCGCCGAACCGGCCCCGGCCACGACCGGCGGTGACAATGCGGAAGGCACCGGAGGCACCACCGGCGGCACGACGGGTGACACAACGGGTGGCACCACGGGTGGCACCACCGGCGGGACCACCGAGGGCACGACGGGAGGCACCACCGGCACGGGCGGTACGACCACCTCGCCCTGACCCCCGCAACCGCAAGCAGGACAAGGCCGCATCCTTCGGAATGCGGCCTTTCCTTATCCCGTCATGGCTGCGCTTCTAAAGCAGCAGTTCGGCCCGGCTGAGGTAACTGCGCGTGATCTCGCCTGAATGGCTGGCGAGCCAGTCCGCCATGGCCTCTTCCTGCGCGAGGGAGCGCTGGAACACCTCGACCGCTTCGGCATCGCCCAGCTGCTCGGCCGCGGTGATCAGGATACGGTAAGAGGCGATTTCCAGATTCTCGAAGGTGTAGCTGGCCAGCGTGCCCTGCACCACTTCTTCGCCCGTGAAGATATCGGACATCGACCGGGTGAAGGCGGTCACCTGGCCCATCGTGTCCTTGACCAGGGACGTCTCGGCGCCTTTCCGGCCCAGAAGCTTTGCCAGGGCAGAGAGCTGGCCTTCGGTTTCCCGCAGGTGCTCGCGGAGCCTGGCGCGCAGCCTTGGGTAATCTTCCATCTTGCTGGTCATGTCCTGCAGCATGGTGAAGGACTGTCTCTCCATCGCATGTGCCTCGCGCAGCCATGCAAGATAATTCTGGCGGGTCTGTTCCATTGCCTGTCCTTTTCGGGAAACCTTGACCGGAGCACCTTGGCGCGCGGTCGGAAGGGGCAACGCAGCCCCGTTGCGTGACCGAAGAACCCGGCAGATTCGGGATTGTTCCCCGTCAGTCAGAACTGTTTCGCATCAATCGCCTAAGCACCTGGAACTCGTCGGCGCGGGCCAGTTCCAGCTCGATCCCCTCGCCGGGGACGGCGCCGGGGTCTTCCTGGCCATCCTGGTAGATGGCGCGTTCATCGAGCCAGTCTAGCATTTCGGTCCGGCGGCTTTCGGGCAGGTTGCGCAGAAGTTCGAGCAGCAGGCGACGGTGCGCGAGGAGACGCCCTTCCAGCGGAAGGGAAAAGGGGGCGACAGGTCTGAAGGATTTTTGTTCCATGGGTCGTAATTCTTCTCCACCAGAAGGAACCCGTTCGGGCCGAAACGGTTCCCGCTTCTGAACGTTTTTTTTGGGGGCAAGTGATCGCTGGCGGCCGCGGCGTCCCTGGCGCAGGGTAGGTGCATGGCCATCCGCTTCGATCAGGACATCCTGGACCTTGCCCGCAGTTTGCCGGGGGCCCGGCTTCTGGTGCGGGGCGTGGGCGGCACGGTGATCGAAACCGAGGCCTATGGCCGGGACGATCCGGCCTCGCACAGCTTTCGGGGACCTACGGCGCGGAACGCGGCAATGTTCGGGGCGCCAGGTACGGTCTACGTCTACCTGTCCTACGGCTGCCATCTGTGCCTGAACGTGGTGGGGCGTCCCGGGGAAGCGGTGCTGATCCGCGCGCTGCTGCCCCAGGTTGGGGTCGAGGAGATGATACGGCGGCGCGGCACGGCGCGCGACATCGCCTCGGGTCCGGGCCGGCTGGGACAGGCGCTTGGTGTGGCACTGGAAGACAGTGGCAAGCGGTTCGACGGGGGCGAGTTCCTGTTGGAACCCGGCGTGCCCCCCGACCGACTGCTGGTCGGGCCCCGCATCGGGATCACCAAGGCCGCGGATCGGCCATGGCGCTTTGCTTTGGCAGGTGTGCAGGGGCTGAGCCGTCCCTTTCCGCGCTAGGCGCGGGATCAGCGCAGGCCGAAGAAGGACAGGATCACCAGGACGACGACGACCAGACCGATGATGTAGATGATGTTGTTCATGGCGGTTTCCTCGATGTGTTCCGTTTCGTTACCAACCGCCGGCACGCCGTCACGGTTCCGCAGGGGCATCCCGACGGGAACAATTCGGACCGCAGCGTGATTTGGTGTCTGCCTGCAACGGGAGACAGCCCATGCCGAACGAACCCGGACCCGCCGCGGAAAAGCGGACCCCGCCCCTCGACCGGCGGAATGCCCAGGACGACCACGAAGGCTCGGCCCACCGGCCCGAGGAGTTCGACCAGGCCAACCCGGCGAAGCAGGTGCCGAAACCGCGGACAAAGGAGTGACCCATGCCGGCGAAGTCGAAGGCGCAGCAGAAGGCGGCCGGCGCGGCCCTGGCGGCCAAGCGCGGCGAGGCGGACAAGGACGAGCTTTTCGGCGCGTCGAAGGAGATGGCCAAGTCCATGACCGAGGACGAGCTGGAAGAGCTGGCCAGCACCCGCCGCAAGGGCCTGCCCGAGAAGAAGGATTGACCTAGCCGTCGTCCGACAGGTTCATCACCGCGACGCACATGGCGAAGGTGCCGAAGAGAATCCCGGTCTCGGCCAGGAAGAAGGCCATGAGCGTGGCCTCGTGCCCGCTGGCCGCGAAAAGGCGGGCAAGCTCGCCCAGGTCTGACCAGAGGATCGCAAGGCCGACGGAAAGACCCAGGACAACGCCCTCGGCGAAGCGGTCGATGAGGAAGCGGATGAGGTGCGGCATGGGACCTCCTTTCCCTGCCAACCGCGGGACGGCGGCGATTGTTCCGCGGAACATCGGCCCCGCGGAATGGTTGGAGGACGGCAAGGCCGGAGAACGCTCCGGCGTCGAAAGGAGACCCTAGTGATGGACCACAGCACGCATACCCGGCTGAGCCCGGCGGAACTGACCGAGTCGAACCTGGTCGGCGCGACGATCTACGGCGCGGATGACGAGAAGATCGGCACCATCTCGCACCTCCACCAAGGGGGCGCGGTCCCGCAGGCCGTGGTGGATGTGGGCGGCTTCCTGGGCATCGGCTCGAAGCCGGTCATGGTCAGCCTGGGCGAGCTTAACATGATGCGGGACCACACCGGCTCGATCCACGGGATGACGTCCTGGACGAAAGAGCAGCTGGAGAACTTCCCCGAGCATCGGCACTGACCGACAGAAAGGCCCGGAGCGGCTGCGGCCGGTCCGGGCCATTTCCTTGCCCGCGGGGAACCATGCACCCGGTGCGGCGTTGGCTCTTGCACAGCCTGACTTCGGGCAGCGCGGAAAGGATCCGCCCATGCAAGAGCTTTACCTCGGTCGACCCGAGTCCCCCGACCTTCCCCCCGCCGAGCCACCGTTGCCGGTCCCCGGCGACCCGGTGCAGCCGGACGTGCAGCCTGATCCGATGCCCGATCCGCAGCCGATCCCGACGCAGGACCCCCAGCAGATCCCGCCAGGCGAGATCACGCCCCCGGTGAGGGGCTAGGTCATTCCTTGGAGTTCGTCGCCTTGCCCCGGGCCTTGAGCGTTCGGTCAAGCTCTTGCGCGAGGTTCAGGATCGAATCGGGTACGGGTTCCGCCTTCGCCTCGTCCAGAAGGCGGGCCGCGCCTGCCGCAATTGCCTTGTCGTTCTTGGATCCAGGTCCGGAATCCTGCGGCATTTCCTGTCTCCGACTGTCCTGCGCGCAGTGTATCCCAAGGGGTTTCGCAAGACGACAACCGAATGTGGGCTGTTTCGCGAAAGTGCGCCCTCGGTCTTGTGCCAGCGCTTTGCAGACACGACATAGCGCAGAGTACCGCGGCTTCAACAAGGAAATCCGCGCGGCCGGACGACACTGGCCAACCGTGACGAGTTCTGCAAAGGTGATTGCGTCACCAGTTCCATGTCGGCAGGGGGCTCAGGTTGCCCCAGGCCCCGTAGGCCAGCTGTCCGCACTCACGCTGCGATCCGAGGAGACGCACGATGCTTAACAATCTGAGTGGCAAGCGCGTACTGGTCGTAGAGGACAACTACCTGCTGGCGATCGAACTGGTGGACGAGCTTGAGGCCGCGAATGCCGTGGTCGTGGGGCCGTGTTCGAACCTGGCCGAGGCGGGCTTGCAGGTGCCGCACAGCGACCTTGCGATCCTGGACGTGCGTTTGGGGTGCGAGAACACCTTCAACCTTGCCGACCGGCTGAAGGCGCTCGATGTGCCCTACATCTTCTTCACGGGCTATGACAAGCACGTGCTGCCCGCGCGCTTTGCCAGCGACGACTGCATCAGCAAGCCGGAACCGCCATCGACCGTGGTCCGCCAACTGAGCCGGCGTTCGCGCGAGGCGGCGGAGGGAGGCATCGTCGACCTGATCCCCGAACTGCGGGCGCGTGCGCGGTGCTTCGTTGGCGATCCGGAATCCGCCGACCGGCTGGTCGAACTCACATTGCAACGTGCCATCGACGACAAGTGTCCGATGCCCTCGGGCGCGGCGGTGGGACCCTGGCTCATCCTGCTGATGGATGAGATCATGGCCACGGGCCCGCGCGGCTTCATGAACTGACCCCCCGACCGGCCGGGAACAAAGCCCCGGCGGGTCGGTTCCTCTCTGCACTGGCGATACCTGGCCGATGCCGGGCGCCCTTCCTTCGGCCCGACGGCCGTCGAGCAACGAGAGAGGACTATTCAGATGAAGAACGCACTTCTTGCCATGCCTGCCGTGGCACTTCTTGCAGTCGGCGCTTATGCCCAGACCGACACCACGACCGGAGCCACAACCGGCACCGACACCTCCACAACCGTCGACACGACCACAGGCGCCGCTACGGACGCCGCGACCGGGACTGCCGCCGGCACCAGCACCGCCACGGGGATGGACGGAACCTCGTTCGGCACCAACTGGCCGCTGTCGGTCGGGACAACCTTCTTCACCGACGCGGAAAGCGGCGCCCTGCGCACGACCGAAGAGATCACCAGCGGCTGGCAGTCGCTGTCGCAGGAAGACCGCGACATGATCAAGGCAGACTGCGTGACCTTCATGGCCGCGCATGGTGATGCCTCCACCGGCACGTCGACCGATGCGTCGACTTCGACCGCGACAGGCACCGAAGCGGCGACCGACATGACGGCGGGCGCGTCTACGGATGCCACCACGTCGACCGATACCGCAACCACCGGCACTTCGACCGACACCACGGCCGGCGCATCGACCGACACCACGGCGGGCGCGTCGACCGGGACCGACGCCTCGACTGGCACCGCGTCCACGGATGGAACCATTGCGGCCGCCGTCGGTTATGACCTGACCGAGATGAAGGCCATCTGCGAGGCGGTCGAAACGCTCTGACCGCCAAGCTTCCCGTCGCCATTCGGGCGACGGTCGTGACGACCCGACGGGCGGATGTCCCTCCCACCCGCCGGCACCGGTGGTTGCAAGCCTGATCGCTTGCAGCCACCGGTTTCGTTTTCGGCCCCCGCTCGGAATCCGCTCAACGGTCTCCACGGGTTGCATGGGCGGGAACATTCGCAGGCCCGACCCGGTTGTTTCCCTGTCCGTAGAGGACGCCCGCGACAAAGGGCGAACCCGACGACGAGCAACTGGAGAGAACAATGGCACAGAGATACGAAGACGACGATTATGACCGCGGCGGTCAGAGCGGGCGCAGCCGTTCGAGCTCGGGCCGTGGGGGCTATGACGACGACATGGAAAGCGGCTACGGCCGCCGCAGCGGGTCCTCATCGTCCCGTGGCGCGTCGGGCTCCTCCCGCTGGGAAGACGATGACGATTACGGCAGCTCGCGCGACTGGTCCGAAAGCAGCGGTCGCGGCGGCTATGGGTCGCAAGGGCGTGGCCGGAGCCAGGGCCAGGGTCTCTATGCGGGTCAGGGCTATGGTGGTGAGAGCCACGGCGGCCAGGGTAGCTACGGCCAGAGTGGCGGTTATGGCCAGGGCAGCTACGGCCAGGGTGGCCAGGGCTATGGTCAGGGCGGCATGCGCGGCGGCCAGGGCGGTTATGGCCAGAGCGGTGGCTACGGCCAGGGCGGTATGGGCCAGGGCGGTTACGGCCAGGGCGGTTACGGCCAGGGCGGTTATGGCCAAGGCGGCATGGGGCAAGGCGGCTATGGCAGCGGTCAGGGCGGCATGAGCGGCTATGGCCAGGGCGGCATGGGCCAGGGCGGTTACGGCCAGAGTGGCGGTTACGGCCAGGGCGGCATGAGCGGCCAAGGCGGCTTTGGCAGCAGCCAGGGCGGTTATGGCAGCAGCCAGGGCGGCATGGGTGGCCAGAGCAGCTTTGGTCAGGGCGGCTACGGTGGCGGTCAGGGCAGCTATGGCGGCCAGGGCGGCTATGGCAGCCAGGGTGGCTATGGCGGAAGCTCGATGGGCGGTTCGTCCGGCGGCTCGGGCATGGGCGGCTCGCAGGGCATGGGCCATGACCCGCACTACCACACCTGGCGCGAGCGGCAGATGCAGTCGCACGACGAGGACTACAAGGCGTTCAACGAAGAGCGTCAGAAGAAGTTCGAATCCGAGTTCGAGGATTGGCGGAAGAACCGCAGCTCCGGTTCGGGGTCCGGTTCCAGCTCGCAGGGCGGCAGCTCGTCCAGCATGAGCGGCAGCTCGGGCTCGGGATCCGAAAGCAGCGGCGGCGGGTCGTCGTCGAAGAAGAGCTAAGCAGGCTTGAAACACCGGCTGGAACCCCCAGCCGGTGTTTTTCTTTGCAGAATGAATGGGATGCGGGCCTTTGGGGAACAATCCGTCTCTGGCCCGGTTCCACAAATAGCGCGCGGCACCCCTGCCGCACCTACAGCAACGGAGATCCAACATGGATAGGAACTCGAATGATCGCGAGCGTGACGAGTTTGGTCGTTTCGTAAGTGAGGACGACGACCGCGGTGGCCGTTCGTCCCGTGGCGGCAGCCGGTCCTCGTCGCGTAACGACGATGATGACCGACGCAGCTCGGGCAGCAGCCGGGGCGGCCAAAATGGCAGCAACGACCGTGAGCGCAACCGCTTCGGCCGCTTCATGAGCGAGGATGACGACCGGGGCGGACGCTCCGGCGGTGGTCGCTCGTCGGGCGGTGGCCGTGGCGGCAGCGACGACCGCGAGCGGGATCGCTTTGGCCGGTTCATGAGCGAGGACGACGATGATCGTGGCGGTCGTTCCGGCGGCGGACGTTCGTCGGGCGGCGGTGGCCGCGGCGGCAGCGATGACCGCGAGCGCGACCGCTTCGGGCGGTTCATGAGCGAGGACGATGATGATCGTGGCGGCCGTTCCGGCGGCGGGCGTTCGTCGGGCCGGTCCTCGTCGCGCGATGACGACGATGACCGTCGGTCCGGTGGCGGACGCTCTTCGGGCGGTGGCCGCGGCGGCAGCGATGACCGCGAGCGGGATCGTTTCGGTCGGTTCATGAGCGAGGACGATGATGATCGCGGCGGCCGTTCGGGCGGCGGGCGTTCGTCGGGCGGCGGTGGCCGTGGCGGCAGCGACGACCGCGAGCGGGATCGGTTCGGCCGGTTCATGAGCGAGGACGACGATGACCGCGGCGGCCGGTCTGGCGGCGGGCGTTCGTCCGGCGGTGGCCGAGGCGGCAGCGACGACCGCGAGCTGGATCGGTTCGGTCGGTTCATGAGCGAGGATGACGACGATCGCGGCGGCCGGTCCGGTGGGCGTTCGTCGGGCCGGTCCTCGTCGCGCGACGACGACGATGACCGTCGTTCAGGCGGTGGCCGCTCCTCGCGCGGTGGCGACGACGGCCGTGGCTGGTTCGGCGATTCCGAAGGCCATGCCGAGGCCGCCCGCAAGGGCTGGGAGACCCGTGACGAAGACGATCGTGGCGGGCGTTCCTCGGGTCGGTCCTCGTCGCGCGATGACGATGACGACCGCCGTGGCGGCGGCCGCTCGTCGCGCGGGGGCGGTGACGGACGCGGCTGGTTCGGGGATTCGGAAGGCCATTCCGAAGCCGCCCGCCGCGGGGCGCGTAACCGCTGAGTGAAGTTGCCGGCCCCGACGGTTCGCCGTGGGGGCCGGTTCCATGTCCGCCAGGTCGCAAGGAGCCATGAATGAAGACCCAGCTGCAGAACGGGACCGATGGCGGTCCGGCAGAAGTTCACCAGACCGCAGAGTCGGGCGCTGACGTGCTGACCACGTCGCAAGGTGTGCCGATCGCCGACAACCAGAACAGCCTGAAAGCCGGCGCGCGGGGGCCGACGCTGCTGGAGGACTTCGTCCTGCGGGACAAGATCTTCCACTTCGACCACGAGCGCATCCCCGAACGCGTGGTCCATGCCCGGGGCTTCGGCGCGCATGGCACTTTCGAATGCACGCGCGATCTGTCCGACATCACCCGCGCGGCCCCGTTCCAGAAGGTCGGCAAGCTGACCGAGACCTTCGTGCGCTTCTCCACCGTGGCGGGATCGAAGGGGTCGATGGATCTTGCCCGCGACGTGCGGGGCTTTGCAGTCAAGTTCTACACCGACGAGGGCAACTGGGACCTCGTGGGCAACAACATCCCGGTGTTCTTCATTCAGGATGCGATGAAGTTCCCCGATCTCGTCCATGCCGTGAAGCCCGAACCGGACCGGGGCTTTCCCCAGGCACAGTCGGCGCATGACACGTTCTGGGACTACATCTCCCTCACCCCGGAATCGATGCACATGGTCATGTGGCAGATGTCCGACCGGACCATCCCGCGGTCCTTCCGCACGATGGAGGGCTTCGGCGTCCATACCTTCCGGCTGGTGAACGCGGCCGGCGAGGCGAAGTTCGTCAAGTTCCACTGGAAGCCGCGTCAGGGCCTGCAGTCGGTCCTGTGGGACGAGGCCGTGAAGATCAACGGCGCGGACCCCGACCACCACCGCCGCGATCTGTGGGAGGCGCTGACGACGGGCGACCATCCGCAGTGGGACCTCTGCCTGCAGATCTTCGACCAGGCCTTCGCGGACAGCTTCGACTTCGACATCCTCGACGCGACCAAGATCATTCCCGAAGAGCTGATCCCGGCCGAGCCAGTGGGCACGCTGACCCTGGACCGCGCGGTCGACAATTTCTTCGAGTTCACCGAGCAGGTCGCCTTCTGCACCCAGCACGTGATCCCCGGCATCGACTTCACCGAGGATCCGCTCTTGCAGGGGCGGAACTTCAGCTACCTCGACACCCAGCTGAAGCGCCTGGGCAGCACCAACTTCACCCAGCTTGAGGTCAACAAGCCCCGGGGTTGCCCGGTTCACAACTTCCAGCAGGACGGCCACATGCGGCGGGACAATCCGCGTGGCCGGATCAACTATGAGCCGAACGGGTTCGAGGAGGGCCCGCGCGAGGACCCGCTGAAGGG
>NZ_JAYSFG010000023.1:0-24664 GCF_041913445.1 Tabrizicola sp.
CAGATGGGCTTCGCCGCCATCGAGAAGAAGATCGCCGAACTTGGCCTCCGCGCCCGCGACGGCAAACTCTCGATGGCCGAGATGCAGGGCGGCTCCTTCACCATCTCGAACGGCGGCGTCTACGGCTCGCTGATGTCCTCCCCCATCCTCAACCCCCCGCAGTCCGGCATCCTCGGCATGCACAAGATCCAGGACCGCCCCGTCGTGGTGAACGGCCAGATCGTCATCCGCCCGATGATGTACCTGGCGCTCAGCTACGACCACCGGATCGTGGACGGGAAAGGGGCGGTAACGTTCCTGGTCCGGGTGAAAGAGGCTCTGGAAGACCCGCGTCGGCTGTTGATGGATTTGTGATGCTGAATGACGGGCGGACCCCCGAGGAACGCGGCGCGGCATTCGACCGATACCTCCGCGTCCGAAGTGACTTTGTCAAAGTCCTGGACCGCTGGCCCGAGGATAGAGCGAAACGCAATCTCGTGGTCCGCCTGGGCGTCATGCTCGTCGCAGCTGTCTTCGCGGGGTCCGGGTTGGGCGTTGCCCTTATCCGGTCAGGTCAGATTGGCTTTTTCCTGTATGCAGCGATCCTGGTCGCCGGCAGCCTTGCCATCACGTACCGAGGGGAGGTCGTGACCAGTGCGATCCCCGGATATTCAAACAACCGGGCAGCGATCCTCCTTGGTCTGATTGCATTCTTCCTCGTCTTCGTTCCTGGCGACTCGCCCATCTATGGCCCGGCGATCAGCTTTCTTGGGTTCATCTACTTTGGTTGGCCAGCGTTGGGGGCGATCAAATCCCTTCGTGACCTGCCCGCCAGCCGCCAGGTACTCGCGCTGACCGACTATCTTGCGCAGCTTCCCAAGGACGAGCGAAGGAATGCGCTGATGATCCTCAAGGATCGTACCGGCATGTTGCTGGTACACGATTCGAAGCTTTGAGCTGGCTTTCCAATCCCCGCATGACCCACCCAGCCCCCACCCACAGGCCCGAAGCGCCTCCCCTCCCCCTCCGTGGGGAGGGGATGGGGGTGGGGGGCACCCGGCCCACAACAGGAGCCCCCAAATGACCCAACTCCTGCTTCAAACCCAAGCCCCCGACTACGCCGCCTGGAAAGCCGCTTTCGACGCGGAAGCCGAGAACATCGCCGCCGCCAGCCTTTCCACCCTGCAAATCTGGAAGGGCGACCAGAACGCCATCCTCGTCCTCTTCGAGGTCCACAACCGCAAGAACGCGGAAGCGTGGCTCGCCAAGCAATCCGCCCTCGGCCACCCCTACCAGGCCCAGTTCCTGCAAACCGCATGACCCACCCCGCCCCCACCCACAGGCCCGAAGCGCCTCCCCTCCCCCTTCGTGGGGAGGGTCTGGGGGTGGGGGGCGGTTCGCATCCACGCACCTGCGGGGCCACCCCATGACCCACCCCCTCGCCACCCTCGAACTGACCCTCTGGCGCACGGAAACCCGCTACAACCGCGCCCTGATGGAGCAGACCTTCGCCCCCGACTTCCGCGAATTCGGCCGCTCCGGCCGGCGCTACACCCGCGAAGACCTCCTCCCCACGGGCGAGACCCACGCCATCGACGCCACCCTCCACGACCTCATCGTCACCGAGATCGGCGCTGACGTCGCCCTCGTCACCTACCGCTCCGAACTCCGCCGCCCCACCCAGACCGAATGGGCCAACCGGTCCTCCCTCTGGGACCACTCCACAGGCAAATGGCAGCTTCGCTTCCACCAGGGCACCCCCTGCGAGGCTCCGGCATGATCCGCGCCGCGCTCATCCTCCTCCTCGCCAGCCCCGCCACGGCTCAGGTCATCCCCTCCGGCTCCCCCGCCGCCGACATCCTTTTGTCGCAGGCCATCACCGAACACCGCGTCTTCCTGACCTGCAACGCACTCGACCCCATCGGCCATCCGATCATGGTCCAGCGTTGGGAAGCGGACGTCGCCGCCGCGGCCGCGATCCTGCGCACCAAAGGCGTCCCGCGCGCCGCCATCGACGCCTTCACCAAGGCCGCCCGACCCGAGGCCCTGCTGCCCAGCGCGGACCTTCCCTTCGCCGAACTGCGCCAGACCTGCCTCGCCCAGGCCGACTGGCCCGCCCGCTATGCCCGGGGCGACTACATCCGCCTCGACGAGCGGCTCCCGAGGGCGTTCCCATGACACCCGTCGCGCTGATGTCCTGCATGCGGAACGAGGGCATCCACATCCTCGAATGGCTCGCCTACCACCGCGTGATCGGCTTCGGCCCCATTGTCATCTGCTCCAACGACTGTGACGACGGCTCGGACCACCTGATTGACCTCCTCGCCCACCACGGCCTGATCGACCACCTGCCGAACCCGCTCCAACCCGGTGAACCGCCGCAGCGGAAGGGGATCGACCGCGCGCTGGTGCATCTGCAGGACAGCCCCGCCGACTGGCTTGCCCATCTCGACGTGGACGAATTCCTGAACATCGCCCCCGGCGCAAGCCCAGTCCAGGACCTGATTGACAGGGCCCAGGACGCCCACGCCATCGCGCTGCCCTGGCGGATGTTCGGCGACAACGGCCACCAGACCTGGCCCGGCGAGACCTTGCGCGCCTTTACCGCCTGCGAACCCGCGCCGGACCCCGCAACCGTCAAGTTCAAGTCGATCTTCCGCCACCGCGACTTCGCCTCCGCCTCGGACCACATGCCCACTGCCCCCCGGGTGGAAACCCCGCTCGCCGTCAATGCCGCCGGCGAACCCCTCTCCTCCGCGCCGCTCTTCGGCGCTCCCGTCGCCCGTTATCTGCCCCTCGATATCGCGCTCCGCGGCGGGGCCGTGGTAAACCACTACGCCATCCGCTCCACCGACAGCTTCCGCCTGCGCCAGGCACGCGGCCGCGGCATGGGCGCGCCCTGGCCGAAATACGTCCCCGGCTCGATGTGGCACCGCCGCGCCAACCGGAACGAGGTCCAGGACCGCACCATCCTCCGCCGCTGGCCCAAGGTCGAAGCCGAGATCGCCCGCCTCCGCGCCCTGCCCGGAGTGGCCGCGGCCGAAGCCGCCTGCCACGCCTGGTTCCTGGACGCCAGGACCCGCCCCCTCCCCGACCAGAGGACCGCATGACCCCCGAACTCACCGCCCTCGCCCTTGCCGGCCTCCTCCAGGCGCTGCAGTACATCACCTTCGCCATCCCCGCGAACATGGAACTGGGCACCGGTTACACCTCCTCCCCCCGCGACCGCCCGCCCTCGCGGCAGATGTCCATCACCACCGGGCGGCTGCAGCGCGCGCTGAACAACCATTTCGAGGGGCTGATCCTCTTTACCCTCGCCGTCGTGGTCGTGACCCTCGGCAACCAGTCCACCGCCACCACCCAATATGCCGCCTGGACCTACCTCGCGGCCCGCCTCCTCTACGTCCCCGCCTATGCCCTCGGCTGGCGCCCTTGGCGCTCGGCCATCTGGGCGGTAGGCTTCTTCGCAACCGTGACGATGATCGTGGCCGCCCTGATCTGACCCTTTCATCTTTGCCCAAATATCCTGCGGGGGTCCGGGGGTGCAAAACCCCCGGTTCCCCGGCCAAACCAAGGAACCGACCAAATGGCAGATTTCGACACCATCATCATCGGCGCAGGCCCCGGGGGCTACGTCGCCGCCATCCGCGCCGCCCAGCTCGGCCAGAAGGTCGCCTGCGTCGAGGGACGCGAGACGCTCGGCGGCACCTGCCTCAACGTCGGCTGCATCCCCTCGAAGGCGCTCCTCCACGCCACGCACCTGCTTCATGAAACCCATGAGAACTTCGAGAAGATGGGCCTCATGGGCGCCCATCCCACCGTCGACTGGGCCAAGATGCAGGCCTACAAGGCCGATGTCGTCTCGGGCAACACCAAGGGGATCGAGTTCCTGTTCAAGAAGAACAAGGTCACCTGGCTGAAGGGCTGGGCCACCATCCCCGCGCCGGGCCAGGTCAAGGTCGGGGATGAGGTCCACACCGCGAAGAACATCGTCATCGCTACCGGTTCCGAGGCCTCCAGCATCCCCGGCGTCGAGATCGATGAACAGACCATCGTCACCTCCACCGGCGCCCTCACCCTGTCCAACCCGCCGAAGTCGATGGTCGTCATCGGCGCGGGCGTCATCGGGCTGGAGATGGGCTCCGTCTACGCCCGCCTCGGCACCGAGGTGACCGTGGTCGAATACCTCGACGCCATCACCCCCGGCATGGACGCCGAGGTCGCCAAGACCTTCCAGCGCATCCTCACCAAACAGGGCCTGAAATTCGTCCTCGGTGCCGCCGTCCAGTCCGTGACCAAGACCGCCACCGGCGCGACCGTCAGCTACAAGCTGAAGAAGAACGACAGCGAAGCGAGCCTCGACGCCGAGATCGTCCTCGTCGCGACGGGCCGCAAGCCCTACACCCAAGGCCTCGGCCTCGAAGCGCTTGGCGTGGAAATGGGCCCCCGCGGCACGATCAAGACCGACGCGCATTGGCAGACCAACATCCCCGGCCTCTACGCCATCGGTGACGCCATCGCGGGCCCCATGCTTGCCCACAAGGCCGAAGATGAAGGCATGGCCGTGGCCGAGGTCCTCTCCGGCAAGCACGGCCATGTCAACTATGGCGTCATCCCCGGCGTGATCTACACCACGCCCGAGGTCGCCAGCGTTGGCCAGACCGAGGAGCAACTCAAAACCGAAGGCCGCGCCTACAAGGTCGGCAAGTTCCCCTTCATGGGCAACGCCCGCGCCAAGGCAGTCTTCCAGGCCGAGGGCTTCGTGAAGCTCATCGCCGATGCCACCACCGACCGCATCCTCGGCTGCCACATCATCGGCCCCGCCGCAGGCGACCTGATCCACGAAGTCTGCGTCGCGATGGAATTCGGCGCCTCGGCCCAGGACCTGGCCCTCACCTGCCACGCCCATCCCACCTGGTCCGAAGCCGTCCGCGAAGCCGCGCTCGCCTGCGGCGACGGCGCGATCCACGCCTGACCAACCGCTCGTCGTTTGGCTTCGTCTCCTCCTCGCATGGGCGCCGACCCCCCGCGAGGAGGGACGACGTCCCCGACGAGATGACGTGCGCTAAGGAATGGAACCAACTCCGGGGAAAGCACCCCCCGTGGCACAACCGCCGTCAGTCGAAGAACCCCGGTCCCGCCCGCCCCAGCAGTTCCTCCGCCAGCGCCCTACCCACCTCGGCGCCCTGGCCCACCGGCCCCCGTCGCTCACCGGTGACCGAGGCCGAACCGTCCGGCCGCAGGATTTCCCCCCGCAGCCACAGATCCGGCCCGTCGATCACCGCAAGCCCCGCGATGGGCGTCTCGCAAGACCCGTCGAGCGTCGCCAGGAACGACCGTTCGGCCGCCAGCCGCAGTCCCGTCTCCCCGTCATGGATCGCCGCCAGCATCGCCGCCACGCGCTGATCGGCCACCCGCCGTTCGATCCCGATCGCGCCCTGCGCCACGGCAGGCAGCATCTCCTCGGGCGCGATCGCCGACCGCGCCACCTCGGCCATCCCCAGCCGCGTGATCCCCGCCATTGCAAGGAAGGTGGCGTCGGCCACCCCCTCGTCCAGCTTCCGCATCCGCGTCTGCACGTTGCCCCGGAACTCTACCAGCTTCAGGTCCGGCCGCCGCAGCGCCAGCTGCGCCCGCCGCCGCAAGCTCGACGACCCGACAGTGGCCCCCTGCGGCAGCTCCGCAATCGACCCGAAGCGCGGAGAGACGAAGGCATCCCGCACGTCCGCCCGCTTCAGGTAGCAGTCCAGCACCAGCCCCTCGGGCTGCAGGGTCGGCATGTCCTTCATCGAATGGACCGCGATGTCGATGCTGCCGTCCAGCAGCGCCTCCTCGATCTCGCGGGTGAAAAGCCCTTTCCCCCCGATCTCGCGCAGGGCCTTGTCCTGGATCTGGTCGCCCGTGACCTTGATCACCACGATCTCGAAGGCCGCCTCGGGCAGGCCGAAGGCCTCCATCAGGCAGCGCCGGGTCTCGTGCGCCTGCCACAGGGCCAGGGGCGAACCACGGGTTCCGATCTTCAGCGGGCGGGCGGGGGTCGGCAGATCATCGCGCATGACGCAAGGCTTACCTGTGTCACGCGCGCCTGACAACTCTTGACATCCCGGTCCCCACAGCCGACCCATGAAGCCGTAGCAAAGAGGCCGATGATGACCAAGACGATCCTGCGCGCGCTCAAGGGCGAGGTGCTGCCCACCCCCCCGATCTGGATGATGCGCCAGGCTGGCCGCTACCTCCCCGAATACCGCGAGACGCGCGCCAAGGCCGGGGACTTCCTCTCGCTCTGCTACACCCCCGACCTCGCCGCCGAGGTCACGCTGCAACCGATCCGCCGCTACGGCTTCGACGCTGCGATCCTCTTCGCCGACATCCTGCTGCTCCCCCAGGCGCTTGGCCCGAAGCTCTGGTTCGAAACCGGCGAAGGCCCGCGGATGGAGACGACGGACACCCCCGGCCAGGTGGCGAACCTGAAACCGACCGAGGCGATCCACGACACCCTGTCGCCCGTCTACGAGACCGTCCGCATCCTTGCCCGTGAACTCCCGGCCGAGACCACGCTCATCGGCTTCGCCGGCGCCCCCTGGACCGTCGCCACCTACATGATCGCCGGCCGCGGGTCCAAGGACCAAGGCGCGGCCCACGCGCTCAAGGCCCACGACCGCCCCACCTTCCAGGCCCTGATCGACCGGATCACCGAGGCGACGGTGGAATACCTCTCCGCCCAGATCGAGGCCGGGGCCGAGGTGGTGAAACTCTTCGACAGCTGGGCCGGCAGCCTGAAGGGCCAGGATTTCAAGGACTTCGCCGAGGCCCCCGCGCAGAAGATCATCTCCGCCCTCAAGGCCCGCCACCCCGGCATCCCCGTCATCGCCTTCCCGCGTGAGGCGGGCCAGGGCTACATCGGCTTTGCCCACCGCACCGGTGCGGACTGCGTCGCCATCGACAATTCGGTCAGCCCGGAATGGGCCGCCGCCAACGTCCAGATCGACGGCTGCGTCCAGGGGAACCTTGCGCCCGAGCACATGGTGACCGGCGGCCAGGCGCTGATCGCTGCCACCCAGCACGTCGTCCGCGCCTTCTCCAAGGGTCCGCACATCTTCAACCTCGGCCACGGCATCACGCCCGAGGCGCATCCGGACAACGTCCAGTTGATGATCGACACGATCCGCGGGACCTGACCGCAAACGTAAGGTGGGCAATAATGCCCACCCTACCCCCGCGCAGCGCGCTTCCCGGGCCATGATCGACCACCTCTGGATCCCCGTCACCCTCGCCGCCGCCGTCGCCCAGACCGGCCGCAACGCCACCCAGCGCGGGCTGACCGAACGCCTTGGCACCCTTGGCGCGACCAACGTCCGCTTCCTCTACGGCCTGCCCTTCGCCTGCGCCTTCCTTGCGCTGGCCCTCTGGCTGACCGGCAGCCCGATCCCGACCCTCACCCCCCGCGCGTTGGTCTTCACCGCCCTCGGTGCCGCCGCCCAGATCGCCGCCACCGCGCTCATGCTCCAGGCGATGCGCACCCAGGGCTTCGGCCTCGTCACCGCCTGGCTCAAGATCGAGCCCGTCCTCGTCGCCCTCATTGGGTGGGCCGTCCTGGGCGAGGCGCTGACCCTCCCCATGCTCGCCGCCATCGCTATCGCGGTGGCAGGGGTCCTCGTCATGACCCTGAAACCCGGCCAGGGCCGCAGCCTTCTGACCGACCTCCGCCCCGCGACGCTTGGCCTCGCCGCGGGCCTCTGCTTCGGCCTTTCCGCCATCGGCTTCCGCGGCGCGATCATCGCTCTGCCCGAAGGCACCTTCCTCATCCGCGCGCTCACCATCCTTGCCCTGACGCTGGCGCTTCAGACCGCCGCGCTTGGTGCCTGGCTTGCCGTGACGAACCGCCCCGCGCTGACCGGCAGCGCCCGCGCCTTCCTCCCGTCCCTCGCCGCGGGCTTCCTCGGCGCCCTCGCCTCCGCCGGCTGGTTCACCGGCTTCGCGCTGACCTCACCCGCCAACGTCCGTACCCTGGCGCTGGTCGAGGTCGTCCTCGCCCTCCTCGTCGCCCGCTACGCGATGGGCCAGCGCACGACCCCCCGCCAACTGTCCGGGATCGCCATCCTACTGGTCGGAGTGCTCCTCCTCCTGCGCGCGCAACCCGCGTAGGGTGGGCGACGCGCCCACCCCCATCGCTTAGAACACCGTCGCCACCGACTCGCCCAGCGCCATCGCCCCGGCGTACTGCGCCTGCGGACCGCGCTGCATCGCGTGATAGCGCGCGCCCTGGATGTCGCGGAACCGGCGCTCCAGCCCGGCCGAGCGGTAAAAGCCCGCCCCGCTGGCCAATTCCATCGCCAGTTCCACCGCTCGGATCATGTGGTCCGCCCCCAGCACCTTGCCCTTCATCACCGCATCCACCGTCTCGGCCGACGGCGCGTTGCGGTCCACCGCCGCCAACATCGCTTCATGGGCGGCCTCTGCCCCGTAAAGCTCGGTTATCATCCGCCCCGCCAGGGACCGCATGTCATGGGTAACCGGCCGCTCCCGCGCCAGGTCCAGGGCGATCCGGCAGGCGCTGTCCGCCACACCCAGATAGGCGGCATAGATCAGCGGAAAGGCAATGGTGGCGATGGTCTGGAACAGCGGATGCCACTCGCCCGCCTTGCGCTTCAGCGCCACGGCGACCTCCGGCACGAACAGGTCGTCCAGCACCACGTCATGCGACCCGGTGCCCCGCATCCCCAGCGTATGCCAGGTGTCCAGGATCCGCACCTCCTCGGCCTTCATCGGCGCGCCGAAATGCAGGACATGGCGCACCCCGTCCTCTTCCAGCACGGCCCCCGTCATCAGCACCGTCCCCGCCGCCGCGCCCGAGGTGAAGATCTTCCGCCCCGAGATGCGGTAGCCCCCCTCGACCCGCCGCGCCACGCCCGAGCCGTTGATCCAGTCTGACCCGCCGCTCGACAGAAGCACGATCCGCTCGGCCGCCACGCGCCGCAACAAGGGCTCCACCGCGGCCACCTTCTGGTGCTGCCAGCGCCAGGCCGGGATCGCCACCTGGTGGGTATGCATGGCAAAGGCCAGCGCCGTCGACCCGCAGGCCCGCCCCAAGACCCGCAGCATCGCCGCAAGCTCGCGCACATCCGCACCACCGCCGCCCAACTCGCGCGGCACCCCCGCCTCGACCAGGCCCGCCTCCTTCAGCAGCGCATAGTTCTCCGCCACGAAGCGGTCCTCGGCATCCGCCTGCCCAGCCCCCGCGGCAATCCTTTCCGACAAACCCTCGGCAATCGTCACGGCATCCCGAGTCTCGGCCGGGATCTCTGCTGTCAAAGTCATGGTGGCACTCCTTTTTCATTGAATGCCCCATCGTCTTCTCTCGGGCCTCCGACGGCCAGTCCACGAACTGTACTAGGGGGTTCGCCCCCGGGGTGTTACCCTTCGCATGAACCAGGAGGCCCCCCATGACCGAGACCGCAAGCTACGGCCAGTTCTGCCCCGTCTCGATGGCCGCCGAGATCCTCTGCGCGCGCTGGACCGTCGTCCTTCTGCGCGAGATGCTCTGCGGCTCCACCCGCTTCAACGACCTGCGCCGCGGCCTGCCGCGCATGTCGCCGACGCTTTTATCCAAACGGCTGAAAGAGCTGGAACTGGCGGGGGTGATTCAGTCGGTCCCGACGCCTGCCGGAACCTCGGAATACCGCCTGACCGAAGCGGGCGAGGAGCTCCGCCCGATCATCATCGGCATCGGCACCTGGGGCCAGCGCTGGGTGGAATCGCGTCTCTCGCTCCGTAACCTGGACCCGACGCTCCTGATGTGGGACATGCGGCGGAACCTCAGCACCGACCCCCTGCCGCCACGCCGCTGCACGATACAGTTTCTGTATCCCGAACTTGCCCCGACCCATCGCAACTACTGGCTGGTGGTCGAATCGGGCGACGTCGACCTTTGCCAGACCGACCCGGGGTTCGAGGTCGACCTCCTGGTGACAAGCTCGCTGCGCACCATGACCTCGATCTGGATGGGCCTTTCCCGCCTCGATGCCGAGGTGCGGGCCGGCCGCGTCCATCTCGACGGCGACCCCGCGATCAGCCGCGCGATGCAGCAATGGCTGAAGCTCAGCGTCTTCGCCCAGGTCGAACGCCGGGTGGCCTGACGGGGAGAGAAGGGTTAACACCACCCTAACGCAAAATCGCAACTCTTTGATTTCGTTGTGGTCCCGGCGCTTGTCCACCGTGGACAGTCACACGACCTCCCACCGGTCGAGCCGCGCCAGCAGCCCTTCGGCCCCCGCCAGCACCGCCTCCCGGTGGCCGGCCTCCATCCCATCCCAGACCCGGTACATCTGCGCCATCCGAGGGTTCGACCGGAACCGCTCCCGATGCCGCACGAGGAAGTGCCAGTAGAGAAGGTTGAACGGACACGCCCTCTCCCCCACCTTCTCCTTCACCCGGTAGGAACACCCCCCGCAGTAGTCCGACATCCGGTCGATATAGGCCCCCGACGAGACATAGGGTTTCGACCCCAATACCCCCCCATCCGCGAACTGGCTCATCCCGATCGTGTTCGGCGCCTCCACCCATTCGAAGGCATCGACATAGACCGACAGGTACCACTCATGCACCTCCGCCGGGTCCACCCCCGCAAGCAACGCGAAATTCCCCGTCACCATCAGCCGCTGGATATGGTGGGCGTAAGCGAGGTCCCGCGTCTGCCCGACGGCCGCCTGCATGCAGGCCATTTCAGTCTCGCCGCCCCAGTAGAACCAGGGCAGCTTCCGCACATGCCCCAGCGCGTTCCCCTCCAGGTAGGCCGGCCCCTTCAGCGCCCAGATGCCCCGCACATACTCCCGCCAGCCGATCACCTGCCGGATGAACCCCTCCGCCGCCTGGATCGGCACCTTCCCCGCCTGCCACGCCGCCTCCACCGCCTGACAGACCTCCATCGGCGACAGAAGCCCGATGTTCATGTAAGGCGAGACCAGCGCATGGGAGAGGAACGCCTCCCCCTCCAGCATCGCATCCTGCTCCTCGCCGAACCGGACCAACCGCTCCTTGACGAACTCCGCCAGGGCCGCCAGCGCGCCGGCCCGGTCCGTCGCCCAGCGAAACGGCCGCACCCGCCCGAAATGGGAAAACCGCGCCTCCACCAGCGCCAGCACTTCCTCCACCACCGCATCCGGCGCGAAGTCCCGGGGCCGGGGCCGCAGCAGGTCGGCCTTCGCCGGCTTCCGGTTATCATGATCGAAGTTCCACTGCCCGCCCGCCGGCTGGTCCCCCTCCATCAGGAGGCCGGTCTTCCGCCGCATCTCGCGATAGAACCACTCCATCCGCAGCTGCTTCCGCCCCTCGGCCCAACCCGCGAACTCCGCCTCCGAGCAGATGAACCGGTCGTCCTCCAGCACCCGCACCGGAACCGGCAACTCCTCCAGGTCCCGCACTATCCGCCACTCCCCCGGCTTCGTCGCAATCACCTCCGACGCCCCGACCTCCGTCGCCCGCCGTAGCAGCTCCCCCGAGATCGTCTGCGAATTCTCCGGATCGTCCAGCCGCGAATAGGCAACGCGCCACCCCTCCGCCGCCAACGCTGCGGCAAACTTCCGCATCGCCGCCAATATCAGCGCGATCTTCTGCGGATGGTGCGGGACGCTCGTCCCCTCCCCCATCACCTCCGCCATCACCACCACGTCCCGCGCCCGGTCCGCCGCCTTCAAGGCCGCGACATCCGGCGTCAGCTGGTCCCCCAAGACAAGGACCAGCCTCACCACGGCACCACCTCGCCCTTCCAGTCGTAGAACCCGCCCGACTGCTCCGGCCCCAGCCCCTCCAGGACCCGCAGCAGATTCCCCGCCGCCACCTCCGGGCTGACCGAGGGATGCCCCGCCCGCAAACTCGGAGCCAACCCCGTCTCCACCGTCCCCGGGTGCAGGGCCACAAAGACCGATAACGGATGCGTCCGCTTCGCTTCCACCGAGGCCGTCCGCACCAGCTGGTTCAAGGCCGCCTTCGCCGCCCGGTAGCCATACCAGCCGCCCAGCGCGTTATCCCCGATCGACCCCACCCGCGCCGACAGGACCGCCAGCCGCGACACCCGGTCCCTGGGAAGCAGCCGCAACGCATGTTTCATCACCAGCGCCGGACCAACCGCGTTGACCGCAAACTGCGCCGCCAGCCCCTCGGCCGTCACCGACCGCAGCGACTTCTCCGGCCCCACCCCGGCGATGATCAACGCCCCCTACGCCACCACCAACAGATCGAACCACGCCTCCATCACCGCCAAGGCTGCCTCCACCGAGGATTCCTCCATCACGTCGAGCCCATCGCCCGACCGCGACAGCCCTACGACGTCACACCGCCCCCGCAACTCCGCCACAAGCGCCGCGCCGATCCCGCCCGACGCCCCGACCACCAATGCCCGCATATCGCCTCCAAAGCCTGCCACTCCAGATAGCTCCCCACGGCCACGCGACCACTTTCATACTGGCCCAAATATCCCCGCCGGAGGCTCCTACACCTCCCCCAGTCACCGCAGTCAGGCACGCGTCCGCGGCAGCGCCGTCGTGGGGGGTTCGATGCCCCCCGCGACGGCTCCCCCGTTCAAGACAGGGTTAAGCCCACCCTAAGGCAGACAACCAACCCGTTGATTTCCCTGAAACCCGCAGACCCGTCCAGCGCGGGCAGGCGTCAGACCACGATCTCGCGCGGCACGATGAAATCGACCGTGACGCCCGATCCGAAGGTGACCTCGGACCAGTCCGCCGCATCGAAGTCCACGACCAGCGTCGCCCCCGTCGGATAGCGGGCGAACTCGGGGTTCGACGGCGGATGCGCCACCAGTCGCGCTGCGAACTCGGCAATGCCGGGGTTGTGCCCGATCATCATCACCACGTCCGCCTTGGCATGCCGCAGCACCGCCATCATCACATCCGGCCCCGCATGATAGAGCGCGGGCTTCAGCTCCAGGACCGGCGCCCCGGGCAGGGCCGGCGCAATCCCCGAGAAGGTCTTCCGCGTCCGCACCGCATCCGAACACAGCACCTCACCCGGCACGTAGTCGCGGCTCGCCAGCCATTGCCCCAGATCCGCTGCGGCCGCCTTGCCACGGTCGTTCAGGGGGCGGTCGTGGTCGGGAGTCAGCGGGTCGTCCCAGGAGGATTTCGCGTGCCGCGTCAGGATCAACCGCTTCATCTGTGGAACTGCCCCATGTGGTAGGCCGACTGTTCGGGCAGTCTTGCATAGCTTTGCGACACCGGGCAAGCGCGGCGCACGAGGCAGCCACCGGTCAGGCACTCCCCGCCATCGGGCCGGTCCAGCCAGGCATGGCAGCCAGGGACATCATACCCCGCCCCGGTCAGCGCCCCCGCCGGACAGGCGGTCAGGCAAGGGGCCGGACAGGCGTCACAGGGCTTCACCGCCGGTGAAGGCACCTCCACCGCCTCCTTCAAAGCCAAGGCCCCCCGGAAGCTCACCATCAGACCCTGCCCGGAATGCACCAGAAGCCGCACCGGGCTGTCCCAGACCCGCCCCGACCGCAGCGCCCATTGGTAGAACGGGTGATAGGGCGGCCCGCCGAAGGGAAACAGCGCCTTGGACCCCAGATCGCAAGCAATCCGCCCGATCACCCGCCGCGACCAGCGGTCCACCGGGTCAGGGTCCCCCCATTCCGGCTGCGCCTGCAGATGCGCCCAGAACCCCGGCTCCTTCGGTCCCAGAAGAAGCAGAGTTCGCGTCCCCGCCGGAAAGCCCGCCTCGCCCTCGGCCACCGCGAAGCCACCCAGCACCTCCAGCCGCTCGGCCTCCAGCGCTGCCTCTAGCGCCGGAAGGGCAACCCCAGGCTCCACCCCAGCCGCGCCGGTCTTTCGTCCTGCCATTCCAGCCCCACTGTCATTGCATCCTGCCCTGCCCTCGGTTCTGGCACATAGGTGCCAAACAGCCTGTCCCAAACCGACAGGGCAAAGCCGTAATTGCTGTCATGCTCCTCGCGGTGCACCGAGTGATGCACCCGGTGCATGTCCGGCGTCACCAGCACCAACCGCAGCCCTCGGTCCAACCACCCCGGCAGCGCCAGGTTCGAGTGGTTGAACAGCGCCGTCCCGCTGAGCAGTATCTCGAACACCAGCACCGCCAGCGCCGGCGGTCCCAGCAGATAGACCAGCCCGATCTTCAACCCCATCGATGCCAGGATCTCCACCGGATGGAACCGGAAACCCGTGGTCACGTCCATGTCGCGGTCGGCATGGTGGACCCGATGGAAACGCCAGAGGAACGGCACCTTGTGCGTCACCAGATGCTGCGCCCAGATGGCCAGGTCCAGGATCAGGACCGCCAGCACCAGCTCCACCCAGCCCGGCCAGCTTAGCCAGTTGAACAGCCCCCAGCCCTGCGCCTGCGCGTCCATTGCGGCCCCTATGGCCAGCAGCGGCAGCGCCACGGCCAGCCCCCGCAGCGCCAGTGTGTTCAGCACGGTGATCGCCAGGTTGGTCGGCCAGCGCTGCCCCCGCGACAGGCTGCGCGCCCGCCGGGGCACCACCGCTTCCAGCCCCGCGAAAAGCGCGAAGAGGCCAAGGAACACCCCGCCCCGCCAGAGGATTTCCTGCTCCATCCGCCCACCCTACACCCGATTCGCGGGGAAAGGTTAACAGCGCATCGGCGCAGTCACCGAACGAAGCGATGCCCGACGGATGCCCGACAGAAAGCCGACAGAAGGCAGACCAGGAAAACCCAGCCGTGTCAGTGGATCAACTCGCCAACCGCTCAGCGCCGGACATGCGGCTTCACCCGCGGCTCGGTCGACCGGATCTGGCTCCCCGCGCCGTGGTCGGTGAAGAGCTCCAACAGGCAAGCGTTAGGCACCTTCCCGTCCAGGATCGTCACAGCCCGCGTCCCCTGCTCGATCGCCATCAGCGCCGTCTCGGTCTTCGGGATCATCCCGCCCGAGATCACGCCCTCCTCGGTCATCTTCCGGATCTCGTCCGGCGTGATCTGGGTCATGACCTTGCCCGAGGCATCCTTGACCCCCGGCACATCGGTCAGGAGCAGCAGACGGTCCGCCTTCAAGGCCCCCGCAATCGCCCCCGCCGCCGTGTCGCCGTTCACGTTGAAGGTCTCGTTGTCCTTCATCCCCGTGGCCACCGGGGCCACCACCGGGATGATCCCGGCGTTGTAAAGGTCGCGCAGCACCTGCACGTTCATCTCCACCGGACGACCCACGTAGCCCAGCTCCGGATCATCCGCCTCGCAGACCATCAGGTCGTCGTCCTTGCCGGAAATTCCCACGGCGCGCCCGCCCGCGTCCATGATGGCCTGCACGATCCGCTTGTTGACGAGGCCCGACAGGATCATCTCCACCACCTGCACCGTGGCCTTGTCGGTGACCCGCTTGCCACGGACGAACTCGGACTTGATCCCAAGCTTATCAAGCATTTCGTTGATCATCGGCCCGCCGCCGTGGACCACCACTGGGTGCACGCCCACCTGCTTCATCAGCACGATGTCGCGGGCGAATTCGGCCATCGCCGCGTCGTCACCCATCGCGTTGCCGCCGAACTTCACGACCACCACCGCGCCCTCGAACCGCTGGAGGTACGGCAGCGCCTCGGACAGCATCTTCGCGGTCGTCTTTGCGTCCTCGGCGGTCAGGGTCTGCTGCTTCATCGGGGCCTCCATGTCTTCGCGCCGCATAAGCCTTTTCCGCCCCCCTGCCAAGCCTTGCCTTCCGCGTGTGGAAGCGTAGCCTTCCGCACCAAAGGAGCACCTCATGTCCGAACAGAAAACCCTTGTCCTGACAGGCGCAAGCCGCGGGATCGGCCACGCCACCGTCAAGCGGTTTTCGGCCGAGGGCTGGCGGGTCCTGACCTGCTCGCGCCAGCCGTTCGACCCGCGCTGCCCCTGGCCGGGGGGCGAGGAGAACCACATCGAGATCGACCTCGCCGATCCCAACAAGACCATCGCCGCCATCGAGACGATCAAGGGCAAGGTCGGCGGCCGCATTCATGCCCTTGTGAACAATGCCGGAATCAGCCCGAAAGGCCCGGGGGGCGCGCGGCTGAATACGTTGGACACGGACCTGCGCACCTGGGGACATGTCTTCCACGTCAACTTCTTCTCCAGCGTGATCCTGGCCCGCGGGCTGAAGGACGAGTTGACCGCCGCAAAGGGCTCCATCGTCAACGTGACCTCCATCGCCGGCTCCCGCGTCCACCCCTTCGCTGGCGCGGCCTATGCCACGTCCAAGGCCGCGCTCGCGGCGCTCACCCGCGAAATGGCCCATGACTTCGGGCCCTTGGGCGTCCGCGTCAACGCCATCGCACCGGGAGAGGTGGAGACGGCCATCCTCTCCCCCGGCACCGACAAGATCGTGGAAAAGTTGCCGATGCAGCGCCTTGGCCAGCCGAAAGAGGTCGCCGACGTGATCTGGTTCCTGTGTTCCGAGCAGTCCAGCTACATTTCGGGCGCCGAGATCGAGGTCAACGGTGCCCAGCACGTCTGACCTTTGCACCCCCATCGCCGCTCTGGCATAAGGCCGCATCCCGAAAGGTCCGCCCATGCTTGACGACACCGACGACATCCACCCGCTGTTCCACGGTGCCCCCAAGGGACTGGAGTTCCGCAAGCTGCGCAAACGCCTGGTGCAACAGGTGCGCGAGGCGATCGACACCTACGGCATGGCGCGTGCGGGGGACCGCTGGCTCGTCTGCCTGTCGGGCGGCAAGGACAGCTATACGCTCCTCGCCATCCTGACCGAGCTGAAATGGCGCGGCCTTCTGCCCGTCGACCTTCTGGCCTGCAATCTCGACCAGGGCCAGCCGAACTTCCCGGCAACCGTCCTACCGGAGTTCCTGACCCGGATGGGTGTCCCGCACCGGATCGAATACCAGGACACCTATTCCGTCGTCATCGACAAGATCAAGCCGGGCGGGACGATGTGTTCCCTCTGCTCCCGGCTAAGGCGCGGCAACCTCTACCGCATCGCCCGTGAGGAAGGGTGCTCGACCGTCGTCCTTGGCCACCACCGCGACGACATCCTGGAGACGTTCTTCATGAACCTCTTCCACGGCGGCCGCCTCGCCTCCATGCCGCCGCGGCTACTGAACGAGGACGGCGACCTCTTCGTCGCCCGCCCCCTCGCCTTCGTCTCCGAGGAGGACTGCGGCAAGTTCGCCAGCGCGATGAACTACCCGATCATCCCCTGCGACCTCTGCGGCAGTCAGGAGGGCTTGCAGCGCGCGCAGGTGAAGAAGCTGCTTGACGACTGGGAGGCACGGACCCCAGGCCGGCGGCAGGTGATGTTCCGCTCGCTGATGAACGTCCGGCCCTCGCACCTGGCGGACCCGACCCTTTTCGACTTCGCGGGCCTTGCTGCCGCTCTGGCAGATAGCGAAAATTCTTCGCAACTTTCAGGTGAGCGTTAAGGAACCGATCATGAACATCCAGCTAGCCTGAGCCCCAGACCGCGGGTTTCACCCGCTGACAAGGGGGACAGCTGCCATGATGTTTGCGCTTTCGCGGGGGACCATCACGCCCTGGCAGATTGTCGCGCTTCTGCCGGTCCTGGCACTTGCGACCTATTGGGCCTGGGGCGAGGGGGCGTTGGTCGGACTGGCTGCCCTCCTGCCACCGGCCGTCCTGGCCTATGGGCTGGTCCTGCGGCGGACGGCGCCGCTTTCGGCCTCGGACCAAGTGACCCAGCGTCTGGACTGGACCCTGTCCGACATCGCGGCAAAGGGCGGCGCGACCGGGTGCCTCGTTATCCAGTTCGACAACGCGGCGCATCTTGTCGACCGGGTCGGCCGCACCCGACAGTGCGAGGTTCTGGCCGCCTCCATCGCCCGCCTGCGCGGGGCGCTTCGCCCCGGTGACATGCTCTACCCCATGGAGGATGGCAGTCTGGCCGTGGCCCTGGGCGCGACTCCGCGACTTGATGCCGAGATCATGGTGCGCATCGCGGCGCGACTGCAGCTGGTGGCCCAGCAGCCGGTGTCCCTTGCGGACGGGCCCACGCAGGTCAGCTGTTCCATCGGCTTCTGTCACGCGCAGCAGTTGCGCCACCCGGGCGGGCGGGCCCTCCTGGACGCGGCCCAGATCGCCGCCGAGGAAGCCGCGCGCCACCTGCCGGGCGCGATCCGTGGCTATTCGGATGAGCTTGCCCGCGCCCGCGCCGATCGTGACGCGCTGCGCGCGGGCTTCTCGCAGGCCGTGGACCGGGGCGAGATCCAGGCCTGGTTCCAGCCGCAGCTCTCGACCGACAGCGGAGAGGTTTCGGGCCTGGAAGCTCTTGTCCGCTGGCAGCATCCCGAACGCGGCCTGCTGGCCCCAGGCAGCTTCCTACCCGCCATCGAGGGCTCCGAGCTGATGGAGCTTCTGGGCCAGACGATGCTGGCGCAAGCCTGCGCGGCGCTTGACGAACTGGATCGCTGTGGCCTGCGGGTGCCGACCGTCGCGGTGAACTTCTCGGCCCAGGAACTGCGCGATCCGCAGCTGGCAGACCGCCTGCGCTGGACGCTTGACCGGTTCAAGCTGGCCCCGTCGCGACTGACCGTGGAAGTGCTGGAGTCGGTCGTCGCCGGCGATGGCGACGAGGTGATCGCCGCCAATATCAGCCGAATCGCCGCGATGGGCTGCGGGGTGGACCTTGACGATTTCGGCACCGGAAACGCCTCGATCACCGCGATCCGCCGCTTCGCGCTGAACCGGCTGAAGATCGACCGCAGCTTCGTAAGTGGGGTCGACGTGAACCGCGACCAGGAGAAGCTGGTCACCGCCATCCTGTCCCTGGCCGAACGGCTTGGACTGGAAACCCTTGCCGAGGGCGTCGAGACCCCTGCCGAACACGCGCTTCTCGCGCAGCTCGGCTGCGGGCATGTGCAGGGATATGTCGTGGCCAAACCCATGCCGGTCGGTGACCTCGTTCGCTGGCTGACCGCCCACCGTGACCGCCAGCGCGCCGCCATCCGGATCGGCGTGCGGGCAAGGTGATCCCGAAACGCCTGGCCGACCCGCCCTTCTCTTGCGCCTCACCCTTGGCAGGCGGAAAGGCACATAGGAAGGTGGCTGCGATTTGATCGCGGCCCCTGCGCGAAAAGGGCGAAACCGCTTGACCTTTGGACGCCCCTGTCGTTGAAGCACCGCGGATCGATCTGCAAGGTGGTTGCGGCATGGAAGAGCAGAACAACAAGAACCTCATCCTCGCGATGGTTCTTAGCGCGGCAGTGATGCTCGTCTGGTTCATCTTCTTCCCGCCGCCAGAGCCGCCGGCGCAGACCGCGACCACCCAGACCGGAACCGAGGCCGTGGCAACCGCCCCCGCCGAGGCGACGACGACCCAGCCCCAGGCCGAGGCGACCCCAGTGCCCGAAGCCCCGCGGCTGGCGATCGATACACCCAAGCTTGCCGGGTCCCTGTCCCTGCGCGGTGGCCGGATCGACGACCTGTCGCTAAAGACCTACCGCCAGGAGCTTGCACCGGACTCGCCCATTGTCCGCCTTCTGTCGCCGGTCGGGGAAGAGTTGTCCTATTACTCGGTCTTCGGCTGGCTCCCCGGCACCGGGCTTGAGGCCGCCGACGTCCCCGACGCCAATACCGCCTGGACTGCCGATGCGGCGGCGACGCTCGCCCCTGGCAAGCCAGTGACGCTCCGCTGGGAGAACGGCAAGGGGCTGACCTTCCTGCGCGAGGTTTCGGTCGACGAGGACTTCATGTTCACCGTCACGGACACCGTACAGAACGGCTCGGGTGCAGCGGTTTCGCTGCAACCCTACGGGATCGTCGCCCGACACGGCCTGCCGAAGCTTCAGAACATCTTCGTCGTCCACGAAGGCGCGATCCAGCGGACCGATGGCGAGCTGACCGAGACCGACTATGCCGACATCACCGAGTTCGAGGTGGACCAGCGCGAGGGCTTGCCGGCCGAGGTTTCGGAAGCGACGACCGATGGCTGGATCGGGTTCACCGACCACTACTGGATGACCACCCTCGTCCCCGAACAGGGCAAGCCGTTCAAGTCGGTGCTGAAATATGTCCCCGCCGCCGGCATCTACCAGGCCGAGGTGCGCCAGCCCGTGCTTTCCGTCGATCCGGGCGCGACCGCCACGTCGACCATGCGCTTCTTCGCCGGTGCGAAGGAATGGGCAACCATCCGCGCCTATGAGAACGAAAGCGGCATCCCGGGCTTTCTCGATTCCATCGACTGGGGCTGGTTCTACTTCCTAACGAAGCCGATCTTCGCGGTGCTGCACTGGCTGAACCTGCACATCGGCAACATGGGTCTTGCGATCATCGCGCTGACCTTCATCCTCAAGTTCCTTGTCCTGCCGCTGGCCTACAAGTCCTACGTCTCGATGGCACGGATGAAAGAGCTGCAGCCCGAGATGGAGGCGCTGAAGGAACGCGCGGGCGATGATCGCCAGAAGATGCAGCGCGAGATGATGCAGCTTTACAAGGACAAGAAGGTCAACCCCGCCGCGGGCTGCCTTCCGATCCTGATCCAGATCCCGATCTTCTTCGCGCTTTACAAGGTGATCTTCGTCACCATCGAACTGCGCCACGCCCCGTTCTTCGGCTGGCTCAAGGACCTCTCGGCGCCCGACCCGTCGTCGCTTTACAACTTTTTCGGCCTCCTGCCCTGGGACGCGCCGGCGACGGGGACGGTCCTGCACCTGATCTTCATCGGCGTCCTGCCGATCCTTCTGGGGATCACGATGTGGCTCCAGCAGAAGCTGAACCCCGCGCCCACCGACCCGGTGCAGGCCTCGATCTTCGCCTGGATGCCCTGGGTGTTCATGTTCATGCTCGGCGGCTTCGCCAGCGGCCTCGTGGTCTACTGGATCACCAACAACACGATCACCTTCATCCAGCAGTACCTGATCATGTGGAGCCACGGGAAACGGCCGGACATCTTCGGCAATATCCGCTCGGCCAAGGCCGCGAAGGCCGAGGCCAAGGCCAAGGCCGCGGCACCTGCCGCACCCGCGCCGAAGAAGGGCAAGAAGTGACCGTCCCGGCCGGGGGGCGCATCGCGCAACTGGTGCGCCACCCGATCAAGTCCGCCGGGTATGAACCCGTGGCCGAGGCCGTGCTGACCACAGGCGCGGCCTTTCCCTTCGACCGGGTCTGGGCCGTTGCCCATGCCGCCGCCCGCCTGACGGATCCGCCCACCTGGGCTCCGAAGCTGCAGTTCCTGCGCGGCTGGGGGTCTGCCGACCTCATGGCCGTCTCCTGCCGGTCGGATGCCGAGGCCGGACAGGTCACGCTCAGCCACCCTCGCCGCCCGACCGAGAGCTTCCGCCCCGACGACCCCGCCGACGCCGCGCGGCTGATCGACTGGCTGCGCCCGCTCTGGCCCGAAAACCGGCCCGAACCCGCGCGGGTGATCCGGGTGCCGGGCCAGGCGTTGACCGACCAGGACCAGCCGCTGGTCTCGATCAACTCGGCATCGTCCCTGGCCGAACTGTCCGCGCGGATGGGACGGGACCTGTCGCCGCACCGCTTCCGCGGCAACATCTGGGTGGAGGGCTGGCCTGCGATGGCCGAGCTTGACCTGATCGGGCAGGAGATCACCCTGGGCCAGGCCCGGCTGCGGGTCGAGGAACCCATCGGGCGTTGCCGCGCCACGGGCGCCAACCCCGAGACCGGAGAACAGGACGCCGACACGATGGACGCGCTTGAGGGCGCATATGGCCACAGTGACTTCGGCGTCTTCGCCCGGGTGATCCGCGGCGGCCGGATCGCCGTGAACGACGAGGTGCGCTGATGGCCATGACCTTCACCCTGACGCCGGAACCCGAGGACGAGGCGCGCGAGGCGGGGCGGCTTCTGTTCGCAGGCCCGGTCACCTTCGTGAAGGGCGTCGTGGCCATGTCCGGCCTGCCGCCGGCCGACCGCCTGGAGGTCTGCTTCGCGGGCCGCTCGAACGTGGGCAAGTCGAGCCTCATCAATGCGCTGACCGGCCGCAAGACGCTGGCCCGGGCCTCGAACACGCCGGGCCGGACGCAAGAGATCAACTACTTCGCCCTGGGCGAAGAGCGCTACCTCGTCGACCTGCCGGGATACGGCTATGCCGAGGCGCCGGTGGCCATCGTCGCCAAATGGCAGGCGCTGCTGAAGCAGTACCTGTCTGGTCGCGTCACCTTGCGGCGGGCCTTCGTGCTAATCGATGCGCGGCACGGGGTAAAGGCGGTGGACGAGGAAATCCTGAAGCTCCTTGACCGGTCGGCCGTGACCTTCCAGGCCGTGCTGACCAAGGTCGACAAGATCAACCGCGCCGAACGCGAGGCGGTGATCGAACAGGTGAAGGGTGCGCTGGGGAAGCATCCCGCGGCCTATCCCGAGATCGTGGTCACCAGTTCCGAAAAGGGCGAAGGGATCGAGACCCTGCGCGCGCTGATCGCGACGATGGAATAGGGCCAAGATCCTTAAGCAAGGATTTTGACAAATTTCTTACTCAAGAAATTTGGCCCGGCCCTACCGCCCCGCGTCGTGGTCAGGGTCCGCGCCCGGCACCGGGTCATAGCCATGCCCGCCCCAGGGATGGCAGCGGCAGATGCGGTGCGCGGCCAGGTATCCCCCCTTGATTGCCCCGTGCCGCTCCAGCGCTTCCAGTGCATAGGCCGAACAGGTGGGCTGGAACCGGCAGCCGTGACCAACCCAAGGGGAAAGGAGCAGCCGATAGGCGCGGACCGGCAGCGCCACGATCTGCGCCAGCGGGCTCATGGCCGGGCCCGGTGGACGCTGCGCATGGCCTGCATGAGGTCGGCCTTGAGGTCGGCATAATCGCGGGTGACGGTCGCCTCGGGCCGGGCCACCAGCACATAGTCCCATCCCGGCTGGGCAAGCGCGCCAAGCACCTCGCGCGCCAGGGCACGAAGCCTGCGCTTGGCGCGGTTCCTCAGGACGGCATTGCCGATCTTCTTTGACGCGGTGAACCCGACGCGGCAATCTGGCGTGCCGTCCGCCCGGTCCCGCGCCTGCAAAAGGAACCCGCCCGTCCCCTGCCGCCGTGCCGAGGCGGCCTTCAGGAAATCCGCGCGCTTCCGAAGCACGCAAAGCGAAACCGCCGGAGAGCCAGCGGGCGCTTCGGCGGCAATGCCTTGGCCCTGGATCTCCGGCGGTGTCATTCGCTAAACCTGATGCCCTTGCGGGCGAAGGATCAGGCGGTCAGCTTGTGACGGCCCTTGGCGCGGCGGGCAGCCAGGACCAGACGGCCGTTCTTGGTGGCCATGCGCGCACGGAAGCCGTGGCGGCGCTTGCGAACCAGGTTCGACGGTTGAAAGGTGCGCTTCATCGCGGCTCTCCATTAGACTTGACCCGAACCCATGCGGGATTCGAGGGCCCGTAACTTGAAGCCCGTCCTTTACGGGCGCTTTCGGCCCAAGTCAACGCAGCCAGCGCGGATTTCCTGCAACATTTCGCGCGGGCCCGCCGCGAAATGTTTCAGTCCACCGAAGAACGCCCCGTGCCGGATCAAGGCCGCGTGAAACCCCTGTCGCTTTGTGCCGTCCAGGGCCATGTTCGATCCCCATGCAAGGATCCGACATCCCCCCCGCCGCTCCGATCTCTTCCGCCCGGATCTGGCTGCGACGCCTGCCGATCCTGGTGATTCTGGCGGCGGCCGTCCTGGGTGCCATCGCCTTCCGCGACACGCTGAGCTTCGAGACCCTGGCGCGCCACCGCGACGATCTTCTGGCCTTCCGCGACGCACATTACCTCTGGGCCGTCCTTGGGTTCCTGGCGGCCTATGTCACCATCGTGGCGTTCAGCCTGCCAGGGGGCACGATCGCGACCCTGGCGGGCGGGTTCCTCTTCGGGCTCTTTCCCGGCGTGCTTTACAACGTGGCCGGCGCGGGAACCGGGGCGGTCCTGGTCTTCCTCGCCGCGCGCAGCGGATTTGGCGACGCCCTGGCGCAAAAGCTTCAGGCAGCGGGGGGCAAGGCCGCAAAGCTGCAGGCGGCCCTGCGTCAGAACGAATGGTCCGTCCTCTTCCTGATGCGCCTTGTCCCCCTGGTGCCCTTCTTCATCGCCAACCTGATCCCGGCCTTCGTCGGCACAAGCTTGACCCGCTTTGCAGTTTCGACCTTCATCGGGATCATCCCTGGCGCCCTTGTCTTCACCTCGGTCGGCTCGGGCCTGGGCGAGGTCTTTGCCCGGGGCGAGGCACCGGACCTGGGGATCATCTTCACTCCGCCGGTGCTGTTCCCGCTTCTGGGTCTTGCCGCGCTTGCGGCGCTGCCGATGGTGATGCGTGCGCTCAAGGGAGGGCGGTGAATGCAGCGGATCGAGACGGACATCTGCGTGATCGGGGCGGGGTCCGGCGGCCTGTCGGTGGCCGCGGGCGCGGTGCAGATGGGTGCGCGCGTCGTGCTGATCGAGGCGGACGAGATGGGGGGCGACTGCCTGAACACCGGCTGCGTGCCCTCGAAGGCTCTGATCGCGGCGGCGAAGGCGGCCGAGGCACAACGTCGCGGGTTTCGTGGGATCGCCCCGATGGAGCCGCAAGTGGATTTCGCCGCCGTAAAGGGACATGTCGAGGCGGTGATCGAAGAGATCGCCCATGTCGACAGCCAGGAACGGTTCGAGGGCCTGGGCTGCACCGTCCTGCGCGCCTTCGCGCGCGGCAACTCCCCCCGGGAAGTACCCGCCGGGGCTACCAACGGCCCCGCCCCGCGCGTCGTGATAGCCCCCCGCGCGCGCCCGCGCGCGCACAGCGTCCAAA
>NZ_JAYSFG010000023.1:24674-48274 GCF_041913445.1 Tabrizicola sp.
GGCTCGCGCGCGCTGGTGCCGCCGATCCAGGGCGTCGACAGCGTTCCCTACCTGACCAACGAGACAATCTTCGACCTACGCGAACGTCCCCGGCACCTGATCGTCATCGGCGGCGGCCCCATCGGCGTCGAGATGGCGCAGGCGCATCGCCGACTGGGCTGCGAGGTCACGGTGATCGAAGGCGCCCGGGTCCTGGGTCGCGAGGATCCCGAACTTGCCGCCGTGGTGACCCAGGCCCTGCAGGCCGAGGGCATCGCGCTGGTCGAGGGCCAGTCCGTTGTGCGGCTGGCCGGCACCGAGGGCGCGGTCGAGGTCACCCTGGCCGACGGGCGGCAGGTCACCGGCTCGCATCTTCTGATCGCCGTTGGGCGCAAGGTGGCGCTTGAGGGCATGAACCTTGACGCCGCCGGGGTGGCCCATACGGCGAAGGGCGTGACGGTGGACGCACGCCTGCGGTCGTCGAACCGCCGGGTCTATGCCATCGGCGACGCAGCGGGTGGGCTCCAGTTCACCCACGTGGCCGCCTGGCACGCCGGGATCGTGATCCGCCAGGCCGTCCTGGGCCTGCCTGCGAAGGCCGATCCCCACGCCCTGCCGCGTGCGACCTATACTGACCCCGAACTGGCCCAGGTGGGCCTGACCGAGGAGGAGGCACGCAAGGCCCACGGCGATGCCCTGACGGTGGTGCGGGCCGAATTCGGACACAACGACCGCGCCATTGCCGAGGGCAAGGGGAAGGGGCTGATCAAGGTCATGGTGGTCCGCGGCCGCCCCGTGGGTGCCAGCATCGTGGGCCCCCAAGCCGGGGAGCTGATCGGGCTTTGGGCGCTGGCAATCTCCGCTAGGCTGAAGATGTCCGCGATTGCCGGGATGGTCGCGCCATATCCCACTCTGGGAGAGGTTTCCAAACGCGCGGCAGGTGCCTATTTTAGCCCGAAGCTGTTTGAAAACCCGGTGTTGAAGCGTTTCGTGCAAATCGTGCAGCGCTGGGTCCCCTAAAGCCGGACAAGGAAGGTTCGGGTGGCCGAAAGACGCAAGAGATTTCTCAAGACGCTTTCGGGGCGCTTCCTGATCCTGACCGTCATCTTCGTGATGCTGGCCGAAGTCCTGATCTTCGTCCCCTCGATCGCGCGTTACCGGGCCGACTTCATGCTGACCCGGCTGAAGCAGGCGCAGATCGCCGCGCTGACCCAGCTTGCGGCGGAGGATATGGTCTCGCCCGAGCTTGAGACCGAGCTTCTGGCCAATGCCGAGGTCTACAACGTCGTCCTGCGTCGCGACGAGGTGCGACAGCTGGTCCTGTCGTCGCCCGTGCCGGGCGAGATCCATGCGACCTACGACCTTCGGATGGCCGGCCCCTTGGAACTGATCCGCGATGCCTTCGGCGTCCTCTTCGACCCGCAGAACCGGATCGTCCGAGTGATCGGCTACCCGGTGCAAGAGGCCGGGACGCTGATCGAAGTGACCATGGAGACCCGGCCTCTGCGTGAGGCGATGCTGGATTATGGCCTGCGCATCCTGATCCTGTCTGCGTTGATCTCGGTCGTGACGGCGCTTCTTCTGTTCCTTGCGGTGCAACGCCTGCTGGTCATGCCGATCCGACGGGTGGTGCATCACATGAAGACCTATGCCGAAGCGCCCGAGGATGCGCGCCGGGTCATCGAGCCCAATGCCGATGTCGAGGAACTGCGCTCGGCCGAGGAAGCGCTGCAGTCGATGCAGATGCAGCTGACCGGGGCGTTGCGCCAGAAGGAACGCCTGGCGCAGCTTGGCGGCGCGGTGGCGAAGATCAGCCACGACCTTCGCAACATCCTGACCACGGCGCAGCTGTTCGCCGACCGCCTGGAAGGCAGCGCCGACCCCGTCGTAGCCCGTTCCGCGCCGAAGCTGATCGGCTCGATCAGCCGGGCGGTGTCGCTCTGCGAATCGACCCTCGCCTTTGGCAAGGCCGAGGAACCCCCGCCTCAGCTGCGCCGGCTGAACCTGGCGCATCTGGTGGGAGAGGTGGCCGAGGGCGAGGGGCTGGGGTCCGAAAGTTCCATCACCTGCCTGATCGAGGTGCCCCCCGGCCTGACGATCCGCGCGGATGGCGAACAGCTTTTCCGGGTGCTTTCGAACCTGATCCGCAACGCGCGCCAGGCGATCGAGGCCACGGGCCAGCCGGGCACGATCGAGGTCTCGGCGGGCGAGGACGAGGGCGAATGGTGGATCAAGGTCGGCGATACCGGCCCCGGACTTCCGGCCAAGGCGCGCGAGCACCTCTTCGCGGCCTTTCAGGGCGGCGCGCGCAAGGGCGGAACCGGCCTTGGACTGGCCATCGCGGCCGAGCTGGTGCGCGGGCACGGCGGCCGGCTGGACCTTGTGCGCAGCGACGCCGAGGGCACCGAGTTCGCCATCCATCTCCCGAAGGAAACTACTGACCCCGCCGCGTGATTTGGCCCTTGCATTGCCCGCCGCGCAAGGCTACATCGCCCGGCATTGCGGACCCGTAGCTCAGCTGGATAGAGCATCAGACTACGAATCTGAGGGTCGGGCGTTCGAATCGCTCCGGGTCCGCCATTCCCTTCCAATTGAAATCGTTCGTGGGCGTCGGTTGTCGCGCGCCAATCCTTCTGACGTAGGCGCACGTCCGGGCCATTGCCCGGATTACCCCCTGCAGTGCGACTGGGCGGTCTGTCCAACAGTCGTTAGCGCAGGGATGCCGGGTAGGACCTCCTGCAACAATCCCGCGCTCAGTTCAGGAGCCGCGGCTCTTCCGCGACCGAACTGAGAAGCGCGCGGGCGACGAAGCGTGCCACGGGCTCACGCAGCTGATGAAACGGTCGACCGCCGGAATCGTTCTCGTCGACAAGCACGTTCCAGGTTCCCTGCAGCATCAGCAACCAGTGCGCATAGTCGGTCAGCAACGTTTCCCGCTCGGCAGGGCTCAGACGGTCACCAGACTCTGCAAGCGCCACGGCCAGACAGGCCAGATTGTCTGCCAACATGGCCGACTTCTCGTTGGCGGGCCGACCCACGAGTTCGCGACTAAACCCCGCCGGCCCGGTATCCTTTATATAGCGGATGCCCTCGACAAAGATCGAATTGCCGTGGAGGAGCAGCTCGAGAGAAAAGAGCGTGTTGGAGAACTGACCGTCCGACAAGCGGACACGGAGCCTTGGCAGCCCGGGTAGCGCAGCGCGCCGGATAAGGCCGCGCCAGCCCAGTTCCGCACGGTCCGGGCCGCGCCTGATGTATTCCTGAAGCCGCTCGAAAGGCGATCCACAAATGGAGGCGGTGGTGTGAAGCTCCCCCGCCCTCACCACGCCGCGATGCTCGGTCGTGCCATGAGCGACGACTGCATCCGGTGCGCCGTCCAGTGCCGCCACTGCCGCCTTAAGGAAATCAGGCGAAAGCCCGTCGTCATGCGCGACGATCACGAAATAGGGGGTGTCGATCGAGCGGAGGAGAGCGTTTACATTGCCCACCCAACCAAGGCGGGCCGGATGCTGGACGATCTCTATATCAAGATCGGCAAAGGACAGGTCCGGCATTGTGTATCCTGGCGAGGGATCGAGGCCGATCCGGATCTTGAAATCCTTGAACTCCTGCCGGGCTAGCGTGCCAAGCGTCTCTAGGATCCGACCGGGGCGGTAGGCGGGGATCAGAACTGTCACGAGTCTTCCGGTCATGCCGCGACCTCCATTCCGAGGCGGGCCAAGACAAGTCGCGCGGCCCGATCCGCGAATAGCGGTGCCGTGGTCAGTTTGCCGGTGTCCACGCTGACAAGACCCGGTGCGAGCTCGACAGCAAAGGCGGCGGCCCGTTCATGCAGTGGACTTGCGATCTCGTAGATGTCGCCTGAGCCCTGCGCCACCACGTAGCCGCCCTGGACGCATGTCTCGGGATCAACATCATCAAGAATGCTTGCCGGAAAACGCAGCCCTTCCAGCGTCTGGCGCAACATTTCGCTGCGGTCAAACGCCGGGATTGCTGGCGGTGCACCCGTATCCGAGCGGGCGATCATGTTGCTTGGATACCAGCCGAGATAGACGTCCCCATTGTTGTAAGGCGTGACGTCGCCAAAGCCACCAAGGATGCGGGTGGATGGTGTGACGCCGGCGAACTGGGTTTGACGCCGTGCAAAGATCCCGGCCTTCCAGCGGATTGAAACAGGATGCGGCTCCCTAAACGGGCGATCAATGCGGCTTCGGCCCTCCCAGAGCGCATTCACGGCGACGCGGCTGCAGAGCAGGCCACCCGACGTGGACATCTGCCATTCACCATCCTGCCGGGTCACGGCATCGACCACGGCACGCACGACCGGGATACCTCTATCGTGCACGGCAGCTGCGACAATGTCGGCCAGGACACGGGCGGACAAGGCGCGTTCCGGCGTGGACCAGGCAGCTGCGACGTTCGACTGGCGGGTGGCCGCGGCGGCCTCCTCCGGGTCCAGCCGGACAAGCCTCTGGTCGGGCAAACCCGCCACAAGCGCAGGACTTTGCGAAATTGCCTCCTCGACCAGCCTATGCACCGCGAGAGTGCGCTGCCACAGCGTTTCTGCCGGGAAAATCGAACCGGTATCGACCAGATAGGTGATCCGATCCGTGAAGACGTCGGCGGCAAGGCGTCCTCCGATCACGCGCTCCAGTATCGGATGGAACGCTGTCGCCCCCGCCAGCATCAATTCCGCGGTTCGGACGCTGTCCGTTCCAACATAGGTATAGCCGAAGTGGACCTTGCCCTCGTTCCACCGGCTTGCGCCCTGCATGGCCTCACCATGCTGATCGACGATCATCACGTCGACCCCTCTGTCATGCAGCAGGCAGGCAGTCAGGCAACCTGCCAGCCCGCCGCCCGCAACCAGAACCTGCGTGTCGCTCAATGCGCTTTTCCCTCTGCCGCGCGGGTCTCACTCATGGTCCTGTTTACCAATGATATCTGAGCGTCGATCGCTCTCGACCCTGTGGGCTTCAGATCGCCAAGCGCATCGACCGCATGATGGTAGTGCAGCGCCGCCGGGGTCACAGGAAACAGACTGCCACGCGCCTGAGTCGGGTAGTTGAAACGCGAGGAAATCGGGACCATCTCGATCTTTTCGTCGATGATTGCCAGGAAGAGTGAGACTTGGTCGACGTGGACTGCCCAGCCCTCCAGCAAGGCAGACCGGTCAAGCAACCACTTCGCGCGCTCTGCCCATCTGTGGACCAGTCTGGACGCGATGCTGCGACCAAAGACGATCATTCCGCCGTTGAAGTTGCCAAGATAGGTGCGCTCCCAGGGACGCCCGGAAAGGCGTACCTTGCGCTGTGCGGGAAGGCCGGCTTCCTTCAGGATTGCGTCGAGAATACGGAGAGGCGGATTTGGAAAGTCCACGGGCTTTCCCGATACGGCACTGCTGCGGCCCGGGAAGGACCGAGGGTCGCGCAAGAAGGCAAGGTCACAGTCAGTCAGCACGATTGGCCCGGCTCCGGTGCCAATTACCTTCAGAAGCCCGCTGATCTTGTTGCAGTGCGGGCTGCGGGGATCGAAGGCATCGACAAAGTCTATGCCCATCCCCGCTCTGAGAAGCGATGCGGCCCAATCGGGAGGGGATGAGGTGTTCGCAAAGACGGTGATCAGATCCCGAGGAGCGACGCCTGCAAGCCGGGTCAGGCACGCAAACCATCGTTCTACCTGGTCCTGAAATTGCTCGCCTGTGTCCGCAACGCAAACGATCTTTCCGCTCAAGAACTGATCTCCTGCCGAACGTCGACCGTTCTCTCTGTCTCATGTCAACGAACCATTGGTCGGCAACATTCACACAAATCACTACCTGATGTAGTGACAGCAAAAAGGCCAGCACATCAAGCGGAAGATCGCTGAGCGGGCCTACACCAACCCCGCCAATTGCTCCGGACAAGCCCGGAAACACTCCGGGAAACCAGCGTCGTCCTGATCAGTCCTGGAACACGCTTGTCACTTCGAACCGGCTCACATCGACCAGTCCCTTGTCCGAGATGCGCAGCTCGGGGATCACCACCAACGCCAGAAGCGAGTGCTGCATGTAGGCGTTGTTCAGCGTGCAGCCGCAATCGATCATCGCCGCCACAAGCGCCTGCGCCTTGTCCGCCACCTCGCGGGCGGGGCGGTCGGACATGAGGCCCGCAATGGGCAGCTCGACCAGCGCCAGTTCCTCACCCTCGCGCCAGAGCGTCACGCCACCCCCGACCTCGGCCAGGCGGTTCGCGGCCCGGGCCATCTCTGCCCGGCAGGTCCCGACCACGATCATGTGGTGGCTGTCATGCGCCACGGTCGAGGCGATGGCGACCCGGCCCTTGTAGCCGAAGCCCGAGACGAAGGCATTCACCACCTGACCCGTGGCGCGGTGCCGTTCGACCAGCGCGATCTGCGCGACCGCGCCCTGCGCCTCGACCAGGCCATCGCGGACCTCAAGCTCCTCCACCAGCGCGCGCGTGGGAGCCTGGTTCTCCACCACGCCGATCACCCGCGCCGACACCCGGCTTGCCCCCGCCGGGGCCGGAATGGCGAAATCCGCCTCGGTCAGCGGGCGTGCCAGATGCACGGTGCTTCGGGCGTCTGCTGGCCAGGGGTAATGCGGGCAGTTGACCGTCATCCGACCCTGCTCCGCCACCTTCACACCCCGAGCGAAGACCATGTCGATGGGCAGGGACCGCAGATCGGGCGTCAGGATCACATCCGCCCGCCGGCCGGGAGCAATCGAGCCAAGCTCGCGCTCAAGCCCGAAATGGGTGGCGGTGTTGATCGTGGCCATCTGGATCGCGATCAGCGGGTCGCAGCCGCAGGCGATGGCATGACGCACCACCCGGTTCATGTGGCCTTCGTGGACCAGCGTGCCGGAATGGCAGTCGTCGGTGCACAGGATGAAGTTGCGCGGATCCAGACCCTTCTCGGTGATCGCGGTGATCTGGCTTTCCACGTCATACCAGGCCGACCCCAGCCGCAGCATCGACCGCATCCCCTGACGCACCCGGTCGATGGCATCGCTTTCCCGGGTGCCCTCGTGGTCGTCCGCGGGGCCGCCCGCCACATAGGCATGGAACGGGATGCCTCGGTCGGGGCTGGCGTAATGCCCGCCCACGGTCTTGCCTGCCCGCAGCGTGGCCGAGATCTCCTCCAGCATCTGCTGGCTGCCGTTAATCACGCCCGGATAGTTCATCATCTCGCCCAGGCCGATGATGCCAGGCCAGCGCATCGCCTCGGCCACATCGTCGGGGCCGATCTCGTAGCCCGTGGTCTCCAGCCCCGGCGCCGAGGGAGCGCAGGACGGCATCTGGGTGAAGATGTTGACCGGCTGCATCAGCGCCTCGTCATGCATCATCCGCACGCCCGGCAGACCCAGCACATTGGCGATCTCGTGCGGGTCGTGGAACATCGTCGTGGTGCCATGCGGGATCACGGCCGCCGCAAACTCGGCCGGGGTCAGCATTCCCGACTCGATGTGCATGTGCCCGTCGCAGAGCCCCGGGATCAGATAGCGCCCCTCCGCTTCCACGACCTCGGTCTTGGGCCCGATGCAATGGCTCGCGTCCGGCCCGACATAGGCAAAGCGTCCCGCCGCAATCGCGACCTCCCAGCCCGGCAGGATCTCCCGGCTTTGCACGTTCACCAGGATGCCCCCCCGGATCACCAGGTCCGCGGGCCTCCTGCCTGCCGCCACCGCTACAAGCTGCGCTGCGCAATCCGCCCAGGAAAGTGGTGCGTTGTCCTGCATGATCCGTTCCTTGCCGTGCCTGCGTCTTTGACCACCGCCATGGGGACAGTCCCAGGACAGCCGCCAGAGCAATGGGCCCAGAGTGCTGCGCCGCCCCGACCTGTGCAACCATCAATCTCGCGCCGAACCTCCACACCAAAGCTCCGCCCGCGGGACAGGCACCAGAGACCGGAACAAAGCCGGAAACGGTCTGTTGGAAATCTGCGGTCGCCTCGCGGCCCGTCCTCCCTCATTCAGACAGCAGGCCCGATTTCCCATGACCCAACTCTGCACACTCGCCCTGCGGGCCGCACGGACCACGATGACCGCCAGCCGCGGGGCAGCCCTCCTCGTTGCCACCTCCCTCGTTTCGGCCAACGCGCAAGTCACCCCGGTCGAGATCGAGGCCGGGGACGCCACGAAGTTCGGCGCCCGCGTCCTGACCACCGGGCTCAGCAACCCCTGGGCCATGCGCTGGGGGCCGGACGGGATGATCTGGGTGACGGAACGGACCAGCGGCGAGGTCACGCGGGTCGATCCGGAAAGCGGCGCGCAGCAGGTTCTTGTGACCCTCGTCGATGTCTACACCGGACCGCAGCATGAGGGGCTTCTGGGCCTCGCGCTGCACCCGGACTTCCTGCAGGACAAGGGCACCGACTATGTCTACCTTGGTTACACGGTGAACAACGGCACCGCGGAAACCCCCGATCCCGCCGCACGGATCGTCCGCTACACCTATGACGCGACGCAGCAGATCCTGGTCGAGCCGACCATCCTGATCGACAACCTTCCGGCCTGGAACGACCACAACGCGGGCCGGGTGGTCTTCGGCCCGGATGGCAAGATCTACTATTCGATCGGCGAGCAGGGCGCGAACTTCGGACGCAACCAGCGGCGGCCGAACCTGGCCCAGGCCCTGCCCGACCAAGCCCAGATCGACAGCGGCGACTGGACCACCTACTCCGGCAAGATCCTGCGGCTGAACCCCGACGGCTCGATCCCAGAGGACAATCCCGTCATCAACGGCGTGAAAAGCCACATCTACAGCTATGGCCATCGCAACCCGCAGGGCCTTGCCTTCGGCCCCGACGGCACCCTCTACGAGGCCGAGCACGGGCCCGCTTCGGACGACGAGCTGAACATCATCCAGCCCGGCGGCAACTACGGCTGGCCGCGCGTGGCAGGCCGGATCGACGACAAGGCCTACACCTACATCAACTGGAGCGAGGCACCGCCCGAGGCAGACCTGACCGTCGAGCCGGTCCCCGACACCATCCCGCAATTCCCCGAAAGCGCGTTCACCGAACCCATGGTCGATCCCATCGCCACCTTCTGGACGGTCGAGGACGACTACCCTATCGGAGACATATGCGGCTACATCTGCGACCCGACGATGGCCCCGTCGTCAGTCCTCTATTACGCGGCGGGCACGGACGGAATTACCGAATGGGACAATTCCCTTCTGATCCCGACGCTGAAGCACGGCACGCTTTACGTCCAGAAGCTGGCTGAGGACGGGATGTCCGCCGACGGCCCTCCGGTCGCCTGGCTTTCCACCCAGAACCGCTACCGCGACGTGATCGTCGCCCCAGACAACCGCACCGTCTTCATTGCCACCGACGCCTTCGGCTCGGCCGCGCAGAAATTCGGCGAAGGGCTGAACACCTCGGTCCTGCACAACCCCGGTGCCATCCTGATGTTTACCTACGGCGCTTCTGGGGGCGGCCTCGGGCAGGCCCGCGCCCCGACGCCGATCGGCGAATTGCAGGCCGCCGCCTCATCGGGCACCTCGGAATGGAGCGACCCTGCCACCGGCAAGACCGCGGGCGGCAACGAAGAGGAACCGGCCTCCGTGACCGAGGAATCGAACATCTCGGATGTCGCGGCCCTTGGCGCCCCCAAATATGCCGAGACCTGCGCGGTCTGTCATGGCCCCGCGGGCCGCAGCGACAACGCCAAGGTGCTGGCCGACAATCCCAAGCTTGCCGACGACACCTTCACCGCGCGCACCATCCTGCACGGCTACGGCTACATGCCGGCCTTCAAGGACAAGCTCGGCGACAACGACATCGCCGAGATCGCCACGTTCATCCGCAACAGCTGGGGCAACGACTTCGGCGTCCTGACGACGCAAGAGGTCGAAGACCAGCGTCAGTGACCGAGAATCTGACTGAGGAACAGCTTGGTCCGGTCGCTCTTCGGGTTGTTGAAGAACTCCCGCGGCTCGTTCTGTTCGACGATCTGGCCCTGGTCCATGAAGATGACCCGGTTCGCGACGGCCTGGGCAAAGCCCATCTCGTGGGTGACGCAAAGCATGGTCATCCCCTCTTCGGCCAGCTGGATCATCGTATCCAGCACCTCCTTGATCATCTCGGGGTCAAGGGCGCTGGTCGGCTCGTCGAACAGCATGATCCGGGGCTTCATGCACAAGGACCGCGCAATGGCCACCCGCTGCTGCTGGCCGCCCGACAGCTGGCCGGGATACTTGTTCGCTTGTTCCGGGATCTTCACCTTCGAAAGGAAGTACATCGCGGTCTCTTCCGCTTCCTTCTTCGGCACCTTCCGCACCCAGATCGGCGCCAGCGTCAGGTTCTCCAGGATCGTGAGATGCGGGAAGAGGTTGAAGTGCTGGAACACCATCCCGACCTCGGACCGCACCTTGTCGATGTTCTTCAGGTCGTTGGTCAGCTCGGTCCCGTCGACGATGATCTGGCCCTGCTGGTGTTCCTCCAGCCGGTTGATGCACCGGATCAGCGTCGATTTCCCTGACCCCGACGGTCCGCAGATGACGATCCGCTCGCCCCGCTGCACGGTCATGTTGATGTCACGAAGCACGTGGAACTGACCGTACCACTTGTTCATGCCGGTGATCTGGATCGCCACTTCGTCCGAGATCTGCATCTTTGCTGCGTCTGCCATGATGGCCCCTTAACGGTGATCGGTCTTGAGCTTCCGCTCGAGGTACATCGAGTACCGCGACATGCCGAAGCAGATGAGGAAGAAGATCGCGCCGACGAAGATGTAGGGCTCCCAGTAGATACCCTTCCAGTCGATGTCGGCGCGGACGATCTGCGTGACGCCCCGCAGCGGGTCCATCAGGCCCACGAAGCTCACCAGCGTCGTGTCCTTGAACAGCCCGATGAAGGTCGACACGATCGCAGGGATCGACACCTTCAGCGCCTGCGGCAGGATGATCAGCCGCTGCGCGCGCCAGTAGTCGAGGCCCAGCGCATCCGCCGCCTCGTACTGGCCGCGCGGCAGGGCGGCCAGGCCCCCCCGGATCACCTCGGCCAGGTAGGCGGCCGCGAAGAAGGTCACCAGGATGATGACGCGCAGGATGATGTCGAAGTTCGTCCCCGGCGGCAGGAAGTACTGCAGCAGAAGCGATGCGGTGAACAGAAGCGTGATCAGCGGCACGCCGCGCACGAACTCGATGAAGGCCACCGACAGCGATTTCACGATCAGCATGTCCGACTGCCGACCCAGCGCCAGAAGGATGCCGATGGGCAACGAGAAGCTGATGCCCGTGACGCCGATCACGATGGCCAGGAGGAAACCGCCGAACTGGTCGGAATTCACCGCCGTCAGGCCGAACGGCAGCGCGCCCTGCAGGGCCTGCACCACCGGGATGTCCAGGTAGAGCCACCACAGCACAGCAGCGACGATCCCTACCCCTGCCCCGGTCGCAAGCCCGATCACGGGCGACGTGGCACGAAAGACCGCGTAAAGCACCACAAAGCCCGCCATTGCCACGATCGGCGACCAGATCGACCCGCCCCACAGAAGCCAGAAGCACAGCGCCGGGTAGATGAGGGTAAACCACAGAAGCCGTCCGGGCTGCACCTGCGCCACAGCCAGAAGCCCGGCCACCAGCGCGAGGGCCAGCACGAAGGCCGTTGCCGGCGCAGAGGCGAGATAAAGCGTCACCACCAGATAGGCCGCGACCGCCCCGATGACGATGGTCAGGTTCCGCTTCTGGCCCGAGAACAGGACCGGCGCCAGCGCCGCGAACAGGAGACCCAGCGCGAGGATGGGCCGCCAGTATTCGGAGGGCGGATAGAAGCCGAACAGGAACTGGTGCCAGCGCTCGCGGATCATCGCCCAGCAGGCACCCGAGGCATCCGGCCCGGCGTTGGCCGCAACGATCTCGCGGCACTGGGACAGGCTTTCGGCATTCCAGACCGAATTGAACCACCAGGGAAGCGACGCGCGCAGCAGAAGGTAGATCGCAGCGATCCCGGCCAGAGTCAGGATGGTGTTGAACGGCGACGAGAACAGGTTCTCGCGCAGCCACTTGATCGCTCCGCGTTCGGTCACCGGCGGCGGCAGCGGCGGCAGCATCTCGGTACGGTTGAAGCTTTCGGCCATGTCAGCGCGCCTTCAGCTGGACGGATTTGTTGTACATGTTCATCAGCGCCGAGATGATCAGGCTGATCGACAGGTAGATGAGCATCATCAGAAGCATGCACTCAAGCTCGCGCCCCGTCTGGTTCAGCGTGATGCCGCCCAGCGTGCCGCGCAGGTCCAGATAGCTGACTGCAATCCCCAGAGAGGTGTTCTTGGTCAGGTTCAGGTACTGGCTGATCAGCGGCGGGATGATGACGCGCAGCGCCTGCGGCAGGATGATGAGGTTCATCGTCCGGTTCGGTCGCAGACCCAGCGCGAAGGCTGCTTCGGACTGGCCGCGGCTGATGGCCTGGATGCCCGCGCGGACGATCTCGGCAATGAAGGCCGCAGTGTAAAGCGTCAGCGCGATCAGAAGCGCGGTAAAGCTGTGCGCCACGAGGATGCCGCCCTGGAAGTTGAAGCCCTTCAGTTCCGGGATCTCCAGATGGAAGCCCATCGCCACCAGAAGCGCGATGATCGGGGCGAAGAGCACCAAGATCGACTTCCACCAGGTTACCGGCCTCACGCCCGTCGCCTCTTGCGTCGCCCGGGCCGAGGCCAGGATGCGCCGGTTGATGAAGACCGAGGCGACGATGACCGCGACGATCACCCAGAAGTTCAGGTTCAGCGTCATGAACCCCAGGTCCAGCGTCCCGAGGCCGCGCTCGAACAAGGGCGCCGGAATGTTCGTGCCCCGGTTCGTCACGGCCACGGTGTCGAACAGGATCATCGAGGCGGCGGGCGTCTCACCAGCCGCGACCATCTCGTCCGTGACCCGGAAATCGCGGGGCTGCGGCGTGGTCTCGGACAGGATGACGTAGGACAGAAGGATCCACAGCAGCAGGGGCACGTTGCGGAACATCTCGACATAGATCGTCATCAGCCGGCCGATCAGCCAGTTGTTGGACAGGCGCAAGACGCCGATGATGACGCCCAGGATGGTCGCGAAGAGACAGCCCCAGAAGGCCACCACGAGTGTATTCAGCAGGCCGATGAGGAGCGCGCGAAAATGCGTGCTGTCGTTGGTGTAGGGGATCAGCTGCTGGCCGATGTCATAGCCCGCGCGCTGCCAGAGGAAGCCGAAGTTGAACTCCTTCCCGCGCGCCGCAAGGTTCTGCACGGTGTTGTTCAGCAGCAGGCCACCGCCAGCGCGAACAGCACCAGCACCACGATTTGGATCGTGTAGGACCGGTACCGCGTATCGTAGATGAGCATCGAGAGCCGAAAGCTGTCCTTCGGCACGTCCGTTGCCATTGCCATGGCTACCCCCTGTTTCCGGATGGCGGCCCCGGTATACCGGGGACCTCGGGGTCATTGCCTGCCCCTGGCCAGTCGGACTTATGTCATTGAAGCAGAAATCGGGGGCGCCAAAAGGCGCCCCCGGGTGACCGTTCTCAACGGAAGGGCGGAGCGTACTGCAGGCCGCCCTGGGTCCACAGCGCGTTCAGGCCGCGGGCCAGGTTGATGGTCGTGCCTTCGCCGATGTTGCGCGCGTAGACCTCGCCGTAGTTGCCGACCGCCGCGATGGCGTTCTTGAAGGCGGCGTTGTCCAGGCCGAACTTCACGCCCATGTCGCCCGACGCGCCGAGGAGACGCTTGACTTCCTCGTCGGTGGTCGAGGCCAGGACTTCCTCGACGTTGGCCTTGGTGATGCCTTTCTCTTCAGCGATCAGCAGCGCGTAGTAGGTCCAGCGGACAATGTCGCCCCACTGGCTGTCACCGTGACGAACGACCGGGCCCAGCGGCTCTTTCGAGATGATCTCGGGAAGGATGATGTGGTTCTCGGCATCCGGCATGGTCGCGCGGCTGGCGGCCAGACCCGAGGCGTCGGTGGTGTAGGCGTCGCAGGCGCCAGCCAGGTACTGGCGCTGCGCTTCCGAGTCATCGGCCACGGTAACCGGCTGGTAGCTGATGTTGTTCTGCTTGAAGAAGTCAGCCAGGTTCAGCTCGGTCGTGGTGCCGGTCTGGATGCAGACGGTGGCGCCGTCCAGTTCCTTGGCCGAGGAAACGCCGAGGTCCTTCTTCACCATGAAGCCCTGGCCGTCGTAGTAGTTCACGGCTACGAAATCCAAGGCCAGTTCGCTGTCGCGCGACGAGGTCCAGGTCGAGTTGCGGACCAGGAGGTCGACTTCGCCCGACTGCAGCGCGGTGAAGCGGGTCTCGCCAGTGGTCGGAACGAACTTGACCTTGTTCGGGTCGCCCAGGACAGCCGCCGCAACGGCACGGCACAGGTCGACGTCGAAGCCGGTCCAGTTGCCGCTGGCATCGGGCGCGCCGAAGCCGGTCAGACCGGTGTTGGACCCGCAAAGCAGCTCGCCCCGAGCCTTGACGTCGTCAAGCGTAGCCGCACCGGCCAGACCCGCCACAAGTGTGGTGGCCGCGATCGCGCCGAAGAATACGGATTTTTTCATTCTTACCTCTTCCTGAGTAAGTGGCCTTCCAGGGCCATTTCTTTTCGTGCGCGAAGAGATCGCGCCTAGGATGCAGGGGGCTGATCCCCCCACTGTCATGTAGTTTCGGCGAAAGCGCTTTTGTAGGTCAAGCGGGCATAGTCGGATTCAGGAAAAATGCTTGTTTCCCACGGCTTGTAGCAGGCGTTCCGCCTTCGCAGTCCGGCTTGCACAGTTTTCGGGCAGAAATGTTACCCGCACAATGTGAAGAATCGGTCCGCCTGCACCAGATCGGCTCGCTTTCTGGCGGCCACCTCGGCGGCTTCCTCGTCCTCGCCCCAAAGCGCGATCTGCCAGTCCTCGTCGATCCGCGACAGCCTCCAGGCCTCGGCAACGTCGATCCGGCCCCGGGTCACCGCCATGGCCAGGACCAGCGAGCCGGTGATGGCCACCAGGTCATGGAACGCTGCCAGCTGGAACGCGCCGAACCCGTGGACAAGGCTGCGCAGCGCCGCAAGGCTGGACTCGGGCTGCGTCACGGGCATCACCCCCGTCGTCGTCCGCAAGGCGGCGCCCAACTCTGCGCTTGCCCAGTCCAGGAGCGGATCCCACTCCTCCGCCTGGCGGGCCACCAACTCCGCCGGCCCCTCGGCCCGATAGCACAGAAGGTCGCTGCCGCCGTATTCGGCCAGCATGTCAGCCACTGCCACGAACTGCGGCTTCACCTTGTCGACGGCCGAGTTGGCCATGCGGGTGAAGGGCATCGTCTCGGGCTTGACCGTGCCCTCCTGCGCCTGCCATTCAAACGCCACCGCCTCGGCCAGAGCCAGGGTCGGCAGGACCAGCGGGGACTTCAGCGGCGTCCGCACCGGGCGGCCGTCCAGCTGCACGGTGAAACCGCCCTCGACCGGAACGGCGCTGGCCGTGGTCCAGAACCTGCGGGCCGACCAGGCGCTCACCGGATCACCTCGAACGGATCGGCCGGGACATCATCCTCTTTCCAGTCCAGAAGCTTCCAGGTCCGGGCCATGTGCTCGGGCAAGGGGGCGGTGAAGGTCATCAGCTTCTTGGTGATCGGGTGTTCGATGGTCAGGCTGCGGGCGTGCAGGTGCAGCTTCTTGGAAAGGTCGCCCCCCGCCCCCGCGCCCCAGCCGTCCCCAAGGTTCTCGGTCTCGGACCCGCCATACTTGCCGTCCCCGATGATCGGATGCCCGATCTCGGCCATATGGGCGCGCAGCTGGTGGGTGCGACCCGTCACCGGCTCCAGCGCCATCCATGAGAGGCGCGTGCCCAGGAACCACAGCGTGAAATAGTCGGTATGCGCGCGCTTGGCGTCCGGATGCTCGGCCATCTTCGCCGGATGGACGCAAAGCATCTTCTCGCCCTCGCCACCCCGGCCACGGCCCGGAGCCTTCTCCAGCGCAAACTTGATCGAGCCCTGTTTGGGATGCGGCACACCCGCGACGACCGCCCAATAGATCTTGCGCGCATTGCGGTGCCGCAGCGCCTCGGACAGCGCCCGCGCCACCCGGTCCGTCCGCGCCAGCATCAAGACGCCCGAGGTGTCCTTGTCCAGCCGATGCACCAGCTTCGGCTTTTCCTTGTAGCCGAACTTCAGCGCCTCGGCCAAACCATCCACATGCCGGTCGCCCTGCCCCGATCCGCCCTGCGACGGTAGGCCCGCGGGCTTGTTCAGAACGATCATGTGCTCGTCCTTCCACAAGACCGCCGCCTGGATCATCCGCGCATCCGCCGCCGACACGCCCTGCACCCGCGCCTCGGTCCGGGGCGCCGCGTCGGGCAGCGGCGGCACCCGCACCACCTGCCCCGGCAGCACCCGGTCCGAGGCTTTGACCCGGCCAGAATCCACCCGGATCTGCCCGGTCCGGCACAGTTTCTCGACCGCGACCTGGTTCAGGTGCGGAAAGCGACGACGCAGCCACTTGTCCAGGCGCTGCTCGCCTTCGTCTTCGGTCACGGTCAGCATCTGGACAGTCATGTCAGGCCTCGGGCAAGGGCCACGCCAAGCGTGACCGCGATCAGGGAGAGGACGACCGAAGCCAGCACATAGACTGCGGCCATCAGCGGCTGGCCGCCCTCCACCAGCTTCAGCGTGTCCAGCGAAAAGGCCGAAAAGGTGGTAAAGCCGCCCAGAAGGCCCGTCATCAGGAACAGCTGCCCCCCCTCGCGCGGGACCAGGACAAACAGGACGCCGATCACGAAGCTCCCCAGCACATTGACCGCCGCCACACCCCAGGGCGCACCGATCGCGCCGACCATGAGGTAACGCAACACCGAGCCGATTGCGCCGCCAAGCGCGATGAGGGGAAGGGTCTGGGACATGGCCCCCCTTTGCGGCGGGGCGGGCGGAATGTCAATCTTTGCGCTCCGGTCGCGCCAGGGCCCAAAATCCTTAAGCAAGGATTTTGACAAATTTCTTGCTCAAGAAATTTGCCCCTACTCCTGCCGTTTCGCCCTGAGCTTGGCGAAATACTCCACCCGCTTCTTCAACTCGCGCTCGAACCCCCGCTCGGGCGGCAGATACCAGACGGGGCGCTTCATCCCGTCGGGGAAGTAGTTCTGACCAGAGAACCCGTCCTCGGCATCATGGTCATAGGCATAGCCCGCACCATAGCCGATCTCCTTCATCATCTTCGTCGGCGCGTTCAGGATATGCTTCGGCGGCATCAGGCTCCCCGTCTCCCGCGCAGCTGCCCGGGCCGCCTTGTAGGCGGTGTAGACCGCGTTCGACTTGGGGGCCAAGGCAAGATAGACAACGGCTTGCGCCAGCGCGAGCTCTCCCTCCGGCGACCCCAGACGCTCATAGGTCTGCCAGCCATCCAGGCACACCGCCTCGGCCTGCGGATCAGCGAGGCCGATGTCCTCAACCGCCATTCGCGTGATCCGCCGCGCCAGGAACCGGGGGTCCTCGCCCCCTTCCAGCATCCGCGCGAACCAGTAGAGAGCGGCGTCAGGGTCGGACCCCCGCACCGATTTATGGAGCGCCGAGATGAGGTTGTAATGCTCCTCGCCCGACTTGTCGTACTTCGCGGCCCGGCGCATCAACCTTTGCGAAAGCTGGTCGCGGGTAAGGGACTGGTCGATCTTCCAGGCCGCGACCTGCTCGATCAGGTTCAACAGCGCCCGCCCGTCCCCATCCGCCATCTCCAGCATCGCCTCCCGCGCCTCGCCCTTCAAAGGCAGCGCACGGCCCAGTTCCTTCTCTGCCCTCTGCGCCAGCCGCTCCAGATCGGCCAGAGAAAGTCTTTCAAGAACAATCACTTGGCTTCGGGACAGCAGAGCGGCGTTCAGCTCGAAACTGGGGTTCTCGGTCGTGGCGCCCACCAGAAGGATCGTCCCGTCCTCCATATGCGGCAGGAAGCCATCCTGCTGCGCCTTGTTGAAGCGGTGGATCTCGTCGACGAAAAGCAGCGTCCCCTTCCCGTTCTGTCGCCGCAGCTTGGCCGCCTCGAACACCTTCCGCAGCTCCGGCACCCCGGTGAAGATCGCGGAAATCTGCACGAAATGCAGGTCGGTCTCATCCGCCAGAAGCCGCGCGATGGTGGTCTTGCCGACGCCCGGCGGTCCCCACAGGATCAGCGAGGACAAGGACCCCGCCGCAAGCATCGCGCCCAAAGGACCCTCGCGAGACAGGACCTTCTCCTGCCCGATCACCTCGGCCAGCGACTTCGGCCGCAGCCGGTCCGCAAGCGGTCGGGGGCCGTTGTCAGGCTGGTTCGGCATGTCGAAAAGATCGGCCATGGGTCCATCTTAACGGGGTGAGGCGACGGACAGAAGCCGGAAGCGCAGCGGTCGTTACGGGCAGAAGCGCGCGCTGTCCTAAAGCAATCTGTGATCGCGCGCGCGCCTGATCGCTTCGGCCGTCGTGCGGGCGGACAAGCGCTCACGCGCCGAGACGATGCGGGCCTTGAAGGCGCTTTCGGAAATCCCCAGGCGCGTCGCGGCGTCGGAATGCCGATCCCCCTCCGCAAGGCAGCGCAGAGCCTCCAGCTGCGCCGCGGTCAGCGTTGCAGGCTGGGCGAACCGGTCGTGCATCCGTTCGACGCAGGACCGGACCATATACAGCTCCTGTTCGGTGAACTCGCGATCCGATCGCGCGAACCCGGCGATGCTGCGCGAACTGCTGGGGCCGCAGGCCACGGTCACTCCATACCGCAGCCCGAAGGCCGCTGCCTCGGGCAAGATCTTGTGCGGGTCCGCAAAGGCCGGATCGCTCCAGCGGATCACCCCCGTATTTGCCATGCCCCAGATCGTGGCCGGATCACGCAGGACGTAGGCGTGGACCGTGTAGTGGTTGACCCAGCCCTGATCGTAGGTCTGGTAGATCATCAGCGGGGAAGTGAAGCGGATATGCAGGCCGATGAAGTATCCCGCCGGCGCCAAGAGCCGCAGGTCCTCAAGGTCATCATCTGTCGTTGGATTTACGCACACCTGCATTCAGTTACCTTCTTTACGCACATACAAACAGGCTGGCGCAACCGCGCACAGCAAGGGCCGACCGGCCCTGAACGGATGGCAGGGGCGGCCGCAGATCAATGCAGCTTTGTCGCCATGCTGATCGTGACGCAGACCGACCGGACGCCGCCGGTGTCCATCACCGGACCGGAGGGGATGCAGTCCAGGCCAACCCGACGGGCCAGACGCGGCGAGTTTTCAGGGATGATGCCCAGAAGCGTCGTCGCCCCCAGCTGACGGGCCGAGATCACCATCTCGTGGATCAACTGCATCTGAACCCGCAGCCGATCCGCCGCCGGCACGTCGTTCGATACGAAGACACGGCTCGATTCCCAGATATTCGGATCGACCGGAGCTTCGAAGTTCAAAAGATCACGCGGGATTGTCTCAAGAAGGCCCCGCTGTGCGTCGCGGATCATGTATGTATAGATACCGCAGCGATGCGTCGTGGGCGTCAGGCGAACACCAGCCATAACTTCGCCGGCCTGGTGGACGCAGACCCAGCGGCTGGCCGGGGTGTCGTACTGATCGAACTCCATCCCGTTGGCTTCGGGCAGGTCCCACTTGGCATTCTGGATGAATGTCCGGTGCCGGGCCCGGAACATGTTGGCAAACAGTTCGCCATGGTTGTGGAGGTTGTCGTAGGACAACGTGGTGGCTTCCATTCTTCATTCTCCTTCTCTGGTCGTTCATGAACCTTGGAAGGGACAGTCTGAATCAAAGCAGCCGATATTCCCGGGCCTTGCGGATCGCTTCCGAAGCCGTGCGTGCCTCCAGCCGGATTCTTGCCGACTGGACACGAGCCTTGAACGCGCTCTCCGTGATGCCTAGTTTTTCCGCCGCCGCAGCATGCCTGTCCCCGTTGGCAAGGCATTGCAACGCTTCGATCTGCGCTTTCGTCAGCTCGGAGGGTGGCTTTGCCTCTATGTGCAGCTGGATAGTCACTTCCTTGAGTTGCCCCATCTCTTCATCGGTAAACTCCCGGTCCGAGCGGCTGATGCCGACGATCGACCGTGAGGTGATGGGCCCATAAGAAGAAACGGCGCCGTATTTCAGGCCGTGGCTGGCGGCCTTCTTCATGACGCCAAAGGGGTCAGGCAGGGGGATCGCGCTCCAGCGCGTGGTACCCTCGACGCCGACACCCCAGAATACAAGCGGATCACGCAGGTAATAGGAGTGGCTGTTGTAATGCTCGGTCCAGGCGGACGGATAAGAGCTTTTGTAGATAAGGGGGGTCGCAAACCGGATATGCAGCCCGACCGTGTAGCCCATAGGGGCCAGCCGATCCAGCTGCTCAAGCAACACAGTTATTGCCTTCCGTTCGGACATTTCCGATCACTTTCCCAACTCGCACGATTGATTCTACTGAAAATTGATCTTGGCTCTCACGGCTACCTTTTCAAGATAGCTAATGCATGGCGGAATAAAGTTAAGAATTCAACCATTTCAATGGAAAAGGCCCACCGTGGGGCGGGCCTTCCACATTTTGGACGCAAGGTAACGGATCAGGCTTCGGCAGCCTCGACCCGAGCGCGGTCGGCGGCACCCTTGGCAGCGGTATCGCGGTCCACGAATTCGATGATCGCCATCGGCGCCATGTCGCCATAACGGAAGCCGGCTTTCAGGATCCGGACGTAGCCGCCCTGACGGTCCTTGTAGCGCGGGCCGAGGATGGCGAAGAGCCGCTCGACATACTGGTCCTGCTTCAGCTGGGCCGCAGCCTGGCGGCGGGCGTGCAGATCACCGCGCTTGGCCAGCGTGACCAGCTTCTCGATAATCGGGCGCAGTTCCTTGGCCTTGGGCAGCGTGGTCTTGATCTGCTCGTGCTCGATCAGCGAGCCGGCCATGTTGGCGAACAGCGCCTTGCGGTGTTCGTGGGTACGGTTCAGGCGGCGGTATCCGCGGGCGTGACGCATGATGGTCTCCTAACGTCTCTTTGCTTTGTGTTGCTGCCCGTGCGTGCGGACAGCGTCGTTGGGGCGGGATTGCCCGGGTAGAAGGTCGGGCGCGGATCAGGCCGCGCCCTTCCGATTTCAGAACTGGTCCTCGAAACGCTTCGCCAGGTCCTCGATGTTCTCCGGCGGCCAGCTTTCGACGTCCATCCCAAGATGCAGGCCCATGCCCGAGAGCACTTCCTTGATCTCGTTCAGCGACTTGCGGCCGAAGTTCGGGGTGCGCAGCATCTCCGCCTCGGTCTTCTGGATCAGGTCGCCGATGTAGACGATGTTGTCGTTCTTCAGGCAGTTGGCCGAACGGACCGACAGTTCCAGCTCGTCCACCTTCTTCAGCAGCAGCGGGTTGAACTCGAGGCCAGAGTCGATCTCGCCGACCTTGGCGGATTCGGGCTCTTCGAAGTTCACGAAGATCGACAGCTGATCCTGCAGGATGCGCGCGGCATAGGCCACGGCGTCATCCGGCGTCAGCGAGCCGTCGGTTTCGATCTTCATCGTCAGCTTGTCATAGTCCAGCACCTGGCCCTCACGGGTCGGGGTGACTTCGTACGAAACCTTCTTCACCGGCGAATAGATCGCGTCGATCGGGATCAGGCCGATCGGAGCGTCTTCCGGGCGGTTCTTGTCGGCCGAGACATAGCCCTTGCCGGTGTTCACGGTCAGCTCCATGAACACGTCGGCGCCGTCGTCGAGGTGGCAGATCACGTGGTCCTTGTTCAGGACCTCGATCCCGTTCGATTCCGAGATGTCGCCCGCGGTGACGACGCCCGGCCCCTTGGCCGAGATCGACAGGCGCTTCGGCCCCTCGACTTCCATCTTCAGGCTGACGCCCTTGAGGTTCAGGACGATATCCGTCACGTCCTCGCGCACGCCCGCGACCGAGGAGAACTCGTGCAGCACGTTGTCGATCTGGACGGAGGTGATCGCGCCCCCCTGCAGCGAAGACATCAGCACGCGGCGCAGCGCGTTGCCCAGCGTCAGGCCGAAGCCCCGCTCCAAGGGCTCGGCGATGACGGTCGCCACGCGGGCGGCATCGGCCCCCGGCTTCACGACCAGCTGCGTCGGCTTGATGAGTTCCTGCCAGTTCTTGTGGATCATTCTGAAGCCCCTATTCTTGTCCGCTGCCAATGTCCGAAAGCCGGCGGACGCCCGAGGATCGTAAACGACGAAAACCGGGCCGCGAGAGGCAATCCCCCCACGGCCCGGCAGAAATCAATGCCTTAGACGCGGCGACGCTTCGGCGGGCGGCAACCGTTGTGCGCCAGCGGGGTCACGTCGCGGATCGACGTGATCTGGAAGCCCACGGCAGCCAGGGCGCGGAGCGCCGATTCACGGCCCGAACCCGGACCCTGCACTTCGACTTCCAGCGTGCGGACGCCATGTTCCTGGGCCTTGCGGCCAGCGTCTTCGGCGGCCATCTGGGCGGCGTAGGGGGTCGACTTGCGCGAACCCTTGAAGCCCATCGTGCCCGAAGACGACCACGAGATCGCGTTGCCCTGGACGTCCGAGATCAGGATCTTGGTGTTGTTGAACGACGAGTTCACATGCGCCACGCCAGCGGCGATGTTCTTGCGTTCTTTCTTCTTGCCGCGGGCGGCCTTGGTATCACGTGCCATCTGTCAGCCCCCCTTATTTCTTCTTGCCGGCAATGGCCTTCGCGGGGCCTTTGCGGGTGCGGGCGTTGGTGTGCGTGCGCTGGCCGCGGACCGGCAGGCCCTTGCGGTGACGCAGGCCACGGTAGCAGCCGAGGTCCATCAGACGCTTGATGTTCATCGTGACTTCGCGGCGCAGGTCGCCTTCGACGGTCAGGTTGGCGTCGATGTATTCGCGGATCGCCAGAACCTCAGCGTCAGTCAGCTGGTTCACGCGGCGCGCGGTGTCGATCTTCAGCGCCTCGCAGATGCCCTGGGCGGTCGCAGGGCCGATCCCGGTGATGTAGGTGAGCGCGATCGGAACCCGTTTCGCGGTTGGAATGTTGACGCCAGCAATACGTGCCAAACGTGTCGTCCTTCTTCTGTTGCGGTTCCGTAGTGCCAGAACCTTTTTTCACAACACCGCACGGGCAGTTAACCCGGCGATACGAACTTCCCAAATAGGAAGGCCCGCAAGGCGATTCCACCGCGGGACGCCGTGCCATATGGGGTTTTCCCGGGGCCGTCAAGGCCGCGAGGGCAGTTTTTCAGGCTTTGTCAAGAACGGATGCGATCTGCTCGGCAACGGCCTGCATGTCGGCCATCCCGTCGATCTGGCGGAGGTCGCCCTTGGCCCAGTAATAGCCGATGAGCGGCGCGGTGTTCTTGTAGTATTCCTGCAGACGCACCTGGAAGACTTCCGGCGTGTCGTCCTTCCGGACCGGCTGGCCGGCAGACTTTGCCTCTTCGGCCCGCTTGACGATCCGGCCCACCAGCGCCTTGTCGTCCACGACAAGCTCGATCACCGCGTCCAGCGTCAGGCCCATCCGGGTCAGCAGGGCCCCCAGCGCATCTGCCTGCCGCAGGGTTCGCGGGAAGCCGTCGAAGATGAACCCGCCGTGGCCATCCTGGGCGAGCTTTTCCTCGATCAGGCCGATCACGATCTCGTCCGTGACCAGCCCGCCCGAGTCGAGGACCGCCGCGACCTTGCGGCCCATCTCGGTCCCGCTGGTGCGGGCGGCGCGCAGCATGTCCCCGGTCGAGAGCTGGACCATGTTCCGGGCGTCCA
>NZ_JAYSFG010000023.1:48284-55063 GCF_041913445.1 Tabrizicola sp.
CCCGCCCCCGGGGGCCCCAGAAGAATGATGTTCTTCATGGGATCAGCGCCGCGCGGGGGCCTTGGGCGCGCCGGTCTTCTTCTTGCCGCGCAGCTGCGACTTTTCGATCAGCGCCTCGTACTGGTGGGCAAGAAGATGCGACTGGACCTGCTGGATCGTGTCCATCGTGACCGAGACCACGATCAAGACCGAGGTGCCGCCGAAGTAGAAGGGGATACCAAGTTCGGCGATCAGGACCTCGGGCAGAAGGCAGACGGCCGCCAGATAGGCCGAGCCGAGGACGAGGATGCGGTTGACCACGTATTCCAGGTAATCCTCGGTCTTCTTGCCGGGCCGGATGCCGGGGATGGAGGCATTCTGGTTCTTCAGGTTCTCGGCCACCTCGTCGACCTTGAACGAGACGTTCAGGGTGTAGAAGTAGGCGAAGAAGACGATCATGGCCGCGAGGAACAGCAGGTGCAGCGGCTGGCCGTAGCCAAGGTTCGCGGCAAGCCAGCTGAGGACCGGGTTGGTCGACCCGCCCGAGAAGGTGCTGACCGTTGTCGGCAAGAGGAGGATCGACGAGGCAAAGATCGCCGGGATCACGCCCGCCGGGTTGACCTTGATCGGCAGGTGCGACGAGCCGCCCTCGTAGACCTTCATGCCGACCTGGCGGCGCGGATAAAGGATCGAGATCTTGCGCAGCGCGCGTTCCATGAAGACGACGAAGGTGATGACCGCCACGACCATCACCAGGATCCCCAGGATCACCGGAGTGGACAGCGCGCCCGACCGGCCCTGCGCGAAGAACTGGGCGATGGCGGCGGGGATTTCCGCCACGATGCCGACGAAGATGATCAGAGAGATGCCGTTGCCGATGCCGCGGGCGGTGATCTGCTCACCCAGCCACATCAGGAACATGGTGCCGCCGACCAGCGTGATGACGCAGGAGGCGATGAAGAAGAGACCGGGGTTGTGCGCCAGCCCGCCGCCCTGGATGGACATGGCGATGCCGTAGCCCTGCAGGATGGCCAGCGCCACCGTGCCGTAGCGGGTGTACTGGTTCAGCTTCTTGCGGCCCTGCTCGCCTTCCTTCTTCAGCTGCTGCCAGGGGCCGTACATGGTTCCCAGAAGCTGCACGATGATCGAGGCCGAGATATAGGGCATGATGCCCAGGGCAAAGATCCCCATCCGCGACAGCGCGCCGCCGGTGAAGAGGTTCAGCATCCCGCCCACCCCTTGCGAGGCCTGCTGCATGAACTCGCGCAGCGCTTCGCCGTCGATGCCCGGGACCGGGATGAAGGTGCCCAGTCGGTAGACGATCAGAAGGCCGATGGTGAAGAAGATGCGTTGGCGGAGGTCCGTCGCCTTGCCAAGCATTCCCCAGCTCAGGTTCGCGGCCATTTGTTCGGCAGCTGATGCCATGTCAGGTCTCTTTCAAGCCAAGCGCCGCCGGACCGTTCTCCGGTCGGCGGCGCGGGAAAACTGGTAGCTGATGTAAGCGACCTTGCGGCCGCTCACAATGCTTATTCAGCCGCAGCCGCGACCGGTGCCAGGAGCGTGACCTTGCCGCCGGCCTTTTCCACCGCTTCGACGGCCGAAGCCGAGGCGCCGGTGACGGTCAGGTTGACCTTGGATTTCAGCTCGCCCTTGGCCAGCACGCGGATGCCGTCGCGCTTGTTCGAGGTGACACCAGCCGCGACCAGCGCGTCTTCGGTGATCTCTTCCTTGGCGTTCAGCTTGCCAGCGGCGATGAACTTCTCGATCAGGCCCAGGTTGACCACCGAGTAGTGCAGCTTGTTCGGCTTGGTGAAGCCGCGCTTCGGCAGGCGGCGATACAGAGGCATCTGGCCGCCTTCGTAGCCACCCAGTGCCACGCCCGAACGGGACGACTGGCCCTTGATACCACGGCCGGCGGTCTTGCCCTTGCCCGAACCCGGGCCCCGCGCAACGCGCTTTTTCTTCTTCGCCGCGCCTTCGTTGTCGGCGAGTTCATGCAGTTTCATGTCGCTTCTCCTTGCCGGATGTGCCCCCGAAGCGAGAACGGGACACCCACGGCTTTTCTTGATTCTCATGGCCAGGATCGGCCACCGGGGGGGCGATACAGCACGGCACCCCGAAAAGCAAGGGCGAGGCTGTCCACGGTGGACAGTCTCGCCTTTTCCCTTTGTCAGCAACGGGTTGCCGAATTCCGTTAGGGTGGTGTTAACCCTGTCGAAATCGCCGGATCAGTGCCCCTGCGGCCAGACGAAACTCGGCTGAAGACCGGAGTAGACCGGGCGGCCGTCCTGCGGGGCCGGGTAGCCCTTCGTCTCGTCCCAGAAGGCGTGGTAGGTGGCCTTGGGGAACTTGGCGTCGTCGTAGCCCATCACGTTCGGCACGGCCACTCGGATGCGGCCCTGCTTGTCGTCCAGCATCAGAACCGCACCACAGTCCGAGCAGAGGCAGATCTCGAGCGGGCCGTTCGGGTTGTCCTTGTTGAAGGGGACGCGCTTCATCTTCTCGGGATGGTCAGCCTGGATGTCGCCGTGGTTGAAGAAGGCGACATGGGTCGTGTGCTGGCCGGTCACCGACTTGCAGACGTTGCAGTGGCATTCGTGGTTGTCGATGGGCTCGGCCGTGGCGGTCACGTGGACGTGCTGGCAACCCCCGGCATAATGCGTGGTCATGGGTGTCCTCCCTGATGGCGACCCCCTGCCCCTCCCCGGACAGGGTTGAGTCGCTGGGTGAAGCCTAGCACCGTGCGAGTGACGCAGGGGAAGCTTTTGCGCCACGCGCGGTGCGGTCCGCGCCAGGGGCGGATTGACAGAAGCCTGCGCGCTTCCAACGCTGGTCCCGTGGGGAGGGACAGAAGATGAGCGCATTTACCATCGAGAACCCCGTTTTCGTGACCTGGATCATCGCCACGGCCCTGACGGTGCTGAAAGTGATGGGCCAGGGCTGGATGACCGTCTACCGGATGATGAAGGTCGGCGGCGGCTATGCCGCGCCCGAGGACCTGCGGCCGGGCCTTATCAACAAGGCGCCGGACCCGAAGCAGCTGGAGGTCAACGACTATGTCGACCGCTCGCGTCGGATGCACCGCAACGACCTGGAGAACATCCCGGCCTTCTGGGCGGCGGGGCTGATCTTCGTGGCGGTCTCGCCGCCCCTGTGGCTGGCGCAGGTGCTGATGTATGGCTTCGTCGCGGCCAGGGCGGCCCATGCGCTGGCCTACGGGACAGCCCAGTCGCATGAGGTGCGGGCGACCTTCTACACCATCGGATCGCTGATCGTGATGGCGATGGCCGTCTATGCCTTGATCGCGGTGGTGTGACGCCGCCCCCGGGACCGGACCTCTCTTTGTCAGGAACAGGGGGCCCACGCCGCTTGTTGTCTCTGTATGCCCGTCGGATCTCCTGGCGGGTAAGCAGCGGAGATCTAGGAAATGGCGAACAACCAGAACCAGTCGGGCGGTCAATCGGGCGGTCAGTCGGGTGGCAAGTCCGGCGGACAATCGGGCGGCCAGTCGGCGCGCAGCGATGTGGGCCAGGGTGATGTGAAGAACCCGGAAACCGATGGCCGTCTGAAAGAGAACGGCGGCGGCCAGCAGGGCCAGGGTGAAGTCCAGAGCTCGGATGACGGGCGCCTGAAGGAAAACGGCGGCGGGCAGCAGAACCGTGGCCAGGGCGGAAGCGGTGGCAGCGGTGGCCAGGGCGGCCGCAGCGGCAGCTGACACCGAGCCTGCAAAACGAGAAACGCCCCGCCGGTCCGGCGGGGCGCTTTTGTTTCTGGCGGAGGGCAGATTGCCCACCCTACGGGCTTAGCCGCGCTCTTCGATGATCTGGACCAGGTGGCTGATCGAGTTCACCATGCCGCGGACGGAAGGGGTATCCTCCAGCTCGCGCGTGCGGTTCAGCTTGTTCAGGCCGAGGCCTTTCAGCGTTGCGGTCTGCACGGCCGGACGGCGGGCGGCCGAACGGATCTGCTTCACGACGATGGTTTTCTTGGCAGCCATGTTCAGGCCTCCACGGTTTCGGCTTCGGGCTTCCGAAGGATTTCGGCGACCTTCTTGCCACGACGCGCGGCGACCGAACGGGGCGAGGCTTCGTGCTTCAGCCCGTCGATGGTGGCGCGGATCATGTTGTAGGGATTGGCCGAGCCGATCGACTTGGCGACGATATCCTGGATCCCCAGCATTTCGAACACGGCGCGCATCGGGCCGCCGGCGATGATGCCGGTACCGGCCACGGCAGTCCGCATCACGACGCGGCCGGCGCCATGACGGCCTTCCATGTCGTGGTGCAGCGTGCGGCTGTCTTTCAGGGCGACGCGGATCATCGAGCGCTTGGCCTGTTCGGTGGCCTTGCGGATCGCTTCCGGCACTTCCTTGGCCTTGCCCTTGCCGAAGCCGACGCGACCACGCTGGTCACCGACGACGACGAGAGCCGCAAAGCCGAAGCGCTTGCCACCCTTGACGGTTTTCGAGACGCGGTTGATCGCGACCAGACGGTCGGCGAATTCCGGGGTTTCTTCCGGGCGGTTGTCGCGACGGTCGTCACGACGCTCCCGGCGGTTCTCACGTTCTGCCATATGGCAATTCCTTCGTGGTGGCACGCTGTGCCGTTAAAGCCAATCCTGGTGGGCGCCGCAGGGGCGCCCCCGGATCATCGGGGCAGCGTTGCCGCTGCCCGCCTGATCAGAACTTCAGACCGCCTTCGCGGGCTGCATCGGCAAGCGCCTTGATCTTGCCGTGGAACAGGAAGCCGCCACGGTCGAAGTAGCACTCTTCCACCCCGGCCTTCTTGGCCCGCTCGGCAATCGCCGCGCCGACCTTGGCCGAAGCTTCCAGGTTGTTCTTGCCGACCACGCCGAGATCCTTCTCGAGCGAGGAAGCCGAAGCGATCGTCACACCCTTCACGTCGTCGATCAGCTGGACGCTGATGTTCTTCGAGGAACGGTGCACCGACAGCCGCAGGCGGCCATGCGAGGTCGCCTTGATCTTGTTCCGGACGCGCAGGCGGCGCTTGAGGAACAACTCTCTCTTGTTGTTTGCCATTTTCGCCACCCTTACTTCTTCTTGCCTTCCTTGCGGAAGATGTACTCATCCTTGTAGCGGATGCCTTTGCCCTTGTAGGGCTCGGGCGCGCGCCATTCGCGGATGTTCGCTGCCACCTGGCCGACCTGCTGCTGGTCGATGCCTTCCACGACGATCTCGGTCTGCTTCGGGACGGACACGGTCACGCCCTTCGGCACGTCGAAGTTCACTTCGTGGGAGTAGCCCAGCGACAGTTTCAGGACGTTGCCGGCCATCGCGGCACGGTAGCCGACGCCCTGGATTTCCAGTTCCGACTTGAAGCCGGTGGAAACGCCGGTGACGAGGTTCGCGATCATCGAGCGGGTCATGCCCCACTGCTGGCGCGCACGCTTCGACAGGCCACGCGGGGTCACCTTGACGGTATCGCCCTCGATGGTCAGCGTGACGTCGTCGCCCGCGGTGAAGGAACGGGTCCCTTTCGGGCCCTTCACTTCGATGGTCTGGCCGCTGATCGAGGCGGAAGTGCCTTTGACCAGGGTGACGGGTTTCTTGCCGATACGAGACATTCCACCCTCCTCAGAACACGGTGCAAAGCACTTCGCCGCCGACATTGGCAGCGCGTGCATTTGCATCCGACAGAACGCCCTTGGGCGTGGAGACGATGGCGACGCCCAGGCCGTTACGGACCGAGGGAAGCTCGCTCACACCCATGTACACGCGACGGCCGGGCTTCGAGACACGCTTCACTTCGCGGATCACGGGCTCGCCTTCGTAATACTTCAGGCTGATGGTGAATTCGCCCTGCTTGTTGGCGGTCTCCGACTTCTCGTAGCCACGGATGTAGCCTTCCGAGAGGAGCACGTCGAGCACGCGGGCGCGCAGCGTCGAGGCGGGGGTCGTCACGGTGGACTTGCCGCGCATCTGGGCGTTGCGGATGCGGGTCAGCATATCGCCGAGAGGATCGTTCATGGACATGTGATGCCTCCCTTACCAGCTGGACTTGACCATGCCGGGGATCTGGCCGAACGAGGCCAGGTCACGCAGCATGATGCGCGAGAGTTTGAGCTTGCGGTAGAACGCATGCGGACGGCCCGTCAGCTGGCAGCGGTTGTGGATCCGCGTCGCCGACGAGTTGCGGGGCATCTCGGCCAGTTTCAGAGTCGCCTTGAAACGCTCTTCCATCGGCTTCGACTGGTCGTTGATCACCGCCTTGAGACCGGCGCGCTTGGCAGCATGCTGCTTCACAAGCTTCGCCCGCTTCACTTCGCGGTTCACCATGGATTTCTTTGCCATATCTCAGGTTCCTCGCGCTTACGACGTGAAGGGCATGTTGAAATGCTTCAACAGCGCCTTGGCTTCCGCGTCGGTTTTCGCGGTGGTGCAGATGATGATGTCCATCCCCAGAACCTCGTCGACCTTGTCGAAGTTGATTTCGGGGAACACGATGTGCTCTTTCAGGCCCATGGCATAGTTGCCGCGACCATCGAAGCTGGTGCCCTTGACGCCGCGGAAGTCGCGGACGCGGGGCAGAGCCACGTTGATGAGCCGGTCGAGGAATTCGTACATCCGGTCGCCACGCAGGGTGACCTTGCAGCCGAGCGGCATTTCTTCACGGACGCGGAAGCCGGCGATCGACTTCTTGGCCTTGGTGATGACGGCCTTCTGACCGGCGATCTGGCCAAGTTCCTCGGCAGCCTGCTTCACCTTCTTGGTGTCCTTGACCGCTTCGCCGACGCCCATGTTCAGGACGATCTTGTCCAGACGCGGGATCTGCATGTCGTTC
>NZ_JAYSFG010000024.1:0-48634 GCF_041913445.1 Tabrizicola sp.
TCTTCGTCGCCTGGACCCTTTCCGCGGGCACCTCCGGATTCGAGGTGGGGCGCTACTGATCACCTTATCTACCAGCCTCTCCGGCACGATCGAAAGACTGAGACCCCTAGAAACAGAAACGACGCCAGACCATAGGCCCGACGCCGCACTGATTTCCTCGTGGTAGTGGGAATCTAGCGCGAGCCTTGGACCCGTTCAACCAGCAAATACCTTTGCTGGAACGAAATTTTGCATGCCTAACGGTCTGGTGTCATCCCAAGACGGAACGACACATCATGGAACTCACCACGGGCGCTATCCTGCGCCGCATCACCGAAACCCCACTCTCCACGGCGGCGCACAAGCTCGCGACGATCATCCTCGACGGGATTGCCTGGAAGGACGGTTACAACGGGCTCGAGCGCGGGACGGCGGCGTTCACACTGGCGCATCTTGCCGAGAAAATGGGGGTTTCGCGGCAGCACCTGACGGCGCTCCTGGTCGAACTTGCGGCATCTGGTTTGGCACTGGTCCGGTGGAAGCCGAATGGCAAGTTTGCGCCGTGGCTGTTTAGGTTTGGGGGTCACGAAAATGCCGTTGCACAGCCAGATGTCGTGTCAGCCTCAGGCGACACATCACTATCTAGAGAAGATAAGAACAAAACTATCTTTGCAGGAAGGATCGAGATTGCGGACGGAACCAACGTCTACCGGACGCCGTGGGCGGAGCTGATCAAAGCCTCGAAGGCGTCGCTCGCCTGCTGGAATGTCGACACGCAGGTCATCTGGGAGCGGTTCCTTGCGTTCAACAGGGTACGTGGAAATGCCCGCGTTCCGGCTGGCTTCTTGCTTGGCTTCATGCGCCGCTGGCGAACCAGTTCGCCAATCACAGCTCCGTCGCCCTCAGCAGCTCCGGTGCCGCAGCACACGGCTGACCCGAAGGCGCAAGAGCTTCACGATCATATCCGCGCCGCACCGAGCTCCAATCGGCAGTTTCATGCGTCGGATCTCTGTAGGCTGATCGGTCAGCCTGCCTACGAAGCCCGCGTCCGCGCCATCGTTTATCAGTTCGGATGTCCTAGGTTCGCTGCAATCCTCGCGGTGCATGGGCGGGCGGTACTGGCAGGGGAAATTCCGCGGTAAAGGGAATGGTGCGCGCTTTAGCGTCGTTAGATCGGGCAATGCTTCGCTCTGCCCATCGGGAGCAACCTGAGCGAGATATCGGCCATCGGTTCGTACTGTTTGACCGGCCGCGCATTCTGAGCACAAACATCAGGCCCCTCTGGGAGCGACCAAGATGAGCGCTGCACCGAGAAGACAGAGTACCGCTCCGCTCAGGTCCCAGGTGTCAGGGCGCTGTTTCTCTACGGCCCAGAGCCAGACGAGCGATGCAGCGATGTAGACGCCACCGTAAGCGGCATAGGCGCGCCCCGCGAAATCCGATGGCGCGAGGGTAAGGAGCCAGGCAAAGACCGCAAGGCTGAGGATGCCGGGAACCAGCCAGAGCGCGCTCGCCCCTTGTCGCATCCAGGCCCACACCGCGAAGCAACCGGCGATTTCGGCAAGAGCGGCGCCGGCGTATATGGTGAGCGTTGCGGGTGCAGTCATTCCGTCGCCTCTGCCTCCGGGTGTCGATGATCGGTCGCACAAAGGGAATGGTCGCCCAGCACTTCGATGACCCGACAGTCCGCGATCTTCCCGCCAGCGCATTGCACGACCATGCGTTCGAGTTCGGCTTTCAGCGCCGTCAGGCGCGCAAGGCGGCTTTCGACTTCGACCAGTTGGGACCTTGCGATGGCATCTGCGGCGGCGCAGGACTGGTCCGGCCTGTCTGACAAGCTCAGAAGATCTCTGATCGCTTCCAGCGTGAATCCCAGATCGCGGGCATGACGGATGAAGGCGAGCCGTTCCATCGCCTTGCGACCATAGAGCCGCTGGTTTCCCGAGCTGCGTTCGGCTTCGGGAAGCAGGCCAATCTGTTCGTAGTAGCGGATCGTTGGAACCTTCACCCCGGCCGCGTCGCCCAATTTTCCGATGGTCAGCATCAGATTCCCCTTGAAGCTATAGTTGCTAGAGACATTAGGTTGCTGATTCGATGAAATCAACTGCCCGCTCTGCGGCAGGAGGAATGACGATGTCGGAAGCTGCACGCGAAACGTCCTGCGACTGGACAGTGACTGGCATGGACTGCGGGTCCTGCGCGACCAAAATCAAGGATGCGGTCGCGCGTCTGCCGGGAGTAAGCGGCGTCGAGGTCGGGATCATGTCGGAGCGCCTGAGACTGACGCTGGATGAAGGGCAGACCGCGAAGGACAGGATCGAGAAGACTGTCCGCGCACTTGGCTACGAGATTGCGCCACGCACAGCATCGGCGAAGAAAGAATTCGTGCTGCCCGGCGCACAGGCTGTGGCCGATACGACCGACGCGCATCCGGATCTCGATCACGCCAACCGCGATCATGAGGGCCACGATCACGCCGGTCACGATCACGGCCCGAAATCATCCGGCACTAAGCAGGACGAGTCCCGCCACGGCAGCCCCGGCCATATCCATGACGACCCTGCGGATCGCGGCAAGCGTTGGTTTCAGACTGCCAAGGGTAGGCTGGTGATCTTCACTGCCCTTCTGCTGGGGGCTGCCTGGATCATTGAGTATCTGGCACCCGAGATCGGCAAATGGGCCTTCGTCGCCGCTTGTCTGATCGGGGTGGCACCGGTAGCGCAGCGTGCCTTTGCTGCCCTTCGCATGGGTCAGCCCTTCACCATCGAAAGCCTGATGACGATCGCGGCCGTCGGCGCGCTCTTCATCGACGCAGCCGAAGAGGCGGCGCTGGTCGTGTTCCTGTTCGCCGTGGGCGAAGTGCTGGAAGGCGTGGCCGCAGGCAAGGCACGGGACGGCATCCGGGCGCTGGCCAACCTGGTGCCCAAGACGGCACAACTGGTCACAGGTGACACCACGCGCGAGGTGCCAGCAGCAAGCCTGTCCGTTGGTCAGACCGTCCTTGTCCGCCCCGGCGACCGCATTCCGGCCGATGGCGAAATTACCGACGGGACCTCGGGTGTGGACGAAAGCCCGGTCACGGGTGAAAGCGTGCCCAAGACGCGCGGGCCGGGCGATGCGGTCTTTGCCGGGGCGATCAACACCGAGGCCGCCCTGCGCGTGAAGGTCACCAAGGGGCCGGAGGACAACACCATCGCCCGGATCATCCGCCTGGTCGAAGAGGCCGAGGAGGCGCGCGCGCCGACGGAACGCTTCATCGACCGCTTCAGCCGCTGGTACATGCCTGCCATCGTTGCCGTCGCGGCCCTTGTCGTGCTGGTGCCGCCCCTGGCCTTCGGTCAGCCGTGGGATACCTGGGTCTATCGGGGCCTTGCGCTTCTGCTGATCGGCTGCCCCTGCGCACTGGTCATCTCGGTTCCCGCCTCCATCGCCTCGGCCATGTCCACCGGGGCGCGGCGCGGACTCTTGATGAAGGGCGGCGCCGTGATCGAAGCGGCGGCCAAGGTCGATGTCGTGACCTTCGACAAGACCGGGACGCTGACGCATGGCCGCCCGCAGGTGACGGATGTGGTGCCGTTTGGGGCCACCACCGAAGCCGAGCTTCTGGCCGTTGCGGCCGGAGTCGAGACAGGGTCGAGCCACCCGCTGGCCATCGCCATCCTGAACAAGGCCAAGGACGCAGGCGTGACTGCGCTGCCATCGCAGGATGCCAAGGCGCTGATGGGAAAGGGTGTTGTCGCGACAGTGGATGGTGAGCCCGCATGGGTTGCCTCTCCGCGTTACGCGATGGAACATGGTGGGCTTGAAGGCCTTGGCTTGCGACAGGCCACGATCTTTGAGGAGGATGGCAAGACCGCTGTTGCGGTGTTCCGCGAAAAGACCCCACTTGGGTTGCTTGCCATGCGAGACGAGCCACGGGCGGACGCCAAGGACGCTGTGGGCCAGCTCACGGCCATGGGGGTGACCTCGGTGATCCTGACCGGGGACAACCCGCGAACGGCCTCCGCCATTGCCGGAAGTCTCGGGCTGAAGTTCGAGGCTGACATGATGCCCGAAGACAAGCTTGCCTATATCCGCGAGATCGGCTCCAAGGGCGGCGTGATGATGATCGGCGACGGCATCAACGACGCGCCGGCGCTGAAGCAGGCAAGCGTTGGCGTGGCGATGGGCTCGGGCACAGATGTGGCGCTGGAAACCGCCGATGCGGCAATCCTGCGCGACCGGGTCACCGACATCCCGGCGACAATCCGTCTGTCGCGAGCCGCAATGGCCAACATCCGCCAGAACGTGACCATCGCGTTGGGGCTGAAAGCCGTGTTTCTGGTGACCTCGGTTTTCGGTCTGACCGGCCTGTGGATCGCGATCCTGGCCGATACCGGGGCAACGGTGCTGGTAACCCTGAACGCCCTGCGCCTCCTGCGGTTCAATCCCGAGCGTGAGAGCTGACACCATGATCTCGGGTTTTGGCTGGGCCGCGCTGGCCCTTCTGTTCGGTTATTTGGCTCTGTTCTTCTGGGGCAGTGCCTTGGCGGCGCAAGCGGCGGGGCGATCCGTCTGGCTGTTTTCGCGCGCCAAGGGGCGCGACCGGGTGGCCGCGATGGGGTTTCGGGCGGCCTTTGCGCTTGCCTTTTTCGGACCGCTTCTCTGGCTTGCCGTCCCCGCACTACACAAGGTCGATCCGCTTTGGACTGAGGGGCGCGCCATATTCCTCGGCCTGATCGGAGTGTTTGTCGCAGGGCTTGGCGCGATGGTGGCTTTTGCCGCGCAGATGTCGATGGGATCATCCTGGCGCGTTGGCGTGGTGGACGGCGAAACCGGCGATCTGGTCTCGGGCGGCCTCTATCGCTTCAGCCGCAACCCGACCTTTGTTGGTCAGGCGGCGCTGCTGGCAGGTGTTGCCATTGCGGTTCCGGCAGTCCCAACAGTCCTCGCGCCAATCCTGTTTCTGTGGTCGGCCACCACGCAAGTCCGGTCGGAAGAGGCCGCCCTGCGCTTGGCCATTGGGCCGGATTATGACCGTTATGCGGCATCGGTTCCCCGCTGGATCGGCATCAACCGCAAGGCTGAACAATGACCAAGGCGAAGCTGATTTCGGTGATCGCTGCCGCAGTGGTGGCAGACCAGGTGACCAAGGCAACAGCGCTGTCGCTGCTGACGCAGGGGACTGCGGTTCCGGTTCTTCCGGGCTTCAACCTCACCCTTGGCTTCAACGAGGGCGCGAGTTTCGGAATGATGGGCGGGCTCATGGCGGGCAAGCCTCTTTTGATGGCGGCGCTGACGGGCGTGCTGACTGTTGCCTTCGCGGTCATGGCATTCAGGGCGCGGCACCCGCTGGAACGCGCGGGTTTTGCGCTGGTCGTGGGCGGGGCGCTTGGCAACATCATCGACAGGGTGCGGCAAGGGGCCGTCACTGACTTCCTTGATTTCTATTGGCGCGACTGGCACTGGCCCACATTCAACGTCGCCGATATTGCGATCACCTTAGGCGCGGTCCTGATCCTTGCCGCCTCATTTCCCCTTTGTCGCCGCAAGGAGCCTGTTCTTGACCAACACTGACCCGCAGAGCCTTTCGCGCGACGACTTGCCCTTGACCGCCGCCTTCCTTATTGCGCTGACGGCCACGCTTGGTGCGCTTTTCATCGGCGAGGTGCTGAGCCAGATGCCTTGCACGCTGTGCTGGTATCAGCGCATCGCCATGTTCCCGCTGGTGCCGATCCTCGGCCTTTCGCTCTGGCGCGGGGACGGCATGGCACGCACCTACGCCTTGCCGCTGGTCTTGGCCGGGCTGGCGCTTGCGGCCTGGCATTCGGGGCTTTACGCAGGGATCCTGCCCGCGCCCATCGTGCCCTGCACCGAGAACGGCCCATCCTGCACCGGCGAGGCGCAGGTCATCCTTGGCGTGCCGATCCCGTATCTTTCCATGGTCGCCTTTGTGGCGGTCCTTGCCTGTCTCCTATTGCCGAAAGGACAACGCCCATGAATCGTCGCAATCTCCTGATCGGAGCATCCGCACTCGGGCTCGCCGCCTTTGCAGGCGGCGCCATCATCCTGAACCGTCGCCGTTCGGCCGAGGCGGAGGCAGTGGCTGCCGCCACGCCTGCCGTAGATCCGGCGCTTTTGGTCCGAGAGTATTCCCCCAGCTTCGGTCCCGCCGATGCGCCGGTCACATTGGTCGAGTTCTTCGATCCCTCTTGCGAGGCCTGCCGCGCTTACCACCCCGTGGTGCAGGAAATCCGGCGGCAGTTTCCGACTCAGGTCCGCGTTGTGTTGCGCTACACCGTCTTCCATGAAGGCTCGGACGAGGCCGTGCGCATCCTTGAAGCTGCGCGGATGCAGGACAAGTTCGAACCGGTGCTGGACGCGCTTCTGGAGCAGCAGCCCGGCTGGGCCGTTCATGGCTCACCAGAGATGGATGTCGCCTGGGAAATCGCCGGTGCCGCAGGTCTCAATCTGGATAAGGCGGAAACCGACCAGTTCTTCCCGGGGATCACCGGCATTCTGAACCAGGACGCGGCCGATGTCGAAGCACTGGCCATCCGTCAGACCCCGACCTTCTTTCTGAACGGGAAGCGGCTGGAAAACTTCAGCGCCGAAAGCCTGATCGCGGATGTCCGCTTTGCGGTGGAGAACAACTGACGGCGTTCAGGACCGGTTGGCGAAGGCCGAAAACAGGGCCAGCGTCCGCGCGCTCACGTGATGCTCGATGCCCTCGGCATCGCGCTCCGCCGTCTCGGGATCGAGACCCAGACTGATGAGAAAACGCAGCACGATTTCGTGCCGACGCCGGCATTCCTGTGCCAGCGCACGCCCGTCTTCCGTCAGAAAGACCGACCGATACTTCGCGCGGGTGATCAGTCCCTCCCGCGCCAGACGGTCGAGCGTCTTGCTCACTGTCGGCACCTTCACGCCAAGCCGCGCGGCGATGTCCACGGGCCGCGCCTCGCCTTGATCGTGGATCAACTCCGCGATCAGTTCGACGTAATCTTCGGCCAGCTCATTGCGCCGGGCTTCGCGCACGCCCTGAAACGCTCCGGCGCGTAGATCCGCGGGCCGGTCATCCGACATAAAGTGGGGTGCAGGATCGAGCTCTGTCATCATGGCAGTCTCGCATGGAATGGATTGACAAGTAAAGGCGCAGAGAAGATTGTTAGCCTTACCTAACTTTGTGTGCCAAGACTTTGGTACGACCATAAGAGTGTAGAAAGCAAAATCCATGTCCGCGAACGCTTGGCGTCGAGAGAGCGAGACACCATCCCTTTCGGAAGTCTTCCGCAGCATCGCGGTCGGCAACGGCGGCACCAGCAGGTTTAGGCGCTTCCTTGCTTTCATCGGACCAGGCTATCTGGTGGCGGTGGGCTACATGGACCCCGGAAACTGGGCGACCTCGCTCGCGGGCGGGGCGGCCTTTGGCTACACGCTTTTATTCGTGGCCCTGCTGTCGAACATCATGGCGATCCTGCTCCAGTCACTATGCGCGCGGCTCGCTGTCGCCTCGGGGCGCGATCTGGCGCAGGCCTGCCGCGATGCCTTCCCCAAGTGGATGTCGGTCCCACTGTGGGTGCTGGCGGAGGGGGCGATCATCGCCACGGACCTGGCAGAGGTGATCGGCACCGCCATCGGCCTGAACCTTTTGTTCGGGATTCCGCTGGAGATTGGCATCTTCATCACCGCCGCCGACGTCTTCCTGATCCTGTGGTTGCAAAACAAAGGCTTCCGCTGGATCGAGGCGCTGATCATTTCGCTGATGGCTCTAATTGCCGCCTGCTTTGTCGTGCTGATTGCGCAGGCCAACCCTGTCTGGGGCGAAGTCATCGCCGGGTTCGCCCCTAGCCGCGAGATTGTGGGCAACCCGACCATACTCTACCTGGCACTTGGCATCATCGGGGCGACGGTCATGCCGCATAATCTTTACCTACATTCGGGCATCGTTCAGACTAGGGCCTTTGCGCTTGACCTGCCCGCTAAACGCGAGGCCCTGCGGCTGGCCACCTGGGACAGCACCATCGCCCTGATGTTCGCGCTGACGATCAACGCCTCGATCCTGATCCTCGCCGCCGCCGCGTTCTACACCGTCGGCGAAAACGATGTGGCCGAGATCGACAAGGCGCATCTTTTGCTGGAGCCGCTGCTGGGATCATCGCTCGCGCCGATCCTATTTGGGGTGGCGCTGTTGTGCGCGGGGCTCAACTCCACCGTCACAGCCACCATGGCCGGGCAAATCGTGATGGAGGGGTTCATCAACCTGCGCATCGCACCTTGGGCGCGGCGGCTGATCACCCGCTGCCTTGCAATCCTGCCCGCCATCTTCGTGATCCTGCTCTACGGCAGCGAAGGCGTGGGTCAGCTTTTGATCCTGAGCCAGGTCGTTTTGTCGTTCCAACTGCCCTTTGCCATTGTGCCTTTGGTCATGTTCACCGCCAGCCGCGCCAAGATGGGTGAACTCGTGGCCCCGCGCTGGCTGACCGGCCTGTGCTGGCTGATCGCGGCTGTCATCATCGTGCTGAACATAAACCTGCTGTCTACCGTTCTGTTAGGCTGACTCCAGGCAATTCCATCCAGTTACGCAAGGTAAAGCCGGTCACGGAATCTCGCTTGAAGTGCAAGGGTATGGCCGTGCAGCGTAATCAGATCAGCAGCACCTGAGTGCCGACTTGCGCAATGTCGTAGAGTTCGATGACATGCTCGTTGTAGAGACCGATGCAGCCATTCGATGATCTGCGTCCTATCTTTCGGGTGTCGTGAGTACCGTGGATCAAGTAGGCTGGCCAGGACAGATACAATCCGCGGACACCCAGTGGGTTGTCCTTGGCTCCACCCTCCACCATCTTCGGCCAGTCCGGGTTGCGCTCGAGCATCGAAGCCGTTGGGCGCCACGGCGGGTTCACGGCCTTGCGGACAATCTCGGTCCGCCCGAGCCGGGTCAGTTCCTCGGACAGAGGGACGGATGAGGGATATAGCAGGTAAATCGACTGATCCTCTGACCAATAATGGAGTGCACGTGACTTGGTATCCGCCAGAATTGCACCACCCCGAGTATTCTCAAAATAGTCCTGCCACTGCGGCATCCGGAAGCTGGACACGTTGTTCCGCACGCTGCTTGACGCGGGAGCTTGAAACTCCGTGCTGCCTTCCTGTGACCGGGCCGGCAGGGCTGCAAGACTGGCCACCCCGATTGCACCACCCAGCAACGCCCGCCGCTTCACCAAATCGTTGGTCATGGAACACTCCTTCACACGCTTTTCGCGAGTGGAAGTATCGTTCGCTCGTAGACGAGACAAATCAAACAGCCGTTAGCAGTCGGTGCTCGCGGCGAGGAGCGCGACCATCCTTTCTCCCCGCAACCGTACGATAGGCTATCTGGCGGTTTGCAGGCGACGAATATATCCCACCACCTCTTGGTAGTCCTGTTCAAACCGGACAATCCTTCCACAGTTTCAAGCCCACGTCGAAGATCGATCACGTTCCCACCAATCTGACAATGCTGTGATCTGCGAATAGATGCATTGCACCTCAAGCTACTAGAGCAGTTAGCCGTCACCCCTGATTTAGGGGTTGTGGCACGATTGTTCTTTCCAGACGCACGCCAATTTTCGAGCAGGAAGCCTGTCCAAAGCTGGGCGAGTTTGGGGGCAGCCATCGCGGCAGGCACCCTTTTTGTCATGGCTCTGCAGCCATACTCGATCCTGCCGTTTGCGCTGATCGCCTTCGCTATCCTGACAGTTTTGGTGCGTAGCGCATCAGGTTTCTTCGCCTTCGGGCTGGGATACTTCTTCGGCCTTGGTCAATTCGTGCCCGGGCTTTTCTGGATCACCGAAAGTTTTCAAGTTGAGGCGGACCGCTTCGGTTGGCTGGCTCTGCCGGCGGTTCTTGGTCTTTCGGCGCTTTTGTCGGTCTTTCCTGCCCTGGCCTGCGCTCTGGCGGCACGGATGGAACGCGCCGGGTTGTCGTTGGCGCTCTCAATGGCGACAAGCTGGACCGCCACGGAGTGGCTGCGTGGCCATGTTCTCACCGGGTTTCCCTGGAACCTGGCTGCTTACACATTGTCTGACTGGCCGGTTGCCGCGCAGGCTTCCGCTGTCTTCGGAAGCTACTGCCTGGGATTTCTTCTGGTGCTCTGCGCTGCGCTGGCCGGACTGGCCGTTGTCTCGGACGACAACGGGAAACGTATCCGCCACCTCGCCACCGCGGGCGCAATCGCCTTGTCGGTCACCGGATTTGGTGCGATGCGCTTGCTGCTCGCCGATGTGCCGTCAGAGCGCGGCGCGCAAATCCGTGTCGTTCAACCGAACATTGCACAAAGTGCCAAGTGGGATGATGCCGCTCGAGACGGGAACATCCTGAAGCTTCTTGCACTTTCTGCCCGGCCGGGCGACTTCGACATTCTGCTGTGGCCGGAAACCGCTTGGCCAGGGTTTCTGGCAGAGGACGCCGGCGCCAGGGCGATGTTGGGCTGGCTCTTGCCCAAGACCGGCGTCTTGCTGACCGGCAGCCCGGAAAGGGAGGAAACCGGGGCCGAGACAGTCTACCGGAATGCCGTGCTTGCTATCTCTCGTGACGGCACCATTCTGACGCGCTATGCCAAGCATCATCTCGTTCCGTTCGGTGAGTACATTCCGTGGCGGAACCTTTTGCCCCTTCAGCGTCTGGTTCAATCGCTCGGAGACTTCACGCCAGGGCCAGGACCACGGACACTGGCGTTCGGCCCACACCCCTATGCGGGGATCGCAATCTGCTATGAGATCATTTTTCCCGGACATGTCGTCGATGATGCGATCAGACCGGACTGGATCTTCAACGCGACAAACGACGCCTGGTTCGGTGCCTCGATCGGGCCATGGCAGCATTTGGCATCGGCCCGGATGCGGGCCATTGAAGAGGGCCTGCCTCTCGTCCGGGCCGCCAACACGGGAATTTCGGCAGTGGTTGATTCCTACGGTGCAACCTTGGCAATGCTCGAAATCGATAGGTCAGGCGTGATCGACATCCGCTTGCCCCGCCCATTGCCCGCAACCATCTACGCCCGCTTCGGAGACTGGGCGCTTCTCATTATTTTGCTCACTTCATGGGCCATCAGTGGCTACTGGGCCCGGCGGCACCGGGCAAACCTGAAAGGTGCATCGAAATGATCGGGCCGCTCTTCGCAACCATCGGGTTCATTTGGGGTTACCTCGTTGCGCGGCGGCGGGGCGGAAGGACCCTCGACCGCTTGCAGTATGGCGCAGGCTTCGCCATCGCCTTCGGGCTGTTCGGCACTCTCCTTGGAATCGCCCTCGCAAGATATCTTGGGGCAGCCTGATCGGCGAAACCTTGCCGGTCCTGAAACTCTCACCTTCTTATCGGTTGAACCTCTAGTTGCTCGAGGTTCTACACGGCAGGCTGTTCTCTCAGTCCGGACTGTTCATGCGTCTTCGTCCTCTTCAGATTATCCTTTGGATCGCCGCCACTGCGGCTGTTGCCACGTTCTCAGCGGTGCGGTGGTGGCCTGCCACGGACGACACCGCAACAGCAGCTGCAGCCTTCGCGCCTGCCTTCACGCTTGCGGACAGCGAAGGCCGCATCCGCTCGACTGCCGAATTCCGCGGAAAATTCCTGTTGGTGTTCTTCGGCTTTACAAGCTGCCCGGATGTCTGTCCGACGACGCTCTCCGAAGTCGCGCAGGTCATGGATGATCTTGGATCTGACGCAGAATCGGTGCAGCCGATTTTCATTTCGATCGATCCCGAACGGGACAAGCGTCTGGGGCTTGCTGACTACACAAAGGCCTTCCATCCAGCGATCCTTGGTTTGGCAGGAAGCGAAGAGGAGACAAAGTCTGCGGCCGCAAGCTTCAAGATCTTCTACGAGCGGGAGGCCGACACCTCATCACCGGACGGGTACACGATGGCGCACAGTCCTGGCCTGTATCTCATCAGCCCCGATGGCGAGTGGCTGCGTCAGTTCACCTACGGCACATCTGCGGCCGAAATCCTTTCCGACCTTCAATCGAGACTTTGACCTATGAAACACTTCCTTCTTGCCACAGCACTTGTCCTCTCTGCGCCTGCCGCGATGGCCTGTGAGACCGTGACAATCGGCGATCTTACCGTTGAACACGCCTGGTCCAAGGTGACGATCGGCGCGGGACGACCAGGCGTGTTCTATGTGGAGATCAAGAACACCGGGACGTCCGACGATGCGCTTGTGGGTATCGCGACGCCAGCAGCCGACATGCCAATGTTGCACGAGACTGTGGTGCAGGATGGCATCGCATCGATGCCGCATGCGATGTCAGTCCCGGTGCCTGCCGGTCAGAGTGTGCAGCTCGCGCCGGGGGGTTACCACGGCATGCTGATGGGGCTGACGACAGCCCTCAAGGAGGGCGACAGCTTTCCGGTGACCCTTTCTTTCGAAAAGGCGGGTGAGGTGACCGTGAATGTCGATGTCCTCTCGTTGCGCGCGGAGGGCCCGGATTGCGCCGACGCAGGGCAATAATCCTGGGTGCGGGAGGGGCAGTTGGAGCCGTCGCCTTCATGCTGGGCGTCGGGGCCTATCGCACGCGCAATCGGCCAGCCCGCAGCGAGGTCCTGCCAATGCCGATCGGTCAGATGACCTGGACCTTGACCGACCACCAGGGTCGCTTGGTCCGACCCTCTGACTGGGCCGGTCGCCCGGTTATGGTATTCTTCGGTTTCACTTGGTGCCCGGACGTCTGCCCGACCACATTGAGCGACATATCGCTCTGGCTCGAGGAACTGGGTGCCGACGCGGATCGCCTGATCGTGGCGTTGATTTCGGTCGATCCGGAGCGCGACACGCCCGACGTCCTTTTCGATTACCTCAGCAACTTCGATCCACGCATCATGGGGCTGACGGGTCCTGCTAACGAGGTCGCTCAGGTGGTCGCAGATTTTCGCGCAACCTATCGCCGCGTCGACAAGGAGGGCGGCGACTACACGATGGACCACACCGCCGGTGTATTTCTGTTCCACCCCGATGGGCGCTTCGCCAGCATCATAGACTTCCATGAAGACCGGCGTTTCGCCGTTCCCAAAATCCGCCGAACCCTCAGTTGAAAGGTCATTCTGCCAGATGATCCGCTCCACATTTCTGATCCTTGCTATCGCGGCCTTCTCCCCGCTCCAGGCAGTGGCCGATCCACCGACGTCGCATTTGCCTGTGGAATTCGAGGCCACAATCGCCCCCGGTGACACCTTGGACAGCGTCCTTGGTCACGCGGGAGTCCCCGGGACGATCCGGGCGGAAGCCGAGCTCGCGCTATCAGGTGTCTACGACCTGACAGACCTTCGACCTGGTCACCGCATCGAATGGACTGCGGCGTCCGGGGATCCGGCATCGCTGACACGCCTGTCGCTCTTCGTGGAAGATGGTGTGGAGATCGCTCTCTCCTTCGACGGGCCGATCGCGGCGCAACGGCTTGATCCGCCGGTTCGTCAGACGGACCGGCGGGAGACCTTGACACTTGACGAAACCCTGTATGACGCCCTGATGGCACGAAATGCGCCCGAACGATTTGCGGTTGACCTTACGGCACTACTTGCGGGCCAGGTTGATTTCAGGCGCGATCTCAAAGGCGGAGAAACTTTCGCACTCGTCTGGCAGGAAGATCAGCTTCCCGATGGGAGCATCGCGGGAGAGCCGCGCCTGAGTTACGCCAGACTCGAACTTGCGGATCGCGTGCTCGAACTCGTTGCGACCGAAGCCGCTGGCCCAGTCATAGTTTTCGAGGACGGCGAAGCTGTACAGCGTTCAGCGGCACCCATCCTCGGTGCCCGCCTGTCGTCCGTCTTCGGCCGCCGAAACCATCCGGTATTGGGCGGCGTGCGCATGCATACCGGGATCGATTATGCGGCACCTGTGGGGACCGAAGTCTCGGCAACTGGTGCTGGGCGGGTAGTCTTTGCGGGCACGATCCGTGGCTACGGCACCACAATCGACATCGATCACGGCGGCGGGGTCGTGACGCGATATGCGCATCTCTCCGAAATTGCCGAAGACGTTCGCGTGGGGACACGGGTCAAAGCTGGAGACGAGATCGGCGCAGTCGGCGCAACCGGGCTCGTGAGCGGGCCCAACCTTCACTACGAAGTTCGTGTCGACGGCCGACCGGTTGACCCGAAAGACCAGGATGCCCTGCCGGAACAGGAAATTGCTTCGGCAGAAGATCTCAATGCACTCGCCGCCTGGCGCAGCGAAACCGGCTTCATGCCAGCGAATGACGGGGAACGTGGATGAAGGAATATCGCATCGGCCGCCGTGAGTTCCTCCTGGCAGCGACAGCCTTGGCCATAGCACCTGCCGCAAGGGCAGAGGAAGAACCGCCGATCCACGTAGTAAAGGGGCGTGGCTGCGAATGTTGCGATGCATGGGTGGACTACCTGCGCGAACAGCGGTTCACGGTTACGGATGAGGTGTCGATGGGAACCTTGTTAATCCGCTTCAAGATGGATCAGGGCATACCAGCAAAGGTGTTTTCCTGTCACACGGGCACAGTTGACGGCTATGCGCTAGAAGGCCATGTCCCCGCTGCGGATATCCGCAGGCTTCTTGACGAGCGTCCTGACGCAGTTGGCCTCGCCGTGCCCGGCATGCCTTACGGCTCGCCGGGAATGGGATCAGAAGACGGTCGGGACGCCTATGACGTTCTGCTGGTTCGCCGGGATGGAAGCCTGGAAGTTTTTTCAAGCTATCCGGCCGCCTGACATGAACTGTAATTATATCGGATCAGCCAGACTGCCTGTGCGTCTTTTGGTGCTCACGCAGAAAATGGTGTCCGGTCATGTTATTTTGACTAACCGAGGTTTCAGCACAACGTCGGATTATCGACGTCAATTTTTGCCGTAGGCGCTGTACAGCAGCCGAATACGGCGGGACAGTTCTGACGACCTGAATAATGAGGTGTCGGCAGACTATCCCGCTTAGTACCCGTCAAGAATCAGCTCGCGGCTGGTTTGGCGACTTTGAGGAGAGTGGCCGCAACCGCTCGACCTGAGTTGAAGACAACCAGAACAAGCCGCTCGTGACCCATCCCAACTTTGGGAGCATGAACCAATTGTCAATCGCGCGATCAAGCGCATTTATAGTATCTGACCGAAGCTATTTGAACTCGGCCTAAATTATAGACGAACTAGCGGTGTCAACCAGCACTAAGAGAGCAATAGTGAGCTTACTAGAAAAAGCCCAAAAGTAGCCGCAGAGTTGCCAATGCGCACCCGTTAACTGACATCGCTCGATTATGAAACGCGCGGGGGGCACCTATGCGACTTCTCAGAAAAGTGAGTGAACTATCACACAATGTGCGATCAAGACTGGCTCTCCTCGCCACAACGCTTGCATTTCTTTCGGCTCAACCCTCCTTCGCGATCGATAACCGACAGACTGACACTGAAATGCTACCTATAGGGGCAGTCACCTCAGCTCCAGATGGGGCGTCAAATGTGTGCAATGTTTACGTTTGGGCTTGCGCGCAATCTGGTCGCACATTGAAGATTGGCGAGTTGCAACTTAGAGAGCTGCGGAAAGTTAATACTTCAATCAATCAGTCGGTTCGTTCGGTGAGTGACTTACAACAGTACGGTATCGCTGAACGCTGGACGCTGCCGACCAAAGGAAAGGGTGATTGCGAAGACTATGCCCTTTACAAGAAGTACGAATTGACGCGCGCTGGATTTCCGGCCGAGCAGCTACTGATCGCAACTCTTCTTGATTTGAACAGAGCGTCTCATGCTGTTCTCGTCGTGCGCACTGGCGCCAATGATCTCGTTTTGGACAACCTAACCAACAAGATCGTACCATGGCACAAGACAGGATACACCTTTTTGAGAATGCAGGACCCTCGGAAGCCCAAACGATGGGTTTCAGTTATGGCAGGGGGGATTTTCCTTAGGTGAGAGTGTATTGACGGGCGTTCTGTGACATACTTTTCAACTTGGTTGTGTTGAATCTCACAAAGGTTTTTTTGGACGCTTCAATTCCAGAATCTGATTGCGCACCAAGAGTAAGTCAGAGCGCGAAGTTTCAGCTCTCGAAACTGCCGGGCCTGGAAGAATAGCCCACGACCAGTCGGCGCAAGATCGATGCCCGTCGCGGACTCTCCGCGACGGGATTCTCATCTTTTTCGTTATTGCTTAGCTTCATCATTGACTGATCAGCCCTGTGACCTCGTCTCACGTATAGAGGAGAGAATGCTGCACTAAGGTAGAATGTTGCAACTGAGCGACGCTTGACCGTTGATCCTTTCGAGTTGCCAGCGTCGCGTTCAAACGCTACCCGAGACCCATTGGGTCAGAAGAAAACTGCGATGCCGATGACATGGTACTGATCCGGCGCGATGGCGAGCTTGAGGTCTATACCAGCTATCCGGCGGCCTGAGATCACATCCGTCTAGGGTCCGATCTTTGGCTGATGGTCTTCGACCAACACCGACTTATCCCTCAGAAGGAACCAACGATCTGGGCAACGGCGTCCTCGCTGTCCCACGCAAACGGGCCTTGAAGACGTCCGATCTCCCGGCTCTGCCGGTCGATCAGAAGAGTTGTCGGCAGGCCGATGAAGGCAAGGGCAAGCTGAACCCGCAGCGGCTCGGCCCAATAGAGCGGCAGATCGACGAGGCCGATCTCGTCGTAGAAGCGCCGCCCCCTTCCGATCCCCGCGTCGTCGATGCAGAGCGGAAGCACCGCGAAATCCGCGCCGCCCAGCCGGGACTGGAGCCGGTCAAGTGTCGGCATTTCTTCCCGGCAAGGTGGGCACCACGTCGCCCAGATGTTCAAGAGGATCACCCGGCCGGCGAAATCGTCGAGTTTCCGCGTTGTGCCTGCTTCGTCGAGGATCGGCGGGGACAGCAGCGGTTGCGGGTCCTCGCGCAGCCGGAAGGGCGGGCGCGCCTCGGCGGACCCTGCAAGGAAGGGCGCGGCGAGGGCACCAAGGACGGCACGGCGTCCGATGAGTGTTGGCATGGGTCCGCTCTCTCCGGGAAAGGGCCCGGACCCGCAGGCAGGCTGCGGGTCCGGCCGTGCGTCAGGCCGACACCGCGAACTCGGTCATCATGCCGGTCGAAAGGTGCGGCATGTGGTGGCAATGCAGCATCCACCGCGCCGCCTCGCCCGCGTCCACCGCGACCGTCACCATGCCCATCGGCGGCACATGCACGGTGTCGCGGACCGCGCCTGCGATCCGGTCCATGCCGACACCCACTACCTGGAAGGCGTGGCCGTGCAGGTGCATCGGATGCGCCATCATCGACATGTTGTGGAACATGATCTCGACTCGGTCGCCGGATTTCGCAGTCACCGGCACATGGGACCCCCAAGTCTGGCCGTTGATCGTCCAGACATAGGGCATCATGGTGCCGCCCAGCATCAGCATCGGCTGCGAAGCTGGCGCGCGTTCGGGCAGCGGGCTGACGGCGCGTAGAGCACCCTCCTGCGCCAGATCGCCGCTGAAGGCGGGATGGTCGGCCTCCGACATCTCGGCGATCCTAGTCACCGCCGCCCCCGGCGTGGCGAGGATGACACCCGTCCTTTCCTTGGCACCTTCGCGCAGGGCAAGGATCGGGAAGGCCCCGCCCTCGCCCGGCACGTCCAGTTCGATATCCAGCCGCTGGCCCATTGCGACGCCAAAGCGGTTGCCGGGCAAAGGTCGGACCGGCTCGCCGTCCACCGCGACTAGCCGTCCCGGCAGCGCGCCAGTGTCGATCCAAAACACGGTGGCGGCCGCAGCGTTGATGACGCGGACAAGGATGCGCCCACCTTTGTCGACCTGAACCACTTCGGGGTCGTCCAGCGTGCGATCATTGGCAAGATAGGCGTCGAAGTTGTAGTCGTTCAGGTCCATCGCCATGCCATCCATCCCCGGCATCGCCATCATGTCCCCCTGACCCATGGCACCCATGTCCATTCCGGAATGGTCCATGCCGCCCTGCCCCATCTGGCCATGATCCATCCCGGCCATCGACGCGCCGCCGGTGATCTCGGCCAGCACCTCGGCAGGTGGCTTGAAGGAAAAGTCGTGCAGGAACAGCGTCACTTCCTGCCGGTCGGCAGCAACGTCCTCGGGCCGCCGCACGACCAGGGGTGCTGCAAGCAGCATCATCTCGTGCGCCGGGATGTGGGCGTGCATCCAGTGCGTACCCGGTCGCGCGGCGAAATCGTAGGCGCGGTTTTCGCCGGGTTGGAGGACCGGCATCGGCAGGTCGGGCACGCCGTCCTGCGCATTGGGCGGAATCTGCCCGTGCCAATGAATGATCGTCGGCTCGGCCAAAGTGTTTGCCAGATCGACCGCGAAAGCCTGGCCCGGATCGAGGACAAGGCCGGACCGGCCGGCGCCATCCAGAAGCCCCCACACGGTTGCGGCCTTGCCCCGCACGTCGATGGAGCGGGTGGTGGCGGTCAGCGACATTCGACCGGACTGGGCCCGGACCCGAGCGGGAAGCATCAGCGAGGCGGCCGTGGCCGCAGAAGCGGCCAGAAAGCCGCGGCGAGAAAAGGGCGACATACGAATTCTCCTGTATCGCGTCGTGAATTGGACAAACGGTCCCCGGCGAAGGCCGGAACCGCAGGCTCAGATCACGGCGATCTTGGGAGGCGGCCCCGGGGGCGGATTGGCCAGCGAGGCGGCAAGGATGTCGACGCCAGCCTCCACAACGGAGGACCGCGCGAGAGTTTCCGCAACCCGGTCCGGCGCAGGAAAGGTCGCTGCCGCGAACAGGCAGTGCTGCTGACAGATCAGCTGCTGCGTCAGGTCCTTCGGGCCGTCAGTCGCGGGCATGTGCGCCAGGTGGCCGGCCATCGCCATCATCTGCGCATGGTCTGCCTGAGCTTGCTGCCGTTCGCCCAGAGCCAATACGGGAAGGATTGCCGCCAGGACGTAGGCGGCGAGGATCAGGACATGCATGCGAAACGTGAGAAGCGCCATATCTGAGACATCTATCAGGATGGCCCGCTTCCGTCACCTGACAGTTTGGTGTCCCTGAGGGGCACTCTGATCTCTAAAGCTGCGGCATCAATGCCGAGTTTCCGAATTCCCTGCCCCACTATCGCAGAGTTTACTGGAATCCGTCGCGATTGCGCAGAACCTGCGCAAAACGCGGGACAGTGAATCGATGTGGAAACTTCTTTTCGCCATGGCGGCAATCCTTGGCCTGGCATCCTGCGGTGCCGAACCGATCTGGGCACCCGAGGAGGCCGTGGCCGCCGCCCGCTACGAGCATCCCGGCCCGACCTCGGTCACGCTCTTCACGGTCCTCTCGACACGCAGCGGAGCGGGAGCGCATGCGGGCCTGCTCATCAACGGATCGCAGCGCGTGCTGTTCGATCCGGCTGGCACCTGGCGGCATCCCCGGCTGCCCGAGCGCAACGACGTGCACTTCGGGGTCACCCCGAAGATGGTGGATTTCTACATCGACTACCATGCCCGCGAGACCTACGACGTGGTTGAACAGACTATCGAGGTATCGCCCGAGGTTGCGGCACTGATCATGCAGCGGGCAATGGCCTATGGCGCGGTGCCGAAAGCAAACTGCACCATCGCGCTGTCGCGGGTGCTGGAAGGGGTGCCCGGATTTGAAAGCCTGCCGATGACCTGGTTTCCGAAACGGATGATGGAGGGGTTTGCCGACTTGCCGGGCGTCTCCACACGGACGATCACCGACGACGACGCCGACGAGAACCACGGGGTTCTGCTGGTTCAAGCCGGGGACCCAAGGCTGGAGTAGCATTTCGGTGATCTGTCGCCGGGTTCATCAGACTTTGCTCGCCGATCCCCGCACTTGCAGCTATGTTTCCCGTAAAGTTCCAACGAAAGGCCGACATCATGACACTGTCCCGGCGCAAGGTTCTCGCCGCCGTTCCTTGGCTGGCCGCCATTGCGGCTACCCCAGCACTTGCCGAGGGCGACGAAGCCATCCACGTCGTCAAGGACCCCGGCTGCCCCTGCTGCAACGGGTGGATCGGACATCTGCGCGACAGCGGCTTTCGGGTATCCTTCGAGGAACGCAGCATCGAAGAGCTTGCGGCGTTCAAGCGCGAGCGTGGCATTCCGGAAGACCTCGCGTCCTGCCACACCGCCACCATCGGCGACTATACTGTCGAGGGGCACGTTCCCGCCGCCGACATCCGCCGTCTTTTGGCTGAACGACCCGTCGCCGTCGGTCTCTCCGTGCCTGGCATGCCCTACGGGTCACCCGGCATGGGACCCGAGACCGATCGCGAAGCCTATGACGTCATCCTTGTCGGGATGGACGGCGGCGGCAGTGTCTTCACGAGCTACCCTGCAGCCTGATCCCGTTCAGTCGTGCGGGGACTGCCCAAAACCAATGACGCCGTGCGCCATTGGTTCCCGGGTCACCAGGACAGACCGGATTCGGTTGACCTCCAGGCGTTTAGCAGTGCTTCCTCGGGCACCACACCGTCCAACGGTCTGATTGCGACGTCGAGCCTGCGAGCCGCATGATAGGCCGTTGCCGCCATTAAGCCGGGCGTCGCGCCATAGGCGAGCCGGTAACGCGACACAAAACCGTCGGTTCCGTCTGCGCTGTCCCACCCATCCGGCAGTACGAACTGCCGCAAGACCGTGCTTGCCGAGGCATACGCGCGCGCGGCGTCGCTGGCCGCGGGTTCGGCGCCAATGACAATGACGACATCGGTCGGCTCGTCGGACGTACCGAACAGTCCTTCGACCAGCCCCGCCGCATCTCGTGGCAGCGGCAGCAGTTGCACATCAACCCCACCGAGATGTCCGTCCGATGTTTCGTTGGCGTGCCCGTCCCGTTCGTCGGCCGCTAGGAGGAAACCGCGCACCGCTTCTGCCAGACTTGCGTCAACGTCCTCGCCGACGACCAGAAGGCCGACGGTGATTGAATGCGCCGAAGCAATCCCTGTCAAGGCGATCCACAAAGTGGCTGCCACGACGGAATGCCTGATCCGGCCCAAGACCGTCTCAGTGATCGTGAAAGGCCGCTGAAGTCGGAAACCGAAAGGACGCGTAAAACGGATACTCATTCGGCGGCCCGCGCGGCGGCTACCACCTCGGCAAGCTGAGCCTTCTCGACAAAGCCCGGAATCAGTTGATCACCCACCACGAATGACGGTGTGCCGTTGAAGCCGAGAGCCTCGGCCAGACGTAGCGACGTGGCGATATGTTCCTCGACTTCGGGCGATTGCATGTCGACCTTGAGCTGCTCGACATCGAGTCCGACCTCGCCCGCGATCCGCAGCACCGACTGCTCGTCCAACTTCGCCCGCGCACCCATCAGCGCATTGTGCAGTTCAGCATACTTGTTCTGCTTCCGTGCAGCCAAAGCGGCCCGCGCCGCGATCGCTGATCCTTCGCTGAGGATTGGCCATTCTCTCAGAACAAGACGGATGTTTCCGTCCTCGGCCAGCAGGGCGTCGATTTCAGGCATCGCGCGTTTGCAATAGGGACAGTTGTAATCGAAGAACTCCACCACCGTCACGTCGCCTTCCGGGTTGCCGAGGACCGGAGCGTTGGGGTCGCGCTCAAGCAGGGCGCGCTCGTCGGCCAGGGTCGCGGCAACGGCGGCAGCTTGGGCCTCTGCCTGGCGCGCCTCCAGCGTCTGGAGAGCCTCGAGCACAAGCTCCGGGTTCTCGCGCAAGGTTTCGGCGACCAGTTCCTTGATCCGATCTTCCGTAATCTCCTGCGCCAGGGTGAGGCCGGGAGCGAAAACGAGCGTGATAGCAAACAGGATTGACGTGACGCGCATGGGAAGAGCCTTGTGTGACGGATGAAGATTTTGAGTTTCAGGCGGTCTGCACCCTCTAGTCCCTGGAGAGGCAAGCGGGAATTGGGAGGTCGGTGGCCTTACTTGCGGCTTCAAGGCGAACCTGCTTCCATCTGGCTGCGTTCAGCCTGTGCGGCACGAATGCGGTCGGGCCAGGTCGACCGAATATAAGCGAGGACGGCCTCGATGTCGTCCTCGGTCAGCTCACCGCCAAACCCGGGCATGCCGGAGGTGAAGTCGACCCCCATATCGTCCAGCACCGCCTGCCCGCCGCGACGGATGTAGTCCCGCAGCATCGCGTCCCCATGGTGCCAGGTGTGGCCCGTCTCGTCGTGGGGCGGCGCGGGATAGGTGCCGTCCTCCCTCGCCGACTGCCAGTCCGGCTGCCCTTCCAGGTTGGCACCGTGACAGGACGCGCACTTGGCCGCGTAAATGACTCGCCCGTCTTCGATGTCGGGCGCATCATGGAAGAACGCTCGCGCGGGAACCGGCGGAAGAACTAGGGCGACTGCGGTCATGGCGACCCCAAGAAAGCTTCGGCAGGACACCCTTCTGAGACGGTGCATCATGTCCGGCTCACCGTGGCGGTGATGCCGTCCGGCGGCAGGATGCGTTCGGACAGCAGGGCGAGGTCCTCCCGTATGCGCGCCCTCTGCGATGTCGGATAGGCGTCCTCAGGCGGCAGGCCGCCATGCTGTGCAAACAGCATGATGTCGCGCGCAATTGGCGCCGCTGCCGTTGACCCGCCACCGCCGTGTTCCACAACGACCGTGACAGCAAAGCGCGGCGCATCAAAGGGTGCAAAGGCCACGAACAGCGCGTGATCGCGCCGGTTCCACGGCAGCTCGTCCTGCGAGCGGACGCCTGCCGCCCGCTCGGCAGCGGTGATCGAGAAGACCTGGCTCGTTCCCGTCTTGCCGGCCATCGCCAATGTCGGATCGGCGATCCGCGAGGAATAGGCCGTCCCGCGCTCGTGGTTCGAGACCTCGAACATGCCCTGTCGCACAATGGCCAGTGCATCGGCCGACAGACCGAGCGGGGCCGGAGCAGCCGTATCCTGGTCCTGCCCGGTACGCGGTCGCACCAGTCGGGGCAACACGGCGGTCCCCGAAGCCAGTCGCGCCGTCATGGTGGCAAGCTGGATCGGCGAGGCGAGCGTGAAGCCTTGCCCAATCGAGGCATTGATGGTGTCCCCGATCAGCCAGTCCTGCCCGTACCGTTCCTGCTTCCAAGCACGCGATGGATTGTTGCCGTGCGCCATGCCGGACAGCGGAAGGTCGTACTTCTGGCCAAGCCCCAGCCGGTCGTTCATCGCGAAGATGCCGTCAATGCCGATGCGCTGCGCGACCTCGTAGAAGTAGACGTCGCAAGACTCGCGCAGCGCGCCGACCATGTTCACTCGGCCATGACCACCGCGCTTCCAGCAGTGGAACCTTCGGCCGGAGATCTCGACATAGCCATTGCAGGCGACAGTCTCTTCCGGGTCCATCAGCCCGGTTTCCAGCGCGGCCAGCGCATTCGACATCTTGATCGTCGATCCCGGCGGATAGGCCCCCTGCACCGTCTTGTCTGCAAGCGGGCGGAATTCGCTGTCACGGAGCGTGCCGTAGTCGCGGCTGGAAATCCCGCGGACGAAAAGGTTCGGATCGAAGGAGGGCGCCGAGGTGCAGCCAAGCAAATCGCCGTTTGTCACGTCCATCACGATCGCGGCAGCGCTTTGGCCTTCCAGCCGGACGCGCATGAAGTTTTGTAAATGGTGATCGAGCGTAACCTGCATATCCGGGCCAGGAGTTGCAGGATCGAGATCGAGTTCGCGCATCGTGCGGCCGGACACGTTGACCTCGACGCGGCGCGTGCCCGGCATGCCGCGCAAGGTGCGTTCGTGGATTCGCTCCACTCCTGTCTTGCCGACTTCAAAATCGGGCAGGCGGAGCAGCGGCGCATTGTCAGCCGCTTCGTTCTCCAGATCGCTGTCGCTTACCGGCCCTACATAACCGACCTGATGCGCGAAATCCGGGCCGAAAGGATAGACGCGGGAAAGGACCATCTCGGGCTGCACACCGGGAAGGACTGGTGAGTTCAGTGCCACGATCGACAATTCGTCCCAAGTGACGCGGTCCTTCACCGTTACCGGCACGAAAGCTCGAACACGGTCGATCTGCTCGTTCACCTTCGAAACAGTCTCTGCGTCGAGGCCGAGCAGCACCCGCAGCTTTTGCAGAACGTCGTCGACATCTCGGGCTTCTTCCTTTACCAGCGTGATGCGATATGCCTGCTCGTTGTCAGCAACGATCTTTCCGGCCCGGTCAAGGATGCGACCCCTGTCGGGACGTACCAGCCGCAGGCTGATTCGGTTTTCTTCGGCCAGAAGGTAGTACTGTTCAGCATCGCGGACGCCCAGTTGCCACATCCGGAAGCCCAAAACACCGACCACCGAGGACATCGCCCCACCCAGCAGGAGGGACCGCCGGGTCGTATTCTTTGCCGCGTGCGCGAGATCGCGTTCAGATCGACGCACGGCTTGCCTCCTCTCCCGGCAGTTCGGACAGGGCCTTGGCGCGGATGGTCTTTAGGTAGGCCGCCGCGCGCAGACCAAAGACGACGACCACCAGTGCGACGAACCAGGGCTGAAGCGGATTCGGCGGCGGCGTTGCCTGATGGAAGCTCAGGAAATGAATGAAGAGGAAGTAGGCCACATGTGCCACGGTCAGCCACCACATCGGCAGGACGCCCATCTGCAAGAACTTCCAGCCGGACAGCCCCAGACGCCGCATCGCGAAATCGCTCGACGTAGCGGCAAGCAGAACTGCGAGGACCAGGGCCGCGATCCCGATGGCGTTGGCAAGCCCGAAACCATGCTGGAACATGACATAGGCCAAGAGGTCGGGATGCCATTCGAACCCGAACAGCCGCATCAGATCCCATTCGACCCAGCCAACGAGAATGATCGCCGCGTGGACGATCACCAGAAGGCAAGCATGGATACCCATCTCACGCCGGAACGGCAGCAGCGGAACCGCCGCGCGCAGGAAGCGTGTCAGCGGCCCGAAGGCCATCGACAGCGCGACCAGCACCAGCGATGCATCCCCGAAGGCGCGGTTCCAGCGGTGCATCGGGCTGAACTGCGCGTGAACCGCCGCAAAGCCCAGCACCAGCCCAATCGCTAGGATGGCCACGAGCACGTGCCGGACCAGCGTTTTCCGGGCCAGCCTGCGCATCGCTGACCGCAAACCAGTTGTAGCTGTCACTGCGGGCCTCCCGTCACGGGAGCTTCAGTACGACCGACAGCCTCACGGCCTGATCGGGACTCGCGAAACGTTCGCCAGGTACGAAAGGCAGCAAAGCCCATGACGATGACCCCGGCTGCCGCGAGCCAGGGCCGGACCGGATCGAACCATGCGAGCAACGCCGGTCCGCCGAAAATCAGCATCAGGATCTTGTTGCAGGTCGGACAGGCAATCCCGAGGAAGCTCGCAAGGCCACCCGTCCCGGATGTACGCAGACTGCATCGGGGAACCCATAGCGCAGTCGTCACTCCGGCTAGGAACGCCGTCAGGACCGTCGCTCCAAACTCCCAAGGTCCGACCGGAGTCATGCGGACGAACAGCGGGTTCGCCCAGACCGCCGTCACTGTGCCCACGACCACAAAGAGCGCAAGGCCAACGGCAGTGCCGCGAAGCCCCCTGCGCATAGCATCTAGATGCCGTGCGTGAACTCTCGCTGCATCACTTGGCATCGAATTCGATCTCCATGAATTCGTCGCCGAAACCCACATTGACAACCCAGCGACCGGCCATCGGCAGTTTGAGGTTTGCCCGCCACACGCCGGCTTCAACCAACTCAAGCGGTGAATCGATCCCATCCATGTGCATATCGACCATCGCGAAATTTACCTCTGGGCGCTGGACTGCAAGCTCGATCGCGTCTGCGTCCGGCATGAACTGGATCTCGAGCCGTACATTGCGGTCACCAAGCGCATATACCTGGACATCGAGGCGGCCGTCGGAAAGTTGTTCGGACGTTTCAGCCGTCGGTGCGTCGCCTTGAGCGCCGGTCGCTTGCGGTTCGAGGGTCCATACGACCGTCCAGACAAAGATGCCTACGAAGGCAACAACCCCCACAGCCAAAATAGCGGCAACAACTCTAGTTCTCATTTGTCATATCCATCTGCGAATGATCCATCCCCGCCATCGGCGTCTCGGTCGCGGGAGGAGGAGGCGTGGGGATCGTGCCTGTTCCATCGGCGTCGAGCAGGTAGGTTGCGATGGCCGCACGGTCGGCGTCGGTGAGGTACGAGGTGCCCTCAGCCACGACCTCGGCCATGCTGCCGCCGAAAGCATCCCCATTGGGCAGCAGCCCCGACTGGAGCGCATAGGCGAGGTTCGCGACCGTCCAGCCGCCTTCCAGAAGGTCGGCTGTTAGGATCGACGGTGCCTTGCTGCCGCCGGGAAGGCTGTCGTTTCCGGCGAACCGGGCGGAAGCGTCCAGGCCGCCCGCAAGCGTTCGGCCGGTATGACAGGCTGCACAATGCGCCGCCCCTTCGACGAGCAAACGCCCGCGGTTCCAGGGCGATGATGTGCCCATCAGCGCATCCGTCTCCGGCGCGTCGAGGTAGGCAGCGCGCCAGAGCTTCAGCCCCGAGCGAAAGCTGAACGGAAACCCGACATCATGCGTCGGGGCAGCATCCGCAACCGGCGGAACGGTGCGGAACGCTTCCCACAGGTCGGCGATCTCCTGATCCGTGAAGCCTGCATAGAAAGAATATGTGAACACCGGATAGTAGGGGTCGCCCTCCGGCGAGATGCCTTGTCGAACAGCCCTGGCGAAATCCTGGATGGTCCAGGCACCGATCCCGGCGGTGGTGTGCGGGGTGATGTTCGGGGGCACGAAAGTGCCAAAGGGCGTGTCGAGAGGCGCACCTCCGGCGAGCGCCAGTCCCTTGGCAGCCGCGTTGGTGTGACAGGACACACAGCCGCTGGCACGGGCCAGATAGGCGCCGCGTTCTGCATCCCCGGGCGGGAACGCGGCCGGCTCCGGCGCGCCGATGGGCCATAGCGCCAGAACACCGGCCCCGAGGCTCGCCGCCACGGCCGGGAAAATGACGGAAGCGCGGATCAGACCCCGCATGGTCAGTTCCGGCCCGCGCGGTACTGCGAATGGCAGGACGAACAGGTGGCGCTGATCCGGGTGAAGAGGTCGTCAGCGGCCAGCGTCGTCAGATCGAACGCCAGCGTCGCCGGGTCCGATGTGCCACGCGCAACCTGGACCTCTTGGGTCCTTTCGCCGTAGCCCATCAACTCCGCTATCGTGAAGCCCTCATCTACCTGTGGTGCCGGGGTCATGGCCATCGCCGAGTGATCCATCCCGGCCATATCTCTGGGCGGCGGCAGCGCCGGCTCAAGACCGTTCGGGGCTGCCACGGCGAGCGCGTCAGCGTAGGTCTTCAATTCCTCGGCAAGTGCTGCGAAGTCCTGCCAGTCGGACCAGATTTCCGGCTTGGCATAGGTCACCCCTTCGAGGCTGCCTTCCGGGAACAGCGACAGCATCGTCTCGCCCGCGTGACCAGCGATGACGCTCGCACCCTCCGACACGATAAATGTGTCGTAGGGGATCGTGCCTTGCATCATCGGCGCCAGCTCCGCCACCGTGTCCCGCATCGCCGTCATACCGTTCATCCGTTCCAGGACGACACCCGTCGCCCCGTTATGTGCCAGCGCCACTGCCGCAACTGCGGAAGCGGCAAGCGCCAAAGCGCCTGTCCATTGTGGTTTCATCTGCCTGACTGCCCTTGGTTTCTTGTTGTTGACCGATCCCGCGACCCGCCCTTCCGGCGGATCGTGCGGCTTGCACAACTGTCTGGTGTCAGGCTGACAGAGATTGAACTGTCGACAGAGCTGCGGAGAGCCTATCGAACCGTCAGACGCACGTCCGGCCTGACTGTCAGATCCGGGTTCGGGGGGGAGGCAGGGTGACGGACGGGCCGCCAAAGCGGCGTTGCGACTGTGTCAGGTCCGGTCGCAGAGTGATCACGATTGACAACGACAGTGCTGTGACCGGCCCATCGGGCAGCACGAAAACAGAACAGGCGAGGCCCGGGTGGCAAGCAGGTGCCGGCGCGGTCTCTTGCCCGGCGTTGCCCGCGATCTCGACCCACGTGCCGGGATGATGATCCTCGACCGGGCCCGCCTCTGCGGTCTGTCCGAGGACCAAGCCAAGCGTCAGCACCACGGACAGAAGCCACATCGACACGAACCGAAACGACCCGCGCGAAAACAGGTTCTTGAGTGGGTTCGGTGAGGTCGACGAAGGTTTCATCTTGCTAGATCAGCTTCACTTGCGTCCCGACCGGCGTCCGGTCGAAAACTTCCTCGATATGTTCGTTGTAGAGCCCGATGCAGCCGTTCGACGAGCGGCGACCGATCTTGCGCGTGTCGTGTGTACCATGGATGCGGTAGTATTGCCACGACAGGTAAAGGGCGCGGGTGCCGAGCGGGTTGGTCGGGTCGCCGCCAGGCACGAAGGCCGGCCATTCCGGGTTCCTTTCCCGCATCGACGGTGTCGGGGCCCAACTCGGGTTCACCCGTTTCTCGACGACCTCGGTATAGCCCCGGCGGGTCAGCTCGTCCGACAGCGGGACCGAGGTCGGGTAGAGGTACATTTGACCGTCGCTCGTCCAGTGCTGGAGGACCTTGGCCGTCGTGTCAGAGATGATGATCCCGACGCCCAGAGCATCGAAGTGATCCTGCCACTCGTGGGTGCGAAAAGCCGAGATGTTGTTACGGACCGGGCCAGGCGTGTCTTCCGACGCGCTGGCGGCGCGACCGGTCACGAAAGGCGCGGCAAGTGCTCCGGCAACAAAAAGCCGTCGAGTGAATCGCATGTTCTGCTCCTTTTTGCAGAAGGCTTGCTTCCTTCCAACGTGGGAAGGTCAAACGGCTTTGCATCGCGGCCGGGTCACAAACAGGTGAATGCGTTGCGTTTTCGCCAATCCTGGAAGGAATTTTGCGCCTCACCTCGATGTGATCAGTCGGCATTTAGGTGACTGGGGCTATGCTTCAGCCATGCGGTTGATGATGGCCCTCCTGTGCAGTTTCCTCCTTCTCGCCACCCTTTTTGGACTGGCGCATTCAGAACGATCACCGCACGGAGTACATGCTGACGCACTTCACGCCCAACCCCTGATACCGGACGCTCTCTGCGGTGAGGGGTCAGGACACGGAACATGTCAGCTTGTTTTCCCCGGTGAGCCAGTGCCCGTCACTCTGATGTCGGTGGCCGGATCGTCGCATTTCGAGATCACGCCGGTCATGGGCTCCAGCCGCAGTTTGGCCCCCCACACGCCGCCGCCGCGATACGTCTTCTGAACGAACCCGGTCATTTTCGTTCCTCTCAGGAGATAGCATGATTTCCCGACGCTTCCTCATTGGCGGGGCCGCAATGGCGGCGCTGACCTCGCCCACCATCCTGCGGGCGCATACCGCAGAGCCATTCGTGCTGGCCGACGAATTCCAGCCCCGCGAGGTGCGCGTCCGTGAGCAGCACGCGCCCGGACAGATCCTCGTGTTCCCGCGAAGCTTCTTCCTCTACCATGTCTTCGACACCGAGCGTGCGATCCGCTACGGCGTCGGTGTCGGTAAGGCCGGACTTGCCTTCAGGGGGTCCGCGATCATCGAGCGCAAGGCAGAATGGCCTGCTTGGCGTCCGACGAACGACATGATCCGCCGCAATCCTGACCGTTATGCCCAGTTCGCCGACGGCGTCCCCGGCGGGCCGAACAACCCCCTTGGGGCACGGGCGCTCTACCTTTACCGGGAAGGGCGGGATACCTACTACCGCATCCACGGCACGACCGAGCCATGGTCAATCGGCCAGTCCGTGTCGAACGGTTGCATCCGGATGTTGAACGAGCATGTGATCCAGCTCTACGAACAGGTGCCGGTCGGGACGCCGGTGACCGTGGTGTGAACGTGAGACGCCGCGACCTTCTCGTCCTCGGCGGGATCGTTGCCCTGATCTATGGTCTGCGTGCCCTTCCCTGGGACCGGCTCCCGGGCCGCGGGCCGCGCTATGCCGACATTGCGGACTTGCCGCCGTTTCGCCGCCTTGAAGGGGGTGGCCAAACGTCCGGAGCAACGCCGGCATTCGTTGGCCTTGATCCGCCGTCAGAAGATGCAGACCAGCGCCGCGCGCGTGCTGACGTTGTGCGTGTCGACCCCTGCCCTGCCCTCTTTGGCACCGACGGGACGCCGGGAGTCGTGCCGATTGCCTATTTCAGCGAGCTCCGCTGCCCCTACTGCCGTGCGCTGGAGCGGGATCTCGACACATTGTTGGCCGAGTTTCCCGCTTCCTTCCGCCTGGTCCAGCATGAACTCCCCATCTTCGGACCGCCCTCCGAGCTTGCCGCGCGCGCTTCGGTCGCGGCTGCACGGCAAGGCAAGCAGCAGGAGCTTCGCCGCCGCTTCATGCGAACGCCGCTGGTGGCCGAGGAGGCTTCAATCCTGCGCGTGGCGGCCGACGTCGGCCTTGATGTCGACCGGCTGGCCCGCGACATGTCATCGCCGGAGGTGCAGGCGGACCTCGACCGGACGCGGGCACTTGCCGACATATTCGGGTTTGTCGGCACTCCGGGCCTGGTGGTCGGACGGACCGTCCTGAATGGCGCGATCCCCTATGCGCTGCTGCGCCGGATTGCAGAGGACGAGGCATCCATGCCGGACCCGGTCTGCTGAGGCCATGAACACGCCGTCGCACATGCTGATCGGGGCTGCCGTCTTCGCTCGACCACTAGCACCGGCAACCTTGATCGCAGCGCTCGCAGGAGGGTTAGCTCCGGATCTGCCGATGTTTGCGATGGTTCTCTGGGCGACCCGGGTTGTCGGCGTGCCGGAGCATGAGGTCTTCGGCACGCTTTTCTTCTCGGAGACATGGCAGGCCGTCTTTGCGGTGGATCACGGCTTTCTTGTCTGGGGAGCGTTGTTCGCGTCAGCGACCTGGCGCGGAAAGGTCGTCCTGCGCGCCTTTGCGGGTGCCGGTCTCCTGCATGCGATTGCGGACTTCATGACCCACCACGATGACGCCCGCCGCCAGTTCTGGCCCGTCTCGGACTGGGTGTTCCGCAGTCCCGTCAGCTATTGGGACGCGCGGTTCTACGGCAGTGCTTTCGGGATGTTCGAGGTCGCCTTGGTCGTGACGCTGGCCGCCTTCCTGTGTTGGCGGATGGCGGGATGGCGGGAGCGTCTGCTGGTCCTTGCCGTCGCCACGCCCGTCCTGCTTCCATTTCTGATGACCGGCAGCCTGCATGGGCTGCATGGCATGGGATAGGCGCGTCAGCCCCGGTAGCGCCGCAGAAGCTGGGCATTGATCGCGACGATGATGGTCGAGGCCGACATGAACACCGCACCGATTGCAGGGGTCATCATGAAGCCGGTGCCGAAGGTGATCCCTGCCGCCATCGGGATGGCAAAGGCGTTGTAGCCGGTGGCCCAGATCAGGTTCTGCACCATCTTGGAATAGGTTGCGCGCGACAGGCCGAGGATTGCCTCGACATCGCGCGGGTCGGAGCGGACGAGTACGACATCGGCCGACTCCACCGCCACATCCGTGCCTGCGCCGATGGCGATGCCGAGATCGGCCTCGACCAGCGCCGGGGCGTCGTTGACCCCGTCGCCGACCATCGCGACCTTCAACCCGCGGGCCTGCAGTTCCCGCACCTTGGCCGCCTTCTGGTCCGGCAGCACCTGGGCGAAGTATTCGTCGAGGCCCAGCTCCTTTGCGACCGACTTTGCAACACCCTCGGCATCGCCCGTCATCATGATCGACTGCACACCGCGGGCCTTGAGCCGGGCGACCACGTCGCGCGACTCCGCCCGAACGATGTCCGCCAGCGCGAAAAGCGCACTCGGCTTGCCGTCCTTGACCAGAACGACCACCGTCTTGCCCGCCTCTTCCAATGCCGCAAGTCGCGGATCGGTGACGGGCGTGTTCTGTCGGCGCAAGTGGCCGGGGCTGACGATGGCCACCTCCTGCCCGTCCACTCGCGCGGTCACGCCCGCGCCGGTGATGCTCTGCAACCCCTCCGGTGCCGGGAAAGCGATTCCCCTGCCCGTTGCAGCCGCCACGATCCCCTGCGCAATCGGATGCTGCGACTGGCTTTCGACCGAGGCTGCCATGCGCAGCGCCGAATCTTCGTCGCCACCCTCCAGCATGACGATATCGCTGACGCCGAACCTTCCTTCGGTCAGCGTTCCCGTCTTGTCAAAGACGACAGCGTTCAGGTCCCGTGCCCGCTCGAAGGCGGCACGGTCGCGGATCAGCAGGCCGTTCTTGGCCGCGAGCGAGGTCGACACCGCCACGACCAGCGGCACCGCAAGGCCAAGCGCGTGGGGGCAGGCGATGACCATCACCGTCACCATCCGCTCCAGCGCGAAGGTAACGCTTTCGCCTGCCCAAATCCACCAGGCGAACGACCCGAGACCGACCGTGATAGCGACCCAGGTCAAGACTGTCGCCGCGCGGGTGGCAAGATCTTGGGTTCGCGACCGGCTGTTCTGCGCGGCCTTCACCATCGCGATGACCTGGGACAGATAAGTGGCCTCGCCCGTCGCCTTCACCTCGATGGTGACCGCACCCTCGCCGTTGACAGCGCCGCCAATCACCGTCTCGCCTGCGGTGCGGGTAACGGGCTTCGACTCGCCGGTCAGCATCGCCTCGTTGAAGGACGAACTGCCCTCGGTAATCGTGCCATCGACTGGAACCTTAGCACCAGGACGGATCACCACGCGGTCGCCCGCGACGAGCGCCGCAACCGGAACCTCCTCGGTACTGCCATCGGCTTTCACGCGTAGCGCCGTATCGGGCAGGAGGCGCACCAGTTCCTCCAGCGCGCGCGACGCGCCAAGGACCGAGCGCATCTCCAACCAGTGCCCAAGGAGCATAATGGTTACGAGCGTGGCCAGTTCCCAGTAGAACGGCTCCCCCCCCGGCAGGCCGAGCGTAACGGCAGCGGAGTAGAAATAGGCGGTCGAGATTGCAAGCGCGACCAGCGTCATCATGCCCGGACGGCCACTGCGAATTTCCGGAATCGCGCCGGTCAGGAAGGGCCAGCCGCCCCAGAAATAGATGATTGAGGACAGGGTCAGGGCCACCCATTCCTCGGCAGCGAACAGCGGGGCCATCCCTTGCCCAAGGAAATCGCGCACCATCGGCGACAGGACCAGGACCGGGATGGTGAGGACGAGGCAGACCCAGAACCGGCGGCGGAAATCGGCGACCATGTCGCCGTGACCTGCGTGGGCACCACTGCCCTGCGACGCATGCCCCATCGCAGCATGATCGACGGATTTCGCGCCATGGCCCATCGCGGCGTGATCAATTGAGGACTTTGCACCATGCCCCATTGCGGCAGGGTCCATTCCGGCCATCGGCGGCGGGGTGTCCGGTTTCTGCGCGTTGCTGGTCATGGAACCAAACTCCCTGCGTCCCGGATTTGCAGGGGGGCGCGGCCAATCCCGGCCGCGCTCCCGAGGTCTTCCCGGGCTTACATGCCCTTGGTGGCGAGAAACGCCTTGAGCGTGGCGATCTCGGATTCCTGCGCCGCGATGATCGCTTCGGCCAGTTCGCGCATTCCGGGATCCGTGCCGAATTCAAGCTGGATCTTGGCCATATCGATGGCCGCCTGGTGGTGCGGGATCATGCCCACGGCGAAATCGACATCCACGTCACCCGTGTAGGGCACCATCATGTCGGCCATCATCTTGTCCATCGCAGCTGCATAGGCCACGGTCGCCGGATCATTGGCCAGTTCGGGCGGGATCAGCGTGGCATGGCTCATCATCGCCATGCCGTCGCCCCCCATGTTCATGCCCGAGTGGTCCATCCCCGCCATGCCATCCGTCTGGGCATAGACGTAAGTTCCGCCAGCCACCATCGCGGCAAGCACGGCACCGATTGCGATCTTCTTCATGGTCGTTTCCTTTTCTCTGTTGTGGAAAGTCTGTGCTTCAGGCGGGCGCGTAGCCGACCTCGGTCAATGCCGCAGTCAGCCGCTCACGGGGGGCCACAGACTTGACGTCGACCTTGTGGGTACTGGGATCCGCGCTGACCTCCGCCGCCGGATCGACCGACTGGATGGCCTTGGTCACGCTGCGCACGCAGCCGCCGCAGGTCATGTTCTCGATATGGAACTGCATGAGTGCCTCCTTCAGGGTTTTGCCTCATGCATCATCAGATAGGGCTTCCCACGGTTGTAAGGTCAACCCCACAAAGCCGTGAGAAGGAAATTGAAGTTACCCCTTGACCTTCCAATGATGGGAAGCCCTATCTCTGTTCGCGGAAGCACCTTGGAAGGAGTCCCGCAATGAACATGCAGGCAAGGCGACCATCCGTATCCGCCACGGACCGGATGGTGATCGACGTCGAGGGCATGACCTGCGCCTCCTGTGTCGCCCATGTCGAGCGAGCGTTGAAGGCTGTGCCGGGGGTGGCATCGGCATCGGTCAATCTCGCGACCGAGCGCGCCGAAGTGACCGGCCCGGCGCTGGACCGCGCTGCGCTGGTGCAGGCGGTGGAGGGGGCAGGCTATGCCGTGCCCGCGCGTCCCGTCGATCTGGAGATCGAGGGGATGACCTGCGCCTCCTGCGTAGCGCGGGTGGAGCGGGCGTTGAAAACGGTGCCGGGCGTGACCTCGGCCGCAGTCAATCTGGCGACCGAGCGGGCGACGGTGACGGGGTCGGCCGATCTGGCGGCGCTGACCCGAGCGGTTGCGGATGCGGGGTACGAGGCCCGTTACGCCGCCCCGGCGATGGCTGTGTCGGACGAGACGGCGACGAAAAAGGCCGCCGAAGAGGCGTTGCTCAAGCGCGACGTCCTGATCGCCGCCGCGCTGACGCTGCCGGTCTTCGTGCTGGAGATGGGGGCACACCTGTTCATGTGGGTCCACATGGCGGTGATGAACACCATCGGGATGCAGGCAAGCTGGCTGATCCAGTTCGCGCTGACCACTGCCGTCCTCTTTGGCCCCGGCCTGCGCTTCTTTCGCAAGGGCCTGCCCGCCCTCGCCCGCCTTGCCCCCGACATGAACAGCCTGGTCGCCGTCGGCACCTCGGCGGCCTACGGCTATTCGCTGGTCGCGACCTTCGCCCCCGGCGTCCTGCCGCAGGGCACCACCTTCGTCTACTACGAGGCAGCAGCGGTGATCGTGACGCTGATCCTGCTTGGCCGCTATCTTGAGGCCCGCGCCAAGGGTCGCACGTCGGAGGCAATCAAGCGGCTGGTCGGCCTTCAGTCAAAGTCCGCCCGCGTCGTCCGGGACGGCGCGACGGTCGAGGTGCCAGTTGCCGAGGTCCGCCCCGGCGATGTGATCGAGGTCCGCCCCGGCGAGCGGGTGCCGGTCGACGGCGAAGTCACGTCAGGTGCAAGCTGGATCGACGAAAGCATGATCTCGGGCGAACCCGTGCCCGTCGAAAAGACCACCGGCAGCCCCGTCACCGGCGGCACGGTCAACCAGACCGGCGCCTTCACCTTCCGCGCGACTGCGGTCGGCGAAGCGACGATGCTGGCCCAAATCATCCGCATGGTCGAGGCCGCGCAGGGTGGCAAACTGCCGATCCAGGCGCTGGTCGATCAGGTCACGATGTGGTTCGTGCCCGCTGTCATGGCCCTCGCCGCGCTGACGTTCGCCGTCTGGCTGGTCTTCGGCCCCGACCCCGCGCTGACCTTCGGCCTCGTCAACGCCGTCGCCGTCCTGATCATCGCTTGCCCCTGTGCGATGGGATTGGCCACACCGACGTCGATCATGGTCGGCACCGGGCGAGGGGCGGAGCTCGGCGTACTCTTCCGCAAGGGCGAGGCGTTGCAAACACTGCAGGGCGTGACGGTGGTGGCGCTCGACAAGACCGGCACGCTGACCGAAGGCAAGCCGAAGCTGACTGTCTTCGTGCTCGCGTCAGGCTTCGATCGTGCTGCCGTCCTCGCCTCCGTCGCGGCGGTCGAGGCTAAGTCCGAACACCCGATCGCCCGCGCCATCGTCACGGCGGCGGCCGAGGAAGGGTTGCCCCTGCCCGACGTCACGACCTTCGACTCCGTCACTGGCTTCGGTGTAACCGCCGTTGCGGGCGGGCAGAAAATCGAGGTCGGGGCCGACCGCTACATGGTGAAGCTCGGCCTTGACGTAACCGCCTTCGCCGACACCGCCACGCGCCTTGGCGACGAAGGCAAGTCGCCGCTCTACGCCGCCATCGACGGCAAACTCGCGGCGATCCTCGCAGTCGCCGACCCGATCAAGGAAACCACGCCGCAGGCGATCCGCGCCCTGCACGCGCTTGGGCTCAGGGTCGCGATGATCACCGGCGACAACGCCCGCACCGCGAACGCCATCGCCCGCCAGTTGGGCATCGACGAGGTGGTGGCCGAGGTGCTGCCCGACGGCAAGGTCGCCGCCATCAAGCGGCTGAAAGGCATCGGCACGCTCGCCTATGTCGGCGACGGCATCAACGACGCGCCCGCGTTGGCCGAAGCGGATGTTGGCCTTGCCGTCGGCACCGGCACCGACATCGCCATCGAGGCGGCGGATGTGGTGCTGATGACGGGCCGCCTGACCGCCGTGTCGGACGCCATCGCACTCTCCAAGGCAGTGATGCGCAACATCCGGCAGAACCTGTTCTGGGCCTTTGCCTACAACGCGGCGCTGATTCCGATTGCCGCGGGGGTCCTGTGGCCCGCCTTCGGCATCCTGCTTTCGCCGATCTTCGCCGCCGCCGCGATGGCCCTCTCATCCGTCTTCGTGCTCGGCAACGCACTTCGGCTGCGGCGGTTCGCGCCAGCGGCCGTCAACTGAAGGAGACCTGTCATGAACATCGGTGAAGCCGCAAAGGCCTCGGGCGTGTCCGCCAAGATGATCCGTTACTACGAATCCATTGGCCTGATCCCGGCAGCGGGGCGGACCGGGTCGGGGTATCGGGTCTACGCTCCAACCGAAGTGCAGATGTTGCGCTTCATCCGCCGGTCCCGCGACCTGGGCTTTCCCGTCGAAAAGATCGAGGAACTGCTGGCACTCTGGCGCGACCGCACCCGCCAGAGCGCGGACGTGAAGCGTCTGGCGACTGAACAGATCGACGGCCTCGAACGCAAAGTGCGCGAGATGCAGGCCATGATCGACACCCTGCGCCACCTCGCCGACGCCTGCTGCGGCGACCACCGGCCCGACTGTCCGATCCTTGCGGATCTCGGACACGGAGTGGAGCATGGACTCAATGGCGCAGGGCAGCAAGGCTCCAAGGGCGGACCGATGCAGCTTTCGCCCATCCGGTAGTCAGTTGACTTCGGACGGGATCGGCGCGAGCCTATCAGTGTTTGGTGTTCAAGGGGTGCAGAGCCCTGGAACTCAATCGGGAATGGGGAAGGGCGGACCCAGTTGCGGCGCCCGAAGCCTCAGCCGCCCCCGCGACTGTATGCGGTAGCGGCCCTTCATCAAGCCACTGGGCGACTGCCCGGGAAGGCGAAGGGCCGTGCAAATCCGCGAGCGAGGAGACCGGCCAGACTTCGATGAAACCCATTCCCGTCGGGTGTGACGGGCGGAGACCTGTTCCATGACCACATCGACTATTGGCGTTTCGCCTTCGAATGCTTCCCTTCGGCCAGTTCTCCTAAGCGCCGTGTTCGGGGCCGCTTTGCTGTTTGTCGCAGGGTTCTCCCAGCCCGATGCGCTGCATGCAGCGACGCACGACACCCGGCACGCGACCGGCTTTCCCTGTCACTGACGGCTGGAGGCCATGTCATGTCCAAGACCCTGCTTTCTGGCGGGCTGATTGCGGGTGCCTTGGCTGGCGTCGTAGTCGCTCTGCTCCAGCTGTGGCTGATCCAGCCTCTGATCATCGAAGCCGAACGCTATGAAACCGGAGAGTTGGCTCTGCCGCTGGTCCAAACCGAAGATCAGCCCGGCATGTCGACAACGATCCAACCCGATGACATTCAAATAGAGGGAGCCAATCTGTCCCGAGCTGGTCTGACCGTCATTTTTCTGACGCTGACGTGGTGCGGGTTCGGGCTTCTGGCTGGCGCTTCAATGTCTGCTGCGCAGATGTCGAAGAACGTCCGGCCCTTCTCGGCAGTCGGGATTGCCGTATCCGGATTTGCCGTGGCATCGCTCGCCCCCGCGCTCGGCTTGCCGCCAGAGCTTCCGGGAATGCCTGCAGCAGATCTCAATTCGCGCCAGCTGTGGTGGATTTTGACACTCGTTGCCACAGCTGCCGGATTGACTCTCACACTCCGGTTTGAGAACTGGGCGGCGCGTGGAGTCGCACTCGCCGTCATCGCCTTGCCCCACGTTGTGGGTGCTCCAAGCGTGCCTGTTGCCGCACCAATGATCCCGCCCGATCTTGCCGGACTTTATGTCGCTCGGGTCTTGGGTGTGAATTTCTTGGGTTGGCTCGTTCTGGGTGCCTTGCTCGAACGGCTTCTTGCAGGCCCGCTAGGAAGGAAATTGCCAACGTATCGCAAAATGCTCGACTAGACCCTATCACCTTGCGCCATCAGGCTTCCCGCGCTTCTCGAACCAACTATGGCAAAACTTGATGTAGTAGGCTCGTGGCGCTCCGGTTCGATCTCTTTGGAAGGTATTCAGTCCGACGGCGGTGGCCCACGAGGGGAGGCTGGGATTTCAGATGATCAGGCCTTTTCTTGTTGCCAGTCCTCCCAGTATGTCCCGATACTCCGTGATGCCTCGAGTTGGCCCGATGTGTTCGTTCCGCGCAAGATGTCCTGGTAGTTTCCGTTGGATGGACGATCATCTGGGGCACCATCCATTCGCTCAGGACGGTTTGCAAATCGTCGGGCGCTGATCCCATTCAGTCAGGACACCAATACAATCTCCGTCCTTCTTTCATGACAATATCCGCCACATCCGATACCGCCCCTGTCCGGTCACCTCGCGGATCAGAGTCCGTGCCTCCATCCACGCAAGATTTCGCTGGACGGCCGCGCGACTGGCACCGGTCAGGGTCTCGGCCATCGGAGCGGAAACGAGTGGCCATTCGGTCAACACGGCGCGCAAGGACGGGGGCGTCTTGCCCGAAAGTCGCGCAATCTCGGCCTCCGCCCGCGCCGCCCACGCCTCGATATCATCAAGGTGCCGCATCGCTGTCAGACATGCCGTCTCCATCCCATGGAGCCAGCGCGCAAGACGGTCAGCCGGTAGGCCACCGGAGCGCAGCCCCTCTGCCCCGGCCATGGCCAGAGGCGCAAAGATTGCCCCTTTCCCATCACTGGCTGCGATCCGCGCTGCGGTGACTGCCGCTTCCATGCGGTCGCCGTACTGCCCGAGTCCTGCGAGGCTCCAGAGGTGAAAGCCCAAGCAAGCGCGAGTGATCGGGTGCAGTTCAGCGGCCTCCGCCATCAGGCCTAACCAACCGCCCGCGCGATCCGCGAAGGACTCGGCTTCAGCTGGGATATTCTCGGTGTCACGGCGGTCGAGAAAGGCAGATAGGTCGGCTTCGGGTCCAGGCCCACCTGTCAGCCGCCGCACTGCCCAACCGACACGCGCGAGCGCCGCCGTGTCGTCTTGCACACCGGACAAGCGCATGGAGATCCAGAGCGCTAGCCGATCTGAGCCAATCCGGTCGCCTGAAAACCAGCTCAGATCAGCCGCTTCGATCAGGGCGAGCCGGTGCCGCCATCCCTCCGGGCCACGTCGCAACCGATCGTCGAGCGCGCCTAGTCGGCCCGCGGCGCGAGCGAGACGTGCGGCGTGGCCCGCCTCGGCCTTTCGCCAGTCGTCGAGGACCGCAGTTTCGCGGCGTTCGGCACGTGGCCAGGGCGGCAGATCGTCGGGCTCCTCTTCAATCGGGCCGGGCAGGAACCACAGATCGTCCTCTGATCTCTCTTCGTCCTCTTCCACACTGGTCAGAGGATCAGAAAAATCATCATGTAGGGTAGATGCTTGAGCCTTCATATGTGCAAAATACGTACGTTTCGCACTTTACCCAAGGGTTTTCTCTAGGTGCGTTTGCACTCCTTATATAGCACGCGCGCGCGGTTGCCTTCGAGATAAGTCTCGGCGCGCTCAGCCTCAGAAAGCCAAGGGCATTCCGCAGATCAGCGCCATAGAGAGTGATCTTGCATCCGTTTACAATCGGTCGTTTATTGATGGTATATGAAATTGCAAACGGCCTGTTTTGATGCCCCTGATCGGCTACGCGCGCGTCTCGACCGAGGATCAAACCCCCCTGCCCCAGTCGCAGGCCCTGAAATCCGCGGGCTGCGTCGAGATCCACGAGGAGCAGGCCTCGGGCGGGAACCGCACGCGGCCAGTGCTGGCCCGCGTGCTGGACCGGATCGGCAAAGGCGACACGCTGGTCGTCGTGCGGATCGACCGCCTGGCGCGGTCCCTCTCGCATCTGCTGGAGGTGATCGAGCGGCTTGAGGCGAAAGGTGCCTACTTCCGCTCACTGACCGATCCCATCGACACGTCCTCGCCGCAGGGCAAATTCACCCTGCAAGTCCTGGGCGCCGCGGCCGAGTTCGAGCGCGCTCTAATCCGCGAACGCACGAAGGCGGGGCTGGCCTCGGCGCGCAGCAAGGGGCGGGTCGGTGGCAACCCGGGTCTGCGCGCTCGCGATCCCGCGGCGCTTCGCAAGGTGCGGCTGGCGCGCCAGCACGGCTACATGGAACGGCTGAACGAGACGGCCCAGCACTGGGTGCCCCATGTCCGCCGCCTGCGGCCCGACATGGCCTGGGAGGATGTGCTGCGCATCATCAACGGCCCCCTGCCCAATGAGCGGCATTGGACGCAAAGCCGCCTGCTGCGCGCCGTGAATGCCTACGTCCGCGACGGCTTCCTGCCCGAAACTGTGCTGGGCCGTGCCGGCCGACGCGAAACCGACGACCGCCTGCCCGCCATCGTCGCCGCAATCAAGGGCGCGGATCCCGACATCACGCTTCAGGCGATCTGCACCCGGCTGGAGGCGATGCGCGAGCGCACGCCCCGTGGGCGGACAAGCTGGCAGCCGTCATCCGTGAAGATGCTGCTGGAACGAGCCGAGAGGCTGGGGTTGCTTGAGTGAAGTTGCGGGAATCGACCGCGCGATTCTGAAGATCGTCGTTACGTAGGCGTCCACAATACATGTTGTGGCCACGACATCCCGGGCCACGAACTGTTGAAGTGATCTACGAACAGGGTCACCCAAAGCATTGATACTTAACAGCTTTATCTCGTCAGAAATAGGCCGCCTCAACGCCCTTAGGTCGTTCAACAGTTCGGGCTGGATTTAATCGCCAAAACTGTTAAGGTCTGCAAAACAATAAAGACTTGAGGGCAGTGATGAGCGGGATACGGGCCTCTCAAAGATTCGACGTCATGTCCAAGCGGCTCGGTAGCCGGTTGCGTGAACATGCGCAGGAAACCTTCCCACCGGATGCCCAGAAAGGTCTCCGTCGTTTCGCGATGCGTGAAGCGGCTGATCTCCTTCGGATCAACCAGAACACCTTCCGCCACCATGTGTCAAACCTCGAGGGCTTTCCCGAAGGCATCCTTGAGGGTGGCAACCGCCGCAGCTTCTCTGCCGGAGAAATGGTCGAGGCCCAACGCGTCCTTCTTGAGACGGGTAGGATCAAGCCCGATGAGCACCCTCACAGAAGAGCCGGCGAACCGTGCCAGGTCGTGACAATCTTCAACCTGAAGGGCGGGTCCGCAAAAACGTCGACCGTGGCTCATGTTGGTCAGCTGCTGGGCCTTCGCGGCTATCGGGTCCTGCTGATCGACCTCGACAGCCAGGCAAGTCTGACGAACCTGTTCGGGGTGACCCCTGAACTCGATCCGGACATGCCGACCTCCTACGATCTGATCCGCTCGGAAGGTCCCCTGCCCGCCTCCGATATCATTCGCAAGACGAACTTCCCGACAGTGGATCTGATCCCGGCCTCCATGGACATCATGGAGTACGAGTTCGAGGTCGCTTTGAGCTTCAGACACGGCGCCACCACCTTCCACAGTCGGATCCGTGAAGCGCTTGAGCCTGTCCTGAGCCGATATGATGTGGTGATCTTCGACACCCCGCCGCAGCTGAACTTCTCGGTGATCTCCGCCCTCTTTGCTTCCACTGGGGTCCTGATCCCGCTCAACGCGTCCATGCTTGATGTGATGTCTCTGGCAAGCTTTCTCGGCATGGCGAGCAACCTGATGGGCGTCGTCGAGGCGCATGCTCCCGAGCACGGCCTGAACTTCGTTCGGGTGCTGATCACCCGGTACGAGAACACCGACGGTCCACAGGTCCAGATCTCGTCTCTGCTTCGGACGGTCCTTGGCGATGCGGTCCTTCCGGCCGAGTTCCTTAAATCGACGGCGGTAGGCGACGCTGCAAACACCCAACAGAGCATCTTTGAGGTCGAACCTCGCGACGTGAACCGCAGAACATACGAGCGTGCGATCGAGTCCGTTTCACGCGTGACCGACGAAGTTGAGCGCGAAATCCTCAAGGCATGGGGGCGTAGCCATGGCGCGTAAGGTCTTCGGAGATTCCCTCAAGAACGCGATGGGTAAAGCGTCAACGTCGGATGAGGATGCGGATCTCGATCTGAAGCGCACGAGCCCAACTGTAGCTCGAGCGCAAGCATCGGTGTTGGAAGAAGACAAGCACGCCACGCGCCTGATCGACCCGAGCACTGTTCGGATGTCCGCGGTCATGGATCGTATCGATCCGAGCGATGGCCTCGAAGAACTTGTGTCCTCGATCCGAGAACACGGACAAAAAGTTCCCATTCTTGTCCGCCGAACCCAGGATGGCGCACTTGAGATCGTCTATGGGCGCCGCAGGCTTCTCGCCTGTCGTGAGCTAGGTCAGAAGGTGCGGGCCACGGTCATGGAAATGACCGAAGAGGAAGCTCTGATCGCCCAAGGCGTGGAGAACAATGCCCGCCAAGACCCCTCGTTTATCGAGAGGGCTCTGTTCGTCGCCGGGATAATTCGAGAACTTGGGAAAACAGACGAAACGCGCAAGAACGCCCAGACCATCGCCTATCGGGCACTCCAGATCGATGAGTCTCTCGTCTCTCGGATGAACCGTATCGCGACGGGTATTCCAATGGAGCTGATTCAGGCCATCGGACCTGCACATGGCGTTGGTCGGAGGGTCTGGGAGAAGCTTTTCAGGCTGTGCGAGAAGGACGTCTCGAGAGCCAGGGAAGTTGCACGTGAAATCCCCCGCACATTGCCCGGTCCAGACCGACTTGACGCAGCGATTACGCTGCTCACGGCCACCAAGGCAACTACACCCAAGGTTGAGCAAGGTGAGCGCGTGAAGATCGGCCGCAAAGGCAACCGCATCACAATCGATGTGGACGCTGACCTTGCCCCGCGCGTCGAAGACGCCATCCGAAAGCTGATCGGGGAGCTTCTTGACCGCAGTCAAGACAACCCAGAATGACGACCCCGTGTCTTGACCGCGGTCAAGACATCAAAAGCAACGAGCAGAAAACGAAAGGAGGACGGGCTAGAAAAGGAAAGACCCCCCGAAAGCGGTGCTTCCGAAGGGCCTCAATCAGTCTCGACACCTGATTGATACCCCCAAAACGAATCGAGTTCAACACCGCTCGCGGTGACCGGGGAAGCTTTTTCTTCCGAAACACCATGAGACATGTCACTCAAGCACGAACCGCCTTGGCGGAACAGGCAGCTATTGCCTGCTCTAACCCCTACGAGCTTCTGGGGCCGGTGCGGGTTCTTCGGAAAGACCTGAACCTCACGAGCAACGACGTCACCGTACTGACAGCGCTCATCAGCTTTCTTCCGCGCAATCAGAGCCCCAACTCTGGTGAAACACAGTGCCAGCTGACCGTTGTGTTCCCTTCTAACGCCTCCTTATCAGAGCGCGCAAACGGCATCGATGAGAGAACGCTTCGCCGCTGCCTGGGGCGCCTTGAGGCTGCGGGACTCATCCAGCGAAAGAGTTCAGCGAACGGGAAACGCTTCCCTCTCCGCTACGGAGGCATCATCAGGGATGCGTTTGGGATCGACTTGGGTCCGCTAATGCAGAGCCACGACGCTCTTGCAGCCAGAGCATCGAAGGTCACGGAAGAACGTGAACGCCTGCGCTCCCTCAAGGCAGAAGCCTTAGCGCTGCGCGCGTCCCTCCTTCAAGACGAACAGCTCAATGACGCACGGTTGGCTTCACTGGAAACGATCCGAAACCTGCTTCGTCGAGCAACCCTGACTGCCGACACAGTCTTGCAAATCATCGCTGGTCTCCGCGAGCTCGGAGCCAACGCCAAGCGGAGCTACGGAGAGTGCCGCGATTCAAACACCCGTGCGAACCGAGTGCAATCGCAAGACCAAACCCTCGGCCGTGAGTACGCGAGCAAAATGTCCGCCAGGAACGGACAAAATGACCGGCAGATAGAGTCTGAAAAAAAAGAACATATAAAGAAAGCCACGCACGTGAAGCAGACCAACGCTTCCCAAAGCATTGGGGCAGCGACCATGAACCGGGACCCTGCAAAAATGGCATGGACGGACTTTTCACATGTCGCGGACTTCTTCCCAGACCCGCCACGAACAGGCGAAGCCCTCAACCGCGTTCTCTTCGATATCGGTCGATTGCTTAGAATACACCAAGAAAAACTGATGCGCGGTCTCCAGAAAGCTGGGGCTGGACGGCTTTTGCTGATCTTGGACTACCTGTTGGGGAAGGGGGAAGCGATCAGGCAGCCCGAGGCATACTTTGAAACGATCCTGCGCGCATAGAGCATGCAGCTTACACGTCTTGACCGCGGTCAAGACCGACGAAGAGAGGGAAAGGTTGGGGGTTGAGGGGTGACGGGAAGTGAGATCGGGAGAGTGGCTTCCGACGCCCGTCGTGGAGAAGATCTGATGGCGAAAGCAACCCAGAACGTCGTCCTGTCCCCGTCGCGGGACATCCCCTTCAACAAGCTCGTGCTGAGCCAGTCCAACGTGCGGCGCATCAAGGCCGGCGTCTCGGTCGAGGAACTGGCCGAGGACATCGCCCGGCGCGGGCTCCTGCAGAGCCTGAACGTCCGGCCTGTGCTCGATGCGGATGGGGTCGAGACCGGTATGTTCGAGATCCCCGCCGGTGGCCGCCGCTTTCAGGCGCTGTCGCTCCTGGTGAAGCAGAAGCGGCTGGCCAAGACCGCGCCGATCCCCTGCATCGTTCGGGACGCCGCGTCCGAGATTCTGGCCGAGGATGACTCGCTGGCAGAGAACATACAGCGCGTGGCCCTGCACCCGCTCGACCAGTTCCGTGCGTTTCAGGCTCTGCGCGAGAAGGGTCAGGGCGAGGAGGCGATTGCCGCGGCCTTCTTCGTTACCCGGCAGATTGTGAAACAGCGCCTGAAGCTCGCCTCTGTGGCCCCTACCCTCCTGGATGTCTATGCCGAGGATGGCATGACGCTCGAACAGCTGATGGCCTTCACCGTGAACCCGGATCATGCGCGTCAGGTGCAGGTCTGGGAAGCAGTGAAGAACTCCTGGAACAAGGAGCCCTACGCCATCCGGCGCATGCTGACGGAAACCTCGATCCGGGCGTCCGATCGTCGTGCTGTCTTCGTCGGTGTCGATGCCTATGAAGCGGCAGGCGGTGTCGTGCTGCGCGATCTCTTCCAAGGTGATGACGGTGGCTGGCTCGAGGACCCTGCCCTGCTCGACCGGCTGGTTTCCGAGAAGCTTCAGGCCGAAGCCGATGCGCTGACCTCGGAGGGCTGGAAGTGGATCGAGGTGGCGACCGACCTGCCCTATGGCTACAGCCACGGCCTGCGGCGTCTGGCCGGTGATCCTGCGCCGATGACCGACGAGGAAAGCGCGTCCCACGCGACGCTCCTCGCAGAGTATCGGGCGCTGGAGGAGGAATACTCCGGCCAAGACGAGTACCCCGAGGAGATCGATGCTCGGCTTGGTCAGCTCGAGATGGCGATGGAAGCGCTTGAACAGCGGCCCCTGATCTACGATCCGGCCGAGGTTGCGCGGGCGGGCGTCTTCGTGACGCTAGATCGGGACGGCAGCCTTGCGATCTATCGCGGCTATGTCCGGCCCGAAGACGAGTCGCGCGAGGAGACCGCGGTACAGGAGGATGATGGTGCGGATGCCATGGGGCAGGGGGGTGATTTCGGTGTTTCCAACTGGAAACCATCGGCGACCTCCGCTGGCGCCACCGTCATAACCTCGGGCGGTCACCCGATCGGCGCGGACGCATCCGACGAGGAAGACGACGGGGCGCTGAAGCCGTTGCCTGAGCGGCTGGTCATGGAACTGACGGCCCATCGGACCCTCGCGCTGCGTGAGGCTATCGGACGGTCGCCGGACGTCGCGCTGACGCTTCTCCTCCTGAAGCTGGTCACGGATACCTTCCGCACCTCCTCTGCTTCGGGCAGCTGCCTCGAAGCCTCTGTCCGATACGTCTACATGTCGGCGCAGGCGCCCGATCTGAAGGACAGCGTCGTGGCCAAGCTCGTCGACGAGCGTCACGCAGCTTGGGAGGCTGATCTGCCCCTCGGCGATGATGCCGCGCTTTGGGACTATCTGACCGTGCTCGATCAGGGCAGCCGTCTCGCGCTCCTGGCGCATTGCCTCAGCTTCGGGATCAACGCGCTCCATGAGAAGGTGAACCCCTATGGGGCAGGCATCTCCGCCAGCGGTCTGACCCGCCGCATGGCACATGCCGATCTCGTGGCCCGCGCGGTCGATCTCGACATGGTCGAGGCAGGTTGGGAGCCGACGGTCGATGGCTATCTCAACCGCGTGCCCAAGGCCCGGATCCTCGAGGCTGTGCGCGAGGCGAAGGGGAAGGGGACTGCGCAGCTTCTCGATCACCTCAAGAAGGGTGAGATGGCCACAGAGGCTGAGCGGCTGCTCAAGGGCAGCGGTTGGTTGCCCGAGGTCCTGCGCCGGGCTGATCTGGCGGCAGGCGACGGCCTAAGGATTGCAGAAGGGCAGGGGGAGGACGCGAGCGCGCCCGATGACATCGATCTCCCCGCCTTCTTGACGGCTGACCTGGCCGGCGGCGACGCGTCGATGCTGGCTGCGGAATGATCTGAGCCATCCGGGGGCGGGGAAACCCGCCCTCACCCCCACAAAACACAGCAATATCAATATGATGAATGCGAGCACTCGTATTCAGGATGAGGAATCATGTCTGCAACAACCATCATCGACACAGCCCCTCTGGGGGCACTGATCCGCTACACCGACGGCAGCCCGAAGCCGCCGGCACGTTTCACCAAGAAGCTCGCGGCCTGGGAGCGCTCGAACGGCGTCGGCCGCCTCGTGAAGAAGGAACCGCCCAGGGCATATCCGACCTGGACGGCACCGGCCTCCTTCACGCTGCATGAAGGCAACTTCTCCTCCGACGGGGTCATTCTCGTCACCATCATGCGCAGTCATTCGGCGGACAGTCGTCTGATCTTCGAGGTGGCCGAGGAACCGAAGTCGGAGCAGGTCCGCGTGCTCCTCGACTTCGGCGGCAACACCGAGTTGCTGCATCTGGCGGAGTCCCTCACCGCTGCCGAGCTCTGGATTGCACGGGAGGGCTATCGCAACGCGCGGCTGGAAATCGTCGGTTATGAAGACGGCGATAGGGCAGGGGGCGCGGACCTGGCCGCCTGAGCCCTGACAATGCGTGAGGGGCCTGCCGAAGGGCGGACCTCTCACCGACCACTCCCTCTGCCCGCGATATTGCGCGGGCGCCAAGGCTCCATCCTTCGGGACGGATGATCGTCAACCAAGAGCCTGCCTAGGAGGCTGGCGGCTTTCGAAGCATCAGCGGGACAACCGGCTCCTGACGTTGGGGGACCATCCCCCGCTCGCCATTCCCTTCCTTGCCCCGAATCCCGTCTTCGAGATCAACCCGCAAAGGGGTCGGACTACGGGCAAGCCCGTGCCGCCGGGAGGATTCGGGCGAGCCGAACGCACCCGGTGATGTCAGCCAGTCTTCGGGCCTGCGGGGTCCTGTCGCGCGGGGGATGGTCCCCCGCCTCCAAGACAGGAGCCAAACAGATGTCCCGCAAAGATGCACACGCCTTCGCCGCCTCCCTCGCCGCCACGCTCATGGTCTCGATCGTCGTTTTCCGGGCAGGAGATGGAACCTTCGGCGCTGTTCCCGCCGATGAAATCGACGGCGACGAGGTCGTGATCGTCTCGGAATACGATCCCTTCGGGTGAGGCTTCGGCCTCACTTTCCGAGGGCCTGCCACGGCGCAGGTGCGCCTCCGGGCCTATCTCCGATAGAGTGATCGGCGGTGCCGATCTGAGGAAGGCTTATGTGCCACCAGCACAGATCTTGGGGCGCAGAGGGCGGAAAGCGGCTGTTCGCCGCGGTTAAGACGAATGGCATGTAAGCGCAGGAAGCGAGCCGATGGCAGGGTTGGCCGTGCGACCTTGCCTAAATTATTGCGCGACAATCTGGGTGAGACCGAGAACCTAAGTGGCATGGTTCAAGGGCCGTTGCGGATATCTGTAAGCCTTTCGCGCCTTCCTGATCGGTTGCCGAGCGTTACAGCAATGAGCGGGTTATCTTCAAACGAGCCGTTTATGATCGCCAAAATAGGTCACTGGCAGCGGTAGGATTGGTCTTTCGCGATTTTCTGAATTGCACGTAGATCAACAGAACTTGGGGATGGATGATAGGCAGGGTGGACGCACAACGACGCATGGAACGGGATGGTGACGTCCTTGCCCCTGACAATCTCGACCATGTGCAATCTCCCTTAGCGGCGACAATCGCGTGACCGCCACCCGGGAAGGCTGCCCCCTATGCACTTCGCCTCCTCAAGGATTCGATCTGACTGGACAGGAGAGCGGGCAACTCACACGCGTTCCAGCGCGATGGCGATGCCCTGCCCCACGCCGATGCACATGGTAGAGAGTGAGCGTCTGCCGTTGATGTGGCGCAATTCCAGCGCGGCCGTGCCGGTGATCCACGCACCCGA
>NZ_JAYSFG010000025.1:0-44647 GCF_041913445.1 Tabrizicola sp.
TCCAGCGCCGTGGTGAACAGGCCCTGGAAATAGTCATCCGCCGCGATCTTGCGCTTGTTGGTGACGACCGTCGCGCCCGAGGCCAGCACGGCCGAAGGATAGCAGGCCGCCGGGTCGTTGTTGGCGATCGACCCGCCGATGGTCCCGCGCGAGCGCACCGCCGGATCGCCGATGCCCCCGGCCAAAGCCGCCAGCGCCGGGTAGTGCTTTGCGGCCTCTTTCGCGACGACGGCATGGGGCGTCGCCGCGCCGATGTGCAGCCCGCCGTCCCCCATGCAGACCCCCTGCATCTCGGCGATGCCGGTCAGGCTGACCAGCACGCCGGGGGCCGCAAGGCGCTGCTTCATCGTCGGGATGAGCGTCTGCCCGCCCGACAGGGCCTGCGCCCCATCCGCCGCCAGCGCCTTGGCCGCATCCGCGATGGTCGAGGGTTTTGCGAAATCGAAGTTGTGCATTTTATCCCCCTTACCCGTTGATCGCCGACCAGACCCGCGACGGCGAGACCGGCATGTCGATGTGCGCCACGTGGGTATGCCCCCCGCGATGCAGCGCGTCGATCACCGCGTTGACCACCGCCGGCGGCGAGCCTATGGCCCCCGCCTCACCGCAGCCCTTCACCCCCAAGGGGTTGTGCGTGCAGGGCGTCTGGCAGGAGTAGTCCACGTTGTAGAACGGCACGTCCTCGGCCCGCGGCATCGGGTAGTCCATGTAGGACCCCGTCAAGAGCTGGCCGTTCTCGTCATAGGTGGTGAACTCCAGCAGAGCCTGGCCGATCCCCTGGCCCACGCCGCCATGCACCTGGCCCTCGACGATCAGCGGGTTCATCACGTTGCCGAAGTCGTCCGCACAGTGGAAGGCCACCACGTCGACCTTGCCGGTGCCTTCGTCCACCTCAACCTCGCAGATGTACGCCCCTGCGGGATAGGTGAAGTTGGCCGGGTCGTAGAAGGCCGTCTCCTCCAGCCCCGGTTCCAGCGTCTCCAGCGGGTAGTTGTGCGGGACGTAGGCCGAGAAGGCGATCTCGCCGAAGGTCTTGGCCTTGTCGGTCCCCGCCACCTGGAACTTGCCGTCCTCGAAAGTGATGTCGCCTTCGCTTGCTTCCAGCATGTGGGCCGCGATCTTCTTGCCCTTGGCGATGATCTTGTCCACCGCCTTGGTCATCGCCGTGCCGCAAACCGCCAGCGAGCGGCTGCCATAGGACCCCATCCCGAACGGGATCTTCGAGGTGTCGCCATGCACGATTTCCACCGACGACTCCGGGATCCCCAGCTTCTCGGCCACGATCTGCGCGAAGACCGTCTCGTGCCCCTGACCATGGCTGTGCGCACCGGTCATCACCGAGATGTTCCCGGTCGCATTCACCCGCACCGTCGCCGCGTCATAGAGACCGACGCGAGACCCCAGGATGCCCACCAGATGCGAGGGAGCGATCCCGCAGGCCTCAATCCAGGTCGACAGCCCCATCCCGCGCAGCTTGCCGCGCGCCTTGGACTCCGCCGCGCGCTTGGCGAAGCCTGCGACATCCGCCATCGCCATCGCCTTGTCCAGCGTGGCCTGGTAGTTGCCGGTGTCGTAGACCAGCCCGACCGGAGTCGTGTAGGGGAACTGGTCCGGCGTGAGCAGGTTCTTCCGCCGCACCTCGAACGGGTCAAGGTTCAGCTCGCGGCACATCTTGTCGATCACCCGCTCCAGGCTGAACGTCGCCTCGGGACGGCCCGCGCCGCGGTAGGCGTCCACGGGTGCCGTGGTGGTGAAAACGGTTTTCACGTTCACATAGACATGCGGCACCTTGTAGGGCCCGGCCATCAGAGTGCCGTGCAGGAAGGTGGGCGTCGCCGTCGAGAAGTTCGACAGATAGGCCCCCACGTTCGCCAACGTCTCGGTGCGGATCGCCAGGATCTGCCCGTCCTTGGTGCAGCCCAGCTCGATCTTCGTCACGTGGTCACGGCCATGCGCGTCGGTCAGGAAGGACTCGCTCCGCTCCGCCGTCCAGCGCACCGGGCGCGCGAGCTTCTTCGCCGCCGCGAGCACCAGCGCCTCTTCGCCGTAGTGGTAGATCTTCGAGCCGAACCCGCCGCCCACGTCCGGGGCAACGACGGTCAGCTTGTTCTCCGGAATGCCCAGCACGAAGGCCGCCACCAGAAGCCGCGTCAGGTGCGGGTTCTGGCTGGTCGTCGTCAGTTTGTAGTCGCCCGTCCCCGGGTTGTACTCGCCGATGGATGCGCGGGGCTCCATCGCGTTCGGGACCAGCCGGTTGTTCACCAGCTCCAGCGTCACCTTGTGCGGCGCGGCTTTCATCGCCGCATCGACCGCCGCGCGGTTGTCCTCGATCCAGCCCCAGTCGAAGCAGAGGTTGTCCGGGATCTCGTCATGCACGCGGTTCGAGGCATCGGCCACGGCGACCTTCATGTCGACGATGGCCGGCAGTTCCTCGATCACGCTGTCATCGGCGATCTGCTGCGCCGCGTCCTTGGCCTGGGCATAGGTCTCGGCCACAACGGCGGCATAGGCGTCGCCCACGTGGCGCACCTTGCCATGCGCCAGCACCGGGCGCTTCGGTTCCCGCATCGGCGTGCCGTCGCGACTGTTGATCAGCCAGCCCGCCGGGTTGCCGCCGACGTCCTTGAAATCCTCACCCGTAAACACCGCCAGCACGCCCGGCATCGCCGCCGCCTTGGCCGTGTTGACCGACTTGATCCGCCCATGCGCCACGGTCGAGCGGACAAAGACCGCATAGGTCTGCCCGTGCAGCGCCATGTCGTCGGTATAGACCCCGCGTCCCGTCAGGAAGCGGACATCCTCGCGGCGCTTCAAGGACGCGCCAATCCCATGATCCTTCGGCATGTTCCCCCCTTACTCCGCAGCCACAGCCGAGACGTCCTGCCCCGAGGCAGCCATCACGGCCTTGACGATGTTGTGGTAGCCCGTGCAGCGGCAGATGTTGCCTTCCAGGTGGTGGCGCACTTCATGCTCGGTGGGCTTGGGGTTTTCCGCCAGCAGCGCGGCCGCCGACATCACCATGCCCGGCGTGCAGAAGCCGCACTGCAGACCGTGGTGGTCCTGGAACGCCTGCTGCAGCACGCTCAGCGAGCCGTCGGCATTCGCCATCCCCTCGATGGTCTTGACCGAAGCCCCCGCCACGTCCGCCGCAAAGACGGTGCAGCTTTTCACGGGCTTTCCGTCCACATGCACCACGCAGGCGCCGCACTGGCTGGTGTCGCAGCCGACATGGGTGCCGGTCATGCCCAGCCCCTCGCGCAGGAAGGAGGACAGCAGCGTCCGCCCCTCCACCTCTCCGGAAACGGCCTTGCCGTTCACGGTCATCGAGACCTTCGTCATCTGTACTCCTCCCTGGGTAATCCTAGGTATTCTTGCCGTCGGTTCAGCCGATCAGTCGTTTGAACCAACCCTTCTTCTTTTCCCCCGAATCGGCAACAGCTTCTTCGGTCACGTTTTCCGGCTCGGACTCGGGCTCTTCGACGGCCGCCTGGAAGCGGGTGAAGAACTCGTCGGCAAGCTTCTTGGCGAAGCTGTCGATGATCCGGCTGCCCAGCTGGGCGATCTTGCCGCCGACGTTGGCCTCGGCCTCGTAGGTCAGGCGCGTGCCGCCCTCCATCGGCTCGAAGCTCACGTTCGCCCCCCCCTTGGCAAAGCCCGCAACGCCGCCCTTGCCTTCGCCGCTGATCTTCAGGGACTTGCCCTCGACAATGTCGGACAGCTGGACAAGGCCGGTGAAGGTGGCCGACACCGGGCCGACCTTCTGCTTCACCACCGCCTCATAACCTTCGGCGACGGACCCCGTCAGGCTTTCGCAACCGGGGATGCACTCCTTCAGCACGTCCGGGTTCAGGATCGCGTCCCAGACCACCTTCGGGTCGGCCTTGATCTCTCGGGTATCACTCAACAGCATGGAAAACTCCCCCTCTTGGCCGGGCAGGTTAGGGGGCCGAGGGGCGGGACGCTATGCTGCCTAAGTCGTAGGTGCCTGCAACTGGCCGACGGCCGCTTCCAGCGCACGCGGGTCGATGGGTTTGTACAGGATCTCGATCCCGGCCATCACCGCAAGCTCCTGCAACTCCCGCCCCCGATCCGCCGTGATCAGCCGCGCGGGCACCCGGCCATGCTGGGCGCGCAACCGGCTCAGAAGCGCGATCCCCGTCATCCCCTCGCCCAGCTGGTGGTCCACGATGAAGATGTCGGGCAGGATGCCGATCTCCTCGATCAGCGCCAGCGCCTCCTCGCCCGAGGCGGCTTCCAGCACCGTCATCCCCCACTTTTCGAGGAGCAGCCCCAGCGCGCGGCGAAGTTCAGAGTCGTTTTCCACCAGAAAGGCGATCTTGTCCGCCGCGACCGGTCCCCGGCGGCGGTCTGGTGTTTCGGTTCGGACCGGGGTGTCAGTGCCTTCGGACAGTGGCACCTGCACCATGAAGCAGGTCCCCCGCCCGACCTCTGACGTCAGCCCCAACGGGTGCCCCAGCAGCGCGCAGGCCCGCTCCACGATGGCAAGGCCCAGCCCCATCCCCTCGCTGGCCGAGGCGCGGGCATTCAGTCGGTGGAACTCCTTGAAGATGTCGTTCTGCGCCTCTTCCGGGATGCCCGGCCCGGTGTCCCGCACCTCCAGCCGCACCACCCCGCCCCGTCGACGTGCGCCGACCAGCACCCGGCCTTGCGAGGTGTAGCGGATCGCATTCCCGATCAGGTTCTGCAAAATCCGCCGCAGATAGGCCGGGTCGCTTTCGACCGTCGCGGAACACGGCACCACCACCAGCCGCAGACCCTTCGCCGCCGCCATCGGCGCGAATTCCTCGGCCATGGTCCGCAGGAGCCGCCCCAGGCTCACCGCCCCCACGGTGACCGCCGCCTTGCCCGATTCCAACTTCGAGATGTCCAGGAGCGCATCCAGCAGCCCCTCGACCGACATCAGCGCATTCTGCGCCTTCTCCAGCGCGACCTGAGCGCCGGGGTCCAGCCCCTCGCCGGCAATCGACGAGATGAACAGCTTGGCGGCCGACAAGGGTTGCAGCAGGTCGTGGCTTGCTGCCGCCACGAACCGTGACCGGCTGGCATTGGCGCGCTCGGCGTTGGCCAGTGCGTCCTCCAGCTCCAGCGTCCGCTCCATCACGCGGGCCTCCAGCGTCTCGTTCGCCCGGCTCAGCGCTTCCAGCGCCGCGCGTTCCGCGGTCACATCGCTGAAGCTGAAGACGAACCCCCCGTCCGGCATTCCTTGTGCAAAAACGTCGAGGATAAGGTCCCCGCCACGCCGGACCGAAAAGTCGAGGGGTGAGCGGGCCGGGGCCGCGACCCAATCCTTCAGCGCGCCTTGGCTTAGCCCGTCGAACTGCATGGGCAGTTGACCCAGCACGGCCTCGAACGAAGCCCCGATCCTCAGCCGTCCCATCGGCAGCGACAGAAGCGCGCCGAGCCGGCGGTTCCAGCCCACCAGCCGCGCTTCGGCGTCGAAGATCGCGACACCCTGGTTGATGTGGTCCAGGGTCGCCCGGATCATCCGCGCCTGGTCGTCCAGGAGCTTCCCGCGTTCATGCCGTTCTGCAAGAATGATCTCGGTCACGTCGGTCTGCAGGATCACCGTGCCGCCATCGGCTGTCCGGTGTTCGGAAACCTGGACCCAGTGATCGCCGCCAAGCCGCACGTTGAAGATCACATGCCGGTCCTTGTGCCGCCGCATCCGGCCTTGCGCCCAGTCCGACGCTGTCTCTCCGTCAAGCGCCAGGTGGGGCGAGCGGCTGACCATCGCCACGTAGTCCGCGAACGCGAGCCCCGGCTGCAACTGCGCGTGGACGTCCGGCATGTGCATGGCGAAACGGCTGTTCGACATCACCAGCCGGTCCTCGCGGTCGAAAAGTGCAAATCCCTCTTGCACCGTTTCGATGGCGCTGGACAGGTTCTGCCGTGCGGTCTCGGCCTCGCGCATCGCCTCGGCCAGGCGGGCGTTCGAGTCGTTAAGCAGGTCCAGCGCGCGGCCCAGGTCCTGCGTGCGCTCGCGCACCTGGTCCTCCAGCAGCGCCGCCCGCTGGAACTGCGCATAGGCCGCGCCAGAGTCATCCGTCGCCTGTTCTACCCGCCGCATCAGCGCCTCGGCGATGGTCAGAAGCTTCTCCGCCCGCCGCTCGGCGCTGTCGGCCGGGTTGATCAGCGTCTCGATCATGGCCCTACCTTGGGAGGGTAGATCGCCACGCCGGTCATCGTCTGGTTGACGTGCATGGAGTTCAGCTGTTCGCCATAGGTCGAAAAGCCCACCACGCCATGCGCCTTCAAAAGGGCCGAGACCGCCCCATACCGCTGGTTCTCCTCGGCCGCGATGCGCCGCAGGATGCAGTCGCAGGCCAGGATCGCGGGTCGACCCCCCGCGGACAACCCGTTCATTGCGGTTTCCAGATGCGCCGCCATGTCCAGAGGTTCGGCCAGCGTCAGCACCAGCCCTTCGTCGATGGCTGAGAAGAAGACGAGGTCGCCGTTGTCGGCCATCCGCTGGATCGCCCGGACATGGTGGCTGCCGCCGATCCGCACCACCACCGGATGCGCCGCGAAGGTGAAGGTGGTCAGCTGGCCCGGGTCCTTGCCCAGAAGCCGGGCATATTCCTGTGCCGCGGGTTCCGCGTTGATCTGGTGGACCACCCGGCGTGCCGGATCGGCCCCGGTGACGACCATCCGCCGGTCCGTGGGGACCAGATGGTTCAGGCTGAAGACCTTCACCGTGCAGGCGGTGCGGACCAGCATCAGGACCGCCCGGCCCTGCCGGAAGACCCCGTCCTGCAAGACGAAGGTCGCCCCAAACCGCGTGCCGTCCCCGGCGGACCCGCCGAACAGCGGCACCGGCCCCAGACCCGGACCCAGCGCCGCCGTCAGCTCATCCTCGCGGATCGAAAGGCCGTCGACCATGACGAAGGCGAACTCGTCCTCCCATCCCGGATGCCGGCGCGCGAGCTCCGCCCGAGCCCGGATCAGCCGCCCGATCAGCTCTTGCCCGTCCAGCGCTGCAAGGTCGATCCCCAGGCAATCGACCGCGAAGGACCCGGCAGGCAGGCCGACCGCCACGATCTCGCCCTCGGCATATCCGTCGGGCGAAATCTCGCCCGCCGTCGTGCAGCCGATCACCGGGACGCCGGGAAAGGCCTCCGGCAATGCCGCCTCAAGCGCGGCCCGATCGGCGAGGGGGGAGACGAACAGGATCACTGCCGCGAACGGCCCCGGCCCGAGGGCCTGCGCCACCTTCGTCAGCGCCTCGGGGTCCCGCGCCTCGACATGGGCGCGCGGTATCAGGGCGGTGGCATCGGCCAGGGGCGCGGTCATCATGTCCTCCCGACCGCGATGCTACGGCGCGCGGAAGGGGCCGGGCAAGACCTCAACCATCCTCGGGCATCAGGCTGGTGAAGTTCGTCTCGCGCGCGATCAGCACAGCCTGAGTCCGGCTTTGCACGCCAAGCTTGCGCATGATCGCGGTCACATGCGCCTTGACCGTGGTCTCGGCAATCGAGAGCTCATAGGCGATCTGCTTGTTCAGAAGCCCCTCGCAGATCAGCTGCAGGATCTTCGCCTGCTGCCGCGTCAGCAGCGCCAACCGGCCGATCGCCTCTTCCCGTGCCGAGCCCTTGGCCTTGCCCTCGGGCGCAGGTTCATAGCCCTCGGGCAGGAACCGCCGGCCCTCCCGCAGGGCGTCGAAGGCCGCGCGGAAGACTTCGCGCCGGGAATGTTTGGGCACGAAGCCCGCCGCCCCTGCGGCCAGGCAGGCCCCGATCACCCGATTGTCGGCCAGAGAGGACACCACAAGCACCGGAATCCCCGCCGCAGCCTGGCGAAGCCGGATCAGCCCGTCGATCCCGTTCACGTCCGGCAAGTTCAGGTCCAGGACGATCGCGTCAGGCGCCGGCGAAAGGTCGACCCGGTGGATCGCGGTCTCGAGCCGGTCTGCCGTCTCGATCTCCTCGATCCCGGCCACCGATTTCAGCGTCATCGACAGGGCGTCGCAGAACAGCGGATGGTCGTCCACGATCAGGGCCGATTGCATGGGGCGGATGTCGCCAGCCGGGACCATCGACATGTTGGAAGCCTTAGGAAACACGTTGCTTGCCATCCTATCCTGGCTATCGGGCCCGCGATACAGGCCAAAAGTCCTATGTGCCGAAAACGGCATCGGATTGTCCCCCGTTCTCGACCTTGTCTGGATCAAAGGGCGCACTTAGACCTGTCTGAAACGTTCGCGACAAGGGGAACGCTTCGCTCGGCGACGCGTCTGCCAAGGGCGACATACGCCCCAGCCAATCAGGATCGCGATGCCCAAGACCCCCAGCCCTCTCCTCAGCGCCGTCGTCACGCTGCTGCTCTGGCTTACCGCCACAATCGCCGCAGGGGCGCTGCTTCGACCGAACGTGGACAGGTCCTTCGTCGAGGTCGTCGGCTTTCTGTCGTCGGGCATTGCGTGGAATGTCGTTGCCGGGCTTGTCGTTCTTGGTCTCGCCACGCGCCTCTTCGATCTGCGGGGGCTCGGCTTCGGACCACCTGATGCCCGGGCCACCGCCAAGCTTGTCTGGTTCCCGATTCTGACACTGCTTCCCTTCTATGCAATCGGCCTTGCCATCGGCCTGCCGCCGCCGCAGTCGCTCCTGTTCCTCGCGGTGAACACCGCGCTTGTCGCGCTGTCGGAGGAGTGGATGTTTCGCGGGGTCTTGTTCCAGGCTCTGCGATCGCGGCTGCGGATCTGGCCGGCCGTGGCGCTGACCTCGGTGCTTTTCGGATCGATCCACGTCCTGAACGCCTTTGCCCTGGGCGACCTCCGCCTTGCCCTGGCGCAGGCGGTGGCGGCGACGATGACGGGACTTCTCCTCATCGCCCTCATGCTGCGGACCGGGTCGATCTGGACGGCCGTGGTGTATCACTTGGTCTGGAACTTCGGCATCCTCCTCGTCGCCTACGAGACGGCGCGCTACCCGCTGCCCGAAGGCCCGCTACCCGCCTCGGCCTACGTCGTCCCGATCCTGGTGGTGCTGCCGAACTTCCTCTACGGCCTCATCCTGTTGCGCAGGCTGGGGCACCGGGCGGCGAACGGCGCGGTTTGAGGCTTGCCGAAGACCTGAGCACAAGCCGTTGATCTGGTTTGGTTTCCATCTTTTCCCGGGATCGACACGCCTGCTGTCGGGCGCTCGGTCTCCCCGCCGCCCGCTGCCCTTGGCTTGCGGTGACGTCTATCCAGCCCCATCTGCCGCGTGTAAGCTGCCCAAACCGATCAGTGAAAGGTCATTTGACATGTCGCATTACCCCGACCGCCGCAGCGTCCTCGCTGGCCTCGCCGCGCTTCCCGTCCTTGCCACCACCCCGCTTTACGCCGCGCCCGTCCAGCGCCCGTTCAACCTTCGGGTCGTGATGTCGGGGCATAGCCTCACCGATCCCATTCCCGAGCCTCTCGACATTCTGGTCAAGGCCGTTGCCGGCGACCAGTCGCGCGGCATGCTGATCGACAAGTCCACCATCCCCGGCAGCCCGGCCGAGCACCGCTGGCAGACCACGCCGATCGAGCCGGTCGACGCGAAGCGCGACATCGGCAAATACGACCTCCTGGTTCTGACGGAACGCGTTCCTGTTCGGTCGACGCTGCAGTGGCACAACGCGGACAAGATTGCCCTCGCGTGGTTCGAACATGCCTGGAAGAACGGCAAGGGCGGCCAGGGGGCAGAGACGATCCTCTACGCCAGCTGGATCAGCGTGATCAGCGGTCCCGGAAACGAGGACAAATGGGACATGCCGGACGAACGCCTGATCCCGTTCCGCGAGCGGTTGGATCTGGAAATGACCGCCTGGCAGCAGATTGCGGACCACGTCAACAACAACCGGCCGGCGGGTTCCCCGCCGATGCGAGTCATCCCCGGACCCAAGATCATGGGCGCCGTGTTTGATGCGATCCAGTCCGGTTCGGCCCCCGGCTTGACGTCGATGAAGGAGCTGTTCGAGGACGACATCCACGTCAATGCCATGGGCGCCTACGTCATCACGCTCGCGCATTATGCGGTGATCTACGGGCGCGACCCGCGCGAGATTCTGAACCTGCGCGGCAAGCCGGGCTGGCCCTCGCATGAGCAGGCCGACTGGATGAAGGCGCTGGTCTGGGACGTCCTGCGCGCCTATCCCGACAGCGGATTCGCCTAGGCGCGCTTCGCCTCGATCACCTGCCAGATGCGTTCGGCGGCGTTGGTGCCGTCGAAACGTTCAAGCTCCTGGATGCCGGTTGGCGAGGTCACGTTGATCTCGGTCAGCCAGTCGCCGATCACGTCGATGCCAACGAAGACCTGGCCCTTTTCCCGCAGGACGGGGCCGATGGTGCGGCAGATCTCCAGGTCGCGCTCGGTCAGGCCGATCTTCTCGGGCCGGCCGCCGACATGCATGTTCGACCGGGTCTCACCAGCCTGGGGGACGCGGTTGATCGCGCCGACCGGTTCTCCATCCACCAGGATCACACGCTTGTCGCCCTTGGCCACGTCGGGCAGGAACTTCTGGACGATCAGGGGCTCGCGGTTGATGCCCATGAAAAGTTCGTGCAGGGACGAGAGGTTGCGGTCGTTCGGGTCCAGACGGAACACGCCCGCGCCGCCGTTGCCGTAGAGCGGCTTAAGGATGATATCGCCGTGCCGCGCCTTGAAGGCTCGGATGGTGGCCAGATCGCGGGCAATGGCGGTGGGCGGAGTGAGATGGGGGAAGCGCAGGACCAGCAGCTTTTCCGGACTGTTCCTGACCCAGAAGGGATCGTTCACCACCAGCGTCTTCGGATGGATCATCTCGAGTAGATGTGTGGTGGTGATGTAGCCCATGTCGAACGGAGGGTCCTGGCGCAGCCAGACGACGTCATACTCGCCCAGATCGACCTCGGTCTCCTCGCCGTAGGTAACGTGGTTTCCAACCTCGCGCCGGACCTCGATTGGCCATCCCCGTGCCATCACCCGACCTTCGACGAAGGCCAGCCGGTCAGGCGTGTAGAAGAACAGCTGATGCCCGCGCGCCTGGGCTTCCAGCGCGATGCGAAAGGTCGAATCGGCGTTGATGTTGACCGACCCGATCGGGTCCATCTGCAGGGCTACCTTCAGGGGCATGGCTCACTCCGTTCCGTTGGGAAGAGTGATGGCCGAAGCCGGGGGAAGATGCAATTCAACCCGCGAAGGCGTTTTCCACGACCTGGATGCGGCCCTGCCCGTCGACCAGCGCCAGGTCGATGCGGACATCGGTCAGAAGCCCCCGAGGTTCATTGGCGACGAATTCCTCGACCGTGGCGAAGATCCGGCCGATCTGGGCGGGCGAGACATGCGTGGCGGCCAGATCATGCGTTCTGCTTTGCTTGACCTCGACAAAGACCACCACGTCGCCGTCGCGGCCGATGAGGTCGATCTCTCCGACCGAGCCGCGCCAGTTCCGGGCACAGATCGCGACGCCGCGGTCTTCGTAGAGCCGGGCAACCGAGGCTTCGGCAGCGTGACCGGCCAGATGGTTCGTCAGCCCGCGCGACTTGCGGGACTGTCTGGCAGGCGCCGAAACGAAGTCGAAAGGCATGGCCTATCCTTGGCGGTCGAGGGCGATCCTGTAGACGATCTTGCGTGACACACCCAGAGTTTGCGACACGAAAGTTGCAGCATCCTTAACGGACATCGTCTGCAGGGCCTGGTCCAGCGCGGCGCGGATGCTTTCCTTGCTGGCCTCGGTCGGGGCAGCGCGGTCGACGAGGACCACGATCTCGCCCTTGATCTCGCGCGCGGCCACATCGGCCTGTAAAGTCTCAAGCGGCCCGCGCAGGACTTCCTCGAAGCGCTTGGTCAACTCGCGGCAGACCACCGCCTGCCGCTGGCCGCCCAGCGTTGCGGCCATGTCCTGCAACAACGATGCAAGCCGCTTCGGGCTTTCGTAGACGATCAGCGTCGCCTGCACGGGTGCCAGCTCCTGCAGGAACGACCTGCGTGCGCCCTGGGCGGCCGGTGGAAATCCCGCGAAGAGGAAACGGTCCGAGGGCAGACCAGACAATGTCAGCGCGCAGATCGCCGCACAGGGGCCCGGGGCCGCGCTGATCGGCAGGCCCGCCGCCGCCACGGCCCGGGCCAGTTCGAAGCCGGGATCCGAGATCAGCGGAGTTCCTGCCTCGGACGCATAGGCGAGGCTTTTCCCCTCGGCCACAAGCGCCAGGAGCCGTTGCAGCGGGCCTTCACCGGAATGGTCGTGGTAGGCGATCAGCGGACGGCCGCCCAGGGGAATGCCGTGGATCTCCATCAGGTGGCGCAGCGTGCGGGTGTCCTCGGCGACCAGCACATCGGCCCCGGCAAGCACGTCCAGCGCCCGCAGCGTGATGTCCCGGGCGGCGCCGATCGGGGTCGAGACCAGGTGCAGGCCCGGCGGAATGGTGCGCAGGGCAGCCTTGTGCGGGGCCTCGGCGGGTTCTGAGGACTGCCTCACAAGTTTACTTCCCTTCCCGAACCCTTTACCCTGACTGCCAAACGCAGCGCGCTGCAACAGTGAGGAACCACCATGTTGTCCGTATTTCGCCGGGCCCGCAAGTCGCTGGGTCAGATGCTTCTTGTGCTTGGTGCCGTGGTCCTGTCCGGCTGTGTCGCGACGGGTCCGGGGACCGCTCCGCAAGCCGCCCGTGGCGGCTCGGTGCAGGTGGCGCTGCTGATCCCTTCGGGTTCGGGCCAGTCGCAGGACGAGCTTTTCGGCCAGAACCTTGAAAATGCAGCGCGGCTGGCGATGGCCGACCTTTCGGGCGTGAACATCGACCTGCGCGTCTACCGGACCGGAGGCAGCCCGGCGCAGGCCTCGGCGCTTGCGAAGCAGGCGGTCGACGAGGGCGCACAGGTGATCCTCGGACCGTTCTATTCCGAAGAGGCCAATGCCGCCGGCGTCGCGGTGGCGAATTCCGGGGTGAACGTCCTGGCCTTCTCGAACAATGCGGCCATCGCGGGCGGCAACGTCTTCGTCCTGGGCCAGACCTTCGACAACACGGCCAAGCGTCTGGCGCGCTTCGCGGTGCGGAACGGCAAGTCCAAGATCCTGATCGTCCACGACCGCAACGTCGCGGGCGAGGTGGGCAAGGCCGCGATCGAGCGCGGTGTCTCGGCGGCCGGTGGCTCGGTGGTGGGCGTCACCTCGTATGAATTCTCGCAGAATGGCATCGTGCAGGCGGCCTCGGGAATCGTCAGCACCGCGAAGTCCTCAGGCGCGACGGCGCTCTTCCTGACGGCGGACACGGCCGGGGCGCTGCCGCTTCTCAGCCAGCTTCTTGTGGAAAACGGGATCGACCGCACTACGACCCAGTTCATCGGCCTGACCCGCTGGGACATCCCGCCCGCAACGCTGTCGCTGCCAGGCGTCCAGGGCGGCTGGTTCGCGATGCCGGATCCGGGACTGAGCGCCCAGTTCCGCGCGCGCTACGAAAGCGCCTATGGCAGCCAGCCTTCGCCGGTCGCGGCGCTGGCCTATGACGGGATCGCAGCCATCGGCGCGCTGGCGAACCGGGCGCAGGACGGGGCTCCGCTCTCGAAGGGCGACCTGACGCAATCGGCTGGCTTTGCCGGCGTTTCGGGCATCTTCCGCCTTCTGCCCAATGGGACGAACGAGCGTGGGCTTGCCGTGGCGACGATCCGCACCAACCAGGTGGTCGTGATCGACGCTGCCCCGCGCAGTTTCGGCGGCGCCGGGTTCTGAGATCGTGGAGGCAACGGCCGAGGTCCCGGTTCTGCCGCTGGCGGCCGGGACGTCCTATTCCGTGCCGGACGCCGAAGGACTGACCTCCCGCGTGCTGGAGTCGCTGCGGGGCTGCACGGATCCCAAGGCGGCCCGGGCGCTGGTGGTGGCAGCGCTTCAGGCCGCAAAGGCCGATGCGAATGCCGGGTTCGAGGCCCGGTTCCGAGCCGCCCCGCGCGAGGCGCGCGACCTGATCTCGGCCCAGGCGGCGCTGACCGATGTCCTGGTGCAAGTGACCCTTGCCGCCGCCATGCGCCTGCACCCGCTGGCCAACCCGACCGAGGCCGAGCGCATCGCCGTCCTGGGCGTCGGCGGGTACGGACGGGCCGAGATGGCGCCGCAGTCCGACGTCGATCTTCTGTTCCTCACCCCGTGGAAGATCACCCCCTGGGCGGAGAGCGTCATCGAGACGATGCTTTACATGCTGTGGGACCTGAAGCTGAAGGTCGGCCATTCCAGCCGAACAGTGAAGGACTGCATCCGCCTGGGGCGTGAGGATGTGACGATCCGCACCGCGCTTCTGGAGCACCGCTTCATCTGCGGCCATGCGCCCCTTGCCGCCGAACTGGGCGACAAGCTCTGGGGCGAGCTGTTCAAAAACTCCGGTCCGGAATTCATCGAGGCGAAGCTGGCCGAACGGGCCGAACGGCACAAGCGGCAGGGCGGGCAGCGTTACGTGCTGGAGCCGAACGTCAAGGAAGGGAAGGGGGGGCTGCGCGATCTCCAGACCCTCTACTGGATCGGCAAATACCTGCACCGGGTGCCCTCGGCCGAGGGGCTGGTGGGGGCGGGGCTTCTGTCCCGCGAGGAATTCGACAGCTTCGCCCAGGCCGAGGATTTCCTCTGGGCCGTGCGCTGCCACCTGCACTACATCACCGGCCGCGCCACGGACACGCTGACCTTCGACCTGCAGGTCGAGGTGGCGGCCCGGATGGGCTACCGCGACACCGCCGGGCGCCGCGCCGTCGAGCATTTCATGCAGGACTACTTCCGCCTTGCGACCCGCGTGGGCGAGTTGACGCGCATCTTTCTGACCGAGCTGGAAGCGCGCCACGCAAAGCGAGAAGCCAGCCTCTTCGGCATCTTCAAGATGACCAAACGGGTCAAGGCGGGCTACAAGCTGGTTCAGGGCCGGATCGACGTCGTGGATCCGAAGGACTTCCTGAGGGACAAGCTGAACCTGCTGCGGGTCTTCGAAGAGGCGCTGCGGACGAAGTACCTGCTGCACCCCAACGTCATGCGGATCGTCACGCAGAACCTCGACCTCATCGATGACGACATGCGTGAGAACCCCGAGGCGCAGCGGATCTTCCTTGACCTTCTGCTGAAGCACGGGAACCCCGAACGCTCGCTTCGTCGGATGAACGAATTGGGCGTGCTGTCCGCCTTCATCCCGGAATTCGAGCCCATCGTCGCGATGATGCAGTTCAACGTCTATCACCACTACACGGTGGACGAACACATCATCCAGACGATCTCTTGTCTTGCCCAGATCGAACGGGAAGAGCTGGTCGAGGACCTGCCGCTGTCGTCGTCCATCCTGAAGGGCGGCGTGAACCGGCGAGTGCTTTACGTGGCGCTCCTTCTGCATGACATCGGCAAGGGTCGCCCCGAGGACCATTCGATCCTGGGCGCGCAGATCGCCCGTCGCGTGGCACCGCGCCTTGGCCTGGACGCCGAGGAATGCGAGACGGTGGAATGGCTGGTGCGCTACCACCTTCTGATGTCCGACATGGCACAGAAGCGCGACATCGGCGACCCGCGCACAGTGCGTGACTTCGCCAAGGCGGTGAAGACCCGGAAGCGGCTGGACCTTCTAACGGTGCTCACGGTTTGCGATATCCGCGGCGTGGGGCCGGGCACCTGGAACAACTGGAAGGCCATGCTGCTGCGGCAGCTTTACAAGCTGACCTCCGACGCGCTGGAAGGCGGGCTGGAGACGCTGAACCGCGAGAACCGGCAGGAAGAGGCGACCCGCGCCCTTGCCGAACGCCTGTCGGGCTGGGACCCGGTGGCGGTCGAGCATGAGGTGACGCGCCACTACGCGCCCTATTGGCAGGGACTTTCCACCGACACGCACGAGGTCTTCGCCCGCCTTCTGCAAGGTCTGGGCGACGACGAGATCCGCATCGACCTCCACCCCGATCCCGACCGCGACGCGACCCGCGCCTGTTTCGCGCTGGCCGACCACCCGGGCATCTTCAGCCGCCTTGCGGGCGCTCTGGCGTTGGTCGGGGCTAACGTCGTGGATGCGCGGACTTATACGTCCAAGGACGGCTATGCCACGGCGGTCTTCTGGGTGCAGGACATCGAGGGCAAACCCTACGAGGTCAACCGCCTGCCGCGCCTGCGGGGGATGATCGACAAGACGCTCAAGGGCGAGGTGGTGGCGCGCGATGCGCTGAAGGACCGCGACAAGATCAAGAAGCGCGAGCGTGAGTTCCGCTTCCCCACCCACATCACCTTCGACAACGAAGGGTCCGACATCTACACGATCATCGAGGTCGATACGCGCGACCGGCCGGGCCTCCTGTATGACCTCACACGGACGCTGGCGACGAACAACATCTACATCGCCAGTGCCGTGATCGCGACTTACGGCGCGCAGGTGGTGGATACCTTTTACGTCAAGGACATGTTCGGCCTGAAGCTCCACCAGAAGCACCGGCAGGAGGCTTTGGAGAAGAAGCTGCGCCAGGCCATCGTCGAAGGCGCAGAGCGGGCCATCGCATGAGCTCTCGCGGCATGATCCGCAACATCGTGACCCTGGGTGGCTGGACGCTGGTGTCGCGTGGGGCCGGTCTGGTGCGCGAGCTGATGATGGCCGCCTACCTGGGCGCGGGGCCGGTGGCGGATGCGTTCAACGTGGCCTTCAGCCTTCCCAACATGTTCCGCCGCTTCTTCGCAGAAGGCGCGTTCAACCAGGCCTTTGTGCCGCTCTATTCCAAGAAACTGGAAGCCGGGACCGACGCCGAGGATTTCGCGCAGAACGCGTTCTCGGGCCTGACGGCCTTCCTGATCGTCTTCACCCTGATCGGAACGCTGGCGATGCCGGCCCTCGTCTGGGCGATGGCCTCGGGCTTCGTCGGTGACGGACGCTTCGACATGGCCGTGGACTTCGGGCGGATCACCTTCGTCTACATCGGCTTCATCTCGCTCTTCGCGCTTCTGTCCGGCATCCTGAATGCCCACGGCCGCTTTGCCGAGGCCGGGGCCGTGCCGGTGCTGATGAACCTCGTGTTCATCGTCGCGATGATGCTGGCGCATTACTACGGCTGGGACATGGGCCTGACGCTGGCCTGGACCACGCCGATCACCGGCATCGCGCAACTGGCCTGGACACTCTATGCCGCGCGCCGTATCGGGTTCGTCCCCAAGCTGCGGCTGCCACGCCTGACCCCCGACTTTCGCCGTCTGATGGTGACGATGGGTCCGGCGCTGCTGGTCGGTGGGGTCGTGCAGATCAATCTGCTCGTCTCGCGCCAGGTGGCCTCGGGGACCGAGGGCGCGATCTCCTGGCTGGTCTACGCGGACCGGCTGTACCAGCTGCCGTTGGGTGTCGTCGCCATCGCAGTGGGCACGGTCCTTTTGCCTGAACTCAGCCGCCGCTTGCAGGCCGGGGACAGCGCCGGCGGGCGCGAGGCCTTCAACCGGGGCACCGAATTCGCGCTTCTCCTGACCCTTCCCGCCGCCGTGGCGCTGGTCGTCATTGCACTGCCAATCACCGAAGTCCTCTACCAGCGCGGCGCCTTCGGGGCCGAGGACACCGCCGCTACGGCGCTGGCGCTGGCGATCTACGGGTTGGGCCTGCCTGCTTTCGTCCTGCAGAAGGCCCTGCAACCCCTGTTCTACGCGCGAGAGGACACGAAGAGGCCCTTCCAGTACGCCGTCTGGTCGATGGTCCTGAACGCGGCCCTCGCCTTCGGCCTGATGCCCTGGATCGGCTTCTCCGCCGCCGCCTGGGCCACCACGCTGTCGGCCTGGGTCATGGTGGCGCAGCTTTGGTGGGGGGCGCGTCGGCTGGGTGAGGAAACCCGGTTCGATGCCCGCTTCCTGTCCCGTCTCTGGCGGATCGTTCTGGCCTCTGCCCTGATGGGGGCAGCGCTGTGGGGCGGATGGATGCTGCTGCAACCCCTGCTGGAAGCGCGCGCTTACCGGGTGCTGGCGCTGGTCCTGCTGATCGCTATCGGCATGGCCAGTTACGCCCTGGCCGCCTTCGGCCTGAATGCGGTCCGCCTGTCCGACCTGAAGGCGTTGCGCCGTCAGCGCTGACGGAGCTGGTCCATCACCCGCCGGAACCCGCCGGGGCTCACGACAAAGGACAAAAGGAATCCGGCCGCGAAGCCGGTCACTTCGGCCACCCAGTCCCAGCCCGCGCCGAAGAGAAGGCCGAAGACCAGCTGCACGAACAGAAGCGCGCCGATCAGGCTGAAGGCCCGGAACTTGTTCGCGCCCACCCGCGCGAGATTGGTCCAGATCAGGAAGGTGAAGGCCCCGATCAGCCCGTAGACCCCCGGAAAGGCTCCGATCAGCTGTGTCCTCAGGTCGGGGATCAGAAGCCCGTAAACCGCGCCGCCGATGGCTGCCGAGCCGAGGAACACCACAGCGACGCCCCACCAGCGGAAGACCTCGGCCACCATCTTGCCAAGCGCCAGAAGCATCACCACGGCGAACAGCGCATGGGTGAAGCTGCCATGGACGACGGTGTAGGATACCAGCCGGTGCAACTCGACCAGCGGCTGGCCGCCCGTCTCCCACTGGTACTTCAGGAGCTCGGGGAAGAGGCCGAAGCGTTCGACGGCCTGAATCCGCCAGGTGAAGCCCTGCGCCCCGCCGACCAGCCCCGCTTCGGCCAGGCTCAGGACCAGCTCCATCGCGATCAGCGGCAGGGCGAGGATCCAGACGATCGGCGGCAGTGGGTTCAAGGGTGGCGCGCTGTGGTCCTGATCCATGTCCGTCCTGCTGATTGACGCCTCTATCCCCTTCGATTACGCGGATTGCCAAGCTTAATCCAGACGGAGCCCTCCCATGTCTTCAGCTACGGCGGTCCAAACGCCGAAAGCCTTCAAGCCGCGCATCTTCTCGGGCATCCAGCCCTCGGGCGGGTTGACGCTTGGCAACTACCTCGGCGCGCTCAAGCGCTTTGTCGAAAAGCAGGACGAGGGGATCGAGACGATCTACTGCATGGTCGACATGCACGCGATCACCGTGTGGCAGGACCCGGCCAAGTTGCGTCACCAGACCCGCGAAGGCGCTGCGGCCTTCATCGCCGCCGGGATCGATCCGAAGCGGTCCATCCTCTTCAACCAGTCGCAGGTTTCGGCCCATGCCGAGCTTGGTTGGATCTTCAACTGTGTCGCGCGGATGGGCTGGATGTCCCGCATGACCCAGTGGAAGGACAAGACCGCCGGCAAGAACGCCGAAGCGGCGAGCCTGGGTCTCTTCGGCTATCCGGCCCTGATGGCGGCCGACATCTTGGTCTATCAGGCCACGATGGTTCCGGTGGGCGAAGACCAGAAGCAGCACCTGGAGCTGACCCGCGACATCGCGATCAAGTTCAACAACGATTACGGGGTGGATTTCTTCCCGGTGGTGGAGCCGCTGATCGAAGGTGCCGCGACCCGGGTGATGAGCTTGCGGGATGGCACGAAGAAGATGTCGAAGTCCGACCCCTCGGACCAGAGCCGCATCAACCTGACCGACGATGCCGACATGATTGCCGCCAAGATCCGCAAGGCGAAGACCGACCCGGAACCGCTGCCCGAGACCGTCGAAGGCCTCAAGGACCGGCCCGAGGCGCGGAACCTGGTGAACATCTACGCGGCCCTTGCCGGCCACACGGTCGAGCAGGTCGTCCGCGACTTCGCGGGTGCGCAGTTCGGCACCTTCAAGCCCGCGCTGGCCGACCTTGCCGTGGCCAAGCTGTCGCCGATCACCACCGAGATGAACCGCCTGATGGCCGACCCCGGGGAGATCGACCGCATCCTCGGCGACGGGGCCGAACGCGCCGACGCCATCGCCCGGCCGATCCTGGAGCAGGTCTACGACATCACCGGCATGATCCGCTCGCGCCGGGGCTGACTGTCACATGGCCGATTCATCCCCCCGCTAGGGTCGGGCTGTTCGGAGATGCGATCTGTCCCCATCGCCTGGCCGGGCCCCGCTGTCCCCTGAGGGCCCGACCCAACCCGACATGCCCCCGTGCCCCCGCACGGGGGCTTTTTTCTACGGCGCTTCGTGGGGATGCTCTTCTGAGGGCAAATGGGTCTGGCCTGGCGAGGTCTCGATCCCCTCCGGCCCGTAGACCGCCGCGTGCAGGCCCCAGTAGAGCGCCGCGAAGCCCGCCAGCGCCAGCAACAGCCCCGGCGGGATGCCCCAGAGCGTCTCTCGTAGCGCCCGCCAATGGTGCAGGCGAGGGCTTGGGTCCACCACGATCAGGACCAGGATCGCCATGATGAGCGCGTGGCCCACCAGGTCGATCCGCCCGAATGGCCAGACTGCTGCCGTGAAGATCACCAGAAGCGCCAGCGCGGACAGTCGGCGCACCAAGGGCGTGCCGGTCAACCCGAAGCCGAGTGTGAACTCGGCCACACCGGCCATCGGGATGAAGATGTCGCGCGGCAGGCCGAATGTGAGGAATGGCTTCTCTTCGACCAGCGGGTAGAACCAGTCGGGATAGGCGAACTTCTCCAGGCTTGACCACATCAGCGCGATGGCCACCCCCCAGCGCAGGACCTGGAAGCGCAGCCCGCGCCAGTCCCAGTCGCCGCTGGCCGCAAGCACCAGATAGCCCGCCGTCGCCAGCCCCAGCGCGAGGTAGTCCAAGAGGTGAAAGAAGTCGTAGTCGCGCAGCGCCAGCACCCACAGCGCGATGATCCCCAGGGCCGACAGCGGCATGGTCCAGCGCCAGAACACCCCGGCTGCGATGGCAAGCTGCGCCCAGCTCACCCATTCGCTGGGGGTCTGCAGGTCGGGCGTCAGGTAGACCCCGCCCACCGAGAAGATCGCGACGAAGAACGCGCCGATGACCGCCCGCATGAAGTCGTCGGCCCTGGTCCAAAGCGGTGCGGTCCCGTTGTCGATCCCCGCCAGGATCGCCATGCCAAGCGAGGTCCACTCGATGATCCGGGTCGCCAGGAAGAAGACCAGCACCAGCCCAAGCGCCGCCCAGAACCACGGGTCGCCTAGCGTGAGCCAAGGCGAAGCCGGGGCTGCGCCGACGATGAAGGGCGCGAACCATTTCACATGAGCGAGTGCGGGGGTGGCGGCCAGGGCGATCAGGGCTGCCAGTGTCCAGCGCGGCATCGGGGCCTCCTCTGGACCCACAACGCCGCAGCCTGCAAACGGTTGCGTCTGCTCGCGGATTCAGCGCCGGGGTTTTCCACAGAAGATTTGCCAAGAAAACGCTTTACAGGCTTCCGCTTTGGCCACACCATATTTAGTAAGGGAAGCGTCGGGCAAACGCTGACCCTTGCCAGACACCCAGCTTCTTGTGGGTCGCGGCCCGCCTGAAGCTTCATTATGAGGCCGGGCAATGTCGCTTTCCGAAGATTATGCGTCGATGGAGGATCTCCATCCCATCGACATCGTCGAAAGCCTTGCCGAACACCACGCCTGGGAATTCGACCGCGTCACCGACGACCAGATCGCGATGGCGGTGGAAGGTCAATGGCGCACCTACTCTCTGACGCTGGCCTGGTCCGAGCAGGACGAGACGCTGCGCCTGATCTGCACCTTCGAGATGGAGCCGCCCGAGGACAAGCTTTACGCGCTGTACGACGTGCTGAACCGCTGCAACGACATGGTCTGGACCGGGGCCTTCACCTGGTGGGCGGAACAGAAGCTGATGGTCTGGCGCTACGGCCTTGTGTTGTCGGGTGGGCAGGTCGCGGGACCCGAGCAGATCGACCGGCTGATTTCCAGCGCCGTCCTTGCCGCGGAGCGCTTCTACCCGGCCTTCCAGCTGGCGATGTGGGGCGACCAGACGCCGGCCGAGGCGATGAAAGTCGCCATTGCCGAGGCCTACGGCCGCGCCTAACCTGCCCCCGGTTTGAAGGGGGGTTCCATGAGCTTGGACCGTGTCGCCCGGGATGGGCTGGTGCTGCTTGGCTGCGGCAAGATGGGGACGGCTTTGCTGACCGGCTGGCTGGCGGCGGGGGTGCCTCCGGCCTCGGTCTGGGTGATCGAGCCAAACCCGACCGACTGGCTCAAGGGGAGCGGGGTCCATCTGAACAAGGGGGTGCCCGCAGCCCCCGCCGTGGCGCTGCTGGCCGTCAAGCCGCAGATGATGGGCGCGGCGCTGCCCTCGCTTCAGGCCCTGGGGAACGGCACGACGCTGTTCGTGTCGATTGCGGCGGGCACCAAGATTTCCACCTTCGAAGAGGTGCTCGGCGCGCGGACCCCCATCGTCCGCACGATGCCGAACACGCCCGCCATGGTCGGGCGGGGGATCACCGCGCTCTGCCGGAACGCCCATGTCTCGGAAGCGGATTTCGCCCTGGCCCGCGACCTGATGGCCGCCGTGGGGCAAGTGGTGGACCTGACCGGCGAGGACCAGATCGACGCGGTGACCGCCGTTTCCGGCTCGGGCCCCGCCTATGTCTTTCACCTCATCGAGACGCTGGCCGCCGCGGGAGAAGCCGAGGGCCTGCCTGCCGACGTGGCGATGCAACTGGCCCGCGCGACGGTCTGCGGGGCGGGGGAGCTGGCCTTCCAAAGCCCTGAAACTGCGGCGCAATTGCGGATCAACGTGACCTCTCCCGGTGGCACGACCGCCGCGGCGCTGGGGGTGCTGATGGACCCGGAGAGCGGCTTCCCCGCGCTTCTGAAACGCGCCGTGAAGGCCGCCGCCGACCGTGGCCGGGAGCTTGGGAAATGACCATCACCTATGCCGATTTCGAGAAGGTCGACATCCGCGTCGGCCGCATCACCCGGGCTGAGCCCTTCCCGGAAGCGCGGAAGCCGGCCTTCAAGCTCTGGGTCGATTTCGGGCCGGAGATTGGCGAGAAGCGGTCCTCGGCGCAGATCACCAAGCATTATACCATCGACCAGCTGGTGGGCCGTCAGGTGCTGGCCGTCGTCAACTTCCCGCCGCGCCAGATCGGGCCGGTGATGTCCGAGGTGCTGGTCCTGGGCCTGCCGGACGAGGAGGGCGCGGTGGTGCTGATCGGGCCGGGGCACGAGGTTCCCTTGGGAGGAAAACTGTTTTGAAACCGAAGCTTCTGATCACCCGCCGCCTGCCCGACCGTGTGCTAGAGGCAGCGCGCGAACGGTTTGACGTCACCCTGCGCGACCGGACCGAGGTCCTGTCCGCCGAGGAGCTGCGGGCGGCGCTGCGGGACTATGACGCCGTGCTGCCGACGCTGGGCGATCGCTTCCAAGCGGACGTTTTTGCTGACGTTCCGGCACCCCGGGCGAAGATCCTGGCGAACTTCGGGGTGGGCTACAACCACATCGACGCCGAGGCCGCGAAGGCCGCGGGGATCGCGGTCTCGAACACTCCCGGCGCGGTGACGGATGCGACGGCGGATATCGCGCTGAGCCTGATCCTGATGACCGCGCGGCGGCTTGGAGAAGGGGAGCGGATCCTCCGGGCGGGCAAGTGGGAGGGATGGGGGCCGGTGCAGATGCTGGGCACCCATGTCACCGGAAAACGCCTTGGAATCATCGGGATGGGCCGGATCGGCAAGGCCATCGCCAAGCGCTGCCACTACGGCTTCGACATGGAGGTGGTGTTCTACAACCGCTCGAAGGTCGAGGATGCCGGAATGCCCGCGCGGCAGGTGGAGATGGCCGAGGCGATGGCGGCGGATTTCGTGGTGGTCGCGGTGCCGGGGGGCAAGGCCACGCATCACCTGATCGACGCCAAGGTCCTGGGAATGATGAAGAAATCCGGGATCTTCGTGAACATTTCCCGGGGCGATGTGGTTGACGAGACGGCGCTGATCGACGCGCTGCAGAAGGGCCAGATCGCGGGGGCGGGGCTGGATGTCTATGAGTTCGAGCCGAAGGTCCCGGCGGCGCTGATGGCGATGGAGAACGTCACCCTGCTGCCGCATCTGGGCACCGCTTGCCTGGAAGTGCGCGAGAACATGGGGATGATGGCGGTGGCGAACCTGGTGGCCTGGGCCGAGGGGAAGGCCCCGCCGAACCTGGTTAACCCCTGATTAACGGAAGGTGAAGCGTCTGGCATCCGTCTGGCATCTGTCGGGCAACCGTCCAGACGCGAAGACGGGCGGAAGCTTCGTTAACGCCTGCGCCCCGCGCGTAAGGTGGGCAATTTGCCCACCCTACGCTTGCGCATCAGGCGGCGGCCTTCTCGCCCGCGAACCGGCCATAGAAGGTCTCGCCCTTCTCGGCCATCTCGCGCAGCAACGCCGGGGCGTGGAATCGCGGCCCGAACTGGGCCGTCAGTCCCCGGCAGATGTCCACCGCACGGGTCGCGCCGATCATGTCGAGCCAGCTGAACGGACCACCCGACCAGGGCGCGAAGCCCCAGCCGAGGATCGCGCCGACGTCGCCTTCGCGGATGTCGGTCAGGACGCCCTCTTCCAGCGCCCGCACCGCCTCCAGGACCTGCGCGAAGAGAAGACGGTGCTGCACGTCGGTCAGGGAGGGCTGCATCTTGTCCTGTGGATACTTCTGCTCCAGCCCGTCCCAGAGGCCCAGGCGTTCGCCCTTTTCGGAATAGGCGTAGAAGCCGGCGTTGGCCTTCTTTCCGAGCCGGCCCTGGTCGGCCATCCAGAAGAGGACATGGTCCACCGCCTCGTCCGGGTAGTCCTTGCCCATCGCGGCCTTGGTCGCCTTGGCGATCTTCACGCCGAGGTCGATCGAGGTCTCATCCACCAGCTGCAGCGGACCCAGCGGCATGCCCACCAGCTTCGCGGCATTCTCCACCAGCGCCGGTTCCACCCCCTCTGCCACCATGCGGATGCCTTCGTTGATGTAGGGGATGATGCAGCGGTTGGCGTAGAAGAAGCGGGCATCATTGACGACGATGGGGGTCTTCCGGATCTGGCGGACGAAGTCCAGCGCCTTGGCCACGGCCTTGTCGCCGGTGGCCTTGCCCCGGATGATCTCGACCAGCATCATCTTGTCGACGGGCGAGAAGAAGTGGATGCCGATGAACTGCTCCGGCCGCTTGCTCACCGCAGCCAAGCCGGTGATGGGAAGGGTGGAGGTGTTCGTCGCGTAGATGCAGTCTGGGCCGACGGCGGCTTCGACCTTGGCGGTGACCTCGGCCTTGACCTTCGGGTCCTCGAACACGGCTTCCACTATCAGGTCAGAGCCCGAGAGCGCCGCGTAATCGGTCGTCGCGGTGATCCGGCCCAGCACCTCGGCCTTCTTCTCAGCCGTCACCTTGCCGCGCTTCATCCCCTTGTCGAGGATGCCTTCGGAATGCGCCTTGCCGCGATCCGCTGCTTCCTGGGTGGAGTCGATCAAGACGACCTCGATCCCGGCATTGGCGGCGACATAGGCGATGCCCGCGCCCATCATGCCTGCGCCGATCACGCCCAGCTTCCGGACGGCCATATCCTCGACCTTCGGCCGGTTCGCGCCCTTCTCCAGCGCCTCCTTGTTGATGAAGAGGCTGCGGATCATCGCGGTGGAGGAGGGGTTCATCAGGACCGATGTGAAGTGCCGTGCCTCGATCTTCAGCGCGGTGTCGAAGGGGACGAGCGCGCCTTCGTAGACCGCCGCAAGCAGGGCCTTCGCCGCCGGATAGACGCCCATCGTCTTGCCGTGGACCATCGCCGAGGCGCCGACGAAGGTCATGAATCCCGCCGGGTGGTAGGGCGCGCCGCCGGGCATCTTGTAGCCCTTGGCGTCCCATGGTTTCACCAGATCGGCGTCGGTGGCCGACAGCACCCATTCCTTGGCACGCTTCAGAAGATCCTCCGGGGCCACGACCTCGTCGATGATGCCGGCGGCCTTGGCCTCTTTCGGAGACGACAGCTTCCCCTCCAGCAGGAACGGTGCGGCGGCCATCGCGCCCAGCTTGCGGACCAACCGCGTCGTGCCCCCCGCGCCAGGGAAGATGCCGACCATGATCTCGGGCAGGCCGATCTTGGCCTTGGGATTGTCGGCGGCGATGATCCGGTGGCAGGAGAGCGGCAGTTCCAGCCCGATCCCCAGCGCCGTGCCGGGCAGGGCCGCCACGATGGGCTTGCCGCCCTTGAGGCTTTTCGGGTCCATCCCCGCGCGTTCGATCTTGCGCAGGACCTGGTGCATCTGCATGACGCCGTCGAAGATCGCTTGCGCGCCCCCCGCCCGCATCTTGGCGATGACGTTCAGGTCCATCCCGCCGGCGAAGTCCTTCTTCCCGCTGGTGATGATGACGCCCTTCACCGTGCCATCCGCCAGCGCCTGGTCGATCAGCCCGTTCAGCACCATGAACGCCTCGGTCGACATGACGTTCATCGACTTCGACGGAACGTCCCAGGTGATGGTGGCGACGCCATCGGCGTCGGTGGTCATGGTGAAGTCGGTCATTCAGAGCTCCTCAGTTAGCCAGGTGTCCCGGTCCAGCCGGGTCAGCAGCATGGGCCAGCGCGCTTCGTCTGTAGTGTTGTGGATCTTGATCGCCTTCCAGGCGCCGTCGTAGCAGCCGATCCACATCTTCGAGTGGAAGACGGGAAGGGCCAGTTTGTCACCGGCCATGAGCCGGGTCTCATACACGCCGACAATGTGGTCGTTGCCCTGAAAGGTGGCGGCCTGCACGGTGCGCAGCATGTCGGTGACGCCCCGGATGCGGATCATCTCGACGAATTCGTCGAACCCCTCTTCCAGATCGGCGAGGGTGCGGACGGTCAGGTTTGCTGAGGATGTCAGAATGCTCAGCGGCAGTTGAATGCGAGAGGCGTAAACGTCGAACCATTCATTCATCACGGCCTTGCCCATTTCGTCGAGATAGGCTTGCAGGATCGTGGTTGCCCGCATCCGTATTGCTCCCATTCGTCTGTGGTGACGGCCACCCCAGAGCTTGAGCGGGCGTGGCCGGGGCGGAATGCCCCGGACAATACAACCTCGAAGGGAAGTTCCGGTTCCCGACAAATTCAAAAAAATCTTTTTGTCAGTCTGGATCATCGGGGGCCCGTCCAGTCCGAGCCGTCCTTGTAGGTGAATCGCGCTTTTCCGGCGTCGATCTCGACGCGAAGGTCGACGTCCGAGTAGGTTGCCACCTCACGCGGGGCCTTCGTGCCGACGACGAGGAACCGGGCCACGCGGTCGGAGCGGTTGATGAAGTGGTGTCCGTCGGTCGACCCGGCCGGAAAGGCGGCGCAGTCGCCGGCGCGCATCAGGGTTTCGCCCGCGTCCTGGACCAGGATGCACTCGCCTTCAGTCACCATGACGAATTCGTCCTCGTTCTGGTGCCAGTGGCGCAGGGAGGACAAGGCGCCGGGTTCCAGCGTCACGAGATTCACGCCGAACTGGGTCAGACCGCCGGCATCGCCCAGCCGCAACGAAGACCGGCCCTTCATCATGCTGGCGTAGGGTTCGGGGTAGATTGATCCGGTCTTGACCGGAACCTTGGTGGGGTCGATCACGGGCATTGCCTGGCCTCCTGCAGTTGGGCTGACGCCCAACCCGGACCGCCCGGCGTCAGGCCGACAGCGCGAGCGCCTCGAACTCCTGGTGCAGCTCGGGCATCGACAGGCGGGTATAGTTCACCATCTCGACGCGGGGGCCAAGCTCGGTCGCGCGGCAATAATAGATCGCTTGCGACACGCGCATCTCGCCCGAAGGCATGACCAGTTCCTGCCAGTCCACCCAAAGCCGGTAACGCCCACCGCGGGGCAGTTCGACCGCACGGATCTTCGGCTGCAGCGCTACGACGCCGCCCAGAAGCATCGACCGGCGCAGGATGGCGAAGACCAGAACAGCTTCCTCGGGCCCGGTCAGCAGCATCCGCTGTTCGGGCAGGAAGACCGGAAGCGGGAAGATGTAGGACTGAAGCAACTCGTCTATACGTCCGGCCAGAAGATGCTCGCCCCGGCTGCGGAAATGGGCTGCTGCTTGAGAGTACATGGCGAAAGGGTGCCTCAAAACGGTTTGAAGAAGCATCCATCTTGGGAGAATCACCCCAGGGGCGACGTAGGATTGCGACATCGGGTGCGACGGTAGCGACAACGACCGTGTCATCCGCTCGCCAGCCGCGAAAATGCCCAACCCCGTGCATCTCGGTCACACCCGTTCGATGATCGTGGCCGCGCCCATGCCGCTGGCGATGCACAAGGTGGCGAGGCCCAGTTCCTTGTCCTGCCGCTCCAGTTCGTCAAGGAGGGTGCCGATGATGATCGCGCCCGTCGCACCCAAGGGGTGGCCCATCGCGATGGCGCCGCCGTTGACGTTTACCAGCGCAGGGTCGACATCGAAGGCTTGCTGGAAGCGCAGCACGACCGAGGCGAAGGCCTCGTTTACCTCGAAGAGGTCGATGTCGCGGATGCCGATCCCGGAGTCCTTGAGGATCTTCTGCGTCGCCGGGACCGGGCCGGTCAGCATGATCGTGGGGTCGGTCCCGATCTTCGCCGTCGCGCGAATGCGGGCGCGGGGTTTCAGACCGTGGGCCTTGCCGAACTCGGCATTCCCGATCACCACCGCTGCCGCCCCGTCCACGATGCCCGAGGAGTTGCCCGCATGGTGGATGTGGTTGATCCGCTCCAGGTGCGGGTACTTCATCATGGCGACCTTGTCGAAGCCCGGCATGACCTCGCCCATCGCCTTGAAGCTGGGGTCAAGACGGCCAAGGGCCTGCATGTCGGTGCCGGGGCGCATGTATTCGTCGGTGGCGAGGATCGGCAGGCCGTTCTGGTCCTTGATCGTGAGGACCGACTTCTCGAACCGACCTTCGGCCCAGGCCGTGGCGGCGCGGCGCTGGGATTCCACCGCCAGCGCATCGGCGTCGTCGCGGGTGAAGCCATATTCGGTGGCGATGATGTCGGCACTGATCCCCTGCGGCACGAAGTAGGTCTTCATCGCAAGCGTCGGGTCCACGGCGATGGCCGCCCCGTCCGAGCCCATCGCGACGCGGCCCATCATCTCCACGCCCCCGGCGATGTAGGCATGCCCCGCGCCGCCTTTCACCTGGTTCGCGGCAAGGTTCACCGCCTCCATTCCGCTGGCGCAGAAGCGGTTGATCGCAAGGCCCGGGATGCGTTCGTCAAGGTCCGAGGCCAGCACCGCCGACCGGGCGAGGCAGCCGCCCTGTTCGCCCACCTGGGTGACGTTGCCCCAGATCACATCCTCGATGACATGGCCCTCCAGCCCGTTCCGTTCCTTGACCGCGTTCAGCACCTTGGCCGACAGCGCGACCGAGGTCAGCTCGTGCAGAGACCCGTCGGGACGGCCCTTACCGCGGGGGCTGCGGACGGCGTCGTAGATGTAGGCGTCGGTCATCGTGGTCTCCTTACGCGGGGAAGGCCCGCTGCATCAGGTCGTAGGGGTGTTTCCAGCCGGGCAGGGCGGCGATGCGGTCCAGCCAGGCATCGATGTGCGGCCAGTCCTTGCGGTCGAAACCGTAGGGCTCGGGGTAGTAGAGGTAGCCGCAGCAGGACAGGTCCGCGATGGTGACGGCGTCGCCCGCGACCCAGGTCCGGTCCGCAAGATGGTCGTTCAGCACGGTGTAGGCGGCCTTGAGGCGGCCCTGCAGGAAGGGGATCACGCCCTCGGGCCGCTTCTCGGGTGGCAGGAAATTCATCAGGAAGCGGCAGGTGCCGATGGTGGTGGAAAGCTTGTGGTTGTCCCAGAAGAGCCAGCGCAGCACCTCGCGCCGTTCGGCGGCGGAACGGCCTCCGAGCTTGCCGGTCTTGGAAGAGATGTAGTCGAGGATCACGCCGGACTGCGTCAGCGTCAGGTCCCCGTCCACCAGGACCGGGACCTCTCCCATCTCGTTGATCTTCTTGAACTCCGCGCTCCGCGCCTCGCCCTTGAAAAAGTCGACGAAGACCGGCTCCCAGTCGAGATCCGCCATCTCCAGCGCCAGAGCGCATTTGTAGGCGTTGCCGCTTTCACCGAAGCAGTACAGTTTCATGCCCATCCCTCCCAAGATCTGGCGCAGGCGGGCCACGTGGCCCGCCCCTTCGGGCAGAAGCCTAGAACGCCTCGGCAGTCAGCGCCATGACGGGATCGGCCCCGCTTTCGATGCGCATCAGGTGCATCGCGCAGGCGGGAAGCTGGCGGGCCATGTAGAAGCGGCCGGTGGCGATCTTCGCCTCGTAGAAGTCGCGGTCCTGCGCGCCGGCATCCAGCGCCACATAGGCGGCTTTCGCCATCTTCGTCCACATCAGGCCCAGGCAGACATGGCCCATCATGTGCATGAAGTCGTAGGACCCGGCCAGCGCGGCGTTGGGGTTCTTCATCCCGTTCTGCATGAAGAACATGCCCGCCTGCTGCAGTGCCTTGGACGCGGTCTTGAGCGGTTCCACGAAGCCCTTCATCCGCTCGTCGCCGTCATGCGCCTTGCATTCGGCCTTCACCATTTCGAAGAAGGCCATCACATGCTTGCCGCCGTCCGTGGCCAGCTTCCGGCCCACCAGGTCCAGCGCCTGCACGCCGTTCGCGCCTTCGTAAATCATGGCGATCCGGGCATCGCGGGCGAACTGGGACATCCCCCATTCCTCGATGTAACCGTGGCCGCCATAGACCTGCTGGGCCTGCACCGCCATCTCGAAGCCCTTGTCCGTCAAGAACCCCTTCAGGACCGGGGTCATCAGGCCGATCAGCCCGTCTGCCGCGGCGTCGCCGTTATGCGCCCGGTCGATCAGCGTCGCCCCCCAGAAGGCCCAGGCGCGCGCGCCCTCGACGAAGCTCTTCTGTTCCATCAGGTTGCGGCGGATGTCGGGGTGGACGATCAGCGGGTCGGCCGGGCCATTGGGGTTCTTGGCGCCGGTCACGTCGCGGCCCTGGAGGCGGTCCTTCGCATAGGCCAGGGAGTTCTGATAGGCCGCCTCGGCCACCGCATAGCCCTGCAGCGCCACGCCAAGCCGGGCCTCGTTCATCATCGTGAACATGGCCTTCATGCCCTTGTGAAGCTCGCCCAGCAGCCAGCCGGTCGCGCCGTCGTAGTTCATCACGCAGGTGGCGTTGCCGTGGATGCCCATCTTCTCTTCGACCTTGCCGACGCTGACGGCATTGCGGTCGCCCAAGGAGCCATCCTCGTTCACCAGGAACTTCGGCACGATGAAGAGGCTGATGCCCTTCGTCCCCTCGCCGCCGCCCGGGGCCTTTGCAAGGACCAGGTGGACGATGTTCTCGGCCATGTCATGCTCGCCGGCCGAGATGAAGATCTTCTGGCCGGTGATCTTGTAGGACCCGTCGGCCTGCGGTTCGGCCTTGGTCCGCATCATGCCCAGATCGGTGCCGCAATGCGGCTCGGTCAGGTTCATCGTGCCGGTCCAGTCGCAGGAGACCATCTTCGGCAGCCATTTCTGCTTCTGCTCCTCGGTCCCGTGGACGAGGATCGCGGAATAGGCGCCGTGGGTCAGGCCCTGGTACATGTTGAAGGCCATGTTGGCCGAAACGAAGGCCTCGTTGACGGCCGTGTGCATCAAGTAGGGCAGGCCCTGGCCGCCGTATTCGGGGGCCGCGTCCAGCGACATCCAGCCGCCTTCGGACAGAGTGCGGAACGCCTCCTTGAAGCCTTTGGGGGTGCGCACGACGCCGTTTTCCAGCTTGCAGCCTTCCACGTCGCCGACCTGGTTCAACGGAGCCAGGATGTCCTGAGCGACCTTGGCGGCCTCGTCCAGCACCGCCTCGGTGAAGCTTCTGTCAAGGTCGCCATAGCCGGGGATATCGGCGGCGGACACCTTCAGAACGTCGTGCAGCACAAACTGCATGTCCTTCACGGGGGCGGTGTAGCTGGGCATCTTGTCCTCTTCCCTTCTTCGGTCCTTCAGGCCGCGCGGTCGGGCACGAGACCCTTGGCTGCGGCATCCTTCAACTCGGCCTTCAGCTCGGCGATGGCCACGTCCAGTTCCGCGCGCTGGGCCTCCATCTCGGCCAGGCGCTTCACGCCCAGCTCGTAGGCCTTCTGCCGCTGGGCGGTCAGCCCGCCGTCACGGTCGTAAAGATCCAGCGTTTGCCGGATGTCCTCGAGGCTGAAACCGAACCGTTTGCCACGCAGGATCAGCGCCAGCCGCGCCCGGTCCCGCCGGGTGAACAGCCGCCGTGTCCCGACGCGGATCGGGGTCAGCAATTCCTTGGCCTCGTAGAACCGCAAGGTGCGCGGGGTGACTTCGTAGGCATCGCACATCTCGCGGATGGTCATCACGTCATTAGGTACACTGGAAGACATCGGTTACACTCACAGTCGGGGAAGCATCAGAAGCGGCAGATGCGAACCCGTACCCATGATTACCAGACTAGTTGACGTTAACGTCACTATGACGTCACGTCAGATTCCTGCCTGACGTGAAGTCATGGGTAGAGTGGCAACCATGGCGGGTGACGCAAGGGAAAGGGCCGGGCGTCGGAAGCCCGCCCCAGGGGTCTTGGGTTCTATTGCAAAACCATGCCGTCGGGCCAGCTCAGGCTGTGCTCCAGAGTGATCGTCTGCTTGCTTCCGGCTGCAAGATCGAACTCCCAGGCCAGGATGCCGCGCTGGCCCTCGACGTCGGTTTCCGTGGGCTCGGGGCTGGCGGTCACGTCGATCTCGAGCTCGTCCTGCTCGCTGTAGGGCACCTGGTCCAGGATGCGGACGGGCCAGGCTTCGGTCCCGGTGTTCTCGACCGTGATGACCGCGCTTTCGGTGCGCGCGTTGGCGCTGCTGAAGACGCCGGTTTCGCCCTCAGCCCGCTTCGGCATCTCGCGCTTGACGGTCACCGTCTCGATGGCACCGAAGCCCACGTCCGTCTCCACCCCGGGGGCGATCACGTCCAGCCAGGTGGACCCGACCAGCACCCCCTCGCGGAAGAGCATCGCCTGACCGGGGAGCAGCGGCTCAGCGCTGGCATTGGTGAAGCTCGCCATGACGAAGGCGGTCTTGTCCAGCCGCGGAACGGCCACGGCTTCGACCACCGGGGCGAAGTCCAGGCTGTCGAGCGCCAGCCGCAGGTTCTCGGCCCCCGTCGCGACGGTGACGGGTTCGGGGTAATTGTAGACGACCGTATCGCCCTCGTAGCCCACCCCGGCGGTGATCGGCGCGGTGATCGGTTCTGCTGCGGGGGCCGTTTCGTAAAGCGCCTCGCTTGTCCCGAAGTTCTTGCGGGCCAGGTCCTCGGCGTCCATCTCCGGGGAAATCGCCAGAAGCTGGGGCCAGAGTTGCGACGGCGCGGACTGTTCTGCAGGGCGAGAGGAGGAAAGTGTCAGCGCCACCCCGTCCCAGTCTTCGCCGGTGTACTGCGTGACGAGTGCCGAACGGCCAAGGATCAGCTTGTCCCCGCCCTGCCGCGTCAGGTTCAGATCGTAGACCGGCTGCCAGCTTGCGTTGCCGACGTACTGCGTGATGGTAAGGGTCTGCTTGCCCGCCGCGGTGGCCGTGACGGCCGCCTGCAGCGCCGTGTACTCGGTGTCAGCCGCGGGAAGCGCGTCCAAGGCGGCCTGGGCGTTGGCCAGCGCCTCTTGCGCATCGGTCACCGCCTTCTCTGCCGGCGGCAGTTCGGCCTTTGCGGCAAGCGCGGCCTGGCGGGCGGCCAGCGTCTCGGTCCCGATCATCCCAGCCATCGCCTTGATCGTGTCGGGCGTCGCACCGTCGGGCAATGCACCCGTGAACGAGGACAGGAAGCGCACCTGCGCCTCTGCCGCTTCGACCTTGGCCGTGATCGCCTCCAGTGCCAGTTGGGCCTGGTCGGCAGCGGCCTGGGCGGCCTCGACGTCCGCCTTGGCGGCTTTCTGGTCCTCGGTCAGCGGGTCTTCGCGCGGGGGCAGGCGGTCGGCCCGCAGGGCGAATGCGCCCACCTGCAGGCCCTCCATGGCCAGAAGGCGGATCATCCCGGCGTCGCTGTCATAGGGCAGGTCGGTGACCAGAAGGTCGTGCACCCCTGCTGAGGGGGCGGTGAAGGTCACCTCCCGCGTCAGTTTCGCGCCGTCGGGGTAGACGGTGACGGCGGTGATCCGGCTGGTGGCCAGAAGGGTGTCGGCCCAGGCGGGCAGGGCGGTCGTGGCAAGCAGGGCGGCAATGAGGGCGCGCATCGGCGGGGCCTTTCGGTTGAGGTCGCCGCACGCTAGGCCCGGGCTTGCCTTAGGGACAAGGCGGGGAAACCCGTCCCAAGGATCTGCTTGCCGCCTGCGTCAACTCATCTCGAACCGCGCGGGATCGGGGCCGCACCGCTCGCCCGTGTCCAGAGAGGCGATGGCCGCCATCTCGCCCTCGGTCAGGCTGAAGTCGAAAAGCGCGAGGTTCTCGAGTAGGCCGGCCTCACGCGTGGACCGCGGGATCACCGAGGCGCCGATCTGGATGTGCCAGCGCAGGACCACCTGAGCCGGGGTCCTGCCGGTGCGCCTTGCGGCCGCTTGCACCGGAGCTGCGTCGAAGCTGAGGCCCTGACCGAGCGGCGTCCAGCTTTGCGTGACGATGCCGTGCCTGGCATGGAATGCCCGCAGCGCCGACTGCTGCAGGCGTGGGTTGATCTCGACCTGGTTCAACACCGGGGTGACGCCGGTCTCGCCGATGATCCGTTCCAGATGCGGCTCCTGGAAGTTCGACACGCCGATGGACAGTGCCTTGCCGTCCTCCTTCAGCCGGATCAGCGCGCGCCAGGTCTCGAGGTACAGGTCCTTGGACGGGCAGGGCCAGTGGACAAGGAGAAGGTCGACATGGGTCAGCCGCAGCCGCTTGAGGCTCGACTCTGCCGCCCGAAGCGCCTTGTCGAAGCCCTGGTCGCTGTTCCAGACCTTGGTCGTGACGAAGATGTCCTCGCGCGGCAGTCCAGACCGCCGGATGCCCTCGCCCTGGCCTTCCTCGTTGCCATAGATCGCAGCGCCATCGACCAGCCGGTACCCAAGGCGCAGGGCGGTGGCCGTGGTCTCTGCCGTGCTCGATGCCGGCACCTGCCAAAGGCCGAAGCCCAGTTGCGGGATCTGGCGGCCGTCAGAAAGGGAAAGCATCTGGGTCATGGGTGGTCTCCTGTGGGGTGGACAGGAAAACCGTTGTGTCGGACAGGTGCAAGGGGTCCGTTCGGCAGGTCCCGGACCCGATCAGTCTGGACCAAGCCCCAGGGCTTCAGTCTGCGTCGAGGCCAAGACTGCGGGCCTTTTCCCGGGCCGACGCGGTGAACTCGGCGATGAAGCGCAATGCCACCGGGCTTGGTGTCCGGCCCAGGCGCCAGTGCAAGCCGACCGTGCGCATGCAGGCGGGGTCGCGGAGAGGGCGCGCCGACAGCGCTGCGGGCAGGTTGACGGTGGCGAGCGACGGCAGAAGCGTCACACCCATCCCCGCCTGGACCATCGCCATCAGCGAGGCGACGTTGCGCACCGATAATCGGGCGAGTCCGGCTCGCTTCTGGAATTCCGCAGAGGGCAGGTTGCGGGACGCCTCGTTCAGGATCATCGTGGTGCCGTCCAGATCAGACCAGTCCAGATCATCCGTCCGCTGCGCAAGCGCGCTGTCGCTGCGGCAGACCAGCTTGAACGGATCACGGAAGATGGTCTCGCTGGCAAGTCCAGGCAGGTCGCCCGGCAGGCCCGCAATCCCAAGGTCCACTTCGCCCGTTTCCACCAGATGGCGGACGTCGGTGCTGTCGGTGTCGACAAGGTCGATATCAAGGTCGGGCCGGTTGGCTGCGAAAGCCTGCAGGAATTCCGGCAGCAGCATCGTGGCGACCGACGGGACCGAGGCGATGCGCAACTTGCCACTGCGTGCCTTCGACTGCGCTTCGATCCGCTCCATCGCGCGGTCGAAGTCGCGCAGGACGATCACGGACTGGTCGTAGAGGAAGCGCCCCATCTCGGTCAGGGTGGACTTGCGATCCGTCTCGAACAGAGGGCAGCCCAGCCGGTCCTCGATCTGCTTCAGCGTCATCGAGACGGCCGAGGGCGTTCGGTACAACCGCTCGGAAGCGTCCTTGATGTTGCCGTGATCCGCGACCTCGACGAAGGTCCTCAGCGCTTCAAGCCGCAGCATGTTCAGTCCCATTGAAGTTTTCACAAGAAATACTGTGTTGATCTTAATCTGGCAATCGGCACCCTTCCGGCCGCGACAGGAGGAAGACATGGCGATCGAGCTGGACCTGGACAGTGTGGAGGCGCTGGCGCTGCGTCGGCTGTGCGAAGCGGGGGCAAGCTTGTCGCAAGCTGCGCCGGTCGCGCGGTCGATCCGGGCGGCAGAACGAGATGGCGTGCGGTCGCACGGGCTGATGTATCTGCCGGTCTATGTCGAGCATCTGGCCTGCGGCAAGGTTGACGGCAATGCCGTCCCGGTGCTGGACCGGCCGCGCGCCGGGGCGGTGACGGTCGACGCAGCGCATGGTTTTGCCCATCCAGCCATCGACCTTGGCCTTCCGGTCCTGCTGCAGGCCGCGCACGACTGCGGGATTGCGGCGATGACGCTGCGCCGGTCCTACAACTGCGGAGTGCTGGGCCACCACGCCGAGCGGATCGCCGAGGCAGGGTTGATCGGGCTGTGCTTCACCCATGCCCCGGCCTCGATCGCGCCGGTGGGCGGGCGCTTGCCGGTGATCGGGACGAACCCCTTCGCGCTTGCGGTTCCGGACGGGGCGGGAGGCGCGCGGTTCGTGCTGGACCAGTCGGCAAGCGTGGTGGCCAAGTCCGAGGTGATCCTGCGGTCCCGGCGCGGCGAGGCGATCCCGGAAGGCTGGGCACTGGACGCCGAGGGACGACCGACGCGGGACGCTGCTGCGGCGCTGAAAGGGTCGATGCTTCCTGCCGGCGGGGCGAAGGGTTTTGGCACTGGGCTGCTGGTCGAGGTTCTTGCCTCGGCCTTGGCAGGGGCGATCCCAAGCCGCGAAGCCTCGCCCTTCTCCGGCTCGGTCGGCGGTCCCCCGGCCACGGGGCAATGTTTCCTGGCGATCGATCCTGCCGCTTTTGCCGAAGGTTTCGTGGACCGGATCGCGGCGCTGGCGAATGCGATCGAACTGCAGGACGGTGCGCGCCTTCCTGGCGCTCGGCGCTTGGCGGCGCGGGCTCGGATCGACTCGTCTGGCGTCCGTCTTGACCGCGACCTGGCGGATCGGCTGGGGCTACATGTTCAATCTGATTGAAGTGAATCTAATTCGTTGTCGTTTGATTGAAGCGGACAGTCTTCTCTACCCTGAGCATCAGTGAGGAACGGGGCAGAAGCTCCGCCCGGAACAGGAGAGGCGCAATGAAACAGACGATACGCTTTACGGCACTTGCGGCCACGGCCCTTGCAGGCACGATCCACGCACACCCCGCCGCCGCCCAGGATTGCGGGACGGCAGGCACCATCACCGTGGCCGAGATGACCTGGCTGTCGGCCGCCACGCTGGCCCATGTCGCCCAGAAGATCATGGCCTCGGGCTACGGCTGCGATGCTCAGCTGGTTCCTGGCGACACGGTGCCGACGGCCACGTCGATGCTGACCCGTTCCGAGCCCACGGTCGCGCCCGAGCTTTGGGTTTCCACCGTGCAGGCGCAGTGGGACCAGATGCAGGAGAAGGGCAATGTCTACAAGGCATCCGACATCTTCTCGGGCGGCGGGCAGGATGGGCTTTGGGTGCCGGACTACGTGCTGGAGCAGAACCCCGGCCTGAAGACGATCGAGGACCTCGCGGCGAACTGGCAGATCTTCGAGGACAACCAGAGCCCCGGCAAGGGGCGGCTCTACAACGGCCCGCCCGGATGGGCGAGCGAGGTGATCATCACCAACTACTACAAGGCTCTGGGCCTTGGGGACACGTTCGAGCTGTTCTCGCCGGGGTCGGGCGAGAACCTGAAGGCATCGATCGCGCGGGCGGTGGCGCAGGGCGAGCCCTGGGTCGGCTATTACTGGGGGCCGTCGGACGTGGTCGGGAAATACAAGCTTGTGCGCCTCGGGATGCCGGAAAGCGACCGCGAGAAGTTCACCTGCCTGACCGACGCCAACTGCGCCGATCCGCAGGTCACGGGCTGGGCTGCGGGCGAGGTGGCGGTGGCCGTGGTGTCCGATCTGAAAGAGCAGGCACCGGCCGTGGCCGATTTCCTGTCGAAGATGCAGGTCCCGAACGACGAGATCTCGGAAGTGCTGGCCTGGGGCGACGACAACGGCGCCACCCCCGAGGAGGTCGCGGTGCATTTCCTGAAGGACTACGAATCGATCTGGACCGCCTGGGTCCCGGCCGAGGTCGCGGAAAAGGTTAAGGCGGGTCTCTGACCCGGGCCTTGGAAAGGCACGTGCCGCCCAGGGCCTGGGCGGCACGTCGATAGAAGGACACCGCACATGACATCCGGCTTTCCGGAGCTTTGGGATACCCGCGCCTTTGGCCGTATGTTGGACCAGGCCTTCAATGACCTGGTCGCCAACTGGGGCGAAGCGCTGGAAATCCTGTTCATGCCCGTCCTGCGCTTCATTACCGGGCTGGAGAAGGGCCTGCAGGTCTTGCCCTGGTGGGTGGTGGTGCTGCTGTTCGCCGCGGCCACCTATGCGGCCGGACGCCGGGTGGTGCCGGTCGTCGTGGTGGCAGTGCTGCTGGTGCTGCTGGGTCTGCTTGGCGTCTGGAACGAGGCGATGGCGACAGTCGCGCTGATGCTGGCCGCGACGATCCTCTCGGTCCTGGTCGGGGTTCCCCTGGGCATTGCCATGTCCCGGTCCGACCGGGTGCGGGGCGCGATGCTGCCGGTGCTCGACATCATGCAGACCATGCCGATCTTCGTCTACCTGATCCCTTTCGTGATGCTGTTCGGCCCCGGCAAGATACCCGCGCTGCTGGCCACGATCGTCTTCGCCATCCCGCCGGTGATCCGGCTGACCGACCTTGGCATCCGCCAGGTCGATCCCGAGATCGTCGAGGCCTCGCGGTCCTTCGGGGCCTCGCCGCGCCAGCAGCTCTGGACCGTCCAGGTGCCGCTGGCGATGCCGACGATCATGGCCGGGATCAACCAGACCACGATGATGGCGCTGTCGATGGTGGTCATCGCCTCGATGATCGGGGCGGGGGGGCTTGGCTACCAGGTTCTGCAGGGCATCCAGCGGCTCGAGGTGAGCCGGGGCCTGATCGCGGGTCTGGGGATCGTGCTTCTGGCGATCATCTTCGACCGCATCGCGCAAAGCTATGGCCGCCGCGTCCAGGCCAACCTGCACCGGGAGGCAAAATGATGCGCCCGGTGAAGATAAGGGTCGAGGGCGTGTCCAAGGTCTTTGGCCGTGACCCCAAGGCGGCGCTGGCCAAGGTGCGCTCCGGGATGGACAAGGCACGGCTCAAGGACGAGACGGACCATGTGCTGGGGCTGCACGACATAACGCTCGACATCCGCGAGGGCGAAATCTTCGTCATCATGGGCCTGTCAGGCTCGGGCAAGTCGACGCTGATCCGCCATTTCAACCGGCTGATCGAGCCGACCGGCGGGCGCATCCTCTTCGATGGCGAGGATATCCTGACCTATGACACCGCGCGCCTGCAGGCGTTCCGGCGGCGCAAGGTGGCGATGGTGTTCCAGCGCTTCGCGCTTCTGCCCCACAGGACGGTGATCGATAACGTGGCCTACGGGCTGACGCTGGACGGGGTGCCGAAGCCCGAGGCTCAGCGGCGCGCGGGAGACCAGATCGCGCTGGTGGGCCTTTCGGGCTTCGAGACGAGCTATCCGGCACAGCTGTCGGGCGGGATGCAGCAACGCGTCGGGCTGGCGCGGGCACTCGCCACGGATGCCGAGGTCCTTCTGATGGACGAGGCCTTCTCGGCCCTGGACCCGCTGATCCGGCACGACATGCAGGTGCAGTTGAAGGACCTTCAGGCGCGTCTAGGCAAGACCATCGTCTTCATCACTCATGATCTCGACGAGGCGCTTATGCTGGGCGATCACATCGCGATCCTGAAGGACGGCACACTCCGCCAGGTGGGGACGGGGGCCGAGATCCTTGCAGCCCCGGCGGACGACTATGTGGCGCGCTTCGTGCGGGACGTGAACCGGGGACGCATCCTTCTGTGCGGTGCCTTCGCCGAGGCCGGGCTGGTCCCGGTTGCCGACGCTCCGGTGATCGCTGCCGATGCGACCCTGGAAGCTGCCTTTGCCGCCTTTGCGGACGGGGCGGAGACCTTGGCCGTCAGGTATGCGGACGGCCGCATCGCCGGGGCGCTGACGCCGCGCCGGGTGATGGAAGCACTGGCCCGGACATGAGCCCGGACATGAGGATGACGATGGAAACGCGGAACTACCTTGCCGGGGAATGGTGCGAGGGTGCCACTACCGTGGCCAACGTGAACCCCTCGGATTTGTCGGACGTGATCGGACATTTCGCCCAGGGCTCGGCGGCGGATGTCGACCGCGCCGTTGCCGCCGCGCGCGAGGCGCAGCCGAAATGGTGGGCCGCTGGCATCCAGCGCCGCCACGACGCGCTGATGCAGATCGGGACAGAGCTCATGGCCCGGTCGGCCGAGATTGGCGCGCTCCTGTCGCGTGAGGAGGGCAAGCCGCTGGCCGAAGGCAAGGGCGAGGTCTACCGCGCGGGACAATTCTTCACCTGGTTCGCCGCCGAGGCTCTGCGTCTGCAGGGCGACCAGGCGGAAAGCGTCCGCCCCGGCATCGAGATCGAGGTCCGTCGCGAGCCCGTCGGCGTGGTGGCCATCGTGACGCCCTGGAACTTCCCGGTGGCGACGCCCGCCTGGAAGATTGCCCCCGCGCTGGCTTACGGCAACGCCGTGGTCTGGAAGCCCGCGAACCTGACGCCGGCCTCGGCCGTGGCGCTGGCCCAGGTGATCGCAGCCGCGGGACTGCCGACGGGGACCTTCAACCTGGTGATGGGTGCGGGCCGTGACGTGGGAGACCGGCTGGTCGGTCATCCGGACGTGGCAGCGGTCAGTTTCACCGGGTCGGTCGAGGTGGGGCAGGGGATTGCCGCGCGGGTCCTGGCCAACCGGGCGAAGCTGCAGATGGAGATGGGGTCGAAGAACCCCATGCTGATCCTGGACGACTGCGACATGGACCTGGCCGTGGCGCATGCCTGCAACGCGGCCTTCGGCGGGACAGGACAGAAATGCACCGCTGCGTCGCGCCTGATCGTGCACCGCAAGGTGCTGGAGGAGTTCACGGAGCGCCTGGTCAAGGCGGCCGAAACGCTGCGCGTGGGTCATGCGCTGGCCGAAGGGACCCAGATCGGCCCAGTGGTCAGCGCGGGGCAATTGTCCGCGAACCTTGCCTGGATCGACCGGGGTCGGGCGGAAGGGGCAGAGCTTCTGACCGGCGGGCAGCGGGTGGAACGGCCGAGCGAAGGCTACTTCATGGCCCCTGCCGTCTTTGCCGGCACCCGCAACGATATGGCGATGAACCGCGAGGAGATGTTCGCTCCCATCACCTGCATCATCCCGGCGGACAGCTATGCCGAGGCGTTCGCCATCGCCAACGACACGCCCTTCGGCCTGACGGCGGGGATCATGACCCGCAGCCTGTCCCGCGCCGCACATTTCCGCGCCAATATGCGCGCGGGCTGTGTCATGGTGAACCTGCCCACGGCAGGGACCGACTACCACGTCCCCTTCGGTGGGCGCGGGTTGTCGTCCTTCGGACCACGCGAACAGGGGCGGTACGCCGCCGAGTTCTTTACCACGGTCAAGACCGCCTACCTGGCGGCAGGGGTTCCGGAATGAGTTTCCTGATCGACGGGCTGCAATACTCCAATTGGTCCGAAGAAATCTTCCGCCAGATCCGGGCGGGCGGGGTGGATGCGGTCCATGTCACCATCGTCTACCACGAGAATTTCCGTGAGACGGTAGCCAGCATCGAACGCTGGAACCGCTGGTTCGAACGCTGGCCCGAGCTGATCTTCCAGGGCTTCACCGCCGAGGACATCGCGACCGCCCGCGCCACTGGACGGACGGCGGTGTTCTTCGGCTCGCAGAACCCCAGTTGCATCGAGGACGACATCGGCCTGGTGGAAGTCCTGCACCGGCTTGGACTGCGGTTCATGCAGCTGACCTACAACAACCAGTCGCTCCTTGCGACCGGCTGTTACGAGGCGGACGACACCGGCCTGACCCGCATGGGCCGCGAGGTGGTGGCCGAGATGAACCGCGTCGGCATGGTGGTCGACATGAGCCATTCAGGCGAGCGGTCCACCTTGGCGGCGCTGGAACATTCCACCCGTCCCATCGCCGTCACCCATGCGAACCCGGCCAGCTGGCACCCGGCGCGGCGCAACAAGTCGGATACGGTCATTGGAGCCTTGGCCGAGACCGGGGGAATGTTGGGCTTTTCGCTTTATCCCCATCACTTGAAGGCCGGAACCGCCTGCACACAGTCCGATTTCTGCACGATGATCGCGCGGACCGCCGAACGGTTCGGCACGCATTTCTTGGGTATCGGCACCGACCTTTGCCTGAACCAGCCCGACAGCGTGGTGGAATGGATGCGCACGGGGCGCTGGACCAAGACCGTGGACTATGGCGAGGGCAGCAAGGACGCCCCCGGATTTCCGGCCATGCCCGACTGGTTCCGCGACAACCGCGACTTCGGGAACATCGCCAGCGGCCTTAGGGCGGCAGGGTTTTCCGAACCCGAAGTCGCGGGGATCATGGGCGGCAACTGGGCACGGTTCTTTGCCACCTCCTTCGGCGCGGCGCGAACGCAGGGAATGAAGAGGGCGGCGGAATGACCATCTTAAAGCGTCAGGGGCTGGGCGACGTCGCCGCGCGGGATCCCGACGTGGTGATGCGCCTGTCACGCATGGGCTCGGCCCATCCCACTCGGCTGTCCTTCCTGCGGGTCCTTCTGCGGCGCCTGCAGGCGGAGAACTGGAGCTTCGACCGCCCGGTCTGGGAGGTCGATGACCGCGGCGTCGGCCGTGCCGTCTATCGCGCCATCGGACCCGGCCGAACCTATTCGCTGGTCGCCTTCGCCCATGACCTGCCGGACGAGTTGCGCTCGGACCGGGTGATCGCCACGGCCTGGGACGCGACCTTCGCGCTTTTCGATGGCGAACCGAATGCCGCCGACCTGGACCGGCTTGCCGCCAACGTGCCCTTGCAGGAAGCCGGGCGGATCAGCGCGCGCGAGCTGGCGCTTAGCCGTGCAAACCGCTCGGTGCGGCTTTTTGCGCATGTGGTCGACCGCCTGGCCGAGGGGTGTCAGCCCGACGCGTCGGAAATCGACGCGGTGGGATATCTGATGCGCACCACGGCCGTCTACGGATCGGGCAAGTTCGGTGCGGCCGACCGGTCCGACATCTGCGACCGGCCCGAGCTGAAGGCGCCCTTCCAGGCCGAGATGCTGTCGGTCTGGTTGATCCGGGCCTTCACGGTCGACATCGCCGAACACATGGCGCGGGTGAAGGGCGGGACGCGGGCGGTGGCGCTGGACCGGGACCTGCGCCGCCGGCTGGGCGTCGGCAACTCCACGGGTCTGGGCATGGCCCCGTTCCTGGTCCGGCATCCGCGACTTCTGAACAACTGGATGCAGGTCCGGGAAACGGCATTGGCCCGGGTCAGGACGCTCCCTGCGGCCACGGGCGAGGCGCTGTCGGGGTTCCGGCAGGCGCTGGACGCGGCCATGGAAACCGCCCGGTTGTGGCAGAGCGCGCATCCGCTGCAGACCGCCAAGCTGGACTGCCTGCGCGCCGACCTCGACCGCCTTGCCGCGCATGTGACGACCGATTGGGACCCCCGGTCCCGTCTCCCCTGGGATGCGCTGTGGCGTTGGGCCGAAGCGAGCCTCTCCGAGGAGGGCCAGGAATGCCTGGTGTCCCTGCTGCTTGAACCGCAGGGTGCTTGCGTCGACGATCTGGCCGAGGGTCTGGACGCCGACGAGGCCAGCGGCTTCACCATCGACGGCAGCATGAAGCTGTCGCAGCTCCGTGCCCTCGTGGCCCGCGACTACCATTGGGTGACGCGCTTCGATTTCGCCGATCCGGCCCGGATTGCCCGGTTCTGGTATGTGTCGGAAGAGAAGCTGGAACCGCGTCTGGGGAACCGGCATCTCGAGCCTGGGCAAGAGCGCGAGCAACCACTTGGGATCGCGCGGGACATCGTCGCGCTGGTCCGTGACCTCGATGCCTGGACCGGCGATCCGATCCTTGCGGGTTTCCTGTTGCGCCACCCCGAGCATCGCCACATGGTCCGCCGCGTCCTGATGCTGCAGGGCCTGCCCTATGCCGAGATCCGGGATAACGTCTTGGATGAGACCATGCTGCCCATCGACATCCTGCGCTTCAAGCTTGCCTTCTTCGGCGCGACACGTTTCGACCCCCGGTCGGACCGCTGGGTCCGGATCAGCCTTTTCCAGGGAATGCCCTTTCCGGACGAACTGGGCAGCCCGTGATGGCCGAGCTGATCGACTTCGCCCATTCCGAACTGAGCGCCCTGGTGACCAAGGCGGCCCGTGGCGCCGGTCTGAGCTGGGGCCTTGCCGAGGAGGCCGGCTGGGCGGCCGAATGGCTGTCCCGGCGCGGTCTGCCCGCGGCCGCCTGGGCGGCGGAGTGGCTGGCGCAGGCAGTCGAAGGCAGGCCAACTCCGGTCGAGGTTGGTGTCGCCATCACGGACGCCCTTCCCGCCGCGCCGAGCTTGTTCCTTGGGGCAAACCTTCCCGACGGGATGTCCGCACCGGGCTATCTTCTGCCGTTCCTGCACCGCGTTGCGATACGCCTGGGGCAGGCGGAAATCATCACGCCCCTTGGCCTTGGCGCCCGGGTCCAATCTGACGGCACCGCGGTCTTCGGACCAGGCTGGTCGGACAGGACGGCCGGCTGGAGCGTCGTCTCAGCCGGCCGCGAGGTTTCCAGCCGGGCCGGCGCGCCGGCATCGGTGATCGACTGCCTGCAGGGTCTCGCCCTGCGGACGACCGTCCCGCCATCCGACACCTCGCGCAGGCAGGCCGGTGCATC
>NZ_JAYSFG010000026.1:0-41097 GCF_041913445.1 Tabrizicola sp.
TCCGTTCCCGTCCGCTTCCGTCCGTCACCGTCGCTGTTCCGCTTCGGTGAGGGGGTATTTACGGAGCCGGGCCGGAACCCGCAAGAGCAAAAAACACGTTCGTCGCAAAATTTTTGCAGAAACCGGAAAAGACCGCAAAATCTGGTGGTTGGCGCAAGAAACCCCACTACGGACGCGGCAATGCGGCAATTTTCTTGCGGCTGCAGCGTCTGAATGACGGCTTTCAGGCCGCGGCCTGGGGCCTGCGCGCACCCCTTGGGATCAGCCGCACCGCCAGAAGCCCCAGCGTCAGGCCAAGATAGATCAGGATCTCGGCCGTCCAGACCTTGGAAAGCAGCGCCAGATGGGCGGCTCCCGCCAGAATCGCGATATAGGCAAGCTTGTGCAGGCGATTCCAGGCGGCAGCTCCCAGCCTGCGGATGGCTCCGTTCCATGAGGTCAGCGCGAGGGGAATCATTACCACGAACCCGACCATCCCGAGAATGACGAAGGGCCGCTTCGTCAGGTCGGCCAGCATCTCCTCCCAGCGCAGCCCCATGTCCAGCCACACCCAGGCAACCAGATGCAGCGTTACATAGAGGAATGCGAGCAGCCCGAGCGCTCGCCGGAACCGCAAGAGGTTCAGCCCGACACGGCGCAAAGGCGTGATCGCCAGCGATGCCAGCAGAAACTGAAGCCCACGTTCCCCCAGGGCGTGCTCGATCGCCTTCACCGGGTCAGCGCCCAGCCCGTCGGACACCGCGCCCCAGACCAGCCAGGCCAAAGGCACCAGACCCAGAAGGTAGACCACCCAGGTCGGCACTCTTCGGGCAAGCGCGTTCACGCGGTCCATCAGTAGTTCACGGCCAGGTCCATGCCGGCGTAAAGGCCGGCCACCTCGGCCTCGTAGCCGTTGAACATCAGCGTGTCCTGCCGCCCGCCGAAGAGGCCCGAGCCGATGCGCCGCTCGGACGCCTGGCTCCAGCGCGGATGGTCGACGTTGGGGTTCACGTTGGAATAGAAGCCGTATTCCTGCGGCTGCAGCATGTTCCAGGTCGTGGGCGGCATGGTGTCAACCAGGCTGATCCGCACGATCGACTTGATCGACTTGAATCCGTATTTCCACGGAACCACCAGCCGGATCGGTGCGCCGTTCTGCTTGGGCATCGGCTCACCATAAAGACCCGTCGCCAGAATCGTCAGCGGATGCATCGCCTCGTCCAGCCGCAGACCTTCGCGGTAGGGCCACTCAATGAACGGAGATGCCACGCCCGGCATCTCTTCGGGCCGCACCAGGGTCTCGAAGGCCACGAACTTTGCCGAGGGCTGCACGCCGACGCGGTCCAGAAGGCCGGAGAGCTGGAAGCCGATCCAGGGGATGACCATCGACCAGGCCTCGACGCAGCGGAAGCGGTAGATCCGTTCCTCCAGCGGCTGGCCCTTCATGACGTCGGCCAGGTCATAGGTGCCCGGCCGGTCCACCATGCCGTCGATCACCACGGACCAAGGATCGACCGTCAGCCCGCCGGCATACTCCGCCGGATCGCCCTTCCCCGTACCGAATTCGTAGAAGTTGTTGTAGGTGGTGATGTCCTCGACGCTGTTCGGCTCCTCATCCGTGGAATAGGCGCTTTTCGCCGCCTCGATCTTCGCCAAAGCCGGCGAGGCCAGCAGCGCCGCGCCTCCTCCGACAAGCTGGCGTCGGTTCAGCCACAGGGCTTTTGGTGTGACATCGGACCATTTCAGATGCATTTGCGGGCTCCGTCTGCGGATATCCCCAAAGATGCGTCATTCGCCGACAAAGGCAAAACAATCCGCGTCACGTGTCTGACAAGGCAGTGAAACATCTGCAGGATCGCTCACAACCGCTGAACTTCTCTCACGGTTCGTTGATTGGAAAATCGCAAAGGCGCGGGCTTAGGACGCAAGCCCGTTGCGTCAACCCGGCCTCACGCGAAATTCGGTATGATCCGATGTCGCATCCGATCCCTATCAGCCTCGCCAACGACGGCATGACCGATCAAACGGAGTGACCCTATGATCCGCAGAACTTTCCTGGCTCTGACCGCCGCCACCGCCTTTGCGATGCCCGCTTTCGCGGAAAACCACGCGAAGGACATCGTCGACACCGCCGTTGCCGCCGGCAGCTTCACCACGCTCGCCGCCGCTCTGGAAGCCGCGGGCCTGGTCGAGACGCTGAAGGGCGAAGGCCCGTTCACCGTCTTCGCGCCGACCGACGCCGCCTTCGCCGCTCTGCCGGCCGGGACCGTCGAGGACCTGCTGAAGCCCGAGAACAAGGACAAGCTCGTCGCCGTCCTGACCTACCACGTCGTTCCGGGCAAGGTGATGTCGACCGACCTGACCGAGGGCATGACCGCCGCCACCGTCCAGGGCGCGAACGTAACCATCACCCTGGAAGGCGGCCCGAAAGTGAACGGCGCCGTGATCTCGGGCCCGGACGTCGAGGCTTCGAACGGCGTGATCCACGTGATCGACTCCGTCATCCTGCCGCCGGAAGGCTGATCAAGAAGGGGCGCTTCGGCGCCCCTTTCCTTTAACCAACAGGGGACATCACATGAATCGCCGCACTCTCTTCCGCCTTGCCGGAGCCGTCTCGGTCGCCACGCTGATCGCCGCCTGCGTGCCCGCCGAAACCGAGCCGGACATCGTCGACATCGCCTCGTCGAGTGACGACTTCTCCACCCTCGTCGCCGCCGTCAGCGCGGCAGGCCTCGTGGACACGCTGAAGGGCGATGGCCCCTTCACAGTGTTCGCGCCCACCAACGAAGCCTTTGCCGCCCTGCCCGCGGGCACGGTCGAGAACCTCCTGAAGCCCGAGAACAAGGACCAGCTCATCAAGGTCCTGACCTACCACGTCGTCCCGGGTGCTGTGACCTCGGACCAGCTTGCCGGCAAGCGGTCGTCGGTCGCCACCGTTCAGGGCCAGACCGTCCATATCGATGGCCGGAACGGTGTGAAGGTGAACCAGTCCCGTGTCACCACCGCGGACATCATCGCCTCGAACGGGGTGATCCACGTGATCGACAAGGTCCTCCTGCCGAAGTGATCCGACCGGACCACACCTGAACAAGCGCGGGGCGGGATCATTTCCCGCCCCTTTGCTTTTGGCGGCAGGGAACACAATCCGCACTGCTGGCGTTTCCTTTCGTAGCCCGGGCAGCCGCCCGGTCAAAAGGAGACGCGAAAGTGGGCATCATCTGGACAATCGTCATCGGCTTCCTGGCCGGCATCATCGCCAAGTTCATCATGCCAGGCGACCGGCATGAACCGTCAGGCTTCGTGATGACCACGATCCTCGGCATCGTCGGCGCATTCGTCGCCAATTTCCTCGGTCAGGCATTGGGCTGGTACGGCCCCGAAGACGGCGCCGGCCTGATCGGTGCCACCCTTGGCGCGATCATCGTCCTGATGATCTACGGCTTCATGCGCCGCCGCACCTGACACCCCCACACAAGGAGCCCCCTCATGGCAAAAGGCAGCCCTTCCCTCGTCGCCCTCCTCGGTCTTCTGGCCATGGCGGGCTACCAGAACCGCGACAAGCTCGGCAGCATCCTGAACAACGGCGCTTCCCCTGATCCGATGCGCCAGCCTCAAGGCCTCAACCAGGGTGGCGGACAGGGCGGGCTGATGGACAGCTTGCAGTCCATGTTCGGCCAGTCCAGCGGGGGCAACTTGATGGGCGGCCTGTCCGAGCTGTTCGAGCGTTTCGCCAATCCGGTGCAGAGAGCGAAGGTCGACAGCTGGGTCCAGCGCGGGCCGAATGCGCCGTTGTCCTCCTCGGAACTTGAAGAGGCGTTGGACGAGGAAACGCTCGCGGAACTCAGCGCAAAGACGGGCCTTAGCCGGCAAGAGCTTCTGTCCCGTCTCAGCACCACGCTCCCCGAGGCGGTGGATCAGGTGACCCCGGACGGTCAGTTCCCCCCGATCAGCGCGCCCGAGCCGCGGACGATGTGAAAACGGGGGCCCGAAGGCCCCCGCTCGTTCAGGGTGGGCGCAATGCCCGCCCCTTTTAGTGCACCACGGCCTGGGCCGGACGCTCGCGGCGGCTTTGCACCACGCGGTCGCCGATGATCAGCCCCTCCGGCCCGGTCGTCACCTTGATGACCGACCCGTCCAGGATGTCCCCGGCCAGCAGCATCTCGGCCAGCGGATCCTGCAGCTGGCGCTGGATCACCCGCTTCAGGGGACGAGCGCCGAAGACCGGATCGTATCCCTCCTCGGCCAGCCAGGCCTTGGCAGAATCGTCCAGGTCCAGCGTGATCTTCCGCGCCGCAAGGCGGGCCTCCAGACGGTGCAGCTGGATGTCCACGATCCCCGACATGTCCGCCCGGTTCAGCCGGTCGAAGATGATCTGCTCGTCCAGACGGTTCAGGAACTCCGGCCGGAAATGTGCCCGGACGGCCTCCATCACCTCGGCCTTCGCCGCCGACGAATCCGCGCCTTCCGGCAGCTCCGACAACGCCCGCGCCCCGAGGTTCGAGGTCAGGATGATCAGCGTCTGCTTGAAGTCCACCGTCCGGCCCTGGCCATCGGTCAGGCGCCCGTCGTCCAGGACCTGCAGAAGCACGTTGAACACGTCCGGATGCGCCTTCTCGACCTCGTCGAACAGCACGACCTGATACGGGCGACGACGGACGGCTTCGGTCAGCACCCCGCCCTCGTCGTAGCCCACATAGCCCGGAGGCGCGCCGATCAGACGGGCGACTGAGTGCTTCTCCATGAACTCCGACATGTCGATCCGGACCATCGCCTGGTCGTCGTCGAAGAGATACGCCGCCAGCGCCTTGGTCAGCTCGGTCTTGCCGACGCCGGTCGGCCCGAGGAACAGGAACGACCCCAGCGGACGGTTTTCATCCGACAGCCCGGCCCGCGACCGCCGCACGGCGCGCGAAACGGCTTCCACCGCCGCCCGCTGCCCCACGACGCGCTTGCCAAGCTCCTCTTCCATCTTGAGAAGCTTCTCCTTCTCGCCTTCCAGCATCTTCGTGGTCGGGATGCCCGTCCAGCGTTCGACGACCTCAGCAATCTGCTCCGGCCGCACGGCCTCGGCCACCAGGGCCTGCCCTTCCTTGGCTTCCGCCTCGACCAGGTCCTTTTCCAGCGCCGGGATACGGCCGTACTGGAGCTCACCGGCCTTGGCGAAGTTGCCCTCGCGCTTGGCCTGCTCCAGTTCCGCCCGCGCCACGTCCAGCTGCTCCTTCAGCGTCCGCGCCGCCTCAAGGCTGGCGCGCTCGGCCTGCCACTTGGCCGTCAACTCGGCCGAGCGTTCCTGCAGGTCCGCAAGCTCCTTCTCCAGCTTCTCCAGCCGGTCCTTCGACGCCGCGTCATCTTCCTTCTTCAGCGCCTCGGCTTCGATCTGGAACTGCAGCACTTGCCGGTCCAGCGCGTCCAGCTCCTCGGGCTTCGAATCCACCTCCATCCGCAGACGGCTGGCGGCTTCGTCCATCAGGTCGATGGCCTTGTCCGGCAGGAAGCGGTCGGTGATATACCGATGCGAAAGCGTCGCCGCAGCCACCAAAGCCGCATCGGTGATCCGCACCCCGTGGTGCAGCTCGTACTTCTCCTTGATACCCCGGAGGATCGAGATCGAATCCTCCACCGTCGGCTCCTCGACGAAGACCGGCTGGAAGCGACGGGCGAGCGCCGCGTCCTTCTCCACATGCTTCCGGTACTCGTCCAGGGTCGTGGCGCCGACGCAGTGCAGCTCACCCCGGGCAAGCGCCGGCTTGATCAGGTTCGCCGCATCCATCGCGCCTTCGGATTTCCCGGCACCGACCAGAGTGTGCATCTCGTCGATGAAGAGGATGATCTCCCCCGCCGCCGCCTCGATCTCCTTCAGGATCGCCTTCAGACGCTCCTCGAACTCGCCGCGATACTTCGCTCCGGCGATCAAGGCACCCATGTCCAGCGCCATCAGCTTCTTGTTCTTGAGGGATTCCGGCACGTCACCATTCACGATGCGCAGGGCCAACCCCTCCGCAATCGCGGTCTTACCCACCCCGGGCTCACCGATCAGAACCGGGTTGTTCTTCGTCCGCCGCGACAGAACCTGCATCGCGCGACGGATCTCCTCGTCGCGCCCGATGATCGGGTCGATCTTGCCGTCCCGCGCCGCCTCGGTCAGGTCGCGCGCGTACTTCTTCAACGCCTCCATCGTGTCCTCGCTGGATGCGCTGTCCGCCGTCCGCCCCTTGCGGACCTCGTTGATCGCCGTGTTCAGCCCCTGGGCCGTCACCGCCCCCGCCGTCAGCGCATCCTTGGCCCGAGTATTCACCAGCGCCAGCGCGGTCAGCAGCCGCTCCACCGGAACGAACGAATCCCCGGCCTTCTTCGCCACGGCCTCCGCCTCGTCCAGCACCCGCACCAGTTGCGGATCGACATAGGTCTGCGCATCGCCGCCCGTCACCTTCGGCAGCTTGGCAATCGCGGCATTCACCGCCGCGTTGACCTGCTCGGGCGAGCCCCCTGCCTTGCGGATCAGGTTCGCCGCCAGGCCCTGGTCGTCATCCATCAAAGCCTTCAGCAAATGGTCGGGCAGCACGCGCTGGTGGCTTTCCCGCATCGCGATGGTCTGGGCGGCCTGAAGGAAACCGCGCGACCGTTCCGTGAATTTCTCCAAATTCATCGGCATTCTCCTCTATGAAGCGCCCCGCTTGCGATGCCCGGAAATCCAGCCCATCGCGTGAAGGCCTTGCCCATGATCTGGTCGCAGGCCCCGGGCTTTGCAATCCCCCTTTGCGGAAAAACCACACTCCCCCGTTTCCTGCCCCGTCGGCCTTTCCTTGCCGATTGTCCGGCCCCCGCTCGGCGGGATCAGGCAGGCCGCGCGCCCCCCGATCAACCTTGCCTTGCATTGACCGCTCCCACCCCCAAGCTTGGTCTTCGTCCTATGGAAAGGCCTGGAAATGAGCGACTCGAAACTTCCCCTGATCCACAAGGCCCCGGTCGAGGGCCTGGTGATCCACGTCGCCCGCACCGGTCTGTCCATCGGCGACAGCGCCCGGCTCGACCGGCTGTCCGACGGCCGCATCGGCGTCTTCGCCCGGCTCAAGCGCCCGATCCTCGGCCTGATCCCCCACCACCGCGAAGGACTGATCGGCCACCTCGGCCCCGTGGCGGAAGAGATCCTCGCCCCCTCTCTCGCCCACGGCGACGACCTGCGCGTACGGATCATCGACCTCACACCCGAGCACCTGGCCAACGGCTTCCCGCCCGAGGTCTACATCTCGGTCTGGGGCGACCCGCGCCACCTGCAGCCGATCCTTGCCACCGTGGACCTGCCCCCGCCCGAACCAAAGCCCAAGGCGCCGAAGGGCCTCAGCGGTCTCCGCCCGGCTTAAGGCTCATAGCGCACATAGGCGAAGGCGCGGGAATCCGGCGCCCAGCAGGGCACATTGATCGTCCCCTGCCCCCCCGTGAACTCCCGCACCCTGCGCCGGTTGCCACCTTCGGGATCGCACAGGACCAACGCCACCGGCAGGTCCGCAGGATGCCCCGTCGTCCCCGGCGGATAGGCGAGGTACAGAAGGTGCCGTCCGTCCGGCGAGGGATGCGGAAACCAGTTGACGCAGTCGTCCTCGAAAAGCTGCCGCTGTCCAGACCCGTCGGCCGCCATCACCCAGATCTGCGCGTGCCCGGTCCGGTCGCAATTGTAGTAGATGCGGCCGCCGTCCGGCGAGAAGTCCGGCCCGTCGCAATGCCCCTCGCCGTTGGTCAACCGCTTCTCCTCCTGCCCCGGCACCAGGGTGTAGACGTCGATCACCTTCCGATCACCCCGCGCCGCGACATAGGTGAGCGTCCGGCCATCGGGCGACACCCCGTGCCACCAGCTGGGGCTGTCGGGACTGACCCGCACAGGATCGCCGCCGGTGACCGGCATCAGATAGACCTGCGAGCCTGCCCCTTCATGATGCGAGGAGATGATGATCGTCTGGCCATCCGGGCTGATCCCGTGGTCGTTGTTGCACTTCACCGCCACGCCCGTGTCCAGCGCCTCAAGCGCGGGGCGTGCCAGAGGCACGCGGTAAAGCAGCCCCTCGCCATTCACCAGTAGCCAGTCCCCCGACGGCGCCCAGTTCGGGGCCTCGATCCGGCCGTCAACGGCCAGCACCTCGGTAACGCGGCCGGTGGCCAACTCGTAGGTCTCGATGATGCTGCGCACCCGGTCTCTCCAATTCGACTAAAATTGCGCTTTCATACTGGCCCAAATATCCCGCAGGAGGTCCGGAGGGCGCGAAGCCCTCCGGGGTCAGCCGAAGGCACCTACCCCCTGTCCTTCGCGACCAGAAGCTTCTTCGGCCGCAACGCTTCCGCCGCCTTGAACAGCGAAAACGTCTGGTTCACGTAATTCACCACGCCCGAGATCTGTTCCAGGTAGGCCTGCAATTCCGCCGTCCGCTCGGCCTCGACCAACTGCACCGCGCGGCTTGGGTCCATGCCTTCGAACTGGACATAAAACAACGGCTCGCCCCGCCGCAGGATCAGGTCCTTCTGCGGCTCGTGCCATTCGAACGCCCACATCAGGGGCCGCGGCCAGATCGAGATCGGGAAGCGCCCGCCGAAGATCGTGCCGGGCAACGGGTCGGGCCGGTAATGGGCAAAGGCGGCAAGCTGGGTCAGGTAGACCATCTCGTCGGCGATGAAGTAGTAGGGCAGGTGGAGCTGCACCGTCGGACGGTCCGGAAAGCGCCATTCCGCCTCGCTGACCAGCGTCAGCACCTCGTTCAGCTTCGACGACCGGATCGGACTGTTCGCCCCCGCCCGGTTCACCAGCACCGCCTTGCCCTTGTCATCGCGCTGAAAGCCGATGTGCAGATCGAACGGGCATTTCACCAGGAAGTACCGGCTTTCCAGCTGGATCACCGCAGGGCAACGGCTCGCCGACTTCGCATGTGCCCGGTTCGGCGCGCGGATCTGCACCCGCTCGGGCGGATCATACAGCACCGCGCCTTTGTCCTGTGCCAGGAACCAGCCCACCGTCAGCGGCCCTGATCCCGGCCCGTCCTCCGGGCGGTCGTAGTCCAGCCTCAACTCCATCACCCGCTCCTACTCCAGGGCCGCTCGAAGCGCCCGCACCGCATTCGCAACGGTCTGCCGCCGCACGGGCGGGGCGAACCCCATTTCGACCACCCGCCCCGAAAGCGGGGTCGAGGCCGAACATGACGCGTGAATTTCAGTAATGCCAAGGCCTTTCAAAAGGGTTGCATTGGCCGGGTTCACCCCCGACCCAGGCATCACCGTGATCCGACCCGCCGCCTGTCCGACCAGTGCCGCGATCCGCGCCGCCCCGGCCTCGGCGGTCAGTTCCCCGCCCGAGGTCAGGATACGGTCGAACCCCAGCGCCACCGCCTCCTCCAGCGCCGCCGACATATCCGGCACCAGATCAATGCAGCGGTGCAGCACCAATTCGAAGGCCCCCGGAGTTTTCAAAAACTCCGGACCGGAGCCTTCAAAGGCTCCGTCCCGATTTCTTGGAAGAAATCGGTCCCCGGCGTCTCCCCGCGCTGCCCTCACCAATCGCTGCAGCACCGGCACATCCAGCCGCCCATCCGGCAAATTGGCCCCCAGCACCACCCCCGCCAGCCCCGCCGCGCGCACCGCCTCGATCTCCGCCTCCATCATCGCGACCTCGGCCTCGGACCAGACGAAATCCCCCGCTCGCGGCCGGATCATCGCCACGACCGGAACCCCGCAGCCTACCGCGAGCCCGATCAACCCGGCCGAAGGCGTCAGCCCCCCGACCGCCAGCGCCGCGCAAAGCTCGATCCGGTCCGCCCCGCCCGCGACGGCCTGGGCCAGGCCCTCCGCCGTGTCGACACAGACCTCCAGCGTCATCCCCATGCCGCGACCCCTGCCATCGCCGCCCCAAGCAGCCCGGCGTCAGGCCCGCATTCGGCAGGCACCAGCAGAGGCGTTTTCGGCCGGCGAAGGATGCGGACGCGCACCGCCTCGTCCAGATAGCGCACCAGCCCCGGTGCCCTCGACAATCCGCCGCCCACCGGCACTACATCCGCGCCGATCACGTTGACCACCATCGCCAACGGCCCCGCGACCAGCTCGCGCCAAAGCGCCATGGTCTCGCCCGCCTCGGCCTCCCCGGCCATCCAGCCCGCGATGATTGCCTCCGACCCCAGAAGCTCTGCCGTGCGCTTGCGGTGCAGCCGTTCCAATCCGCGCGCAGAGCCAACCGTGTCGATGCAGCCGACCTGTCCGCAGCCGCACTGGAAGGCGAACTCGCCGCGAATGACCGGGCCATGCCCCCACTCCCCGGCATAGCCCCCCGCGCCCGTCACCACATGGCCATTGATCACCAGCCCGCCACCGACGCCCGAGCCCAGGATCACCCCGAACACGGTCCCATGCCCGCGCCCCGCACCCTGCTCTGCCTCGGCCAGCGCGAAGCAGTCGGCGTCGTTCAGCACCTGTACCGGCAAACCGGTCGCCGCCTGCAGCTCAGGTCCCAAGCGCAACCCGTCGATGGCAGGGATGTTCGCCACCTTCCCCACGCCCGTCGACGGGTCGACCACCCCGGCGATCGAGATTGCAATACCCCGCTCCCGCCCCGTGACGAACCCTGCCACCGCCCTCGTGAAGGCCGCCTTGTCGCCCAGGGGCGTCACCACCTCGCCCAATGGCCGCAGCCCACCGTCCCAGGCCGCCGCCTTGATCCGGCTCCCGCCGATATCGAATGCCAGGATCATCCCTGTCCCCGTGTTTTGCGCCAGTCTTGACAGCCCTGCCCCGCCCCGTCAAACCGCCGCGAAACCGCCCGGAGACCCCCATGCCCGCAGATGACCGCCTCATCGTCGCCCTCGACGTGCCGAACGTGGTGCAGGGCCTCGACCTTGTGAACCGCATCGGCGACGCGGCCAGCTTCTACAAGATCGGCCTCGGGATGCTCACGGGCGGCGGCCTTGCCCTGGCGAACGAGCTCAAGCACGAACAGGGCAAGCGCGTCTTCCTTGACATGAAGCTCTTCGACATCGGCGCGACCATCGAGGCTGCCGTCCGGGGCCTGGCGCAATACGACCTCGACTTCCTCACCGTCCACGGCGACCCGCAGGTGGTCAGCGCCGCCGCCACAGGCAAGGGCGGCACGGGCCTCAAGATCCTCGCCGTCACGATCCTCACCTCGCTCGACCGCGCCGACCTGGACGCCAACCTCATCAAGCCCGGCGACATCCACGACATCACCCTCGAACGCGCCGCCCGCGCGTTGCAGGCCGGTGCCGATGGCGTCATCGCCAGCCCGCAAGAGGCCGCGATGATCCGCGCCCTCTCCGAGGCGCGCGGAAAACTCATCGTCACTCCTGGCGTCCGACCCGCTGGGGCCGCGACCGGAGACCAGAAGCGCATCGCCACGCCAGCGCAGGCCATCGCCGACGGGGCCGACCACATCGTCGTCGGCCGCCCCATCTGGCAGGCGAAGGATCCCGCCGCCGCCGCCCGCGCGGTCATCGCGGAATTCTCCAAGTAAAAGAATCGGGTTTACAAGACCCACTAAATTAGTCAGACATTCGGGAACTCCATTCGCCGAAGGTCGACCCATGCGTCTTGTTGCCCTCCTCCTCCTCACCGCCACCCCGGCCCTCGCCGCCACGCCCGAGGAGGTGACGACCCACTACGCCAACCTGGCACTTGCGACCTACGAAGACAGCCTTACCACCGCGCAGGCGCTCCAGACCGCCGTCCAGGCCCTGATCGCCACGCCCAACGACGCCACCCTGCAAGCCGCCCGCGACGCCTGGAAGGCAGCCCGCGTGCCCTACCAGCAGTCCGAGGCCTTCCGCTTCGGCAACCCCATCGTCGACGACTGGGAAGGCCGCGTGAACTCCTGGCCGCTGGATGAGGGGCTGATCGACTACACCTCGGCCGACTACGGGAACGAGGAAAACGCGCTCGCCACCCTGAACGTCATCGCAACGCCGAAGTTCACCCTTTCGGGTACCGAGATCGACGCCACCACGATCACCCCCGACCTGATCTCCGGCACCCTCCACGAAGCCGACGGGATCGAGGCCAACGTCGCCTCGGGCTACCATGCCATCGAATTCCTGCTCTGGGGCCAGGACCTGAACGGCACCAACCCCGGCGCCGGCACCCGCCCGGCCACCGATTTCGCCAGCGGGGATGCCTGCACCAACGGCGATTGCGACCGCCGCGCCGCCTATCTTCAGGCAGCGACCGATCTCCTCGTCGCCGACCTGACCGAGATGGTGGACAACTGGGACGCCGACGGTCCCGCCCGAGCCGCCGTGACCGCCGACCCGCAGGCCGGGCTCCTGGCCATCCTCACCGGCATGGGCAGCCTCTCTTACGGCGAACTGGCGGGCGAGCGGATCAAGCTTGGCCTGATGCTCAACGACCCCGAGGAAGAGCACGACTGCTTCTCGGACAACACCCACAACAGCCACTTCTACGACGGCATTGGCATCCGCAACGTCTATCTCGGGACCTACACCCGGACGGATGGCACAACCCTGCAAGGCCCGGCGCTGTCCGACCTGGTCGCAGCCGCCGACCCCGCCGTCGACAGCCAGCTGAAAGCCGAACTCGACGCCTCGGTCGCAGCGCTGCAGGCGATGAAGGACGCGGGCGATGCCGGCAAGACCTTCGACACCCTCATCGCCCCCGGCAATGCCGAAGGCGAAGCTATCATCATGGCCGCCGTCGACGCTCTGGTCACCCAGACCGCGTCCATCGACCGGGCCGTCACCGCACTTGGCCTCTCCAAGGTCGAATTCGAAGGCTCCGACAGCCTCGACAGCCCCGGAGCGGTCTTCCAGTGATCATCTGCCACTGCCAGAGGATCTCTGACCAGGACATCCGGGCTGCGGTGGACTGGATGCGCGCGGCCGACCCGCAGGCGCTGATCACGCCCGGCAAGGTCTATCGCGCCCTCGGCAAACGGGCCGATTGCGGCGGCTGCCTGCCGCTTTTCATCGACACGATAGGCAAGACAGCGGCGTTTCGCCTTCCCGAAAAAATTCTCCGGACAGGCTAGGGAACTAAACCCGACCACCTGCGTTGTTCCGGAATGGAACAACGCACAGAGGCATCATGAAGGGCGACGCCAAGGTCATCGACTACCTCAACGCGGCTCTCCGGTCGGAACTGACGGCCGTAAGCCAGTACTGGCTGCACTACCGCCTGCAAGAGGATTGGGGGTTCGGCCACCTGGCCGACAAGTCCCGCGCGGAATCGATCGAGGAGATGCACCACGCCGACCGCCTGATCGCCCGGATCATCTTCCTGGAAGGCCATCCGAACCTGCAGAAGCTCGACCCCCTTCGCATCGGCCAGACCGTGCGCGAGACGCTGGAGGCCGACCTGGCCGCCGAACACGACGCCCGCACGCTTTACATCGAGGCGCGGCGCCATTGCGACCAGGTGGGCGATTTCGTCACCCGGGGGCTTTTCGATGACCTGATCGCGGACGAGGAAGGTCATATCGACTTCCTCGAAACCCAGATCGGCCTCTTCGACCGCCTGGGTGCCGAGCGCTATGGCCTTCTCAATGCCAAGCCTGCCAGCAAGGCGGAATAGGCACGCAAAGATGCCAGCAGCTTGCACGTCACGACTGTCTCCTCATTCGCGACCCGACCTATTGGGGCAGCACGAATGAACACCATCGAACGTCCCGGCCCCGGACCCAACCGAAGGCCGACCCTCAAGACCATCGCGGACATCTGCGGCCTCGGCGTGCCGACAGTCAGTCGTGCGCTGAACAATTCGCCGGAAATCGGCGAAGAGACCAAGCGCCGGATCCGTCAGATCGCTGAACAGGTCGGCTACATTCCCGACCGCGCCGGTGTGCGGCTCCGCACCGGGCAGACCCTGATGATCAGTCTGGTCTTCCGCATCTCACCGGACAATCAGATGAGCCGCCTGATCCCCTCGATCGCCCGCGCGCTCTTGTCGACGCGGTTCCAGATCGCGATCACGCCCGCCCTCAGTCACGAGGAGGGGCTTCATGCCATCCGTCAGGTGGTCGAAGGCCGAATGGCCGATGCCGTGATCTTCAACGAGACCCTCATCGACGATCCCCGGACCGCCTATCTCCTGGAAAAGGGCTTTCCCTTCGCCACCCACGGCCGCAGCAACCTGTCCCATCTCCATTCCTTCTACGATTACGACAACGGCGCCTTTGCCGCGCAGGCGGCCCAGCTTCTGCAGCGGCGCGGGCGCAGAAGCCTTTGGCTGCTCGGCCCTCCGCAGGAACGTCACTACGGGCGCGACACCTTCGTGACAGCCAAAAAGGTGGCCGGTGAGATTGGCCTGCAGTTCGGCGAAATCACGGACACCACCATCAGTGGGTCGATCGAGGACATGCAACTGGCCGCCCGACAGGCTGTGGCCCAGCATCCCGAACGGGATGGGTTCGTCTGTTCCTCGGATACTGCGGCGCTGGCCCTGGCCTCGGCGCTGACCGAAGCGGGGCGCAAGATCGGAGAGGATGTCGACGTGATCGCCAAGGGGACCCGTCGGTTCCTCGGGATGGCGAATCCGGCGATTATCGTGATCGAAGAGGACACCCAGCGCAGTGCGGATTTTCTGGCCCGTGCCGTCCTGCAGGCGATCAACCAGCCGAACCTGCCGCCGATGCAACACGTCGAACAGCCAGACTTCAGCGGATTTCTGTAAGACCTGCGCCAGCAAAGGCCCGACCGCGCTTGCGGGCGGCCGGACCAAGGTGCGTGGATTACCATGCAACTCGTAACGCGCACCGACAAGAACTGCATTATCGCGAGTGCAAGCACGAAACGCAATCGTTTTCGCTGACGTCGCGTTAAAATGTCTGACATTCGCTCGCCACCTGCGCAGAATGATGCCGATGCGACGTCCTCTCGGCCCGGGCACCACAGGGGGGATCCTACTTGGAATCGAACCTCCCACCGCTTTTCCGATTGAAATACTCAAGAACTCGGGAGTATGAGTCGCCCAAAAGGAGGCCGCTCATGCGCCTTGCCCTCATGCTCTGCCTCGCAACCGCCCCTGCCTATGCGCAGGATCTGGACGACCGCCACCTCCCCGTCATTCCCAGGACCCCCGAAGACACCGCGAAGATCGCCGCCGTCCTCGCCCCGCCCACCGACTTCACCAAGCCCGAACCGTTCGAGGCGAAACCCGCCGGCGCCGCCACTGTCCGCGCGATCACCACGGCTGACGCCTTCTCGCAGCACTCCGCCAACATGCCCTTCGAGCGCGAGATGGACTTCAAGCTCGGCAACGCGCTCTTCCGCAAGACCTGGGTCGCCGCCCCCTCCTCCACCAAGGCCTCCGACGGCTTGGGCCCCCTCTATAACGCCCGCGCCTGCCAGGACTGCCACCTGAAGGATGGCCGCGGCCACACCCCCGCCGACGCCGACGCCTCGCGCGTCTCGATGTTCCTCCGCCTCTCCGTCCCCGGCGGCCCCGTCCCCGAAGGCATCGCCGACTGGATCGCCACCCAGCCCGACCCGACCTACGGCGGCCAGCTCCAGGACCTCGCCACCCCAGGCCACGCTGCCGAGGGCCGGATGGACATCACATGGGAAGAGACCCCCGTCACCCTTCCCGACGGCACCATTGTCTCCCTCCGCGCCCCCACCTACGCCTTCAGCGACCCCGCGTACGGCCCCCCCGCCGATGGCCTGATGCTCTCGCCCCGCGTCGCCCCGCAGATGATCGGCCTCGGCCTCCTCGAAGCCATCCCCGCCGCCGACATCCTTGCGCTTGCCGACGAAGGCGACGCCAACAACGACGGTATCTCCGGCCGCCCGCAAATCGTCCCGTCCGTGGAATTCGGCACCCCCATGCTCGGCCGCTTCGGCCTCAAGGCCGGCGCCCCCACGGTGCGCGAGCAATCCGCCGGAGCCTTCGCGGGCGACATGGGCCTTTCGACCCCCCTTCACCCCGACCCCTGGGGCGACTGCACCAAGGGCCAGCCCACCTGCCTTGACGCCCCCTCCGGCCAGGAGCCCAACATCCGCGACGGGCTTGAGGTCGACAAACCCTCCCTCGACCTCGTCACCTTCTACTCCCGCAACCTCGGAGTGCCGGAACGTCGCAATATCGACGACCCCCAGGTCCTGAAGGGCAAGGAAGTCTTCTACACCACCGGCTGCCAGTCCTGCCACACGCCCAAGCACGTCACCAACCGGCTAACCGACCAGCCCGAACAAAGCTTCCAGCTGATCTGGCCCTACACCGACCTCCTCCTGCATGACATGGGGCCGGGCCTTGCCGACAACCGCCCCGAAGGCCGCGCCACCGGGTCGGAATGGCGGACCCCGCCGCTCTGGGGCATCGGTCTGTCGCCGCAGGTCGCCGGCCATACCGAATACCTGCACGACGGCCGCGCCCGCTCACTGCTCGAGGCAATCCTCTGGCACGGCGGCGAAGCCCAACCCCAGCGCGACGCCGTCGCCACCATGACCTCTGAGGACCGCGAGGCCCTCCTCGCCTTCCTGGGTAGCCTCTGATGCGCGCCACACTACTCGCCCTCCTCTTCGCCACCCCGGCCCTCGCCGACACCGCAACCGTCGTGCAGGACCACATCCGCCCCGGCTTCACCGCCTTTGCCAATGCAACCAAAGCTTTGGCCGCCATCGACAGCTGCGATCCGGATGTCCTGCGCGCCGCCTTCCAGGGGGCCTATGACAGCTGGATCCCCGTGGCCCACCTGACCCTTGGACCCGCCGAGGAAGACGGCCGCGGCCTCGCCGTCCTCTTTTGGCCCGACCCGAAAGGCTCCGGCTGGAAGGCCCAGCGCGCCCTGCTCGCCGCCCCTCCGACGGCTGAAGCGATGGCGCAGCAATCCGTCGCCGCCCGCGGCCTGCCCGCGCTGGAGCGTCTGCTCTTCCCGACCGAACCCCTCGAAAACGCCTGCCCGCTGATCCAGGCCACCGCCGACGACCTTGCCACCACCGCCGCCACCCTGGCCAAGGACTGGGGTCCCTACGGCGACCTCCTTCTCACCGCTGGCCAGGCCGGCAACGACCGCTTCCTGAAACCGGAAGAGGCCACGCAGGCCCTCTTCACCCAGCTTGCCACCGGCCTCGAATCCCTCGCCGACCGCCGCATCGGCCGCCCCCTGGGCACCTTCGACAAGCCCCGCCCCGACCTGGCCGAAGCCCACGCCTCCGCCCGGTCCGTCCGCAACATCGCCCTGTCGCTGGAAGCCCTGAAGGACCTCGCGCTGACGCTGAACCCCGACAGCCCGAAGACACGCGCCGCCTTCGACCATGCCATCGGACTGGCCAAAGACCTCGACCCCGACATCGACCACATCACCGACCCGCAGGCTTGGCTGAAGCTGGAAATCCTGCAGCAGGCCGTCCGCACCACCCGCGACACTGCCATCGCCGAACTTGGCCCCGCCCTGGGCGTCGAGCTTGGCTTCAACTCGGCGGATGGCGACTGATGCAGCGCCGGACCTTCCTCGCCACCCTCGCCGCCGCGATGGCCCCCCGCCTGACCTGGGCCGACATCGGCGCCCCCGCCTTCCTTGCCGCCGGGAAACGGGGGGAGGACTTCTTCCTCCACGGTCTTGCCACCACCGGCACCAGCCTGTTCCGCATCGCATTGCCGGGCCGGGGCCACGCCGCCGCCGCGCACCCGCACCTGGCCGAGGCCGTCGCCTTTGCCCGCCGCCCCGGCACCTTCGCGCTCGTGATCGACTGCGCCACCGGAGAGACCCGCCACCGCCTGACCCCGCCCGAGGGCATGCAGTTCAACGGCCACGGCGCCTATTCGCTGGACGGCTCGCTCCTGATGACCTCCGAAGTCGTGGCCGACGGCTCCGAAGGCCGCATCGGCCTCTGGGACACCACCCTCTACACCCGCCTGACCGACTGGCCCAGCCACGGCATCGGCCCGCACGAGATCAAGCGCCTCCCAGACGGTCGTCTTGCCGTGGCGAACGGCGGCATCCAGACCGACCCGGTCGACCGCACCAAGCTCAACATCCCCGACATGCGCCCGAACCTGACACTTCTCTCCGAAGACGGCGCGCTCCTCGACCAGATCGAACTCCCGGACCTCCACCAGAACTCCATCCGCCACCTTGCCCTGCAAGGCGACACCATCGCCTTCGCCATGCAATGGGAGGGCGACCCAGCGGAGTCCGTCCCGCAGCTTGGCCTCTGGACCCCCGGCAGCACCCCCCTCCTGTGCACCCCACCCGAGGCCCAGGCCTTCACGATGCAAGGCTACGCCGGCTCCATCGCCGCCACCTCTGACCGCATTCTCATCACCTCCCCCAAGGGCGGAGCCTTGATGATCTTCGACGCCGCCGGCACCCACATCGCCACCCACCACCGCCCCGACCTTTGCGGCGCGGCCACGGCTGGCACGGGCTTCACCGTGACCGACGGCCAAGGCGCGGTCTGGTCCGCCAGCGACGAAGGCCTCACACCGCTTTCCAGTGAAGAAACCCAATGGGACAACCACCTCGTCGCGCTCAGCTGACGCTCCCCATGACCGCCAACCAGAGACGAAGGTCGCACAACCCGTCGTCTTGAGCCGATCAAAACCCTTTCACCTGGCTCCAAATATCCTCTGGGTATGCCATTGGTTTCGCCACCGGTTCGAGAAACCAATGGCATGGGGGGGCGAAGCGCCCCCAATGGCCGAGGAGGAGGCGCAGGCCGACGACGAGACAATGGACTTCGCGCGTCAGCGCTCAATCTGAAAACCGCCCCAACCCGTGTGAAATCCGGAAGTTAAGAAACCCCTAACGCCCGCGGCCAAGTATCTGTTTTCATTCGTGCATCAGAGTTTGTCCACCGTGGACACCCTCATGCTCGCAGCCGATCCCCGTCCACTCCGGTGACCCGCACCTCCAGGATCGCCCCCTCCGGCTGGTCGCTCCCGAAGGCCACCTCGGCAAACCCCTCGGTCCGCCCCAGACGCGGCCCCTCGGTCAGCACCCGATGGAGCCGACCCACCTGCCCCGCCAGATGGTCCCCAAGAACCCGGTCGCCCAAAGCCCGCAGCCGCGCCGCCCGCTCCTTGATCTCCGGCCCCCGAACCTGCGGCATCCGCGCCGCCGGCGTCCCCTTGCGGGGGCTGAACGGGAAGACATGCAGGAAGGTCAGCCCGCACTCCTGAACCAGGTCCAGCGACCGCTGGAACATCGCCTCCGTCTCGGTCGGGAACCCGGCGATGATGTCCGCCCCGAAGACCATCTCCGGCCGCGAGGCCTTCACCTCCGCACAGAACCGGATCGCGTCGTCCCGCAGGTGCCGCCGCTTCATCCGTTTCAGGATCAGGTCATCCCCCGCCTGCAACGACAGGTGAAGGTGCGGCATCAGCCGCGGCTCCGTCGCGATGGCCTCGATCAGCGCCGGGTCCGCCTCGATGGAATCGATCGAAGAAATCCTCAAGCGAGGCACCGACGTCAGCTTCAAGATCCGCCGCACCAGATCGCCCAGCTTCGGCTCCCCCGGCAGGTCCGCGCCCCAGGAGGTCAGGTCAACGCCCGTCAGCACCACCTCGTTGAACCCGCGGTCGACCAGCCGGTTGATCTGCTCGACCACCACCCCCGCCGGGACCGAGCGAGAATTCCCCCGCCCGAAGGGAATGATGCAGAAGGTGCAGCGATGATCGCAGCCGTTCTGGACCTGCACATAAGCCCGGTGCCGCCCGAAACCGTCGATCAGGTGACCGGCCGTCTCGCGCACCGACATGATGTCGTCGACCTGCACGCGCTCGGTCACCCCGATCAGGTCCGGCGCGGCGATGCCCTTCCAGGTCTCCGCCTGCATCTTCTCGTGGTTGCCGACGACTCGCGCCACCTCAGGCATGGCCGCGAAGGTCTCGGGTTCGGTCTGCGCCGCGCAACCCGTGACGATGATCGCCGCCCCGGGGTTCTCGCGCGACAGCCGCCGGATCTCCTGCTTGGCCTTGCGCACCGCTTCGCCCGTCACGGCGCAGGTGTTCACCACCACCGCCCCCGCCAGCCCCGCCGCGGCAGCAAGCTCCTTCATCGCCTCGGTCTCGTAGGCGTTCAGACGGCAACCCAGCGTCGCGAAGACCGGAGGCTTCTGCGGCGCGTTCATCGGACCGACGCCAGATAGTCGACCGACAGAACCCCGTCGAACACCCGTGCCACGGGGCCGGTCAGCCAGACGCCATCGTCGCGCCAGTCGACCTCCAGCGTGCCGCCATCGACCTCCAGCGCCACGCGCGGCCCGATCATCCCCCGCAGATGCGCCGCCACCGCCGTCGCACAGGCGCCAGAACCGCAGGCCAGCGTGATCCCCGTCCCGCGCTCCCACACCCGCATCCGCATTCGGCATGGCGAAAGAAGCTGGGCGAATTCGACGTTCGTCCGCTGCGGGAAGAGTGGATCATGCTCGATCTTCGGCCCCAGCGCCGCAAGGTCCACCGCCTCGGCATCCTGCACGAAGTGGACGCAATGTGGGTTGCCCATGCCCACGGCCACCGGGTCCCCCGGCAAGGGCAGGTGCAGGTGATCCACCTCCCGCGCCAAGGGAATGGACGCCCAGTCAAGCTGCGGCTCGCCCATGTTGACCCAGACCCGGCCATCCGCCGCCCGTTCGGCGCGCAGCCCGCCGCGGGCGGTGACCAGCGAGACCTTGTCCGCCCCCAGCCCGCGCATCACATAGTCCGACACGCAGCGGGTCGCGTTTCCACAGGCCCCGGCCTGGCTGCCGTCGCTGTTCCAGAAAACCAGCCCGAAATCGGCATCGGTCGAGTCCGTGATCTCGGCCAACTGGTCGAAGCCCACGCCCCGATTCCGGTCGCCCAGCGCCCGCGCAAGTCCGGCCGTCATGACCGCCCCCCGCCCACGCGAGTCGATCACCACGAAATCATTGCCCGCGCCGTGCATTTTCAGGAACGGAAGGCCGGTTTGCGCACTGCTGTCCATCATCCGACGGCATATACGCCGCGGCCCCAAGATTCGCCAGTGCCGCACGTTTTTGCCCTTGACCCCCGCCAGCGGCTTGCCTAATCAGCCGCCCGTGGGGCCGGTAGCTCAGTTGGTAGAGCAGCTGACTCTTAATCAGCGGGTCACAGGTTCGAATCCTGTCCGGCTCACCACCCACAGCAAGGCCCGGGGTCACGCCCGGGCCTTCTGCATTTCAGATCATCTTGATCGTGTCCTTGCCCACGGCCAGCATGTAGCCGCGCCGGGCGATGGTCTTGACCAGAAGCTCGGAGACCAGCTGGTTGCCCAGCGCGTCCCGCAACCGCTTGACGCGCGTCGCGCCCGCCGCTTCGTCGCAATCCGCCTCGTTCCGGCCCGAGATAACAGCCTCAATCTGCGCACCGGTCAGGACCTCATCGTCCATCCGGGCCTCGGCCAGCACGGACAGGGTTTCCAGCGCCGCTTCGGTCAGCTGGAATTCCAGATCGTTGATGTAGACCGCCCGCGCCTCGCGGCTGATCATCAGGCTCGCCACCTGGATGCCCGACCGCTGGATCGCCGAGATGCGGCGGTTCAGCGCGATGATCGTCACCAGGAAGACCAGGCAGGACACCAGAAGAGCGGTCGAGAAGAGCAGCAGCACGAAGATCACGCTGCGATAGCTGATCAGAACCTCCGAGAACGAAGTCCCGGACTGCGCGAGTATCTCCAGCAGCTTGATCTCGGCCAGGGTGTTCAGGTCGTCGTTTTCGACGAACAGCCGTTCCACCCGCGCGTTGAAAGCGTTGGCGTCGGGCAGGTTCAGGAAAAGGAACAGCGCCGCGGCCAGAAGGATCAGGACGATGGCTGCGATACCAAGGGCAACGACGCGGTTGCCGGCCTTGAGACTGTCAGTAACGGAGGAAGTAGTCTCCGGCACTCGCTTTCCTTTCCTCAAGACCCTCGGGCCCGAATGTGGACAGAACGTTCAGAAGCGTCCAGCCATCGCCCGCCAGTCTCGGCGCCAATTCGCCTTCGGCCGCGCCGGGCGAACAGTTTGCATCCGACACCTGCGCGACACCGTAGTGCAGTTGCAACGGTTCGTCACGCTTGGCCTTGTAGTCGGCATAACACTCTGCCGCAGCCGGGCCGACAAGGGCCATGGCAAGCAGGACAGAGGTGAGGAAGGTCTTCATTTTTGGTCCCCGGAAGGAGCTGCTCGTTTATCGGCCGAAACTGCACGCGGGCACGCTGATATACAATATCATCGCCATTTTCGCGCGGCTGTTATCGGATAACAAGTCGGTTTTGCCCTACCGTTATGACCTAGCACGACCTCGTTATTGCTTACCCCGCTTTCCGGCGGCGAGGCTTGGTCAACGGGTTTGCCGCTCCCTGCAGCGGCACCCGCCAAGACCAAGAAGATCGCATCAGGAGGCATCCATGTCCGTCGAATTCAGAACCCATCCGCGCCATATCGCCTCGCGTGGGATCAGCGAGACCACTCTTTCGGCGCGCCGCTTCGCCGCCATCCTGACGGGCGCCGCCGCTGCGCTGGCCGTGGTTCTTGCGACGACGATCCCGGTCCGCGCCGAAAAGAACGACATTGCAAAAGCGCTGATCGCGGCGCTGGTCGTCGGTGCCATCGCCAATGAGCTGAAGGCCGACGACAAGCCCGCACCCGCCCCAATTCCGCTTCCGGTACCGGAGGCCGAGCCCGTTTCCTCCAAGCGCGTGCCGTCGGTCTGCGCGATCTCGATCGACGGGGCCGAACGGTCGGTGACGCTGTATCCCGAAAGCTGCCTGCGGTCGGAAGGCTTCCGGCCCCGCCTGCCGCGCGGCTGCGCCAATACCGCGACGATCTATGGCGAGCGTGACCGCGTCTATTCGGCGCAGTGCCTGCGCGATGCAGGGTTCCGCGTCTCGGGACGGTGAACACGGGCCGCCGAGGCGGCCTTGAACGAAGCGGGGCCGCCCTATTCCCCGCTTCCGTCTGGGGGGTGGGAGGGTGAGCAGCTCCCACCCCCTTTTTCTGTAAACGGTTCCGCGCTATCCGATGCGGATGGACGAGATCATCCCCGACTTCACGCATGAGACGCTGGCCCTGGGCCGGGGCGCCATTCGGGTCGTGGGGGTGGATGAGGTGGGGCGCGGGCCGCTCGCCGGTCCGGTCACCGCCTGCGCGGTTCTGCTTGACGCAAAGCGCATCCCGGACGGCCTGCGCGATTCAAAAGTGCTTACGCGCGAGAAGCGCGAAGATCTGTATCTGCGGATCATCGACGTGGCCGAGGTCTCCGTGGCTCATGCCTCGGTCGAAGAGATCGACTCGTTGAACATCCTGCGCGCCAGCCACCTGGCGATGGAGCGGGCAGTGGCAGGACTGAAGGCCGACCATGCGCTGATTGACGGCAACATGATCCCGCGCGGCCTGGGGTGTGATGGGACGGCGATCATCGGGGGCGACGGACTTTGCCTGTCCATCGCTGCGGCCTCCATCGTGGCCAAGGTGACGCGCGACCGGATCATGGTGGATTTGGCGCAACAGCACCCCGGCTACGGCTGGGAGGCCAACGCGGGCTACCCGACAAAGGCCCATCTGGAAGCATTGCAAAATCTAGGTGTGACCCCTTGGCATAGGCGTTCGTTCAAGCCCGTCCACAATATCTTGTATCAAGAGCTTTCTGTAAGTTCTTGATTCAAAAAAGAATTTGACGGCGAATCGCCGCTGACTCATGCTTCAATGCAACATCGGCACACAAGATGCCGGGGCAGAGGCAGAGACATGACGACCAGGAATACCACGGCGGGGGGTGACCTTCCGCTGAACCAGATCCTTGCTGGCGACTGCGTGGAGGTGATGAACTCCCTCCCGGCGGGCAGCGTCGACCTGATCTTCGCGGACCCCCCCTACAACTTGCAGCTCAAGGGCGAGCTGCACCGCCCCGACAACTCCAAGGTCGACGCGGTGGACGACCACTGGGACCAGTTCTCCAGCTTCGCCACCTACGACGCTTTTACGAAGGACTGGCTGGCCGCCGCCAAGCGGCTTCTGAAGCCGAACGGGGCGATCTGGGTGATCGGGTCCTATCACAACGTCTTCCGTCTTGGGGCCGAGTTGCAGAACCAGGGCTTCTGGCTGCTGAACGACGTGGTGTGGCGGAAGTCGAACCCGATGCCGAACTTCAAGGGCAAGCGGCTGACGAATGCCCACGAGACGCTGATCTGGGCGTCGCGGGACGAGGCGGCGAAGTACACGTTCAATTATGAGGCGCTGAAGGCCCTGAACGACGGCGTGCAGATGCGGTCGGACTGGGTGATCCCGCTTTGCACCGGGCATGAGCGGCTGAAGGATGAGAACGGCGACAAGGCCCACCCCACGCAAAAGCCGGAGGCGCTGCTGCACCGGGTGATCGTGGCGACGACGAACCCGGGCGACGTGGTGCTGGACCCGTTCTTCGGGACGGGGACGACGGGGGCCGTCGCAAAGATGCTGGGCCGCGACTTCATCGGGATCGAGCGGGAGGCGGCCTATCGGAAGGCCGCGGCGGCTCGGATCGAACGGGTGCGGCGGTTCGATGCCTCGGCGCTGGAAGTCAGCGGGTCGAAGCGAGCGGAGCCTCGGGTGCCGTTCGGGCAGGTCGTCGAGCGGGGGATGCTGCGGCCGGGGGAGGAGCTCTTTTCCATCGGGAACCGCTTCAAGGCCAAGGTCCGGGCTGACGGGACCCTGATCGGGAACGACGTGAAGGGGTCGATCCATCAGGTGGGGGCCGCGCTGGAAGGCGCCCCGTCCTGCAACGGGTGGACCTACTGGCACTTCAAGCGGGACGGGAAGATGGTCCCGATCGACATCCTGCGGCAGCAGATCCGGGCCGAGATGGAGGCCGACGGGAGCCGCACCCACTGAGATTTCGGAACACGCCTGTCCCCCGGACCGCCTGGGGGACACCTTCACCCCGCCGGGATGTCCTGGCGGGGTTTTTTCATGTGTCCACGGTGGGCAAACGCTGGGACCTGTTTGGAATCAAACACTTGGTCGCGGACGTTAGGGATTTCTTAACCCGGGCAATCTGGCCCTTCCGGGTTGTGCAGAGGCCCCGAATCCGGTCTTCTGACCGCAAGCAGAAGCACGGAGGCGGACATGAATGGCGCAGAGACTTTGGTAGAGACGCTGCTCGCGTCCGGCGTGAAGGTCTGCTTTGCAAACCCCGGCACGTCCGAGATGCACTTCGTCCATGCGCTGGACCAGCACCCCGAGATGCGCTGCATCCTGTGCCTGTTCGAGGGCGGCGTCTCGGGCGCGGCAGATGGCTATTACCGGATGAAGGGAGAGGTGGCGGCGACGCTTCTGCACCTGGCCCCCGGCTTCGGCAATGCCTTCGCCAACCTGCACAATGCGCGGAAGGCCCAGTCCGGCGTGCTGAACATCATGGGCGACCATGCGGATTACCACCTGCGGTTCGAGGCCCCGCTGAAGGGCGACACGGTGGGTGTGGCGCAGGCGGTGTCGCATTGGGTGCGGGTCTGCGCGTCGTCGGGCAAGGTCGCGACGGATGCGGCCGAGGCGGTGCAGGCGGCGCGGGCCAAGGGCGGGCAGATCGCCACCCTGATCCTGCCCGCGAACACGGCCTGGGAAGAGGCGTCGAGTTTCGCGGTGGCGGCCCCTGCCCCGGCCTTGCGGCGCCCGTCGGTGGCCGAGGTGAAGGCGGCGGCGAATGCCCTGCGCCAGCCGGGGGCGATCCTGATGATCGATGGGCCGGCGCTGTTCACCGACCTGGGGCAGCTGGCGAAGCGGGTTGCCAAGGCCTGCGGCGCGCGGCTGATGCAGCCGTTCTTCGTCAGCCGGTTTCGGCGTGGGGCGGGGGCGGTGAAGATCGAACGGATGGCCTATCGGATCGAGGACAACCAGAAGCTTCTGGCCGGGGCGTCCTCATTGGTCCTGTGCGGCACGGCGCGGCCTGCCGGGTTCTTCGCCTATCCCGGCCTGCCCTCGACCCCCGATGATCCGGAGACGCGGCTGATCGAGCTGTGTTCCCGCGAGATGGACATCGAAGGAACCCTGCGGGCGCTGGCAGAGGAGTTGGGCGAGGCCGAGCTTGGGCCGGAGGATTTCGTGGTCGAGGACCGGCCCGCGCAGGCGGATGGTCCGGCCACGATGGCGAAGGTGGGAGAGTCCATCGCGGCGCTGATGCCCGAGGACTGCATCGTTGTGGACGAGGGGATCACCGCCTCGGCCCACCTGGCCCCGGCGCTGAAGCGGGGACCGGGCCATGATGTGCTGACGATCACCGGCGGCTCCATCGGCTTTGGCCTGCCCAACGCGGTCGGTGCGGCGTTGGCCTGCCCGGACCGCAAGGTGGTGGTGCTGGAGGGCGACGGGTCGGGGATGTACACGCTGCAGTCGCTCTGGACGATGGCGCGGGAGGGGCTGGACGTGACCACGGTGATCTTCGCCAACCGCGGCTACCAGATCCTGCGCGAGGAACTGGCGGCGATGGGGGTGAACGCGGTCGGCCGCAATGCAAAGGCGATGTTCGATGTCGAGGGGCCAAGCCTGGATTGGGTGGCGCTGGCGCGGGGGCATGGGGTGCAGGCGGTGCGGGTGGCCGACATGGCGGGGTTCAATGCGGCCTTTGCCGAGGCGATGGAGCAGCGGGGGCCGCGGTTGATCGAGGTGGTCTGCTGAAGGGGCTGCTCGTCGTGCGCTTCGCTTCTCCTCGCTGGGGCGGCGGCGGATCAAGGTTTTGTGCTGAACCGTGCGGCCTGGGATCAAAATTCTTGAGTAAGAATTTTGGCAAATTTCTTAATTAAGAAATTTGGTCCCGGGTGAGCCGTCACGCCAGACCCGCGAAAGGGTCGCGCCAGGCATCGAGCTGGTTCAGCTGGTCGGACAAGCGTTGCGCCTGCGGGAATTCCGCCAGCGGCAGGCCGGCGGCTTCGGCGAAGGGAAAGCAGGTCGCCACGCGGAAATCGGCATAGGACAGCCGATCGTCGACCAGCCATTCCCGGCCCGCAAGCTGGCCGTCCAGGATGGACATGAACTGTCGCCAGTCGCGCATCGCCTCGTCGAAGACGGGTTGGTCAGGCTGGTGGTCCATGAACTGCGGCGCGATCAGCTTCCAGAAGTAGAAGACCCCGCCTGCGCTGTTCAGGTGATGCGTGGCCCAGGATATCCACATGATCATCTCGGGCTGGCTGTCGCCGCTGCGCCAGAAGTCCGACCCGGCCAGGGCCGACAGTTTGCAGGCGATGGCATCGGCTTCCCAGTAATTCCGCTGTGGCGTGGCCAGGACCGGAACGCGGGTGTTCGGGTTGATCGAGCGGAAGGCCTCTTGCTGGTCCGGAGCCATCGGCGCGGCGGCAACATAGTCGACGGGCGAGCCCAGGTGGCGGGCCACGGCCACGGCGACGCGCGGATTGAGGTTCCGGGAATAGTAAAGCTGCATGGCGGCCTCCTTGGGCGCCATTACATACCATTTGGTATGTTTGTCAACCCGTGACGGGGTTCAGCGCCTTGTTGTACGGGTGCCAGTCCTTGATGTCGGCATAGTGCTGCCGGCGCCAAGCCTTGACCCGGCGGTTCATGATCCTTTTCCACAGCGGCGGGACCATCGCGGCCATGGTCATAAGGGGATAGCCGTATGGGAGCTGAGGCGCTTCGCTGGAGCTGTATGTCTGCAGGATGGGGAAGCGGCGGTCCGGCTTGTAATGGTGGTCGGAATGGCGCTGCAGGTTGATGAGCAGCCAGTTCGACGCCCGCTGGTCCGCGTTCCAGCTGTGGCGCGGCAGGACATGTTCATAGCGGCCGTTCCCCAGGTGGCGGCGGGTCAGGCCGTAGTGTTCGATGTAGTTCACCAGCTCCAGCTGCCAGACGGCGGTGCCGGCCTGGATCAGGAAGAGGCCAAGGCCCGTCCATCCCCCCAGCGCCAGGGCAAGCGCCAGGAAGCCCGCCTGCAGCGCGGCGTAGCGCCAGAATGGATTGGACCGGTGCCACCAGGGCAGGCCACGGCGGGACAGCATCGCCACTTCGGCGCGCCAGGCCGAGGGCGGGCACTGGACCAGGACGCGGGGGAAGAAGCGATGGAACCCCTCATTGTAGCGGGCGGTCACGGGGTCGCGCGGGGTGCCGACGTGAATGTGGTGGACGCGCAGGTGTTCGGAGCGGAAGTGGGAATAGAGCACCGAGGCAAGGAGGAGGTCCGCAAGCCAGCGTTCCAGCCCGGATTTCTGATGCATCAGCTCATGCGCGTAGTTGATGCCGATGGTGCCGGAGAGCACGCCCATGCCGAAGAAGAGCGCGATCTTCTCGCCCCTATCCAGGTGCGGGGCCTGGGGAACCTGCCAGAGCATCAGCGCGAGAAGCGCGAACTGGACGGGGGGCCAGACCAGCGTGACCAGGCGATAGGCCGAGAGCGCGGTATCGGGTGTCTGGGGGTCGGGATTGGCGGTGTTGTGCCCGGTCAGCGCGTCGAGGATGGTGAAGAGCCACCAGGTCGACAGCGGCAGAAGCGCGATGGTCCAGCCGCCCCAGGTCATCGCGACCAGCGCCAGCGGCAAGAGGCCGAAGGAGAGCCAGAAGGGAAGGGCGGAGGGAAGTGGGCTCATGCGCAGTCCGGATTTGACGGGACCTGAGTGCCCTGCAGGGGCGGTCGAGTCAAAGACTTCTCGCCAAGGATTTTACGAAGCGCCGGGCTGCGCATCGATCTCGTGCCGGGCGAGGTCCCAAGCCTTGCGCATGACCGTGGGCAGGTCGGCGGGGCGGAAGGCGTGCCGGGCCACCAGCTCGCCGCGGGAGGGCGGGGAGTCGAGGTGGGCGGCAAGGACGGTCAGGATCAGGTGGAAATGGGTGAAGGTGTGGCGGACCTCGCCGATCTCGCGCCACGGGGCGAGGGCCGGGGCCGGACCGCCCTGCCCGTCCCAGCCGTCGCCCGGAATGCCGAGCATTCCGCCGAGGAGGCCGCTGTCCGGACGGCGCTCGAGCAGGATCGCGCCGTCGCGGTGGCCCAGCCAGAGCGTGCCGCGCCGGGTGGGCTTTTCGGGCTTGGGCGACTTGCGGGGAAGGTCGGCCTGGACGCCTTGGGCGCGGGCGGCGCAGGCGTGCACCCAGGGGCAGATGCCACAGGCCGGGGAGCGCGGGGTGCAGATCGTGGCGCCGAGGTCCATGATGGCCTGGGCGTAGTCCCCCGGTCTTTCCGCCGGGGTGAGGCGGGCGGCGAGGGCGGTGAGTTCGGGCTTTGCGGCGGGGAGCGGCGTCCCGACCAGGAACAGGCGGGAGATCACCCGCTCGACGTTGCCATCGACGACGGTGGCGGATTCGTCATAGGCGATGGCGGCGATGGCCGAGGCGGTGTAGGGGCCGATGCCGGGGAGGGTCAGGAGGCCCTCGCGGGTCGTGGGAAACTGCCCGGCATGGTCGGCAACCACGGCGCGGGCGCATTTCAGCAGGTTCCGCGCACGGGCGTAATAGCCAAGGCCGGCCCATTCGCCCATGACATCCGCATCGGCCGCAGCGGCGAGGTCCCGCACCGTCGGCCAGCGGGCGGTGAAGCGGTGGAAATAGTCCTTCACCGCGGCGACCGTGGTCTGCTGCAGCATCACCTCGGACAGCCAGACCCGGTACGGGTCGGGCCGGACACCCGCCGCCCGGTCCTGCGGCGCGATGCGCCAGGGCATGACACGGGCATGGCGGTCATACCAGGACAGGAGCCGGGCGGAGAGGGAGTCGGGGTCATCCATCCGCGCCAACATAGCGAAGCGGCCGGGCGGGACCAGAGGGTCGGAGGACCTGATGACGCAGCGCGCGGGCGGGCACAGGAAACACCATAACCACACCGGGCGTGCATCGACGCGACGACATTGCGCCCAGGTGATGTGGGCTAGACGTCGGGGAGGCCTACGTGAACCTGAAAACATCTGGCCACCCGGGTCGACGGCGGTGGTGCTGAGTCAGTCTGTCACCGCGCCGTGCATGCACAACGCCGTTGGTCAGGACGGCACCCTGGGCGTCGCTGCAGGAGAGTTGGGCGGACCAGTGCGGTAGGCAAGGCAGGGTGGCCGTATCGCCCACCCTGATACCCGGCATCAAGACCGCGTGTGTTCCAGGAATCGACCAGCCCCGTCCGCGGTCGGTTACTAGGGACGCCGACAGATCGGTGCGGACGGGCCGGATGCGGGCTGAAGTGTGGTCCGATGCTTCCAGCGAAACGGCCATTCCTTGCTGTCGGTAAGGGAGGGTGGGCGATATCGCCCACACTGCTCACCAGGCTCCAAAACAAGCCCGCTTGGCGGCCCAATGTTTCGAAAAGCGCCAGGGGCATAACGCACTCTTTATTCCTGCGGGCGGCCTTGCCTCTGGCAGGACCTGCCCCATGCGATAGAATGCGCGCCGAAGGACCAGGAGCAGATGAGCCTCAAACCCCTACCCTCGCCGTCCGCCGAGCACCGCATGCGCGGGTTCGAACCGGCGTTCGGCCTGATGAAGGATGCTGTCCGCACGGCCGGAGAGTCGCGCGGCTTTGCCGTGGCGCGGCTTCTGACGCATTGGGCTGAAGTCGCGGGCGAGGAGATGGCGCGCAAGACCCGGCCGGTGAAGATCGGGTACGGCAAGGGGGGCCTTGGCGCGACGTTGACCCTTCTCGTCAAGGCTGCGGAGGCGCCGATGGTGCAGATGGCCCTGCCGCAGCTGAAGGAGAGGGTGAACGCCGTCTACGGCTATGCGGCCGTCCACCACATCCACCTGACACAGACCGCCGCCACCGGCTTTGCCGAGGGCCAGGCCGAGTTCACTCCGGCCCCGAAGACGCGAAAGGCCCCCGATCCCGCCACCCAGGCCAAGGCGCAGGCCGTGGCCGACGGAGTGGCCGACCCCTCTTTGCGCAGCGCGCTTGAACAGCTGGCGCAAAACATCTTAACTCGCCCCCGATCCTGACTTCGGGCAGCAAAAGGACGCCGACCCATGATGAAACTGAACCGCCGGGCCATGATCGCCCTTGCCGCCGCCGCCACCGCGGCCATGACCCCGGCCTTGGCGCAGGAAGCCACGACGACCGAGGCCGCCGCTCCCGTGGTGAAGGACTTCTCGCTGGGCTCGCCCGACGCGAAGGTGAAGCTGGTGGAATATGCAAGCTTTACCTGCCCGCATTGCGCGAACTTCCATGCCACGACCTTCAAGGACCTGAAGAAGGACTACATCGACACCGGCAAGGTCCACTTCACCCTGCGCGAGGTCTATTTCGACCGCTACGGCCTTTGGGCCGCGCTGATCGCGCGCTGCGGCGGCGAGATGAAGTATTTCGGCATCCACGACATGCTGTTCGACCAGCAGCAGGACTGGGCCGCGTCGGAAAACCCGCAGGAGGTGGTCGAGAAGCTGAAGACCATCGGCCGCGCCGCCGGACTTGAGGATGCGGCAATGGACGCCTGCCTGAACGACACCGCCAATGCCGAGGCGCTGATCAAGCAGTTCCAGACGAACTTCGAGGCGGACGGTGTCGAGGGCACTCCCACGCTGTTCATCAACGGCACCAAGCACGGCAACATGGCCTACGAGGACCTGAAGGCGATCATCGAAGCCGAGCTGGCGAAGGAATGACCACTCCGCTGGAAGGGATCCGCGTCATCGAACTGGCGCGGATCCTGGCCGGTCCCTGGGCCGGGCAAACGCTGGCCGACCTTGGCGCCGACGTGATCAAGGTCGAAGCGCCCGAGGGCGACGACACCCGGCGCTGGGGCCCCCCCTTCATCGAGAGCCAGGGCGAGAAGACCGCCGCCTATTTCCACGCCGCGAACCGGGGCAAGCGGTCGATCATCTGCGACTTCCGGACGGCGGAGGGGCAGGAGCTTGTCCGCAAGCTGGTGGCCGATGCCGACGTGGTGATCGAGAACTTCAAGGTCGGCGGGCTGGCGAAATATGGCCTCGACTGGGAGTCCCTGCGCAAGGTGAACCCCCGGCTGATCTATTGCAGCATCACCGGCTTCGGGCAGGACGGGCCCTATGCGCACCGCGCGGGGTATGACTTCATCATCCAGGGCATGTCGGGGCTGATGAGCGTCACGGGCTCTCCGGACGGGCAGCCGCAGAAGGTGGGCGTGGCGGTCACGGACATCTTCACCGGGGTCTATGCGGCAACGGCGATCCTGGCGGCACTGGTGCAGCGCGGACGGACAGGCAAGGGCCAGCAGATCGACATGGCGCTTCTCGACGTGGCGACCAGCATCATGGCGAACCAGGCGATGAACTACCTCGTCTCGGGGAAAGCGCCCGGACTGATGGGGAACGCGCATCCGAACCTGGCGCCCTACGCCGTCTTCGACTGCAAGGACGGCTGGCTGATCCTGGCGACGGGGAACGACGGGCAGTACCAGCGGCTGTGCGGCATCCTTGGGCTGGACGCGATGGCGACGGACCCGAAGTTCCTTTCCAACGCCGACCGGATCGCCAACCGGGCCGAGATGACCGAGCGGCTGACAGCGGCGACGAAGACCTGGGCCAAGACGGACCTCCTCGCGGCCTGCGAGGCAGCGGGCGTGCCGGCGGGGCCGATCAACAACCTGGCCGAGGTCTTCGCCGACCCGCAGGTCGTGGCGCGCGGGTTGCAGATTGCTCCTGAGGGGATGAAGGGTGTGCGCAGCCCGATGAGCTTCTCGGGTGCCGAGCTGGCCCTGGACCGGCCCGCGCCGCGGCTGGGGCAGCATCAGGACGAGGTGCTGGGCGGGTTGTAGGCGACGGAGTTTTCGAAAACTCCGGTCCGATTTCTTTGAAGAAATCGGCCTAGAGGCCCAGGCGGTGGAGATGGGCGTCAAGCGGCGTCCAGTCGTCGAGCTTCAGCCGCACGACAAGGGTCAGGACCTTGGGCCGCCAGTGCGCAGGCAGGCGGGCGGCATCCTTTTCCGTGGTGACAAGCTGGGCCCCGGCGGCGGCGGCCTCTGCCTCCAGACGGCGGAGGAGCGTCTCGGACAGCATTTCGTGATCAGAGAGCGCCTCACCCCGAACGACCTCGGCCCCCTCGGCGCGGAGCGTGGCGAAGAAGCGGGACGGGTCGGCGATACCGGCAAATGCGAGCACACGCTCACCTTTCCAGTCCATGCCCATCTGCAGCGGGTGCAGCGCCCCACGCAGATGCGGGACGGCAAGCGGGCCCCAGCCGGCATCGAACCGCGCCTGGGCCTCGGCATCGCCGATGGTCAGGACCAGGTCGGCGCGGGCAAGGCCGGTGGCCACCGGCTCGCGCAGGGGGCCGGCGGGGATGCAGCGGGCGTTGCCGAAGCCCTTGGCGGCATCGACGACGAGGAGCGACAGCGCGGGTTTCACGGCCGGGTTCTGGAACCCGTCGTCCATCAGGATTACCTCGGCCCCGGCGGCTTCCGCGGCACGGACCCCGGCGGCGCGGTCGCGGGCGACCCAGACGGGCGCGAAGGCGGACAGGAGGAGCGGCTCGTCCCCCACCTCGGCGGCGGAGTGCTGCGCTTCCACCACCCGGAGGGGACCGGCAAGGCTGCCGCCATAGCCCCGGCTGACGACATGCACCTTGCGGCCCCGCGCGACCAGCCGTTCGATCAGAGCGATGACTGTGGGGGTCTTGCCCGCCCCTCCGGCGGTCAGGTTACCGACGCAGATCACCGGAACCCGCGCCACATGGCCGGGCTGGCGCAAGCGGCGGGCGGTGCCTGCGGCGTAAAGCCAGCCGAGGGGCGCGAGCAGACGGGGCAGCAGTCCCGGACGGTCGGGCGCGCGCCACCAGAAGCCGGGGGCGCGCATCACGCGTCCCCGTCCATGATCTCGCGGATGCGGGTCAGGATCATCTCGGTCACCTCGGCCCCCTCGCTGGCCACCGCCCAGGCCGCCTGCGCCAGCCGGGCAGCACGGTCCGGAGCGAGGAGATCGCCCAGAGCATCGCCCAGATCGGTCGCCGAGGCCACGGCCCGCGTCGCCCGCGCCGCGCCCAGCCGACCGAATACCGGGCCGGAACTTCCGGTACGGGGACCGTGCAGGATGGCCGAGCCCAAAGCCGCCGCCTCCATCGGGTTGCGGGTCGGCCCCTTGCCCATCAGCGAGCCGCCCAGGAAGGTCACGGGCGCGAGGCGGTACCAAAGCCCGTATTCCGCCGGGTTGTCGGCCACGAAGATCTCGACGTCCGCCTCGGGCTCTTCTTCCTGCGCGCGTTGTGCGGTGGCCCAGCCCTCGGCTTCCAGCCGTCGGGCCAATGCCGGGGCGCGGGACGGATCGTCGGTCATCAGGATCATGAGCAGACGGTGCGAATGCTGCGAGGCCATGCGGTGGGCCTGCAGGACCGCCGCCTCCTCGGCCTCGGTCACGCCGGCGGCAAACCAGACCGGGCGCGCGGCGAGGAGCTTGGCCAGCGCGGCCCGCTCGGCCTCGAGCGCGGAGAGGACCACGCTGTCCTCCTCCATCCGCCCGGTGACGGCCACGGCAGACAGGGCTGCGCCCCCCTTGCGGAAGGCGCGGGCCGCAGCCTCGTCCACCGCCATGATCCCCCGGAACCGCGCCAGGGCCGAGCGCATCAGGCCTGGATACCAGCCGTCCCGTTCGCGCAGGAAGGCGGGCGCGCGGCCGTTGACGACCAGCATCGGGATCCGCCGCTCGGACGCCTCGTGCATCACGGCGGGGCGCAACTGGCCTCCGGCAAAGATCGCGATCTCGGGCCGCCAGTGATCGAGGAAGGCCCGCGCCTCGGCCGGGCTGTCGGCGGGCGGGGGCTGGACCAGGACCTCGCGATGCGCCGTCACCTCGCCCGGTGCGGTCAGAAGGACGGGAAGGCCGTCCTCCTCGACCAGCCGCCGCGCAAGGGCGTGCATCGGACTGACCGAGCCGTCGTCCGGCGCATGCAGCCAGACCAGCCGTCCGGCAGGCCTTGGCGGCCGCTCCAGACCCTCGGCCTGCTCACGCCGCTGGCCGAGATTGTAGAGGGTCAGACCCAGCGAGGACGCCATGGATCAGTCGCCAAGCTCCTCGGTCGCGGAGCCTGCCTTGGCCTCGTCGCGCAGTCGGTGCAGATGGGCGATGAAATAGCGCATGTGCGCGTTGTCCACGGTGCGCTGGGCCTCGGCCTTCCAGGCGGCAAAGGCGCTTTCGTAGTTCGGGAACATCCCGACGATGTGGATCTGGTTGACGTCCCGGAAGACGTTGGTCTGGGGGTCCACCAGCTCGCCACCGAAGACGAGATGCAGGCGCTGGGTCATGGTCGGCTCCGTGACTTGGGATCGGCGGCGACCCTATCCGCTTCGACCGTCCGGGGGAAGATGGACACCGGGGACTTGCGTTGTGGCCCCCGAAGGGCAACATATGCACCGGCGTGGGAAGCGCCAAGGTTTCAAGAGGGGGTTTTTACGTGGACATGCAAGACCTTATCGGTTGGCCGCTGGTCTATATCTTCATTGCTCTATTCATCATCATCTCGATCTTCCTGGGGGTCCGCATCGTTCCTCAGTCGGAAAAGCACGTGGTGGAACGCTTTGGCCGGCTGCGGTCGGTGCTGGGACCGGGCATCAACTTCGTGGTGCCCTTCCTGGACCGCATCGCGCACAAGGTGTCGGTGCTGGAGCGCCAGCTGCCGAACGCCAGCCAGGACGCGATCACCGCCGACAACGTTCTGGTCAAGGTCGAGACCAGCGTCTTCTACCGCGTGACCGAGCCGGAAAAGACCGTCTACCGCATCCGCAACGTGGACGGCGCCATCGCGACGACCGTGGCCGGGATCGTCCGCAGCGAGATCGGCAAGCTGGAGCTCGACCAGGTCCAGTCGAACCGCGCCCAGCTGATCGAGCGCGTGCGCGAGCAGGTGACGCTGATGGTCGATGACTGGGGGGTCGAGGTCACCCGGGCCGAAATCCTGGACGTCAACCTCGACGAGGCGACGCGCGCTGCGATGTTGCAGCAGCTGAACGCGGAACGCGCGCGGCGGGCCCAGGTCATGGAGGCCGAGGGCAAGAAGCGCGCCGTGGAGCTTGCCGCCGACGCCGAGCTTTACGCGGCCGAGCAGCAGGCCAAGGCCAAGCGGGTCACGGCGGACGCCGAGGCCTATGCGACGGGCGTGATCGCCGAGACGATCAAGGAAAGCGGGCTTGAGGCCGCGCAATACCAGGTCGCGCTGAAGCAGGTCGAGGCGATGCAGGCCATCGCGGTGGGCCAGGGCAAGCAGACGATCCTGGTGCCGGCGAACATGCTGGAAGCCTTCGGCGACGCGTTCAAGATGCTGAAAGGACGGCCGTGAGATGCTGACGACTCTGGTGGGAACCTGGTGGGCCTGGGTCGTCCTGGGCTTCGCGCTTGGCGTGCTGGAGATCCTGGCTCCGGGCTACATCTTCCTGGGCTTCGCCATCGGGGCGGTGGTGACCGGAGCGCTGGTCGGCTTCGGCATCCCGGCAGGGGTGCCGGCGCTGATCCTGATCTTCGCGATCGTCTCGGTCGTGGCCTGGCTGGTGCTGCGCCGACTGGTGGGCGTCCGCGAGGGGCAGGTCAAGCTCTGGGACCGCGACATCAACGACAACCCGTGACCCCCGATTTTACCGGGGCCAAGGCGGCGCTGTTCTGCGGGGCCTCGGTCCTGGTCTATCTTCGGGATGAAAAGCCGGGCCTGCGCTGGCCGGGTCTCTGGGACCTGCCGGGCGGCGGGCGCGAGGGGAACGAGGGGCCCGAGGACTGCCTTCTGCGTGAGCTGTGGGAGGAGTTCGGGCTGCGGCTCGGACCCGAGCGGCTGGTCTGGCGCGGGGTGTTTCCCTCGATGGTCGAGGACGGGCGGAAGTCGGTCTTCTTCGGCGGGCGCCTGGGGCGGGACGAGGTCCGTCGGATCCGCTTCGGGGATGAGGGCCAGGGCTGGGAACTGATGCCGGTCGGGGTCTTCCTGGGGCATCCGGGCGCGGTGCCGGAAATGCAGCGGCGCACCGGGATTGTCTGGGCCGAGATCAGTGTCCACGCAGGACAGGGTCCGGCACCTTTGTAAGATCAATGGGTTGGCTGTGGGCGTTTACCGGGCGGCAACCTTGTTCCTGGCGTCATTACGCCTGACGGATCGTGTCGCCGGGTTCGAGCGTCGGAAAGAGCTCTTCGACCTGGGAAGCCTCGGGCGCGTCGGCGATGATCTTCGCGGCCTTGCGGCCGATCTCCAGCCGGCAGGCGTCCATAGTTGCCAGCTTGCGGGGCAGGCCGTCCAGAAGCTCGACCCCGTTGAAGCCCGCAAGCCCGATCCGCCCGGGGACGTCGAGGCCCTGGGCCAGGCAGTAGAGAAGCCCCCCTGCCCCGATCATGTCGTTGGAATAGTACAGGAAATCGACGTCCGGAGTCCGGTTCAGGACGGCCGCCGTCATCTCGCGACCCTTCAGAAGCGCCGAGCCGCCGGAGTAGTACTCGCGGTCGACGAGCGAGAGGCCCGCCTTGGCCAGCGCTTCCTCGAACCCTTCCAGACGTTTCTTGGCGCGGAAGTCGTTCGGCATCTGGGTGCCAAGGAAGGCGATCTTGCGGTAACCGGCGGCGATGATCGCTTCGGCCATCTGGCGCCCGGCGCGGCGGTGCGAGATGCCAACGGCGTGGTTGATGGGTTCGCCGTCGATGTCCATGATCTCGACGATCGGGATGCCTGCCCGGGCCAGCATGGCGCGGGAGGCTGTTGAGTGCTCCAGCCCGGCGATGATCATGCCCGAGGGACGCCAGGAGAGCATCTCGTAGATGACGGATTCCTCGCGGTCGGGCAGGTAGTTGGTGACACCGACGACGGGTTGGAGGCCGGTGCCTTCCAGCGTCTCGGAGATGCCGGTCATCACTTCGGGAAAGACCATGTTCGACAGCGACGGGATGACGACGCCCACCAGGTTCACCCGCTGCGAGGCCAGCGCCCCGGCGATCTTGTTCGGCACGTAGCCCAGGGCGCGGGCGGCTTCGAGCACCTTTTCACGGGTGGGCGCAGAGACGTCGCCGCGGTTGCGCAACACCCGGCTCACCGTCATTTCGCTGACCCCGGACGCCTCGGAGACGTCACGGAGGGTCAGGGTATGGCGCGGGTCGGGGGTCAGTTTGGTCAAGGTGCACTTCCGACAGGGATGCTTCCCCCTTTGTTACCGCCAAAGACAAGGCTTGTCCAAGGCGGTTTCGCGTGCTACTGTTACCGCTAACAGCCATTCGGCTGGCCATATCTGGCGCGTCCTGCAAGCTCTCAAACTGGACACGACGGACCAAGGGGGAGGTAGTGGGCCAAAACTTGCCTCCCCTTTTCTTTTCAGCCGTTGCCAAGTCGGGCGTTTCCAAGCATTCAGGACATGTGGCCCCGTAGCTCAGGGGATAGAGCGGCCGCCTCCTAAGCGGCAGGTCGATGGTTCGAATCCATCCGGGGTCACCAGTCGCTTCCCCACCATTCGCTTCCCCTTGTGAAATCAGTCGGATAGGCTGTTCCCGACGCTTTCGTGGGGGACGGGGAATGCGGCGGATCGCGGTGCTGGACATCGGCAAGACCAACGCCAAGGTGCTGGTCGTGGACCTGGCCACGGGGGTCGAGGAGGTGCTGGCGCGGACGCCGAACGCGGTGGTGCGCGATGGGCTTTATCCGCATCACGACATGGAGATGCTGTGGACATTCGCGCTGTCCGGATTGCGGGTGGCGGCTGAGCGGGGGGTCGATGCGGTGTCGATCACCACGCACGGGGCGGCCTGCGTACTGGTGGACGCGGATGGCGGACTGGCGCTGCCGATGCTGGATTATGAGCATGTGGGGCCCGATGGTCTGGCCGCCGACTATGACGCGGTGCGGCCGGGGTTTGCCGAGACGGGGTCGCCTCGGTTGCCCGTTGGACTGAATGTGGGCGCTCAGGTGTTCTGGCTGTCGCGGGCCTTTCCGGCAGAGTTTGCGCGGGTGCGGCATGTGCTGATGCTGGCGCAGTACTGGTCATTCCGGCTGTCCGGGGTGGCGGCGAGCGAGGCGACCTCGCTGGGGTGCCATACCGATCTGTGGAACCCGTGGGAGGGACGGTTTTCGTCGCTGGTCTCCCGCATGGGGTGGGAGGGGTTGTTCCCCCCGGTCCGGCGCGCGGCGGATGTGCTGGGGCCAGTGTTGCCTTCGGTGGCGGAGGCGACAGGGTTGCCGGTGGGCACGCCGGTGTTGTGCGGGATCCATGATTCCAACGCCTCGCTGGTGCCGCATCTGACGAAGGCTCCGTGTGGAGTGATCTCGACGGGGACCTGGATGATCGTGATGGCCCTGGGGGGCCGGGCGGTGGAGCTGGATGCCGCGCGGGATGTGCTGGTGAACGTGAATGCCTTGGGCCAGCCGGTGCCGACAGCGCGGTTCATGGGCGGGCGCGAGATGGAAGAGATCATGGGCGGGCGGATTGTCGAGCCGTCCGATGGGGAACTGCGCACGGTGCTGGAGGGACGTGTGATGGCGATGCCGTCGTTGCATCCCGGGACAGGGCCGTTTCCGGGGAAGCGGTTCGGTTGGGTTGGTGGGGAGCCCGAGGGCGGCGCGCGGATGGCGGCGGCGTCGTTCTATGCGGCGCTGATGGGGGCGGAGTGTCTTGATCTGGCGGGTGCGGAGGGGCCGGTGATCGTGGAGGGGGCTTTTGGGGGGAACCTGGCCTTCCTGCGGATGCTGGCCACTGCGACGGGCCGCGTTGTGCGCGGATCGGGGGCTGGGGCCGGGACGGGGCTGGGGGCGGCTTTGTTGGCGGGACCGTTGGCGGTGAAGGCGGCTCCGGCGGTGGAGGTGGTGCCGGAGCGGGATGCGCTGTGGACCGGGTATGTTGCCGCGTGGCGGGACGCCGTGGCGCGGTGGTAGCGGCTCAGGCCATGTAGAAGGTCTCGGCCAGCGGGATCGCGACGGGGGAGCCGTCGGGGTTGGTGGCCATGATGTCGCCCATGTAGGCCCACCACTTCTTCATCACCGGGTGGTTCGGCAGGTCGTCCATGCTGTGGTCGTCGCGGCGTTCGAGGTAGCCGAAGAGGGTGTTGGTTTCCCGGTCCAGGTGGATCGAGTAGTTCGAGATGCCGGTGTCCTTAAGAAGCTGAACCAGTTCCGGCCAGATCGCGTCATGGCGGCGGGTGTATTCGGCCTCCATACCCGGGTTCAGGCGCATCTTGAAGGCGTGGCGTTGCATTACGCTTCCTTTCGTTTGCGGGCCTTGAGGTCGGCCATGAGGTTCGGCAACAGGACAGAGCCGATCAGGAGGACGCCGATCACGCCGGTCTGCATGTGGCCGGTGATGCTCATCAGGCCCATGCCGTTCCGCAGGTTCAGGACGATCAGGATCGACAGGAACACGCCCACCATGCTGCCCTTGCCGCCGAAGATGCTGACTCCGCCAAGGAGGACCATGGTGATGATGTCGAGCTCGAACCCCAGCGCGGTGTCGCCGCGGACGGAGCCGAGGCGCGCGGCGTAGAGGAGGCCGCAGAGGGCGGAGATCAGCGCGGAGAGGAGGAAGAGGACGGTCTTCACCCGGGCGACGTTCAGGCCGGAGAAGCGGGCGACCTCGGCGTTGGTGCCGATGACGATGACCTGCCGCCCGAAGGAGGAGCGGTGGAGGGTCATGCCGAGGAGGATCAGGAGCGCGAAGAAGAGGAGTATCGCGAGGGGGATGGGGCCGATCAGGCCCTTCTGGCCAAGGTCGGTGAACCATTGCGGGAAGTCGCCGAGCGAGTTGTCCTGGACGAGGACCCGGGCCAAGCCGCGGAAGCCGATCAGCATGGCGAGGGTGACGACGAGGGATGGGATACCGACGCGGGCGATGAGAACGGCGTTCACCGCGCCGGCGATCAGGCCCGCGGCGAGGCAGATCAGAATGGCGAGGCCCCCCGGTGTGCCCGCGTTGACGAGGTAGCCGAAGAGCGCGGCGGAGAGGCCCATGATCGAGGCGACGGAGAGGTCGATCTCGGCATTGATGATGACGAGGGTCATGATCAGCGCGACGATGATCTTCTCGATCGACAGCTGGAACAGGTTGATCTGGTTCTGCACCGTCAGGAATTCGGGCGCGAAGCTGGCGTTGAGGGCGAGCGTGGCGAGGAACACGGCGAGAAGGCCGGTTTCCCAGGGGGTGAGGAATTTGGTCACTGCGTTCCCCCCTTGCGAAGTTTGGTCAGTTGGCGGCTGGCCAGCGTGTCCACGGTGACAGCGACCATGATGAGGCCCCCGAGGAGGGCGTCGCGCCAGAATTCGCTGACGACTGCCCAGCGGGTGAGCGAGTTGTCGATGGTGTCGACGAGGAGCGCGCCCAGGAGGACGCCGATCATCGAGCCGGAGCCG
>NZ_JAYSFG010000027.1:0-37614 GCF_041913445.1 Tabrizicola sp.
ACCCCGACCCTCTCCCCCGAGGGGAGAGGGGGCGCCAGGGGCTGGGGTTCGGTCCTGGGGGCCGCAAGGGAGTCGCCTCTGGCTGGCGGCCGGGGGTTTCACACCCCCGGACCCCCGTGGGATATTTGGGGCCAGGTGAAAGGGATAAGAGGTTAGCCCTCAAGTGCAGCTTCCAACTGTGCACTCTGGCCTACGATGGCGCGGGCTTGTCGCTATAAATGCCTGCCTGCGGGAGATGACAGCTGGGGCGGGGCGCGGTGTCAGCCCTTGGCGAGGTCCTCGAACAGTCGCGCGACGCCTTCTGCGCCCGGGTCATTGTGGCCCTTGAGCTTGTCGGCGGCGAGGTAGCTGGCGCGGCCGGCCTTGGCGCGGGTCATCTGGGCGGTGGCGTTGGCGCCCTCGCGGGCGGCTTTGGCGGCTTGCGCCACTCCGTTGGGCAGGGCGGCGAGGGCGGGGGCGAGGGCGTCGATCATGGTGCGGTGGCCGGGGGCGGCTCCGCCGACTTGCATCACTCGGTCCAGACCTGCGGTCAACGCGCCAATCCAGGTCTTGCCGGAGGCGCTCGCGTCGCCCGCGGCGGCGAAGAAGATGGCGAGGAGGACGCCGCTGGAGCCGCCCATGGTCTGGCTCAGTTCCATGCCGATTGCGCGGTAGAGTTGGGTAGGGTCGGCGAGGGGGAGGCGGTCGAGGGCGGCGTGGAGGGCGCGGGCGGCCCCGGCAAGCGTGCTGCCGGTGTCGCCGTCTCCCGACTTGGCGTCGAGGGTGTTGAGGTCGGCTTCGACGGCGACCAGGGCCTTGCAGCAGCGCTCGATCAGCGCGCGGCGGGCGGGGTGGGCGCTTGGCACCGGCTGGATCGGCGCGAGGCCGTCGGGGAGCGGTTTGACGACGACCTGTCCGAACGGGGAGAGGCCGGGCCAAGCATGGGGGGCCACGGGGGCGGCGAGGGAGGTGACCTGGGCGTGGTCGACGGGGAGGAGCGAGACCGAGAAGCCGTGCATGTCGAGCGAGGTCATCAGGGGGGCGGGGCCGATCATCCATTTGACCTTCCCGCCCAAGGGGGAGCGGGCGAGTTCTTCGGCGAGGACGGACATTTCGAGCGGCGTGGTGGAGCCGAGGTTGTTGAGGAGCGCGACGTGGTCGCCGGGACCGGTGTGGGGCAGGAGTTTTTCGGCCACCATCTGCATGGCGGAGCGGGCGCCGGAGAAGTCGACCTGTTCGATCCCGGCCTCGCCGTGGATCCCGAGGCCGAGTTCGGCTTTTCCGGCGCTGATGCGGTCTTCCTTGGGGGAGCCGGGGACGGTGCAGGTGTCGAGCGACATGCCGATGGAGATGGCGCCCTTGATGACCTGGGTGGCGGCGGCGGTGATGGTGTCGAGGTCGGCGCCGGATTCGGCCATGGCCCCGGCGATCTTGTGGACGAAGAGGGTTCCGGCGACGCCGCGCGCCTGGGGGAGGTCGGGCAGCGCCACGTCGTCGTCGACGATGACCATGCTGACCTTGAGGCCGAAGGCGCGGGCGCGCTCGGCGGCGAGGCCGAAGTTCAGGCGGTCGCCGGTGTAGTTCTTCACGATGAGGAGGCAGCCGGCCTTGCCGGTGACGGCGAGGATGCCGGCGAGGACGGCGTCCACCGAGGGCGAGGCGAAGACGTCGCCGCAGACGGCGGCGGTGAGCATCCCCTGGCCGACGAAACCGGCGTGCGAGGGTTCATGGCCGGAGCCGCCTCCGCTGACGAGCGCGACCTTGGAGCGGTCCCAGTCGGTGCGGATGACGACGCGGATGTGGGGGTAGCCATCGAGGCGCGCGAGCTTGCCGCCGGAGGTTCTGAGGAGGCCGTCGATGGCTTCGGTGACGAGGCTCTCGCGCGAGTTCATGAACTGTTTCATGGGGTTGGCCTTTCAGATGCGGTTGCCGGAGGCGTCGAACCAGAGGGGGTTGTGGGGGCGGATCAGGAGGGTTTCGCCCGGTTTGAGGGCAGTGTGGGGTTCGGTGAGGGTGATGAGGCTGTGCAGCCCGAGGGAGAGGTGGAGGCGGGTCTGGTCGCCGAGGTGTTCTACCCTTTGGATGGTGGCGGGCTGGCCGTCGCCGACGTGGATGTGTTCGGGTCTGAGGCCGATCTGGGCGGCGTTTGGAGGGGCGTTTCCGAAGGCATCGGCGGGCAGGAGGTTGATGTGCGGCTGGCCGAGGCGGGAGGCGACGTAGGATGTGACGGGGTTTTCGTAGATCTCGCGCGGGGTGCCGAACTGGACGAGTTTGCCGTGGTCGAGGACGCCGACGTGGGTGGCCATGGTCATTGCCTCGATCTGGTCGTGGGTCACGTAGAGGAAGGTGGCGGCGAGGTCGTGGTGGATGCGCTTCAGCTCGATCCGGAGGTCGGCGCGGAGCTTGGCGTCGAGCGAGGAGAGGGGTTCGTCCATCAGGTAGATGCGGGGGTTGCGAACCAGTGCGCGGCCGATGGAGACGCGCTGCATCTCTCCGCCGGAAAGCGCCGTGGCCTTGTTGTCGAGCTTGTGGGGGATCCGCAGGACCTCGGCCACTTCTGCGACGCGCTTGGCGATCTGGTCCTCGGGCATCGCGATCATGGGGGAGCGGAGCGGGAAGGCCAGGTTGTCGCGGACGGTGAGGTGGGGGTAGAGCGAGTATTGCTGGAAGACCATCGCCACGTCGCGCTGGGCGGGGGTGTCTTGCAGGACGGACTGGCCGGCGATGCGGACGTCACCGGCGTCGGGTTTGTCGAGGCCGGCGATCAGGCGCAGGGTGGTGGTCTTGCCGGCGCCCGTGGGGCCGAGGAGGACGACGAAGGCTCCCGAGGGGATGGTCATGGTGACGTCCTGCAGGGCCTTGGTGGCGCCGAAGGATTTCGACAGGTGGGAGAGTTCGACCTCAGCCATGATGGACCCCGGCGTTGGCGGCAGTGCGGACGGCGCGGCCGGTGGTGGCGTCGAAGAGCGAGAGGCGGGGGGCGTTGAGGTGGAGGCCGGTGAGGTCTCCGGGCCTTGCGGGCGTGGTGGAGGGGGTGCGGGCTTTCACGGGGCCGAAGGGGGTGGAGAGGGTGACGATCTGGGTGGTGCCGAGGTATTCGGTGGCCTCGATCCGGCCCTTGATCGCGCCCGTGTCGGAAAGGGCGACGTGTTCGGGGCGGACGCCGAGGACCAGTTGGCCGCTGGCGGGTTCCTGGAGTTGGGGGAGGGTGATGGGGGTGTCTCCCAAAGTGACGCTCTCGGCCCCGGCGGTGGCGGTGCCGTCGAAGCGCAGGAAGTTCATCGCGGGGCTGCCGATGAAGTCGGCGACGAAGAGCGTGGCGGGGTGGTCGTAGATGTCCTGCGGGGTCCCGAACTGCTCGACGACGCCATGGTTCATCACGACGATCTTGTCGCCCATCTGCATGGCTTCCAGCTGGTCGTGGGTGACGTAGACGGTGGTGGCGTGCATCCGGTCGTGGAGGGCGCGGAGCTCCTCGGCCATGATCTCGCGGAATTCGGCGTCGAGGGCGCCAAGGGGTTCGTCCATCATGAAGGCCTTGGGGTTCCGCACGATGGCGCGGCCGAGGGCGACGCGCTGGCGGTCGCCTCCCGACAGGCCGCCGACGGGTTTGTCGAGCATGTGGTCGATGCGGAGAATCTTTGCGACCTCGGCGACCTTGCGCTGCACTTCGGCCTTGGGAACGCCCTGGGAAACAAGGGGATAGGCGATGTTCTTGCGGACGTTCATGTGCGGGTAGAGGGCGAACATCTGGAAGACCATCGCGATGTCGCGCTGGGAGGCGGGCTTTTGGCTGACGTCCTCACCGTCGATCAGGATCTCGCCGGAAGTGGGAAGTTCGAGGCCCGCGATCATGCGCAGGGTCGTGGTCTTGCCGCAGCCGGAAGGGCCGAGGAGCATGAAGAACTCACCGTCCTTGATGGTGAAGCTGGAACCCTTGACGGCGGTGAAGGCGCCGAATTCCTTGCGGAGGTTGCGGATGACGATTTCGGCCATGTCTATTCCGGGAAGTGGCTGGTGATGATGAACATCACGGTGCCGACGAGGGTCACGAGGAAGGACCAGGTGTAGGCCCAGAGGAAGAAGGGCTGCATCAGCATCACGACGCCGAGGGCGATCAGGATGGTGGCGAGCATCTCCCACGGACCGCGGCGGAGCCGGAGGAGGCCGTTGAAGAAAGCTGTCATCAGGCGCTCCTTTCCAGGTGAGTGGGCGGGTGGCTGGGGGCGGATGCCTCCGGCGGGGATATTTGGGCAAAGATGAAAGGCCGGGTCATTTGCGCACGGCTCCGAACGTGATCCCGCGCAGGAGGTGTTTCCGGAGGAGGATAGTGAAGATCATCACGGGGAGGAGGAACAGCGTCGCCCCGGCAGCCACGGCGGGCCAGTCCTGGCCGCCCACGCCGATGATCGTCGGGATGAAGGGCGGCGCGGTCTGGGCGTTGCCGGAGGTCAGGAGGACGGCGAAGGCGTATTCGTTCCAGGCGAAGATCAGGCAGAAGATCGCGGTCGAGGCGATGCCGGTGGCCGCCTGCGGCAGGACGACTTTGCGGAAGGCCTGGAAGCGGGTGTAACCGTCGATCAGGGCGGCCTCTTCGTATTCGCGCGGGATCTCGTCGATGAAGCCCTTCAGGAGCCAGACGGCGAGCGAGATGTTCACCGCGGTGTAGAGGAGGATCATCCCGAGATGCGTGTCGGAGAGGCCAAGTTCCCGGTACATCAGGTAGATCGGGATCGCGACGGCGATGGGGGGCATCATCCGGGTGGAGAGGATGAAGAAGAGGAGGTCATCCTTGAGTGGGACCTTGAAGCGGCTGAAGGCGTAGGCCGCGAGGGTGCCGAGGAAGATCGACAGCGCCGTGGAGCCGAAGCCGATGATGACCGAGTTCAGGAAGCGTTCGCCAAAGCGCGACGGGCCGGTGATGATGGTGCCCTGGCGGCGGGCGATTTCCTCCATCAGGCCTTCGGGCGGGGGTAGCGCTTCGAGTTCCGACACGGCGGGGCGGGTGCGGGTGGTGAAGAGGTTCACGTAGCCCTCGACCGTCGGGTCGAAGAACACCTTCGGCGGGTAGGAGATCGAGTCCGGGCCGGTCTTGAAGCTGGTGGAGATGATCCACACGAGCGGCAGAAGGGTGATGACCGTGTAGAGCGTGACAAGGCCGGCCGCGACCCATTTCGAGGCCTTGGAGGGTTCGGTGACGGAATAGGCGCTCATGGGCGCGCTCCTTTTCGGGCCGGGTGCCCCCCCACCCCATCCCTCCCCCACGCGGGGGGAGGCAGGAGCTTGGCGGTGGCTGTCAAGCCCAAGGGCCGGGCCGGGGAGGCTCCCCTCCCCCTGGTGGGGAGGGGTTGGGGGTGGGGGGCGACGGCGGTGGTCATGATCGAGGGCAGCGTCCGAAGCGCGCGGGAGGAGCGAAAGTGAGCGGAGGCGACCCAGCTCGAGGCTTTGGTTATGGAACAAGCGCTCATTGGTGCGCTCCATGTCTGGCGGGGCGCCCTTGGCTGGTGGCGTGGGGGCCGCCCCCCAGCAACCCCCCCCCCCCGGGGGGGGGGGGGGGGCGGGGGGTGGGGGGCTGGGGTGACGGTCGCGGAGATGATCGAGGCCACCGGCCGGAGCGTCGCGATCATGCACCGGGCAGCGCGGCGAGGAGCGGTGAAGGTCGGTGATTTCAAGGGATGGACGGCGCTCATCTGGGCGCTCCTGAATTGGCGGTGTGCACTTGGCTGGCGGCGGGTCCCCCCCACCCCAGCCCTCCCCCACCGCGGGGGGAGGGAGGCGCGGGATGGATGCGCCTGCGCAAGACGGAGGGGCCGGGAGGCTCCCCTCCCCCGCGTGGGGAGGGGCTGGGGGTGGGGGGCCGGGGCGAGGGTGAATGCGTGGGACATCACCGCTCCTTCACCTTGTTGAGCGCCTTCACGTAGATCGAGGCCAGGCCGAAGACGGTGACGAAGAGGATGATCGCGTAGGCCGAGGAATAGCCGGTGCGCCATTTCTCGAAGGCCTCGCGCTTGAGGTCGATGGAGGTGAGCAGCGTCTCGCTGCCCGGACCGCCGCCGGTCAGAAGGTTGACCATGTCGAACATCTTGAAGTTCTCGATGCCGCGGAAGAGGACGGCGAGCATCAGGAAGGGGAGCACCATCGGCACGGTGATCGTCCAGAACTGCCGCCACTTGGAGGCGCGGTCGACCTCGGCGGCCTCGTAGATGTAGTCGGGGATCGAGCGAAGGCCCGCGAGGCAGATCAGCATCACGAAGGGCGTCCACATCCAGGTGTCGACGATGACGATCGACCAGGGGGCCAGCCCGCCGGGGCCGAGCATCGAGAAGCTGGCGGCCGGTATGCCGGTGAAGAATTCGACGATGTAGTTCACCACGCCGATCTGCGGCTGGTAGAGGAAGGTCCAGAAGTTGCCCACGACGGCGGGGGACAGCATCATCGGCAGCACGATCAGCGTGGTCAGCAGGTCGTTGCCCTTGAACTTGCGGTTGATGAGCCAGGCCAGCGTGAAGCCGATCAGGACCTGAAAGAAGATCGTCCAGATCAGGAAATGCGCCGTGGTGGTCATGTTCGACCAGATGTCCTCATCGGTCAGGATGCGCTCGTAATTGCGCAGGCCGACCCATTTGACTTCGGCGTTGGGCTTGTTGGCGGCGTAGTTGGTGAACGAGAGGCGGACGGTCCAGATCAGCGGGAAGATGTTGATCGCGAGGAGAAGGAAGATCGTGGGGGCCACGAAGATCCAGGCGATGGTGCGGTCCGAGAGCCCGCGCACCTTGCGGGCAAGGGTCGGCGGGGTGGCTTGGGCCGCGATGTCGATGGGGTTTGCCATGATCCGGGTTCCGTCGGGGAATAGGTCCCCAGCCTACCCCCTTTGGTGATTGGGGGAAGGTGTTTGAAGGGTGCCCCCCTCCCCGCGCGGGAGAGGGGCAGGGTGGGGGGCTTAGAGCTTGCCTTCGTCCTCGAAGACTTCGGTCCAGTCGGCGATCAGGCCGTCCAGAGCCTCTTTCGCGGTGCCGTTGCCGGCGACCACATATTCATGGATGCGGGCTTGGCTCGCCTGGAGGAGCGAGGCGTAGGACGGCTCGGCCCAGAAGTCCTTCACGATGGCCATGCTGTCCAGGAAGGTCTGCGCGTAGGGCTGGCTGGTGGCGAAGGCCGGGTCCTCGACCACGGCGCGCAGGCAGGAGAAACCGCCCATCGACCACCACTTCTGCTGCACGTCCTGCTGGGCGAACCATTTGATGTAGGCCAGCGCGCCGTCCATGTTGTCGGTGTTGGCGACGACGCTGATCCCCTGACCGCCGAGCTGGGCGAATTTCTCGCCGTTCGGGCCGGCCGGGTTCACCAGGTAGCCGGTCTTGCCGCCGCCCACGTTGGGGTCGACCTCGAAGCCCGGCCAGGTGAAGGCGAAGTTCATCTGGAGCGCGACCTGGCCCGATTTGTAGGCGTCGATGCCTTCGCCCATGTAGGTGTTAGACGTGCCCGGCGCGACGCAGCAGTCATAAAGCGACTTGTAGAACTCCAGCCCCGCGACGGCGCCGTCAGAGTTGACGAAGCCTTCCATCTCGTAGGGCTTCTCCGGGTTGTCGTACTTGAAGCCGAAGGAATAGAGGACGTTCATCGCGCCCATGGTGATGCCTTCGGACCCGCGCTCTGTGTAGATCGAGGCGCCGTAGACGGTCTTCCCGTCGATCTCGCGGCCCTGGAAGAATTCGGCCACTTCCTTCAGTTCCGCCATGGTTGCGGGGGGCGTCAGGTCGCGGCCGGTCTTTTCCTTGAAGGCGGCCTGGATTTCGGGACGCTCGAACCAGTCCTTGCGGTAGGTCCAGCCGACCACGTCGCCGAAAGCGGGGAGTGACCAGTAGTTGGGCGTGTTCTTCGGCCATTCGGAGTAGCCGGTCACCGTGGCGGGGACGAAGGCGTCCATCGAGATGCCTTCGGCGGCGAAGAAGTCGTTCAGCTTGACGTACCAGCCGTTCTCGGCCGCGCCGCCGATCCACTGGCTGTCGCCGATCATCAGGTCGCAGAGCTGCCCGCCCGAGTTCAGCTCGTTCAGCATACGGTCGGCGAAGTTGGGCCAGGGGACGAACTCGAAGTTCATCTTGATGCCCGACTGCGCCTCGAAGTCCTTGGACAGTTCGACCAGCGCGTTGGCCGGGTCCCAGGCGGCCCAGCAGAGGGTGAGTTCGCTGCCTTGAGCGCTGGCTTGTGTTGCCCAGACCAGCGCGATGGCCGCCGAGGCGGCGAGTGACGTCCGTTTCATGCGTTCCTCCCGGTTTGATGGAAATGGACCCGTGGCCGGGCCTTCTTTGGATTGCGGTGACCATAGGCAGGGTCAAAGGGACCTGTAAAGCATTTTTGAGGAACGTACCTCATTTTCCTCGACGCGCCTGTGTCAAAGCGATTTGAGATGGCCTCAGGAGGCCTTGTCGTCGGAAACCTGGCGGGTGGAATCGGGCAGGGCGGGGAGGTTTTCGCGCAGGACGATCTCGATTCGGATTTGTTCCTGACCCTCGTCCAGCGGCTGGTTGTCAGCCTTGGCGCGCAGCACGCGAAGGGTGGATCGGGCGAGGTGTCCGATGTTCTGAGTGATGACGGCGGTGATGCTGCCCCGTTCCAGCGCGATGCGGACGTGCGGGGTCAGTTCGTGGCAGATGACGGTCAGCTTCCCGGAAAGCCCCATATCATCAAGGGTTTGCGTCAAGGTCCGGCTTCCGCCGCCCATCGCGTAGATTCCCCTGACATGGGGCGCATTGCCCAGCATCTCGGCCACCACCTGCCGGAGGGTGGTGGGAGAGCCGTGGGTTTCCAGCGACTGAAGGACCTCAAGCCCGGGAAAGTCGCGCTGCATCACCTCGTCAAAACCGCGGCGGCGTTCGATCATGTCGCGGGCCAGAAGCGACTGGCCAAGGACCATGACCTGCCCGGGGCCTCCGCCAAGGAAGCGGCCCATCATCACGCCGGCGGTCCGTCCAGCGGCGCGGTTGTCGATCCCGACGAAATGGTCGGCGTTGGGCAGGTCGGAGACCAGCGCCACCACGGGGATGCCCTTGGCGCGCAGGGACCGGACCGCGTCCCGCACCACGGGTGTCTCGGGGGCCATCAGTGCCACACCGACATAATCCCGCTGGACGAGGGTGGCGAGGAGGGCGGCCAGCGCATGCGGGTCCTCGGCGGGGAAGCGGTGCAGCTTCAGCTCGGTCCGGCTGGTGGCGGCGGCAGAGCCGGCCTCGGTCAGCGCCTCGGCAAGGCTTTGAATGAATTGGCTTTCCGTGTCGGGTAGCAGGACGGCCACGCGGTAGGAGCGGCCCCGCGCCAGGTTCGCGGCGGTCAGGTCGCGGACATAGCCCAGCCTGGCGATGGCCTCGTTCACCGCGCGGATGGTCTTTTCGCGAACGCCGGGCCGGGCATTCAGGACGCGGTCGACCGTGGCAAGGCTGACCCCAGCCTCGCGGGCGATATCGTTGACAGTTGGCCGCAAGGCGGGCTCCAGGTTTCCGGCATCAAGTATCCGACGCAGGCTGAGGTACGTCAATCAGCTTCTGGCAATGCTTTTCTCGTTCAAGACTGCGGACGGGGCGGCTAGGCTGGGGAAAATCGATGGGGAGGTAGCCATGACCAGAACGATCCTGCTGTTCGGCGACAGCAACACGCACGGCACGATTCCGATGCCCGACCTGGACGGTGCGGGTCGGTTCGACCGCGATGAGCGTTGGGCCGGACGCCTCGCGAAGCTGCTGCCGGAGTGGGAGGTCATCACGGAGGGGCACCCCGGGCGGACCACGGTCCACGACGACCCGGTCGAGGGCGAGCATCGCAACGGCCTGACCGTCCTGCCGGCGCTTCTGGAAAGCCACAAGCCCATCGACGTGGTACTGGTCATGCTGGGTACCAACGACCTGAAGCCCCGCTTTTCGGTCAACGCCGCGGACATCGGTCATTCGCTGGAGCGGGTGGTGCGCGTCATCCGGGCCAGCGATTGCGGGCCGGGGGGCAAGGCCCCGGAGGTGCTGCTGGTCGCCCCGCCGCCGATCATCGAGGTGGGCTGTCTGAAGGAGATGTTCGCGGGCGGGGCGGCGAAGTCGCAGCGGCTGGCCGCCGAGGTGGAAGCGGCGGCGAAGCGGGTGGGCGTGCCGTTCCTGGATGCGGGGCAGGTGGTCAAGGTGTCTCCGGTGGATGGCATCCACTATGATGCCGAGGCGAACCCCAAGCTGGCCGAGGCTTTCGCGGCGGCGATCAGGGCGCATTTCCCCTGAAGCTGTCGGATTTCTGCTGGAACGGCGGGCCGTCGGGGCGCAAGCTGGCGGCAGGAGGCCCCCATGACCCAGCACGACCCCACGCTTGCCATCGCGGAACTGCGCGCCAATGTCTCGGTCCCCTTTGAACGGGCGCGGGCGATGCCGAAGTCGGTCTACACCTCGCCGGATTTCGCGAAGGCCGAGGAGGAGCACATTTTCGCGCGTGAGTGGCTTTGCGCGGGCCGGGCGGATGCCTTGCCGAACCCTGGCGACTACCTGACGATGGTCATCGCCGGAGAGCCGGTGATCATCCTGCGCGACCGCGAGGGCGTCTTGCGCGGCATGTCCAACGTCTGCCGCCACCGGATGAGCACTTTGCTGGAAGGCCGGGGGAATGTGCGGTCGATCGTCTGCCCGTACCACGCCTGGACCTACAACCTCGACGGGTCGCTTAGGGGTGCGCCCGCGATGGCGCGGAACGAGGGGTTCTGCAAGGAAGACGTGAAGCTTCCTTCGGTTCGGGTGGAGGACTGGCAGGGCTGGATCATGGTGACGCTGAATCCGGACGCGCCCCCGGTGGCGGAACGGCTGGCGGGGGTGGATCGGCTGGTGGGCCACCTGCCGATGCAGGACTACCGCGAGGTCTTCCGGGAGGAGTTCCGCTGGGACACGAACTGGAAGGTCCTGGCCGAGAATTTCATGGAAAGCTACCACCTGCCGGTCTGCCATGCCGGGACCATCGGCGGGGCGTCGGACCTGAACAAGATGGAATGCCCCGAGGGCGAAGAGGCGTTCAACTACCACTGGATCATCAAGAACGACCTGGTGCCGTTGGCCTTGGCGCATCCGTCGAACACGGTGTTGCAGGGGGATGACCGGCGGATCACCTGGCTTCTGGCGATCTACCCCGCTTTGCTGATCACGCTGACGCCGGGGTACTTTTGGTACCTGTCGCTGACGCCCGACGGTCCTGGCTCGGTCCGGGTGCTGTTCGGTGGCGGGATGAGCGCGGAGTGGATGGCCGATCCCGAGGCCGAGGCGCATCTGGCATCGGTCAAGGCGCTTCTGGACGACGTGAACGTCGAGGACAAGGGCTGCGTCGAGAAGGTCTGGAAGGGCCTCTGCGCGGGGATGTCCAGCCCAGGGGCGCTGAGCCACCTGGAGCGGCCGAACTACGACTTCGCCCGCTATATCGCGAGTCGGATGCCGTAGACCGGGGTTGACCCCGGCGCTTTGCGCGTCACCTATCGGCGCATGATGAAGCATGCCCTGATCGTGGCCCACGGCCAACCCTCGGACCCCCGCCCTGCCGGGGCGGCGCTGGAGGCCTTGGCAGCGAGAGTGGAGGCTCTGCTTCCCGGATGGTCGGTCGGGGCGGCGACGCTGGCCGAGGAGGGGGCGATTGCGCGGGCCGTGGCCGGGCGGCCGGGGGGCGTTGTCTTCCCGATGTTCATGGCGGGGGGCTGGTTCACCAAGGTGCAGATCCCGAAGAAGTTGGCCGAGGTGGGGGCCGTCGGCTGGACCGTTCTGGAGCCGTTCGGGTGTGATCCTGCGGTGCATGATCTTTGCGTGACCCTGGTGCGCGAGGCCGGGGTGCGCGAGGTGATCCTTGCGGCGCATGGGTCGTTCAAGTCCTCGGTGCCGTCGGACATTGCGGTGCATGTCGCCGGGCGGATCGCCGGGGAGGCTGGGGCCGAGGTCGCGGCGGGGTTCATCGATCAGGAGCCGCAGTTGTCGTCGCTGACCGGGCGGGGCGGAGTCTGCCTGCCGTTCTTCGCGGCCGAGGGTGGGCATGTAAGCGAGGACATTCCGACGGCCCTTGCTGAGGCAGGGTTCACCGGGCGCATCCTGCCGCCGGTGGGGCTGGACGCGCGGGTGCCTGGGATCATCGCGGCGGCGATTGCGCGGGGCGTGCCGGTCTGTTCCGGGGCCTGCCGGTGGGCGGTGAGCCGGATCCTTTGAAGGATCCGGACCGATTTCTTTGAAGAAATCGGCCCCTGTGGTCAGACCGTGTGCAGGTACAGGTCGAAGTCCACCTCGCTGACCGTGCGCATCACGCGCGCATATTCGGCGGCCATGATCGCGGTGAAGGTGCGGTGCATGTCCTCGCCCAGCGCGTCCTGCAGGAAGGTGGAGCGCTTGGCGGCGTCGATGGCGGATTTCCAGTCGGCGGGGATTTCGGCGCCGGATTCGTCCTCATAGCCGTTGCCGGTGGTTTCCGGGCCCGGGTCGATCTGTTCCTTCAGGCCCTTGCGGACGCCTGCGAGGACGGTGGCGGCCACGAGGTAGGGGTTGGCGTCCACGCCTGCGGGGCGGTGTTCGATGCGGCGGGCCTTGATGTCCCCCGCCGGGATGCGCAGCGCGACGGAGCGGTTGTTGACGCCCCAGGTGGGGGAGACCGGCGCATAAGATTGGCTCGCAAACCGGCGCCAGGAGTTGGCGTGGGGGGCGAAGACCAGCATCGATTCCCCCATCGTTGCCTTCAGGCCGCCGAGGGCGTGGAGGATGGTGGGGTTCCACTTGCCTTCGTCTTTCTCGATGAAGACGTTCTTGCCCTTGTCGTCCAGAAGCGAGACGTGGAAGTGCATGCCCGAGCCCGCGTAGTTCTCGTTGGGCTTGGCCATGAAGCAGGCGACGACGCCATGCGCGCGGGCCTGCGCCCGGACGATGCGCTTCAGGCGCATCAGGTCGTCGGCGGCCTGCATGACGTTCTCGCGGTAGTGCAGCGTTAGCTCGTACTGGCCGGGGGCGTATTCGGAGATGAGCGTCTCGGCCTTGATCCCGGCTTTCGCGGCGCCGGCGTAGATGTCTGAAAAGAGCGGCAGCATCCCGTGCAGGTGGTCCACCGAGTAGACCTCGGTCTTGCGGCTTGAGCGGCGGTCCAGCACGTCGCGGGCGGGCTGCATCTTGCCGTCGGGGCCGCGTTCGGGGTCGAGGAGGAAGAATTCCAGCTCGAACGCCCCTGCGGGGTGGAGGCCGTCTTGCGCGAGGAGGTCAACCTGCCGCTGCAGGGCGTGGCGGGGGTCCGAGGTCATCGGCGCGCCGTCGAGGGTGTACATCGACATGAACACCTCGCCGCGCGGGGGCTGGGTGTTGTGCAGGGGTTTCAGCGTGCCCGGGATCGGCCAGGCGCGCAGGTCGCCGTCGCCCTGGTCCCAGATGAGGCCCGTCTCGTGGACATCCTCGCCGCAGATGTCGAGGCCGAGGATGGAGATCGGAAGATGGCGGCCGTTGTTGTAAAAAGACAAAAGCTCATGCCGACGGATGATCTTTCCCCGGCCAATTCCGTTGGCGTCGTGCAGGATAATGTCAAAAGCCTCGATCTCGGGATGGGCGTCGAGGAAGGCTTGCGCCTCGGCTGGCGTGGAACCGGAGGGGCTGTTCGTCATGTCAGTTGGCCTTGAAGAGTTCGGTCAGGATGGCGTCGAAGCTGGCGATCAGGCGGTCGACCTGGGCCTTCTTCGTTGCCGGGCTGATCAGCATCATGTTGTGGAACGGCGCGATGAGCGTGCCGCGGTTGATCAGGCCGGTGTGGATCGCGGCCTCGACTTGGGGCTGGTGGGCGTAGCCGGCTTGCGTCCCGTTCTTGAGCGGGCCGGGGGCGCAGATGAACTCTACCCGCGCGCCGACGCGGACGACATGCCAGGGGGCCTGGTGCTTGTCGATGATCCTGGCGAGGCCGTGGGAGAGGCGTTCGGCCAGTTTCTCCATGTGGGCGTAGTTGTCCGGGGTCATGACCTCGGACAGGTTGGCGACCAGACAGGCGAATTGCATCGGGTTGGCGGAGAGCGTGGTGCCCATGCCGGTGCGGCCGGGCTCGCGCCTGGCGTCGGCCTCGTGATACCGCTTCGCGGTCTCGTCGGTGAGGCCCCAGACGGCGGTGGGCATGCCGCCCGCGACGCATTTTCCGACGACCAAGATGTCGGGGCGGAGCGAGTGGACGCGGGTGTAGCCGCCGAGGCCGGAGGAGATGGTGTGCGTCTCGTCGATGATGAGGAGCGCGTTGTATTTCTTCGACAATTGGCGGAGGCCGTCGTGGAAGCCAGCCTCGGGCAGGACCATGCAGGAGTTGGTCATCACCGGCTCGGTCAGGATCGCTGCGACGTCGCCTTTGGCCAGCGCGGCCTCGACCGAGGCGAGGTCGTTGAACTCGGCACAGACGGCGGTTTGGGTGAGGTCGTTGACCTGGCCGAGGAGGCCGGGGGAGTTGACGGTCTTGCCGTTTTCGAGGGAGACGAAGGTGTCATCTACCGTGCCGTGGTAGCAGCCGTTGAACACCAGGACCTTGGGCTTGCCGGTGATCGCGCGGGCGACGCGGAGGGCGAAGCGGTTGGCGTCGGTGGCGGTGGTGGCGATCTGCCAGCGGAAGGGGCCGAAACGGTCGGTCAAAAGGCGACCGGCGTCGAGCGCGGCCTCGGTCGGCAGCATGTAGGTGAGGCCGCGGCGGGCCTGGTGGCGGATGGCTTTGGCGACGGGCGCGGGGGAGTGGCCGAACATCGACCCGGTGTCGCCGAGGCAGAAGTCGTCGAGCGTCAGGCCGTCGATATCCTCGATCCTTGCGCCGTGAGCTTTGGCGACCAGGGGCAGGTGCGGCATCGGCCAGTCGGCCATCCAGTGCATCGGCACGCCGCCCAGGAAGGTGCCGGCGCCGTCCTTGAGCGCCTTCAGCGCCTTGGGGCGGGCCTTGGCGTAGATTTCGGCCTCGCGCTTGGCGAAAGCGGTCAGGCGGTCGGTGGAAATACCGGCGATGGTTTCGGCAGTCATGGCAGGCCCCGGGAACTGTCGCTGCGTTTATGCCGGAATTTGATCAAATAGCAAGAAGCTCCTCATCCGCCTTCGGCTTCTCGTCGTGGGGGGCAGCGAGGAGCGTCGAAGGCGGACGACGAGCGGGGTGTCAGGCCCAGCGGCCTTCGAAATCCTCTGGCACCAGCACGTTGTGGCGGCCCATGTTCTTCACATCGCGTTCGCCGCAGAGGGCCATGGTGATGTCCATTTCCTTCTTGATCACCTCCAGAGCCTTGGTCACGCCCGCCTCGCCCATCGCGCCGAGGCCGTGGATATAGGCGCGGCCGATCATCGTGCCCTTGGCCCCAAGCGACAGCGCCTTCAGCACGTCCTGGCCGGAGCGGATGCCGGAATCGAGCCAGACTTCGGTCTGGTCGCCGATGGCGCGCACGATGGAGGGGAGCATGCGGATAGAGCTGAGCGCCCCGTCGAGCTGCCGCCCGCCGTGGTTCGACACGATCACCGCGTCGGCCCCCATGTCGGCGGCCATCTTGGCGTCCTCGGGGTCAAGGACGCCCTTCAGGATGAACTTGCCCTTCCACTGGTCGCGGATGCGGGCGACCTTGGCCCAGTCGAGCTTGGGGTCGAACTGCTCGTTCGCCCAGGCCGCAAGGTCGGCGAGGTTGGTCACGCCCTTCACATGGCCCACGATGTTGCGGAACTGGCGGCGGGGGGTGCGGACCATCCCCATCGACCAGCGCGGCTTGGTCATCATGTTGATGATGTTGGGGATCGTCAGCTTCGGCGGCGACGACAGCCCGTTCTTCAGGTCCTTGTGGCGCTGGCCGAGGATCTGGAGGTCCAAGGTCAGGACCAGGGCCGAGCACTTTGCGGCCCGGGCGCGTTCGATGGCGGCGTCGACGAAATCCTCGTCCGTCATCACGTAAAGCTGGAACCAGAACGGGTCGGGGCTGGCGGCGGCCACGTCCTCGATGGAACAGATCGACATGGTGGAGAGCGTGAAGGGCACGCCGAATTTCGCGGCGGCGCGGGCGGCGTGGATCTCGCCGTCGGGGTGCTGCATCCCGCAGGAGCCGACGGGGGCCAGCGCTACGGGGATGGAGACCTTCTGCCCCGCCATCGTGCTTTCGAGGACGCGGCCCGACAGGTCACGGGCGACGCGCTGGCGGAAGCGGATCTGCGCGAAGTCGGAAGTGTTCTCGCGGAAGGTCTGCTCGGTATAGCTGCCGCTTTCGCAGTAGTCCCAGAACATCTTCGGCGTGCGCTTCTGGTGCAGGCGCTTCAGGTCCTCGATGCAGGTGATGACGGGCATGGGCAGCCTCCGGATTGGTCATCTTTGGTTACCAATCCGCGGGGCGCGGCGCAATGGAAATGCGGGGTCGCTTCTTTGCGATCCGATTGCTCCTGTCGAGTGTCTGGCGGCAGAGCTGACGGTGGTGGCCGGAATGTGGAAGGTGATGGCGCGGGGGTTAGCGCCCGATTGCCCTTCGGAGTAGAGCCTCCAGCTGGTCGAAGGCGTCGCTGCCAAGCCTTGCCCGCCAAGCGGCCTCGATCTGGAGCTTGATCCGGTCGGCGTCGCGCATCGCGGCCTCTCCGGCCGGGGTGAGGGTAATCCGGCGGGCGCGGGCGTCGGTCTCGTCGGGGCTGCGCCTGACGATGCCGTCGGCCTCCAGTTCGTCCACGAACTGCTGGACGGCCTGCTTGGTGAGCCCCGCCTTCTCGGCCAGGTCGCCCTGCCGGATGCCGTCGGGACCGATGTGGACCAGAAGGTTGCCGCGCGCCTGGGCGAACCAGCTGTGACCGGCGGCAGCCATTGCCGCAACGAACTCGCGCCGCCAGGCCTGCGTGGCCTGCCAGAGCGTCCAGCCGATGTGGTCCGGGACCATCCTTGCCCCCAATGGTCAAGTGACTTGACAATATGCAATGCACTGCCGATAGTCAAGCTACTAGACCAATTCCGGTCGGTTGCCAAGCGCCCCTGCCACGGCGGCGCGATGAAAGGATATTGTCATGACGGTTCTTGGAAAATCGGTGCTGGATGTGCTTTTGCCGGGCTTCACGCATCACGTCGACATCGGCCAGGGAGAGGACGCCCGGATGAGTTTCGGTGCCGGTGGTCTGGCGCAGATGGTGCTGCCCGGCAAGGCGCCGATGAACGGCGAATGGCACCAGCTGGACGACGGCTATCATGTCGCCTGGTCGGGCGGGCCCGAGGGGTCCTGGAAAATCGCGCACGACGTCGGAAGGCTGACCTATATCGACCCGACGGGACGCGAGGCCGGAACGGTCACCCGGATCGAGCCGATCCAGCGCTGGGCCTGAGAGAGCGGCGGCCGGGGCAACCCGGCCGTTCGCCCAAGAATTTTAAGCAAAATTCTTGGCAAATTTCTTCCTCAAGAAATTTGGCCCTCGGGCGCGCCGGTCAGGCCGAATGCGCACCCGCGGCGAGCGCCTTGACCTTGGCCAAGACCTCGGCCACCGGGACGCCCGCGCCGATGTCCTTGACGATCGCCGAACCCACGACGCAACCATCCGCGACGCTTGCGATGGCTCGGGCCTGGTCGGGCGTGTTGATCCCGAAGCCCACGATGATCGGGAGGCTCGTGGACCGCTTGATCCGTGCCACTTCCGGCGCCACGTCCCCGGCCTGGGCGGCGGCGGCCCCGGTGATCCCGGTGATCGACACGTAGTAGACGAAACCTGAGGTGTTCTGCAGGACCTTCGGGAGGCGCTTGTCGTCCGTGGTGGGGGTCGCGAGGCGGATGAAGTTCAGGCCCGCCGCCTGGGCGGGGATGCAAAGCTCGTCATCCTCCTCGGGCGGCAGGTCGACGACGATCAACCCGTCGATCCCGGCAGACTTGGCGTCCGCCAGGAAACGGTCGACACCCCGCGAATAGATCGGGTTGTAGTAGCCCATGAGGACGATGGGGGTCTTCTGGTCGCCCGCCCGGAAGGCGCGGACCATGGCCAGGACCTTATCCATCGTCATGCCCCCCTCCAGCGCGCGCTGGCCTGCGGCCTGGATCGTCGGACCATCGGCCATCGGGTCGGTGAACGGCATCCCGAGTTCGATCACGTCGACCCCGGCAGCGGGCAGGCCCTGCATCACGGCGAGGCTTATCGCCTCGTCCGGGTCACCACCCATGATATAGGCGACGAAGGCCTTCTTCCCCTCGGCCTTGAGCCGCGCGAAGGTGTCGTCGATCCGTGTCATGGCGTTCCCCCTTGTCAACGGCTCCATCTGCCACGGGCCGCGCGGGGAAATCAATGGGCGGCTTTGCGGGCCGCCGGGCTTGGAACCGGGCGCGGACATCCCATCTATGTGGCATGAACTACCTTCTCGCCCTCCTCCTGCCGCCCCTGTCCATCGTCCTGACCGGACGGCCGTTCCTTGGCATCCTGGTCTTCCCGATCTGGGTGCTCGCACTCATCTTCTCGGGCGGGCTGACGCATCCGATGTTCATCCTGCTGGCCTGGCTGCTGATCTTCCAGTCGCGGGAACGGTCAGAGCTGCAGCGAGACTGACAAGTCCGGCTTGCGCCGGGAAGGTCCGCGCCGTAGAGACAGCCCGCGCGCGCAACGGAGGGTGACATGGGTTTCAGGATGGGCATCGTCGGGCTGCCGAACGTGGGCAAGTCGACCCTCTTCAACGCGCTGACCCGGACGGCGGCGGCGCAGGCGGCGAACTTCCCGTTCTGTACCATCGAGCCGAACGTGGGCGAGGTCTCGGTCCCCGACGCGCGGCTTGAGAAGCTGGCGGCCATCGCCGGGTCGAAGCAGATCATCCCGACGCGCATGACCTTCGTCGACATCGCGGGCCTGGTGCGCGGCGCGTCCAAGGGCGAGGGGCTGGGCAACCAGTTCCTGGCCAACATCCGCGAATGCGACGCCATCGCCCATGTGCTGCGCTGCTTCGAGGACGGGGACATCACCCACGTGGAGGGCCGGATCGACCCGGTGGCGGACGCCGAGACCATCGAGACGGAGTTGATGCTGGCCGACATGGAATCGATCGAGCGTCGCCTGACCGCGCTGGCCAAGAAGCTGCGCGGTGGGGATCAGGAGGTTTTGGACCAGGACCGTCTCCTCCGCGCGGCGCTGGCGGTGCTGAATGAGGGCAAGCCGGCGCGGACGGTGCAGGTGGCGGCGGACGACCGCAAGCAGTGGCGGATGCTGCAGCTTCTGACGGCGAAGCCGGTGCTTTACGTCTGCAACGTCGAAGAGGCTTCGGCGGCCTCGGGCAACTCGCAGTCGGCCCGCGTGGCAGAGATGGCGGCCAAGCAGGGTGCGGCCTCGGTCGTGATCTCGGCCCGGATCGAGGAGGAGCTGGCGCAACTCCCCGAGGACGAGGCGGCGATGTTCCTGGAGGAAATGGGGCTGCACGAGGCGGGGCTGGATCGCCTGATCAAGGCGGGCTACGCGCTTCTGGGCTTGCAGACCTATTTCACCGTCGGGCCGAAGGAGGCGCGGGCCTGGACGATTTCGAAGGGGACTCTTGCGCCGCAGGCGGCGGGGGTGATCCACGGGGATTTCGAGAAGGGGTTCATCCGGGCGGAAACCGTGGCCTACGACGACTACATCGCCGGGAACGGCGAGGCGGGCGCCAAGGAAGCGGGCAAGTTCCGGGTCGAGGGCAAGACCTATGAGGTGAAGGACGGGGACGTGCTGCACTTCCTGTTCAACGCCTGACCTGTCCACGGTGGACAGGGTTTCCGTCTGAGTGATTTCAAGGAGTTGGGCGCGGGCGTTAGGGTGGTGTTAACACTCTGACGTGCCGCTCGTCGTGCGCTTCGCTTCTCCTCAATGGTGCGGAGAGGCTCGTCGTGCACTTCGTTTCTCCTCGCCGGAACCCAACCGACGAGGAGCCAAAGGCGAACGAGGAGGGGCCGTCAGACCCCCGCCGGGTTGTCCACCTCGCCGCCCATTTCCTTCAGGTCCTGGTAGCGGTCGCCGATGCGGTGGTGGGGGCGGCCGCCGAGGGAGGCTCCGAGGGCGATGACCAGTTCGTCGTGGCCGGGGGCGTCGGGGACGGAGAACTGGACGGTCAGGTAGTGCGACCGGCGCCCCGCATCATGCTTGTCCATCAGCGGGATCTGGATCTGCGTGTTGGCCGGCCCCCGCGTGTTGGTGAAGCCGAGGTAGGTCTTGGCCCCCACCGCCTCACGGTAGAAATTGCCGAAGCGGAGGGTGTGGATCAGGGCCGAGCAATGCTCCAATTCGCAGGACGTGCCGCAGAGGGCGGCCTTGCCGTAGGCCTCGATGGCGTCGCCGGACCCGGCCAGGCGGATCAGGCGGTCGGTGAGGAGTTTGCCCAAGGCGGGGCCCATGCGCTTGATCTCGGGCGAGAGGTCCTCGACGAAGCCGCGGCCGTACCAGGGGTTGGTGACGACGGCGGCGACGGCGATCATCCTGAGCGGCGGAGTGCAGGCGCGGCCGCCGTCGGTCACGGTGTCCTCGTCATAAGTGACCAGTTTGCGGAGTTCGGGGAGGGACATCTTTGGGTTCCTTGTCAAGCGCCGAGTTGGCGGGTTTGGCCCGTGGTTTCGGTGCCGTGGTAGATCGAGAAGCTGCCATTGCGGAAGTCGTCGGCATAGCGGGTCAGCATGGCGGCTTCTGCCGGGTTGGTCAGGGGGGCGTCGGAAAGGTCGGCCAGCGGCAGGATGCGGTAGCCGGGCGGCAGGGGGCCGGTGACGGTGCCGTGGTAATAGACGGCGTGGCCACCGGTGCTGCGGTCGTCGAAGGTGGCGTAGACGAAGTCGATCTGTGGTTGCAGGCCCAGGGCGGTGAGCTTGTCCGTCAGGCTGTCGAGCGTCGGTTGCGGGGCGAGGGGGAGGCGGAGGTGCTCGCCTTCGGTCTTGAGGAGGACGCCGCCGTCGCATGCCAGAACCGCCCCCAAACGGCTGCCTTTTGCGGCGGCGGCGGCTTCGGCGAGGTCTTTCTCGATGCCGATGGAGAAGTAGTTGCCGCGGAAGTAGCCGAGGGGTTGGCCTTCGGTGGTCGTGAAGTGCTGGATGTGGCCGATCAGGATCAGGTGGTCTCCGGCATCGACCAGCTGGTGGTTCGCGCAGGTGAACTGGGCGAGGGAGCCGTCGATCAGGGGCATGTCCGACGGGCCGGGCGTCCAGGCGCAGTTCTGGAACTTGTCGGGCGCGCGCGAGGCGAAGAGGCCGGAGACGGCTTTCTGTTCCTCGGCGAGGATGTTCACGGCGAAATGCGGGGCGTTCGCGAAGGTCTCGGCGGAGTGCGCGGTCTTGGCGAGGCAGACGAGGAGGAGCGGCGGGTCGAGGGAGACCGAGGTGAAGCTGTTCGCGGTGAAGCCCCGGGGCGTGCCGTCGGGCTGGCGCGTGGTGACGACGGTGACGCCGGTGGCGAAGGCGCCGAAGGCGTTTCTTAGCGCTTTTGGGTCGCTCATCGCAGGACCTCGGTCAGGAAGTCGACGACGGGGCGGTTCACGGCCTGGGGCGCTTCGGCCAGCGCCATGTGGCGGAGGCCCTTCAGGATGACGAGGCGCGCGCGGGGGATTTCCTCGGCGATGGCCATGCTCATCTCGGGGCCGTTGCCGGTGTCCTCGTCGCCCGTCAGGACCAGGGTCGGGACGGTGAGCGGCGGGCTCGGGGCCACGATCTCTTCCACCCCATGCGCGAGGATGCGGTATAGCTTGACGTAGACCTCGCGCTTGTTGGCGAGGACCCAGTGGCGGGTCAGGTCCATCAGGTCGGGGCGGGTCGCTTGGGCCTCTTCGGTATACCAGCGTTGCAGCGCGAGTTCGACGGTGGCCTCGGGGCCGTGGTCACGCGCCTGGTCGACCCGGTAGAGGATGGCGCTTTGCTGTTTCTCGGACCGGGTGTGGGCGGAGTGGAGGACGACCAGCGCCGTGGTGCGGTCGCGGTGGTCTTGCGCAAAGCGGCGGGCGACCATGCCGCCGAGGGAGAAGCCGACGATGGCGGCTCTTTCGATTTGCAGGTGGTCGAGGAGGTCGGCCAGTTGGTCCGACAGGTCTTTCAGCGTCGGGTCGCCTTCGGGCGGGGCTGTTTCACCGTGGCCGATGAGATCGTAGGTCAGGACGCGGAATTTCGTGAGGTCGGGGATGAGCCACTGCCAGACGGCGCGGGTCAGGCCGAGGCCGTGGATCAGGGCGACGACCGGGGCGTCCTCGGGGCCGGTCAGGTCGTAGGCGGTGCCTTGGTGGATCATTGCGGTTTCCAGGCGATGACTTCGATTTCCACGCGGATGTCGACGAGGAAGTCGGAGACGAGGGCGGACCGGGCCGGGGGATTGGTCGGGAAATACTCGCCGTAGACGGCGTTGAAGCCGGGGAAATCGGCGCGGTCCTTCAGCCAGACCATCGTTTTCACGACATCGTCGCGGGTGCAGCCAGCCTCAGTGAGCGTTTCGGTGATCCGGTCCAGGCAGGCGCGGGTCTGGTCCTCGATGCTGCCTTTGGTCAGGACCTGGCCACCCACCATCGGGACCTGGCCGGTGAGGAAGACGAAATCGCCCGCGCGGACGGCTTTCGACAGCGAAAGCGTCCGTCCGTTGATGACCAAGGGTCCGCCGATGATTTCCTTCATGCGCTCCTCCGTGGGGTTTGGGTTTGCCATTCCGGTGCGGGGGTGGATTATGGATTTTCGTCAGGCGGTGGCGAAAAATCGGAAACATGCGGCATTTGCGCGCGGCATCAACGGGGAAAGCCGGGAGGGTGCGATGGCCGAGTTGAAGCGCTGCCAGATGCTGATCGACGGGGAGTGGGTGGACGCCTCGGATGGGGGCGTGTTCCCGTCGGTCTCGCCGGTCACGGGCGCGGTCTGGGCGGAGGTGCCGGAGGCGACTTCGGCGGACGTGGACCGGGCGGTGCGGGCGGCGGACCGTGCGCTTTCCGGCGAATGGGGGCGGATGACGCCCTCGGCGCGGGGCAAGTGCTTGCGGAAGCTGGGGGATTTGCTGGCGGAGGCGTCGGAGGAGCTGGGGCGGGCGGAGACACTGGATACCGGCAAGATGCTGAAGGAGACGCGCTGGCAGGCCAAGTACATCGCGGAGTTCTTCCATTTCTATGCCGGGGCGGCGGACAAGATTTCGGGCGAGGTGCTGCCGATCGACAAGCCGGATTTGCTGGTCTTCACCAACCGGGAGCCGCTGGGCGTGGTGGCGGCGGTGGTGCCGTGGAACTCGCAGTTGTTCCTGTCGGCGGTGAAGCTTGGGCCGGCGCTGGCGGCGGGGAATACGGTGGTGCTGAAGGTCTCCGAGCACGCCTCGGTGCCGATGCTGGAGTTCGGGAAGCTGATCGAAGCGGCGGGGTTTCCGGCGGGCGTCGTCAACATCATCAGCGGGCATGGCGAGGTGGGGCGGGTCCTGACCTCGCATCCGCTGGTGGCGCGGGTGTCGTTCACGGGGGGCCCTCAGACGGCGCGGCATGTGGTGCGGAACTCGGCCGAGAATTTCGCGGAGGTGTCGCTGGAGCTGGGGGGGAAGTCGCCCTTCGTGGTGTTCGAGGATGCGGACCTTGAGAGCGCGGTCAACGGCTGCATGGCGGGGATCTTCGGGGCGACGGGGCAGAGCTGCGTGGCGGGGTCCAGGCTGATCGTGCAGGAGAGCGTGGCGGAGGAGTTCCTGGCGCGGCTGGTGGCGGCGGCGAAGGCGATCCGGATTGGCGATCCTCTGGCGGAGGAGACGCAGATGGGGCCGCTGTGCACGGAGGCTCAGGTGAAGCTGATCGAGGCGCAGGTGGCGCTGGCGGTAACCGAAGGGGCGACGGTCCTGACGGGGGGGAAGCAGCCCTCGCTGGGGGGGACCTTTTATGAGCCGACCATCGTGGACTGCCCCTCGCCGGACCTGACCATCGTGGATACCGAGCTGTTTGGGCCGGTGCTGTCGGTCCTGCGCTTCAAGGACGAGGCGGAGGCCGTGGCGCTGGCGAACCGGTCGCAGCACGGGCTGGCGGCGGGGGTCTTCACGCGGGACGGGGCGCGGCAGATGCGGGTGGCGAAGGCCATTCGCGCCGGGATCGTCTGGGTCAACACCTACCGCGCTGTGTCACCCATCGCGGCCTTCGGGGGCGTCAAGGGATCGGGCTATGGGCGCGAAAGCGGGTTCCAGGCGCTTTACGACTACACGCGGCCCAAGACGATCTGGGTCAACACCTCATCCGAGCCCATCGCCAACCCCTTCGTGATGCGCTGAACTTTCAGGGAGTTAGGACATGAAGTTCCAATTGGCCATCAACATGGAGCGGATCGACGACTCGCTCGACATGAAGGAGGTGGCAAAGCACACGCTGGAGATGGTGCAGATGGCCGACCAGGGCGGCTTCCGCATCGCCTGGGCGGCGGAGCACCACGCGCTGGAGATGACCATCGCGCCGAACCCGTTCTCGATCCTGACCTGGTGGGCGGAGCATACGAATGACATCCGGCTTGGCACGGCGGTGATCGCGGCGCCCTACTGGCACCCGATCAAGGCGGCGGGAGAGGCGGCGTTCGTCGATCTCATTTCCGGCGGGAGGCTGGAGTTCGGCATCGGCTCGGGCGCCTATCAGCGCGAGTTCGACCGGATGCGGCCGGGGCTGAAGCAGACCGACGCCTGGCGCTACATGCAGGAGATGCTGCCGGTGATCCGGGAGTTGTGGAAGGGCGATTATGCGCATGAGGGGGAGCATTGGTCGTTCCCCGCGTCCACGTCTTGCCCGAAGCCGGTGCAGAAGGAGGTACCGGTCTGGGTCGCCGCCCGCGCGCCGATCACCTATGACTATGCGGTCAGGCATGGCTGCAACATCCAGTCCTGGCCCCTGACCCGCGACATGGGCGAGGCAGAGCTCTACATGGACCGGATGGCGGAGGCGCTGGCGAACAACCCCGGAAGCAAGCGCCCGATCATGGCGATGATGCGCCACACGGCTGTCTATGACCGGAAGGAGGACTGGATGGTCCCGGTCCGGGCGGCGCAGCGGCAGCTCAGTCAGTTCGAGAACCTGTTCAAGAACCTGGGCGATGTGGAGAACGGCTTCCCGAAGGCGATCCCCTTCGACCAGCTGGGCAACCGGGCGGAGTATGATCCGGAGATGCTGTCGCGGAACCTGATGTTCGGCACGCCGGACGAGGTGATCGAGAAGCTGAAGATGTATGAAGCCATCGGGGTGGACGAGTTCATCTATTACGCCTCGCTCGGCCTCGGGCTGAAGGAGCAGAAGCGGTCGATGGAGCTGTTCTGCAACGAGGTCATCCCGGCCTTTGCGTGAGAATATTCGGGACCACGATTTTGTCTCGCGAAAAATCACATGCGATCTTTCGTGGAAAGATCGTGGCCCGCGCGGTGCCGGAGGTTCTCGAGATAGGCGGTCAGGGTGCCGGGCCAGCTGGGCGTCGCCTCTGTCGGGGCCCAGCCCTGGCGGTAGTCGCTGGGGCGGCGGTCGAAGCATTTGCGGAAGGCGGCTGCGAAGTGGCTGAGCGCGTTGAAGCCGGTGGCGGTGGCGATCTCGCGGACGGAGAGCTTGGTGGCGATCAAGAGGACCCGGGCGTGCTGCAAGCGGACCAGGGTGCCGAACTGCACAATGGAACAGCCGAGCCCCTTGTGGAACTGCCGTTCGAGCTGGCGCTGTGAGAGGCCCAGTTGGCGGGCGATTTCCGGGACCGGCAACGGCTCGGCGATGTTCGCTTCGATCAGCGCGATGGCCTTGCGGAGCGTGGGGGAGAATTCGTCGGTCCCTTGGCCGAGCGTGCGGCGCTGGGGGGCTTCGGGTGGGCGGATCGGCTGGTGGAGCATCTGGTCGGCGACCTCGCCCGCAAGGGCCTCGCCGTGTTCGCGGGCGATCTGGCGGAGCATGAAGTCCGCCCCGCCGAGGCCTCCTGCGCAGGAGAGGATGGGGTCGTCGAGGGTGTAGAGTTGTTCCACGATGGGGATGTCGGGGTAGCGCTCCTGGAAGCCGGGGGCCCAGGACCAGTGGGTCGCGATGGGGGTGGCGGTCAGGAGGCCGGCCTTGGCGAGGAGGTAGCAGCCGAGTTCGACGGCGCAGAGGCGGGCGCCGTCGCGGGACTGGCGGCGGAGCCAGGCGGAGAGGTCGCGGTTCGCGTAGTCCTCGGCCCCCCAGGAGGCGAGGGTGCAGATTAGCTCGCCCCGACGGGGGCGGTCGGAGAGGGGTTGGGCGGTGATGGAGAGGCCATTCGAGGCCGGGATGTCGGGGCCGTCGGGGGAGAGGATCTCCCATTGGTAGAGGGGTTCGGGGGCCAGGTAGTTGGCGACGCGGAGGGGCTCGATCAGGGAGATCAGGGTCGCCATGTTGAAGCGGGGGATGATGACGAAGGTGACCCGCGTCACGGGGGTGATGGGGGTCCGCAGGGCGGGGGTGGAGATGCGGTTTTCCGTCATGCTGGGCAGGATAGCCGTCGGAATACCGGCAGGAAAGGGCGGGACCTGTCCACGCAGGACAGGCCCGGCGGGTGTTGTTATATCAAGGGGTTACGCGTGGGCGTTCAGGAAGCGTTAAGCGTCTTTCCTAGTACCACATGTCGTCCATCGACGCCTTGCGCCGCGCGATGAAGTCCTGCAGGGCCTCGTCGATGCCTTCGTCCAGCGGGGGCGCTTCATAGTCGCGCAGGATCTTCTTCCAGCGGGTGTTGGCGCGCTGGGCATAGTCGATCCCGCCCTGTTCGTCCCAGGTCTCCCATGGCTGGTTGTCGTCGAGGGCCGAGTCCCAGTAGGCCGTCTCGTAATGCCGGAGCGTGTGCTGGGTCGAGAACAGGTGCTGGCCGGGGCCAAGTTCGTTCAGCGCCTCGAAGGCCAGGGTATCCTCGTTCACCGCCATGCCGTCCAGGTAGGAGTGCAAAGCGCCGCAGATGTCGGTGTCCATCACGACCTTTTCGTAGGACATGGACAGGAGCCCGTCGAGGAAGCCCGCGGAGTGGAGGACATAGTTCGCCCCGCCCTGGATCGCCGACATCATCGACATCATGCTTTGCCACATGGCCTGGCCGTCCGGCAGCTTGGAGGTCGAGAAGTTCCCGGCGCAGCGCAGCGGCATGTTCAGGCGGCGGGCGAGCTGACCCATCGCGAGCGAGCCGATGGCGGGTTCGGGCATGCCGAAGGTGGGCGAGCCGGTCTTGAGCGACATGGAGGAGAAGAAGGAGGCGAGGATCGTCGGCGCGCCGGGGCGGGTCAGTTGCGCGAGCGCGCAGGAGGCCATCGATTCGGCCAATCCTTGCGCGACCATCCCGGCGATGGTCAGAGGGGCGACGGCTCCGCCAAGAAGGAAGGGCAGGTGGATCGAGCCCTGGTTCGCGGCGGCATAGGTGCGGATGCCCGCCGCCGTCACCCCGTCGATGACGAGGGGCGAGGTGGTGTTGAAGTTGCCCATGACGACGCAGTTCTGGTCGGTGAAGGCCTCGCCAAACAGGATGCGGGCCATTTCCACGCTGTCGGCGGCGCGTTCGGCGGCGGTGATCGAGCCGAGGAAGCCGCGGTCGGAATAGCGGATGTGGCTGTAGACCATGTCGAGGTGGCGCTTGTTCACCGGCACGTCGGTGGGCTCGCAGACGGTGCCGCCGGAGTGGTGGAGCCAGGGGGAGGACTGGGCGAGCTTCACGAAGTTGCGGAAGTCCTCGATGGTGCCGTAGCGGCGGCCGCGGTCGAGGTCCATCACGAAGGGGCTGCCGTAGGAGGGCGCGAAGACGACGTTGTTGCCGCCGATCAGGACGTTGTTCGCGGGGTTGCGGGCGTGTTGCGTGAACAAAGGAGGAGCGGTCTTCAGGACCTCGCGCAGCATTCCGGGCGGGAACTTCACGCGCCAGATGTTCTGGGTGGTCTCGGTCACCTCGGCGCCGGCCTGTTTGTAAAGCCGCATCGCCTCGGCGTCGTCGCGGAGTTCGATCCCGATCTCGGCCAGAATGCGGTCGGCGGTGGCTTCGATGGCCAGCAGGCTTTCCTCGGACAGGATGTCATAGGTCGGGATGCCGCGGACGATGTAGGGGCGGTGGACCCCGGCCTCGACGCCGACGCGGGCGTCGCGCATCTTCTGCCGCCCGCCGCGCTGCCGCTTTTCCGGGATGTCGCCGTCTGCCATCGTCTTCGTCCTTCGATAAGTCGCGGCCCATGTTATGCCGCGCGGCGGCGCGCGTGACGCTGGAAAAGGCTGATGGAGTTGATAAGCTGGGTTTATGGAAACCCTGCGCTCTCTGGTCCCGTCGATCAACGCGCTTGTCGTCTTCGAGGCGGCAGGACGGTTGGGCAGTTTCACCGCCGCGGCACGGGAGTTGCGGATGACGCAGGCGGCGGTCTCCTATGCCGTCCACCGGCTGGAGGAGCATCTGGGGACCACGCTTTTCCTGCGCGAACACCGGCGGGTGCGGCTGTCCTCGGCCGGGGCGCGGTTCCATGCCGACGTGGCGATCGGGCTGTCGCATATCCAGCGCTCGGCCCGCGAGCTGCGGGTGGCGGCGGAGGGGCATGTGACCCTGTCCTGCTCCACCGCCTTTGCAGCCTTCTGGATGGTGCCGCGGATGGCGCAGCTGCGGGCGGACCTGCCGCAGATCGACCTGCGGATCCAGACCGGGGACCATGACCTGGACCTGGTGGGCGAGGGGATCCCGCTGGGGGTCAGGGGCGGCAATCCGGGCGATTGGCCGCAGTATGCGGCTGAACCGCTGGCGGCGGAGGAGATCTGGCCGGTCTGCGGGGCGGGGTATCTGGCGGGGCGGACGCGACCGCAGCGACCGGAGGAGTTGCTGGACCACCAGCTGATCCACCTGGAGGAACCTTTCCGGCAGGCGGCGACCTGGCGGGACTGGTTCGCCTCGGTGGGGGTCGACGGGCGGCGGGTGCCGAAGGGGCTGCAGATCAACGATTACGTGCTGGTGGTGCAGTCGGTGATCGCGGGGCAGGGGGTGGCGCTGGGCTGGCGGCACCTGGTCGAGGGGCTGGTCGGTCAGGGCGTGCTGGTGCGGCTGACGGACCATGCGCTGGTCACGGGGATGGATTTCCACGTCATCTGGCCGCGCGAGGCGACGCTCACGCGCCCGGCGCAGGAGGTGCGGGACTGGTTGCTCACGCAGGCGCGGGGCTAGCGCGCGGCAATGGCGTGGGTGAGCGTGGCCCCGGTTTCGTAGTATGCGGCCTGCACGGCGGGAGCTGTCTCGCGGTGCTGGCGGATGGGGACGAGGGGGAGCGTGGTGTCCGATCCGGACAGTAGCGCGCGGGCGGCTTCGGTGCCGAAGACGGTGCCGGGCCCGATGCCGCGTCCCGAGTAGCCGAAGGCGGCATAGGCGTCGGGGCCGAAGGCGACGATCTTCGGGATGTGGTCGCCGGTCATGGCGATGCGCCCGGTCCAGCCGTGGGTGAGGGGGATGTCCCGCAGCGCCGGATAGAGCGCGGCAAGCTTCCGGCGCGCCCAGGCGGCGTGCACCCGCGCGCCCGGGCCGGTGCCGTTGCCGATCCCGCCGATGATGACACGGCCCGCCCGGTCGCGGCGGATAGAGGACATGACGAGGGCGGTGTCCCAGCAACCCTCGCCGCCCGGAAGGATGCTGTCGAGGAGGGCGGGCGGCAGGGGGGCGGTGGCGTACTGGCAGTAGTGGACGGGGACGAAATCGGGCCGGAAGGCCGGGCCGAGGCCTAGGTGGTAGGCGTTGGTGGCGATGAGGAGGCGGCGGGCTTTCAGGATGTGGCGGCCCGAGGTGACGTGCCAGAGGTCGCGCTCGCGTGTGACGGACTGGACGGGGCTTTGTTCATGCAGGACAGCGCCTGCCCCGGCTGCCGCGCGGGCAAGGCCGCGGGCGTAGGAGAGCGGCTGGATCGTCCCGGCGCGGGGGTCGAAGAGGGCGCCGTGGAAGGCGGTCGATCCGATGCGGCGGGCGGTTTCCTCGTCGTCCAGAAGCTGCAGCGGCGCGCCCATCGCGCGGCCCTGGCGGTGGCGTTCGGTGAGGTCGGCAAGGCCTTTGGGGGAATGGGCGAGGTGGAGGGTGCCATTGCGGGTGGCCTCGCAGTCGATGCCTTCGCGGTCGATCAGAGCGAAGACGCGGGAGGGGGCCTCGGAGAGGGTGGCGAGGAGGCGGTTGCCTTCGGCCTCACCCATCTGGGCCCGGACGGTGTCGGGGGGAAGCCAGAGGCCCGCGTTCACGAGGCCCACGTTCCGGCCGGATCCGCCGTGGCCGATGGTCTGGGCTTCCACAAGGCAGACGGACGCGCCTTCCCGTGCGGCCTCCAGCGCCGCGGCGCAGCCGGTGAAGCCGCCGCCGATCACTGCCAGGTCGACGGTGCGGTCGGCGTCGAACGGCGGCTCGCTGAAGCTTTCCCGCGCGGACGCCCGCCAGAGGTTTGGCTCAGAGGTCAAAGCGGACCCCTTGGGCAAGCGGCAGCTGGGCCGAGAAGTTCACGGTGGAGGTCTGCCGGCGCATGTAGCCCTTCCAGGCGTCCGAGCCGCTTTCGCGCCCGCCGCCGGTTTCCTTCTCGCCCCCGAAGGCTCCGCCGATCTCGGCGCCCGAGGGGCCGATGTTGACGTTGGCGATCCCGCAATCCGACCCTCCGGCGGAGAGGAAGGTCTCGGCCTCGCGCAGGTTCAGGGTGAAGATGCAGGAGGAGAGGCCCTGGGGAACGTCGTTCTGCAGCGCGATGGCCTGGGCGAAGTCGTCGTAGGTCAGGACGTAGAGGATGGGGGCGAAGGTCTCCTCGCGGACGGTGGCGGTCTGGGCGGGCATCTCGACGAGGGCGGGCGTGACATAGGCGCCGGCGGGGACGCCCTCGGTCACGGGCTGGCCGCCGTGTACGATGCCGCCCTCGGCCCGGGCGCGGTCAAGCTGGGCGAGCATCCGGTCGCGCGACGCCTGGTCGATCAGCGGGCCGATCAGGGTGCCCTCGGCGCGGGGGTCGCCGATGGGGAGGCTCGCGTAGGCCTTGGTCAGGCGGGACAACAGGTCGTCGCGGATGGAGCGGTGGACGATCAGGCGGCGGAGCGAGGTGCAGCGCTGGCCGGCAGTGCCGACGGCGCCGAAGACGATGGCGCGGACGGCCATGTCCAGGTCGGCCGAGGGCGCGACGATCATCGCGTTGTTGCCGCCAAGCTCAAGGATCGGGCGGCCCCAGCGGGCGGCGACCTTGGGCCCGACGATCCCGCCCATGCGGGTGGAGCCGGTGGCGGAGAGGACCGGAACATCGGGGCTGTCGACGAGGGCCGCGCCGATGTCGGGGCCGCCGATGACGAGTTGGCAGAGCCCCTCGGGCGCGTCGCCGAAGCGGGCGAGCGCGCGCTCCATGATCCGCATGGTGGCAAGGGCAGTGAGCGGTGTCTTTTCCGACGGCTTCCAGATCACCGGGTTGCCGCAGACGAGGGCCAGGGCCGCGTTCCAGGACCAGACGGCCACGGGGAAGTTGAAGGCGCTGATGACGCCCACCGGGCCGATCGGGTGCCAGGTTTCCGCCATGCGGTGGCCGGGGCGTTCGGAGGCGATGGTAAGGCCGTAAAGCTGGCGCGAGAGGCCGACGGCGAAGTCGCAGATGTCGATCATCTCCTGCACTTCGCCAAGCCCCTCGGAGGTGATCTTGCCGACTTCCAGGGTTACGAGGGCGCCAAGCTCGGCCTTCGCGGCGCGGAGTTCCTCGCCGAGAAGGCGCACGAGTTCTCCCCGGCGCGGTGCGGGGACGCTGCGCCACTCAGCGAAGGCGGATTTGGCGCGGGCGATGATGGCGGGCATCTCGGCGGCGGGGGTTTCGTGGACCCGCGCGAGTTCGGCACCGTCGATTGGGGAGCGGACGGCGAGGGTGCCTCCGATCAGGTCCGTCTGGGTGAGGCCTGCGGCGGCAAGGGGGGCGGCGTGGGTCATCTTAGGCTCCTTCATGGGTCGCAAGGGCGCGCTGTTCGGGCAGGCCCATCGCGACGAGCAGCGGGTTGTCCGCTTGCAGGGTCTGGAAATCGGATTTGCTGCCCATGCCGCGCCACTGGGCGAGGATGAGCGATTGGGCGACGGCCCCGCCGAGCGTGGTGCCGGGGCCGGTGACGATGAAGAGGTCGGGGGCGAATTCGTGGGCCGCGGTGCGGATGGCGGCGGTGAAGTCGTAGGGCCCTGTCACCTGGTGGCCGAGGGTGTAGGCGTGGAGCTTTTCGGGCTCGACCGTGCCCGGCCACCAGATCGCGCCGCGTCCGTCGATCAGCGGAAGCTGCGGCTGGGTCAGCAGGCTGGCGGGCAGAGCGGCGCGGCCTTGGGCGGCGACGGGGGCCTGAAGCGCGGTGTGGAAGGCGGCATGGTTGCCAAGGCGCATCGGGAAGCGGCCCTGCACCGGGTCGACCGAGGCTTCGAAGGCCTTGAGGCCCGCCTCGTTGCCCGCAAGGACCAGAAGTCCGCCGAGGTCGATGGAAAGGGCGAGGACGTGGTCGCGGCGGCTGGCGATGTCCTCGACAAGGGCGAGGAGGGCGGCCTTGCGGGTGGGGCGGGGGACCCAGTCCTCATCCACCCAGGGGTAGACCAGTTGCCCGCCGATGAGGGCGGTTTGCATCAGGCGGCCCATCGTGTTGGCGATGGTGAAGCCGTCCTCGGGCGTCGCGGCCCCGGCGCAGGCGAGGGCGGAGTACCAGCCCATCGAGTTGCCGGTGACGGCGACGACGTCGATGCCCTGCCGGTCGAGGGAGAGGAAGTCGCCATAGGTCGCGGCGTAGATTAGCGCGCTGGCGTTGTCGCCGCGCGTGTGGCGCGAGGCGAGGAAGCGGTCGGCCCCGTCCAGCGCAGTGAGGGTGTCCTGGCCTTCGGCGGTGCGGATCGCGTCGAAGCGAGACAAAAGCCGGGGATCCGGGAAGTGGCGCTGCAGGTAGCCGAGTTCGCTGGCGTTGTAGGTGCCGCGACCGGGGCAGATGACGACGGCGGTCTTGCGGGTCATTTGGCACCTGTCAGGGCGCGGGCGGCAGTCAGGATCTGGTCCTTCGAGGGCATGGTCGCGGCATAGGCGGGGCCGGTGGCGATGAAGCTGTCCTCGGCGGTCAGGCGGGCGAGGGGGATGCCGGGGGCGGCCTCGTGGAAATGCGCCATCAGGCCTTCGGCGACGCCGCCGGTGTGGCGGGTCTCGTCCACGATCAGGATGTGCTTGCAGCCCTTCACGGCCTCGGTCAGCGCGTCTTTCGGGAGCGGCGAGAGCCAGCGGGTGTCGATGATGCGGGTCTTGAGGCCTGCGACCTCTAGCTCGGGCCGGGCCTGGTGCGAGAGGTAGCAGCCGTTGCCGAAGGTGACGATGGCAAGGTCGGTGCCCTCGCCCGAAATGCCGACCTCGCCCAGACGGATGGTCTGCGAGGGATCGGGGTAGCGGCGCATCCAGGCGCCGTCCTTGTCGGCATGAAGGTCGCGCATCGGGTAAAGCGCGATGGGTTCGACGAAGACGACGACCCGTTGCTCCTCGCGGGCGAGCCGCACGCATTCGCGCAGCATCATCGCGGCGTCGGCCCCATTCGAGGGCACGGCGAGAATCACGCCGGGGATGTCGCGCAGGACGGCAAGCGAGTTGTCGTTGTGGAATTGGCCGCCGAAGCCCTTCTGGTAGCCAAGGCCCGCGATGCGGATGACCATTGGGTTGGTGAACTGGCCGTTGGAGAAGAAGGGCAGCGTCGCGGCCTCGCCCCGGATCTGGTCCTCGGCATTGTGGACGTAGGCCAGGAACTGGATTTCTGGCATCGGCACGAAGCCGTTCTGCGCCATGCCGATGGCGAGGCCGAGGATGGACTGTTCGTCCAGAAGCGTGTCGATCATCCGGTCCGGGCCGAAGCGCTGGGTGAGCTTCTGGGTGACGCCATAGACCCCGCCCTTGCGGCCCACATCCTCGCCCATCATGACGATCTCGGGGTGGGTCAGCATCAGGTCGGTGAGCGCCCAGTTGATGAGGCGGGACATGATCTGCGGCTCAATCATCGCCTTGAGGTCCGCGCCGAAGGCCTGTTCCCGGGCCTGCGGGCTGGGGCCGTTGGTCGGGCGGTTCTCGCGTCGGGGTGGGGTGATGGAGGCCATCACCTGCGAGGCGGTCTTGAGGCGGGGGCGGGTGACGGCCTCGGCGGCGACACGGGCGACCCGCGCGCCGGTTTCCTGATAGATGGCCAGCGCCTGGTCGGGGGTCAGGGCGCCGGCCTGATCGAGAAGGCGGACGGAATGGAGGAGGGGGTCGTTGGCTTCCTCGGCCTCCACCTCCTCGCGGCTGAGGTAGGTGGTGGGCATGTCGGCCCCGGCATGGCCGTAAAGCCGGATGGTGCGGATGTGGAGAAAGGCGGGCTTCCGGCGGCTGCGGACATATTCGGCGGCGGCAAGGGCGGTGGCATAGGTGTCGTAGAGGTCGAGGCCGTCGCAGGCGAAGTATTTCAGGCCGGGACGGTTGCCGAAGGTGGCGGCGATCCAGCCGCTGGGCGTCTTGGTCGAGATGCCGATGCCATTGTCCTCGCAAGCGAAGAGGAGCGGCAGAGGGACGGACTGGTAGCTGGTCCACTGCGCGGCGTTGAAGGCGCCTTGGGCGGTGGAGTGGTTGGCCGAGGCGTCGCCGAAGCTGCAATAGGCGATGGCATCGTCGGGCAGGATCGCGTGTTCGGGGCGGTGGCGGCGGGCGGCACCGATGGAATAGGCGGCGCCGACGGCCTTGGGCAGGTGGCTCGCGATTGTGGACGTCTGCGGCGGGATCATCAGCGCGCGGCTGCCCAGCACCTTGTGCCGGCCGCCCGAGATCGGGTCCTCGGAGGAGGAGGCGAAGGAGAGGAGCATGTCGCGGGCGATGGTCTGGCCGGGGACCTGCTCGGCCCGCGCGATCTGGAAGGCCGCGTCGCGGTAGTGGAGGAAGGCGATGTCGGTGGGCCGCAGCGCGGCGGCGACGGCGGCGAGGCCTTCGTGGCCCGAGGAGCCGATGGTGTAGAAGCCTTGCCCCGCCCGCTGCATGGCGCGGCTTTGCCGGTCAAGCGCGCGGCTGAGGCAGCCGGAGCGGTAAAGCGAGACGGCGAGCGTCGGGGGCAGGGGGCCTGACGGCGCGCGGCCGGGGGGCAGGTCGCGGGCGGCGACGCGGCGCAGGAAGTTGTCGTGGACGATCTCGCAGCGGTCCATCAGCGGGGCTCCAGTGCGGCGGCGATCCGGGCAAGGCCTTTGTCGAGGTCGGCCTGCGAATAGGCGAAAGAGAGGCGCAGGTGGCCGGGGAGGCCGAAGGCTCGACCGGGGACCAAGGCGACTCCGTGGTCGTGGAGGAGCCAGCGGCAGAAGTCGGCGTCGGTGGCGTGGCCGGTGGCCTCCATCGCGGCGGTGATGCGGGGGAAGACGTAGAAGGCCCCGTCGGGGCTGGGGCAGTCGATGCCTGGGATCGCGTTCAGCGCATGGACCACCCGGTCGCGCCGGACCTGCCAGTCGGCGCGGCGGGTGGCGAGGAGCGACTGGTCGCCGGTCAGGGCGGCCAGCGCCGCGGCCTGCGACACCGAGGAGGCACCCGAGGTCACCTGGCCCTGTACGGTCCCCATCGCGCCGATGAGCGCTTTCGGGCCGATGCCCCAGCCGATCCGCCAGCCGGTCATGGCATAGGCCTTGGACACGCCGTCCACGATCAGGGTGCGGTCACGCAGTTCGGGCGCGGCTTCGGTGAAGGGGGTGAAGGGGACGTAGGCCAGATGGCGGTAGATCTCGTCCGACAGGATCCAGACCTGCGGGTGGCGGGCCAGCACTTCGGCAAGGGCGCGAAGTTCGGCGGCGGAGTAGACCGCGCCCGACGGGTTCGAGGGAGAATTCAGCATGAGCCAGCGGGTGCGCGGCGTCAGCGCGGCCTTTAGCGCCGAAGGGGACAACTTGAAGCCGGTTTCCATCGGGCAGGGCACAACGACAGGCCGTCCGCCCGCCATGCTGACGATGTCGGCGTAGCTGGTCCAGAACGGGGCGGGCATCACCACCTCGTCGCCGGGGTTCAGCGTGGCGAGCATGGCGTTCGCGATCACCTGCTTGGCGCCGGTCGAGACGATGACCTCGGCGGCCGTCGTTCCTGCCTGCACGGCGATGGCTGCCCGCAGCGCAGGCGTTCCGGAGTTGGCGGTATAGCGCGTCTGGCCCGCAAGCGCGGCCTGGTGGGCGGCCTCGATGACATGGGAGGGCGTGGGGAAATCCGGCTCTCCCGTGGAGAGCGAAACCACGTCGCGGCCCGCAGCGCGCAGCGTCGCGGCTTCTTCCGAGATCTGCACGATCTCGGAAACCTCGAGCCCGCGAATCCGGTCGGCCCGGGTGAATGCTGCCGTCATTGTTCGTCGTCCTTTGCCATGCCTTTCCAGTCTAGCTGGCCTTTGGCGTGAAAATGAGCGACATGTTGGTCAGATGGTTGGAGAAAAACTCACATGATCGCGCCGCGCCGGTTTCTGCCCTCGATCAGCTCGCTGCTGGCACTGGAGGCGGTGGAGCGGCTGGGAAGTGCCACGGCGGCGGCCGAGGAACTGGCGCTGACCCATTCGGCGGTGAGCCGCCAGCTGAAGGCGCTGCAGGACCAGATCGGGGTGACGCTTCTGCGGCGCGAGGGGAAGGGGCTGGCACTGACCCCGGCGGGGGCCGACTATGCGGCGTCAGTCCGCGACTACCTGCAGGACCTGGCGCGGGCGAGCCTGAAGATCCGGGCGGGCGGCGAGCAGTCGAGCCTGAACATCGCCGTGCTGCCCGCCTTCGGGACGCATTGGCTGCTGCCACGGCTGCGGCGGTTCGCGGCGGAAAATCCGGATATCGCGCTGAACTTCGGCACGCGGCTGTCGCCCTTCGACTTCACGCGCGAGCCCTTCGACGCGGCGATCCATTTCGGCGGCGCGGACTGGCCAGGGGCGACCCATCTGGAGCTGGCGCGGGAACGGGTGATCCCGGCCTGTGCGCCCGGTCTGGCGGCGGGACAGCTGGCGCCCGCAGACCTTCTGGCGCTGCCGCTTCTGCACCTGGAAAGCCGCCCCGGCGCCTGGGAGGACTGGTTCGCCCGGCAGGGCTGCCCGGCGGGGCACCTGCGGGGGATGCTTTTCGACCAGTTCGGCCAGATGGCCGAGGCGGCTGCGCTGGGCTTCGGCGTGGCGCTCCTGCCCGCCTTCCTGGCCGAGGCCGAGTTCCGGGCGGGCCGCCTTCACCCGCCGGTCGCGGGTTATACCGAGGTCGACGGGGCCTATCACCTGGTCTGGCCGCAGGTCCGACCCCCGAGCCGGGCCTTGCAGCGGTTGCTGAAATGGATCGAGAGCGAGGCGAAAGGCTGATCCTGCTCAGCTCAGGCGCATCGGCCCATCGGGTACCGGCATTCCGCCCGCGACCGCGCCCCAGACCGACTGGTCGAAGTTCACGATCGCCCCGGTCATCAGGCCCGCGTCGTCCGAGACGAGGAAGTTGACCGCGCGGGCGGCCTCCTCGGGGTCGACGAGGCGGCCGAAGGGCAGGGCGGCGGCGGCCTTGGCTTCCCAGTCCGGGCCGCCGGCCTCGGCCTGGATCTTGCGCTCGTGATCCGAGGCCATCCAGCCCACGTTCAGCTGGTTCACCCGGATGCGGTTGGCCATGACCGAAAAGGCAGTGTTCGCGGTCAAGGTGGTCAGCGCCCCTTTCGAAGCGCAGTAGGCGTTGATGAAGGGTTGCCCCGCCAGGGCCGAGATCGAGCCGATGTTGCAGATCGCGCCCTCGATGCCCCGGGCGATCATGAGGCGGATCGCGTCCTGCATCAGGAAGTAGGGTCCGCG
>NZ_JAYSFG010000028.1:0-35510 GCF_041913445.1 Tabrizicola sp.
GACAGCGTCTTGCGGCCCCAGTCAACCTCGGAAATCGCCTTGATGATGTTCGCCCGCGCCTGCGGCTTGTCCGCAGGTGCGACCGAATCCTCGAGGTCCAAGTTGATCACATCCGCCGCGCTTGCCGCCATCTTGGCGAAGAGTTCAGGCCGCGAGCCGGGGCCAAATAGCTGGCAGCGGTTCGGGCGGGCGGGGGCAGGGGGTTGCAGGCGGAAGCTCATCGGGAAGTCCTGTGGGAAAGGATATTACGTTGGGTTCGTCATCATGGTTATAATGTTGCGCGCTGCAGTGCAACATTCGTTTTGCTGACGCAGCAAGACAGCCGACTTTCCAATCCTGCGACGGGCTCCTAAAGTCCCGCCCATGATCACCGCCAAGGCCGAGACCTTCCCGCTTCGCAACCCCTTCACCATCTCGCGCGGGTCGAAGACCGAGGCGAGGGTGGTGACCTGCACCATCACCCGCGACGGCCACCACGGCTGGGGTGAGGGGCTGCCCTATCCGCGCTATGGCGAGACGGTGGAGGAGGCGGTGGCGGCGATCCAGGCGCTGCCGGAGGGGATCACGCGGGCCGCCCTGCAGACGGTGATGAAACCCGGCGCGGTGCGGAACGCGGTGGACTGCGCGCTGTGGGATCTGGAGGCGAAGGCCTCGGGTCGGCCGGTCTGGCAGTTGGCCGGACTGGCACAGCCGAAGCCAGTGGAGATCGCCTTTACCCTGTCGCTGGACACGCCCGAGAAGATGCGGGAGGCGGCGGCGCGCAATGCCCACCGGGCGGTCCTGAAGGTCAAGCTCGGCACCCCCGCCGACATGCCGCGTATCGAGGCGGTCCGCGCTGGTGCCCCAAAGGTCCGCCTGATCGTCGACGCGAACGAAGGCTGGACGCCCGAGGTCTACACCGACCTTGCCCCGCACCTGATCCGGCTGGGGGTGGAGATGGTGGAGCAACCCCTGCCGCAGGGGGCCGACGAGATGCTGGCCGAGATCGCCCGCCCGCTGCCCGTCTGTGCGGATGAAAGCGCCCACGATGCGGCCTCCTTGCCCGGGCTGATCGGCAAGTACGACGTGGTCAACTTGAAGCTCGACAAGACCGGCGGTCTGACCGAGGCCCTCAAGGCGCGGGATGAGGCGCGGCGGTTGGGGCTGAAAGTGATGGTCGGCTGCATGATCTCGACCTCGCTGTCGATGGCCCCGGCGATCCTGGTCGCGCAGGGGGCGGACTGGTCGGACCTTGACGGCCCCGCCGACATGGCGCAGGACCGCGACCATCCGGTTGTCTACGACGACCGTCACATCCACCCGGCCCTGCCGCAGCTTTGGGGATAGAGAATGACCCGCACCGTCTATGTGAATGGCGACTACCTGCCCGAGGGCGAGGCGAAGGTGTCGATCTTCGACCGGGGGTTCCTGATGGCCGACGGGGTCTATGAGGTGACCTCGGTTTTGGACGGCAAGCTGATCGACTTCGACGGCCACATCCGGCGGCTGGAGCGGTCGCTGAAGGAGCTGGAGATGACCTGCCCGGTCTCGTCCGAGGAGCTGCTGGCGATGCATCGCGAGCTGGTCCGCCTGAACGGTATCGATCAAGGGATGATCTACCTGCAGGTCACGCGGGGCAATCCGGGGGACCGGAGTTTCATGTTTCCGGCGGCTGACGTGACGGGGACCATCGTGGCCTTCACTCAGAACATCCCGAACCTGGCGGATGCTCCGGCGGCGAAGGTCGGGTTCAAGGTCATCACGATCCCGGACCTGCGGTGGTCGCGGGTCGACATCAAGACGGTGCAGCTCCTCTACCCCTCGATGGGGAAGATGGCGGCGAAGAAGGCGGGGGTGGATGACAGCTGGTTCACCGACGAGGACGGGGCGGTGACCGAGGGGACCTCGAACAACGCCTACATCGTGAAGGGGAACCGGATCATCACCCGGGCCCTGGGGAACGACATCCTGCACGGGATCACCCGGGCGGCGGTGCTGCGGTTCGCGGCGGAGGCTCAGTTCGAGGTGGAGGAGCGGGCGTTCACTCCGGCGGAGGCTCAGGGGGCGGATGAGGCTTTCTCGACGGCTGCCTCGATCTTCGTGATGCCGGTGGTCGAGGTGGATGGGAAGCCGGTGGGATCGGGCAAGCCGGGACCGGTCGCGACGCGGCTGCGGGAGATCTATCTGGACGAGATGCGGAAGGCGGCGATCTGAAAGTGTCCACGGTGGACAATCGCGGCGTTTCCTTCGGGATCAAGGGCTTGCGATTTTCTGTTAGGGGTTTCTTAACTTCTGTCCGCGCGTGTCCGGGGGCCGCATGACGCTCTATATCGATGCCGATGCCTGCCCGGTGAAGGGCGAGGCGGAGACGGTCGCCACCCGGCACAAGGTGCGGATGGTGGTGGTGTCGAATGGGGGCATACGGCCCTCAGCGAACCCGTTGGTAGAGAGCGTCTTCGTGGGCCAGGGGCCGGACGAGGCGGACAAGTACATTGCCGAGGCTTGCGGGCCGGGGGATGTGGTCGTGACCGGGGACATTCCGCTCGCCGCGAAATGCGTGGCGGCGGGGGCTCGGGTGGTCAAGCACAACGGCGAGGAGCTGACGGCGGCCAATGTCGGCATGGCTCTGGCGACGCGGGATCTGATGCAGGATCTGCGCTCGGCCGATCCGTTCCGGCAGGGGGGCGGGAAGATGTTTTCCAAGGCGGACCGGAGCCGGTTTCTGGATGTGCTGGACCGGGTGCTGCGGGCGGCGGCGCGGGGTGGTTGATGCGGACGGTGCGCTGTAGCAAGGCCTACGATGGCGATGCGGTGGTGCGGGGTGGTCGGCAGGGGTGGTGCGCCATGAATGCGCACCCTACGGGGCGGTGAGCCGCGCGCTGTTTTCCTTGGACGGGTTCCGGCGCGGGGCGCGGGATGGGGTGCCGCTGGCGGTCAGCATCTTCGCCTATGGGGTGGGGTTCGGGCTGGTGGCGGCGCAGGCCGGGTTTGGCGTGGGCAAGGCGGTGGCGACCAGCGCGGCGATCTATTCCGGCTCGGCGCAGTTGGCGGCGGTGAACCTGCTGCAGACCGGCGAGGCGACACTTTGGGCGCTGTTTGCCACGATCCTGGTGATCAATGCGCGGTATCTTCTGTTTGGCGCGGCGCTGCAGCCCTGGCTCTGGTCGGCGGGGCCGCTGCGGGCCTATGGGAGCCTCCTTCTCCTCGGCGATGCCAACTGGCTGCTGACGATGCGCAGGATCCGGGAGGGTGAGGCGGATCGGGCATACCTGGCCGGGACGGGTGCGCCGATCACGCTTGGGTGGCTGGCGGGGACGGCGTTAGGGGCGGGGGCGGTTTCTGTGCTGCCGCGGCCGGAGGCCTTGGGGTTCGACCTGATGCTCGCCTGCTTTGCCGCGGGGATGGTGACGGCGATGGTGAAGGTCAGGGCGGACCTGCTGCCGGTGGCGGTGGGCGCGGGGACGGCGTTGCTGATGGCGCATCTGTTCGGCCCGGCCCCGGCGATCATCGCGGCGGGGCTGGCGGGGGCCGCGGTGGCGGCTTTGGTGCATCGATGACCGAGAGCTTTCCAGTCCTGCTGGCGGTGATGGCGTCGGCGGCCTTCCTGTGTCGGGTGGCAGGGTTCACCCTGATGCGGTTCGTGCCCGTGTCGCCCCGGGTTGAGGCCGCGCTGCGGGCGACGCCCTTGGCGGTCATGGCGGGGATCACGGCGCTGGCGGTGCAGGCGGGCGGGTTGGCCGAAGGGCTGGCGCTGGCGTCCGTCGTGGGGCTGACGCTCGTGTTGCGGAGCGATGTGGCGGCGGCGTTGCTTGGCGTCGTCGTGGTGGCCGCGCTGCGTTGGGCGGGGGTTTGAGGATCATGAGCGAGCCCCCCACCCCCATCCCCTCCCCACGGAGGGGGAGGGGAGGCGCCCAACTGGGAGGTCACCCGACAAAGCAAAACCGGCGGCCCTTGCGGGACCGCCGGTTTGCAGTTCTTGACCTTGGTAGCCTAGTGCAGCCGGGCTTCGACCTGGGCGATGGCCTCATCGATCGAGGCCGAGGCCGCGTCGGCGGTCATCTGCTTGGACAGGACCTCACCCGCAGCGGCAACGGCCACCGAGACGGCCTGTTCGCGCACCTGGCGGATCGCGGCGGCTTCGGCCGAGGCGATCTGTTCGGTGGCCGAGGCCAGACGGCGGGCGATCGAGGCCTTGAGGTCCTCTTTCGCCTGGGCGGCCGCGGCAAGTGCCTCGTCCTTCGCTTGCGCGACGATGCGGTCGGCCTGTTCCTGGACTTCCTTCTGGCGGCGTTCGTAGGTCGCAAGGATCGACTTGGCTTCCTCGCGCAGGGCGCGGGCCTCGTCGAGTTCGGCCTTGATCGTCGCCGCGCGGGCGTCGAGCATGCCCAGAAGTTTCGCCGGAACCTTCAGGTAGACCAGAAGGCCGACGAAGCAGAGGAAGCCGATCAGAACCACGAAGTTCGTGTTCTGCAGCGAAAAGAACGGACCCGTTGCCGCCATTGCGGGCGAGGCGGAGAGGGCGAGGAGAATGGAAAGCTTCTTCATCGCCTTACCCTTTCAGCCGAGCGGAGACAGCCGCGGTGACGGTGGCCGCATCGGCCTTGCCACCCAGGGCCGCAACCAGTTCGCCCGCCACGTCCTTGGCCACTTCGGCAACCGCGGCTGCGGCACCGTCGCGGATCGCGGCGATGGTCTTTTCCGATTCCGCCGCCTTGGCAGCGATTTCGGCGTCGGCCCGGGCGGTGGCGGCGTCGAGGTCCTTCTGGATCTCGGCCTTGGCCTGGGCGACGATCTTGGCCGCCTCGGTCCGGGCGTTGGCCAAGGCGTCGTTGTAGGCCTTTTCGGCGGCGACGGCCTTCTGCTTCAGCTCTTCGGCTGCGGCAAGATCATTGGTGATCGTGCTTTTCCGATCCGCCAGCACCGCGCCGATGCGCGGCAGGGCGATCTTCGACAGCACGAAGTAGATCACGACCAGCGTGACCAGAAGCCAGAAGATCTGGTTCGGCCAGGTCGAGAAGTCGAGCTGGGGCATGCCCAAAGCCTTTCCCGCCTCGGCAGTTGCTTCGGTTGCCATGTGGCCTCTCCTGAACTTTTGGAACCTGGGCCGGACGGATGCCCGGCCCGGATGTCAGCCCAAAAGGATCAGACGGCGAACATCAGCAGGAGAGCGATCAGGAACGAGAAGATCCCGAGAGCTTCCGCGAAGGCGATGCCGACGAAGAGGTTGGCCATCTGGCCCGGAGCGGCGGAGGGGTTCCGCAGAGCGCCGGCGAGGAAGTTGCCAGCGATGTGGCCCACGCCGATGCCGGCGCCGCCGAGACCGATGGTGGCCAGACCGGCACCGATGTACTTGCCGAGGAGCGCGAGTTCGCCTTCCATGATATTCTCCTTTGGAATGCTGGGGGTTGGTTGTCCGGACCTTAGTGGTGGGCTTCGCCGACGGCGTCGCGCAGGTACACGCAGGTCAGAATGGTGAAGACGTAGGCCTGGACCGAGGCGACCAGCACCTCAAGCCCGTAGATCGCGACGATGGCGGCGATCGGGACCACGGAGGCGACGCCCATCGCACCGGCAAAGCCCGCGAAGACCTTGATCACGGCGTGGCCGGCCATCAGGTTGCCGCCAAGACGGATGGAGTGCGAAAGGGGCCGCACGAAGTAGGAGATGAGCTCGATCACCGCGAGGATCGGGCGCAGCGCGAGGGGCGCCGACGAGACCCAGAACATCGACAGGAAGCCGATGCCCTTGCGGTAGAAGCCGACCAGCGTGACGGTCAGGAACACCAGGAGCGCAAGGACCGCCGTGACGGCGATGTGCGAGGTGGTGGTGAAGGACATCGGGATCAGGCCGAGGATGTTCGACAGGAAGACGAACATGAAGAGCGTCATGATGTAGGGGAAGAACTTCAGCGCTTCGTGGCCGGCGACGTCCTCGACCATCTTGTGGATGAAGCCGTAGAACAGTTCCGCGACCGACTGCCCGCGCGAGGGGACGATGGCCCGACGACGGGTCGACAGGACCAGAAGCGCGATCATCGCAAGGACGGCGATGCCCATCCAGAGGGTGACGTTGGTGGGGGTATACCACTCGACCGGGCCGTCGCCGAACAGCGGCTTGACCACGAACTGATCCATCGGGTGGATCTGCAGCCCGCTGCCGTGTTCTTCCGTCGCCATCGTCAGTTCCCTTCCTTGTCGGCCTTTTCGGCCTTTCGTCCCAGTTCCCTCGCCGTGCCCAGCATCGTCCGGATGCCGGCGGCGAAGCCGAAGAGCGAGAAGATCACCAGGAAGACCGGCAGTGTGCCGAACAGCACGTCAAGCCCGTAACCGATGGCGGACCCCAGCATGATGCCGGTCGCCAGCTCGATCACCATCCTCCAGGCCACCTCGCCCTGCGAGAAACCCTTGGCCGTGTTGGTCTGCGGCGGCGGCGCCTTTCCCTTGACCTTCTGCAGCTTCTCTTCGAGAGCCTTCAGCCGGTCTGGATCGGGTTCGGACGCCATCGGACAGGTCCTTTCACGGTCGGGGCGGTTCTACGGAGTGGGGGAGAAGGAGTCAAGCAGGCAGATCGGGCGGCAAGGGATTGAAAAGACTATGCTTTGCTGGATGCCGCAGGGCCGATCCGGATGGCTTCGGGGCTTTTCCATATTCAACCCCGCGGTTGACGATTGCGGGGGGCCGGGAAATAGTCCTGCCATGACCGACCGACTGGATGCCGTCTTTGCCGCGCTGGCCGACCCGACACGGCGGGCGATCCTTGCCATGCTGCTGGAGGACGACATGGCGGTCACCGATGTGGCCGAGCCCTTCGACATGAGCCTGGCAGCCATCTCCAAGCACCTCGCGGTGCTGGCAGAGGCGGGGCTGATCAGCCGCGAGAAGCGGGGCCGGGTGATCTGGTGCAAGCTGGAGCCCGAGGCGATGCGCGAGGCCTCGGTCTGGATGCGGGCCTTCGGGCAGGTCGACCCCTTGGACCTCGATGCTTTCGAGCGCTTCCTGGAGCAGGAGTTGTCCGAGGAGGACTAGTGCTTGCGCTTCCAGCGATGGGCGAGGAGGCGGGCTTTCCTTCTGGCGCGGATCACGAAGGCGGAAATCGGGCCGCGCAGGATCGGCAGGTCGACGGCCAGAAGGAGGAGGCCCAAGGGCAGCATCCAGATGCCAAGGACTGGCAGGAAGGAGAAAAAGCCCCCCGCGATCAACAGTAGCGCCACGGGAAAGCGGATCGGGAACCAGCTGTGGCGCCGCAGGGTGGACATCGGCCCGCGCAGCGGCGGGACCAGGCGCCCCAGCGCGTCGAACTGTCGTTGAAACCTGCGCTCGCGCGGCGTCATGGGCCCCTCCGTAAGGACAGGAAATGGCGATCCCCGGCCTTTGGTTCAAGCCCGCCCGGTTTGACGCAAGGTTATCAGCGGAAGCACGCGCGCGGGCGTTGCCGGGCGACCGGGGCCCGCCTTAACCTGTCGCGGCGGCGGGGGCCGCAACGGGAGGCAATGATGCTGAAAGGCAAAAGCTGGGATGAGTGGATCGCGGACTATGCGACCAGCCACCAGAACCGCTGGAACCGGCTGACCCATACGTTCGGGATACCGATGATCGTGGTGTCCATCGCTCTGGGCCTGCTGTCGGTTTTCGTCAGCGGGCTGTGGCAATGGGCGGCGGGACTGTTCGTGCTGGGCTGGGTGCTGCAGTTCGTGGGCCACGCCTTCGAGGGGAAACCGCCAGAGTTCCTGAAGGACTGGCGGTTCCTGTTCGTGGGCACCCGCTGGTGGTGGAAGAAGGTCACCGGGCGGGCCTGAGGCGCCGAAATCTTCGAAGATTTCGGACCGGAGCCTTTGAAGGCTCCGATACGATTTCTTCGAAGAAATCGGTTAGCCGTCGATGCGGATGCGGGCGTTCGTCGGGTCGAAGGGGCTGTCCTCGGTGACGACGGCGTCCCATTCCTTGAGCTGGATCTTGACCTTCAGCTTCTGCCCCGGCTCTGCCAGCGCGGCGGGGACATAGCCCATGCCGATCTGCTTTCCGAAGGCCACCGAATAGCCGCCCGAGGTCAGGCGTCCGACCTTGATACCGTCATGGATGATCGCCTCCTTGCCCCACGGATCGGTGTCCGACGGCCCGTCGATCAGAAGCGTGACGCATTTCGCGCGGATGCCGGTGTCGAGCATCTTCTGCTTGCCGCGGAAGTCCTTCGACAGGTCCACGAAGCGGTCAAGTGCGGCTTCCAAGGGCGTCGCGTCGCGGCCGAGTTCGGAACCAAAGGCGCGGTAGGATTTCTCCTGACGCAGCCAGTTCTGCGCGCGGGCTCCGACGCCTTTCAACCCGTGCTTCTCGCCTACCGACCAGATCAGGTCCCAGAGGTAGCGGCCGAACTCGATCGGGTAGTGGAGTTCCCAGCCAAGCTCGCCGGTATAGGCCACGCGGACGGCGCGGACGGGGCACATGCCCAGTTCGATGTCGCGGTAACTGAGCCAGGGGAAGCGCTTGTTGCCCAGAACCGTGTCGGGGTCGGCGTCCTTGACGATGTCCTTCAGCAGGGCGCGGGCGTTCGGGCCGGCCAGAGCGTAGACGCCCCACTGGGTGGTCACGTCGTGGATGTCGATATGGCCCTTGCCTTCCGCCATCCAGTCATCCGCGCATTTCTGCAGGAAATCATAGTCATAGGCCGTCCAGGCCCCGGCGGAGATCAGGTAGTACTCGTCCTGCTTCAGCCGGACGATGGTGTATTCGGTCCGCGTGGTGCCGTGGTCGGTCAGCGCATAGGTCAGGTTGATCCGGCCCACGTTCGGCAACTTGTTGCAGGTGAAGTGGTCGAGGAAGGCCGTCGCTCCCGGCCCGCGCACGAGGTGCTTGGTGAAGGCCGAGGCGTCGATGATGCCAACGGTGTTGCGGACGGCTTCCGCTTCCGCTTTCGCATAGGGCCACCAGGTGCCACGGCGGAAGCTGCGGCCGTTGTGGTCGAAGTCGGCGGGGGCGTCCTTCGGGCCATAGTAGTTCGGGCGTTCCCAGCCGTTCACCTGGCCGAACTGTGCGCCCATTTCCTTCTGCCGGTCATAGGCCGGCGCGGTGCGCAGGGGGCGGCAGGCTTCGCGCTCTTCATCCGGGTGGTGCAGGATGAAGACGTGGTCGTAGCACTCCTCGTTCTTGCGCGAGGCGTATTCCGTGGTCATCCAGCCGCCGAAGCGCTTGGGGTCGAGGGAGGCCATGTCGATCTCGGCCTCGCCTTGCGTCATGAGTTGCGCAAGGTAGTAACCCGTGCCGCCCGCGGCGGTGATGCCGAAGGAGAAGCCTTCCGCCAGCCACATGTTGCGCAGGCCCGGGGCGGGGCCGACCAGCGGGTTGCCGTCGGGGGTGTAGCAGATCGGGCCGTTGTAATCGTCCTTGAGGCCCACGGTCTCGGACGACGGGATGCGGTGGATGAAGGACATGTATTCCTGCTCGATCCGCTCAAGATCCAGCGGGAAGAGGTCGGCGCGGAAGCTGTCGGGGACGCCGTACTGGAAGCGCGCGGGCGCGCCTTTTTCGTAGGGGCCGAGGATCCAGCCGCCGCGTTCCTCACGCACGTACCACTTGGCGTCGGCGTCGCGGAGGACCGGGTGCTGCGGGTTGGTCTTGCGCCATTCGACAAGGGCCGGGTCGGGCTCGGTCACGATGTACTGGTGCTCGACGACGACGGCGGGGGTCTTGATGCCGAGGAGTTTCGCCGTGCGCTGGGCATGGTTGCCGGTGGCGGTGACGACGTGTTCGGCGGTGATGTCGAACTTGTCCTCGGTGGCGACGAGCATCCCGCCTTTTTCTTCCAGACGGGTGCAGGAGACGATCCATTCCGACCCGGTCCAGCGGTAGCCGTCGACCTGGATCTTGCGCTCGATGGTTGCACCCAGCTGGCGGGCACCCTTCGCCATGGCCTGGGTCACGTCGGCCGGGTTGATGTAGCCGTCCTGCGGGTGATAGAGCGCGCCGATCAGGTCCTCGGTCCGCACCAGCGGCCAGCGGTCCTTGATTTCCTTGGGCGTCAGGAATTCGTGGTAGACCCCGGCGGTCTCAGCCACGGAGGAGTAGAGCATGTACTCGTCCATCCGCTGCTGGTGCTGCGCCATCCGCAGGTTGCCGACGACGTAGAAGCCGGGGTTGAGGCCGGTTTCCGCCTCGAGCCCCTTGTAGAAGTCGACCGAGTACTTGTGGATGTGGGTCGTCGCGTAGCTCATGTTGAAGAGCGGCAGAAGGCCCGCAGCGTGCCAGGTGGAGCCGGCGGTCAGCTCGTCACGCTCGACCAGCATGGTGTCCCATCCGGCCTTCGCCAGGTGGTAGGCGATGCCGGTACCGACGGCGCCGCCGCCGACGACGAGGGCCTTGACGTGGGTTTTCATGGAAGGGACTCCCGCAAAAGATTTGCCCCTATCTGCCAGAGCCGGGGGAAAGCGGGCAAAGTTACGCGACCTTTGAGGTCCGAAAACGACATGCTGTCGGTCATGCACAAGAACGTGGGGCAGGGTTTGCGCGGCGGGCAAGGGTTTTCACCGCTTTGCCGCAGTCTTGCCCGTTTCTTGGATTTCAACAGGCCGCATGGAAAAGGCAGAATCGTTTACAACTTCACCGATATCCCCGGCCCGACCCGCGCTGGTCGCACTGGCGGCGATCGTTGTCTCCTGGCTGGCGGAATATGCCGCTCAGGTGATGGCCTTTGGGCCAGGGGGCGAGCTGTCGCTCTGGGGTGTGCAGCTGGCCGTGGCACAAAGCGCGGTGGTTGTGGCGGGGCTGGTCATCGGGCTGGCGCTGGTCGGGCGGATGGACCTCTTGGCGCGGATGGTCACGGCTTTGTTCCTGCTGGTGGCGCTGGTGAACCTGACGATGTGGACGCTGTATCGCGAGGCGCCGCAACTGTTCGAGACAACGGCGCGGGTCGAGGCGATGCGGGGCCTGTCGCACCTGGTGCAGATCGCGCTTCTGGTCTGGCTGCTGCGCGCTCCGCTGCGGCAGTGGCTGCGTGCGGGGCTGGTGATGGCGGTGGTGTTCCTGGGGACGAAGGAGGTGGCGCTGCGCTGGTTCAGCGTGGAGGAGCTGTACGTCTTTCCGCAGGTGGCCATGTCCGACACCTACACCGTGGTCGACGTCGAGGGGCTTTATGCCGCGCAGGACCGGCTGATGGGAGAGCAGGTGGCAGCTCTGGTGCCGCAGGTGCCGGGCCAGACCGACGTCTTCGCGCTGGCCTTGGGCGGGACCGAGGATCAATCGGTCTTCCTGACCGAGGTGGAAAGCGTCTCGGCGATCCTGGATGCGCAGTATGGGTCGGGTCCGCGCACGCTGAAGCTGGCCAACAGCCATGACCACCCGACGCGCTATCCGATGGCGAACCGCGCGAACCTGGCCCGCGCGCTGAAGGAGATCGGGGCGCGGCAGGGGGCGGAGGACCTCGCGTTCCTGTTCCTGACCTCGCACGGGAAGGAGGACCTCTTTTCACTGGATTTCTACGAGGCGGGGACCAAGGACCTGACGGCGGCGGAGTTCAAGGCGATGCTGGACGACAGCGGGATCGGTCCGGCGGTGATCGTCGTCTCCGCCTGCCATTCGGGGTCGTTCATCGACGACATCGAAGCGCCGGACCGGCTGGTGATCACGGCGGCGCGGGGCGACCGGACGTCCTTCGGCTGCCGCGATGGGGCAGAGTGGACGGAGTTCGGGGAATCCTTCTTCCACAAGGCGCTGCGGGCCGAGCCCGACCCGCGCAAGGCCTTTCCCGTGGCGGTCGAGGATGTGACGCGGAAGGAACTGGCGGACGATCTGACGCCGAGCCTGCCGCAGATCAGCGAAGGGGCGTTGATCGGCCCGGTGCTCGACCGGGTGCTTGCGCGCTGACGGGGGCTTTGGCCGCACCCGTTTCGCGACTGGCGCTTGCGCCCAAGGCGAAGGTCCGGGCGGCGGGTCCCTTGCCGTCGCGGCGGTTCTGCGCAAGGCTGGCCCCGACCAGCAGGAGCGCCACAAATGACCCGTTTCAACCAACCCCTCGGCGGCAACGAGATGCCGCGGTTCGGCGGACCCGCGACCATGATGCGCCTGCCTGCGGCGACCAGCGCGAAGGGGCTGGATGCGGCCTTCATCGGGATTCCGATGGATCACGGGACCTCCAATCGCCCCGGCACCCGGCTTGGGCCGCGCCAGATCCGGGACGAAAGCCGGATGATCCGGCCCTACAACATGGCCACGGGGGCCGCGCCCTTCGAGCATCTGCAGGTCGCGGACCTGGGCGATGTGGCGATCAACACCTTTGACCTGAAGAAGACCGTCGACATCATCACCGCGCATTACCGCGAGGTGCTGGCGGACGGCGTGATCCCCCTGACGCTAGGCGGGGACCATACGCTCACTTGGCCGATCCTGCGCGCGATCAAGGAAAAGCACGGGCCGGTGGCCTTGATCCATGTCGATGCCCATGCCGACATAAACGACACCATGTTCGGCGAGACGGTCGCCCATGGCTGCCCCTTCCGCCGGTCCTGGGAGGATGGCTGCCTGCAAAACGACAAGGTTTTCCAGATCGGGCTGCGGGCCACGGGCTATGCGGCGGATGATTTCAACTGGGGCCGCGACAAGGGCTGGACGGTGGTGCAGGCCGAGGAGTGCTGGCACAAGTCGCTGACGCCTCTGATGAAGATCATCCGCGACCGGATCGGCGACGCGCCCGTCTACCTGACCTATGACATCGACAGCCTGGATTCGGCCTTCGCGCCGGGGACTGGGACGGTAGAGCCCGGGGGGCTGTCGACCTGGCAGGGGCTGGAGATCATCCGGGGCTGCGCGGGGCTGAACCTTGTGGGCTGCGATCTGGTCGAGGTTTCGCCGCCCTACGACCCGTCGGGAAACACCGCGCTGATCGCGGCGAATTACCTCTACGAGATGCTCTGCGTCCTGCCGGGTGTGCCGCAGAACCCGTCGCGCTTTTCCGGGCTGACCTTCTAACCCCTGCGGTGGGTGGCCGCGACGCGGGAGATCTCTTCGTAGATGCCGGAGAGAAGGTTCAGCGTCCGCGTCGCCTCGGCCAGGCGGTCTGAAAAACCGGGGACGCCCGCGACCGCCTGGATCAGCAGCCGCCGCCGCACGGCGCCGTAGTCGTCGGTGACGCGGCGACCTTCGTCCGTCACCTCGTAGGTCACGCCGGACCGACCGGCCCCCTTGCGAAGGATCAGGCCCGCGCCGATCAGCTTGCGCAGGGAATACTGGATGTTCGGCACGTCGTCGCGGTTTGTCAGCCGGGCGAGGTCCTTGATCGTCTTGGGCCGGTCGTTCATCCGGATGATGTGCAGTAGCGCATTCTCCGGCCCCGTCGCGGCAAGGTCGCAGACCGAGGCGAGGCATTCCGACTGCCAGCGGCCGAATCCCTCGAAGGTGCGCATCAGCGCGAATTCCAGCTCGGTCGTGTCGACCTCGACCGGGCCTTCAGCCAGGTGCCAGTGCCAATCAAGGCCCCTTGGCGGAACATCCATCGGATTTTCCTTCGCTTTCCTGGACATGGCTGGCCCCCTTCCAAGGCCGAACATGGCCGCACGGAACCGTTGACGCAAATGGATTTTACGATAGAGTTTCAAACATAAAATATCACTAAAACTGCAACAGGGAAGACTGACATGCCGCAACACCCGATGCTCTCGGGCGATCGTTTTCGCTTGGGCACTTTCTCGACCAACTGTTCCTCGGGGATGACCCCGACGAAGGCGCCGGAGCGCTGGGTCAACAGCTGGGACAACAACCTGAAGCTCGCGCAGATGCTGGACGAGGCCGGGATCGACTTCATGCTGCCGATTGCGCGCTGGATCGGTTACGGCGGCGAGACGGATTTCCACGGTGGCGTGCTGGAGACGATGACCTGGGCCGCGGGGCTGCTGGCCGCGACGAAGAACATCGCGGTCTTCGCCACGATCCACACGGCAGCGAACCACCCCGTCGTGGTGGCCAAGCAGATGGCGACCATCGACCAGATCGGCCACGGTCGCGCCGGGCTGAACATCGTGGCGGGCTGGAACAAGCCGGAATACGAGGCGCTGGGGCTGACGCTGCCCGACGACCACGAGACCCGCTATGCCTATGCGCAGGAGTGGTTCGACCTGGTGCGGCGGCTCTGGACCTCGGACGAGCATTTTGACTGGGACGGGACCTACTTCAAGGCCAAGCGGGTGAAGGGTGACCCGAAGCCGGTCCGTGGCTCGGTCCCGATCATCAACGCGGCAGGCTCGCCCCAGGGGCGCGGTTTTGCCACGGACAACGCGAATTTCCTGTTCACCCCGGCCATCGACCTTGACCGTTCGAAGGCCGAGATTGCCGAGCTGAAGGCGCAGGCCAAGGCCAAGGGTCGGGAGGTCAACGTGCTGACCTTCAGCCACGTCATCTGCCGCCCGACCGAGGCCGAAGCCAAGGCCTATGCCGATTACACGGCGGTGCAGAATGCCGACACGGATGCGGTGGACAACCTTGTCCGGTTGCAGTTCGCCCATGCCCACAGCTTCCCGCATGACCTTCTGGCGCAGATCAAGCACCTCTTCGCGCTGGGCCACGGGGGCTTCCCCTTGATCGGCACGCCGGACCAGGTGGCCGAGGGTATCCTGAAGCTTCATGCCGCGGGCTTTGCGGGAACGACGCTGTCCTTCGTCGACTATGTCGAGGAGTTCCCCTATTTCCGCGACACGGTGCTGCCGAAGCTGGCGGCGGCCGGGATCAGGTAGGGAAAGCAGATGGCCGAAGAACCGACGGGCAAGGAATTCCGCGACGCGATGCGGGCCTTCGTGGGCAATTGCAGCGTGCTGACCGTGGGCGATGGCGAGGATGCCTCGGGCCTTGTCGTGACTTCGGCCATTTCGCTTTCGGCGGACCCGCCCTTGCTGCTCGCCTGCGTGAACCGGACCGCCTCGGCCCATCCGCTTCTGGTGAAGTATGGCCGGTTCGGCTGGTCCTCCTTGGGGGCGGCGCATCAGGCGGTGGCGGAACGCTTCTCGGGCTTCGGCGGCGTGAAGGGGGCGGCGCGGTATGAGGGGGCCGAGTGGGAAACCGCGGTCACCGGCGCGCGGCTTCTGAAGGGCGCGGCGGCGGCCTTCGACTGCACGGTCGAAGAGATGATCGACCGGGCGACGCATACGATCCTGATCGGGCGGGTGCGGGCGATCCGCACCAATCCCGGCGCCGGGGCGCTGGTCTACTGGAACGGCGGATACCGGGAGTTGGCAGAGTAGAGGTCAGAAGGGGGCGGCGACGCCCCCTTTGCCTTCAGGCGAAGCTGTCGATGGTGCGGATCGCGCCGTCCAGCGCCTTGCCTTCTTCGTCCTGCAGGGCGGCCTCACGCAAGCGGCGGCACCAGTCGGCGGCGTCGTCGCGGGTGGCGATACGGGCGGTGGCGGCGAGCACGCGGTCGAACTTCGCGTAGCCCCGGACGTGGGTGTCGGAGTAGCCCTTGATGAGGCGGCGGCAGCGGATCAGCTCGACGGCGAGGTCGTAGTTGCGGTTGGTTTCCGCCAGTGCCGTCTCCAGCCAATGGCTGAGATGCGCCTGCTCCTGAGCATGGCGCAGGGTGCGACGGCGCCAGCCTTTCAGGCCGCCCAGGATATGCAGCGTCAGGAAGGCGGGCAGGCTGTCGGTGCGGAGCCGTCGGCCCTTGTCGAACCAGCGGGTCAGGCGCGCCATCCATTTCGGGTCGGCTTCCAGCTTCGCACCAAGGCGGGCGGGGAACATGCCGACGATCTCTTGCGCGCGGGGGTGGAAGAACTCGGTCAGTTGCAGGACGTTGGCGTCCTTCACCCGCATTTCGCTGCGGATACGGTCGAAGCGGCGGGCGCGGGTCTTGAGGTCGGCGACGCGGATGATGTCGTCATAGGCCAGCGCGTTGGCGATGTATTTCGCGGCTTCCCGCGACAGCACCCAGCCGTGGGCGGCGTCGTCCCTGGCCAGCACTCCGGCCAGGCGGTCGAGGTATTCCTCGCCGTAGCGGAGATCCTGGAAGTCCACCACCTTGCGCAGGCCGGGGAGGGCGAGTTCCGCGACAGGGGCGGGCAGGGCGGCGGCGCGGGCGGCAAGGCGGTCCCATTCCGCGACAAGGCGGGCGGGACCCCGGACCTTGAGTTGGGGCGTCGCTTGCGGTTCGGGGGGGACGTCGGGCTTTGGGTTCGCCGCGATGTCGAAGGCCGCCGCGAAGGCCTTGAGCGAGGCTTCCGTGCCCTTGCCACCCGCCTTGATCGCGGCCTCGAAGGCCTCACGCGGGAAGGGGAGGATGGCGGCCCCGGCGAGGGCTCCGAAAAGCGAGGCCGAGATGACCGAGCCGTTCCGGATCGCCAGCGCGTCGAAGTCGGCGGCAATGACGCGGCGGGCGGCGATTTCGGCGGCGGCCATGACTTCGTCCGAGGAGGCGATGCCGTCGCCGGGGACCATCTTCTCCGACACGGCCAGCGCGCGGTGGGTGGAGGTGATCAGCGTGGTCCGGTCCGGCGTGACGAAGCCGCGGATGATGGCGCGACCGGCCTCCATCATCTCGGCGGTGATCATGATGTCGACGTCACCGGGGGCGGGCATGAGGGAGAAGACCGGGACGGGTTCGCCCGGTTTCTGCGGGGCCATTTCGACGTAGTAGACCGTGGCACCGGTCCGCTGCGAGACGCCCGCGACGGATGTGGCCTGCGCGGCGTATCCCTGCGACCGGGCCACATCCTCGATCCAGCCGGTCAGCACGCCGCCGCCCTGGCCGCCGACGGCGAGGATGGCGAGCTTGATGATGCCAGAGAGGCGCGGGTCGGCCTGGCGGGGGCTGAAGGTTTCCTGAAGGCTCATGTCCGGCCCTTGCTGCTTTGGCTGGCCGGGTGCCCCCCCTCCCCAGCCCTCCCCCACGCGGGGGGAGGGAGGAGCCCGGCTGTGCAGGTGGTGCGCGTGGCTGGACCGGGGCGGCGCCCCTCCCCCCTTGTGGGGAGGGGATGGGGGTGGGGGGCTGCGGGCGTCATGCCGTGCCCTCGAAGGCCAGGCGGCGCGCGGCACGGCGGGATTGGAGCCAACCGATGACCTTGGCCCGGAAAGCGGCCCTCTTCGCCTCCCATTTGGACGGGTTGTGGACCACATCGGCGCGGTAGAAGGAGGGGCAAAGGACGGCGGCGTCCGCCACCTCGCCGCAGTTGCCGCAGCCGACGCAGCTTTGGTCGATCGACGCCACCGGATCATCCCGTAGTGGATCGTCAAGCTTCTTCAGGGTCAGCGAAGGGCAGCCCGACAGGCGGATGCAGGCGTGGTCGCCGGTGCAAACGTCTTCGTCGACGCCGAAGCGCGGGGCCTCCACCCGGCGGCCTTCCTTGATGGCTTTTGCGGCCAAGGGCTTCTCGCGCCGCTGCTTGTTCAGCATGCATTCGGACGAGGCGACGATGACCTTGGGGCCGGTTGTGTCGGTCGTCAGCGCCTCGCGCAGCACGTCGCGCATGCGGCCCACGTCGTAGGTGCGGTCGACCTGCCGCACCCAGTCGATGCCGATGCCCTTCAGCGCCTTGGTGATCGGGTGCTTGGTGGCCTTCGTCGGGTTGTCCGCGCGGGAGGACATGATGTCCTGCCCCCCCGTCGCGGCGGAGTAGTAGTTGTCGACGATCACCGCCACGCCATCGGACTTGTTGAAGGCCATGTTGGTGAAGCTGGAGCTGAGGCCGTTGTGCCAGAACCCGCCGTCGCCGATGATCGACACCGGGCGGCGTTCCCCGCCCCCGTCGAAGGCAGCGTTGGCGGCGGGGCCGAGGCCGTAGCCCATCGTCGCCCCGCCGATCTCGAACGGCGGGAGCGAGCCGAAGAGGTGGCAGCCGATGTCTGCGCTGATCTGGAGCTTCCCGGTTTCCTTCTGCACCAGTTTCATCGCGGCGAAGATCGGGCGTTCGGGGCAGCCGGTGCAGAAACCGGGCGGCCGGATCGGGACGGTCTTGGTCAGGTCCGGGATCTTCGGCCTGTCCTCGTTGGGCGCGCGGACCAGCGCGGGTAGCATGTCGGGCGCAGCCTCTTTCAGGAAGGCCGCGATCCCGTCCAGCATCACCTGGCCGGTGTATTCGCCTGCCATCGGCAGGATGCCCTTGCCGCGCAGTTTGACCTGCGACCCGGCGCGGTAGAGGAAGGTCGACAGCTGCTGTTCGATGAACTCGGGCTGGCCTTCCTCGATCACCAGGACCTGGTCCTTGCCCTCGCAGAACTCCAGGAATTCCGATGACAGAAGGGGGTAGGTGACGTTCAGGACGTAGAGGGGCACCTCGGTGTTGCCCCAGATGTCCGCCAGACCAAGCCGTTGCAGCGCACGGATGACGCCGTTGTACATGCCGCCTTGCAGGACGATGCCGACGGGGGCGGTCGCAGGCCCGAAGACCTCGTTCAACTTGCGGTCGCGGATGAACTTCTCGGCGGCGGGCCAACGGTTTTTGATCTTGTCCTGCTCGTGCGCGAAGGACATCGGCGGCAGGACGACGCGGGCGAAGTCGGATTGCGGGTTCGACAGCGCGTCCTTGACGGAGAGTTTGGGGCGCTGGTTGTCGCGGGTCTGAAAGCTGCCAGTGACGTGGCAGGACCGGATGCGGACCATCAGCATGACGGGGGTGTTCGAAGCCTCGGACAGCTCGAATCCGTCCCGCACCGCCTGCACGATGGAGGGCAGGTTCGGGCGCGGGTCCAGAAGCCAGAACTGCGACTTCATCGCGAAGGCGTGCGACCTCTCCTGCATGATCGAGGAGCCTTCGCCGTAATCCTCGCCGACGATGATCAGCGCGCCGCCGTTGACGCCCGACGACGCCAGGTTCGCCAAGGCATCCGAGGCGACATTGACGCCCACGGACCCCTTGAACGTCACCGCGCCCCGGATCGGATAATGGACCGAGGCCGCCAGCATCGCCGCCGCCGCCGCCTCGTTGGCGTTGGCCTCGAACCGGATGCCGAGCTCGGACATCAGGTCCTCGGCATCGGCGAGGACGTCCATCAGATGGCTGATCGGCGCGCCCTGGTAGCCGCCGACATAGCCTACGCCGTTTTCCAGCAGCGCCTTGGTGATCGCCAGGATGCCCTCGCCGGTGAAGGTGTCGCCTTCCCCTTTGCGCAGGTGTTCGACTTCGGCCTTGAAGGAACGTTCGGCCATGTCTCAGATCTCGTGCTTGCGGATGTTGGTCAGCATCTTCTGCAGCGTGCCGACGAAGGCGCGCCGCTCGTCGGCGGGGATGCCGCGGAACATGCGGTCGTGCGCCTCGGCCATGCGGGGCCAGAGGGTCTGGAAGCGCGCGCGGCCGGTCTCGGTGATGAAGACGCGGGTGGCGCGGCTGTCGCTGGCGTCGGATTCGCGGCGGATCAGGCCCTCGGCGGCCAGCTGGTCCAAGGCGCGGGAGAGGGTAGACTGTTCGACGACGGAATAGACGGCCAGTTCGCGGATCAGCGGGCCCTCGATCACCGACAGGACCGCCAGCGCGCGCATCTTCGGCGTCGTCAGGCCAAGGTCGGCCATCTCGTCGCGGAGCGAGGCGTTGTAACGGCCCATGATGCGGTTCATCAGGTAGGGCGCGTAGTTCGTGAGGCCGATCTCGCCCAGCTGCGGCAGGGTTTCGGGCGGCTTTTCCGGGGGCGACTGGTCGGTCATGCGCCAAGCCTTTTCGCCGCAAGGAAGCCCGAGCCGCCGCCAAGGCCGGGGCCCGGGTGGGTCGAGGCGCCGATATGGGTGAAGCCGCGGACCAGGTTGGTGCCATTGGTCGAATGGGCGAAGGGGCGGAAGATGAAGAACTGGTCGATGGAGCAGAGCCCGCCATAGGGGTCGCCACCGACGAGGTTGATGTTCATCCGTTCCAGGTCGGCGGGCGAGTAGGCCCGGCGCGCGAGCTTGATCGCGTCGAAGTCCTTGATGTGGCGCTTCAGGATGCCCTCGATCCGGTCGGCGAAGGCTTCGCGGGTCGCTTCGTCCCATGTGCCGGTGGTGGCGATCTCGCCTGCAGCATCGCCCTTCACCACACGCGGCGCATCGGGGATCTGGAGCCAGAGGATCGCCTTGCCGTCGGGGCAGCGCGAGGGGTCGAGCCGGTGGGGTTGGCCGACGCAGATCGTGGGGGTGGCGGGCAGCATCCCGCGTTCGGCCTCGTTCGAGGCCTTGGAGACGCTGTCGATCCCGTCGGCAAGGTGGATCAGTGCCACCTGGTCGAGCCCGGGCGTCAGCCATTCCGGCGCGGCGTCCAGCGCATAGTGCAGCTGGAAGTTTCCGCGGCCGTGCCGGAAGGTGCGGGCGGCGGCCTTGTCCTCGGGTAGGTTCACGTCGCGCAGGAGGCGGTCCTGCAGCTGCCCCGGCGCGACCGAGGCGAGGACGGAGGGGCAGGCGATCTCTTCGCCCGAGGCCAGGGCCACGCCGCGCACCTTGCTGTCCCGGACAAGGATGCGGTCGACATCGGCGCTGTAGCGGATTTCCCCGCCCTTCTCCTCGATCAGCGCCTTGAAGGCGGCCACGCCGGCCCCCGACCCGCCTTTCAGGATCGGCGCGCCGGCTGCCTCGAGCGCGAAGGCGATGACCTTGCCCATCTGGCCGGAATAGGTGCTTTCCGGGGTCAGCCCGCAGTGCAGGACCCAAGGGGCATAAAGCGCCTGGACGGTGGGAGAGGTATAGGTCGTCTCGAGCCATCCCCGCGCCGGAACGAGGGCCTTGCCGAACCACGCGGCCAGCCCACGGAGGCCGCGTTTGCGGACCTGGCCCCAGAGGAGTTTCGCGGTGGGCCAGGACCAGAGCGATCCGCCGAGCAGGGCAAAGAGAAAGGGTGCATCGGCTTCGATCCCGCCCACGTCGCGGGCATGGGCGTCGCCGTCGCCGGGGACCAGCGCGTTGAAGGCGGCAATGTTCTTCGCCCGGTCCGTCGTCAGCACCAGTGCCTCGCCGTTCGGGCGCAGGACGGCGGTCGGGTGTGGCGTGTGGCAGTAGTCGAAGCCATGCCGGGCAAGGTGGGGGCCAAGCGCGGCCCCCGCCGGTGAGGTCATGAACAGGACCCAGGTTGCGGCCATCACGTCATGGTGGAAGCCCGGAAGCGTGATCTCCTCGGTCCGCAGGCAGCCGCCGGGGACTGCCTCGCGTTCCAGAAGCAGCACGCGGTCGCCCTTCAGGGCAAGCATCGCCCCGGCGACCAGCGCGTTGATCCCGCTGCCGATGATGACGTGATCGGGCCGCATCTTACCCGCGCGGAACCAAAGCCAGCGCCCGGATGGGAGAGCCGGTGCCCTGCTTGATCTTCAGGGGCGCGGCAATGAGGATCGCGCCCTTCGCCGGCAGCTTGTCGAGGTTCGCAAGGCTGGCCAGGCCGAAGCAGTTGTTCTTGTGCAGAAGGTTGTGCGCCGGGAAGGGCGGGGTCATGCCGCCGGCCTGGCCCGCGTCGGTACCGATGCACTGGCTACCCCAGCCGACGATGCCCTTCGACAGGAGATACTCGATCACCTCGGCAGTCGGTCCCGGGGTGTGCGGCCCGGTCTCATTGGCATTCAGAAAAAGGTTTTCATCATGCGCGCGCTTGTCCCAATCCGACCGCAGCACGACCCATTCGCCCTTGCCGATGGCCCCGTGCTTGGCCTCCCACGCCTTCACGTGGTCGATGGTCAGAAGGAAGTCCGGATCCGCCGCGCATTCCTTGGAGAAGTCCAGCACGTTGACCGGCGCCACCAGCCGCTGCACGTCCAGCGTGTCGGTGTAGCCGTCGGCATAGTCCTTGCCGGTGATCCAGTGGTGCGGTGCGTCGAAGTGGGTGCCGGAGTGTTCGCCAAGCTCCAGCCAGTTCCACGCCCAGAACGGGCCGTCCTTGTCGTATTCGCTGATCCGGTGGATCTTGATCGGCGGGGTGTCCTTGGCGAAATCCGGCGGCAGCTTCAGAAGCGGCGTTTCCGGGCCCAGCACGCCCGAGCAGTCCACCACCTCGATCCCGCCCGAGGCGAGCATCCCCGCCAAGGATTGCAGCACGTTCGCTGAAGTCATCACACTCTCCCTGTTGGCCGGACCCGTCCGGCTAGGCCCATGCCGGGTGTTGCCCCGGTCGTCTTGGAATCATGCTAGACAGATTTAAATGCATTTGCAAATATCCCTGCGTCAATCTGGCGGGGGAAGCATGGCCGGAACCTTCGATGCAGTCCTGATCGGGGCGGGCCACAACACGCTTGCCGCCGCGCTGCACCTTGCCGCGAAGGGCTGGAAGGTCGGCGTCTTCGAACAGGCCTCGGTCGCGGGTGGGGCGGTGAAGACCGGGGAATACACGCTGCCCGGCTTTCGCCACGACTGGGCGGCGATGAACCTGTCCCTTTTCGCTGGAAGCCCGTTTTTCAAGGCATATGGCGCCGAACTGGCGCGGCACGGCTGCGAATTCGTGCCGGTGGACCGGCCGTTTTCCTCGTCCTTCCCGGATGGAACCTGGGCCGGTGTGTCGACCGTGGGGGACGAGACGCTCGCGGCGTTCCGGGCCTTGTCTGCAGAGGATGCCGAGACGTGGGAGGGGCTGACCGGCCGATTCGGGGCGGAGGCCCCGCATCTCTTCGGCCTTCTGGGGTCAGAGATGAAACTCCGTGCGCTTGCATATTTCGTGTTCAAAACGTTGCGCGCCAAGGGGATGGCCGGCACGCTGGACATGGGCCGGTTCCTTCTGTCCTCACCCCGCGCCTGGCTGGAGGAGACGTTCCGGCATCCCCACATCCGGGCGCTTCTCGGGGCCTGGGGGATGCACCTCGACTTCGCGCCCGACGTCGCGGGGGGCGCGATGTTTCCGTATCTGGAGGGCATGGCGGGGCAAGCCTTCGGCATGGTCATCGGCAAGGGCGGCGCGGACACGATCGTCAAGGCGCTGGTCGCGGCGATCACCGCGCGGGGCGGCGTGGTCGAGACGGGGGCTCCGGTCGCCCGCGTCCTGCGTGAGGGGGGACGCGCCACCGGGATCGAGCTGGCCGACGGTCGGCGGATCATAGCGACGAAGGCGGTGATCGCGGGGACCTCGCCGAAGGGCCTGCGGAAGCTGACGGGCGGGACCACTCCGGCGTTTGACAAGGCCATGGACGGGTTCCGCCATGCGCCTGGCACCATGATGATCCATCTGGCGATGGACGCGCTTCCCGACTGGCGCGCGGGGGAGCAGCTGAAGCGCTTCGCCTATGTCCACCTGGCCCCCAGCCTGGACCAGATGGCACGGACCTATGCCCAGGCGCAGGCGGGCCTTCTTCCCGACGAGCCGATCCTCGTCGTCGGCCAGCCCACCGCCTTCGACCCCTCCCGCGCGCCCGAGGGGAAGCATGTCCTCTGGGTGCAGGTCCGCATGGCGCCGGGCACTATCCTGGGCGACGCGAAGGGAGAGTTCAGCGCGACCGACTGGGCCATCGCCGCCGAGCCTTTTGCCGACCGCGCGCTGGACATCCTGGAGGCCCACGCCCCGGGCACCCGGGCAAAGATCCTCGCCCGCCGCATCGTCACACCGCTGGAGCTGGAGGCCGAGAACCCCAATCTCGTCGGCGGCGACCAGGTTTGCGGCAGCCATCACCTGTCGCAGCATTTCCTTTTCCGTCCCGCGCGCGGCCATGCCGACGGCGCGACACCGATCGCCAACCTACACCTCACCGGCGCGGCCGTCTGGCCGGGCGCGGGGACGGGGGCGGGCCCCGGATACCTTCTGGCGCGGAAACTCGCCGGCAACTGACGACCAACGAACAAACCAACAGGGAAAACGACCATGAACCTTAACCGCCGGAGCCTTCTGAAGCTCTCAGCCGCCACGATGGCCGCAGGCAGCATCGGCCTGCCGTCCTTTGCGCAAGCCATCGACGAGCTGGTCATCGCCTACAACGTCAACCTGCCCTCTTGGGACCCGACCGTGGGCCCGAGCGCGGTGAACCCGACGATCCAAGGCCTCTACCAGTCGGTCTTCGATCAGTACATCCTGCAGCAGCCTGACCTGTCCCCTGCGCCGGGCCTTCTGACGGAATGGGGCTGGAGCGACGACAAGAAGCAGGTCTGGATGACCGTGCGCGAGGGCTTGACCTGGCATGACGGCTCGCCCTTCACCGCCGAGGACGTGGCCTGGAACCTGGCCCGTGTGGCCAAGCCCGAGACGGGGAGCCCGATCCAGTTCGTCTGGGGCACGCTGACCAACCACCGGGTCGAGGGCAACAAGGTCATCGCCGATGTGGCCCAGTTCGACCCGACGATCTTCAAATGGATGTACTTCCTGACCGGCTATGTCCTGCCCAAGGCCTATTACGAGAAGGTCGGGCCCGAGGGCTTCGAGGCCGCCCCCATCGGCACCGGCCCGTACATGGTCGAGAAGTTCGAGCGCAACGCCTTCGTCCGTCTGAAGGCCAACGCCAACTACTGGGGCGGCAAGCCCGACTTCGACACGGTGACGATCAAGTTCGTCCCCGACGCCGCCGCCCGGGTGGCCGAGGTGGAATCGGGCAACTCCCACGTCACGCTGGAGATGCCATACGAGGAATACGACCGTCTGAAGGGCGGGCCGCTGGCCGGGGTCGCCGCGCCGATCAGCGACATCGGGATGATCTTCCTGAACGACATCGAGGTGATGACCGACCCGAACGTCCGCAAGGCCGCGGCCCATGCCATCGACAAGCAGGCGATCATCGACCGGTTGCTGTCGGGCTACGGCGTGAAGATCGACACCCTGCAGACCCCCGAATACGACGCGTTCGACGCCTCGATTAGCGTGCCTTACGACGAGGCGAAGGCGATCGAGCTGCTCGCGGCCTCGGGCTACAGCCCCGAGAACCCGGTCAAGTTCAAGATCCAGACCACCAAGGGCTTCAAGCCCAAGGACTACGAGATGGTGCAGGCCATCGTGGGCCTGTGGCGCAAGGTCGGGATCGAGGCCGAGATCGAGGTCTACGAGATCGCCAAGCACTACGAGCTGCGCGCCGCGGACCAGCTGGCCCCGGCGGCCTTCTACAACTGGGGCAACTCGGTGGGCGATCCGACGACTTCGACGGGCTTTGCGATGTTCGGCCCCTCGCCGCACAGCGTCTGGGACGGCGAGGACCTGATCGGCATGATCGGGCCCTTGTGGGGCGAGGCGGATGAGGCGAAGCGGATTGAGGGCTGGAAGGCGGTGGACCGCTACATCGCCGAGAACGCGCTGGTGATTCCGCTTCTGCAGTACGTCCAGCCGATCCTGCATGCCCCGGGCGTGGTGGTGACGCCGCATGCGAGCGGGTCGCTTCTGCCGCACCTGATGAAGCGCGCGTAAGGCCCAACCCCCCGGGGGGCTTCGCGCCCCCCGGACCCCCGCGGGATATTTCCGCAAAGATGAAAGGGGGCCCGGACGGGGCCATTCATCGTGCAGGTACTGAGACTTCTTCTTGTGCGGCTTGCCACCACCGCCATCACCCTGGCCGGTGTCGCCGTGATCGTGTTCTTCGTGATCCGGGTCGTGCCCGGAAACCCCATCGCCATGATGCTGCCCCCCGGCGCGACGGAGGAGGACATCGCGCGCCTCTCGGCGCTTTACGGCCTGGACAAGCCGCTGATCACCCAGTTCGGCATCTGGGTGGCGGGAGTCCTGCAGGGCGATTTCGGCACCTCGATCACCACCCGCCAGCCGGTCCTGGACCTGGTGCTGGGCCGCCTGCCCGCGACGCTGGAGCTTTCGATCATGGCCCTGGTCATGGCGATGATCCTGGGCGGCGCGGCGGCGCTGACCGGGACGCGGTTCCGCGGCGGGCGGACGGAAGGGGCCATCGACGTGGCCAACGGCATGGCCCTTTCGGTGCCGGATTTCCTGTGGGGGCTGGTGCTGATCCTGCTCTTCGGCGTGCTGATGCCCGTCTTCCACATCTCGGGCCGGGTCACGCCCAGCCTGGAGCTGCCCTTCACCACCGAGTTCTACCTGTTCGAAAGCCTGATCCGATTGCGCTTCGACCTTTGGGCCGACATCGTCAGTCACATGTTCATGCCCGCGCTGGCGCTGGCGATCCCCTTGGCGGCGATCATCGGGCAGCTGCTGAAGCAATCGCTGAAAGAGACGATGAACCTCGACTACGTCACCCTTGCCCGCACCAAGGGCTATGGCGAGACCCGGGTCATCCTGCGCGAGGCGCTGCGGAACGCTGCCCTGCCGACGTTGACGCTGGTGGGGGTGCAGTTCACCTTCCTGATCGGTGGCACGGTGATCATCGAGCGGCTATTTTCCTACGAAGGTCTTGGCAACATGGCCATCGACGCTGTGATCAACCGCGACCTGCCGCTGATCCAGGGCATCGTGATCCTGTTCGCAGTGATCTTCACGGCGGTGAACCTGATCGTGGACCTTCTTTACACCGTGTTGAATCCGAGGCTGCGGCATGGCTGAGGCGAAATCCATCGACGGGCGGTCGCTGGTCCGCCGCCGGGCGGGGCTGCGGCTTTGGCTGTCGGCCGTGTGGCTGGGGCTGCTGTGCATCGTGGCGCTTCTGGCCCCCTGGATCGCGCCGAAGGACCCGCTGGCGCAGGACCTGTTCCTGGGCCGCCTGCCGCCCTTCTGGGTTCAGGGAGCGGAGCCCGGCTACTGGCTGGGAACGGACTCGCTGGGCCGCGATGTCCTGAGCCGGATCATCCACGGTGCGCGGCTTGCGCTGATGGTGGCGCTGGTGGCGGGGACGATCACTTGCCTGATCGGGGCCACGCTGGGCTTGCTTGCGGGCTTCCTGCGCGGCTGGGTCGACATGGTGATCTCGCGCCTGATCGACATCTGGATGGCGTTTCCGCCGGTCCTGTTCTCGATCCTGCTGATCGCGGTGCTTGGCCCCGGCCTGATCTCGATCATCATCGCCATTGTCGTCATCGACTGGACCCGCTTCGCCCGCGTCGTCCGGGCCGAGGCAATGGCGCAGGGCGCGATGGACTATGTCGCCTCGGCCCGGGTCGCGGGGCGGGGTCGGCTTGGGACGATGGTGCGGGAGATCCTGCCGAACGTCCTGCCGACCATCGTTGTCCTTCTGACCCTGGAGATGGGCATCGCCGTCATCGTCGAGGCGATCCTTTCCTTCGTGAACCTGTCGATTTCGACCGACGACCCCACCTGGGGCGGGATGATCGCCGAGGGGCGCACCTCGGTGCACCAGGCCTGGTGGGTGCTGGTCTTCCCGCTGGTCACGCTGTTCCTGACCGTCCTTGCCTTCAGCCAGCTGGGCGAGGGGCTGAAGGACCGCTTCGATCCGGTGCTGCGATGAGCTTCCTTTCCATCCGCAATCTGTCGGTCCGGCTGAAGAAGGGTCCGCCTCTGCTGCGCCGCGTGTCGCTGGACGTGGCGGCGGGCGAGGTGCGGGGACTGGTGGGCGAATCCGGGGCGGGCAAGTCGATGATCGGCAAAGCCGTGCTGGGGATCCTGCCGCCGTCCATCGAGGTGACCGGGGGTGAGATCCTTCTGGACGGGGTGGACCTGCTGCGCCTGAAGCCCGCGGAACGACGGCGCCGGATCGGCGCGCAGGCGGCGCTGATCCCGCAGGACCCGCTGACAGCGCTGAACCCCAGTCACCGGATTGGCCCCCAGATCACCGACCGGCTGGTAGACATCCTGGGCTGGACCCGCGCCAAGGCCGACGCCCGCGCGCGGGAGCTTCTGGCCGAGGTGCAGATCCCGGACCCTGACCGGGTGCTGCGGTCCTACCCGCATGAACTGTCCGGGGGGATGCGCCAGCGGATCCTGATCGCCAGCGCCTTCGCGGCCGAGCCGAAGCTGATCGTCGCGGACGAGCCGACCACGGCGCTGGACGTCACTGTCCAGAAGCAGATCCTGAAGCTCATCGCGGGGATGCAGGCGCTTCATGGCACTGCGCTGCTGTTCGTGACTCACGACCTGGGGGTGGTCTCGAAGGTCTGCCAGAAACTTTCGGTGCTGTACGCGGGGATGGTGGTCGAAGATACCTCGGTGGCGGAGTTCTTCGCCGCCCCGCGCCATGCCTATTCGGCCGCGCTTCTGGCGGCGACGCCCAGATACACCGATCCCTCGGCGGGCCTGCAGCCGGTGCCGGATGTGGTGATCGCTGCGGTCCAGGCCGAGGTGGCCGCTTTCGACCGGGGGGGCGCGCATGGCTGATCTTTACAGCGTCGAGAACTTGCGCCTTTCGTTGGCGGACATGACGGCGAAGCGCCTGTTCGGAGCGGCCCCGCATATCGAGATCCTGCACGGGTTGAACTTCACCATTCCCAGGGGGGCCGTCGTGGGGATCGTCGGCGGGTCGGGGTCGGGCAAGTCGACGCTGGGGCGCGTGCTGGTGCGGCTCTTGCGACCCTCGGGCGGGAGGGTCCGCTTCGACGGGACCGACATCACCGATCTGGAGGAAGCCGCGCTGCGGCCGCTGCGGCGGCGGTTCCAGATGATCTTCCAGGACCCGATGTCCTCGCTGAACCCGCGCCACCGGGTTGGCACGATCATCGCCGAGCCGCTGCGCCTGCACGGCTTCGACAGGGTGCCGGACCGGGTAGCGACGGCGCTGGACCAGGTGGGCCTGCCGCAAGGCTTTGCCGCCCGTTACCCGCACGAGCTGTCCGGTGGTCAGCGCCAGAGGGTCGGCATCGCGCGGGCCATCGCGCTGGAACCCGACTTCATCCTGGCCGACGAAATCGTCTCGGGCCTTGACGTGTCATCCCAGGCACAGGTCCTGAACCTGCTGGAGCGCCTGGTGAAGGACCTGGGCCTGACGCTGGCCTTTATCAGCCACGACCTGTCGGTGATCCGCCGGCTGTGCCAGCGGACCATCGTCCTGCACCGTGGCACGATCGTCGAGGACAGGCCGACGGCCGAGCTCTTCGCCGATCCCAGCGCGGCCTATACGCGGGAATTGCTGGAAGCGATTCCGCTGCCGGACCCGGGACAGGTCTGGTCCTGACCCGTCAGCCGCCGCCGACGCTGCAGCGTTTCACCCCGTCCTTGCCCGTGCTGCACTTGGCCTCGGCCGGTGGAGGCTCTTCCGGCGCAGCCTCGGCATCTTCGCTGCCACCGAAGAGGCCGCCCAGGAAACCGCCGCTGTCCTGCGTGGCCTCGGCTTCGCCCGCGGCCGCGGCATCGGCCTGGCTTTGGGCCTCGCGGGCGGCCTCTTCGGCCTCACGCGCTGCGACATCAGCGAGATAGGCTTCGCGTTCCGCGTCCGCCAAGGCCGAGGCCAGCACGATCACCGGCACGTCGCCCAGCCCTTCGACCTTGTCGATGACCCCGGCATTCAGCGCCTTGACGTGCAGCGTCTGGAAGAAGGGGACCAGGTCCTCATCGGTCATCCGCTTCGGGGCAAGCACCCGCAGATGGATCTGCGCGCCGAAATCGGCGATGAAGTAGCGGCCGCGGAAGCCTTCGGGCAGAAGGTCCTCGGTCACGTCGAGGCCGCGGACCGTCATGAACTCCGTCCCCCGGAACTCGGCCGTCATCATCTGCAGTTCCATCCGCTGCTGCATGGCGGCAAAGCTGGTGAAGATGATGTTGGGATAGCGGACCGCCTTGATGACGACCTTGCGGTCGCCCTTTTCATAGGTCAGCGCCGCGACCTCGGTCCCCGAACCGGCGGTCGTCTCGCCCATCTTCGTCACGGCGGCGACGGCCTTCTTGTCTGCCTTCTTGGTCGACTTGGGCAGGAACCCCTCGACATCCGCCGCCTCGGTCGGGCGCACGGTCCAGCCTTCGGGCGGCTTCGGCAGCATGTCGACCAGCTGCGTCGGCAGACCTGCCGCGGCGGCCGATCCGCCAAGACCTGCGAACCGCGCAGAGAAGCCGGACAGGTATTCGGTGAAGGTCAGGCCTTCGGCATCCTCGCGCCCGGACCAGCGGGCGGACATCTTGTAGTCGAAGAACAGGTAGCCACCAGCCGTGGCAGTGAACATCACGATAAAACCGATCAGGCGAAACACGGTGCGTCAGTCCTTGTCCTTTTGTAGGACGGATAGCCATCAATTTTGGCAAGGTTCGGGCAAAGCCGAAGGTTTTTTCGTCAGACCCGCCGGATCGCCGTGCTGAGAGCGAAAAGCGCCGCCGCCACCACGATGATCGAGGGACCGGTCGGCGTGTCCTGCCAAAGCGAGAGCCCAAGGCCGCCAAGGCCCGAGACCGCCCCCAGAAGGATGGCCGCCCCCGCCATCGCCTCGGGCGTGCGGGCAAAGCTGCGCGCCGCGGCGGCCGGGATGATCAGCATCGCCGCGATCAAAAGCGCGCCCACGATCTTCAGCGCGACGGCAACGACAAGGGCGAGCGCCAGGACCAGCACCAGCCGCTCCCTATCCGGGTTGATCCCTGCGGCATGGGCAAGGTCCTCGGAGAGCGTGGCGGTCAAAAGCCGCTGCCAGCGCCAGGCAAGAAGGGACAGGACGACCAGCGATCCCAGCCAAACGAGGCCCAACTCGGGGCGCGAGACGGCAAGGATGTCGCCGAAAAGGTAGCTCGACAGGTCGGTGCGCACGGTGGGGAAGAAGCTGACGGCGACCAGGCCGAAGGCCAGCGCGGAATGGGCAAGGACGCCCAGCGTGGTGTCCATCGCCCAGCCCCGGGCGGAGAGCCCCGCAACAGTGACCGCCATCGCCAGCGCGACGGTCAGGGTGCCGATGCCGATGGGCAGGTCGGTTGCCAGCGCCAAGGCCACGCCAAGCACGGCGGCATGGGCGGTGGCATCGCCGAAATAGGCCATCCGACGCCAGACGACGAAGGACCCGAGCGGCCCCGTGGCCAGCGACAACCCGACAGCCGCAAGACCCGCGCGCACAAGGAAATCGTCAAGCATGGTCGTGTTCGTGGTCGTGGTGATGGTGGTGATGCGGATGGCCGTCCCCGTGGGCATGGTCGTGGTCGTGCTCGTGACGGTAAAGCGCCAGCGCGCCCTGCGTGCCCAGACCGAAGAGCGCCCGATACTCCGGCGCGGTCGAGACGACGCGGGGCGTGCCCTCGCAGCAGATATGGCCGTTGAGGCAGATCACCCGGTCGCTTGCCGCCATCACCACATGCAGGTCATGGCTGATCATCAGGACGGCCGCGCCGGTTTCCGCCCGGACCTCCTCGATCAGGCGGTAGAAGGCGGCCTCGCCGGGCTGGTCCAGGCCCGAGGTCGGTTCATCCAGCATCAGAAGCTGCGGCTTGCCGAGAAGCGCACGGGCCAGAAGGACGCGCTGCAGCTGCCCGCCGGACAGGGTCGTCATCTGCTCGGCTTCCTGGCCTGCCATGCCGACCCGCGACAGCGCCTCGGCCGCCGCGGCGTCTGAGACGCGGGTCGGCAGCGACAGGAAGCGGCGCACGGTGATCGGCATCGTCCGGTCGACGGTCAGCTTCTGCGGCACGTAGCCCACCCGCAGCCCCGCCTCGCGCAGGATGCGGCCCTGAGCGACCGGGACGATCCCCAGCAGCGCGCGCAGAAGCGTCGACTTTCCCGATCCGTTGGGGCCGAGAATCGTGACGATCTCGCCCGGATCGACCTTCAGGCTGATGTCGTGCAGCACCTCGTCCGCGCCGAAGCGGACGCAGACATGGTCGGCGGCGATCAGGCTCATGCCTGCCCCCGGCAGTTCGGGCAAAGACCAAGCGCCTCGATGGTCGAGCGTTCGACCTGGAAGCCCGCCTTCGCCGCTTCGGCGTCCAGCGAGGCGCGGGCGGCGGTGGCCTCGGCCTCGGCGACCATGTGGCAGGTGCGGCAGATCAGGAAGGCGGGGGCGTGGTCCTCGCCAGGATGGACGCAAGCGGTAAAGGCGTTCAGGCGCTGGATCCGGTGCGCAAGCCCCTGTTCCACGAGGAATTCCAGCGCGCGGTAGGCGACGGGGGGCTGGTTGCCGAAGCCCTCCTGCGCCAGCCGCGCCAGAACGTCGTAGGCCCCAAGCGCCTTGTGTTCCTCCAGCAGGATCTCCAGCACCCGGCGACGGACCGGGGTCATCCGTGCCCCCGTCGCGGCGGTCAGCGCCTCGGCCCGCTCTAGCGCGTCATGGGCGCAATGGGCGTGGTCGTGCGCAGCGAACGCCAGATCAGGCGCCGCGCAGCCGGGGCAGTCGTGGGGGTCGGGCATCTGGGGCTCTTGACGTGTTATGATATTACATACATAGAGCGGGGCCATGCGAGAAGGAAGCCGCCCGATGCGTTATATCATTACTCTCCTTGCGACCGCCACCCCTGCCCTGGCCGAGGTGCCGAAGGTGGTGACCGATATTCCGCCGGTCCATGCGCTGGTCGCGCAGGTGATGGGCGATCTGGGCGCGCCGGAGCTTTTGCTGGCCAAGGGTGCGGACGAGCATGACTTCCAGCTGAAGCCCAGCCAGGCGGGGGCGGTGGCCGACGCGGACCTTGTGGTCTGGATCGGGCCGGAGCTGACGCCCTGGCTGGACGGCGCGATGGACAGCCGGCCCGAGGGCGCGGCCTCGCTGGCGCTGCTGGACGCCGAGGGGACCGTGCGGCGGGCCTACGGTGAGGCAAAGGCGGACGCCCATGCCCATGAGGATGAGCACGCGCAGGAGGATGAGCACGCCCACGAGGATGAGCACGCGCATGAGGAAAAGGCCGCCGAGGACGGACATGATCACGCCCACGACCACGGATCCGAGGACCCGCATGCCTGGCTTGATCCCGGCAACGCGCAGGTCTGGCTGGGTCTGATTGCCGCCGAACTGGGTCGGATCGATGCGGCCAATGCGGCCACCTACGAGGCAAATGCCAAGGCGGCGGCCGAACAGATCGCGGCGCTGGATGCCGAGATTGCGGTCCTGCTCGCCCCAGCCAAGGACAAGCCCATCGTCACCTTCCACGATGCCTATGGCTATTTCGTAGACCACTACGGGCTTACCTACGCGGGCAGCATTGCGCTGGGGGATGCGTCCTCGCCCGGTGCGGCGCGGCTGTCGGAGCTGCGGGATCAACTGGAGGCGGGGGGCGCGGTCTGCATGTTCCCCGAGGTCCAGCACGACCCGGCGCTGGTGGAGCAGCTGGCCGAGGGGACCTCGGTCCGGATCGGCGGCGAGCTGGACCCGGTGGGGTCGTCGCTGGACGCGGGGCCGGGTGCCTATGCTGCGCTTCTGAAAGCCATGGCGACGACGGTTGCGGGCTGCGCCGGCAAGTGACGCGGTGGGGTAGGGTGGGAATGTCGCCCGTCCTACGCTTGCGCCAGATCCAGAAGCCGGGAGCAATCGACATGGGCCGCGAGATGGTCGGCCAGGGCGTCGAGCGTTTCCTCGACCGACCGGTCGTAGCTGACAGTGCCAGGGGTCGCGCCCAGGCTGGCAAGGAAAGCGCGGCGGAAGGCGTCTTCGGTGAACATGCCGTGGAGATAGCTGCCCATCACCCGCCCGTCCTCGCGGATGGCGCCTTCGGGCTGGCCGTTCACGGTGAAGAGGGGTCGGGCGCGGTCGCGGCCGTCGGTGCGGCCGAGGTGGATTTCGTAGCCTCTGACTTTTGTGCCTGAAGCAGGGTGGACGGCCTCGGTCTCGGTGACGCGCTTGTCTGGGGTCATCACGGTTGTGAGGTCGAGGAGGCCGAGGCCGGGGACTGAGCCCGGTTTGCCCTCGATGCCGTCGGGGTCGGCGATCTCCGTTCCCAGCATCTGGTAGCCGCCGCAGAGGCCAAGGACCTTGGCGCCCCTCCGCAGGGCGGCGGCAAGGTCGATGTCCCAGCCTTGCGCGCGGAAGTGGGTCAGGTCGGCGATGGTGGCCTTGGAGCCGGGAAGGATGATGAGGTCGGCCTCCACCGGCAGGGGATGGCCGGGTTTGATGATGCGAAGCGTGACGCCGGGTTCCTGGGCGAGCGGGTCGAGGTCGTCGAAATTGGCGATGCGGTTCAGGTGGGGGACGGCGATGAGGAAACCGCCGGTCCCGCGGGTGCCGCCGAGGTCGGCTGCGTCCTCGGCGGGGAGTTTGTGGGCATCGGCGAACCAGGGGATGACGCCGAGGCCGTGCCAGCCGGTGCGCGCCTCGATCAGGCGGTAGCCGTCGTCGAAGAGGCGGGGGTCACCGCGGAACTTGTTGATGAGGAACCCGCGGATCATGGCGGCGTCTTGCGGGTCGAGGACCGCTTGAGTGCCGACAAGTTGCGCGATGACGCCGCCGCGGTCGATGTCTCCAGTCAGGATCACGGGGGTGTTCGAGGCGACGGCGAAGCCCATGTTGGCGATGTCGTTCGCCCGCAGGTTTACCTCGGCCGGGCTGCCTGCGCCTTCGACGATCACCAGATCGGCTTGCGCTTGCAGGCGGTGGAAGCTGTCCAGTACCGGAGCCATCAGCTGCGGCTTGAGGGAGGCATAGTCCTTCGCGCGGACGGTGGTCAGGCGCTTGCCCTGGACGATGACCTGCGCTCCCGTCTCCGACTCGGGCTTCAGGAGGACGGGGTTCATGTCGACGTGGGGGGCGACGCCGCAGGCGCGGGCCTGCAAGGCCTGGGCGCGGCCGATTTCTCCGCCCTCCGCCACGGCGGCGTTGTTCGACATGTTCTGCGGCTTGAAGGGACGCACGGTCAGGCCCTGGCGGGCGAAGAGGCGGCAGAGGCCCGCGACCAGCATCGACTTGCCGACGTTCGAGCCGGCGCCCTGGATCATGATGCGGCGGGTCATGCCTTGCGGGCCATGAGCCAGAGGAAGAAGACCCCGCCGACGAGGCCGGTGACGACACCGATGGGCATGTCCTCGGGTGCCATGACGACGCGGGCGACGGTGTCGGCGGCGACGAGGAAGATGGCTCCGAGCAGGGCCGAGAGGGGCAGCACGCGCGCATTGTCGCCGCCCACGGCGAAGCGGACGAGGTGGGGCATCATCAACCCGACAAAGCCGATGAGGCCGGAGAAGGCGACCATCACGCCGGTGATGAGGGCGCCTGCCACGAAGACGGTCAGGCGGAAACGGGCGACGGGGATGCCCAGCGAGGCGGCGGTTTCGTCGCCAAGCGACATGGCGTTCAGTGCCGGGGCCTGGGTCCAGAGCCAAAGCCCGGCGGGGACCAGGACGACGAGCGGGTAGAGCAGGTGGCTCCACTGCGCGAGGCCGAGGCCGCCGAGCATCCAGAAGACGACGGTGTGCGTGGCCTTGGGATCGCCCAGGAAGATCAGGATGTTGGCCCCGGCCATGATGATGAAGCTGACAGCGACCCCGGCAAGGACAAGGCGGTCGGCGCTGGTCGCTTGCGTGACGCGGGCGATCATCAGGACCAGAAGCGTCGCGGCCAGCGCCCCGCCGAAGGCCATGAGCGGCACGGTGAGGAGGCCGAGGAAGAGGCCCGTATGCAGCAGCGCCGCGATGGCCCCGAAGGCCCCGCCCGACGAAATGCCAAGAAGGTGGGGGTCGGCGAGGGGGTTCCGTGTCACGGACTGGAGGGCGGCTCCGGTGATCCCGAGGCCCGCGCCGACCAGGGCCGCAAGAAGCGCACGGGGGAAGCGGATGTCCCAGACGATTGCCTCACGCCCCGGGGACCAGTCGGGCGTGACAAGGCCGGGGATGAGGTGGTTGGCCAGGACGCCCCAGACTGTGGAGAGGGGCACCGAGACCGCGCCGACCGAGACGGCCAGGAGGATGGCAAGGAACAGGACCCCGCCGCCACCCAGCGCAAAGCCCGCCCGGCGCGTGAGGCGCAGGCTGGGCGAGGCGGGGGTGGCG
>NZ_JAYSFG010000029.1:0-33899 GCF_041913445.1 Tabrizicola sp.
CCTGGGGGAGTTGCTTCCAGATCGGCAGCAAGAGCCCCGCCACGATATGCAGCGTCGCCTCCGAGAACTCCGGTACTTCTGTAAGTTCCGTGGTCCAGGCTGCGCTGAAGGCCGCGCGATCGGCTTCCAGCCAGTAGGTGTCGTCCATGATCTTGGCCGGAACTGTGCTCGCCTCCGTTGGCCGGATCAGCCGCAAGCGGGGCTCGATGGTGCCGTCATCCAGCATCAGGCTGGTGGCGGGCACCTGCACCGCCGCCCGGCCCGAGCGGCTGTTGACCAGCAGGCATGCCTTCGGGTCGTCGAGCCAGTCCAGAGCATCGGCGAGGGAGGTCGGCGTGTTGCGCCGCTTTTCCGCGATAGTGAGGAGTTGGGTTTCCGCACCGGAGCCGGGATGGGTGTAGATCACCCGCGCATCGGTGACGCGGAAGCTCTCGGCGCGCAGCGTTTCGAGCCCGAGGTCGTAGACCCCGGCGGCGATAGCGCCCTCGATCCGTTGATCGAGGAGTTCCTCGAATGCGGAGAACAGGACCGCCTGCATGTCGATGGTCAGCGCGAGCAGGCGATTGAGGAAGGTGGTGATCGGCGGCAGGTCATCCTTCAGACCGTTGTCATCGGTCAGGCTGAGGCCGGTGGCATCCTCAAACGCCCCGAGCGAGCAGCCTGCCACATCGCCGCGATAGATGCGGCGGTAAAGCTGGCGCAGGGCATCGCGGGCGTAAGGCGATTCGAGGTTGTCTTCCGGGCGGAACAGCCCCTGCCCTCCGGTCTGGCGCTGGCCGCGCGTGATGGCACCCAGCGTGTCGAGGCGGCGGGCGATGGTCGAAAGGAACCGCTTTTCCGCCTTTACATCCGTGGCCACCGGCCGGAAGAGCGGCGGTTGCGCCTGATTGGTGCGGTTGGTGCGGCCGAGGCCCTGGATCGCCGCATCGGCCTTCCAGCCGGGTTCCAGAAGGTAGTGGACCCGCAGTCGTTGGTTCTTCGCGCCAAGATCGGCGTGATAGCTGCGTCCCGTGCCACCCGCATCCGAGAAGATCAGGATGCGCTTCTGGTCATCCATGAAGGCGGCGGTCTCAGACAGGTTGGCGGAACCGGCCCGGCTTTCGACGACGAGGCGCGCGGCAGCGCCCTCGCCCTTCCGCACGATGCGGCGCGAGCGGCCCGTGACCTCGGCCACGAGATCGGTGCCGAAGCGCTGGACGATCTGGTCAAGCGCCCCCGGCACTGGAGGCAACGAGGCCAGCTTCTCGATCAGCGCGTCGCGCCTACGGGCGGCCTCGCGACATTCTACTGCCTGGCCGTCGCGCACCACAGGCCGCGAGGAGAGATTGCCCTCGCTGTCGGTGAAGGGCTCGTAAAGCTGCACCGGAAAGGAATGGGCGAGGTAGTCGAGGACGTATTCCCGCGGGGTGATGTCGACGCGGATGTCGTTCCACTCCTCGGTCGAGATCTCTGAGAGGCGGCGCTCCATCAGCGCCTCGCCCGTCGAGACGATCTGGATGACGGCTGCGTGGCCTGCCGCGAGATCAGCCTCGATGGATGCGATCAGTGTGGGGGTTTTCATCGAGGTCAGCAGATGGCCGAAGAAGCGCTGCTTGGCGAATTCGAAGGCCGAACGGGCAGCGGACTTGGCCTGGCGGTTCAGCGTGCCATTCTCACCCGTAATGTTTGCCGCTTCCATCGCAGCGGCGAGATTGTTGTGGATGATGGCAAAGGCCCCGGCATAGGCATCGTAGATGCTGCGCTGCTCGGGGGTTAGCGCATGTTCCAGCATCTCGTATTCGACGCCATCGTAAGAAAGCGACCGAGCGGTGTAGAGGCCGAGCGAGCGCAGGTCGCGGGCCAAGACCTCCATCGCAGCGACGCCGCCCGCTTCGATGGCTTGCACGAATTCCGCCCGTGTCGCGAACGGAAAATCCTCGCCGCCCCAGAGGCCGAGCCGCTGCGCATAGGCCAGGTTGTGCACCGTCGTGGCTCCCGTGGCAGAGACGTAGACCACGCGGGCATTGGGCAACTTGTGCTGCAGGCGCAGGCCCGCCCTGCCCTGCTGCGAGGCCTCCGTATCGCCGCGCTCGCCCTTGGACCCTGCGGCATTGGCCATGGCATGGCTTTCATCGAACAGGATTACTCCGTCGAAATCTGCCCCGAGCCAGTCGACAATCTGGTCGACGCGGGATTTCTTGGCCCCGCGCTCTTCCGAGCGCAGCGTGGCGTAGGTCGTGAAAAGGATGCCCTCAGTCAGCGGGATTTCGCGCCCTTGCGCGAAACGCGAGAGCGGCGTCACCAACAGACGCTCTTGCCCAATTGCGGACCAGTCGCGTTGCGCATCTTCCAGCAGCTTGTCGCTCTTCGAGATCCAGAGCGCCTTGCGGCGACCTTGGCACCAGTTGTCGAGCAGGATCCCGGCCGATTGGCGGCCCTTGCCCGCCCCGGTGCCGTCGCCAAGGAAAAACCCACGACGGAGGCGGACGGCGTCTGTGGCATCCTCGGGTGCAGCCGAGACCATGTCGCCGGTCTCATCCACGATCCACGACCCAGCGAGATAGGCGCCATGTGCCTCGCCCGCGTAGATGACTGTCTCCAGCTGCGCGTCAGAGAGCAGGCCGTCGTGCAGAACGGCCGCGGGGAGTTTCGGGCGGTAGGAGGGTTTCGGGGGTGCGACAGAGGACATTGCCGCCGACTGCACCAGCTTGGTCGGATGCGGGGCCGCGCCAGGGATGTCGATCGCCTGCAGGCGGAAGGTCTCGTAGATCGCGTCCGACAGGCGCGCAGCGCCAAGATCGTCCGCGGCCTCGCGCAGACAATAGGCCAGATTCTCTGTATCCGGCGAGATGACATGCGCATCCATCTTGGCCGACGCCGTTGACCGCTGGGGTCGAGCGGCGGGGCCGGCCGCACGGGCAGTATTTCCGAGTAAGGAGGAAGTGGGCTGAGGGCGAGCGATGACGGCTGCGTTCAGCTCTAGGCGCGGCGGGACCTCGATCACGATCCGGGACAGAAGACTGGCAACATCGGCGGACATAGGCAGGGCCAGATCGGCGGTGATGCCACCCAACTCGCCACCCCGGCATTTGTCGAAGACCGAAATCCGCGTCTCGAAGCTGGTGCCGTGCTTGGCAAAGGCGGCACCCGACACGGCGCCGGTGAAGACCAGATGCGCCGTATCGGTCAAACGGCCGAAGGTTTCCGCCCAGGCGGGCGCATCCGGCGCGAAACCGGCGCCAGTGATGGCCACCAGACGCCCGCCGGGCGCGAGGCGGGCAAGGGAAGAGCGCAGATGACGGGCTGTCGCCTCAGTCGTCCGACCATCGACATTGGCCACAGCCGAAAACGGCGGGTTCATCAGGATCACGCTCGGGCGCAACCCTGCGTCCAGATGATCGTCGATCTGGGCTGCGTCAAAGCGCGTGACAGGCCGGCCCGGAAAGAGGCGGCGCAGAAGGTCGGCGCGCGTGTCGGCCAACTCGTTCAGCGCGAGGCTGCCGCCTGCGATTTCAGCGAGTATCGCGAGGAGTCCGGTCCCGGCCGAGGGTTCGAGGACCAGGTCACGCGGAGTGATCTGCGCTGCCGCCATTGCAGCCAGTCCCATGGGCAGCGGCGTCGAGAATTGCTGGAAGCGCTCCATTTCCTCCGAGCGCCGGGTGTGCGTGGGCAAGAGGCCCGCCACTTTGGCGAGGATCGGCAGCAGGGCAGCGGGCGAGCCGGAACGGGCGAGCAGCGCACGGCCGAACTTCCGCAGGAAGAGGACCAGCGCCACCTCGCCCGCCTCATAAGCGAGCTTCCAGTCCCAAGCGCCATCGGCATCAGAACCGCCAAAGGCGCGCTCCATTTCGAGGCGCAGACGCAGCGCGTCGATCCGGAAGCCCTGGGCCAGGTCGGGCTGCAGCGCTCCGGCGACGGCGAGGATCGCGGGCGCGGGATCGCGCGATGGAACGGGAACGGGAGGCGCAACAGGCGCGAGATAGGTCATCGGGAAGCTCCGGGATGAAGGAAAGGGACAGGCCCGGACGCCCTCTCGCGGGCACCCTCAGGCCTGATCTTCCCCCACCCATCTCTCCCTCTCGAACCGACGCGCCCGGACGCTCAGCTTGATTTTGTTCCTGTAATGTTCTATATTGAACACCAAGCCAGCAAGGGAGTTTCCCGATGGACAGCACCACATACGCCTTGCCCGCAACGCCCAAGCAGATCGCCTATGCGCGGTCCCTCGCCCTGCGCAACCAGACCCTCCTGCCCTGGGAGGTTCAGCAGGACCGCCGGTCCTTGAGCGCCTGGATCGAGGCGCAGTCCCAGCTGAAGCCGGTCTCCGAAATGGACCGACTGCCCACGTCCAAGCAGGTGGCCTTCGCAGAGAAACTCGCCCGGATCAAACGGCGCGCCGTCCCGGAGGAATGCTTCCGCGACAAAGGGCTGATGTCGAAGTGGATCGACGGGAACAAGTGAGCGATGAAAACAGTCTCACTTGGACTGTTCAGCGATCGCCTTGTAAGCTGCGTAGCGGTCCTTCATTGCATCGGCATAAATAGAAGCAGCATCCTTGTCTGATCGGTAGTCGACGGCCTTGAGATCATCGTCGAGGAACCGATCCAGACCGTCCAGTCCGGGCAATTCTTCCAATGACTTGGTGTAAAGGTCATGTCTGATTGGGCCCGCGAGGAACGGAGCCAGATAGCAATCAAGGATGCCTTTCTCTGGCGCCGCAAGTTCCTCGGTGAGGGCCGTAAGATAGTCAGACTTGGACGTGCGCTCCCAGGCAATTGAGAACCCGTGGCGAAAGCATAGCTCGCCAAACACCAGCATCAGCGTTCGCCCATTGCCGTCCAGAAATGGATGCGCATGGGCGAAGTATCCCATCACCGCACCCGGCACCTGCCGAAGACCTGGGGCTTCAGCAAGCCGAAGGCCGTAGTCGATTGCGCGGCGGATGTCTGGCGCATTGGCGAAAACGACCTTGGGACCTTTGCTGATCTGCAGGTCGGCCGCGACTTCAGCTCGATCGTGTCCGGCCCAAGGATAGAAGTCGCCAAAGAGGATGCGGTGTGTGTCCAGGAAGCTCTGGTAGGTGATATTCTTGCTCGTACGCAGGGCTTCAATGGCATCGGGCAGGTTGGCCAAGAAGGTGGTATGTTCCACCGTCTTGACCTCTTCAGGGTCCGAAAGCCCCAGAACGTTTTGCAGATAACCGGCCTGATCAAAATCACCGAACGGATCGAACGGCTTAGGCGCGGGCATTGATCTCTTTCAGATGCTGGCCCAGTTTTTGGACCATCTTGCGGCCCGTGATGACCCTGCGCCGTTTGAGTTCGATCAGGAGCTGCTCCGTGTGGTCCAGCCGCACCGCATCATCTGCCAACCGCGTGATCGCGGCGCCCAGAAAGTCACCATAAGTCGCAACGTAGTTCAATTTCTTGATCCGCGCCAAACGGCCGACGACATCGGATACCGAATGCCGCGATTTGGTCGTGCTGGGTTTGGTCTTGAGACTGACTTGCATGTTGACTCCTAAAGGCATTGTAGCACCTGAACAGCAGGTTTTCCAGCAGTACAGCCTTCAGCCTAGCCGAAGCGCCGCCCGGCGTCGGTGAAGGTGTACTCGTTGATGACGATCCCCTCATCGACGGCCTCATCCGAGGTCAGTTGTTCATACTCGGCCGCAAGCTGCCGGTAGAGCCAGCGGGCCAGATCGCGCAGCGCCTCGGTCACGGTCTCTTCGGCGTCCTCGGTCGGCGGCTGCCAGGTCGTGCTCTCGCGCGTGACGTCGATCGACATGGTGTATTCGTGGTAGTAGCGGCCACGGTGGCTGGCCTCGGCGGCCAGCTGGTAGAAGTTCCGGCGCTGGATGGCCTGCAGACGGTCGGCGATGCCATGGAGCGTCGCGTCGGTCGGGGCATAGTCCCGCATGCGCGCGGCCGCGCCCTTGGCGTGGGACCAGTAGCCCTCGAAGCAGGCCCCGTCGCCCTGGCTCCAGAACCCAGAGAACCAGATGCAAGGCTTGGCCCGTGTACCGCCACCCATCAGGCGGACGGGCGTGGTTTTCAGGCGGATGCCGAGGATCTCGCAGACCCTCTCGAAATCCTCATAGACCACGTCCCACCAATCGTCGTGGGGGCCAAGCTCGCGATACCAGCTCCGCGCCTTTTCCTTGGCGGCATCCGAGAGTTCGGGGAACTGGTAGACGGTGGTGCAGATCACCTCAGGCATCGGCGTCTTCCCCGTTCAGCGCGGCGGCCAGCCATTCCTGGCTGCTTGTCCAGCCGATGGATTTGCGGGCACCGAGATCGATGACATGCGCGCCACCGCCGAAGGCATCGAGTCGGGGCCGGGAACAGGTCAGGGCGTACTGAACCCCCCAGAGACCAGTGAGATCGAGCTCTTCCGCAACGCGCAGTACGAAGCGGATGACGGCTTCGACGTCGCCGTGGTCGTCGTCATAGATCCAGAGGGCGCTGCCCTCGGGCGCGTCCTGGCGCACGAGGTCGAAGCCCGCGACCTCCGGGTCGTCAGCGTCCTGATCCGCCGCGCGCAAACTATGGAACAGCGAGAGCGCTCGGGCTGCCTTGACCGAAGTACCGACGTCGAGCAGGCACGAAAAACGGGTGAAGTAATCCGCCATGGGGACCTCCTGAACGGGGAAGACCCGGCCGAGAGGCCGGGCGCTGGCTTAGTATGAAGGGATGGAGCAGAGCGATCAGCCGGTGGGCTTGTCGCCCGCCGCCCGTCGCGCGGCATGCGCGCAGAGCATCTGCCTGTAGAAACGCTTGCGCGCGGCCCGGAAGCCGCGCACGGCGCGCGTGTCGGGGTGGAGCGCCCGGATCGCCGCGCGCAGGACGGTGAAGGGCGAGGCCGTCACGGGCAGGCCGAGGCGCTGATATGCGGGGTCGGTCATCTCAGGCGACCTCGACCACGGGTGAGGCAAGATGTGGATCGACCAGCGCTTCGATCCGCTCGGACCGGCCCATCCAGGGCTCGGGCCGGATGGCCTTCACCCAGTCGGCAAAGCTCGGGATGAATCCGAGGTCTTCCTTCACATGCTGCTCGCCGACCCATCGGGTCGGGATGATGCGCCCGGTCGAGAGCGTGAGGATCTGGCCGAAAATCGTCTCGGCCATTATATAGACAGAGTCGGTCAAAACCGACTTCGGGGGTATCGTGGCAGATGATTTTGACTCAGTCGGAGATGCGCCATGGTGGGTGCAAAACTTGAAGGCGCCGACCCTGATCCGTCCTCCCTCGCCGCAACCACTGCTGCGTTTGTGACGTACCTGAATGGGTCGGGATGTTCTCCCAACACCGCGCGCGCTTATCAGCACGATCTTTCGCATCTTCTTTCCTTTCTTGATGAACAGGGGTGGGATTGGCGTGCGCTGACACCGGCGCGCGCGGTTGACTTGCTGATCCATCTGCGCAGCAAGCCGAGCCGTCGCCACGGCACCGGGCCGTACCCGTCGTTGGCCGCGACCGATGAAGAACGATCTGCTCGGCTCAGCACGGCGACGATCAACCGGGTGCTTGCAGCGGTTTCTTCATTCTTCGAATGGGCGCGGTTCACTGATCGTTTTGCTGGCCCAAACCCGATCACCCGAATTCATGATCGCGCTGCCGCACATGTCGCTGAACGCCATCGACCGTTCCTGACTGGCGTCACCTCGCAGTCGGCCTTACGGAGCCCGGTGCGGTTGCGGCAGATCCATCGTTTGCCCCGCCCGATGGCGGATGAGCAGGTCGACGCGCTGATCGCGCAGCTGCGAACGCGCCGCGATCTGGCAATCATTCGCTTGATGCTCGACGGCGGTCTGCGACCAGGTGAGGTGCTTGGCTTGCACCTCGCCGACATCGCATATGGCAGGCGACGGGTGACCGTTAGGGTGCGTTTCGATCACCCGCGCGGCGTTCGGAGCAAGTCACGATCTGAGCGCGTCGTCGATTTGCATGAAACGGCAACGCTGCAGTCAGTCAGCGGATATGTCATGACCGAACGACCACAGGACACTGACAGTCCCTTCCTGTTTCTGGTCGGTGGCAGTGGCCCACGCAGGCATGAGCCACTTTCCTACGCTGCGCTGGCCAAGCTTTTTGCGAGGGCGTGCGATCGTGCGAACATACGTAAACCATGGGTGACCCCACATGCCCTGCGCCATACACATGCAACAAAGATGTGGGAGGCCGGGATGCGCGAGCTGACGCTTCAGCGAAGGCTTGGTCATGCATCGCCAGAAGCAACCCGCGTTTACACCCGGGTTTCCGATCCGATTGTTGTCGCCGAATATCGCCGTGCCCTCGGCCTTCCAGACGAGAAGGTGCAGGACCCTGCGGAAGGCGCAAAGTGATGCGGGGCCCAGTCTCCGCGGCAGCGATGCAGGCACGTTCGATCGATGCCCCATCTCTCTTTCGCAGCAGCCACTGTTCGGCCGATGAATACGACGCTTTTCTACAACGCTGCTATCCGACGAAGCAGTTCGTCCAACAACGCCGAAGTCAGCGCAAGCAATTCGTCGAGGCCTGGCCAGACATTGAAGAATGGCTGGCCGCGCCGCTCGCAGTTCGTGTCGGTCGGATCAACGGGCAAACCAGAGCTACCCTTCAGGATCGACCCTCCTATTTCGCGCGCGCCTATCTCTACTATCTGGCGCTGAAAGGGCATCTCCGATTGGATTATCCGTGGCTGCTCGCCGTCGGCGACCTTTGCGTTCACGACGTGGCACGGCTGTTGGATATCGATCTCGGTGTCGAGAGACTTGCGCGCGAGGCGACAGACCTAGGTCTCGTCTATGCGGGTGCTGATCGAGCAATGCGGTGGACGCTCGGGCGTCTCGCCCTTCACCAGGGACCCCGACTGGTCAGCGCTTTGCTTCAGAACGACATCAATGAGCTCCTCGTCGCCGTTCGGATGTTCGGCGATAGATCAGATCTTGGTGCCTACTGGACCTCGAGCGACCGGTATCGTCTGGTCTCCAAAGCTTGGATTACGATGATCGGCCAGCTGCGCTTGGCACTCTATCACCGCGGGCAAGTCGAGGACCCGCCGCGAAAGATCATGCCATCGGCGGATTTGAAGGCGGCACAGCATGAAATGGGCGCATTGATCGATGAATGGCTTGTGCGCCGTGCACCAAACTTGCGACCGGTCACCGTGTACCACCACGCGCTTACCGCCCGCCGATTTCTGCAGCATTTGGCCAAAACGGCACCAGAAGTGCGCACCTTTGGGCAGGTAAAGCATGAGCACATCGTCAGCTGGATGAACGCGATGAAGACCGAGTTGTCGCCAAAGACCGGGCGAACACTCACTGCGAATTCTCAGAGGGGACGCGTTGTCCGGCTGGCACAATTCTTCAAGGATGCCGAGGACTGGGCGTGGACTGAAGTGCCGCGATGGCCGCTCGTGGCAAAACGCGATCTGCCGCGCGTGCCCGACCGAATTCCCCGATACATCCCTCGTACTGAGCTCGAACGGCTGATGGAGGAAATCCGGGCGCTTTCCGATCCGTTCCAGCGCGCAGCTATGCTCCTCGCTAGGTGGTCAGGTGCGCGCCGCAGCGAAATTCAGCGCCTATCTGTGGACTGCCTCGACCAATACGCCGATGGCACCGCGCGCCTTCGGCTGCCCGTCGGTAAGACCGCCCGTGAGCGCCAAATCCCACTGCATGATGAGGCCGCAGAGGCCCTCCGGGTTGTGCTGGGTCTCCGCGCTAAGGTCGCAGACCGAATGCTGCCCGACGAACGGACAGGCGATCTCGTCCGGTTCGTGTTCGTCTGGCGCGGAAAACTGATGAGCGGACGCCATCTGTTTGGTGCGCCATTGAAGCGGGTTTGTGCCGCCACGGGCTTGGTCGACGCCCGAGGCAGGCCAACCGTGACCATGCACCGATTCCGCCACACGCTCGGAACCGAACTCGCAGAACGCGGTGCAAAGCTTCACACCATCATGAGCGTCCTCGGCCACGAAAGCCCTCAGATGACGATGGTATATGCGCGGATCAGCGACGCAGAGGTGCTGCGCGACTACCAGTCCGTTCTGGAACCAGGCGCCATGATTGCGGGTGCAGGAGCGGAAGTGATCCGATCCGGAAATCTTGGCGAAAGCGCGGTCGACTGGCTTCGCAGCAACTTTTTCAAGACTGCGCTGGAACTGGGACATTGTCTGAGGTTGCCCTCGGAAGGTCCTTGCGAATGCGACCTTTACCTGAACTGTTCTCGCTTCGTCACAACGCCGTGCTATGCGCCGCGGCTGCGCGAACGCCGTCGATTGGAACTGTCTCTCGCCGAAGACGCGCGCGCCCGCTCTTGGTCGCGCGAAATCGAACGTCATTGCGCCGTCGCAAGAAGAGTCGAACAACTCCTGACCGACCTCGGCGAGGAATTGGAATGAGATGAGGTGCTGCACACGGAACAGGCCGACCACCGCCAGCTTTTTTGGGGAGCGCGGCGGTCGGCCTGTTCCTACCCAAGACCCCGGCGCCTTTATGCTTGCCTGTCCATGTAACGGCCATGAAGATGCCCTCCGCATGGTGGCGGAGCGCCCGGTGCCGGAAGTCGGCCGTGATCTCCTTGCTCTGGTCGAACCAAGTATGCACGGCGATGAAGTCGTCGACCGCGCCGCCCCATTTCTTCACCGAGGACAGCGCGTGGTGGTAAGGATGTGCCATCGCCGCCCCCTCAGAAATCGTGGGTGTAGAGTTCGGACGAGGTGAAGCGCTTGTGTGGTTGCCGCCAGTGATGCAAGGAGTTTTCAGCCTAAACGGATCAGATCGAGTGCGGTCTTGTGTCAGGCCTTCTGTTGTAGCCGCGTCGTTGGCTGCAGGCCGGTATGGTGATCTGCGGATCAGGTCCAGAACTCGTTGACGGGCTTTTTCGCTCCGAGCGCTTCGCTGGTTTTCCTGACCCAGATCTGTTCGATCATTTCGCCCATTCAGGTCGTCGACTTCCTACACCTCTGTCGCCAGCAACAACCGGCGCCAGATTCTCTTACGTCGCCAAGCCAGTTGCTGGCTCTCGGTAATCCTCTTGCTTGGTCAGCATCGCCCAAACCGTCCGGGCCATCTTGTTTGCCAGCGCAATTGCCACAAGCATCCGCGGCTTTTTGGCAATCATGCGGGCGAGCCATGACCCTTCGGGGACCGTCTTCCTGCCCATCCAGTTCAAACGTGACATGGCACCGACAATCAGGAGCCGTCGTATGTCCGCCTGGCCTGCCTTGGAAATGCGGCCGAGCTTTTCGCGGCCTCCCGACGAAAACTGGCGTGGGACGAGCCCGAGCCAGGCGGCAAAGTTTCGACCACCCTTGAATGTCGACATTTCGGGAGCAAAGGTCTCAACAGCAAGCGCCGTCAGCGGACCAACACCCGGTATCGTCTGAAGTCTCCGCGCGACATCATCCTTCGAGGCGAGTTCTTTGGCCGTCTTGGTCTTCGCCTCGATCCGGGCCGTCTGTTCCTGAATCTGTGCGATGATATCCAGGCACTCGCTCCGAACCAGAGATGGAAGATCGCTGTTTTCTTCAGCGAGAATTTCCTCGATCCGCCGCATGTTGCGAATGCCCGAAGGCACGACATGCCCAAACTCGTAGAGGATCGACCGCAGCGCATTGACCGCGACCGTGCGCTGCTGGATCAAGCGCTCCCTTGACCGAAACAGGACCGCACTTGCCTGCTGATCTTCGTCCTTCGCGCCTACGAACGTCATCTCTGGACGCTGAGCTGCGATCACAATCGCTTCCGCGTCGGCCGCGTCGTTCTTCTGTCGTTTGACGAAAGGACGCACATACTGCGGGGCAATCAGCTTCACCTCGTGGCCTGTCTTGACCATCTCGCGCGCCCAGTAATGCGCGCTTCCGCAAGCTTCCATCACGAAAACGGCCCTGGGCTCAGTTGCAAGAAACCGGCGGAACTGGCTTCTGGTCAACCGCTTGCGAAACCTCACGACGCCCGTCATCGAAGCGCCATGCACCTGAAAGACTGATTTGGCCAAATCAACACCGATCATCGTTTCCAACATTCTTCGTCCTCTCCGCATGAAGGTTGCTGCCGCAGGTCATCCTGACACACAGGCGTGGCCGCTGGGGAGGGCGGCAACCACCCCATCTCGTTGAACTCGAGGTGGATGCATCTGGCCGCGGCGTCGAAGCAGAACTCGCCCCAGGCGCCGTCGTTGTTCTCCCAACCGCCGTGGGTGTCGGAGAGGAAATCGTAGGCAAGCTGCTCGACGACATCCACCAGCGAGAGCTGCCGCATCTCGACTTCGGGGTCGTCCCAGGTCAGCGCGGCATATGCGATCTCGGTCTCCGGGAACTCGACCGCGGTCTCACCGAACCAAGCCCCGATGCTTTCGATCTGGCCGCTATCACCGGCACCATCGAAGGTCACGGTGACATGGGTGATGCCGTCGGCCATGAGGCCGTCGAAGAGGCGATTCTTGTTGCCGGGGCGCAAAGCTTCGATGCGGGCCGCGCGCTTGGCATGCGCCGCGAAGAGCTGCGCCATGTCGATAGTCGAGGGTGCCATCGGGGGCGTGAGGGTGGGTTCAGTCAGATTCATCGGGTGTCTCCGGTAAGGGGAAGGGATTGGAGCCGGGCCGGGCGATCTCTCTCTCCCGGACAAGCTCCAAATCCCCCCTGCTCTTCTCTGTCTCTCGGGCCTCACGCAGCGACCTGCAGCGCCCGGGCGGCAAAAGTGCGCCAGAGCGGGTCGACGAGACGCCCGTCCAGAAGATCGGCGCGGTGGCGCAGCCGCTGCGCGAGATCGGGCTCACCCCAGGCAGCCGCGCGGCCCGCCTGCGCGCGCAGCTGGCTTGCCTCGGTCACCATGCCCCTCGCCTCGGCCGTGCTTGTCACCGGGTGGCACCAGGCGACGGCGTGGTCACTGGCGGCCCCGGCCAGCACAAGGCGCTCGTCGCGGTCGAGGATTGCCAGAAGCTGGGGCGCGGCATCCGGGGTCATTCCCTCGGCATGATCGATCGCGCCCTGCATTGCGTCGGCCAGCGTCGCGAAGCGAGCGAGCACTGGGGGCGCGGCTCGGCCCGACATCAGATCGGCCGGTGCGCGGCGCGACAGAGTCAGGGCGAAGGGGTGAATGAGATCGGTGTTTCCAGACGGACAACCCGGGGGGACGCCGCGCACGCCGTTGCTGGGGTGGATTGGCTGGGGCAAATCAAACATGGGGGAGATCTCCGACGGCGCGGGAAGCCTCTCTCCCCGCCTCATCCGTCAAAGACCAAACCGCCGCCCTCTTCCTCGAAGGGGCGGCGGTGGCAGGCCGGAAAGACACGTCAGAGCTTGCCGAGGGCCCGCAGGCTCAGCTCGGTCCCCGCACCGACAATGATGTGATCGTGCAGCGTCAGGCCGAGATATTTGCAACCTTTCTGGATCTCCTTGGTCATGTTGAGGTCAGCTTCCGACGGTGTGGGATCGCCTGACGGGTGATTGTGGATCAGGATCAGGGCGCTGGCATTCAGCATCAGCGCCTGCTTGATCACCTCGCGCGGGTAGACCGGAACGTGATCGACCGTGCCGGTCGACAAGAGCTCATCGGAGATGATGCGGTTCTTGCGGTCGAGGTAGAGGACGTGGAAGCGTTCGATCGGGCCGCGGACGGTCAGCGCGCAATAGTCCATCAGCGCCTGCCAACTGCCGATGACCGGGTTCTGGCTGAGGTAGCGGCCGAGGATGTCACGGGCCTCGAGGACGATGGTTTCTTCGTGGGGGGTCATGGGTGTCTCGCTGATTGCGCACATCGAAGCCCCCTACCCTTTCGGGGCGGAGCCAGTGGCGTGCTGCTGGAAGGGAAAGGGGCGCGACCGCCGCGCGTGCGAGCGGTCGCGTTTTCGGGCCCGGCGTCAGCCGACCCGGTCGAGGAGCTTCTTGGCCCGCCCTTCCATGTCGAGGCGGGCATCCTGCTGGGTTTTGTCGCGTGCTAGCCGTGTGATGCCCTGCACGAAGTCGAAGATGCTTTCGGGCGGGCGGCCCTCTTCCATCAGCACCTTCTCGATGATCTTTCCGGATTCGGCCTTCGAGAAGCCACGCTTCCGCAGGAAGTCATCCCGATCCTCATCTGTCCGTGCCACGATCTGCTGCCGCGCCGCCTTGATACCGTTCACGAACCCCTGCGGCGAGGAATTGGCGAACCGCGTCAGGGCCGGGGCCGCCTCATGGGCAAAGCGGGAAGCGGCGTATTTCGAGTGGCGGATGGTGATCTCCTGGAAATCCTCGACGCCCCAGAGGTTGCGGTTCTGGCACACGGCCCGAAGGTAGAAGCTCGCCATGCCGAGGGTCTTGGCCCCCACCTCGGAGTTCCAGCAGTAGAACCCCCGGAAGTAGAGATCGGGGGAGCCGTCCGGCAGCCGGCCCGCCTCGATCGGGTTGTGATCGTCGACTAGGAACAGGAAAACATCGCGATCCGAGGCATAGAGGGTGGTCGTGTCGCGGCTGATCTCTACATCAGGGTTGTAGACCCCGGTCGACCAGTCGAGCACGCCCGGCACCTTCCAGCGCGTGTCGCCCGTGCCATTGCCCGCGATGCGCTGCACGGCCTCGACTAACTCATGGTCATGGATGCGGCCATAGTCAGGACCGGTCACGGCGCGCAGTTCGGTGCGGCCGTCTTCCGTCTCGAAGGTTTTCACCTGCTCTGCGCGGTGATTGGTCAGGCCATACTGCAGGTTGATCCCCGCCAGCGGCGCGGGCAACTGCCGCAGGTAGGAGGCCGGAGCGCCGACGATGCTGGCAAGCTGGCCGAAGGCCCAGTGCGTGGGTGCAACCGGCTCGTGCGCTTTCGGCAGCATCAGGTGCAACCGTTCGGGGTTGTCGCGCGCCGCCTCGACTCGGATGTCGACCGTCTGCACCACCCTGCTGCGGCTGCGCTCGGAGCGGCTCTTCACATTGGCCCAGAGATCGTCGAGCGACAGATACCGCTCGTCATCCGGCCGGTTGAACCATTCGGACGACACTCGCCCGTTCCGCTCACCCCGGCTCACATCCACTTTCCAGCCACCAGCCCGCGTCGGTGCAACCGGATCCAGAACTTCCACAACGCCCATCGGCTATCTCCCGCGACGGGCGCCGGGAGCCACTCTCCCTGCCCTCAACCCGTCACCGGGAAACCGGCACTCCTCTCACTCTTGGGTTCACAATGGCGAATTAGAGCAAAGCGGCAGTGTCCGAGGCCTGCGGGTGGTCATCGGTTTTGGCTGTATTGGACGTCGCCCAAGACACGTACGACGAGCAGGCTGGCCTTGTGCGCGGCGTAGGCCTGCTGGCGCGTGGATGGCATCTTCGGGTCGTTATAGCGGACACCAGCGCCGCATTGGATGTCCGCAAGGAGGTGCTTGAGGTTCATGCCCGCGGCAGAGAAGGCGAGTGCGTCGTGCAACGCCGTCAGGTCGTGAACCCGTTTGACCGGGACGTCCCCAACCAGCGTGATCAGGCCCTTCATGAACTTCTCGGTCATCTGAAGAGATGCCCATCTCGCGTGTCCCCAGTTCGGTGACTGACTGGTCATGTTCGCAACGGCGGCAGCCCAGTCATCCTCGGCGGCAGCGAACATAGGGTCGGCCTTGCGGAAACGGTCGAATGCCTTGCGAACGTCGAGGCCCACCACGAAAAGCCCATAGACCTCGTTCAGGTCATCATCCGAGAAGTGCTGAAGGCGGGCCTCGGTGATGCCAGTAAGGGAGGCGCAAGCGTTGAGGTCCAGAACTTTCGTCCCGATCGTGTTGCCGGTCTCCTTCGGCAACTCGCGCTTCACCCCAATAACCGTCATCCCGTAGCTCAACGGAATTCGCATCTCCCAGATGTCCCCATCCGCGAGGACCGCGACCTTGGCCTCCTCTGAGAAATCGGTCTTGATCAGATCGCCGTAGACCTCTTCGTACCAGCGGTGGATGCGGTCGGTGTATACGCTGGTGGCGACCAGTTCTGCCGGTGCACCGGGCGGGAGCTTCGCAATGGGAAGACTGATGCGGAACCTTTTTCCGAACTCGATCACCGCCATGATGGGGCGCGAGTGTGGCGGTATTGCCTTCTCCTTGAGCGACTGGTCGATCTCGCGCAGAATGGGTGTGATGTCGTCAGGTATTTGCATGATGCGATGCTACCCACGGTGGTGGGACAGGGAAACAGGATGCTGCCATTCATCCGTCGAAAAGCCGAATCGAAACCGAACGGTGACTGGTGGACGGACGCCTTCACGCAGGAGGTGCGCGCGACCATTGAAGGGGTCTTCGCGCCACTAGGCGGAGGCACGGCGGAAAGCCTTGCGCGGTCGACCAACCCCAACAGCCTCGGCACGCTGGCGGAATACCTGAAGAAGGAGCACCTGCGCCATCTGGGGTACAAGCTGCTAGATCGGGCTGACACGCTGGTAAACGAGAACGTCCCGGTTCTTGACCTGCACTTCTACTTTGCGGTCAGAGGTGCGTTCTATTACCGGTGGCGGGATCACGATCCATTCGCTTTGGACGAGGCCGTGAAGAGTTTCCAGCGCCAGATCGGCCTCGGGGCTAATGTCGTCCGGTTCTTCCGCGAGGACAAGAACTGGGGCTTCATCCCGGCCCACGCGGGCTACCGGCAGCTTCGCATCATCGAAGAGAAGCGCGGCAACTGGACCTTGGCGAGGGTGCTCTGCAAGCAAGCGAACGCAGAGGGCTGGGCAGATGACTGGGACCACCACATCGGTAGGATCGACAAGAAGCTGGCGGCGATAAAGACGCTAGGCTGAAGTTTAACAGACCCGGCGGGTTTCCCCGCCGGGCCCCAGGGGGAGACCCCGATCCTCAGAACGGGATCTCGTCGTCGCGGTCGACCAGCTCGGGGCTTTCGTTCTCGGCCGACTTCGGGCGGCTCAGGAAGTCGACCTTCTCGGCGATGATCTCGCAGCCGTAGCGGTCGTTCCCCATGCTGTCGATCCACTTGGTGTAGTGGATGCGGCCGTGGACGAGGACCTTCATGCCCTTTTCGCAATGCTCCGCGACCGTCTTGCCCAGACCGTTGAAGCAGGTGATACGGTGCCATTCGGTGTCCATGACCCGGTAGCCATTCTCGTCGCGCAGCACGCGACCTTCCGAGAGGCGGGGGCGGGAGGTGGCGAGGCTGAAGTTGGTGATCTTGGTGCCGCCCTGGGTGGTGCGGACTTCGGGGGTCTGACCGATGTTGCCGGCGAGGATGACGATGTTCTGCATGGTAAGCTCCTGTTGCTCCTGTCTTCGGGACCGTCCCTTCGACAAGACCCGGAAAAAGCCCGTCGGGTGACGCGTGCACGGTGGACGGAACGGACGCCGGAAACCCCCAGAGGACCGGGGTGGAGCGGGCAGCCCCAAAGGGGCAACACGGCCCGGACTGAAGCGGGGTTGCGCGCGAGAGCCAGAACGGGATTAGGGGATTGTCAGTCGAAGGGATGGCCCAGAAGCCAGAGATGTGCGGGGAGCCCATGCCGGACCCTATCACCTTGCCCATCGGGACAGCCTGCCCCCCCAGTTCAGCACCTCACCGGCGACGAAAACGGAGATCACCAGCCTATGCCACCCCTGCCCCTGCCCTCCGGGAGTTGCGGCGCCCTGCCGCGACGGGCGATCGATACCGGGACATTCGGATACGGACCGCACAAATGGCTGATTACGATCTCGAGGCACTGTCGCTCAGCGAGCTGAAGAAAATGCAGAAGGACATCGCCAAGGCGATTTCCACCTATGAGGACCGGCAGAAGGCGGAAGCCCGCGCCAAGGTAGAAGCGCTCGCCCGGGATCTGGGCTACTCCTTGGCCGAACTTGTCAGCACCGATACGAAATCCTCCCGTGCGCCTGCCGCGGCGAAATACCGGCACCCTGAGAACCCGGCGCTCACCTGGTCCGGCCGGGGGCGGAAACCGCAGTGGTTCGTGAAGGCTTTGGATGCGGGAAAGACCGCGAGCGACCTGGCCATCAGTTGAAGGCTTGACCTACGCTTTCGGCCCTTAGCAGCCCTTCGTGCGGATCACAGCCAACGGCGGCTATGTGGAAAACGTGATCCCCGGTGCCTCCAGATCGATCCAAATGCTGGGCCATACTCCCGACGCGTATCACACCAGAGCACACCATTGCGATTTATGAAGGCGCGGGGGTTGCCATAGCCTTTTGGAAAGAAAGGTTGAAACCGCGCCATCTGTGCGTCTGTCAGCCAGAAAAGGTTGCTTATCGGTCAGTCTCCTCACGGAGTCCGAGTGACGCAGCGAGCGAATGATCAATTGGTCCTGACTTGGTGGAGGGGGCAAGTCAGAGCCCAACAGAGGTCCGCCATCGTTTGTGCTCGCAGAAGGTCAAGACCTGCAAATGATACTCGCGGCGAAAGTCATGCTCTGTTCTGGTACTGGGCTGGCGTCACACCTACTATCTTGCGAAATGTACGGCAAAGGTGGCTTTGGTCGGAGAAACCGCAGTCCAGCGCGACCGACTTAAGTGGAAGGCGCCCGCGTCGGAGCATCTCCTGTGCCTTGCTGACACGTTTCTGGATTACAAAGGCGTATGGGGCGATCCCGAAGTCGGCCTTGAACTGGCGGGAAAAGTGAAACGGGCTGAGGCCGACGGCAGCGGCGAGATCGTCAAGGCTGATGTTTTCGCTGAGCTGGTCTTCGATGAGGTCTATGATGCGTTTGCGTTGAGTCGGGCTGAAGGCGGAGCCGCTTTCATCGGCAAGCCGGATCCGGGCATAGCGTCGCAGCATATGCACCGCGATCTGGTTGCGCAGCGCGTCAATCATCAGGCGCTGCCCCATGCCACCGTTGCGCAGTTCGTTTTCAAGCATGTGGAAGCAGTTTAGCAGAACCGGATCCTCGGCCGAAACCTGATCTTGTATCTCGACGGATTGCGGACTGCGGCCAAACACGGTCTGTGCCGTGTCCTCAAGGCAGTCATGACCGATGTAGATATGCCGAACCTTGATCGGTTCTGCCCAGCACCACGTGGATTGCTCGGCCCGCGTCAAAAGCGAGATCCTGCCCCTGCCAACGGGCGCGCTTTGCCTTGATCCGCCACTTGTTCGCAGCATGGTCGTCGGATTTCCGTCGTAGGCTACGATCATGTAATCGCGCATCGCGGGGATGGCCGCGTCCTGGCGATCGTAGTGGTAGCCTTTCATCGTGATGCCCTTCCAGTCCCGGCCGGAACTGTCCATCGTGATTGTGCCGGGAATCCACTCAGGAATCCGGTCTGGCGTCACGAGTGCTTTCTGCATCTGGCTCCCCCTTTATTGGCGGTCGGGCCGAGTTGGCGGCCCGGCTTTGCGCGTCATCTCTGAACCGTGTCCGTCCGTTCCTCAAGAACGACGCCCGACTGCGTCAGATCGTCGATCTGCTGTTCCGAAAAACCCGCCTCCTTGAGCAGGACACGGCTATGCTGTGCGAACCGGGGCGGGGCGGCGCGGACTTCGCCTGGTGTCCGCGACAGACGTGCCGGAACGCCAGTGCCCTTGTAGCTGCCGACCGACACCACCATGCCGCGATGGCGGGTATGCGGGTGGTCAAGCGCGTCGATCACGTTGCGCACCACGCCTGCCGGGACACCTGCGCGCAGCAGCGCGGGTTCAAGCGCCCGGGCGTCGCTCTCCGCAAGGCGCGCAGACAGGATTTCCGTGATTTCGGCGCGGTGGGCCAGCCGGGCAGCGTTGTCGGCAAAGCGGGGGTCTTGCGGGACGTCGGACAGGCCTAGCACCTCGCAGAGCTTGGCGAACTGGCCGTTGTTGCCAACGGCGAGGTATAACTTGCCGGTTCGGGTTTCGAACATGTCATAGGGCACGATGTTGGGGTGCCCGTTGCCGGTGGCAACCGGGACCTTTCCCGACATGAGGCTGTTTGCAGCTTGCGGGTGCATCATGCTGATGGCGCAGTCGTAAAGTGGCACTTCGATTGCTTGGCCCAGCCCAGAGCGGAACCGTTCGATGATAGCCGCCAGCACCGCATTGCAGGCGATGAGTCCTGTGCCGATATCCACGATGGGCGTGCCCATCCGCGTCGGGCCATTGGCCGGGTTTCCGTTGATGCTCATCAGGCCGGTCATCGCCTGCACCACGGCGTCATAGCCGGGGAAGCCGCCCAACGGGCCATCGGCACCAAAGCCGGTGACGTGACAAAGGATCAGGCGGGGAAAACGGTTCTTGAGCACCGCATCATAGCCGAGACCCCATTTTTCCAAAGCACCGGACTTGAAGTTGTGGACCAGGACGTCGGCGCCTTCGAGCAGGCGCAGGATCACGTCGCGCCCCTCGGGCTTGCCGATGTCGATGGCGATGGAGCGCTTGTTGCGGTTGGCGCCGGAAAAATAGGCGGAAAGCCCGTCGTTGAAGGGCGGGCCCCAGCCGCGCGTCTCGTCCCCTTGCGGAGGCTCGACCTTGATGATCTCGGCGCCATGGTCGGCCAGCGTCTGGGTGCAATAGGGGCCGCCCAGCACGCGGCTGAGGTCAAGGACGCGGATTCCGTCAAGCGCGCCGGGCATCACAACACCTCGCGGTAAAGGGAGGCCACGTCGTCGGCCGTCATGTCGCGCGGGTTGGTGGCCAGCAGCCGGCTGATACCGGTCACGACCTCGTTTGCCATGCCGGGAATGGCGGCCTCGGTCACACCAACCTCGGACAGGCGGGCCTTGAGGCCGCTGGCCTTCAGCATCCGCTCCATTTCCTCGATCAGGGCAAGGGCCGCCGCCGCGTCGGAGTTGAAATGGCGGGCAGGCAAAAGGAGACGCGACAGGCGGGCGTATTCCGCCTCGGCGACGGGCAGGTTGAAGCGCAGGACCGGGCCTGCCACCAGCGCGTTGGCATGGCCGTGCGGAACGTGGAAACCGGTGCCAAGGGGATAGGACAGCGCGTGGATCGCGCCGACGCTGGCGTTGATGAAGGCCATCCCGGCCAGAGTGGCGCCCAGCAACATCGCTTCGCGCGCCTCAAGGTCCGTCGGGGTATCCAGCACGCGGGGCAGGTTCTGGCCCAGAAGGACCAGCGCCTTGTCGGCCAGACCGTCGGAAATAGGGTTCTTGCGGGTGCGGCTGGTTGCGGCCTCGATCGCATGCACCATCGCATCCAGTGCGGTGGCCGCAGTGATCGAACGTGGCATCCCGAGCGTGAGCTTGGCATCCAGAAGGGCGATGTCGGGCAGAAGCTGCGGCGCATAGACCGCCTTCTTCTCGTGGCTCTCCGATGTCAGCACCGAAACCCAGGTCACCTCGGACCCGGTTCCGGCGGTGGTCGGCACCTGGATCAGTGGCAGGCGCTGGCCCCTCACGCGGTCCACGCCGATCATGTCGGCAATCGGCTGGCCGCTGGCCACGGCGACCGCCACGACCTTTGCGGTATCGAGCGAACTGCCGCCGCCCAGACCGATGACGCCGTCGGCGCCGAAGCTAGTCGCGGCCTCAACTGCGGCCTCGACAACCGCGATGGGTGGGTCGGCCTGCACTTTATCAAAGATCTCGGCAGCGATGCCTGCGCCGTTGAGTGCCGCGACCGCCTCACCGGCAAAACCGCAGGCGACGATGCCGGGGTCGGTGATCACGAAGGCGCGGGTGACTGACAGACCTTTGGTCAGGCTGCCAAGCTGGGCGAGGCCGCCGCTCTGGCAGACGATGCTGGGGGTGGCGAGAAAGTTGAAATCCATCATGGGCTCCGGTTCGGTCAGGCGGCAGCAGCATCGCGGATCATGTTCCGCGCGATCAGAACCTGCTGGATCTGGGTGGTGCCTTCGTAGATGCGGAAAAGGCGCACATCGCGGTAGAAGCGTTCGACGGCATATTCGGCCATGTAGCCTGCGCCGCCGTGGATCTGCACCGCCCGGTCGGCCACCCGGCCCACCATTTCCGAGGCATACATCTTGCAGCAGGCGGCATCGGTGGACACGTTCGCCCCGGCGTCCTTGCGCCGGGCTGTTTCCTCGATCATGCAGCGGGCGGCGAAGGCTTCGGTGCGGCTGTCTGCCAGCATGGCCTGAATCAGTTGCTTTTCGGCAATCGGTTCGCCGAACTGGCGGCGCTCCATCGCATAGGCCAGCGCATCGCGGATCAGCCGTTCGGCTGCCCCGACGCAGACTGCCGAGATATGCAGACGCCCCCGGTCCAGCACCTTCATCGCGGTCTTGAAGCCTTGGTTTTCCCGCGCCGGGCCACCAATGATGTTGGCGGCGGGGACGCGGACATCTTCAAGGATCACGTCGCAGGTGTGCGAGCCCTTCTGACCCATCTTCTTGTCGGGCTGGCCCAGCGACAGGCCTTGCGTTCCGGCCTCGACGATGAAGGCGCTGACGCCGGACGATCCCTTTGTCTCGGGATTGGTGCGGGCAAAAACGGTGAAGACATCGGCGCGCGACGCGTTGGTGATATAGCGCTTGGTCCCGTTCAGCACGAAATGGTCACCATCGCGGCGGGCGGTGGTGCGCAAGCTGCCTGCGTCCGACCCAGCATCCGGTTCGGTCAGCGCAAAGGAGGCGATCATTTCGCCGGAAGCCAGCGCGGGCAGGTATTTCGCCTTCTGTTCGGCGGTGCCGTCGATGATGATGCCCTGCGACCCGATGCCGTTGTTGGTGCCGACCAGTGAGCGGAACACCGGCGAGGTCTGACCCAGCACGAAGGCGGCCTGCACCTCTTCGGACATGGAAAGGCCAAGGCCGCCGTATTCCTCTGGGATCGACATGCCGAAAAGGCCCATTTCCCGGATCTCCTGCACCAGCGCGGGCGGGATCGCGTCTTCTTCGGCGACCAGCGCCTCGTTCGGGATCAGGCGTTCCTTGACGAAGCGGTCGAGCGCGTCGAGGAACTGGGCGAGTGTATCGGAGTCTAGGGCCATGGTATTCTCTGGGGTCAGGGGGCTACGGCCGCCACGTGGCGGACAACGTTGATAAGGCGGGGCGCGACATCACTTTCGATCCAGTCGCGCGTCAGGGTCTGCGAGGGGCCGCCACAGTTGAAGGCGACGATGGGCGAGCCGTCGCGTGGGATGAAGGGCACCGCCACCGCGTTCACGTCGCGCTTCCATTCGGTATAGGAGGTGCAGTAGCCACGGGTCTGGTAATCCTCGATCGCCTTTTCGATACCGGGCTGGACGTTTGGCCAGTTCTCGCCTTCGTGCTCGCGCACCTCGTCGATCATCCGGGCGCGCTCGTCCTCGGGGTGGGCGGCGATACAGGCCCGGCCGACTGCGGTGGTGGCCAGCTTGATATGCGCGCCGACTTCGATCGCGAGCGTCACCGCATTGGTGCCCTTGCAGCGTTCCAGATAGACCATCGACAGGCGGTCGCGGCTGGCCATTGCCACCGGCATCCCGGTGTAATCGGCGAGTTCCTGCATGTAAGGCTTGGCCAGTTGCCGCAGGGGCATCCCAGCAAGGCAGGAAAAGCCCAGTGACAGCACCGGGGGCGCCAACACGTAGCGCGCGGTGTCTGGGTTGTAGCTGAGATACCCCAGTTTGTGCAGCGTGTAGGTCAGCCGTGAGACGGTGGATTTGCTGAGCGCCGCGCGTTCGGCAAGATCGCGGTTGCCCAGCGCCTCGCCCTCACGCCGGAAGGCGCGCAGAAGTTCCAGGCCGCGCGCCAAGGCCACCACGAAGTCGCGGTCCTGTTCGTCATCCTCGGGTTTCTCCTTCCTTGGCCTCACGGTGTCCCTCCTCAAGGACAGATGCTGCGTATTGAATGATCTCTAAAGCAAAGATATGGTCCACGTCAATACTGCGGAATATTTTTCCGCATAGCGGAATAAAGAAGCTGCCCGCCTTATCCCGCTTGCATCAATGGAACAGCGGGTGGCGCTGCCAAGCGAGGACGTGAACATCATGAATAATCTGGATTACCCGCAAATCCGCCACCTCATCGGCAAGGATTGGCTGGCGAGTGCAACTACCGGCGATCGGGCGGTCATCAACCCGGCCAACGGGGTCGAGATTGGCCGAATTCCCCAGGCCACGGCCGAGGATCTGGAGCGTGCGGTGCGCCACGCCGAATCGGCCTTTGCCACTTGGAAGGACCGTTCGCCCACCGATCGTGGCGCGATCCTGCGCCGGTTCGCCGATCTTCTGCGGCAAAACGATGCGATGATCGCCCGCTGGATCACGCTGGATGAAGGCAAGCCGCTAGCCGAAGCGCTGGTCGAGGTGCGCGCGTCCGCCGACCACGTCGACTGGCACGCCGAGGAATGTCGCCGCATCTATGGCCGCATCGTGCCTTCGCGCAATCCGACGGTGCAGCAGTTGGTCGTGCGCGAGCCGGTGGGTGTCTGCCTTGCCATCACCCCTTGGAACTTTCCGCTGAGCCAGGCTGTGCGAAAGGTCGCCGCCGCGCTGGCGTCGGGCTGCACGATGATCCTGAAAGGCCCGGCCGAAGCCCCGGCAGGCTGCCTTGCCATCGCGCGCTTCCTGCAGGAGGCGGGTCTGCCCGAGGGTTGCCTGAACCTCGTCTGGGGCAACTCGGCCTTCATCTCGGAAACGCTTATCGCGCATCCGGTCTTGCGCAAGATCACCTTCACCGGGTCGGTCGAGGTGGGCAAGCATCTAGCCGCGCTGGCCGGGCGGCACATGAAGCGGGCCACGATGGAACTGGGCGGCCACGCGCCGGTGCTGGTCTTCGATGACGCGGATGCCGGAGCGGCAGCGCGGGCTCTGGCGGGCAACAAGCTGCGCAATGCCGGGCAGGTCTGCGTCTCGCCCACCCGATTCTTTGTGCAGGCGGGCATTCACGAGCGGTTCCTTGCGGAGCTGGTCTCGGCGTTTCAGGCCGTGAAGGTCGGTGACGGCCTGGCCGAGGGCACGCAGATGGGACCGCTTTGCCATGCGGGCCGGGTGACGGCGATGGAAAGGCTTGTGGCCGATGCGCGCGACAACGGCGCCGAGGTGCTGACCGGGGGCACCCGGATCGGCAACAGCGGCAGTTTCTACGCGCCCACGATCGTCAACACGCCCGACGACAGCATCGCCCTGATGCGCGACGAGCCCTTCGGTCCGGTCGCGGTCGTGTCGCCCTTCCGCGAGATCGAGGACGGGTTGGCACGCGCCAATGGCCTGCCCTTCGGCCTTGCTTCCTACATCTTCACCAATTCGTTGGAACGGGCCGACCGTGCAGCAGCAGGCTTGCAAGCGGGGATGGTCAGCATCAACCACTTCGGCCTCGCCCTGCCGGAAACGCCGTTCGGCGGCGTACGCGACAGTGGCTATGGCAGCGAAGGCGGGACCGAGACGTTTGACGGCTACCTGTCCACCAAGTTCATCTCGCGCAATTCCGCGCCGGTCCAGTGAGGTCTAACATGTCCGTTGATCTGAACCTGAGTGGTGGCGCGGCCATCCTGACCTTCGACAATGCGCCCTTGAACCTGCTCAGTGCCGAGGTTCGGGCGGGACTGATGCGTGGGATGGACGCGGCGATGGCACAGGGCGCGACCCGCCTGATCGTCACCGGCGCGGGCAACACCTTTGTCGCGGGTGCGGATGCGAGGGAGTTCGGCCTGCCGCCGATCGAACCGCACCTGAACGATGTGCTGCTGCATCTTGCGGGGCTGGCGATCCCGACGATCGCCGCGATCAACGGGGCGGCATTGGGCGGCGGGCTGGAGATCGCGCTAGCCTGCCGATACCGCATCGCCGCGCCCGGCGCGCAGCTTGGCCTGCCCGAGGTGGTTCTGGGCATTGTTCCGGGCGCAGGCGGGACGCAAAGGCTGCCGCGCCTGATCGGCGTCAAGGCGGCGCTGGACATGATCGTGACCGGCAAGGCCATCGCGGCAGGCAAGGCGCTGTCGCTGGGGCTGGTCGACAAGCTTGCGGACAACCCGCTGGCAGTCGCGCTGGCCATTGACGACGCTCTACTTGCCGCAGCGCGAGGGCCGGACGAGCAACCCGCGCCCCAAGTGGATGAGGACGCCGTGGCCGCTATGCTGGCTCATGCGAAGCGGCGCCTGACCGGCCAGATTGCGCCGCCAATCGCCGTGGGTCTGGTCGCGGCCAGTGCCACGCTGCCGCTGGCCGAAGGGCTGGCGCGAGAACGGGCGGCGTTTTTGGACCTGCGCGCCTCGGCTCAGGCGCGCGCGCTCAGGCATGTGTTCTTTACCGAACGGGCGGCTGGCAACCGTGGGCGCGACTATCCCAGACCGGCGCGCGATATAGCGACGGCCATTGTCGTCGGCGGCGGCAACATGGGGGCCTCCATCGCCTACGCCTTCGCAACCGGAGGCATCGCGGTGACGATTGTCGAGCGTGACGCGACGGCGGCGGGGCGGGCCGAGGACAATCTTCGCAAGCTGGTTGATCAGGGGGTCGCCCGTGGCACGCTGTCTGCAATCGACGGCGAAGCCGTTCACGGCCGCCTGACCACCGTAGCCGGATACGACAACCTGCCACCCGCCGATCTGGCCATCGAGGCGGCATTCGAGGATTTTGACGTCAAGCGCGCGATCTTTGCCGAGCTTGAGGCCGCCCTGCCGCCAGAAACCATCCTGGCCACCAACACCTCATACCTTGACGTGAACCGCCTCGCCGATGACCTAAAGAACCCGACGAGGTTCCTCGGGCTGCATTTCTTCAGCCCGGCCCATGTCATGAAGCTCTTGGAGATCGTGAAGGGCGAGCGCACCTCGCCCGAAACACTTGGCGCGGGTTTCGCGCTGGCACGGCGGTTAGGCAAGGTTCCGGTCCTGTCGGGTGTGTGCGACGGCTTCATCGGCAACCGCATCCTGACGCGCTACCGGCAGGAGGCGAACCTCTTGCTGGTCGAGGGCGCCTTGCCGGCCGAGATCGATGCCGCGATGCAGGGCTTCGGCATGGCGATGGGGCCTTATGAGGCGCAGGACATGTCCGGCCTGGACATCGCTTACGCCAACATCCGGCGGCAGAACGCTGGCGCCACCCCGCGTCACGTCCCGCTGGTGGAACGGCTGGTCGAGGATCACAAGCGCCTTGGCCGTAAGACCGGCGCGGGGTGGTATGATTACGGCGCAGAGGGCAAGCCCGTGGTGTCGGCACTGGTGACGGAGGAGATCCACCGGGTCTCGGCCGAAGCGGGCAAGACGCGGCGCAGCTTTACCGCAGAGGGGATCGTCGAGCGGATCACCCTGGCGATGATCGCCGAGGCCTGTGCCATCCTTGACGAAGGCATCGCCGAACGGCCGCAGGACATCGACCTGGCGCTGGTGCATGGCTACGGCTTTCCGCGCTGGCGCGGCGGGTTGATGCATCATGCCGACAGCCTTGGGGCGAAAGACCTGCTGGCGCGCTATGCGGCGCTGGCCACGGCCGATCCGCAGGGATGGGCGGTGCCGCCGCTGCTGGCGCGTCTGGCCGCAAAGGGGCTGACCCTGGACAGCCTGAACGCCGCCAAGGCCAACGCCTGATCCCCGCGCCCCAGCCCGGACCGCCCCCGCGCCGCACTGGGGGCGCGAAACAGCAAGAAGATGCTACGCGGCAAGCAAGCACGTTCAATACGCGGTACCGCCAATGGCTGTAGCGTCTCGTGATCAGGGATATTCCGTGCCCCCCTGTGCCGATGGAGGATCGGACGGAGGCGAGGAAAGGCAGGAACACCACCATTGGAGGATAAAATGGCAATCAGCAAGGAAGCCGATACACTGCGTGCGCTCTATCAGAGCTGGACCGACCAAATGGTCGCGAACCCCGGCCTGACCATCGCCAACCTGCGCAGCATGTTCGACGAATGGGGCCAGCCCGCGCTGGAACCGGAGAACGTCACCTACAAGAGCGACCATGTCGGCGGGGTCGAGGCGATCTGGGCCCTGCCCGTGGGCGCCGACGCCAAGCGCGTGATCGTTTATACTCATGGCGGCGGGTTTGCTGTTGGTTCGGCCGACAGCCACCGAAAGATGGCGGGCCATCTTGCTAAAGTGCTGGGCGTGACCGCCTGCATTCTGCACTATCGCCGTGCGCCGGAACACCCCTTCCCCGCCCAGATCGAGGATGCCGTGGCCGCTTACAAAGCGCTGCTGGCCCAAGGGTTCGAGGCGAGGAACATTCTGACTGCAGGCGACAGCGCGGGTGGCAACCTCGCCATCGCTTCGGTGCTGAAGTTCCGCGACCTTGGCCTGCCCCTTCCGGGTGCGGTCATCGCCTATTCGCCCTGGCTTGACATGGCGCTGCGCGGCAAGACGTTGGAAACCAACGCCGCCACCGATGCGCTGGTCGGCAAGCCGATCCTTGAAGCGATGGCCGGCATGTTCCTCGGCGGCGCGACCGATCCGCTGAACCCGCTGGCCAACCCGCTGGAAAACGATTTCACCGGCTTCCCGCCGCTCTACATCACTTGCGGCGGGGCCGAGACGCTGCAAAGCGATTCCGAGTCGCTGGCCGCCAAGGCCAAGTCGCAGGGCGTGAACGTCGCACTCTCGGTGGTGCCGGGGATGCAGCACGTCTTCCCGGCCCTGTCGGGCCGCGCCCCCGAGGCCGATCAGGAACTGGCACGCATCGCCGCTTGGTATCGCGCCCTCTGATCCGACTGCCCCGCGCCGCCAGCTGGCGCGGGGCAGCAACAAATATCATCACAGTCAACCGGCCTTTCACCCGCTTTTCGCGGGGCGGCAGTGCCATGCTCTGGGAGGAGTATCATGACCAAATCTGTTGAAACCACAAAGACCAAGGGCGCCGATTTCGATGCTGTCGTCATCGGTGCGGGCTTCGGCGGTCTCTATTCCGTCTACAAATTGCGCAATGAACAGGGCCTGAACGTCAAGGCCTTCGACAGTGCAGGCGATGTGGGTGGCACCTGGTACTGGAACCGCTATCCCGGCGCGCTGTCGGATACCGAAAGCTTCGTCTACCGCTATTCCTTCAGCGGCGAGCTTTTGCAAAAGGGTCGCTGGAAGACCCGCTATCTTACCCAGCCCGAAATCCTCGCCTACATGAACGAGGTTGCAGACACCTACGACCTGCGCCGCAGCTTCCAGTTCAACACTCGTGTCACCGCGACCCATTTCAATGACGAAACCGGGCTGTGGCATGTGACAACCGACAAGGGCGAGACGGTCACCGCGAAATACTTGATCACGGCGCTTGGCCTGCTGTCCGCGACGAACACGCCGAAATACAAGGGCATTGACAGCTTCAAGGGCCAGATGCTGCACACCGGCTACTGGCCCGAGGGTGTCGAACTCAAGGGCAAGCGCGTCGGCGTGATCGGCACCGGCTCGACCGGGGTTCAGGTCATCACCGCGACCGCTCCGATTGCCGGGCATCTTACGGTATTCCAGCGCTCGCCCCAATATGTCGTGCCGATCGGCAACACGCCCCAGGACGAGGCGACGATCGCCCAGCAAAAGGCCAACTACGACGACATCTGGAAACAAGTGAAATCCTCGGTCGTGGCCTTCGGCTTCGAGGAAAGCACCGTGCCTGCGGAAACCGCTTCGCCTGAAGAACGCGAACGCGTGTTCGAGGCCGCATGGCAGCGCGGCGGCGGCTTCTACTTCATGTTTGGAACGTTCTGCGACATTGCGACCAGCCAGATCGCAAATGACGCGGCTGCCGACTTCATCAAGAAGAAAATCAAGGAAATCGTGAAGGATCCCGCAACCGCAAAGGCGCTGACGCCGCGCGACATCTATGCCAAGCGCCCCTTGTGCGGGAACAACTACTATGAGGTCTACAATCGGCCCAACGTCACCCTCGCCGATGTAAAGGCCGACCCGATCGCCGAGTTCACCGCGACCGGTATCCGGCTGGAAAGTGGCGCGGAGCATGAGCTGGATGTGGTGATCTTCGCCACTGGCTTTGACGCGGTGGACGGCAACTACGTCAAGATGGACATGCGCGGCCGCGGCGGCGTCACCATGCGCGACAAGTGGAAGGACGGCCCCCTGGGCTATCTGGGCATGATGGAGACGGATTTCCCGAACCTCTTCATGATCCTTGGCCCGAATGGCCCCTTCACCAACCTGCCGCCGAGCATCGAAACGCAGGTCGAGTGGATCGCCGACACCATCGAGATGATGGAGGGCAAGGGCCTGAAGGCCATCGAGCCGACCGAGGCCGCCCGGGACGAATGGGTCACGCTCTGCCGGACAATTGCGGACATGACCCTATTCCCGAAAGCCGAAAGTTGGATCTTCGGTGCGAACATCCCCGGCAAGAAGAACGCGGTGATGTTCTACATGGCGGGCATCGGCAATTACCGCAACGCGATCAACGCGGTGAAGGATGGTGGTTACCAGACCATGATCTTCGACCGCGAGATGGCAAGCGCCTGAAGCTACGGAACGCGCGGCGGGCCGGGCAGGATTGTGCCCGGCCCGCCATGCGCCAAGAAAACCACACAGCAATAAGGGAGAGAGTCTGTGGGACGTGTATCGGGAAAAGTCGCCCTCGTGACGGGCGCAGCAATGGGGATGGGCAAATCCCACTCCGAACTTCTGGCGCGGGAAGGCGCGCATGTCTTCGTCACCGACCGCGACGTGGCGGCGGGTGAGGCGGTTGCCAAGGGCATTGTGGCAGCAGGTGGCAAGGCCGACTTCATCAAGCATGACGTGGCAAGCGAAGCCGACTGGGCCAACGCCATTGCCACTGTGCGTGCCAAGGCCGGGCGGCTGGACATCCTTGTCAACAACGCGGGCGTGCTGATCTTGAAGCCCCTGCACGAAACAACGCCCGAGGAATTCGACCTGACGATGAACGTCAACGTGAAGGGCGTCTATCTGGGCATCCGCGCGGCCGTGCCGCTGATGAAGGAAGCGGACAAGGCCTCGATCGTGAACATTTCGTCGATCTACGGCATCGTCGGTGCGGCAATGGCCGGGGCCTATATCGGTTCCAAGGGTGCTGTGAGGATGCTGACCAAATCCTGTGCCGTCGATCTGGCAGATACCGGGATCCGGGTGAACTCGATCCACCCCGGCGTCATTGACACGCCGATGACCAAGGATCTGCTGCACGCCGATCCGGCCACGCGGCAGGCGATCCTGGGCTGCACGCTCCTCAAGCGTCCGAGCAAGCCCGAGGAAGTGTCGAACGCGGTGCTGTTCCTTGCTTCGGACGAAGCCTCGTTCGTCCATGGCGCCGAGATCGTCGTGGACGGTGGCTACACCGCAAACTGACGCACATGACTGCCCTGTCCGCCCAGCACGACCGGGCGGACAGGGGATGTGAGAAAGGAAGCTCTCCCATGAAGGTTCTGGTGCCTGTCAAACGGGTGATCGACTACAACGTGAAGGTCCGCGTGAAGGCGGATGGCACGGGTGTCGATCTGGCCAATGTGAAGATGTCGATGAACCCCTTTGACGAGATTGCCGTGGAAGAGGCGATCCGTCTGAAGGAGAAGGGCATCGCGACCGAGGTCGTGGTCGTCTCCATCGGCGTCAAGCAGGCCCAGGAAACGCTGCGGACCGCGCTTGCGATGGGGGCCGACCGCGCCATCCTGATCGAGGCGACGGACAACCTGCATGTGGACATCGAGCCCTTGGCCGTGGCCAAGCTGCTGGCGGCCGTGGTGAAGGAAGAAAAGCCGGGCCTCGTCCTTTGCGGCAAGCAGGCGATCGACAACGACATGAACGCCACCGGCCAGATGCTATCGGCGCTTCTCGGCTGGAGCCAGGCGACCTTCGCCTCGGAAGTGTCGATCAACGGCGACCAAGCCAAGGTCACCCGCGAGGTGGACGGCGGTCTGCAGACGATCACAGTCAAGATGCCGACGATCATCACCGTCGACCTGCGCCTGAACGAGCCGCGCTATGCCTCGCTGCCGAACATAATGAAGGCCAAGGCCAAGCCGCTGGCGACCAAGACGCCTGCCGACTACGGCGTGGACGTGAGCCCGCGGCTGTCGGTCGTCAAGACCGTGGAACCGGCGGGCCGCAAGGCGGGCGTTAAGGTCGGCTCGGTGGCCGAGCTGATCGCAAAACTCAAAGACGAAGCAGGGGTGATCTGAGATGGCCGTTCTTCTTCTTGCCGACGTTGCTGACGGGAAACTCGCGACCGACCAGGTGGCGAAGGCGTTGACCGCGGTGAAATCGCTGGGTCCAGTGACCGTGCTGGTCGCGGATCCCGATGCAGCGGCCGCTGCGGCCGAGACCGCGACGCTGGAAGGCGTGGCGAAGGTACTACTGGCCGAGGACGGGGCCTACGCGCATGGCCTGGCCGAGCCCACCGCCGCGCTGGTCGTGTCGCTGGCCGGTGACTACGAGCACATCGTCGCCGCCTCGGGCGCATTGTCCAAGTCGGTCCTGCCCCGCGTGGCAGCCCTGCTGGACGTCATGGTGATCTCGGAAGTGCTGGCGGTGCATGACGCTGCGACCTTCGACCGGCCAATCTATGCCGGGAACGCGATCCACACGGTCAAGACCTCGGATACGAAGAAGGTGCTGACCATCCGCACCGCGACTTTCGATGCGGCGGGCAAGGGCGGTAACGCCCCGGTCGAGAAGGTCTCGGCCTCGGTCGACAGCGGGCTGTCCGCCTGGGTCGAGGATAAGGTCGCGTCCCCCGACCGTCCCGAGCTGACGTCGGCCGGGATCGTGGTCTCGGGCGGACGTGGCGTGGGCTCGCAGACCGAGTTCGCGCTGATTGAGAAGCTCGCGGACAAGCTGAACGCCGCTGTCGGTGCCTCGCGCGCCGCGGTGGACTCGGGCTTTGCGCCGAACGACTGGCAAGTCGGGCAGACCGGCAAGGTCGTGGCTCCGGACCTTTACGTCGCCGTCGGCATCTCGGGTGCGATCCAGCACCTCGCCGGCATGAAGGATTCGAAGGTCATCGTCGCGATCAACAAGGACGAAGAGGCCCCAATCTTCCAGGTCGCCGACTATGGATTGGTCGCAGACCTGTTTACCGCCGTGCCGGAAATGATCGAGAAGCTGTAAGTTGCCACACTCGGAGCACCAACATGACCGACGTCTTCATCTGCGACTACATCCGCACGCCGATCGGGCGCTATGGCGGGGCGCTCTCATCGGTGCGCCCCGACGATCTGGCGGCCATTCCCCTGCGAGCGCTGATGGACCGCAACGCGGGTGTGGACTGGGCGGCGGTCGATGACGTGATCTTCGGCTGCGCCAACCAGGCGGGCGAGGATAACCGCAACGTGGCGCGGATGTCGCTGTTGCTGGCGGGGCTGCCGGTCGGCGTCACCGGGACCACGATCAACCGGCTTTGTGGCTCGGGAATGGACGCGGTGCTGACCGCGGCGCGCCAGATCGCCGCCGGCGAGGCGCAGCTAGTCATCGCGGGCGGTGTCGAAAGCATGAGCCGCGCCCCCTTCGTAATGCCCAAGGCCGACAACGCCTTTTCTCGCAACGCCGAGATCTGCGACACCACCATCGGCTGGCGGCTGATCAATCCGGCGATGCACGCGGCCTACGGCACGGATTCGATGCCGCAGACCGGGCAGAACGTGGCGGATGACTACGGCATCAGCCGCGAGGCGCAGGACGCGATGGCACTGTCCAGCCAGGCCAAGGCGTCGGCTGCGCAAGTCAACGGGCGCCTCGCGGCTGAGATCACCCCTGTCACGATCCCGCAGCGCAAGGGCGAGGCGCTGGTGGTAGACCGCGATGAGCATCCCCGCGCGACAACGGCCGAGGCGCTGGCAAAGCTGCGGTCACTGTTCCCGAACGGCTCGGTCACGGCGGGGAACGCGTCGGGCGTCAACGATGGCGCCGCGGCGCTGATACTGGCCAGCGCCGACGCCGCCCGCGCGCATGGCCTGACGCCGATCGCCCGCGTCCTCGGCGGGGCGACCGCGGGCGTGCCGCCGCGCATCATGGGCATCGGCCCGGCACCCGCGAGCCAGAAACTGATGGCGCGGCTGGGGCTCTCCCAGGCAGATTTCGACGTGATCGAACTGAACGAGGCCTTCGCCGCGCAAGGCGTGGCCACGCTGCGCCAGCTCGGGATCGCCGACGATGACCCTCGGGTGAACCGCAACGGCGGGGCCATCGCGCTGGGTCACCCCTTGGGCATGTCGGGTGCGAGGATCACCGGCACGGCCGCGCTG
>NZ_JAYSFG010000030.1:0-29685 GCF_041913445.1 Tabrizicola sp.
ATCGTCACGCTGGAAGCCGCCCTGCTGGACCTGGACGCACTGCAGTCCCCCCCCCCCGCGCCCCCCACGGCCGCAGCGCCCGCACCGGCAGCGCCATTCATGCCCTTTGCCCCCCCCCCCCCCCCCCCCCCCGCGCCCCCCCCGGGGCCCCCCCCCCCCCCCCCCCCCCCCCCCGGCCCCCCCCCCCCCGGGGGGGGGGGGGGGGGGGTGGGGGGGCCAAAAAGCCGGTTAACAGCAGGTATACGCCCACGCGCATCCTACTGATTCCAAACGGAAATCAGAAAATGTCCACCGTGGACACTACCCCTCGCGCACCGCCACGTTCTGGTCGATCAGATACCGCTGCGACAGCGGGATCGCGGCGGCCCCCAAGGCCCGCGCATCCGCCCCCACCGTCCCCTCCCGGATCACCGGCGGCTCGATCCCCGCCAGGTCCAGCCCCATCAGCGCCCCTTGGGTCCGCCGCACAATCTCCGCCCGCACCAACACGGGCATCCACCCGTCGATCAGCACCGCCTCGATCTCCAGCAGCGCCGCCGCCGCCAGCGTGGCATGGGCCAGCGCCCCCGCCGCCTGGTCGAGCCAGGGCTCCAGCACGGCGGATGAAACCTCCCACCGGTCATGCTGCGACCAGAGGTGGTCCGACCCTTCCCCCGCCGCCTCCATCGCCTCGGCCAGCACGGACATCGACGCCAGATCAATCAGACGCCGTGTCCCCCCACCGGGAGCAGGCACCTGGATCGACCCCACCGCCGCCGCGTTTCCGGTCCGGCCAAGGAACAGCTGGCCGTTCATGACGAGGCCACCGCCGATGAAGGTCCCGAAGTAGAAGTAGAGAAAGTCCTTCGGCCGCTCCCCGGTCCCGAAAATCATCTCCGCCCCGCAGGCACTGGTCGCGTCGTTCTGGACATAGACCGGAAGCCCCGTCACCGCCTGCAGCTCCGCCCCCAGGTCGCGCGACCGCCAGGCGTCCATCTCGGACTGCGGCACCCCAAGGACCGAGACCCAGTTCCACAGCTGGAACGGCATCGCCACGCCCATCCCCATGATCCGCCCCCGCAGCGCCGGGGTCAGTTCCCCCGCCAGCGCCGGAGCCGCCTCGCGGACGAAGCCCACCACCGCGTCGGGCGTGGGGTAGCGGTAGACCTTCCGCCGGGCCGCGCGTAGCCGCCCCCGGAAATCCGTCAGCACCAGGTCCGCCGACCGCCGCCCCAGCTTCAGCCCGAAGAAGAACGCCCCCTCCGCCGCCAGGGACATGGGGATCGAGGGTTGCCCCACCCGCCCCCGCACCGGCTGACCGCGTTCGAGAAGGCCCTCCTCCTCCAGGCCCCGCATGATCACGCTCACCGTCTGCGCCGACAGCCCCGTCATCCGCGCGATGTCGGACTTGGCCAGCGCCCCGTGCCGCCGCACAAGCGACAGCACCAGCCGCTCATTGTGGTCGCGCATGCCCGACTGGTTCGTCCCCCGCACGACCTCCAGCGGATTGGGCGAGGCGTCCTGCATCGTCACCCCACCGGACCGATCACCCCCTTGCGGAGGATCACGTTGGCAAACAGCGCCGTCTCCGAGGTCGCAACCACGGCATGGGCTGCTCGGATACGGGGATAGAGCGCCTCGCCGGACAAGGGCACCACGGTCATTCCGGGAGCCATCCGGGCGAAAAGCACGTCAATCTGGCGATGGATGTCGCCCGCCTGGGCCGGGTCGTTGTTCAGGCTGGCCCTGAACAGCGCAGCCGGAACCGCTTTGTCCAGCGGCATCACCGTCATCACCGCCTCGACCACTGCCAGCACCCCGTGCCCATCGGCGCGGACCAGCCGACGGGCATGGTCCAGGGCTGGATAGTTCCCATCCACGATGGCAAGCTCATCCCCGTGCCCCATTGCCCGCAGGGTCGCCAGAAAGTCGGGCCCCAGGAGGGGCGGTATACCGATCAGCATGGCCTCCCCCTCCTCCCGGGTCCGCCAGGAGGGAAACTTGCCCCCCCATTCCAGCGCAGACTGCGGTTGGAAGACGCGGCTGTCAATAATAAATCAGAGTGATTTAATTATCTTGACGCAAGGGAGGGAATCAGCTTTCCTGTCCTCCGTCGCAGGGCCTTCCGGTCCGGCGCACGGCTTTTGAAACGGGGGCGGAATTGTCCCCACTTGGGAGGAAGACCATGAAAGTCATCACCAAAGCCCTTCTGGGCGCGGGCGCGCTTGCCCTGTCGGCCGGCTTCGCCTCGGCACAGGACGGCGTCTCGGCCTGCCTGATCACCAAGACCGACACCAACCCCTTCTTCGTGAAGATGAAGGAAGGCGCCGAGGCCAAGGCGGCCGAGCTGGGCGTGACCCTCAAGTCCTACGCCGGCAAGGTCGACGGCGACCATGACAGCCAGGTGGCTGCGGTCGAAAGCTGCATCGCCGACGGCGCCAAGGGCATCCTGATCGCCGCTTCGGACACCAAGGCCATCACGGGCCCGCTGGCCAAGGCCCGCGAAGCCGGAATCCTGGTCATCGCGCTCGACACGCCGCTGGATCCGGCTGACGCTGCCGACGCGACCTTCGCCACCGACAACCTGGAAGCCGGCCGCCTGATCGGCGCCTGGGCTGCAGCGACGCTGGGCGACAAGGCCGCTGACGCCAAGATCGCCTTCCTGAACCTGACCCCGTCGGAGCCGACCGTCGACGTCCTGCGCAACCAGGGCTTCATGATGGGCTTCGGCATCGACGTGAAGGACCCCAACGACATCGGCGACGAGGATGATCCGCGCATCGTCGGCCATGACGTGACCAACGGGAACGAGGAAGGCGGCCGCAAGGCGATGGAGAACCTGCTCCAGAAGGACCCGGGCATCAACGTCGTCCACACCATCAACGAGCCCGCCGCCGTGGGCGCCTACCAGGCGCTGAAGGCCGTGGGTCTGGAAAGCCAGGTCCTGATCGTTTCGGTCGACGGCGGCTGCCCGGGCGTTGCCTCGGTCAAGGACGGCGTGATCGGCGCGACCTCGCAGCAGTACCCGCTGCAGATGGCGGCCCTCGGCGTCGAAGCCATCGCCAAATTCGCCGCTGACGGCTCCAAGCCCGCGCCGACCGAAGGCAAGTCCTTCTTCGACACCGGCGTGGCCCTCGTCACCGACAAGCCGGCCGAAGGCGTGACCTCGATCGACACCACCAAGGGCACCGAGCTCTGCTGGGGCTGATCGCGCCCGACATCGCATCCGGCATCTGACGCCGGACCGGGAAAGGGCGGCCTTAGCGCCGCCCTTTCTTCAAGGCGAGGATTGAGGCACGATGATCTCGGGCCACAGGGGAGGGGACCAAAAGCATGACCCAGACACAGGACTTCGAAAGCGCGAGCAAGGGCGCCGACCAGAACGTCGCCCAGTTCGAAGAGAGGAGATCGCCGCTGGCCAAGCTGCAGCATGTGCTGCACGGCAACCCGGCGCTGGTGCCGTTGATCGTGCTTCTGGGCCTTATCGCCTTCTTCGGCATCTTCGCCGGTGACCGCTTCTTCAGCGCCTATACCCTGACCCTGGTGATGCAGCAGGTCGCTGTCGTCGGCATCCTGGCCGCCGCGCAGACGCTCGTCGTCCTGACCGCGGGCATCGACCTCGCCATCGGGGTGATCATGGTCTTTTCCTTCGTGGTGATGGGGAACTGGGTCCTGACCGACGGCTCGCCCGGCGACTTCGCCATCCCCGCCGTTCTGGCGCTCCTTGCAGGCTTCGTCGTGGCGGGCTTCTGGGGCTTCGTGAACGGCAACCTCGTCGCGCGCCTGCGCCTGCCACCCTTCATCGTGACGCTGGGCACCTGGAACATCATCATGGCGATCTGCCTGATCTATTCCGCCAACGAGACGATGCGCGAGGCCGACCTGACCGCGCAGACCCAGCTTCTGCACATCTTCGGCCAGAACTTCCGCGTCGGCCCGGCCGTCGTCACCTACGGCGTCGTGGCGATGATCGCGCTCTACATCGTGCTCTGGTTCATGTTGAACCACACCGCCTTCGGCCGCCACATCTATGCCGTGGGCGACGATCCCGACGCGGCCGAGCTTGCCGGCATCAGCACCAAGAAGGTCCTGATCGCCGTCTACACGCTGGCGGGCCTGATCGCCGGCCTTGCGGCCTGGGTGTCCATCGGCCGCAACGGGTCGGTCTCGCCCTCGACCGTGGTGACCGACTTCAACCTTCAGGCCATCACCGCAACGGTGATCGGGGGCATCTCGCTCTTTGGCGGACGAGGCTCGATCCTGGGGGTGCTCTTCGGGACGCTCATCGTCGGGATCATGTCGATGGGCCTCAACATGATGAACGCGGACCCGCAATGGAAGGTCCTGCTTACGGGCGTGCTGATCATCGCCGCCGTGGCGGTCGACCAGTGGATCCGCAAGGTATCGGCCTAAGGGAGGACATGATGGAACCCATTCTGACCGCACGGGGCCTGACCAAGCGCTACGGCAAGGTTACCGCGCTCGATAACTGCGACTTCGACCTGATGCCGGGCGAGATCCTCGCCGTCATCGGTGACAACGGGGCGGGGAAATCCACCCTGATCAAGGCAATCTCCGGCGCCGTTATCCCGGACGAGGGCGAGATCCGCCTCGAAGGCCAGCCGGTGTCGTTCCGCACGCCCATCGAGGCGCGGAAGGCCGGGATCGAGACGGTCTACCAGACGCTCGCCATGTCCCCGGCGCTGTCCATCGCCGACAACATGTTCATGGGGCGCGAGATCCGCAAACCCGGCATCATGGGCTCGCTCTTCCGCCAGCTTGACCGGCCGCAGATGCGCCAGTTCGCGCGGCAGAAGCTGTCGGAGCTCGGCCTCATGACGATCCAGAATATCGACCAGGCGGTCGAGACGCTTTCGGGCGGCCAGCGCCAGGGTGTGGCGGTGGCGCGTGCCGCGGCCTTCGGATCGAAGGTGGTGATCCTGGACGAACCCACCGCGGCGCTTGGCGTCAAGGAAAGCCGCCGGGTGCTGGAGCTGATCCGCGACGTCCGCAGCCGTGGCATCCCGATCATCCTGATCAGCCACAACATGCCGCATGTGTTCGAGGTGGCCGACCGCATCCACATCCACCGCCTTGGCCGCCGGCTTTGCGTCATCAAGCCCTCGGACTACACGATGTCCGATGCCGTGGCCTTCATGACCGGCGCCAAGGTCCCCGAAGGCGTGGCCGAGGTCGCGTGAACCTTCCGGCGGCGGCCTCCGGGCTGCCGCCGCTTCCGTCGAGCAGCCCCGGCCAAGGTGCAAGACCGGTCTTGGCCTTGCGCACCCATTTCCGGTCCCGGACACCACAGCTTCGGCATTTCGGCATCAGGGCCGACCGGAAATCATTGCCAGGCTGTCGCAACGCGGTTGATATTGCCCGCGGAACCCCCACATGGGGAAAAACCCGCCGCGACGCCAACCCTGCGCCCAGAACGCACGCCACGACGAGGACCCCTGCCGCATGTCGCTCGCCCTGATCGCCGCCCTACCCTTCCTTGGGGCGGTCCTTCCCGGCCTGATGATCCGCGCAGGACGCAGTGCCTGCGCCACGGCGACGGGCGCGGTCACCCTGCTGGCGCTTGTCCTGCTGGCCCTCGAAGCCCCCGCCGTCCTGCGCGGCGAGATCGTGCAGACCCGGATCGACTGGCTCCCCGCCCTTGGTCTGAACGCCACCTTCTTCCTCGACGGCCTCGGCCTGATGTTCGCCGGGCTGATCCTCGGGATCGGCCTTCTGATCATCCTCTACGCCCGCTTCTACCTGACGAAGTCCGACCCGATGGGGCAGTTCTTCACCTATCTCCTTCTGTTCCAGGGGGCGATGGTCGGGATCGTCCTGTCCGACAACATCCTGCTTCTGCTCATCTTCTGGGAGGTGACCTCGCTCAGCTCCTTCCTCCTCATCGGCTACTGGAAGCACCTGCCCGAGGGCCGTCAGGGCGCGCGGATGGCGCTGGCGGTGACGGGCGGCGGCGGGCTCGCGATGATCGCGGGGATGCTGATCCTGGGCAACATCGTGGGCAGCTACGATCTGTCCGTGATCCTGCAGAACAAGGACACGATCCAGGCCTCGCCCTACTACCTGCCTGCGCTGATCCTGATCCTGCTTGGCGCCTTCACCAAGTCGGCGCAGTTCCCCTTCCACTTCTGGCTACCCCACGCGATGGCCGCGCCCACCCCGGTCTCGGCCTACCTCCATTCGGCCACGATGGTGAAGGCCGGGATCTTCCTCATGGCCCGGATGTGGCCGGTCCTGTCGGGCACCTGGGAATGGTTCATCATCGTCACTTCGGCGGGCCTCATCACGATGGTCATGGCCGCCAAGATCGCGCTCTTCAAGGACGACCTGAAGGCGCTCCTCGCCTTCTCGACCGTCAGCCACCTTGGCCTGATCACCATGCTCCTCGGCTTCGGCACACCCGAGGCCGCGACGGTCGCGATCTTCCACATCCTGAACCACGCCACCTTCAAGGCCGCGCTCTTCATGACTGCCGGGATCGTGGACCACGAGGCGCATACCCGCGACCTGAAGCGCCTGGGCGGCCTGCGCAAGCTGATGCCCGTGACATTCGCCATCGCCGCTGTCGCCTCGCTGTCGATGGCCGGCATCCCGCCCCTGAACGGGTTCCTGTCAAAGGAACTGATGCTGGAAGAAGCGGCCCACGTCGCCTGGCCAAATGCCTGGCTCGTCGGAATCCTCGCCACCCTGGGCGCGCTCCTCTCCGTCGCCTATTCCTTCCGCTTCCTCGCCCACGGCTTCCTGGGCCCGGTCCGCGACGACTATCCGCACAGACCGCATGACCCCGGGTTCGGTCTCTGGGCCGCGCCCGCCTTCCTTGCGGTTCTGGTGGTGCTGGTGGGTCTTTTGCCCAACCTGATGATCGGCTGGCTCCTCGACCCCGCCGCTTCGGCCACGACCGGAGAGACGGTCGTCACCAACATCTACCACTGGCACGGGCTTGACGCCGTCGCGCTCTGGATGTCGCTTGCGGCCATCGGCGGCGGCCTCATCCTTTTGGGGGCCTACCCCCGCCTCCGCGGGCTCTGGGATGCCACCCCGCGCCCCGAGGCGAAGCGCATCTTCGACGGCATCATCGAGCCCCTGGCCGAGGCGTCCGACCGCTTTACCGCGATCCTGCACAATGGCCGCTTCAGCCGCAGCCTGGTCCTGGCCGTCCTCACTATTGCCGTCCTCTCCACGCTGGCCTTCCTGACCGGCGCGCCACATGCCCCCGGTGCCCGCGCGGCCTTGCCCACCGATCCGGTGATCCTCGGCCTCTGGCTGATCCTCGTCCTCGCCGCCCTCGCCACCCCGATCCTCCACCGCAACCGGATCGTGGCCCTCCTGCTAACCGGGGTGGTCGGCCTTCTCATCGCCCCAGTCTTCGCCTTCTTCTCCGCCCCCGACCTGGCCCTTACCCAGCTTTCGGTCGAGGTCGTCACCCTCCTCCTCATGCTCCTCGCGCTGAACTTCCTGCCGAAGGAGACGCCCCGCGAAAGCCGCCCGTTCCGCCGGATCCGCGATGCGGCCCTCGCCGGGATCGCGGGCCTCGGCATCGGCGGCCTCGCCTATACGATGATGAGCAGGGAAGCCGCCTTCAGGCCGATCTCCGCCTTCCACTGGGCGCAGTCCAAGCCCGGCGCGGGCGGGACCAACGCCGTCAACACCATCATCGTCGACTTCCGCGGCTACGACACCTTCGGCGAGATCATCGTCCTCGGCATCGCCGCCCTGGTGATCTTCGCCCTGACCGAGACGCTTCTGCGCAGCCCAACCGTCACCGCCCGCCTCGCTGCCCATCCCCGCGCCCGGGAATCCGGTGACCGCCACCCGGTGATGCTGGTCGTGGCCACGCGCCTCCTTCTGCCCTTCGCAATGATGGTCGGCGTCTACCTCTACCTCCGCGGCCACAACCTGCCGGGCGGAGGCTTCGTGGCCGGCCTCGCCTTCGCCATCGCCTACCTGATGCAATACATGGCGTCGGGCTACGACTGGAGCCACGCACGCCAGCGCTACGACCACCATGTCCTGATCGGCTGCGGCGTCCTGGTCGCCTCGCTGGCCGGGGTCGGGGCCTGGGCTTTCGGCCTGCCGTTCCTGACCTCGGGCTTCGAATACGTCCACCTGGAACCGCTGGAAGAGTTCGAACTGGCCAGCGCCGCGATCTTCGACCTCGGCGTCTTCCTCTGCGTCCTGGGCGCGGTCCTCCTCGCCCTCGCCTCGCTCTCGCGCCTGGCGCTGCGCACCGGGGAAGGCCCCAACACCACGGCCCACGACCTTGAGGATGCCCGCTGATGGAAGCACTCCTCGCCTCGGCCATCGGACTTCTCACCGCCGTCGGCATCTACCTGATGCTGCGGCTCCGCACCTTCCCGGTGATCCTCGGCCTTACTTTCCTCAGCTATGCGGTCAACCTCTTCCTCTTCAGCGCCGGCCGCCTGACGGTGAACGCCGCGCCTATCGTCGGCACCACCGACGCGCCCGCCGACCCCCTGCCCCAGGCTCTCGTCCTGACCGCCATCGTCATCTCCTTCGGCATGACCGCCGTCATCATGATCATGGCCATCGGCGGCCACCTGCAGGCCGGCCACGACCGCATCGACCTGGACGAAGACAAGCCATGATGAGCCACTGGATCATCGTCCCCGTCGTCCTGCCCGCGCTCGTCGCCGCGCTGATGGTGCTCGTCCTTCGGGGCCGCCTGACGCTTCAGCGGATCGCCAGCCTCGCAACCCTCGTCGCGCTGAACGCCGTCGCGATCGCCCTCCTGTCGTCGGCAACCCTGCACGGCCCCGAGGCCTACTTCCTCGGCGACTGGCCGGCCCCCTTCGGGATTGTCCTCGTCCTCGACCGGCTCTCCGCGCTGATGGTCACGCTTCTGTCGGGGCTGGCGCTTCTGACCACCCTCTACGCCATCGGCTCGAACTGGGACGCAAAGGGCACCCATTTTCACCCGCTCACGATGTTCCTCCTGATGGGCGTGGCGGGGGCCTTCCTGACCGGCGACGCCTTCAACCTCTTCGTCTTCTTCGAAGTCCTGCTCATCGCCTCTTACGGGCTGATGATCCACGGCGGGGGCGAGGCGCGGACCCGCGCCGGCATCCAGTACATCGCCTTCAACCTCGTCGGCTCCGCGCTCTTCCTCTTCGCGCTGGCGCTCCTTTACGCCACCACCGGCACGCTGAACTTTGCCGACCTTGCGCAGAAACTCCCCGCCCTGCCGCCGGAGGATGCGGCGCTCCTCCGCGTCGCGGCGGTCATGCTGCTCCTCGTCTTCGCGATCAAGGGCGCGCTGGTGCCGCTGCAGTTCTGGCTTCCCGGCACCTATGCCAACGCCCCCGGAGTCGTCGCGGCCCTGTTCGCCATCATGACCAAGGTCGGGGCCTACGCGACGATCCGCCTTGCGACCCTGGTCTTCCCGCTCGACCTGTCCGCGACCGGGACGCTGATCCCCGCGATCCTGCTGCCCACGGCTCTCGCCACGCTTGCGATCGGGTCTCTCGGAGTGTTGGGGGCAACGACGCTGCCCCGGCTCGCGGCATTTGCCGCCATCGCGTCGATGGGCACGGCCTTCCTCGCCATCGCGCACATGACCCCTCGCGGCACCTCAGCCGCGCTCTATTACATCCTCCACTCCACCTTGGCGACCGCGCTGATCTTCCTCGTCGCGGATCTCGTCGAGCGCCGCCGCGCGCATCTTGCCCTCCGCTCCGCGGCCCCGGTCTCGCAATCGGGCCTCATGGCCGCGCTCTTCCTCGCCGTCGCCGTGGCGCTCGCCGGGATGCCGCCCCTGTCGGGCTTCATCGGCAAGCTCATGGTGCTCGATGTGTGGCGGGATGATGCCCTGGTGATCTGGCCCGCGGTCCTCATCTCCTCCTTCCTGATGCTGCTCGGTCTCGCCCGCGCCGGGTCCGGCCTCTTCTGGAAACCCGCCGAGGCCGCCGCGTCCCCTGCCCCCCCCCCGGACGAGCCCCTGGCCCTCCTGGCAACCTTTGCCCTTCTCGCCGCCGTCGTGGCCCTGACCCTGGCCGCCGGTCCCATCACGGACTGGCTCACCACCACGGCCGAGGCGCTTCACGCGCCCGAGGCCTACATCGCCGCCAACCGGATCGGGGGCGGGACATGAGACGCTTCTTCCCCCACCCCTATCTCTCGCTGACGCTGGTCGTCGTCTGGTTCCTCCTGGTGAACCAGTGGAAGCTCGGAAGCCTGGTCATGGCGGTGATCCTCGCCACGATCATCCCGCTCCTCACCTCGGCCTGGTGGCCCGACCGCCCCCGCGTGAAGCGGCCCTTCGGTCTGGCCGCCTACGCGATCCTCGTCCTCTGGGACGTGATCGTCGCCAACTTCCAGGTCGCCCGCATCGTCCTCTTCATGCCGCGCGCGAAGATCCAGTCCGCCTGGATCCCGATCCCCCTTGACCTGACGACGCCCGAGGCGATCAGCCTCCTTGCCGGGACCATCACCATGACCCCCGGCACGCTCACCGCCGACCTCTCCGCCGACGGCCGCGCGCTCCTGGTCCATGCGCTGCACGCGCCCGATCCGGACGCCGTCCGCGACGACATCAAGGCCCGCTACGAGGCCCGCCTGAAAAGGATTTTCGAATGATCCTGCCCTACGCGCTCCTCTTCTTTCTCGGCTGCCTGACGCTCGCCTTCGCGCTGAACCTCTTGCGGCTCTTCTCCGCGCCAACGCTGACTGACCGCATCCTGGTCCTTGATACGATGACCGTGAACGCCATCGCGCTCGTGATCCTCTACGGCATCTGGGGCGGGACGCATCTTTACCTCGAGGTCGCCGTCCTCTTCGCGCTGACAAGCTTCGTCGGCACCGTCGCCTATTGCCGCTATCTCCTGCGCGGGAACATCATCGAATGACGGCCTTCGACACCCTCCTCGACCTCGCCCTCTCCGCCCTCCTTGTCGGCGGCGGCATCTTCGCGCTCATCGGCTCCTACGGCCTGATCCGCCTCCCCCGCCCCATGCAGCGCCTCCACGCACCGACGAAGGCCACGACCATCGGCGTCGGGGCCGCCCTTGCCGTCTCGGCCTTCGACCTGCTCGGTCAGGGCCAGGTCAGCTGGCAGGAACTCCTGGTCGCCCTCTTCCTGCTCCTCACCGCCCCGGTCTCGGCCCTCTTCCTCGCCAAGACCCTGATCCTGCGCGGCGAGGCCGACCTTGACCTCTCCCCCAGCCCCAGCGGAGCCCCCTGGGCCACACTCGCCCAACCGCCGCAGGACCCTTGACCGCCCCCAGCTTTCATCTTTGCCCACATATCCCCGCCGGAGGCCCCCGACCCCTGTCCAAGGCACAGCCTTTCATACTGGCCCAAATATCCCCGCCGGAGGCTCCTCCCACTCCACCCACGCCGCAGCCGGCCAATTTTGACCATCCGGTCAGATTTCCACCACCCCGCCCCTTGCCCGACTGCCCCCCGCGTGGCATCGTCACCCCGTCACTCTGCGGAGGCCCGATGAACACGCTTTCACCAGCCCAAACGGGCCTTCTGCCGCAGGTAACCCATGCCCGGAACCCCGGCATGGCTTTGGACCTCGACTGGGTCGCCTCGGTCCAGGCCAACACCTCGGCCATCGAACGCCGCGCCGCCACGCTGCCCGGCCGCCGCTCGGTCAAGAAGGACTACCAGGCCGCCTGGCTTCTGAAGGCCATCTCCCTCATCGACCTGACCACCCTGTCCGGAGACGACACCGCCGGCCGCGTCCAGCGCCTCTGCGCCAAGGCCCGCCAGCCGGTGGCCCCGTGGATGCTGGAGAAACTCGGCATGCCCGGCCTCACGGTGGGTGCCGTCTGCGTCTACCACGAGATGGTCGAACACGCTGTCCGGGCGCTCGAAGGCACCTCGATCCCCGTCGCCGCCGTCTCCACCGGCTTCCCCGCGGGCCTATCGCCCTACAAGCTCCGCATCGCCGAGATCGGCGAAAGCGTGAAGGCGGGCGCCAAGGAAATCGACATCGTCATCTCCCGCCGCCACGTCCTGACCCAGAACTGGCAGGCCCTCTACGACGAGATGCGCGACATGCGCGAAGCCTGCGGCGACGCCCACGTCAAGGCGATCCTCGCCACTGGCGAGCTCGGCACCCTCAGGAACGTCGCCCGCGCGAGCCTCGTCTGCATGATGGGCGGCGCCGATTTCATCAAGACCTCCACGGGGAAAGAGGCCGTCAACGCCACCCTCCCCGTATCCCTAACCATGATCCGCGCCATCCGCGACTACGAGGCGCGCACCGGCTTCAAGGTCGGTTACAAACCCGCCGGCGGCATCGCCAAGGCCAAGGACGCGCTCGTCTACCTGACGCTGATGAAGGACGAACTCGGCCACCCCTGGCTGCAACCCGACCTCTTCCGCTTCGGCGCCTCCAGCCTCCTCGGCGACATCGAGCGCCAACTCGAACACCACCTCACCGGCCACTACTCCGCCGGCTTCCGCCACGCGATGGGCTGACCCATGTTCACGACGAACATCGTCATCCTCGCCGCCATTATCCTTGTCGCCGGCCTCATGATGTTCCGCGCCACCCGGGCCTACAACACCCAGCGCGCCAGCCTCAGCGCGGACGAGGCCAGGACCTTCGACAGCCTGATCCGCCAGTCCCGGGCCGAGTTGCCGTCGCGCTTCACGACCCTCGCCGCCAGCGCCGACCGGGCGCGGCGCACCTACCTCCTCGGCATGCTGGCGATCCTCGCCGGGATCGTCTTCGTCATCATCGCGGGGCCATGACCATGACCATCAAGGAAATCTTCGACAGCATGGCCTACGGCCCCGCCCCCGAATCCGCGGCCGAGGCCCTCGCCTGGATCGCCAAGCACCAGGGCCGCTTCGGCCATTTCATCGACGGCCAGTTCACCGCCCCGGGCGAGACCTTCACCACCCACAACCCCGCCACCGGCAAACCCCTCGCCGAAGTCACCCAAGGCACCTCCGAGGACGTCGCCAGGGCCGTCGCCGCCGCCCGCCGCGCCCAACCGAAATGGGCCGCCCTCCCGGCCTTCAAGCGCGCGCAATACCTCTACGCCCTCGCCCGCCTCACCCAGAAACACTCCCGCCTCCTCGCCACCTTGGAGACCCTCGACAACGGCAAGCCGATCCGCGAGAGCCGCGACATCGACATCCCCCTCGTCGCCCGCCATTTCTCCTACCACGCCGGCCTCGCCCAGCTCCTCCCGTCCGAGCACCCCGACCTCCAACCCCTCGGCGTCTGCGGCGCCGTCATCCCCTGGAACTTCCCGCTCCTGATGCTTGCCTGGAAGGTCGCCCCTGCCCTCGCCGCCGGGAACACCATCGTCCTCAAACCCGCCGAATACACCCCCCTCACCGCCCTCCTCTTCGCCGAGATCTCCCGCGAAGCCGGCCTGCCCAAGGGCGTGCTCAACATCGTCACCGGCGACGGCACCACCGGCGCGGCCCTCGTCGACGCACCCGTGGACAAGATCGCCTTCACCGGCTCCACCTCCGTCGGCAAGCGCATCCGCGAGGCGACCGCCGGCACCGGCAAAGCCCTCACCCTCGAACTCGGCGGCAAATCCCCCTACATCGTCTTCGACGACGCCGACCTCGACTCCGCCATCGAGGGCCTCGTCGACGCCATCTGGTTTAACCAGGGCCAGGTGTGCTGCGCCGGCTCCCGCCTCCTCGTCCAGGAAGGCGTCGCCCCCCGCTTCTACGACAAGCTCAAGCGCCGGATGGACGGCCTGCGCGTCGGCGACCCGCTCGACAAGGCCATCGACATCGGCGCCATCGTCGACCCGATCCAGCTGAAAACCATCACCGACCTCGTCGCCGCCAACCCCGAAGGCCAGCACTACCGGGCCCCCTGCCCCCTCCCGGCCGCAGGCTCCTTCTACCCCCCCACCCTCATCACCGGCCTCGGCACCGCCTCCCCGCTGATGCAGGAAGAAATCTTCGGCCCCGTCCTCGTCGCCATGACCTTCCGCACGCCCGAGGAAGCGGTCGCCCTCGCCAACAACACCCGCTACGGCCTCGCCGCCACCGTCTGGACCGAGAACATCAACCTCGCCCTCGACGTGGCCCCCAAGCTCAAGGCCGGAGTCGTCTGGATCAACGCCACCAACCTCTTCGACGCCGCCGCAGGCTTCGGGGGCGTCCGTGAGTCCGGCTTTGGCCGCGAAGGCGGGTGGGAGGGCCTGATGGCCTACCTCAAACCCGCCGCCAAACCCGTGGCCCTGAAACCCGCCCAACCCGTCCCCGCGCCGCAAGAGCCCCAAGTCGACACCCTCGACCGCACCGCCAAGATGTACATCGGCGGCAAACAGGCCCGCCCCGACAGCGGCTACTCGCAACCCGTCTACGGGCCGAAAGGCAAACTCCTCGGCCATGTCGGCATCGGCAACCGCAAGGACATAAGGAACGCGGTCGAGGCCGCCCACGTCGCCAAAGGCTGGGCCAAGACCACCGCCTACAACCGCGCCCAGGTCCTCTACTTCATCGCCGAAAACCTCTCCGCCCGCGCCACCGAGTTCGCCCACAGACTCCAAGACCTCACCGGCAAACCGGGCCAGGCCGAAGTCGACGCGAGCATCCAGCGCCTCTTCACCTACGCCGCCTGGGCCGACAAATACGACGGGCACGCCAAATCCGTCCCGATCCGCGGCATCGCCTTGGCCATGAACGAACCCGTCGGCGTGATCGGAGCCCTCCTCCCCGACGAATGCCCCCTCCTCGGCCTCGTCTCCGTGATGGCCCCCGCCATCGCGATGGGCAACACCACGGTCCTCGTGCCAGGGGTCGCCCCCCTCTCCGCCACCGACTTCTACCAGATCCTCGACACCTCCGACGTGCCGGCCGGAGTCGTCAACATCGTCACCGGCCCCGCCCCCGACCTCGCCAAATCCCTCGCCGGCCACATGGACGTCGACGCGGTCTGGAGCTTCTCCTCCCACCCCCTCTCCGCCCTCATCGAGCGCGAAGCGGCCGGCAACCTCAAACGCACCTGGGTCAACCACGGGAAGGCGCGGACCTGGATGGGCCCCGAGGGCGAAGGCCGGACGTTCCTGTCCCAGGCCACCGAGGTCAAGACGATCTGGGTGCCGTATGGGGAGTGACGACTCAACCAACGTAGGGTGCGCTAAAGCGCACCGTCGGATGGTGCGCTATAGCGCACCCTACGATGTCCCACCCGCATGAAGACGTGACCAATCGTTTGTTCGCAAACTGTTTTTCACTGCCTGCGCAAGGATCTCGTTGGGCTTCCGAGACGGTCCAATCACATGGCAGTACCTGACATTTGTCGCGTTTGTCTTGGTTGCCGTTTGGCTGGATTGGCTTTGGCTGACAGCAGGAAAAAGCGCTCTCAATGCTTGGGCAAACCGTCGCAATTCACCGTAGGGTGCGCTACAGCGCACTAGCCGACGGTGCGCTGTAGCGCACCCTACGCTGCCGCACCGACATCTCGATGCCACGACGAATAGGGCCAATCCCGAACGTCCTGTACAAGCCCATGCTTCACCGGATTCGCCCAGCAATACTGCACGCAGGTCGAAAAATCCTGCTCGCCCCGCACATGGTGCTCCCAGAAACGACGCTGCCAGATGCCCTTTTCTCGTCGCAGGACATGGCTCGACCGCAACCGCCCCTCAGGCAGCGCCTTGGAGAACGTCGCCTTGATCTGTCCCATCCTGCCGCTGTAATCCGTATCGCCCTCCGGCAAGGTCCAGACGCAATGCATGTGATCGGGCAGCACAACCCAGGCATCGATCTGAAATGGCCGCTTGAGACGCGTCACGCGGACCGCATGGCGCAAGGCCTCGATCTCCCGCACGAGCAAATCGGACCCCCGCTCTGCAAGGGTGACCGTCAAATAAACCGAAGCGCCGGGAACTTTGGGGCGAAGATAGTTGGACATGCCCGAAAGCTACCAACCAACCCTTAACACCCAGTAACCAACATTTCCCCACCGTAGGGTGCGCTACAGCGCACCGCCCCGGCCCAACAAACGCGATTCGCCCCCCAAGGTTAACGCCTGACCATCTCCACGCGCGTAGAGACGGAAGGAAGACGCCAGAAAGACGCCTCCAAAACCCCCACGCAGCCCCAAATCCCCCGGATTAACCCAGCGTTCCCGACCCCTTACCCGGAGTCCCTTGCGGCCGCTACGCCCGCCCCGCCGCCGCACTGAGAGTCAAAGGATCGATCCCCATCCCCCGCAGCGCCGCCGACCACTTGCCGCCGTCGTCCGGGGCGAACAACAGCCCCTCCGCCGCTTCGCAGGTCAGCCAGTCGTTCCGCGCGATCTCGGCCTCCAGCTGGCCCGGCCCCCAGCCGGAATAACCCAGCGCCAGCAAAGCCTTACCCGGCCCTCCGCCCGAGGCCAAAGCCTCCAGCACGTTGATCGTCGCGGTCATCTCCAGGCCCCCAGGCACCGCCATCGTGCCTTCGGCCCCGTTCCGCTCCCAGTCGGACGAGTGCAGGACAAACCCCCGCCCCCGCTCCACCGGGCCGCCGAAATGCACGCTGATCTCGCGGCCGGAGGGCGCGCGGGGGATGTTAAGGTGGTCAAGAAGGCCGGAAAAGCTTAACTCTTCCAAGGGCTTGTTGACGATCAACCCCATCGCTCCCTCGTCGGAATGCGCGCAGATCAGCACCACGCTCCGCTCGAACCGGGGGTCGGCCATGCCCGGCATGGCGATCAGGATCTGTCCGGAAAGGTCCATCGGGTCCCTCCTCCAACTCATTGAAAGATAACGCCAGCCCGCCGCGTTACAATGGCCATTCTGCCACGCTCACGTCCCGTCGCCGCAAAGTGATTTCCCAACCGCCCGGCTTTTCCTATGTTCCACACATGATCAAATGCGCCTGTACCCTTGCCCTCCTTGCCGCCCCCGCCCTGGCCACGACGCAGGACGATGTCCTTGCGGCGCAACTAAGGCCGGGATGGCAAATGGAAAACGGCGCGCACATGGCGGCGGTCGAACTGCAGCTCGCCCCCGGCTGGAAGACCTACTGGCGCAGCCCCGGTGATGCCGGCATCCCACCTGTCTTCGATTGGTCGGGCTCCCAGAACGTGAAGTCCGTCCGCATCCACTGGCCTGCCCCGCAGGTGTTCGAGCTGAACGGGATGCAGACCATCGGCTACCACGAACGCCTTGTCCTCCCCGTCGAGATCACGCCCGACGACCCCTCCCTGCCGATGCGCCTGGCCGTTTCGGTCGAGCTCGGGGTCTGCGACGAAATCTGCCTCCCGGCCAGCCTGTCGCTCGTCTCGGACCTTGCCCCCCCGGGCGCGCCGGACCCCGCGATCCAGACCGCCCTGACCCAGCGCCCTGCCACTGCGGGTGAAGCGGGGGTGACCGATGTCGCCTGCCAGGTCGACCCCATCGCCGACGGCCTTCGCCTGACCGCCAAGGTCCGCCTCCCCGATCCCGGCCGGCCAGAGGTCGTGGCCTTCGAAACCGCCGACCGCGCGGTCTGGGTGGCCGAAGCCATCACCGAACGGCGCGGGGGCGAACTCATCAGCATCACGGAACTCGTGCCCCCCAACGGCGCACCCTTTGCGCTGGACCGATCGGGCGTCACGATGACCATTCTCGCCGCCAACGGTGCCGTCGAGGTCATGGGCTGCCCGGCGCCCTGACGCAGGGTTGTGGGTCGGTCGACCGGGGCCTAGTCTGCCGGGCATGGGAATCGCCGCCGAAATCGCCGAGGACTGGCACGCCGCGCTTGCAGCCTTGGCCTGGCAGCTTGACGCGGGCGTAGACGAGGCGATCGGCGACGCCCCGGTCAACCGCTACGAGCTTGCGGTCGAAGCCCCGAAGCCCGCGGTTTCAAATACGTCTCCGCCCCCTGCCGCGGCTCCGGCTGCCGACCCGGTCGACGTCGCGCGCGCGGTCGCCGCAGAGGCCGGAACACTGGACGCCCTACGGGACGCCTTGGCCGGATATGCCCATTGCGATCTGAAGAAAGGGGCGCGCAACACTGTCTTCGCCGATGGCAACCCCAAGGCCCGCGTGCTGATCCTGGGCGAGGCGCCGGGGGCGGAAGAGGACCGCGAGGGTCGTCCCTTCGTCGGACGCGCCGGCCAGCTTCTGGACCGGATGTTCGCCGCCATCGGCCTGTCGCGGACCTCGCCCGACGCGGACTCGGCGCTCTACATCACCAATGTCATGCCCTGGCGCCCCCCGGGCAACCGCGACCCTGAGCCCGGGGAAATCGCGATGATGCTGCCCTTCGTCGAACGCCACATCGCGCTGGTCGATCCCCAAGTGATCGTGGCCGTGGGCAACACGCCGCTTTTCGCGCTGACCGGGGCCAAGGGCATCCTGCGGGCGCGCGGGAACTGGGCGCAGGCGCTTGGCAAGCCGCTTCTGCCGATGACCCATCCGGCCTATCTTCTCCGCAATCCCGCCGCCAAGCGCGAGGCCTGGGCGGACCTTCTGTCCCTGCAAGCGAGGTTGCGCTGAATGCTGCCCGTCGACCCGCTGGTCCTCCTTGCCTTCATTCCCGCGGGCCTCGCGCTGAACCTGACACCGGGGGCAGACATGATGTTCTGTCTCGGGCAGGGCCTGAAGTCCGGCTGGCGCCCCGCGATGGCGGCGAATTTCGGCATCGCTCTGGGCGGCATGGTCCACACGCTTCTGGCCGCGCTTGGCCTTGGCGCGCTGGTCGCGGCCCATCCGGCGGCGTTCGAGGCGATCCGCTGGGTTGGTGTCGGCTACCTTCTGTGGCTTGCCGTGGGCGCGCTGCGGTCGTCACCTTTCGCCGCCGAGGCGCAGGTGACGCGGACCTCCGCTGCTCGCGCGTTCTGGCAGGGGCTGCTGGTCAACCTGCTCAATCCCAAGGTGATCCTCTTCATCCTGGCCTTCCTGCCGCAGTTCGTCGACCCCAGCCGCCCGATCCTGCCGCAGTTCCTGACGCTGGGGGTCGTGTTCAGCTTCGGCGGCCTCGTGGTCAACGGCGCGGTGGGGATCTTTGCCGGGTCCATCGGCCAGCGCGTCGCCCGGTCCGCGGGCCTTGCGAAATGGCTTTCCCGGATCAGCGCCACGATCTTCGGCGCGCTGGCCCTGCGGCTCGCGCTCATGCCAAGGAACTGAGATGTCCCGCATCGACGAAAGCCTGCCTTTCCACCCCGTCCGCATCGCGGTCCTGACGGTCAGCGACACCCGCACGCCCGAGACGGACAAGTCGGGCGACACGCTGGTCGATCGGCTGGCGCAGGCCGGACATGTGCTGGCGGACCGAGGCATCGTACCGGACGACCGCGCCGCCATCGTCGCCCGCCTGAAGGCCTGGATCGCCGACCCCCAGGTCGACGTGATCCTGACCACCGGCGGCACCGGCCTCACGGGCCGCGACGTCACCGTGGAAGCGCACCGAGAGGTCTACGAGAAAGAGATCGAGGCCTTCGGCACGGTCTTCACCATCGTCTCGATGCAGAAGATCGGCACCAGCGCGGTGCAAAGCCGCGCCACCGGGGGCGTGGCGGGCGGGACGTACCTCTTCGCCCTTCCTGGCAGCCCCGGCGCCTGCCGCGATGCCTGGGACGAGATCCTGAAACCCCAGCTCGACAGTCGCCACCGCCCCTGCAACTTCGTCGAGATTATGCCGCGGCTGGAAGAGCACTTGAAGCGGAAGTGACGCCTCCCCGGAACCTCCTCGTGCGCCTTCCATCCTCGTCGGAAGACCCGCGAGGCGTGCGGGAGGCCTGGACGAGCCTTTCCCTTGCCCCGCCCCGCACCCTTTGCGATAGAGGGGGAAACCGGACAAGGGGACGACCATGGCCTTCCGCGCCCGCCATCTGCTTGGCATCGAACATCTCGCGCCCCTGGAGATCACCACCGTCCTCGACCTCGCCGACCGCTATGTCGACCTGAACCGCCGCACGGTGAAGCAGTCGGACGTGCTGGCGGGGATGACGCAGATCAACCTGTTCTTCGAGAATTCGACCCGTACGCAATCGTCCTTCGAACTGGCCGGGAAACGGCTCGGCGCGGATGTGATGAACATGTCGGTGGCGAATTCGTCGGTGAAGAAGGGCGAGACGCTGATCGACACCGCGATGACCTTGAACGCGATGCACCCGGACCTGCTGGTGGTGCGGCACGGGGCCTCTGGCGCGGTCAACCTGCTGGCGCAGAAGGTCGACTGCGCCGTCCTGAACGCGGGCGACGGGCGGCATGAGCATCCGACCCAGGCACTGCTCGACGCGCTCACCATCCGCCGCGCCAAGGGCCGCATCCAGCGCCTGACCATCGCCATCTGCGGCGACATTGCGCACAGCCGCGTGGCGCGGTCGAACCTGATCCTGCTCGGCAAGATGGAAAACCGCCTGCGCCTGATCGCCCCGCCGACCCTGATGCCCTCGGGCGTGGAGGACTTCGGCTGCGAGCTTTTCGACGACATGCGCGACGGGCTGAAGGGCGCGGACGTGGTGATGATGCTGCGGCTGCAAAAGGAACGGATGGACGGCGGGTTCATCCCCTCGGAACGCGAATACTACCACCGCTACGGGCTGGACGCCGAGAAACTATCCTACGCCTCGCCCGAAGCCATCGTCATGCACCCGGGGCCCATGAACCGCGGGGTGGAGATCGACGGGGACCTCGCCGACGACATCAACCGGTCAGTGATCCAGGACCAGGTCGAAATGGGCGTCGCGGTTCGGATGGCCTGCATGGACCTCCTCGCCCGGAACCTCCGGGCCGAGCGGGGGCGGAAGATTGTGGGGATGATGGCGTAAGGTGGCGATGAGGCAAGCGCCCGCTTACTCGATCTGGGAAATCGGATCCGACCGCGCGCCGCCCGGTAAGCTGACCGATCTCTTGGCCGGGGATGAACGCCTGCTGTGGTCCGCCACGTTGTCCAGCCGCAGGCTTCTTCCACGCTACGCCATCAGTTGCTTCATCTGTCTTGGCATGGCGGGATGGATGGCCACAGTGGCCCCGTGGGGAGAGGACGTCACTGACTACTGCGCCCGTGCAGCGGTGAGGAATTGCCGAACTGCCTTCTACCTCATCCCGTTTGTGGGGGTCCTCTGCGCGGGCCTGGGTGCCTGGTTCTTTCGCGAAGCATGGCAATCCCGCTTCGCGCCGGTCTTGATCCTGTACGGCCTGACGACCGACCGCGCCCTGCGGATCAACGGGTGGAACCCCGGCAAGGTTCGCAGCAGGCAGCTGAGGCGTGGTGAGGCCCGGATCGATTACTACGGCGATGTGCAAGTTGACGGGTCGAGATCCGGGTTTGTCTTCACTGCGCTTGACAAAGAGGACGCCAGGCGCGCGGTTTATTGGGCAAACGTCGGCCGTTTCGACTCCGACGGTCATGGGCCGCAGTCATGACGCTCTCCCTCCACCTCCGCACCGGCGAGACCGCAGGTTGCCCCCGTCCCCGGCCTGCACCAGCGCAGGAAGGCGCTCTTCCTGATGGCCTTCGGGCTTCCCTTCCTCTTCATCGGTCTCGCGCTCTTTTTCTACGGCCTTACCCAACTCCCCAAGTCCGCCACACTCTCCGAAGGCGGGCCTTGCCTTGTTCCTGGGAGCCTTCTCCATCCCCCTCAGCGGGATCGGTGCCTTGCTCATCTTCGGCCCGCTGGTCTACGCCCGCACGGCCGCCCGCGATATCCGCTACACGCTCACCACCCGCGCGGCCTACATCCAGCGGACGGGGCGCTTCCCCAACCTGAAGGTTTACCCGATCCTGCCCTCGACCGCCCTGGAACCGGAACCCGGCAAGCGCGCTTCTACCATCTGGCTGCATGCCAGGCTGGAGAGGGACTCGGATGGCGCGCTGGAGACCACCAAAGCGGGGTTCGAAAACATCGCCGAGGCGGATAAGGTCTACCGGATGATCCGCGACCTGCAGGCGTAGCCATGACCCCCGACCCCGACCGCAAGCCCACCCGGGCAGAGATGCGCCAGACCGGCATGGTGGCCGCCGCCGCCCTGGTCTTCATCGCCATCTTCACCATCGTCATTGTCTGGATCGCCTGATGGCCCGGATCGAGCCCGATTCGATCCTTGGCGCCGACGCACCGCTGCAAACCGGCGAAACCGTCCTTGCCGAGTTCCGCGCGGACCGCATCGCCTATTGGCGCAGTCACCTCATCATGGCCGTGGTCCTTGGCTTCGCGGCGGGCCTGTTCCTGGTCTGGCAGGGCAACCCCTATCCCATTGCCGGCCCCTTCGGAGCCGTCCTCGCCATCGGAGCGCGGGCGGCCTTCCTTGCCTCGGAAGCCCTCGCCGAGGTCTGGCGCCTGACCGATCGTCGGCTTCTCGGTCCCGGGGGACGCGCGATCCCGCTGGCGCAGGTGCAGTCGGCCCGGCCCATCCTCGGCGCGGTCCAGGTCACCACCACCTCGGGGGAGCGCCACCTCATCAAGTACCAGGCCGATCCCGCCGCCACCGCCACCCGGATCACGGAACGCCGATGACCCTGACCATCCCAGCCCATGACCGCGACGGCATCCGGGTCTTCACGGCCAAGCTGACCGCCGACGACCTGCAGCGCGACAAGGCCCGCCTCGCGGCCGATTTGCTGGGCGATCCCGACCTCGATCCCGCCTACGTCGAGATCTTCGATCTTGCCGACTTGTCCGGCGTCGGGCTGTCTGGCTACCTGACCGAAGGGCTGGGCGTCCCCGGGGCCGCCATCTCCGATCCCGCGCGGCTGGATGCCCTGACGGGTCCTGTCCTGATCCTTCTGTCCAAGGCACTGCACGGGCGCGAGGTGACGCTGACCCCCGACCCTCGCCTGACGCTGGTCGGCACCTATGCCGAGGAGCTCCCGCCGGTTCACTTCGAGCCCCTGCCCGCCGCCGCCGCGCAAGGCATGCTTACCCCCGACCTGCCCCCTGACCGCACACCGCAACGGCCTGGTTCGGCCTTCCTGCTTCTGGGGATCGCCCTTGTCCTGACGGCCGTGACCGCCCTCTGGCTCGCCTTCGGCTGAGTTCCAGTGGACAAGCCGCCCGCGCCGTCGCATATCGGGCCAGCCCTTCCGACGGACCGGACATGACCACGATCCACTTCACGAACGCCCGCCTGATCGACCCCGAGGCCGGGACCGATGCGTCCGGCAGCCTGACGGTGAAGGATGGCACGATCCTGGCCCGCGACGAGAAGGCCCCGAAAGGTGCGACGGTCTTCGACTGCGGTGGGAAATGCCTTGCCCCCGGGATCGTCGATCTCGGCGTCAAGATCGGCGAACCGGGTGAGCGGCACCGCGAAAGCTTTGGATCCGCCGGGGCGGCGGCGGCGGCCGGGGGCGTGACCACCATCATCGCCCGGCCCGACACCCACCCCGCCATCGACACGCCCGAGACGCTGGAGTTCGTCACCCGCCGCGCCGCCGAGGCCCCTGTCCGCATCCGCCACATGGCAGCCCTGACCAAGGGCCGCGACGGGCGCGAAATGACCGAGATCGGTTTCCTGCGCGATGCCGGCGCGATTGCCTTCTCGGACGTCTTCCGGGTGTCGACCGACGCCAAGGCCCTCGCCCGGGCGATGACCTATGCCCGGTCGCTTGGCGCCCTGGTCGTGGGCCATCCGCAGGACCCCGGGTTGTCCTCGGGCGCCTCGGCAACGAGCGGCAAGTTCGCCTCGCTGCGCGGGATTCCCGCCGTCTCGCCCATGGCCGAGCGGATGGGGCTGGAGCGCGACCTCGCGCTGGTCGAGATGACGGGCGTCCGTTACCACGCCGACCAGATCACCACGGCAAAAAGCCTGCCCGCGCTGGTCCGGGCCAGGGCGGCGGGGCTGGACGTGACGGCGGGGACCTCGATCCATCACCTGACGCTGAACGAATTCGACGTGGGCGATTACCGGACCTTCTTCAAGGTCACGCCGCCCTTGCGGTCGGAACAGGACCGGTTGGCCATCGTTGCTGCCGTGGCCGACGGGACGATCGACGTGATCTCCTCGATGCACACGCCCGCCGACGAGGAATCCAAGCGCCTGCCCTTCGAGGAAGCCGCCGCCGGAGCCGTCGCGCTGGAGACCTTCCTGCCCGCCGCGATGCGGCTCTATCACGCCGGGCACCTGGACCTGCCCGCCCTCTTTCGCGCGATGGCGCTGAACCCTGCCGACCGGCTGGGCCTGCCGCAGGGTCGCCTCACCTCCGGCGCACCGGCGGACCTGGTCCTCTTCGACCCCGACGCGCCCTTCCTGATGGACCGGTTCAAGCTGCGGTCCAAGTCGAAGAACACCCCGTTTGACGGCGCCCGGATGGAGGGTAAGGTGCTTGCCACCTGGGTCGGCGGGACGCAGGTCTTTGCGGCGGAAGACTGAGACATGCCAGAGATCGTGACCTCGCAGGGCCTTCTGCTGCTGACCGCCGTTCTGGGCTATCTTCTGGGCTCGATCCCCTTCGGCGTGCTGGTCACCCGGGCGATGGGCCTTGGCGACCTGCGGCAGATCGGGTCGGGCAACATCGGCGCGACCAACGTGCTGCGGACCGGGAACAAGGGGGCGGCGCTGGCGACGCTGCTCTTGGACGGGGGCAAGGGGGCGGTGGCCGTGCTGCTGGCCCGCTGGCTTCTGGCCGAGGATGCGGCGCAGATGGCGGGGCTGGCGGCCTTCCTGGGACACCTCTTCCCGGTCTGGCTGGGCTTCCGGGGGGGCAAGGGGGTGGCGACCTTCCTGGGGCTCCTCCTCGCGCTGAACTGGATCGTCGGCGCGGCGGTCTGTCTGACCTGGCTCGTCTCGGCGGTCCTGGGGCGGGTCTCCTCGATTGCGGCACTGGTGGCAGCGGCGACCTCGGCCCTTTGGATCCTGTTCCTGACCGACGGCAGCCTCTTGCTTCTTTGCTTCGTCCTCACGGTCCTGATCTATGTCCGGCACTGGGAGAACCTGAAGCGGATCAAGGCCGGGACCGAACCGAGGATCGGTCAGAAGAAGAAGGCCTGACTGTCCACGCAGGACAAGGCCTACGCATCCTGGAAAATCAAGGACTTGACCGTGGACGTTTACCGTCCGGCAACCAAGCCGCGCGGGTCAGCCGGCTGCGGCAGCCCGTTCCACCAGCCGCAGCACGACGCGGGTCGACAGGGCCATGTCCTGCACCGAAATCCATTCGCGCGGACCGTGCAGTTCCTGCATGCCGGTGAACACGTTCGGGCAAGGGACGCCCATCTCGGTCAGACGTGACCCGTCGGTTCCGCCACGGATCGGAACGGACACCGGCTCGATCCCCAGATCACGGCAGGCGCCTTGCGCAAGTTCGACGGGAGACATGTCCTTTTCCAGCCAGTAGCGCATGTTGCGGTATTGGGGCCGGATCTCGCAGGTGATCTTCGCGCGGGGCTCGGTGGCGGCCACGGCCTCGCAGACCTGGCGCAGGAGTGCCCCCTTGGCGGCAAGGCCGTCCAGTTCGAAGTCCCGCAGGATGAAGCGCAGCTCGCATTCGGCCGCCGTGCCGCGCATCTCGTAGACCATGAGGAACCCCTCACGGTCCGAGGTGGTCTCGGGCGTCATGCGGGCCTGCGGCAGGGTGGCGATGATCTTCGCGCCAAGGTGGAGCGCGTTGACCAGCTTGTCCTTGGCCGTGCCGGGGTGGACCGAGACGCCTTCGATCTTCACCAACGCTCCGTCGGCCGAGAAGCTTTCATACTCGATCTCGCCCGCCGCGCCGCCATCGAGCGTATAGGCGAAATCGGCCTTCAGGTCTTTCGCCAGGCGCGGATCGACGCCGCGCCCGATTTCCTCGTCAGGCGTAAAGGCGATGCGGATCGGCCCATGCGGGATGTCGGGATTGGCGATCAGGTGGCGGGCGGCGGTCATGATGACGGCGACGCCGGACTTGTCGTCGGCCCCAAGAAGCGTGGTGCCCGAGGCAGTGACGATGTCATGGCCAAGTCGCGTGCCGAGATAGGGCGAGACTTCGGGCGACAGTTCCAGGTCCGGGCCATCGGGAAAGCGGATCGGCCCGCCGTTGTAGCCGCGGATAACGCGCGGCTTCACGCCGGTCGCGTTGAAGGCCGGGGCGGTATCGACATGGGCGAGGAAGCCGATCGTGGGGCCTTCCGCCGTGGCGGGGACAGTCGCAAGAACGGTGCCGTAGTCGGTCAGCTGGACGTCCTGCGCGCCGATGGATTTCAGCTCCTCCACCAGCAGGTTCAGCATCCCAAACTGGACCTGCGTACTGGGCTGGCTCTTGCTGTCCTCGTCGCTCTGGCTGTCGATGGCGCAGTAGCGGATCAGACGCTCTTCCAACTCGGCATCGAAGTGGGTGCGCATGTGGGCTCCTTACAGGGAGGCTGCCTGGTAAAGCGGCGTGAGGTCGTGGTTCCACGGGCCGTTGTAGAGGTCGAGCCACTTGTCGGCCTGCACGCGGCCCGTCTTCAGGCTTTCGACGAGGGGGAGAAGCTGGACCTCTTCGCCAAGGCCCCGGGCGACCAGGCCCGCATGGGACAGGCCCACGGCAGCACGGGCGAGGTCGAGAAGCTTCACGCCCCCCGCTTCGCCCTGCAGGGCCGAAACCGAGGCCGCGACGCGCAGGCCCTGGCGGGTCTCGGCGTCGAGGCCCTTCACCAGGTCCCATGCGGCGTCGAGGGCAGTCTGGTCGTACATCAGGCCCACCCAGAAGGCCGGCAGCGCCGCGATATGGGCCTGATCGCCGCAATCCGCGCCGCGCATCTCGATGAACTTCTTCGCGCGCGCCTCGGGGAAGACGGTGGTCATGTGGTCGGCCCAGTCGGACAGTGTGGGCTTTTCCCCGGGCAGCGCCGGGAGCTGGCCCCTCAGGAAGTCGCGGAACGACTGGCCCAGGGCGTTGATGTATTTCCCGTCGCGGTAGACGAAGTACATGGGCACGTCCAGAACCCAGTCGACGTAGCGCTGGAAGCCCATCCCGTCTTCGAAGGCGAAGGGGAGCATGCCCGTCCGGCTGTCGTCGAGGCCGCGCCAGATGCGGCTGCGCCAGCTGCGGTGGCCGTTCGGTTTGCCCTCGAAGAACGGCGAGGAGGCGAAGAGCGCGGTGGCGACGGGTTGCAAGGCCAGCGCGACCCGCAGCTTCTTCACGAAGTCGGCTTCCGAGGCGTAGTCGAGGTTCACCTGCACGGTGCAGGTCCGGTACATCATCTGCGTGCCGTGGGTGCCGACGCGGCCCATGTAGTCGGTCATCAGCCGGTAGCGGCCCTTGGGCATCACCGGCATCTGTTCGTGCGTCCACTCCGGCGCGGCCCCGATCCCCATGAAGCGGACGCCCATCGGGTCGGCGATGGCGCGGACTTCGTCCAGGTGGTTCTGCAGCTCGGCCCCGACGTCGAGCGTCGAGGCGAGGGGGGCGCCGGACAGCTCGAACTGGCCGCCGGGTTCGAGGCTGATGTTGGCCCCGTTCCGGGTCAGGCCGATCACGTTCTCGCCCTCGCGGACCGGGGTCCAGCCGAAGCGGGCTTCCAGCGCGGCGAAGATGGCCGAGATGGAGCGGTCGCCCGCATAGGGGAGCGGCGCGCGGGTGTCGGTCAGCCAGCCGAACTTCTCATGCTCGGCCCCGATGCGCCACTGGTCGCGGGGTTTGCTCCCCGCCTCCATGTAGGCTGCGAGCTGGTCGAAGCTTTCGATGAGGCCGCCGCCGGACTGAGGGATTGACATGGGGACGGGCTCCGGGACTTCGCTGGCTTCGGCTTGGCTCCCCCGTGGGGAACCGGATGGCAAGAGGTGTCGCGGGCCGCTGGCCAAGTCAAGGGGGGTCGCGGGGGTGAGACGTCTGCCGTCCACGGTGGACAGATTTCAGGAGCAAGCAATTTCAAAGCCTTGCGACAACGCATTAAACTTCTGTTAGGAATTGAACAGAAAAGCTGTCGCCAGCGCAGGCCCTAGCGGACCACCACGCCCGCACCTTTCCGCGACCAGATCAGCCGGTCGACCTCGGCCAGGGCGATGACGCGGCTGTCGGAGGGGGTGCCGTCGCCGCCAAGCGCCGCCACGAGGGCGGCCATATCGATGCCGGGCAGCGTGGCGAAGGCGTCGAACAGGGTTTCAGCGCCGTCGGATTCCACGGGGATGTGGAGGAGCTGGCCATCGCCCTGCTTCAGCTTCCAGATGCGCCGGCCGCGAAGGGTCAGGAGGCGGATCTCGGCCAGGTCGGGCAGGCCGACGAAGCCGCCGACGCGGGGGCCGAAATAGGCGATCTGGGCTTCCGTGACGCGGACGATGCCGGGGGCCTCGCCATCCTGGAGGAAGCGGACCCGACGCCAGGCCGTCACCGCCCAACTGAGGCCGAGGGCCAGCAGGAGAAGGCCGAGAGGGGTCAGGAGATAGCCGCCGCGCGTGGCAGACCAGAGGCCGAGGGCCGCGACCGCCCCCCCGGCGATGGTTTCGCGCCAGCGGTGGAGCGTTTCGAGGAGTTCGGGGCGGATGAAGCTCACAGGGTGACCGGGTCGCAGAAGAGGACGAGGGAGAAGTGTGCCGCGGGCTGGAAGCCGATGGCAAGGTAGGCGCGGGTAGCGGCGGGGGTGGCGGCGAAGAGGACGGCGCGGGATGCTCCGCCGGCGCGGGCCTCGGCCAGGTGGAGGGCGACGGCGGTCCGAGCGTGGCCGCGGTTGCGGAGGGCGGGCGGGGTGTAGACGCCGCCGACCTGGACGATTTCCGGCAGGCGGACGTTGAAGCCGGTGAGGGCGACGGGCTGGCCGTGGTGGTGGAGGATGCGGTGGCTATCTTTCGCGAGGCAGCCGTCCACGTCCTCGGCGGCGTGGTCGTGGGCCTGGTCCGGGGGCATACCCTGCGTTTCGATGGTGGCGGCGGCGCGCCAGGCGATGAGGAGGTCCCGGTCGGCTGCGCGGGCGGGGATCAGGGTGGCGTCGGGGTGGGGTGGAAGCCGAAGTTGCGACAGGTCCAGCGCGAAGCCGGGTTCGTCCTCGTCGAGGCGGGCGGGGGTGGTGGACAGGCCCAGGGCGCCAAGGACGGGCCGGGTCGAGGCGGCGGGTCCGGCGGCGCCTTGGACGGTCTGGCCCTTGAGCGCAGCTGGCAGACCGGCGAGGTCGCAGCCGGTCGCAAGGAGAGAGAGAAGCATCCCGCCCCGGGTCAGGGCGACGACGCTGGTCCCGTCGATGATCCAGTACCGGGTGGCATGCGGGTGGTCGCTGGGAAAGCCACCTTGACCCAGACCATGCGCGCGGAGGTTCGAAAGGGGAAACATCGCCTGGTCGATCCCAGCGGTCAGGATGGAGTCCAGCGCGGCGCGGTGGTCTGGCCCGGCCTCGGCGATCATCGCCAGTCTCCGCAGGCGGCTTGCGAGAGGGTCAGGGCCGCGACGGCGGCAGTGTCGGCGTGCAGGATCTTGGGGCCAAGGCTGAGGGGGGTGACGTTGGGTTTCGTTTGGAGTTTGGCGGCCTCATCGGCGGAGAAGCTGCCCTCATGGCCGATCAGGATGGCGGCAGGTGCAGGTGGAAACGTCGCGGCCCCCCACCCCATCCCTCCCCCACGGCGGGGGGAGGGAGGCGCATTGACGCTGGCTGCGGCGCAACGGTCACGCGTGCGGGTATCTGGACCGTTATCGAGCGTCACCGCCAGTCTCCGCAGGCGGCTTGCCACAGCGTCAGGGCGGCGACGGCGGCGGTGTCGGCGTGGAGGATCCTTGGGCTGGGGCAGAGGGCGACGTGGTTCGCTTTGCCAAGGAGTGGCCTCGTCGGCGGAGAAGCTGCCCTCGGGGCTGACCAGGATGGCGGCGGAGGCGGGCGGAAGCGTCGCGGCCCCCCACCCCATCCCTCCCCCACGGCGGGGGGAGGGAGGCGCATTG
>NZ_JAYSFG010000030.1:29785-33270 GCF_041913445.1 Tabrizicola sp.
CCCCCACCCCATCCCTCCCCCACGGCGGGGGGAGGGAGGCGCATTGACGCTGGCTAGGGCGCAACGGTCGGGGGTGCGGGTATCTGGACCGGTAGCGAGCGTCACCGCCAGTCTCCGCAGGCGGCTTGCCAGAGGGTCAGGGTCGCGACGGCGGCGGTGTCGGCGTGCAGGATCCTGGGGCCGAGGCTGAGGGGGGTGACGTTGGGTTTCGTTTGGAGTTTGGCGGCCTCATCGGCGGAGAAGCTGCCCTCATGGCCGATCAGGATGGCGGCAGGTGCAGGTGGAAACGTCGCGGCCCCCCACCCCATCCCTCCCCCACGGCGGGGGGAGGGAGGCGCATTGACGCTGGCTGCGGCGCAACGGTCGGGGGTGCGGGTATCTGGACGGGTATCGAACATCACCGCCAGTCTCCGCAGGCGGCTTGCCAGAGGGTCAGGGCCGCGACGGCGGCAGTGTCGGCGCGCAGGATGCGGGGGCCGAGGGAGAGGGGTATGACGTTCGGGCGGCCGCGGAGTTTCGCGGCCTCGTCGGCGGAGAAGCCGCCCTCGGGGCCGATCAGGATGGCGGCGGGGCCGGTCGCGGGGGTGAGGGTGGCGGGCTGGCCGATGGCGGTTTCGTCGCACCAGTAGAGGCGTCGGTCCTCGGGCCAGTTCGACAGGAGCTTTTCGAGGTGCTGGAGGTCGGTGACCTCGGGCACGTAAGTTGCGCCGCATTGTTCGGCGGCCTCCACTGCGTGGGCCTGCAGGCGGTCCTGGCGGATGCGTTCGGAATTGGTGTGGCGGGTCTGGACCGGCTGGATGCGGGCGGCGCCAAGCTCGACGGCCTTCTCGACGATGAAATCGGTGCGGGCCTTCTTGATCGGCGCGAAAAGAAGCCAGAGGTCGGGCGGCAGGTGGAGGGGTTTCGTCTGCACGTCACAGACTGCGATGGCGTTGCGTTTCCCGGCCTGCGCCAGGGTGGCTCTCCATTCGCCGTCGCGGCCGTTGAAGAGAAGGATCGCCCCCCCCTCGCCCAGCCGCATGACGCCGGTCAGGTAATGCGCCTGGTCCTGCGACAGGGCCACGGCTTGCCCCGCCCCAAGCGGCTGATCTACATAGAGCCTGATCTTCGCATCCATGAGCCGGACCCTATGACCCAACTGCCCGAAATGCCAGAGGCCGTCCCCGGCAGGGTGGCCGACGCGCCAAGGGCGAACTGGGTGGACCTTTACGCGCCCCCGGCGACGCGGGGGTATCTGCGGCTTTCCCGGGCGGACCGGCCGATCGGCACCTGGCTGCTCTTGATCCCCTGCCTTTGGGCCATCGCCCTGGCCGGGGGCGTCAGCGGGTTCCGGGGCTGGGACCTGTGGCTGGTATTGTCCTGCGGCGTGGGCGCGTTCCTGATGCGGGGCGCGGGCTGCACCTGGAACGACATCACCGACCGGGACATCGACGCGCAGGTGGCACGGACGCGGTCGCGGCCCCTGCCCTCGGGCCAGGTGACGGTGAAGGCGGCGCTGGTGTGGATGGTGGTGCAGGCGCTGCTCGCGGCGGGGATCCTCTTCACCTACAACTGGCTTGCGGTGGGCCTGGGGGTGGCCAGCCTGGCGCTGGTCTGCATCTATCCCTTTGCCAAGCGCTTCACCTGGTGGCCACAGGTCTTCCTGGGTTTGGCCTTCAACTGGGGCGCGCTTCTGGCCTGGGCGGCCCATGCCGGGACCGTCCCGCCCGCGGCCGTGGCGCTTTATGCCGCGGGGATCGCCTGGACGCTTTACTACGACACGATCTACGCCCACCAGGACCGCGAGGACGATGCGCTGATCGGCGTCAAGTCCACGGCAAGGCTTTTCGGCGACCGGAGCCGGGCCTGGCTTTGGGGGTTTGCCGCGTTGACCCTCGTCCTGTTCGGCGCGGCCGTGGTGCTGGCGCATGCCGAGGCGCACCGGCCGCTGGCCTTCGTCGTGGCGCTTGGCGGGGTCTGGGCGATGGGCTGGCACATCGGCTGGCAGATGCGGCGGCTGGACCTGGACGACCCGGCCTCGTGCCTGCAGGTCTTCCGGGCGAACCGGGACGCCGGGCTGATCCCTTTGCCGTTTCTTGCCGCCGCCGCATGGCTTGGTTGAACCCGGGGCCTCAAACCCCTAGGAAGCAGGGGCCTTGAGTCTTCCGGACGTCTCTTTTGCTGCTGCGCCTCTCCAAGCTGTCCTCGACCACCCTTGCGCTGCTGGCCTTCGTGCTGGCGGCAGTCGTCATGATGTCGGTCGCCTATGGCGCGGCGCTGGTGATCGAATCGCGCACGCAGAAAGTGGTGACCGCCAAGCTGGCCGAGGCGGGGATCGACTGGATCACCGTCGACACCGACGGATTGCAGGTCCGCCTGTCCGGCACCGCCCCGCGTGAGGCCGACCGCTTCCGCGCGGTGAACATGGTGGGGGCGCTGATCGACACCTCGCGCATCCGCGACGGGCTGGACGTCACCCCGGCCTCGGCCATCGAGGCGCCGAAATTTTCGGTCGAGATGTTGCGCACCGAGGATGAGGTGCAGCTGAGCGGGCTCATTCCGGAAAAGCCCGGCGACGGCGGGCTGACCGAGACGGCACTTTCCGATGCGGCGGCGGCGCTGGCGCAGGGGACGGAACTGCCGGACATGCTGGAGACCGCCGACTATCCGGCGCCCGCGACCTGGAACGAGGCGCTGGCCTTCGGGCTGGAGGCTCTGGAGCGGCTGGAACTGTCCAAGGTCTCGGTCACGGCCGAGCGGGTCGAGGTCAAGGCCATCGCCGACAGCGAGGAGGCGAAGCGCCGGTTCGAGAGCGAGCTGCGCGGGCTTGCCCCGGCCAACGTGCAGCTGGTGCTGGACATCTCGGCGCCGCGCCCCGTGATCACCCCGTTCACCCTGCGCTTCGTGAAGGATGCCGAAGGCGCACGCTTCGACAGCTGTTCGGCCGACACCGACCGGGCGCGGGCGCAGATCCTGCGGACGGCCGCGGGGGCGGGGGTCGAGGGGTCTCCGGTGTGCCAGGTCGGGCTTGGGACGCCGACGCCCCGCTGGGCCGAGGCCGTGGGGCTGGGCATCCGGGCGGTGACGGAACTGGGCTCGGGCTCGATCACCTTTTCGGACGCGGACGTGACGCTCCTGGCGGGCAGCGACGTGCCGCAGGCGACTTTCGACAAGGTGGTGGGCGAGCTGGAAACCGGGCTGCCGGACGTCTTCTCGCTGACCTCGACGCTGGAGAAGAAGGAAACCGCGACCCAGGGCCCGGCCGAGTTCACGGCGACGCTTTCCGAGGACGGAAAAGTCGAACTGCGCGGCCGGCTGACCGACGAGATGCAGCGCCAGGCGGTCGATGCCTTTGCGAAATCGGCGTTCTCGGGCGCGGAGGTGCTGACCGCGACGCGCCTCGACGAGACGCTGCCCGATGGCTGGCCGGTGCGGGTGCTGGCAGGTCTGAAGGCGCTGGCCGAGGTCGAGCATGGCAAGCTTCTGGTCCGGTCCGACCTGGTCGA
>NZ_JAYSFG010000031.1:0-31589 GCF_041913445.1 Tabrizicola sp.
CCCCCGCGCGCGCGCGGCCCCCCCCCCCCCCCCCCCCCCCCCCCCCCCGCCCCCCACCCCCCACCCCCCCCGGGGGGGGGGGGGGGGGCCCCCCCCCCCCCCCCCCGGAGCAGTCACAGTGGGCGCGGATAAGGGTTAAGAAACCGTTTCCGCCCACGGTCAAACCTTTGCCATCAAACAGAAATCCGGAAATGTCCACCGTGGACACCTGGCCCTAGATCCCCACCTCCAGCCGGTCCACCAGCGCTGCCAGCATCCCCCGGCACCGCTCCACCTGCTCGACCGAGACCCATTCGTCCGGCTTGTGCCCCTGCGCCATCGACCCCGGCCCGCAGATCACCGTCGGCACGCCAAGCCGCTGATCGAAGAGCCCGCCCTCGGTCCCGAAGGCCACCTTGATCGTCCCGTTCGCCCCGGTCAGGCCCTTCACGAACCGCACCACCTCGGCATCCGAGGGCGTCCCGAGGCCGGGGTAGTCCCAGAGCCGTTCCACCCGGATCGCCGCCTCCGGGAAATCCCCGCGCAACGGCGCAACGATGGCGTCGGCCTCCGCTTCCAGCCGACGGATCAGCCCCGCGACGTCCTCGCCAGCCAGCGAGCGGATCTCGAAATCCAGCACTGCATGGTTCGGCACGATGTTCACCTGCACGCCTCCAGACATCTTGCCCACGTGCAGCGTCGTGTAGGGAACGTCGTAATCGCCGTCCTTCAGCCCGCTCTCCGCCACCTCGGCCTGCAACCGCCGCACCGCGCCCAGGAAATCCGACGCCAGGTGCAGCGCGTTCAGCGCCAGCGGGGCCAGCGCCGAGTGCCCCTCGCGCCCCACGCAGGTCGCCCGCAGCGCGACCTTGCCCTTGTGCCCGGTCGCCACCTGCATGCCCGTGGGTTCGCCCACGATGCAGAAGCGCGGCTTGACCGGCACGGCGGCCAGAAGGTCGATCAGTGACCGCACCCCCATGCAGCCGATCTCCTCGTCGTAGGACAACGCAAGGTGCAGCGGGACCCTCAACGGGCGGCGCGCGGCCAACAGCATCGCCTCGACCGCACAGGCGACGAAGCCCTTCATGTCGGCGGCGCCCCGGCCGTAATAGCGTCCGTCGGCCTCGGTCAGGGCGAAGGGCGGCTTCGTCCAATGCTGCCCCTCGACCGGCACGACATCGGTGTGGCCAGAGAGCATGACGCCCCCCTGCCCCTCGGGTCCGGTCGAGGCGAAAAGGTTGGTCTTTCCGCCCCCGGCATCGGGAACCAGGGTCACCCGCAGCCCGGCGGCCTCCAACTGGTCCCGGACATATCCCATCAACGCCATGTTCGGCTTCGAGCTGACTGTGTCGAAGGCAAGCAGTCGGTCCAGGATATCGCGCATCGGTCACCTCTTTCGCTCCTGCTACCGCGAAACCGGCGGGGCGGGAAGCTTTCCGCACTTGTTCCCGACTGCCCGCTTTGCAAGACTCGCCGCATCCCGGAAGAAAGCCCCATGCGCCGCCCCATCCTGACCGCCGCCCTGCTGACCGCGCTGGCCCTGCCCGCCCGCGCCGAAACGCCGAACCTGTCCGCGAACCCTGTGGGAGAGCCGGGCGCCGCCGCGCAGCTCGTGCTCGCGCAGCGGACTTATCTGGCGGCGCTGAAGTCCGGCGACCCCGTGCTGCTTGTTACGGCGATCCGGCTCGCGCGAGAGGTGGTCTTGCGCCCGCCGACGGGCTGGACACGCACGACGGATGGAGAGTCGCCCGTGGCCGAAGGCCAGGACACGCTGTCCAATGACCCGGCGGGGGCAAGGGCCATTGCGATCGCACAGGGCCTGGCTGGAGACGACCCCGCGCTGCAGGACCTGGTCTACGACCTGGACGCGCAGGTGCCCCATGGCCGCCGCCCTGTCGCCATCACCGCTTCGGGCACGCTGGAGGGCGGACAGACAGACAGTTGGCGGATCATCCTTGCGGGCGAAACTCCGGCCGAGATCGGCGTTCTTTCCGAGGGTTCGCCGCTCAAACTTCAGGTCCGCGACGAGGCCGATACGGTGGTCTGCACCTTTCCGCCGACAACCGAGCCCGCCCTGTGCCGCTTCACTCCGGCCGCCAACGGGTTCTTCACTGTCGAAGTCACGAATGCGGGGCCTGGCACCGGCAGCTACCGGCTGGTCGGAAACTGATGCAAGTGACCGAATTTGTCATGGAAACCTGCCTTCTCAAAATGCGGGGGTGTGCGATGATGCCCGCATTCCGTCCCCTGGCAGGACGGCCAACTTGTAGAGGCTGAAATGACACTTAAAGGAATTTCCCTTGCCCTTGCCACCACCGCGCTGGTCGCCGTGGCTTTCCCTTCCCTCGCCCAGGACAAATCCGGCCCGAACGCCGGACCCGCCGCCGAAGGCGCTGCGCCCGGGGCAGCCTCGACCATGGCTTTGGCGCAAGAGCTTTACGCCGTGGGGACCGCTCAGGGCGACGCAGTGACTGTGCTCGCCGCGGCGAAACTTGCCGCTTCGGTGGAGGTGACGGCAGCCGAACCCGCGGCTCTGGACCCGGCCAAGGTGACGGTTGATCAGAACGCCTTCCGCAAGAAGGCCGCACCCGGCGCCCCGGCCGCCCCGGCGCCCATGATGAACGACGATCCTCGCCCGGCCGCCAAGGCCACCTTCTTCACCGCCGCGAACGAGGACGAAGGTGCCGCCGACGCCCCCGCAACTGCCGAGGTGATGTTCGCCAAGGCAAAGGAACTGGCGGCCGACGACGAAGCGGTGCTTGGCCTCATCGACGACGCGATGGCCGAAGGCTCGCGCGGGCGGATCGGCGGGTCGGTCGAGTGGCTCTCGCGCCTTCCCTCGGGCCAGACCGATGTCTGGGAGATCCCGTTCTACGGCAATTCCTATGCCGAAGTGGCGATCGTGGGCGACGGCGACGCGAACCTGGACGTGGCGGTGACCGACGAGAACGGCAATGTCATCTGCTATGACGTCAGCTGGTCGGACAAGCTCTACTGCGACTGGACCCCGGCTTGGGACGGCTACTTCTACGTCACCGTGCAGAACATGGGCGGATCGCGGAACAGCTACTACCTCCTGACCAACTGATCCGGTATTCCCGAATGTCAGGGACCGGCGGCACAGTGCTGCCGGCCTTTCATCGCGGGGGTCCCATGCGGGTGCTTTACGATCCGGAACCAAGGTCGACGGACGAGATCTTCTCGCCCGAAGAGCTTGCCACCTTTCGGTCCAGCCATCACGTCACCGAATGGCAGGGGGAGGATCGCACAGCCTTCTATGCACGCCATCTGCCCGAGACGGAGATCCTCGTGTCTCAGCAGCCCATGGGCGCGGACCGGCTTGCCCTGGCTCCCCGGCTTCGCGCGATCTTCAACGTCGAGACGAACTTCCTGCCCAATATCGACTACGAGGAATGCTTCCGGCGCGGCATCCATGTTCTGACACCCGCTGCCGTTTTCGCGGCGCCGGTGGCCGAGATGGCGCTTGGCATGGCGCTGTCGCTGGCGCGGAACATTCACGGCGAACACGCGGCCTTCCTCACGGGCGAGGAGAAATGGCTCTTCGAGGGGAACCGCCAGTCCGAACTCCTGGCTGGGTCGACGGTCGGGATCATCGGCTTCGGCGACCTGGGCCGTGCGCTTTACCGTCTTCTTGCGCCGTTCGGCTGTCGTGTGCAGGTCTTCGACCCTTGGCAGCCGAACGGCCACCTGCGCCGCCAGGGGGTAGAGCCGGTCGGCTTCGACGCCTTGATGTCCCAGAATCGGTTCATCTTTGTCATGGCCACGATCACGACTGACAACGCAGGAATGATCGACGCCCGCGCGCTTGGTCTGATGCAACCGGGGGCGATGCTGCTGCTCATGTCGCGCGCAGCGGCCGCGGACTTCGGTGCGCTGACCGCAGACGCGGCTTCTGGCCGGATTCGGGTGGCGACGGACGTTTTTCCGGTCGAACCGCTGCCCAAGGACGACCCGGTGAGGAAGGTACCGAACATGCTGTTCTCGCCACACCGCGCCGGCGCCCTGACTTGGGCCCTGCGCGAGATTGGGACCCGGGTTCTTGAGGATCTTGATCTGATCTCCCGCGGACTGCCGCCCATCGCATGCCGCAGGGCCGAGCGGGAAACGGTCGCCAGGATGCGCTCGATGCCGGTGTCGTCCCCAAACCCGTCGTGATCCGGTCCCCGGAAACGCCAAGGCCCCGCGTAGGGCGGGGCCTTATGGGATTTTGGTTGCGGGGACAGGACTTGAACCTGTGACCTTAGATCTACGCGGCCGAGAAGGCGCTTTAGGACACCAGGGAACAGATCAAGGCCGTGCGGCACGAGGCGCGGGCGGCCACGACCCTTGAAGAAGGGGCCGCGGACGTCGCGCCGTGTGGACGCGTCAGGGGGCGTGTTCGCCTTCCTTGTAGGCGCTGTCGGTGATCTGGCGCAGCAGGCCCGCGTAGTGCTTCAGCGTGCCGACATGCCCCCAATGGATCTCGTCGGGGTGGTTCTTGAAATGGTCGTCGCTGAGGGACTCCAGGCGCTCTAGCATCATGTCGATCTCGGCCTACCGCCCCTCGGGCAGGCGTTGACGCTTTCAGCGCAGGGCGGCCTCGATATTGCCGCCGTCAACCGTCATGACATGGCCGGTTGTCCGTTCAGCCCGCGCCAGCATAACGAAGGCGTCGGCGACGTGGCGGGCCTCGACCTCGGCCTGCAACAGATTGCCGGCCATGTAGGTCGCTTCGTCCACCCCCCGGGCGGCCGAGCGCGCGGCGATCATGTCGGGGGAAAGCAGGCCCGAGCGGATGCGGTCGGCGTTGATGCCGTTGACCCGGATGCCCTCGGCCCCCAGTTCCAGCGCCAGCTGACGCAGCAGGAAGAAGGTCGTGGCCTTGGGCAGGCCATAGGCGGCAAAGCCCTTGCCCGGGTTGACCGCCTGTTTCGAGACGTTGAACAGGATCTGCCCCGGCTCTGCCCCCCGTGCCCCCCGCCCGGCCTGCTGCGCCCGGAAGTGGGCGATGGCGGCCTGCGAGAACGCGAGATGGGCAAAGAAGTTCAGCTCGAAGCTGTCGCGCAGGGTGCGGTCGTCCAGCGTGGAGATCTCGCCGGTGACGGCGGCGCCGGCGTTGGACAAGAGGATGTCGATCCCACCGAAGCGCGCGGCGCATTCGGCCACGGCCGCGGCAGCGGCGCCCGGCCGGGTGATGTCGCAGCCATACCCGCCATGGTCCCCGCCCAGCGCGGCGATCGCGGCCTCCAGCGCCTCGCCGGGGCGGTCCACCAGGAAGAGCGTCGCCCCCTGCGCGGCGAAGGCGCGGGCCGAGGCGAGACCGATGGCCCCTGCCCCGCCCGTCACCAGAACGACGCGCCCCTGAAGCGCCGGGGCCTTGCCGCTGCCGAGCTTGGCCTGCTCCAGCGACCAGTATTCCATGTCGAAGAGATCTTTCGCACCGATGGGACGGAAAGTACCCACCCTTTCGGCATCCGCCCGGACGCGGGCCGACTGGCAGCCGATGTCGGCGGCGATGCGAGCGGCGGCAGCGGTACTTCCGACCCCGACGATCCCCAACCCCTCCAGCCAGACCAGCCCCGGCACAGGGGAGAGGATCTTCTTGGGCTCGGCCGCATTTGGGGCATGCGTGTCGAAATAGGCGCGGTAGCGGTCGGCATAGGCCTGCACAGCGGTGCGCATCGCCTCGGCCCCCTGGTCGGCCGCGCGCAGGACCAGCGGTTCGGCCTTGGTGCGGATCACATGGTCGGGCGTGGCGACACCGCGCGTCGCCAGGTCCTCCAGGTCGGGGCGGGCGCAGAAGCTGCGCTCGGCCTCGCCGTTCCGCAAATCGAGAACCGGCAGATGCGCTGTATCCGGCAGGACCGAGGCCAGCGCGCCGCGCAGGGTGGACAGGACCGGGGCGACTTCGGCCACCGGCAGGGCGGCGGCTGGAATGAGGGGCGTTGGGCGGCGGTCGGCGAGCCAGGCCTCTACCAGATTCGAATGGGCGACAATCCGATCATAGCTGGATTTCGCGTCCGGTCCCCAGGCGAAATGGCCGTGGTTCACCAGCAGAAGCCCCTCGGCGTCCGGGTTGCGATCGAAGGCGTCGGCGGCCACTTTGGCCAGTTCAAAGCCCGGCATCACATAGGGCACCAGCGTCAGGCGGTCCCCGAAGAGTTCACGCGTGGCGGCCGCGACCTCGGGCAGGTTGGCCAGCACCAGGAAGGCGGTCGCATGGGTATGGTCGACATACTTGTGCGGGATCCAAGCGTGCAGCAGCGTCTCGACCGACGGGTTCGGGGCAGAGGGGTCCAGCAGGTTCAGTCGCTGAACATTCACCATCGCCTCGTCCGACAGCGCGGGCAGACTGCGCAGGCGCATCAGGGGCGCCAGGCGCACCGCTGGCAGGCCCTTTGCCTCGATCGTTTCAAGGTCCCAGCCCGAGCCCTTGATGTGCAGAACCTCGACCTCTTCGCCGAAGACATCGACGGCCGTGGACTTCAGCGAGGTATTTCCCCCGCCATGCATCACCAGGTCCGGGTCCCGCCCGATGAGTCGCGAGGTCAGCACCCGCAGCGCCAATTCCCTTGCCCGGGCATCGGCGCCCGCCGCGGCGACGAACGCCTGAGCTTCGGCATCGGTCCAGCGATTGGCGATCATCGGTTTCTCCTGCTAGGCTTGACGGCGAGCTTGTGACGCTTGGATTTTCTACTTTTGTCAATTATCATTGTCAAAGGTCAAATGCATGGGGCGCGGATGGGCGGAGTGACACGGCGGCGCAATCTGGCGCAGGTCAGCGGCGAGAATGCCGTGATCCAAGTGGCGTGGATGTATTATCAGGACGGCCGCAACCAGCAGGAGATCGCCGAGGCCCTTGGCATCTCGCGCGCGACGGTGGTGAACTATCTGCAAGAGGCGCGGGAGAAGGGGTTGATCCGCATCACGCTGGCCGCGCCCGCCTTTACCACCCATCGGCTTGCGGTCGAGCTGACCAACCGTTTTGGCCTGCGGGGGGCCTATGTCATTCCAGACGAGGGGGCCGGGGTCGAGGGAGCCTTGCTGCGGGTGGTGCGCGGTGCGGCGAACTGGCTGCCCGACCTGATCCAACCGGGGGATCGCCTTGGGGTGGCCTGGGGCCGGACGGTCTATGAGCTGGCCGAGATGGTGGAACCCATGCAGATCGAGGACCTCGAAGTCCTGCAGCTGGTCGGGTCGATGGCGACACCCTACGGCTTTACCGCCGAAGCCTGCTCGACCCGGCTTGCGCAGCGGCTTGGGGCAAGGTGCCTTAACTTGCATGCCCCGGCCATCCTAAGCCGGGCGGCGCTGGCGGACGAGCTGCGCGACGAGCCGATTCTGAAGGCGCAGCTGGACCGGCTGGAGACGGTGAACAAGCTCTTGTTCTCGGTCGGGACCGCCACGTCGGACAGCCATATCGTCCTGAGCGGTCTGGCCACGCGCGAGGATCTGGACTGGTATGTCCAGCGCGGCGCGGTCGGCGTGATCTGCGGCCGCTTCATCGACGCCGAGGGCCACCAGCTGCCCGGCCCGATGGAGGACCGGATGATCGGCCTGCCGCTGCCGCGTCTTGTCGGGCTTGAGATGGGCATCCTTGTCACCCCGGGGCTGGACAAGGTCACGGCCACGCTGGCGGCGATCCGGGGCGGCTATGTCACGCACCTAGTCACCGGCACGATCGTGGCCGAGGCCTTGCTGGCCGCCCCCTAGCCGTGGGCGGCGGCCTTCAGGTCGGCGAACATCGCCGCCATGCCTTGCCCGGTCGCGGGGCAAAGCCCGCGCTCGGTCAGAAGGCCAGTCACGAGTTCGGCGGGTGTCACGTCGAAGGCGGGGTTCCGCGCGCCGGTCCCGTCGGGCGAGATCTGGACGGTGACGATCCCGCCATCCGCGCCGCGGCCCTGGACCATTGTCACTTCGGTCCCGCTGCGTTCCTCGATGGGGATTTCCTTCACGCCGTCCAGCACCCGCCAGTCGATGGTGGGCGACGGGAGGGCCACGTAGAACGGCACGTTGTTCGCCTTTGCCGCCAGCGCCTTGAGGTAGGTGCCGATCTTGTTGCACACGTCGCCGCGCGCGGTGGTCCGGTCGGTTCCGACGATGACCATGTCGACCTCGCCATGCTGCATCAGGTGGCCGCCGGCATTGTCCACGATCAGGTCGTGGCTGATGCCGTGGCTGTTCAGCTCCCACGCGGTCAGCTGGGCGCCCTGGTTGCGGGGGCGGGTTTCGTCGACGAAGACATGGACCGGGATGCCAGCGGCATCAGCGTGATAGATCGGGCTCGTTGCGGTGCCCCAGTCCACGGTGGCAAGCCAGCCCGCGTTGCAATGGGTCAGGATGTTGACCGGCTTGCCGGGCTTGCGGGCGGCGATCTGGCGGATGATCTCCAGCCCGTGCAGGCCGATTTGGCGGTTTATCTCGACATCATCGTCGCAGATCTCCGCAGCGCGGGCGGCGGCGGCGGCGGCGCGGGCTTGGGGTGGCAGGGGCGCCAGCACCCGGCGCATCTCGTCCAGCGCCCAGCGCAGGTTGATTGCGGTGGGCCGCGTTTCGTGCAGGATCTCCCAGGTCTCGGCCAGCGAGGCGTCCGAGGGGTCCTCGGCCATCTGCACCGCCACGCCCCAGGCGGCGGTCGCCCCGATCAAGGGCGCGCCGCGCACCCACATGTCGCGGATCGCGGTGGCGAATTCGGCCCGGCTCCGCAGCGGGACCACGCGCAACTCGTGCGGAAGCCAGCGCTGGTCGATCACCTGCACAACGCCCTCGGCATTCTGCCAGATCGTGCGATAGGGGGTTCCGTTGATCTTCACAGGTGATCCTCCTTGTCCATCCGCCGGGCCATGGCCGTGACCGTGCCGATCCCCGGCATCGACCCCGCGCCCAGCATCAGCTGCCGTCCCATCGCCAGCGCCCGCGCCTCGCAGGCGGCACGACGGCGCTCATCCTCGATCCGTTCGAAATCGGCGTTATGCGCCAGGCCCAGGATGCGGCGGTGCATCTCGACCCCGCAGAAGCCCAGCATATCGACCCAGATCCTGCCAAGCACATCGGCCAGCGCCTGCTCGGCCGCCAAGGCGTGCCCCTGATCCTCATAGAGGCTGGCCTGATACAGGATGCCGCGCCGTTCGGTCCGCCACAACTGGCTGAACTCGGCCACAAAGACCTGCCAGATCGTCTCGACCACCGACAGCAGCCAGTCCTGATGCGCGGCGCGGTCCCCCTTCGCGGCCTCGTGCCCAGGCTGGCTGAAATGCGCCATCAGGAAGTTGGCAAGCAGCATTCCCACGTCAAAGCCCATCGGCCCATAGGTGGCAAACTCCGGGTCGATCACCTTCGCCTCGGTATCCGTCACCATGATTGACCCGGTGTGCAGGTCGCCATGCAGCATCGTCTCTGCCCGGCTGGTGAAGGCCAGTTTCAGATGCTGCGCCGCGACCTTCAGCGACAGGTCCGCGCGCAGTCGCGCCACGATCCCCTCCAGCCCCGGCGTGTGCCGGTTCATCGGCGCGTCGAAATAGGGGTCCGAGAACACCAGGTTCTCGGTGATGTCGCACAACTCCACATTCCCGGCGAAAAGCGCGAGGTCCGCCTTCTTCGCCGCCGCCGTCATCGACAGGTCGGACCCCCGGAACAGGGTGCGCGCGCAGAACTCGCCAAGACGCTGGCCCAGGCCTTCCACCCGCCGCCCCGCGATCAGCGCCTGGCGCAGGATCACATGCGGGGTCAGATACTCCATCACCACGATGGCCTGCGCCTCGTCGAAATGCCAGACGGCGGGGACCGAGCCGGGATCCCGAGCCTCTTGCCGGATAAGCGCATTGTATTCGAAGAACGACCGCTTCAGCGGCAGGGGCCAGCTTTCGCCGACCAGCCGCACATAGGGCAGCGCCTGCTTGACCACCGCCTGCCCCGCAGAACCAGCGACGATGAAGACCAGGTTCAGGTTGCCATCCCCGACTTCGCGCACCTGCCAGCTGTCAGACGGACCCACACGCTCGCGCAGCACCGAAAGCACCCCAAGGCGGCCCGGAAGACTGTCTGGCGTCAGCGCGACATAGCCTTGCGCGGTCATGCGGTTTCCCTCCCCTTCCGTCTCCTCGTGCCGCAGGATTTCCAAAAATACGGCATATGTCAAACACTATTGACAAATGATGAAGCGGCGATAGCGTGAGGATCGGGAGCGAGGAGAGGAATGACACCGCAGGCCATCACCATTCGCGGGCTGACCAAGGCTTTTGGCCGCAATGCGGTGCTGCGCGGGGTGGACCTGGACCTGCCGGCCGGTCAGGTCACGGTGCTGATGGGCGCCAATGGCGCGGGCAAGTCCACGCTGGTGAAGGTGCTGTGCGGCGTCCATGCCGCCGACGCGGGCGAAGTGCGGCTGGACGGCCAGCCCTTCGCGCCCGCCGGTCCCGCCGCCGCGCTGCGGTCGGGCGTGGTGACGGTGCACCAGAACATCAACGACGGCGTGGTGCCGGATCTGGACGTGGCCTCGAACCTGCTGCTTGACACCTTGGCCGAGGGCGGAGGGCTGCTCCTGAACCGCCGCCGGATGCGCGAGGATGCCCGGCGCATCGCTGCCGCCGTGGGGCTGGAGATCGACGTGACCCGCCCTGTCGCGGGGCTGGCGCTGGCCGACCGTCAGCTAGTCTCGATCGCCCGCGCCATGGCACACCGGCCGCGCCTTCTGATCCTGGACGAGCCGACCTCGTCGCTTTCTCTGGCCGAGGCGCAGCGGCTGTTCGCGCTGATCGACCGGCTGCGGGCCGAGGGGGTAGCGATCCTCTATATCTCGCACCGCATGTCGGACATCCGCCGGCTGGCCGACCGGATCGTGTCGATGCGCGACGGCCAGGTCTCGGGCCTGTTCGAGGGGCCGGCGCTGGACTATTCCGGCGCGGTGCGGGCGATGCTGGGGCATGAGATCACCGAGGTAGACATCGCGATCCCGCCACCCGGCCCGGCGATGCTTGAGGCGCGCGGGTTGCGGCTGAAGCCCGAGGCGCGGCCCTTCGACCTGGTGCTGCACCGCAACGAGGTGGTGGCGATCACCGGGCTGGTGGGATCCGGCAAGTCGGCGCTGGCGGCCGCGCTGTTCGGGCTGGAGGCACCCGTGGCGGGCGAAGTGCGGCTGGACGGTCAGCCCTACCGCCCCGCCAATCCGGGGCAAGCGGTTGCGGCTGGGGTGTTCCTGGCCGCGAAGGACCGGCTGATCAACGCGGTCATTCCCGGCTTCGACATCCAGCAGAACCTGACCCTGCCCTTCACCGCCCGCCACTCTGGGCCTCTGTCGCTGATCCGTCGCGCTGCGGAACGGGCGGCGGCCGAGCGCGCCATCGCCGCGATGGGCGTCGTCTGCCAGGGCCCGCGCGACGGCATCCTCACGCTCTCGGGCGGCAACCAGCAAAAGGTCGTCGTCGGCCGCTGGATGGCCGAGTCCAGCCGCCTGCTGATCCTGGACGAGCCGTTCCAGGGCGTCGACATCCAGGCCCGCCGCGACATCGGCCGCCGCATCCGCGCCAGCGCCGACAGCCGCGCGACCCTGGTCCTTTGCGCCGAGATCGACGAGGCGCTGGAAGTCGCCGACCGCATCCTGGTGATGAGCGAGCATAGCGTGGTCGGTGACCACCGGAACGAACAGATCGACCTTGCGCTTCTGATGGCCCAGGTCTCCGGCACCGCCGAGCAGACGAAGGAACCGGCATGAAATCCCTCTCTCCGACCGAGCTTGCGATCCGCTACGGTTTCCTGATCCTGATGGCCGGTCTGATCATCGTCTTTTCGGTGCTGAAACCGGCCTTCCTGTCGCCGCAAAGCGCGGTGTTCATCCTGCAATCGGTGGCGATCACCGGGATCCTGGCGCTTGGCGTGACGGCCACCCTGGTGGTGGACGGCTTCGACCTCTCCATCGGCGCGGTGGCGACCTCGGCCATGATGCTGTCGGCCTATGTCATGGTGATCTGGGAGATGGGCGCGGTGACGGCCGTGGTCCTGTGCCTTGCGATGGGGGCGGCGGTGGGGCTGGTGAACGGGCTTCTGATCGTGAAGATGCGCGTTCCCGACCTTCTGGCCACGCTGGGGATGATGTTCCTTCTGGTCGGGCTGCAACGCATCCCGACCGAGGGCAACTCGATTTCAACTGGCATGGTGCTCTCTGACGGGCGCACCGCCGAGGGCACCTTCGCGGCCGAGTTCCTGATGCTGGGCCGCCACCGCATCGACTTCATCCTGCCCGACCTCGTGCCGCTGTCGGTCGTGGTTCTGGTGGTGATCGCCGTCCTGACCTGGGTCTTCCTGGAGCTGACGCGGCACGGCCGGGTCATGTATGCCATCGGGTCGAACGCGCAGGCGGCCGGGCTGGCCGGTATCAACGTCGCGCGCTACCGCGTGCTGGCCTATGTCATCTCTGGCGTAATGGCGTCGATTGGCGGCATCCTGCTGGCGGCGCGGCTGGGGCGGGGAGATGTGGCCTCGGGGAACAACCTCCTGCTCGACTCGGTCGCGGCGGCGCTGATCGGCTTTGCCGTCCTTGGCGCGGCGAAGCCCAATGCCTTTGGCACCGCCATCGGCGCGCTCTTCGTCGGCATCCTGCTGCAAGGCCTGACCATGCTGAACGCGCCTTACTACACCCAAGATTTTATCAAGGGCGCCGTCCTGGTCGTGGCGCTGGTCTTCACCTTTGCCCTGTCCGGCCGTGTCGGCCGGGTGCGGCGCTAAGCCTTCCGGCAAGGCCTGCCGTCAGAAGCGGCCCGCCGGACCCTGAAACCACCGGAGAAATGGGAGGAACCAATGATCTCCAGACGGACTTTCGCAGCCCTTGTGACCAGCGTTGCGCTGGCCCCCACAGTGACCCTGGCGCAGGACGCGCCCGCCCCCTTTGACAAGCCCGGCGAGGTGAACATCGCTCTTGTCCGCTATCTGTCGACCGGCGACTTTTTCCAGGCCTATCTCTCGGGCGTGGAAAAGCAGGCCGCCGCCCTGGGCGTGAACCTGCAGGTCTTCGACAGCCGCCAGGACGCGGCGCTGCAGGCCGACATGGTGGACCAGGCCATCGCGCTGGGTGTGGACGGCATCATCATCCAGCACGGCCTGACCGAGTCGATGAAGGAAGCTGCCCAGCGCGCGGTTGATGCCGGGATCAAGGTCGTGGCCTTCGACGTGAACGTCGAAAACCCGGCCATCCCGCAGATCGAACAATCCGACCGCGACCTTGCCCGCCTGGCGCTGGAAGCGGCGATTGCCGACAACGGCACCGAATGGGTCGCGGGCTATGTCTATGTCCCCGGCATCGCGCCGCTCGACCGCCGCGACGAGACCTGGAAAGAGGTCAAGGCCGCCAACCCCGGCATCAACGAAGTCGCCATGTTCGGCACGCTGGACAACCCGATCGCGAACTCGGTCGCCAACCAGGCGCGCTCGGTCCTGTCGGCCAATCCGAACATCCAGGTCATGTTCGCGCCTTACGACGAATTCGCCAAGGGCGTGAAGATCGCCGTGGACGAGGCGGGGATGTCGGGCCAGGTCTCGATCTACTCGGCCGACATCTCGACCGCCGACATCCAGCTGATGCGCGAGGCCGGCTCCTCCTGGAAGGCCACCGCAGCCACCAACCCGGCCGTGGTGGGCGAAGTCTCGGTCCGCGCGCTGGCGCTCTTGCTGGCGGGCGAGGATCCGGGCGCGAGCGTCATCGTGCCGCCGACGCTGATCACCCAGGCGATGTTGAACGAGCTGGACATCAAGAACATGGAAGAACTTGGCGCCAAGCTGCCGGCCTTCGCCCATGCCGATGTGGCCACGGCCCCCTGGATCGCCCTGCCGCCGCGCTGATGCCATCCGGGGCGGGCCACCACAGGCCCGCCCCCACCGCCCAGGAGACGCCCCTTGCGCAACGAAAAGACGACCGAGGAAGTCGCCCGCGGCATCCGCGCCCGGGTCTTCGAACACACGATCCGCAACAACGGGGGCTACTTGAGCCAGGCCTGTTCCGCCGCCGAGCAACTGGCGTTTCTCTATAACGAGGCGCTGAACCTCGGCCCCTCGACCATGCCGATGGTACCGCCGCCCTTCGGGGGCGTGCCCTCGGCCGCGAACACCGGCTACGTCACCGGCGCGGGCTACAACGGTCCGTTCGACGCCGTCCACGACCGCCTCTTCATCGCCCCCGCCCATTACGCGCTGGTCGCTTACGCCTGCCTGATCGAGGTCGGGCGGATGGCGCCCGAGGGGCTGGAGATGTTCAACAAGGACGGATCCTCGGTCGAGATGATCGGCGCCGAACATTCGCCGGGGATGGAGGTCCACAACGGCACCCTCGGCATCGGCCTTTCCACCGCCGCGGGCCTGGCCTTTGGGCGCAAGCGGCTGGGCCATACCGGCCGGGTCTGCGTCTTCATGTCCGACGGCGAGGTGCAGGAAGGCCAGACCTGGGAGGCCGTCCAGTCCGCCGCGCATCACGGGATCGACAACCTCTGGGCCATCATGGACGTGAACCGCCAGCAATGCGACGGCGCGATGGACGATGTCATGACCGTGGGCGACATCGCCACCAAGTTCCGCGATTTCGGCGCGGTCGTGGCGGAATGCGACGCCCATGACCTTGCTGCGATGCGCGCCGCCGCCGCCACCCCGCACCCCGGCCGGCCGCTTATCGTGCTGGCCCATTCCCGCCCCACGCAGGGCATGGAAAGCCTGATGAGCCGCTTCCCGCGCCTGCACTACGTCCGCTTCAAGTCCGAAGAGGAACGCGCCCGCATGAACCAGGACATCGCCTCGGAACTTGGCGTTTCCCCCGTCGCGCTGGAGGCCCACTGACATGGAGATGGTCAACCGCCCTTACGCCGCCGCCTTCGAGGCCTATGCCGTGCAGCACCCCGAGGTCCTCTGCCTGTCGGCCGACCTGACCTCCAGCTGCGAGATTGACGGGTTCCGCGACCGCCATCCGGACCAGTTCCTGTCGCTGGGGATGGCGGAGCAGAACATGCTGTCCTTCGCAGGCGGCCTTGGGCTGGCGGGGTTCCGGCCCTTCCTGCATTCCTTTGGCGTGTTCCTCTACCGCCGCCCCTATGACCAGCTGATGGCGTCGATCGCCTATCCGCGCCGCAAGGTCCGGCTGATGGGTTTCCTGCCCGGCGTCACCACCCCCGGCGGGATGACGCATCAGGCGATCGAGGACATCTCGGTCATGCGGACGATCCCGAACATGACGGTGCTGGAAGCAGGTGACGCGACCGAGGTCGAAAGCATCGTGGCCGAGGCCGATACCGTGGACGGCCCGGTCTACTGCCGAATCCTGCGCGGGTCCGTCCCACGGCTGTTCAGCGAACCGCTGAAGGTCGGCCGGATGCGGGTCCTCTCCGAAGGCGATGACGTGCTGGTAGTCACCGCCGGGATCACCACCGAAGAGGCGATCCGCGCCCGCGGCGCGCTGGCCCGCGCCGGAGTCTCGGTGCGGCATCTGCACCTCAACACCCTGAAACCTTTCGACGCCGCGCAGATCGTGGATCATGCGGCATCCGTGCGCCACGGCGTCATCACGCTGGAGAACCACCTTGTCGCGGGCGGCATCGGCTCGATGGTGGCCGAGGCGCTGGCTGAAGCGGGCCTGCCCCGCCGTCTGGTCCGGCTGGGGCTGCAGGATACCTACGCCCACGGCGGCTCGCGCCCCTATCTGATGACGCATTACGAGATGGACGCGCTGTCGCTGGTCCGCGCGGTGGAACGGCTGACCGGACAGACGACCGGCATCGACGAGGCCGCGCTTGGAGCGGTGCGGATCGACGCGGTCCATTCGCTGGTCAAGGCCGAGGCGCTGTAATGGCCCGATTTACCGTCACCTACCGCCTGCGGGCCACCTCGCGGGACGAGGCCATGGCCCGCGCCGAAGGGATCGCGCTGGAGCAGACCGTGGAAATCCCGCGCGACGTGGTGCCGGCGGGCTATGTTCAGGATGAAATCCTGGGCCGTGTCGAGGAGCTGGGCCAGCGGACCGAGGGGATCTGGCAGGCGGTGGTAAGCTATTCCCCCGACAGCGCGGGGGAGGAATTCACCCAGTTCCTGAACGTGGTATTCGGCAATTCTTCGATCCAACAGGGCATCCGCGTCACCGGCATCGACCTCGGGGCCACGATGGCCGCCCGCTTCCCCGGCCCCCGCTTCGGGATCACCGGCATCCGCGCGCTGTGCGGCCGGGAAACCGGCGGGATGATCGCCCCGGTGCTAAAGCCGATGGGTCTGCAACCCGCCGACTTCGCCCGCCTTGCCGCCGGCTGCGTGCGGGGCGGCGCAGACATCGTGAAGGAAGACCACGGCCTGGCCGGCCAGCCCACCGCCACCTTCCGCGCGCGGGTTGAAGCCGTCTGCGCTGCGATGGCCAAGGCACGGGCCGAGACCGGGCGGCGGACGCTCTACTTCCCCAACCTCTCGGGGCGCGCGGAAGAGATCGAGGGCAACCTCCGTTTCCTCAAGGACGCGGGCGCCGATGGCGTGCTGGTCATGCCGGGCCTCTTCGGCTTTGGCCTGGTGCACCGCATCGCCCGCGATGCCAGTCTGAACCTGCCGGTGATGACTCATCCGTCGTTCCTTGGCCCTTATGTGCTGGCCCCCGATACCGGGATCGACCATGGCGTCATGTTCGGCACGATCCAGCGGCTGGCGGGGTCCGACATCTCGGTCTTCCCCAATGTCGGTGGACGCTTCGGTTTTACTGCGGCCGAATGCTTGCAGATCGCCGGGGCCTGTCGCGCCCCCGATGGTCCGGGCCGGCCGATGCTGCCCAGCCCTGGCGGCGGGATGAGCGTGGCGCGCGCCGCCGAGATGCAGGAGATGTATGGCGGCGACGTGGTCTATCTTCTGGGCGGCAGTCTCCTCAAGGACCCCGCCCGGATCAATGAAGCCGTGGCCGCCATGCGCCACGCGCTGTCCAAGACGGGCTGACTTGCCATCGGTCCGGCCCTCCATCACTCTCGCACGGCAAGGGAGGAGACATCATGGAATATCGCACATTGGGACGGTCGGGCCTGAAGGTGTCGGCCATCGCCATGGGCACCTTCACCTTTGGCGGTGTCGGGCCCTTTGGCCGGGTCGGCAACCAGGGCGTCGAGGATGCGCGCCGGCTGGTGGACCTGTGCCTTGACCACGGCGTCAACACCTTCGACTGCGCCAACATGTATTCGATGGGCGTTGCCGAAGAAATCCTGGGCGAGGTGCTGGAGGGCCGCCGCGACCGGGTCCTTGTCACCTCAAAGGCGCGGATGCGCGTGGGCGACGGGCCGAACGACGAGGGCGCCAGCCGCCACCATCTGATCCGCGAATGCGAGAAAAGCCTGAAACGGCTGCGCACTGACCATATCGACATCTACTTCATGCACGAATGGGACGGCACCACCCCGGTGGAAGAGAAGATGGCCGCGCTTGACCGACTCGTGTCCGATGGCAAGGTCCGCTATGTGGGCTGCTCGAACTATTCCGGCTGGCACATTGCAAAATCCCTGATGGCCTCGGACCGCGACCACCGGGTCCGCTTTGTCACCCAGCAGATCCACTACACGATCGAGGCGCGCGAAGCGGAATACGAGCTTCTGCCCCTGGGTCTGGACCAGGGCCTTGGCACCATGGTCTGGTCGCCGCTCGCTGCAGGCCTTCTGACCGGCAAGCACCGCCGCGGTCGCCCGGTGGCCGAGGGCAGCCGCCAGGCCGCCGGCTGGACCGAACCGCCGATCCGCGACCTGGAACGGTTGTGGGACATCATCGAAGTGCTGGTTCAGGTGGGCGAGGCGCATGGCGTCTCGGCCGCGCAAGTGGCGCTGGCCTGGCTACTGACGCGGCCCACGGTGTCCAGCCTGATCGTCGGCGGGCGGAATGAGGCACAGTTCAAGGACAGCTTGGCCGCCGTCTCGCTGCAGCTGACGGCCGAGGATCTGGCCCGGCTGAACGAGGTGTCGAAGCCGCCGCTAATCTATCCGTACTGGCACCAGGGCCAGTTCGCGCGGACGCGGTTCTCGCCCGCCGACTGGGTGCTGCACGAGGGCAACGAGCCGCCCGCCTGGTAAGTCAAACGGGGCGGGAACCACCCCGCCCCCCTTTCAGCGCCCCGCGATGGCCGCGGCGATGGCCGTCATTGCGATCATGCCGGGGTCGTCCATGCCGATAGTCTTTTCGCCGAAGATGCGCGCGCGGCCCACGGTGGCGGGCTTGTCCTTCATGGCCGCCTGCGCCCTCGTCGCCGCGTCCACCGCCGCCGAGGCGACCTCGGCCGGATCGCTTAGCCCCGCCGTGGCGCTGGCCATCGCGTCCAGGCTATCCAGTACCGTCTTGCCACCAAGCTCGGCCTTGCCCCGCGCCTGCATCGCGTCGCGCGCGCCGGCGATCAGGGCCGAGACCTCGGACGCCTCGACCCCGGTGCGGCCCTTCAGGGCCTTGGCTATGCTCATCAGCCCGGTGGCCATGAGCGTTCCGTAGGACGACCCCGAGGTCCTGGTGAAGGCCTGCGCGCAAGCGAGCAACGCCTGGCCCAGGTCCTCGGGCAATGTCGGCGCGGCCTCTTGCATTGCCTTCGTCCCGCGCGTCAGCGTCACGCCTAGGTCGCCGTCGCCAAGGGCTCCGTCCGCTGCGTTCAGCGCGTCGAAGTCGCGCGCCATCGCGACGACCAGCCGGTCGATCGCTCCGCGCAGATCGGAGACGGCCAGGGTCATTTCACGCTCCAGAACGCGCAGTCGCAGGGGGCCTTGAGGAAGCCTTCAAGCTCGGTATCCAGCTTGCAGAGCGTGAAGGATACGCCCGTCATCTCCATACTGGTGGCATAGCGGCCGACAAGGGGCATGACGATGGTCGCCCCCGCCCCTTCCAGCCGGGCCTTTACGGTGCGGTAGAGGATGTACAGCTCTTCCGGAGGGGTCGCGCCCAGGCTGTTGACCATGACGGACACGCGGTCGCCCGCGCCCAGCTGCATGTCGGACAGCAGGCGGTCCATCATCTCGCCCGCGATGGCATCGGCAGAGCGCAGCTTGTCGCGCCAGACGCCAGGCTCGCCGTGGATGCCCATGCCCATCTCCATCTCGTCCTCGGCGATGGTAAAGGTGGGCTTGCCCGCCTGCGGCACGGTGCAGGGCGAAAGCGCCGCCCCGACCGAGCGGCAGGCATCGGCGGCCTTCTGCGCGACGCGGGTCACTTCGTCGAGGTCATGGCCCGCCTCTGCCGCAGCACCCGCGATCTTGAAGGCATAGACCATGCCGGCCACGCCCCGGCGCTTCGCGGCCTCGGCCGGCGGGGCGCTGGCCACGTCATCGGCCAAGATCACGGTCGAGCAGCGGATGTCGTCGAATTCGACCAGGTCGCCGGCCATGTCGAAGTTCATGATGTCGCCGCCGTAGTTGCCGTAAAGCCGCAGCACCCCGGCCCCCTGGTCGGCCGCGCGGATCGCGTCGGCCATCTGTTCGGCCGAGGGGCTGGCGAAGACGTCGCCGATTGCGCAGGCGTCCAGCAGACCCGGACCAACATAGCCGGTAAACACCGGCAGATGCCCCGAGCCCCCGCCCGAGACGATGCCGACCTTGCCCGCCTTGCCCGGTGTCGCGCGGGCGACGGCGCGCTTCGTCTCGCCGACCAGCCGGTAGAATTCGGGATGGGCGGCAGTCAGGCCCTCCAGCATCTCATCGACGTAATCGGCGGGGTTGTTCAGAATCTTCTTCATCGCAAGGTCTCCGGTCAGTTGCGGCGTCCCGCGGGGCGCCAAGTGTTCACGATCATCACGAATATCAGCAGGCTGCCCCAGATCAGCTCGCGCGCGAAGTTGGACACGCCGACCATGTTCAGCCCCGAGGAAAGGAACTGCATCGACAGCACCGCCAGCACCACGCCGATGATCTTGCCGTAGCCGCCATAGGGGTTCACCCCGCCAAGGATGGCGATGAGCACGGCCAGCAGCAGGTAGCTTGACCCATAGTCCGCCTTGGCCGAATTCGCGCGGCTCATCACCACCATCCCGGCAATGGCCGCAAGCCCGCCCGAGGCGACGTAGACCTTTATCAGCATGGCGTCGATGTTCACGGCGGCGAAGCGCGCGGCCAGGGGGTTGGCACCGAACATGCGGACCTTCACGCCGAAGGCTGTGCGGGTCAGGACCAGCGACAGGCCGACCGCCAACAGGGCGAACAGGATCAGCGGCGTCGGAATGCCGAGGATCGTGGAGTTGCCGATCCAGGCCGCCGCAGCGGGCAGGCCCATGACCGCTGACCCACCCGTCAGCGCGATCGCGAAGCCGGTGAAGATCAGTCCTGACCCCAGCGTGGCCAGGATCGCCGGCAGGCCCAGTTTTGCCACCAAGAGCCCGTTGAAGAGCCCCGCCGCCATGCCCACGGCAAGCGCGACGCAAAGCGCGACCAGGAAGACCACCGTCCCGTCCGACGACCCTGTGAGCCGCGTCATGATCAGCGCCGCGACGATGGCCGACAGGTTGGCTATCCCCACAACCGAAAGGTCGATCCCTCCGGTCAGCATGGTCAGCGTCATGGCCAGCGCCAGGATCGCGAATTCCGGAAACTGGAACGCCATCGAGGTCAGGTTCTGCAGGCTGAGGAAGCGGTCAGGCGACAGCGCTGCCATCAGAACGAAAACCGCGACGGCGATCACCGCAAGGCGGCCCTCGGGGCTGGAGAATAGGCGCTGGACAGGGCTTTGGGTCATCTTGTCGGCTCTTTCAAGCGGCACGCGCGGCGGCGCGCTTGGCCTGCCAGGCCGGCAGGCCGGTTCCCAGAAGGATCAAGAGGCCGATGGTGACTGATTGCCAAGTGGCCGGTATCCCCAGCACGACCAGGCTGTTGCGGACCAGGACGATCAGCGCGACGCCCAGAATGGTCCCTGTCAACGTGCCATGCCCCCCCGCCAGCCGCGCCCCCCCAAGGACGACGGCGGCGATGACGGAAAGCTCCAGCCCAACCAGGTCGAAGGGGTTCGCCACCCGTGCCATGCTGGCATGGATCACGCCCGCAAGACCGGCCAGCACGCCCACGTACACGTAGATGAAGAACTGCACCCCGCGCACGTTGATGCCGATGCGCCGGGCGCTTTCGACCGACCCGCCGATGGCATAGATCTGCCGGCCAAGCATGGTGCGCTGCAACAGGAACCAGGTCAGCACCACGACCAGCACGGTGACCAAGAAGGCTCCGTGGAGGTTGTAGAAGGAGCCGTCGGCGTTCTCGCCCCGGATCAGCATCATCCGCCCGAACTCTCGCATGCCGGGTGGCAGGGTGGTGATCTGCTTCTGGCCGATGAAGGTCAGCATGAACCCGCGGAAGATCGAGAGCGTCCCAAGCGTCACGATCAGCGTGGGCAGGCCGAAGCCCGCGATCAGGATGCCGTTGATCGCGCCGAGGCCCGCTCCCACCGCCATGCCGAAGCCAAGCGCGGCCCACCAGGGCATCCAGGGCATGACGGCGTTCAGCGTCATGGCGGTGACATACATGGTGAAGGCGGCGATGGCGGTGAAGCTCACGTCGATCCCGCCCGAGATCAGCACCAGCATCGCCGCCACCGCGAAGATGCCCAGCACGATCCCGCCGCGCAGAAGGTCGGTGAGGGTGACGATGGACAGAAAGCTTGGATCCGAGAGCGCAGCCAACAGGCAGAAGGCAAGGATGACAAGAGCCACAAGCGTCTCGTTCCGGGTCCAGTCGATCTTCATGACGCAAGCCTGTGCGCAAGTTCCGTCTCGTTCAGGCTGCCGCCAGTGATGTCTTCGACTATGCGACCGCCCTTCATCACCAAGATGCGGTGGCAGGTAGCCAGCAGTTCCGGCAGGTCGTCCGAGATCACAATGACCCCCAGCCCTTGCGCCGCCAGTTCTGCAATGATTCCGTGGATTTCGGCCTTGGAGCCCACATCGACCCCCACGCTCGGCCCGTTCAGGACGAGCACACGCGGGCTGCGCGCCATCCAGCGCGCCAGCACCACCCGCTGCTGGTTGCCGCCCGACAGCGATCGCACCGGCGCTCCAGGATTGGGTGCCTTGACCTTCAGGCGCGCAAGCCACTCCCGCGCCTCGGCCAGAAGGCCGGTCAGGTTCAGGACACCACCCGCCCGGGCGTGCGCGTCCAGCCGGCCGATGGCGATGTTCTGGACGATGCTTTGGGTGAGGAACAGACCCTCGGTCAGCCGATCCTCGGGAACATAGCCGATCCCCGCGGCGGCCGCGGCTATCGGGTCGCCGCGCGTCACCTGGCGCCCGTCAAGCGTGATCGTCCCCGACTCTGGCGCGACGAGGCCGAAGAGAGCCTTTGCCAGCGCCGTCCGGCCCGAGCCGAGAAGGCCCGAGATCCCCAGAACCTCGCCGGCGCGAAGGGTGAAATCCACCTGATCGAATGCCCCGGCCTTGGAAAGGCCCTGCGTCCGCAACAGCACCGGCGCGTCGGCTCGCAGCGGCGCGGGCGGTTCTGTCGCCACGTCGCGGCCGGTCATGTGGCGCGTCAGGCTGGCCGCGTCGAAGTCCCGTGCCGGCCCCTCGGCGACCTTCTGGCCGTTGCGCAGGACGACGACCTGCTCGCAGACCTCCAGCACCTCGGCGAGCTTGTGGCTGACGAACAGCACCGCCACCCCGTCGGCCTTGAGGCGGCGGATGATGGTCAGAAGCCCCCGCACCTCGCGTTCGGTCAGCGCGGTGGTGGGTTCGTCCATGATGATGAGCCGCGCCTCGGTCGCAAGCGCCCGGGCGATGGCCACCAGCTGCTTGTGCGCGACCGACAGCGTCTCGACCGTCGCGTCCAGCGGGATGTCGACGCCGATCCGGTCCAGCGTCGCACGGGCCAGATCGCGCATCCTGGCCCGGCGCACAAGGCGGACACCTTCGCCCAGTTCCGCGGAAAAAGCGATGTTCTCGGCCACGGTCAGGTTGGGGAACAGGCTGAAATCCTGGAAGATCACCTTGATCCCTGCCTCGGTCGAGGCGCGGGGGGACAGCGGTCCCTGCACCTGGCCGGAAAAGGCGATCGTCCCCCGGTCCGGGCGTTCCACCCCGGCGAGGATCTTGATCAGGGTCGACTTGCCCGACCCGTTTTCGCCTGCCAGACAAACGGCCTCACCTGCCGCAATGGAAAAGCCCACCTCGGACAGGGCGGTGATCCCGGCATAGGTCTTGGTCACGCCCGAAAGCGTGACGAGCGGTTTCGACATGGCTTTCCTTCCACCGGGTTCGGGGGGCCGGACCGCCCCCCGCAGTCCTTAATACCCGATCAGAACGGATAGTCGGCCATGTTGTCCTTGTTCACGTTGACCCAAGCCTGGCCATAGATGACCTTGCCATCCAGCTTGACCTTCTCATAACCCGGCAGGCCAAGATCCATGCCGTCGGTCACCGTCTCGCCGTTCATCACCATCGTCGCGAGCTTGTTCATCGCATAGCCTGCCACCGAGGGATCCCAGAAGCCGATGCCGTCCACCGCGCCGGTTTCCAGGTACTGCCCTGCGATCGAGGGCAGCGAAGTGCCAAAGACGCAGGTCTGCGCTTCCAGTCCGCGCTCTTCGACCGCAAGACCGATGCCCGCAACGTCAGTCGAGGCCGAGCCCTGCATACCCTTGATGTTCGGATAGGCGCGCAGCACCTCCTGCGCCTTGGCATAGGCCTGCTGCTGGTCGTCGAAGGTTTCATTCTTGTCGCCGACAAGCGTCATGTTCGGATAGTTCGCCTTCTGGTACGCGATGGCGCCGTCGACCCACTGGTTGTGCGTCTGGCTGGTCAGCGAGCCGACGAAGACGGCATATTCGCCCTCGCCGCCCATGCACTTGGCCATCTGCTCCATCAGATTGGCACCGAAGTCCTCGTTCACGAATGCTTCGAGGTCATAGTTGGTGTTCTGCTGGGCCGCGGCCTCGTGGGTGATGACGGTGATGCCCGCATCCATCGCGCGCTTCAGCACAGGTTCCAGCGCCTCAGGCGACATCGGGACAACAGCGAGCGCATTGACGCCCTGGGCGATCATGTCCTCGATCAGGGCAGCCTGCTGCTGCGGGTCGGCCTGGGCCGGGCCGACCTGGAAGGCGTCGGCGCCGGTGTCGGCGGCGTACTGCTTGACGCCTTCCTCCATCCGGTTGAACCACTGGATGCCAGCGATCTTCACCACGGTGGCGATCTTCTTGGCGTCCTGAGCTGCGGCCGGCATCGCCAGAAGCGAGGCCGAGGCAGCCAGGATTGCGGCGGTCTTGGTCAGTTTCATGTCTTCCTCCCTTTGCGGCCACGTGGGCCATGTTGATTGATGTTTTACACTCAAGCTAGGTGGCTTCCGCCACTTTTCCAATTGTCGTTCCCTCTGTGTGGACGAAAATTTTCTTCTATCCGATCAGAGTCTTGACGACGCGGGATCTCCTCCGGTCCCTATTGCGTGCGCCCGTTCCGGCGGAGTTGCGGTCTGCGCCTCAGATGGCCGACCTCCTTTCCGCGACGGGACCCGCCGACGCCAATAGCGCGGGGACCAGGGCGGGCGCGGCAAGGTGCGGCAGATGGCCCGCGCCGCGCACGAGGTGGATGGCGACCTGTGACGGCAGCGCGGCGACGGCCTGCCAGTCCAGAATTCGGTCCGCCGTGCCCCAGACTACGCAGACCGGGCACGCCAGGTGTTCCAGGTCGGCGGTCACGTCGATCTGCTGTATCCCGGCATGCGCAAGAGACCGGACAAGGCCGGAAAGCCCCTCGCGCCGGGGGGCGAGGCGAGCCAGTTCCTCGGCTGCGGCGACATCGCTCAGGGTCCCCGCGTCCAGCAAGGACAGCGCCCGCGCCAGTGCAGCCGTCGTCCCGGCCGCCAGCATTCCGTCAAGGAAGTCGGCATTGATCCGCGCGCCGACCCCGGCCGGAGCGATCAGTACCAGCCGCGTCACCCGTGAACCCAGGCGGCGTGCCAAGCGCACGGCCAGCGCGGCGCCCAGCGAATGGCCGACCAGAGCAAGCGGTCCCCCGGGCAGGTCGGCGATCAGCTGATCCGCCATCGCGTCGACCGAGGGCGCCAGGGCCAGGGATGCGCCATGCCCCGGCAGGTCGGGCGCATGAACCGACAGGCCCATCCGGGCAAGACGCTGCGGCAGGTCGCGCCAGCCCTTGGCGCTGTCAAACAGGCCGTGCAGCAGGACGACCGTTCCCGCCCCGACAGTGGAACCGCCGTGCCCCCGGACATCCTCCGCCGTCACGCGCCCGTTCCGTCCGGTGCCCGGGACCAAAGCCAGATCGACCCCGGCACGACGCGCCGCCGCCCGCGCCGCGGGGCTGGCGCGCAGGCCCTGCCCCGCCACAGGCACGACCGCGACCGGCGCGGCAGCAGGTTCGGGCACGGCGGCCGGCGCGGCCTCGACCACAACCTCCGCTGCCCCCTCCTGATCGACCTCGGCGAAGGGCTGGTCCAATGCGACCATCTCGCCCTCGGCCACCAGCTGAGTCGCAAGCGTGCCATCGGCCATCGCCGGGACCTCGACCACGGTCTTGTCGGTCTCCACCTCCATCAGCACGTCGCCGCGCTTGTAGGTCTCGCCCGGCGCGACCAGCCAGGCGGTCACCCGCGCCTCTTCCATCGTCTCGCCAAGGCGCGGCAGGGTCAGAGTCACGCGGCCCATGACGGCGCCTTTCGTGTCACCAGCCACAGAGCCGTGTCGTGGATCAGGTCGGACGACGGGATGGAGCCTCGTTCCAGCGCGGGCGAGACCGGGATCGGAATGTCCTCGCCGCCTAGCCGCAGGATCGGTTCCTCCAGCCAGTCGAAGCACAGCTCGCCCAGCCGCGCGGCGATGTCCGAGGCGACCGAGCCGGTCAGCACGGCCTCGGTCACCACCATCGCCCGGCCGGTGCGGCGGACGGCCTCGACCAGCGGGGCTTCGTCGAGGGGATTGAGGCAGCGCAGGTCGATCACCTCGGCCTCGACCCCGGCAGCGGCGAGACGGTCGGCCGCGGCGAGGCTTTCGTGCAACATCCGGCTGTAGGTCAGGATCACCAGGTCGCGCCCGGCGCGGTGGGTTGCGGGCTGGCCCCAAGGCGCATCGGGGCGGGCGGTGTCCAGATCGCCTTTCAGTGTGTAAAGCCCCTTGTGTTCGATCACCACCACGGGGTCGGGCTGCTGCATCGCGCCACGCAGCAGGTGGTAGGCGTCGTTCACCGTGCCCGGCATCACCAGCCGCAGGCCGGGTGTGTGCAGCATCCACGCCTCAAGGCTCTGGCTGTGCTGGGCGGCGGCCGAGCGCCCGGTGCCGCCTTGCGTCCGCAGCACCATCGGCACGCCGATCTGGCCGCCGAACATGTAGCGGCTTTTCGCAGCCTGGTTGGCGATCTGGTCCATCGCCATGCCGGCGAAGTCGACATACATCAGTTCCGCCACCGGGCGCAGGCCGGTCATCGCCGCTCCGATCGCCGCGCCGATGATCGCCGGTTCCGAAATCGGAGTGTCGATCACCCGGTCCGCGCCGAACAGGTCGATCAGCCCCTTGGTCACCCCATAGGCGCCACCGTACAGGCCAACTTCCTCGCCCATCAGGATGACCGAGGGGTCGGCCTCCATTCCGTCGAGCAGCGCCTGGCGGATCGCTTCGCGGTAGGTCGTCTCGGTCATGCCCTGATCTCCTCGGCGAGGACGGCGGCCAGACGGCGGGCCTGCGGGCGGGGGGCGGGCGTTCCGGGGGCGTAGACGTCCTCGAACATCGTCGTCAGCGCCGGAGTTCCAGCCCCCAGCGCGTGGGAAAGCGCCGCGTCCATCTCGACTCCCGCTTCAGAGTCGATCCGGGCGAGATCGCCCTCGGGCGCCTGCCCCTCGGTCAACAAGCGGGTGCGGGCATGGGCGACCGGATCGCGTTGGCGGCCCTCGGCCTCTTCCTCGGGGGTGCGGTAGGGGGACTTGTCCATTCGGGCATGGCCGAAGAAACGGTAAGCGTCGATCTCGAGGAACCCTGGACGACCCTCCCGAGCATCCGCGACCAGGTCGCGCGCGGCGTCATACACCGCCTCGACATCCGCGCCATCGGCCCGCGCCGCTGCCAGCCCGAAGGCCGCCGCACGCGCCGGAAAGTCCCGGTTGCCAGCAGAGCGGTCGACCCTCGTACCCATGCCATATTGGTTATTGATGCAGCAGAAGATCACCGGCAGCCGCCAGAGCGCAGCCATGTTCATCGATTCGTAAAGGATCCCCTGGCTCATCGCGCCGTCGCCGAAGAAGGCGACCGAGATCTGCCCGGAGCCGCGATTGCGGTAGGTCAGCCCCGCGCCCACGACATGCGAAATGCCGCCGCCGACGATTGCATTGGCGCCCAGATGCCCCAGCGCCCGATCGGCGATATGCATCGACCCGCCCTTGCCCCGGCAGTAGCCGTCGGCCTTTCCCGCGATCTCGGACATCATGCGGTTCGGATCGCCGCCGCGGCCCAGAAAGACGCCGTGGCCGCGGTGATGCGTGGTGAAACTGTCGCCATCGCGCATGGCATAGGTCAGGCCGACGACGGCCTCTTCTCCGATCGACAGGTGCAGCATCGACCCCGCGCTGCCGCCCTTCAGGAACAGCTCGCCCACCCGTTCCTCAAAGGACCGGATGCGCCGCATCATGCGGTAGCGCGAAAGGGCGCCGGTGTTTGCAGTGTGCAGAGGGGCGTTCATTCCGGCGCTCGCAAGGGTTTAAGGGCGGCATAGGCCGCGCGGTAGCGGTCATAAATCGGGCCGTAAGCGGCATGGGCGTCCATGTCCGGCTCGACCCGACGGGCGGTGCGCACCATCGTGGCGCAAGCGGCGTCGATGGTCGGGAAATGCCCCGCCCCCACCGCAGCCAGGATCGCCGAGCCCAGAGCCGGGGCCTCGGGTTCCTCAGTCAGCTCCAGCGGCAGACCCAGCGTGTCGGCATGGACCTGCAGCCAGAAGGGCGAGCGCGTGACGCCGCCCGCCACCACGATCCGTCGCGCGGTGAAGGCCGAGCCGAAGGCGTCGACAATCGCGCGGGTGCCGAAGCAGACGGATTCGACCAGCGCGCGGTAGACATGGGCGGGCGTGTGCTTGAGGCTGAGCCCCGTGATCGCCCCCCGCGCCAGCGCGTCGGTATGGGGCGTCCGGTTGCCCTGGAAATGGTCGACCGCGAGCAGCCCCTCGGCTCCCGGAGGCAGCTTGGCAGCCTCGGCGTTCAGGGTGTCGAAGTCCAGATGTTCGGCGAAGTTGCGCTTGAACCAAGCGATAACCGACCCGGTCGAGGTCTGGCCGCCCTCGATGATCGGCAGGCCGGGATAGACGCAATCCATATAAGTGCCCCAGACCCCCCGAGCATGAACCGACCGTTCCGCCACGCCCAGCTGCAGGTGCGACGAGCCGGTGATCAGCGCGAGGTCGCCGGGCCGTGTCACGCCCAAGCCGATCATTCCGATGAAGGCATCCGCTCCGCCCTGCACCACCGGCAACCCCGCCCGCAGGCCCAGGTGCCGCGCGGCCTCATCTGTCAGGGGGCCGATCACTTGTCCGGGTGCCACGATCTCGGACGGCCAGCGGTCCTTGAGGTCGGACAGCCCCAGCCTGTCCAAAAGCGACAGGGGCCAGCCGCCGTGGCCGGTCTGGTAGTGCCAGCGCATCGTGACGTTGTTCAACGAGGCGACCCAGCGCCCGGTCAGTCGCAGGGTCAGGTAGTCCTGATATTCGCCCACCATCGCAGCACGCGACCAAAGCTCGGGCTGGTGCCGCTTGATCCACAGCGCCTTGGGAATCATCCACTCCGGGCTGACCGGCCCTTCCCCGCCGCCGTTCAGTCGCAGTGCCGGGTCACCGCAGGTCGCGACCTCGGCCGCCTCGTGATGGGCGCGCACGTCCATCCACAACAGGCAGGGCCGCAGGGGTCGCCCCTCGGCATCAAGTGCGACCACGGTGCAGGAGGTTGTGTCGCATGCCAGACCCGAAACCTGGCCTGGAGTCACTCCGGCCGCCGCCATCGCCTCGCGTACGGCAACGCCCGCAGCGTGCCACCAGTCGTCCGGGTTCTGCTCGGCCTGGCCCGGCTGCGGGAAGGTGGTGACGTAAGGCCCCTTACCCACCCCGCGCGAGCGCCCGGCAAGGTCGAAGACATGCGCTCGCAGCGACTCGGTTCCGCCGTCGATGCCGATGACATACGTCATGCCTTGCGCCTTGGTTTCTGCAACTGCAATGCTGTAACTGCAACTATGTGCAATGGCCGCACATTTGTTGATATGCATTGACGTGGGCCTCTGTCAAGTGGCTAGATGGCGGTGAAACGGCGGAGGTTGGATGACGGCGGGAGGCAAGGATACGGACGACATGGTCCAGGCAACCTGGCTTTACCATGTCGGACAGATGAGCCAGGAAGAGGTGAGCCGCCGCATGGGCCTGTCGCGGTTCAAGGTGCTTCGGCTTCTTCAGGATGCGCGCGATCTGGGCCTTGTTCGCATAAGCATCGAGCACGGCACGACGGGCACTCTTGCGCGGGCCGACCGGCTTATCCAGCACTTCGGGCTGACCGAGGCGATGGTGGCCCCTAACACGGGCGACGATGCGGCCGCGGGGCGGCGCGGTGTCGGGCAGCTGGCCGCCAGCTGGCTCGCGCGGATCGGTCGCGAGGGGCCGGTCACCATTGGCGTTGGCTGGGGTCGTACGATGGCGGCGATGGCCGATGCGCTGACCGGCCTGCGCAATCCCGAACTGTGCTTCGTGTCGCTGATGGGATCGATGACCCACACGTCTGCCACTTCGCCCTTCGACGTCTGCGTGCGCCTTGCCGCGCTCACCGGGGCGCGGGCCGTGTTCCTGCCCGCGCCTTTTCTGGCTGACAGCGCTGAGGACGCCGCGCTGATCCGGCGGCAGCGCCTGGTTCGCGAGGCGCTGGACGTGGCGCGCGCGGCCGATCACATGGTGATCTCGGTCGGGGAATGTACCGCCGATGCGCTGCTGCAATCGAGCGGCATCCTGACCCCGGACGAGGCCGCCGGCCTGATCGCCACCGGGGCCGTCGCAGACACGACAGGCAAGTTCTTCGCCGCCGACGGCAGCCTTGCAGCCACCGACCTAAACCTGCGCGCGCCCTCTATCGAGCTGCAGGATCTGCATCGGTCGGATGTGGTGGTGCTGTCTTCCGGCACAGGCAAGGCGGCCGCGCTGCGCGCCGTGCTGGCGGCGGGTTTCGTCAACCGGCTGATCGTGGATGAGCCCCTGGCCAGGGCGCTGTTGCAGGAGGAAGCGGCATGAAGGGATTTGGCGTCCATACCTCGATGTGGACGATGGCCTGGGATCGGGCTGGGGCGGAACGGGCCGTCACCGCCTGCAAGGCACTTGGCTTCGACTTCATCGAGATCGCGCTTCTCTCGCCCGACAAGGTCGACACCGACCATTCCCGCCGCCTCCTCGATCGCGAGGGGATGGCCGCCGTCTGCTCTCTCGGCCTGCCCGAGGGCAAGCGCGCCTCCTCGGACCCCGAGGCCGCCATCGCCTTCCTGACCCATGCGCTGGACCAGTGCGCCGCGATCGGCGCCCAGGCGCTGACCGGCGTCACCTATGGCGGGATCGGCGAGCGCACCGGCTTTCCGCCGACAGAACCCGAGCGCGACAACGTGGCCCGCGTGCTCGGTGCCGCCGCAGCCCACGCCCGAAAAAGGGGCATCGCCTTCGGGATCGAGCCGGTGAACCGCTACGAGAACCACATCCTCAACACCGGCTGGCAGGCCGTGGAGATGATCGAGAAGGTGGGCGCGGACAACGTCTTCATCCACCTCGACACCTACCACATGAACATCGAGGAACGCGGCATGGCACTTGGCATCCTCGATGCCGGCCCGCACCTGCGCTACATCCACCTGTCGGAAAGCGACCGGGGCACTCCGGGGGAAGGCAACGTGCGCTGGGACGAGGTCTTCGGAGCCCTGCAGGCGGTGGGCTTCTCGGGCGGGATGGCGATGGAAAGCTTCATCGACATGCCGCCCGAAGTGTCCTTCGGGCTGTCGGTCTGGCGCCCGGTAGCGGAAAGCCGCGATGTCGTGCTGGACCGCGGCCTGCCCTTCCTGCGCAACAAGGCGCGACAGTACCGGCTCTGGTCCTGAATACCTGATCTCCAATGCCCGACGTCGGATCCTTCACCCTGAACCGCTCTTTCTCGACCGATTATCCTTGTCCGTCGAAAGCGCTTCGTCCGACGCGCCACGCCATCACCGGGGTGTCCACTCTCGACGGCGGGCATTGTCCGGCTCATTTCGCGGCAGAGCGGTCAGGCCGGACACGTAAACGAATGTTGGGCCTCATTGTCGAGAACCAGCCGAACGGCCCGCTCGCGAACTTGAGGGAAAAAATGTTCGTCGTCTCGCTCATAGTGCTCCATCAGCGCGCCATCCCGGCGGCTGGTTGAGGCTGGCATGCTGCGGACCGACGAACCGGATTTGGGCGGCGTACTACGTTGACCCGTCGCTTGAGCCGTACGGTTCTGCCGACGACTATCGACCGCATCACGGTCCGGCACGAGCCTGTGGCGGGCCATTCGATCGAACTGGAAGGCAAGATTGTCGAGCTTTTGCAGGCTGGTATCCCGACTGCAAAAAGCCCCACCAGATGGCGGGGCGTAAACATTGTTATACAAGATTTTGGTTGCGGGGGCAGGATTTGAACCTGCGGCCTTCAGGTTATG
>NZ_JAYSFG010000032.1:0-25956 GCF_041913445.1 Tabrizicola sp.
CGTGCCGATCATCGACGGCTCGCGGCTCTCGAACTTCATCTCGCGACTTGCCGAACAGGCTGAGGACGCCGTGAAACAGGGTGAGAAACTCAGCACACGCTCCGAGCTCAGCGAGATCGAAGACGACCAGTTGGACGCCTATGAGCGTTTCCTCGCGGATACGACTGGCGTGACCAATCTCAGCGGCTTCGAGACGGGGACGGGCTCCTTTCCACCTGCCGATGAAGTCTATCCTCTTGAGGAGACCAGCCCCGAAAGCCAGCGGCTCTTCGGGGAAGGTGAGACGGTCGAGGCTATGATCATCGTCACGGCGGCGCGCTACGAGACGCACCCCGGCGTCGTGAAGGTCGGGCTCACGCCCACAACCTGGCGTATTCTCTTCCAGTCGCTGGTGAAGCAGGAGAGCGGGTTCTCCAACGCGGCAATCAGCCCTGTCGGGGCCATGGGCTTTTGCCAATTGATGCCCGGCACTGCCGCCGACCTCGGCGTTGATCCGACCGATCCGCTGCAGAACCTCGATGGTGGTGCACGCTATCTCGCGACCCAGCTCAACAGTTTCGGCCGGATCGACTTCGCGCTCGCGGCCTACAACGCCGGTCCCGGCAACGTCCAGAAATACGGCGGCATCCCACCTTTCGAGGAAACGCAGAATTACGTCCGCCGGATCTCGGGCTACTACGACGCCTATCTCTCGGTCATCACGGGCGCAGACGTGACAGGCACTCTGGCGGGGGTGGAGGGTGCGAGTGCCGAATGGGGCAACATGTCCTCAGCCTTCATCGGCTATTCCGGCCAGCAGTCGGGGCAGATCGAGGCGGCAATGGCACGGATCAAGGGGTTCCTTGAAGAGGCCAAGCCCCAGACCCCGAAAGAAGCGGTCGATCAGAACACCTACATGCTCGCCGAACGCGCGCGCCTCATGGCCCTGACGCTGCGGCTCCGTGCCGGTGCTGTCAAGGTCGAGGCGGCGCGTGGGCTCTCGGACGCCGCGCAGTCCCTGCAATACACCACCTTCTGGGAGTACAATCCGTGAGACCTGCCGTCCTTCGAACGAGGGCGCGTTTCGCGCTCGCCATCTGTGCATCGCTTCTACCATCACCTCTTCTGGCTCAAGGCGTGCCCGTTATCGACGGCACCAACCTTGCCAAGAACATCGAGCAGCTTCAAGCAGCACTTCGCGATGCAGAAAACCAGATCGCGCAGATCGAAGAGCTGAAGAAGCAGGTCGAGACCGGTCTCGAGCAGCTGACCAACCTCGAAGGCATCCTCGGGTCGATCTCGGGCCTGAACGAGATCGCGAGCCTTTACAATTCGGTGGAGGACCTGCGCTCACGGGCGGCCAAGATCACAGACCTTTCCGGCTTCCAGGATGCACTGACCATCGGGGATTTCGACGGGCTTCTGGACAGCTTGCTCGATGGCGACGTGACCATGGGCGACAAGATGGCCGCCGAATATATGCGTGACACGCTGGAAGGGGCCGGGCTGACCTCGGAAACCCTGGCCGGGCTGTCGTCATCGGAGAACCCGCAGGACAAGCTCATCGCGACGACCGCAGCGACGAGTGCCACGGCCATGGGCGTGGCGCAGCTCTCCTATGAGGAAGCAGCTCAAAGCCTCGCGCGGATCGACGGTTTGGTGGCCGAAATCGCCAATCAAGAGGGCCTGAAGGAAAGCATCGACCTCAACACCCGGATGGCGGCCGAGACCAACTACATGCTCGGCCAGATGTGGCGGCTGAACGCAGCTGCGGGGCTGGCCGCCGGGCAGACGGGTGTGAACTGGGCCGCAGAGCAGGCCAAGGAAAAGAGCTTCTTCGACTATTCGGGGGCCGAATGATGCGGCGGGCTTCTCACCACGTCGCGCCGGTTGTAGCCCTCGTCTGCCTTGCCAGCTTGGCTGCGGCGGAAGACATCGCCACTCTCAGCGACGTTCGGCTGATCGAAGAAACCCGGGAAGCGGTAGGCGCGCAGGATGCGGAGACCGCGCTGGACCTCCTGACCGAGATGCAGAGGCGCGGGACTGGTATCTTTGCGGGTGAAGAAACGGCGCGCTGCGAAGAGGTGATCGACCTTCCAGAAGGGATCAACGACTGGCGCTTCAAGGGGGCGGCGCGGCAGGCCTACATCACAGCGGCGAAGATGCAGGCCCTGGAAAAGGGAACATGCGCTTGCCTCTTCGACGGGTTCAGCTTCGACAACTTCACGTCGGAGGTACTGGGCAAGCCAGATTCAGAACTCATCAACGAAGATCGGGCCGAGCTTGAGGGTTACCTCACGCAGCACCAACGCGAGACCGAGGCGCGCTATCGCGACCACGAGACCGTCTGCCAGTCTATGTGATCCATGGCCATCATCGCCGACATCCTGACCCAGGTCGACGCGGCCGCAACTGCGGTTGGCGCCACGGCGTTCGATGCCGTGGCCTCTGAGATCGTGCCGATCTTCCGGGTCGGCTCGGTTCTGGTGGTGGTGCTGGTCGGGATCAATCTGATGGCACAGGCCGTGCCCATGACGCTGCGCAATGGTCTCGGCCTGATGGTTCGGATCGCGGTTGCTTCGGCATTCCTGTCATCCTGGACGAACTTCAATGCGGTCTATGGCGTCCTGACCAATGCCCCGAGCGAGATCGGGGCGGTCGTCATCGAAGCCTTCGGCGGTGGATCGGGCAACCTCTATGAGGGGCTCGATTCGCTCTACTTGCAGTCCCTCGATGTCGGGCAGGCGATCAGCCAGAACGGCAGCTACATCACTGGAGCCCTCGCGGGCCTCCTGATGTTTCTCGTCGCGGCCCTGATGGCGACCGTGTCGATCATCGTGATCTCGGCCGCGAAGATCATGATCGGCGTCCTCGTGATCTTCGCGCCAATCGCGATTGCCTGCACGCTCTTCAAGGTAACCGCCCCGCTCTTCGATCGATGGGTGAACCTCGCCCTCGGCTTTGCTTTCTACCCGATGCTGACCTCGGGCATGGCGGCCTTCACAATCGCGATCGCCCGCGACCTGACGCCAGCCTCTCTCGCTTCGGTCGAAACCATCGGCGACGTCCTGAGTTTCGTCGTCGTCATGATGCTCGGCACCGGCCTCATGGCCATGGTGCCAGCGATCGCGCAGTCCCTAGCATCGACTGCAACCGGTCTCGGCAGTGTCGCAGCCTCGACCTTCCGCACGGCGGACAGCGTCAAGGGTTACGGCCGCACCGCCATCGCGTCCGGGATCGGCGCGGCCCGAGGAGCGGCTGGTCTTGATGCAGGCGGTCGCCGTCCATCGGATGCGCGCCTGAACGGCAATACCGCCGGACAGATCGGGCGGTCCGCCGTGCAGACAGCGTTGCGGCTCGCGAGCCGGACACCCGGCAAAAGCTGATGCCCAAGAACTCGAGAAGTGGAGGACCGCCCATGGAGGCGCATGGATTTGATGTCGATCTCGTTCTGGAGCCTCGCCTCTCGGCCCGGCGTGCCTGGATTGTCGCGAGTGCCGCAGGCGGGCTGAGCCTGATCCTTGCGACCGCCTTGGTCCTCGTTCTGCCCTTGCGGGAAACCCAAGTCTTCACCGTCCTCGTCGATCGCCAGACCGGGGATGCCGAAAACATCCTGCAGGTCGCCCCGACCGGAATCGAGGACCAGGAAGCGCTGAAGCAAAGCCTCCTCGTGGCTTACGTCTCCGACCGCGAGGGCTATTTCCTTGCCGGGATTCAAGCCCGCCTCGAAAGCGTCCAGCGCCGCTCGACAGGGGGTGCCGAAGAAAGCCTGCGGCTTCTCTGGTCGAAGGGCGGCGGCAATACGGCTTACCCGCCCGATGTCTATGGGCCCGGGGCGGAAGTTACGGTGACCGTGCGCCGGATCACGTTCCTTTCGCCGAACGTCGCCCAGATCCGCTTCCTGAAAACCCTGCGCAAGACGAAGCAGGAGCCGGTGACACAGCCTTTCGTCGCGACGGTCGAGTTCGCCTTTGAGCCAAAGACCGAACGCTCCCTCGCCCATGTCTGGGAAAACCCGCTCGGCTTCACCGTCTCTGCTTACCGCGTCGACGCCGAAACCCTGGAGACCAATCCATGACCCGTTTTCTCTTCCTCCCGGGCATTGCCTTCGCCTGCGCCCTCGGCGTCGCGAGTGTTGCCACCGCCGAAGTCGCCCCCGCATCGATGGGCGCCGATGCCCGCGTCCGGTCGGTCCTCTACAACCCGGTCGATGTCATCCGGCTCGACACGCATTTGCGTGTGAACACCGCCATCGAACTAGGCGCGGGCGAGCGGATCGACTCGGTCCTTCTTGGCGACAGCGAAGCCTTCGAGGTCGAGGTGCTCTCGAACAGGACCACGGTTTCCGTGAAACCCCTGATTGCCGGGGCCGAGACCAACATGACGATCTATACTGGGCGGCGCACGATCTCGCTGTCGATCAGCGAGGGCCGGTCCCGCAACCCGACCTATCGGCTCGTCCTGCGCTATCCCGAGACGGGCACGAGCCGCACGACACGCAGCGCGGTGGCCGCAGGCTCACGCGACATCGGCTATGCCTGGTCGGGCGACGAGACCCTGAAGCCCGTGCATATCTGGAACGATGGGCAAGCGACCTACTTCGCCTTCGCCCCAGGCCTCCGGCCGTCGATCTTCGGTGTGGATGCAACGGGCCGCGAAGTGACGCTGAACTCCGGCACGCGGGGCAGCATCGTCCGCGTCTCGGGCCTGCGCTCCGCCTATTCGATCCGGATCGGCACGCAAGTTCTGTGCATCGAGCGGGTGGATGGGGGTATGACCACCGACCCAGTCCTGCTCGCCAAGCTTCAGGGATGGGAGTTCTGACATGGCTGATCCCGAGATGACCGATCCGCAGAAGGGCCGAGAGCCGGAGTACAAGGTCGAGCGACCGAAGCCGAAGATGACCCGACAGCAAAAGCTTGGCATGGGTGCGCTGCTCGCAGGGGCGAGCCTTGCCGCGCTCTGGACGGTCTGGCCTTCCAGCCGCGCCATTCCCGATGTGGAAACCTCCGCCGTCGAGGAATTCCAGGATCAGACGGGAGGCTCGCCCTTCGGAGCGATTGAGCCCAAACCGGAAGCGAAACCCGCCGGGGATGGGTTCTCCGATATCGAAGGGGAACTGGCCTCACAGCGCGAAGACCTTGAAGCGCGGAACGCCACACTCCAGTCCGAGGTCGAACGGCTACAACGCGAACTGGGTGATCTTGCCGACAGGGCCGATGCCGAGAAGGACCAGACCGCCAAGGAACTGGCGCTCGCGCTGGAAGAGGCACAGTCCCAGAACCTTGCTCTCATGGAGGACATGCGGCGGCAGTTCAATCAGGAGATCGCTGTCCTGAAAGCAAGCGCCGACGCTGCTGGTGCCGCTGACGCCGCTCGGGAAGCCGAATTGGCCGCCAAACGTGCCGGGCGCGAGGCGCAGCTCGCAGCCCGCGTGGCCTCGCCTTCGGTCGTCTTTGACGATGGGCAGAAGGGTGGGGCAGGGGATGCAGTCATGGGGATGTCCGAAGCCCCGGCCGAGGGTCGAGATGCTGCGGGGCGGGATTTCGTGCAGTCGGGGCGGGAAGCCACCGCCACCGAAGTGAGCCAGGTGATCGCCAATCCGTCGAACACCGTCCTTCAGGGAACGATGATTGAAGCGACGCTTGAGAATGCGGTCGATTCGAGCCTGCCCGGCCAGATCACAGCAATCGTGACCCGGCCGGTCTGGTCCTTCGATCAGGCGCAGATCCTGATCCCCGCCGGTTCGCGCCTCTTCGGCGACTATTCCTCGGACGTCGCCATCGGTCAGGGCCGCATCCTTGTGGCCTGGACGCGACTCGTCACCCCAGACGGGCAGTCCGTGCAGATGGAAGCCTTCGGTGGCGATGCCCAAGGACGCTCAGGCATCACCGGCAAGGTCAACACGCGCTTCGGCGCACGGTTCGGGTCGGCTGCACTCATCTCATTTCTCGGGGCCGCCCCCGCCGTCGCCGCCGCGAAATACACTGACGAAATCAGCTCCGACACGGCCGAGAGCATGGGCGAGGACCTGAGTACTGCCATGGGCTCTGCGGTCGAGGCCTATACGAGCCTGCCACCGATCATAACTGTCGCCCCCGGGGCTGCGATCACGGTCACGGTCGACCGTGACCTGGAAATCTGGTGATGGATGATCGGCCGAGTTTCCTCGGGACTTACCTCACGCCGCTCGCCCCGCTGTTCCTGCGGGACGACTTGGTCGAGGTGGCGATCAACCCGGATGGAAAGGTCTGGATCGAGCAGAAAGGGGCGACTCACATGGAGCGGGTCGCGCATCTCTCGATCGATCGAGTCCTGTCGACCAACCTCGGCCAGGCCATCGCTTCCGCCGTCGGAGTGCAATTCTCCGACAAGAAGCCGACGGTCTCCGGAAAGATCGTCTGGGGCGACATGGCGATCCGGGCGCAGGTTGTGGCACCGCCCATCGTAGAGGGCGGGATGGCCATCACCTTCCGGCCGTTCAAGGTCGCGGCCGAGCAGCTGATCGAGCCGCGGCTCTTGCACGATTGTCTCGTCGATCTCGACGCCAAGCGTCGGGAAAGAGCAGGGGAGGCGATGAAGCTTTCGGAGGCCGGGCAGGTCGTCGAGGCCATGCGGCTTTGCGTCGAGGAGCGCATGAACATCCTGATCTCAGGTGGTACCTCGACCGGTAAGACGACCTTCGCGCGGTCGTTGTTGTCGATGGTGGACCCGGGGGAGCGGATCCTGACGATCGAGGATGCTTATGAGCTCTTCCCCCGTCAGGAGAACGCCGTGACCCTTAAAGCGGATCGCAGTGCCCAAGGCGAACGGACGCCTGCGCGGTTACTCGAAGCCTCGCTCCGAATGCGGCCAGATCGGATCATCCTCGGCGAACTGCGGGGCGATGAAAGCCGGACTTTCCTCGAAGCGATCAACACCGGGCATGGCGGGTCGTTCACAACCATCCATGCGGACACTGCGCGGAAGGCCATCGACCGGTTGGCAATCATGGTGATGGCCGCCGGGCTGGGCATGGGGTTCGAGGAGGTGAAGCGGTACTGCGAGGGGAGCGTGGACCTGGTGGTGCAGCTTTCGCGGCAGGGCGGGCAGCGCGGGGTGGCGGAGATACTGTGTCTGTGAAGGTCGTGCAGAGCCGTTCTTTGCGCTCTTCCCGCGAGATTCCGGCGCAGTTTACCAAGTGTCGCTACCCCAACTTCGCCAAGATAGCGGCGGTAGTGTCTTCCCGCTCCTTTTGAGCCTCCATCGCCATCTTTCGCCAAATCTCCCGGACAAGACCGTCCAGGTCCTCCCGCACCTCGGCTCGCCCAATCTTTTCGATCGCCTTGCGACCGGCAGCCACCATTCGATCGGTCGGCTCAAACGCCGCATCCGTCTTCCTTGCCATTCTCTGTCCTCTCGCTCTTGTTGAGATTTCACCTGCCAGCAGCTCAGCTGGTCGGGAGGCTGCCATCATTCAGCCGCTCTGCATGACCAGCCCTTTTCGCTGTGCGACCCTACGTCGGCCCGTCGCCGCTTCCGTGAGTTGCCGGAAGGCAGCGGTCGCCTGGGGAAGTTGTTCTGCAGTCGCTGCGACCGTCGCGCCTGCCTTAGCCAATCCGGATAGCAGTGCCGCCGTGTCGACGCTTGCTTTTGGTCCGCGCGCCAACACCGTCTTCAGATCGTGGAGGCTCCGCACCCGATCAATCGGCCCGAAGTGCCGATCCTCAAAGTACCGGATGTGACGCGCCCGGATGGGATACTGTCCCTCGGGCAGCACCAGCACCTCATCCAGCGGAAACCGCAGCACCTCGTTCGCCGAGATCAACGGTCGCTCTTCTGAGCGCCTGCTGACATTCGCGCTGTCTTCAAGTGCACGCACCCGCGACTGGCTTTCGGTCACGGCCGTGATGGTGGATCTCCCCAACGCATTCGACAGCACCTCGGCGGTCCGATCATCCTGGGGCGTCATGTATATCTGCACACCAGCCCCGCCCTGCAGGGACCTCCGCCCGGTTTCGCCATAGATGTCATCCAGACCGGGAATGGTCTGGGAGATGATAAAGAAACGGCCGCCGAAGCTGCGGATGGTCTTGATCGAGGAGAGAACAAGGGGCTGACGGCCGAGTTGGTCGAATTCGTCCATGAGGAACATGACCGCATGGGGCTCGTCCGGTCCCGGCTCGCGTCGCTGGAGGGAGGCGATGGCATCGGCAAAGAGCAAACGAACGAGGGGGGCCAAGGTTTTCAGGTGCTCGGGCTGGACGACGATGTAGAGGCTTTGGGATTCGCGGCGGAAGGTCGAGAAGTCGAAGTCGCTGGCCGAGGTCACCCGGTCAACTGCAGGGTCGTTCCAGAGCTCGAGCCCGGATCCCTGGATGACAGACACATAGGCTCCGAGGGTTTTTTCCGGGACGTCAGCCATCTCGAGGAAGGTGCGGGAGACGATCGGGATGTTCGTCGTCTCGGCAATGGTCGTGTAGCTTTTCTTCTTGTCGCCGCCCCCAGCCATGATTTCGCCGGCAAATCCCAGGGTCGGGCGTCGCTGTTCGATGGCATAGAGGCACGATGCGATGAACAGCCGTTTGCCGGCATTGAAGAAGCTCTGCGCACTTTCGCCTTCCGGGATGAGGAAAAGGTCGGCCATCGAGTTCAGCGCGGTGTACTGACGGTCGGCGGAGGGCAGGGCGGCAATCCGGGCAAGCGGGTTGAAACGGTGCGAGCCCCGGTCCTCATCGAAGGGCGAGAAGTACCAGATGCTGTTTTTCAGGCCGTGCTTGCGGTGGATGGAGGTCTTGGCGAAGTTCTCGCCCTTCACGTCGAGGATGATCCCCGAGCCCGAGAAATGGAGGAGGTTCGGGATGACGAAGCCGACACCCTTCCCTCGGCCCGTCGGCGCGATCATCATCGCATGCGGGAAGCGGTCGGGTGGCGCCATCACGAAGGGCGCATCGGATTTCGGGAGGCCGAGCTTGCCGAAGATGAAGCCGTTCTGATCGAGGGTTCCGACCATGTGGTTGCGCTTCAACTCACGGCGCGACTGGAAATGCGCGTCGTCATACTGGTTGAGCCGCCCGCGATGCACTCCGGCAAGTCCGACAAGTGTCAATGCGACGGTCACTGCGCCCGTGATGATCAGCGCGCCCTGCAGGACCGAAGGCCGCGCGGCGAGGTCGGTCCATGCATAGCGAAGGAACCAGGGGCCCATCGGGCTCAGGGTATCGAGGCTCTCCCGGAAGGCGGTGATCACGTAGATCGTTGCCAGCATGCCACCGATATAGAGGCCGGTCAGGAGGCCAAGGAGCAGCGCCAGCGGATACCGCCAGGCGGTGTCGAGGTTTGAAAGCATGGGTCTGTCCTCAGAGTTCGTGGCCGGTGTCGCGTTCGACCGCGCGGTCGCGCTGCCCCAGTTCGGCGGCGCGATGCTGCGCCCGTGCCAGGTCCGCCCAGGGTCCGACCTCTCCCGATTGACCGAGATCGCCCTCATTTTTCAGTTCATGCGCCACCGCGGCCCTGAGCGCTGGATCTCGGACCTGCTCGTTGAGCGGGGTGAGATCACCGGACCGAACACGGTCGAGATCCTCGGGTTTCAGAGTGTCGTGCAGGCGATCAACGATGGCTTCCAGCACGGGCACTTCAGAGAGCTTCATATGACGATCTGCGGTCAACAACTGGTCGCGCGCGACGGCCTCAGTCAGTTCCGGCGCAAGGTTGAAAGCCGCGACTTCTGCGCGAACCTCCTGGCCGAGCGCACGCTCCGTTTCCATCCAGATCACCTTTTGCATCGTGTTCGGCTGCTCAGTGATCCAACTCGCCCGCTGACCTTCGCTGCGCTCGGCCAAACTGAAGCGGGCGACCATTTCCTCGACGGACGTGCCGGCTATGCGAAGCTCGTCTTCCCGGATCGAGAAGAGTGCCGACAGCCGTTCGCCAATCTCATCGCGAACATGGGCGAGGGTCGCGCGTAGTCCCTCATCAAGGGAAGCCCCCTCGGTTTGGCCCTGCTCTAGCCGCGCCAGCGAGGCGAGGGTCGGGTCGTGGTAGGGATCGGTGTTCCGGTCGGCGACTTGCGCATGCTCTGCCAAGAGGATGCTGTCGGGGGCGAGTTTCAGCGAGGCGCGTGCCTGTTCGGCAAAGCTCCGTTCAAGATCGACCCGCTCGGCCGAGGGTTCCATGGCACGGATTGCCTCCCAGGCCTCCGTGGCCGAAGCGATCATCTCGCTGCGCGCAGCCTCAACCCGTGCGGCGGGATCGCCTTCGGCATGAAGCGAGTGATCGGGCATCAGGGGAACTCCTTGTCTGAGAGCGGCGGCAGAGGCGCCAAGTGCTCGGGCCAGCCGGGTAAGGTAGGAAGAGGTGGCCGTCTCGATGCCGGCTGCAGCGGCAAGACCGGCGAGGTCGCCCAAGGCGTCGTATTCGCGGGCGAAGCCCTGCAACACGGCAAGCCGTCGGCTCCGCTCCCCTTCGGACAGCGGTGTCGGGGCAGGGGGTGTGGGCTTTCCACCCTCTCGCGAGGCTCGCAGTTCGGACTGTCGCGGCGGGTTCTCGATGATGCCGCGGGAAAGGCGCGACGAGGCGAGGATGTTCAGCCCGTGCGACTGGCTGATCTCGGCGTGAAGCTCGCGCATCACATCGAAGTTCAGCGCGGCATGACGACAGATCGACAGGAACCGGCCTTCTTCGATGCCATGCTTGTCGACCACGAAATGCGCGTGCAGATGGTCGGTGTCCATGTGAAGCGCAGCCACATAGCGCCAGATATCGCCATAGTCGCCAGAGCCGAACACCACTTGTCCCCACTCCCGGGCGATGACCTCGGCGCGCTCTGCGTCTACTCCGCGCGGGAAACTCAGGACGATGTGATCCGCATGTCCCCGGCGCGGCGCGCCGGTCCAGGTTGAAGACCAGATATCCGCAGTCCGCTCCGTTCGGGCAGGATCGAAGTCACGCTCATAGCCCGCCAGATTGCACCAGGTGCTCTGCACTCCCTCTTCCCGGGCCACATAGTCGAGAAGTCGCTTCAGCTCCTGCGGCGTTCGGGCACTGCCACCTGCGATGCGTTTTACGACCGACTGCCAACCGCGGGGTCCACCAGCATTGCGCAGAAGCGCCCGGGTCTGACGTTCCTTGCGCGTGCCAAGACGGGACGATGAGCCGTCGCCACCACCCCGCCCACGACGCCGATCATCGAGAACATGACCGAGAACCAGATCCTCGACGGAAGGCGACCGGGTCATTTTGGCGCCTCGGCGGACGTGTCAGCAGCAGGGGCGAAGGAAGAGGTTTGACCCTTAAGTCCCTGCTTGGCCCTCAGCGCCGAGAGGAGGTGGACAACCTCTTCGACAAGGCCATCGACCCGCGTGCCGACCTTTCGCACCAGGGCGGCATCGCGGGCATTCCAGGTCAGTCGGCCAACCGCCCCCAGACGGGCGATCTGGTTGAGGTTGTTGCCAACGGCGGACAACTCCCGCCTGGCTGCAGCGATGGCATCCAGCTCGTCTGCCTGGATGGCCAGACGATCGCTTGCCTGTCTGACCAGATGCCGGACTGCCTCGGAAACCGTCATACCGCTTGCCTCGGCAACCGCCTGAAAGCTTGCATGCTCGTCTTCCGTGATGCGGATGTTCAGCTTCACCGAAAGCCGCCGCACCTCCTTCCGGTCAAGGCTGCCCTTGATGCGAGACAGCGCCTGGTGGGAACGGCCCATCGACCTCGCCACTGCCGCGACGCTCTCGCCAGCGACGAGCCTCGCCTTGATGGCGGCAGTCTCAACAGAGGTCAGGCGTGAGCGTGGCATTGCATCATTACATGTGTTTTGCAGTCGTTGCGCATCATGTACCACACAACACCGTTCCTGCCAACCGTCCTCACCGGCCGGTTTCCGCTCCTCCGAGGAGGAGCCCGCGTGCGGAAACCGGACAGCCGGTGAGGACTCCATATGGCGTCAGGGGTCGGCGGCTTGCCCGCCGACTGCATCCCTGCGCCCTGGCCGTAAGGCCTCCGTTTGACGCGAGACCAAAGTGGTCGAGCGCCTTGTAGCCTTGGGTTTTGCGAGGGTTTGCGTTCCCTAAAGGAGGAACTGCCGGGAAAGGCTCGATGATCCGAAGGAAAGGGGGGTCGGGGAATGGGTCGCCCGATGGTTCAAGGCCTGCCCATGGCAGACTATGGATTGCTTTGGGCGTGAAGCCACAGGCTGGCTCGACGTATGGCCAACCCGTCACTGGGCGAACTGGCAAGCAGGCCGACAGGCAATCAGGCAGACTGTCCGGCTTGCAGGCGGTTGGCGGGTCAAGTTCGGGATCGTCCCCAGACGGAGGTCTGATGTCACCTTGCCTACGGATCAGCCGTGCGGACAGGTTCCCACGCAGGCATGCGGCCTGTCACCTATGCAGACATGCAGACATGCAAACCGCCATACGGGCCAGAAGGCAGACGGCCTCGATTGCGGTCACGCCTCAGGGCGGCTCGTGCGCCGCGCCGCAGCATTACGGATGTAGGAATCCTTAAGAAACATGAAGGCGCAGGGTCCATGATACAACTTCCAGCACATGCGATTTGACGTTTCTGCAACCTTATGCCTAAACGGCGCACCGGATGCCGGTCGGATTAGTGACGCCTTTACAAAGGCTTCGCGCAGTCTCGCCCTGCCTGCGGTGCATCGCCTTCCGCAGCGTCATGAAAGAGCGCCGGATGCCGGTGCGAGGGGTAGTGAGTACCGTTTGTGGAGGCGTCATTTCATGCAAGTCATTACCATCGTGCAGACCAAGGGCGGCTCGGGAAAGACCACGACCGCCATGCTTCTCGCGTCTGCAGCACTGAACCTCGGGCGCGGCGTCACCCTGATTGACGGTGACGTCAACGCCCAACTCGGCCGTTGGCGCGACAGCTTTGAACTGGCCACCTGGGAAGGTGCGCAGAAGCCCGACTGGCCGGAGGGCCTAGCGATCCTCTCGCCACCCGAGAGCGTCGAAGGGCTTCTGTCGCTCCTTGAGGCCGAGGAAGAACGTGGCGTCGATCTGGTCGTGATCGACACCCGGCCTGGCACCCACACCGACACCGAGGACTTCTGCCTGATCTCCGATCTGGTGCTGATCCCAGCACGTCCCGTTTATGCCGAATGGGAAATGACCCATCGCGCCGTCCTCTGGATGGACGACCTCCGCGCCTCGATTGCCGAAGGTGAGCGCTTCCCGGAAGTCCGGGTCCTGGTCATGGATGCCGGGCCGAAGATCATCGATGCCGCGACCCGGGAAGGGGGAATGGCGCAACTGCCGAAACGCGATCAGGAGGTGCTGCAGGAGATCCTGCGTCTTGACCATCTCGACGTGATCGTGCCGCATTCGCGCATCCTCGAACAGCTGGGATACCACGGCCCCCTCGGACCGGCGGCCCGCGCCAACGCCAAGGCCCCCGGCGGCCGGTTGGTGGCGGACGCCATCGCGCGTCAGCTCGAAGTCGCGGAACTCGTCCTGACAGGGATCGACGAGGTGATCCCTGCATGAGCCGTTTCCGCCTTCCTGCACGCGTCGCACCCTCCCCGGCGGCGGAAGAGCCGGGCCTGCAGAACTCCGCAGCGCGGCTGCGATCGTCGCGCGAGGTACAATCGCGCATTCTTGCCGAACGGCGAGCGCCGGAAGCGGAACTCTCAGCAGAGAGCCTCGAGGCCCAACTCCCTGATCAGCCATCGATGCCCAAGAGGGAAGCGAGGTTGGCCGGGAAGAGGGAAGGGGAGGGGGGACCGCCGTCCCCGGCATTGCCGCCCGAGGCTCCCTCTGGTGTGGTGTCAAAGCCGCGGAAAGAGAAGCTGGTGGTTCTGTTTCGGCTTCCACTGGCGACCGAGAGGCGTCTGGAGCTGATCCCGGGTGCGGGCGAGGTGACCCCGGCCTACATGCTGCGCGCCTTTGCCAAGGAAGCCCGCGCGGAATTGCGGCGGCTATTGGCTGAAGAGGATATCAATGCGCATGCAGACGAGGCGAGGCGCATCTTCGCCATGTCGGCAACAAACATGGCGGTCGGCGAAGCGATGACCGTCTACGCCCAAGGCTCAGCGATCCGCGCCATGCATGCAGCCCTTGGTGACCCCTGGCAGATCGAGCCCCGGGCGGCGATCGTTGGTGCCTTCCTCGCCGCCATCGCGTCGCGGCTCATCGAGGCGCGACGCATCAGATAGACCCGGACCATGCAACAGAATTCGATGAACTGCCTGCGATCACTCGCAGGCAAGCTCGGACAGCGGCGCTGTCTCGAAGGTCAGGCTGTCGGCGCTCGTGACCAGGGCAAATTCACCGCCAGCGCGGAAGGTCGCCACCATCTTCGACCAGTCCATGGCTTCAGCCGACGCTTGGGCAGCGACGCCGGTCTTGAGCGGCAGACGGGCTTGTTCACCAGACTTCGCGAGCACGACGACCATGTCCGGCGCAGCGTCCTTGTCGAAGCGCACCACCAGCGCGCCGTTGGGCGTCGGCCCGAAAACGCGATCCGGGTCGCAAACGAGCCGCACCTCACCCGCCTCGCTGGTGAGCGCGTAGGTCGGCAGTCCACGCTCGACACCGACCGCCCAGGCGTCAAGCGCGTGGACAGGTACAGACATCGCCGCAAGCGCGGAAACAACCAGAACGGGGGACAGAACATGCATCGACAGGAACGCCTTTCGTGGTTCGCGTGGCGACGACAAAGCACCACTTCTGACAACACTAGATATGTTCTGATGGACTTCATGTCCATGACTGCAGCGCGACAACGGTTCATTGGGGGCAGGAATGGATGACGTCACCCAAATCAGGACCAAGCAGTCGGTCATCGATCGTAGGCTGTGGCGGATCGACCGCGCAAACCGGGAGCTTGTCGCGGAGCGTCATCGCACCGCGAGCGGTCGCTTCAGGACCGTGTGGCTGGTCCCGGAAGAAACCTTGCGCGGAGTCCTATGGGTCGAGGTTGTAGAGGGACCACCGAACGATTCATCGCCGTGACCCATCAGCTTTCTGAATCGGACCGCCCAGATCGATTCAGAAAAGCAATTGGACTTGGCGAGCCGCAAAGCAGAGTCTGAGCGGGGGAGGACCGCCATGCCTCTGGCACATCTGCACCGCATCGACCCTGAGGCCAACATGTCGCGCTTCTACTGCATCGATGTTGCGGCGACGCTGTTCGGGGACGTATCCGTCTTGCGGACCTGGGGCCGGATCGGGACCCACGGCCGGACGAGCATCGAAACCTGTGCTTCCGTTGAAGAAGCGGAGAGAGCGGCATCGCAAACCCTCCGACGGAAGTTGCGGCGGGGCTATCTGCCTGCCGGCCAAATGCTACCGCCAGACCATGCGGTGCGAGATCGTTCAGGCCTTACGCTGAAGCCTGCCTTCAACCTCGGCACCAGCCTCGATGGCGATCCGCTCATGGATGACATCGGCCTGCACGATCGCACTTGGCGCGAGCTGAACGTTTCGCGCCGAGATCATACCAGAGACCGCCCCAAGCACGACGAGGTCGTGGGCGACGACGGAACCTTCAACGCGCCCTGAACCAGCCACAGTGATCTCCGGTGCCCGCAGTGAGCCAACGACATTGCCTTGGACCTCTATCGGCCCACTGGAAGAGGCATCGCCTTCGATGACAAGGTCTTGCGCGAAAACGCTGCGGCGGGCGTTTGCGCCGGCCGGGTCCGGCCAACGGTCGAGGTCGCCACTTTGGGTCTTCATCTTGGTGTCGCCTCAGCTCAACTTCGTGCCGCCAGACTGGACCAGAAGCGAAACGAAAGGGCAACGCGCGGCGCCGTGATCGGCGAAGAAGTGCAGTGGCCGTCGGCGCTGCATAGCTCGACCGGCGAGGATCGTCTGCCAGCTGTCCTTAAAAGCTACAGATTTCTGCGTCTATTGCTCATCCATGGCCTCCAGACCCTTGCCCGCTTCCGATCGTTGAAAACATTCAGCGGGAAGGCTATGGTGCTCCAATGGACTACCGACGGAGACGATGATGGGCGTACACAAACAGAGTGTCAGCTTCACGGATGCAGCTTTCAACTTCGCCCGAGAGTTGGTCGAGAGCGGCGAGTATCCGAACATAAGCGCTGCAGTCTCTGGCGAAATGGCCCGTGCGCGCGCAGCGCGCGAGAGGGAGCGTCTTCTTTTCGAAGCCGAAGTCAAGCGGCGCCTCGCACTTCCCCCTGATGCCTGGGAACCCGTCCGAACGGGCGAGTCCATCACGTCTGGGGCGCGCGCGCATCTTGCCCGACTTGCAAAGGCCGCCGGTGGCACCGCTGCCTGATGCGCATCGTTCGACATCCTCTGGTCGACCAAGACCTTGCTGCTTTGGTTGATCACATCGTCGAAGTGACCGGCGGGGACTTCGACGCCGCCGGCAGGCGCCTTGATGAGGTCGACGATCTGATTGACGACGTCTCCGCCAACCCGATGTCCGGCGTTCGCCTGGCACCACCGCTGGACGGATGGCTGGTCCGCCATGGTGGACGAGGCCATCGTCTGACCGTCGTGTTCCGCGCCGATCTCAACAAGAACTGCGTCTTTGTCGCACTCGTTGCCTTCGGTGGGCAGGACTGGATGACCGAAGGCGAGACAAGGAAGTCCTTCAACGAATGACCGAGGTCTGCCGTGGCCGGAAGGGCGTGTGCAACAGTTCTACTTTGCGCCTACAGAGTCATGTCGCATAATTTTGATTATGTAAGCTATACAGTGGTACAAGTAGCGGCAAAGGCGGGCCTGACCACCGACAAGATCGCTAAAGCTTCATCAACTCATCAACTGGAAGAATGATGACTTTCCCGTTTGCAGAACTATACTCCCTCCAATTGTATACAATACCGCTGCTATGACAGAGCCGCAAACGAGGAAACTTTAGGCCAAGCAAGGCTGTTGCAATCACAGATACTTTGTTGTTCAAATTAACTATCATTACGTCAGCCGATTCACTTACACGAGCAATGGCGCCTTCCACATCCGCCATGCACTGACCAACATCATCACAACTGAATCTAAACTCCCCATCATAGTCGAGAAAAGACTGTAAAGAGCTAACAGCGCGCGCATTCTTCGCCTCCATCCAACTCCGTTCAGCAACAAGAGTACCACCAACACCAAGCAAGAATCTATCCGCCTGTATCTCATTAGAAATAAGTAGAAATCTGTCTACATCAAAGCCCAGCATACCCAAGAGCACCAAGTCCTTACCTGGTCTACGAACACCCCGAAAACCTAGGATTGGCGCAACGGACTGAACGCCCTTTACGAGCCACTTGTCGTCATCATGTTTTGCACCACAAGCATAGTCATCAGCCTGTGAGTAGAAGAGACAAACTCTGCTGTGCACCTGCTCGTCAAATCTAGAAAGTACCTTAATTAAGATCGCAAGAAACTCTCTCGGAAAGCAGGTTACGTCAATCCACAGTCTATTACTGCTAGTCGAGCCAACGAGATCGACCATATCATCATACACTGCAATCTGATTGTCCCGATCTATCCACCGAACATCAAGGCGTGAACCACGGCGCCTTATTCCCGAAAACGACCCTCCAAATGGATACTCATGCTGGTTCGAAGCAAATACAACGCTCCGAACACCCCCAGGAAGACTATCGAAAATCTGGCTAGAGCGCGCTTCAAAACTCGCCCAACAAACAAAAACATCCCCGATGACAAAATCCAGAGACGAAACTTCAACGATGGTTGCCATAGTCAATCCCAAAATCCGAGCGTCATTTGCGTTGTCTCGGATGAACTCTTAGCAGCCCTAAGGGCCTTTCGATATGCCTCTGGCTCGAACATCATCCGCCTGATCTCGGAATTCTGTAAAAACTTGTAAGCCGTAAATCCATTCGGATCTAACTTAAAATAGGGAGCGAAACGACGCGAAAGCACAAAGCACTCTGTCTTCCCCATGCCCTCCTTTCGACCAATAGCCGTTCGCGAAAAGTATGCATGAGTAACACCGAGGCGAAGCACCTTCTCAACTTCCTCATCCAGAACATCAGAAACTGCGAAACTAAAGACTCTGCGCTCGCTGAGAGCAGGATTGTAAAGAATGCTTTCAAAGAGCATTCCTAGACTACCAATAAATTGCTGCAGGTAGATCGCTGCCTTGTAGTCGCGATTTCGGTTTGTGCCATCTAGCTTTAATTCGTCCAACTCTTCCAGAAAGAGATCCTGTGCCTTTTCCCGTACAACGGCATTCTGAACCTCTGGTTCAATCCTAAGTGGCACGCCCTGGCGCGAGTGGCGAACTACTTGTCTATCAAACATCTCATGGGCAAATTCGAGGAAGTACCTTGGGTTACCGGATGAAATGTTAACGAGCTGCTCAAAGCCACTATACGAATAGACATTCTTATTCTTGGAATTTCCGGCCAAACTCAGCATATAATTTGGCCGAGCATATCGATATGCATCATCTCGCCCACGAGTGCTTCTTGTGGTTCCCTTAGTCAAGCTCGAGGCAATCTCAGCGATTTCACGCTCCTGTTTCGAATCCTCTTGAAAGAAATCGATGGCGTTCAGCTGACGCCCCAGTGGATCTTTCCCGTCGGCAAGCCTTGACAGTCTCTTGTTAACAATCTTGTACATCCGCTCCCTAAACTGTCGACTCTGATTGGAGGTGTAAATATCCGTCAAGTTCAGTTCGTTAAAATCATGCGGATGTTCTACGCGAAAATCACCCTTGGTGTAGAAAGTCTTGTACTGATACTCTTCTGACGAAAACTTGTAGCTCACCTTTCCGGATCGACGCGACAACCAGGTGTTAAAGACGCGCGTCTGTGTTTCTGTTAGTTTGTCAGCATCATCCAATATAATGAAGATGTGCCTAATTTGCGATATTGCCGGGAGCGAAAGGAGCCAGTCTGTGAGGGGCTCAAGAAAGGTCTTTTGCCTGAGGACTTTGCTCTCGAAGAACGCGCGATCACTTGCAACGAGCAATCGGTCCAAGTAGTCGTTGAACGTTAGCTGCGCCTCCCAAAGACCATCAAGTAATTCGCCCAAGGCGTCACCAATCTTGATAGATGTGATCTCCGTTTTCGTCGCAGCGACTTGAGCGTGAACCTTCACAAACAGTTTCGTCTGTAGTTGGTCCATCTCCAGACTCTCAATCTGGCGAAGGGCACCGCTGCGCTTGAGCCGCGAAAGAGCGTGGTAGACGAAATGAAGGACTAGTGCATGTTCAGCCAGAATTGCCTCTGAGAAATCCCCTCGCAACCGTGCCATTTCTGGGAAGTCACTCTCGAATTGCCGGGCCGATGCGTAAAGTGCAAAAAAGGAGAGCCTTGCAAGATCAGGCTCTGACAAACCATTCGTATGCGACAACTCAATAAGCTGACAGTCTGGTTCTAGGTAGCGCAGTAGCATTGACTTACCCGACCCCCGTGGCCCATGGAGCCAAGTGTGGCCTTCCGACTTGATTGCTGTACCTCCCGGTACGTCGGCAACAAAAATGTCGTGAAAGTCATTTGGAGGCATGCCTTCCGGTGAGAAAACTCTCAACGGATTGGAATGGCGAGATTCAGCCATCGGCGGTTACTCCAAGTTCAGTTAGGACATCGTTCGAGCTTGGCGGCTGACTTCTTCCTTCACACTTTAGTATGGACGCGTGCTTTGAAAGATCTGCCTCACTTGGGTAGCTCGACTCACCCTCAATTCGAAGGGCAAGCTCCATTAACTTAATCGGCTTTTGCGAGTCGAAAATTTCAATACGGACATTGACACGATCGAAGAAAAAGAAACCTCGCGCATATTTTGAACAATAAACGCACTCCAGGTATGTTTTGATTACTCTTTGGTAAATATACTCTAGAATTTTGATTGTGCTTCCCGACCGCCAAGCATACTCCTGCTTGAGTGTTTCGAGAGTCAAGAAAAATCTATAATCAACTGAGCCAGACTTAAAATCTGGCATCAAATTGTTTACTGAGCACGCGAATACATGATGAATTTCTGACTCGTGTCCTTTTAGTATGCCCGCCGAAAGAGCCGTTTGGTCACCACGCCTGTTATGCTCCGAGAGCTCGTCCGCCAGTTTCAGTAGTGCCGCCAAGAGCTGAGGGCGTACTGGGACATTTTTCCAGGTGGTGCTTCTTTCCAATTCACTTAACTTGTCCTTGTTGCCATTTGTCGCTCCGCCATGCTTTGACGCAACTTGAATAGCCAGCGCACGGTCGAGTTGATCAAACGAAGCTGCAGTAAAGAACTTGTCTAGGACTTCGCTTATCTTCTCCTCGTGCTCAAAACGACCAAACATGTTGCCTATGTCATGGTAATTTATTGCAACGAGTAGGATGAAGAGCTCATACTCTGAAATCTGCCCGGTTGCGTCTTGAAGCAGCCGCTGAGCGCTCTTGATGACATCGGAAATATGTTGCACACCATGGTCACTGAAGAATGATCCAGTTGCGAGATTGGCGTAGGTCGTTACAAGCGGATGTATCTGTGTATTCATAGCCGCAGCAAGCGTATCGTATCGTGCTCTTAGCGACTTGAACTCCCCGCTCGATGGCAGGTGGTCCTGAAGTGCTTTCTTTGATGTGACTTTCACAGCTGATCACCAATGATACTTAATACGGCTCTAGCCAGTCGCGGGGGTACTGCATTGCCAGCTTGCTGCTGTCGCTTTCCTATTGATCCGGAAAACTCAAACTCATCGGGAAAGGTTTGAATTCGTGCGGCTTCTCTTATGGACAATCCACGGTTTTCTACCGGATGGATCAACATATTTTTCCGAAAGTTGCCTAGAACCTTTGACGGTCCATCGTATCGAAGTCGGTGGTAGATGCCAGTGTGGCATCTCGATGAGTCTCTGTATGTCTGCATTAGAGTTGGGGGAATGTTTGACCAGTTCCCGCTCTGCGGTATGTGACTATATCGCGCGATTACTGCCTCGTTGTTCTTGGTAACTAGATGACCAGTGCATCGTTCAAGGGAACCACGAAGACTTCGGGAGAGTTCACTATGTGGCTCACTCCGGTAGGGCAATTCATCAACATCCGCTCCAACCCGTAACGATGGAAGGTCTTGGATTGCGTCGCGCACCGTGCACTGATAGCGCTCCATTCTCGACTCTAGGGCTCTGGCTTCTATTGACTTGGGCCCCGCAAGAACAAATAGTCGTGTTCTATTCTGAGGTACACCATACATTACGGCATTCAGCTTGTGTACTGATACGGTATAGCCAATGTTTCTTAACATTTCCGTCAGATGCTCAAGGTACTTCCTTCGAGATCCAATGTCCAAACCTGGGACGTTCTCTACTACTACCCACTTGGGTTGGATGATTTGCGCTATTCGTGCTGGTTCAAACAACAAGTTGTTTAGCGGATTGGAATCGTTCCTCGTTCTTTGGTTTGAGGTAGAGAAGGCTTGGCAGGGTGGCCCTGCCATCAGCACTTCAACGCCTTCGTAGCCCGAGTAGTCTTCGGCGCTGGTTTCTTCGACTTTCTTGTTTATCAGCCTTGCGCTTCTAAAGTTCTGCTTGAAGGTGGTAGCTGCATGCCTATCGGTTTCTACTGCGAGCGCGACTTCCATGCCGGAGAGCCTTGCCCCTAGACTGAGCCCCCCCGCGCCACTGAATAGATCGATTGTTCTTGTCGCCATCTACTGTTCTTTGCCGGAACCACCTGATTTGCTTAACATAGCGGCCTTGGGGTTCCTAGTGCACAGTGTTCTCTGCGCTATCCGAGCAGGTTGATCTCTAAGTATCGGAAAGTCTTACATTTATTTTTGCCGTCGAGAGGGGAGAATAGGCCGGTAGCGGTTTCGCCGTCCTGCTGAACCCCGTTGCCTATGCTCCGAGAGTTGATCTTACTTCCGGTCTCCCATTTCCGTGCCTCGCGCGATGCCGGTCAGGTACCGGGGGCTCACGCCCCCTTCTCGAACTTTATGACCGGGATGCCGAGCTTCTTGGCCTTGTCGGCGAGGTTCTCCTGGATGCCGTTGCCCGGGAAGACGAGGACACCCACGGGGAGCACATCCAACATGGCGTCGTTGCGCTTGAAGGGTGCGGCCTTGGCGTGCTTGGTCCAGTCGGGCTTGAAGGCTACCTGCGTCACGCCCCGGGACTCGGCCCATTTGGCGGCGATGAGTTCTGCACCTTTCAGGCTTCCACCGTGGAGAAGGACCATGTCGGGATATTTGGTCCGGACCTGATCGAGCTTGCCCCAGATAAGGCGGTGATCGTTGAAATCGGTCCCACCGGTGAGGGCGACCTTGGGGCCGACAGGCAGCATCACCTCGGTCTCGGCGCGGCGCTTGGCGGCCAGGAAGTCGCGGCTGTCGATCAGGGCTGCGGTCAGGTGCTGATGGTTCACCTTTGAACCGGTGCGGGGCCGCCAGGTCGAGCCTGTGTGGTGCCAGAACTCGGTTGCGGCGTGATCGCGCATCATGTCCATGCAGTTCCGCCGTTCGGTGAGGGTCAGGCCCTCGGCTGTCAGGCGCTCGAGTTCGGTGGATTTCACCTCGGAGCCGTCCTGCTCGCGCTGGAGGCGGCGCTGCGCCTGCTCGTTGTCGTCGAGCGATCGTTCGATCCGGGCGGTGGCGCGGTGGAAGAGGTTGACCTGTCCCCAGAGCACTTCTTCGAGGTCGGGTTCCATGCGGGTGTCAGCGAGGCTCGCAACGAGGGCGTCGAAGATGTCGGCGATGGCACCCCGGAGGCGGTCAGCGTCGGGCATCGGGCGCGGATCGGGCTCATCCTCGAAGGGGCGGTAGCCGTAGAGCTGCAGCTCCTCCAGCGCATGGGCGGTCTGGGATGCGGTGTGGGCGGGTTCGTAAGCGTCGTCGCGGGTTTGGAACGTCATCTTCTTCATGCCTCCGGGCCTGTCTTGTCCGCGCGTCATCCCGCGCGGCCTTCATGGGCTGCGAAAGCCGTCACGGGGGAGGACTCTTCACCCCGCCTTCGGGGCCGGAACGCATGTGGAGGAGGACGGTGGGCGGCTGATTTGATGATGTGGACACCCCCACCCCAACCGTCGAATCTGGTTTCAACGGTTCCCCGGGAAGAAGGAGTGGTTGGATATGTCCGGAATGATCATTGGCCTCGATCTCGCGAAGAGCGTTTTCCAGGTCCACGCTGTCGATGCTGACGGAAAAGTTGTCATCACCAGAAAGGTGCGGCGCTCTCAGATGCTCGAGTTCTTTGGGAGGTTGGATCCGTGCTTGGTTGGCATGGAGGCGTGCCCCTCCGCGCACCATTGGGCGCGGGAACTTTCTGCCCTGGGCCACGAAGTCCGATTGATGGTCGCGTCCTACGTGAAGCCCTACGTCAAGCGCCAGAAGAACGACATGGTCGACGCCGAAGCCATCTGCGAGGCGGTGACCAGGCCGACCATGCGGTTTGTCCCGATCAAATCTGAATCGCAGCAGGCCATTCTCATGGTCCACAAGACCCGCGCCCTATTGGTCCGCCAAAGAACAATGCTTGTGAACGCCCTGCGAGGCCATCTGACCGAGATGGGCGTCGTAGCGCCAAAGGGGATCAGACGGCATGCCGATCTCGTCGAGCGGGTGCTTGCACACGGCGCAGACGAGATCGACTTGCCGCCGCTCGTGCGTGACATCGTGTTGTCCTCTGCCCGACAGATCGGCTCCTTGAATGCCGAGATAAAGGAGCTCGAGAGGAAAATCCTGGAATGGCACCGCACGAGCGAAGCCAGCCAACGGCTGGCGACGATCCCCGGCGTCGGCGTGATCACCGCATCCGCAATGGCGGCCAGTGTAGTGGACCCTGCTGCCTTCAGATCGGGACGAGATCTTGCCGCATGGCTCGGCCTGACGCCTCGATCCAACTCCTCTGGGGGCAAAGAGCGACTTGGGCGGATCACGAAAGCCGGAAATCGGTATCTGAGAACCTTGCTGGTCATCGGGGCGACAGCCGTCGTCGGCTTCTCGAGGCGCACAGCCGAAGGGCCATTGATGAGCTGGGTCAGAAAGCTCCTGCAGGTGAAATCGGCACGCCTTACAACGGTGGCCCTGGCCAACAAGATGGCACGGATCTGCTGGGCCGTGATGGCACGGAAAACCGTCTACGGAGAAGCAGCCGCATAGAATACGACGCACTGGCGTCGCAACAGTTCGGAGGGTCTGCCCAAGAAGCGTGATGACTACCGGTTTTGCCGGGGATCAGGAAAACCCGTTCGCGAGACAGCGCCCAAAAGCGCGATGATTTGATAGGGACCATGATCCGCGGATATCATCAGGGCCCGCGGCCAACCGGCCGCACTACGAGGCCGGACATATGCAAGCACCCAACCGGATTCGACGCGCTTTGAGGAAAGACTTGACGAAGGGGGTGTCCACATATGCTTCGCGATGCAAAGCGGGGGCTCGTCCCCCGCGGCGGAAATCAGTTGCCCCCCGTCCTTGAAGGGTCGTCCCCTTTGACGGCCGCCTGCCCATCTCTTGAAGGCCGCTCGGGGGAGGTGTGGATGAGCTGCCCCGAGAAGAGGCAGAAGAGGACGGTTCAAACCTGCGATGGTCCATCCCCCCTGCCCCACTGTCCTGAAACGCCCCTTGCGCGGAGACGCTCAGATTTCCAGGCGCTGCTGATCCTCGGGACCGATCTGCTTTGCCAGATGCTGACGCAGCACCGTCGGTCCGTCTGCCCGGAGATCGTCGTTGAAGTCCCCGAGCCGTGGCTCGAGCATCCGCACTTCAATCCCGACCTCGGTGGCTCTGGCGCTCAACCTCTCCGCTGCGCGCTGCCCCGCCAAATCGCGGTCGATGGCGATGTAAAGGCGCCGCACCCCCTCCGGCAGCAGGACAGCTCCGAGGTGACCCGATGAGAGAGCGGCCCAGACGGGAAGGCCGGGGGCGGCCTCACGAACGGACAGCATGGTCTCGATGCCTTCGCCGACAACGAGGATGTCATCGCACGGGGTCAACCTGACGGCATTGCCAAGAAGGTGCCCCATGGCCCGCCGCTGCGTCTCGACTGCCGCCTTGCCTTGGCCGTCAGGCGCAAGCCAAGTGCGATGCACACCCTGCAAGGCCCCTGCCCCATCGGTGACCGCAGCGATCAGCGCTGGTCGGGGAATGCTCTTGGTCTGGCCCTCATCCCGATGCCAGCACTTCGGGTGGAAGCGAAAGGCGCTCACACTGCCACCAAGGGTGATGCCCCGAGAGCGGAGATAGGTTTCCGCAAGCGTGCCTGCGACCGGCACCGAGGCCGCAAACAAGTGCGCCGCTGCCTCTGGCGTGCCGCCGGGGGATTTTGATTTTCTCGGGGAAGGACCATCCGGGAGAACCGGCGCCGGACGGCCAAGATGCGCTCGCGCCTCGGCGAGAAGGTCGGGAAAGCGGGAGATCCCGGTGCGCTCGCGGATGATATCGAGGAGATCACCATGTTCACCGGTCGCGCCATCGGTGAACTTGCCGGCGGCACCCGGCCCCGATGTGGGGCCGGTCAACCGCACGAACAGCGATCGACCGGGATTGTTCTGCAGATCGCCAACGATCCAGTAGGAGCCTTCCCGCCGTCCAGCGGGAAGGTAATGACGACAAACGCTTTCGGCATGGGACGAAAGCTCACGCAAGAGGTCTTCTGTTTCCAATGACATGATCACACAATTCAACCAATGCGTGCGTGTAGACCAGAGACCGCAAAACGCGCAAGCAGCCGCTTGAGGACCGCGATCCCGGAAGGATCGGTGGGGCAGAACAGCCGCAGCTTCCACGCGATGATTTCCGAAAAGAAGCCATCCGCCTTGAGGCGATCCTTATGAGCTTCCGTGAAGCCCGAAAGCTCGATCCGGTTCACGCCCATGACGCGGGAGCGATGCAACTCCATCCCCTCGGCCAGACGCACGACGGTCTTGCCCTCGAGAACGAGGGCATGGACCTCAGCGGCCGTAAGCTTCGGGGCGTCGTCTGCCAGCGTGGTCGCGACCCAGGCGGGCGAGACTCGGCGGCCGATGATGCGCTGACCGTCATCGGTCTGCAGCCGGTAGACGCGGGTTTCGTCCTGGGGGAGTTGCTTCCAGATCGGCAGCAAGAGCCCCGCCACGATATGCAGCGT
>NZ_JAYSFG010000033.1:0-24269 GCF_041913445.1 Tabrizicola sp.
CGTAAATCAGCTACCGGCTCCGGTCGCAGCTGGATGAAAGACCAGTGGCAGGTCAAACCATCTACCTGCGAAATCCGTTCAACCGTGGTCCCTTCTGCCAGTTGTCCTAGTGCCTTGCCCCTTATGGAAGGACCATCCCTCAAATTGACCTTTGAGCCGGTGACGTAGAGCTTGGTGGGCAGTTTCGCAGGCACTGGTTCAGAAGACTCATCCGCAACCAGGTCAGAGCCAGCGGGGGCTATCGCAGCTGCAGGTTCGTCCGTCGCAACCGAAGTTATCACTTCAACTCCTGCAAGAGCAGGCGAGCTAGACGAAGCTAACTCCTTGGACGAGGCGGGAAGCCCGGCTCGCGGCGCTTCTTCGCCAACGAGTAGTTTGAGCACCAGAGCCAGGAAAACGATGAGAAAGAATGTTCGGAACATCTTGAACATCAACATATTCCCGCAACAGGTCGACCGGCCCAATATCTGCAGCTCGCCTCAGGATTGAGTATCGCATGCTTCCCCTCGCGATGCAAACACTGGCGGTTTCCTGGAACTAATGGGCATGGCGCTGAATGACTGAACGCGGCCCTTAGCTGCCGGTTAACATGCCCGGATCGCAGGGGTGCCCAGTACTGCTCACGTGCTCCGCAATGTGCAAACCAGATATACAGATCGCGCCCACCACTCGCTTGACACCTTCCTGCGGGCTGCCTACGGACACCGGCTCCGCGCGGCACAAGGAAAATGAGCATGACGCCTAAAGCTCCTGGGCTGGGGGTGGATTTCGGCACCTCGAACACCGCCGCTGGCTATCTGCGCGATGGAAGACCCCGACTGATCTCCTTCGCGTCTGGCCAGACCACCATCCCTACGACCTTCTTCTTCGACTTCGACACGCGGAAAATGCTGATAGGCGAGCCAGCCAACCAAGCGCTGCTCGACGGTGCCCACGGTCGTTTCATGCGGGCACTCAAGCGCATCCTTGGCACGCCCCTTATGCATGAGCCCCGCCAACTCTTGAACGAACGGGTTACTTTCGTCGATGTCATCGCCCGCTTCCTGGCCCAGGTGAAGGCGCGGGCCGAGGCCGAGGCGGGGATGAGCTTCGACCGTGTCCTGTCAGGGCGGCCGGTGGTCTTCCATGCGGCGGGCGACCCCCGCGAAGTCGCCGCCGAAGCGGATCTGCGCGTCTGTTACAGTGCGGCCGGGTTCCGTGAGGTGGCGTTCATGCCCGAGCCGCAGGCCGCAGCTATCGCCAGCGGCGCGCTAGGGGACCAAGGGGGAACCAGGTTGATCGTCGATGTGGGTGGCGGCACCTCGGACTTCTCGCTGTTCCGCTCGGGTCAAGAGGGGGTGACGATCCTCGCCAACCACGGCGTGCGCATCGGCGGGACGGATTTCGACCGGACGATCAGTATCGACCGGGTGATGCCGCATCTGGGCAAAGGGACCGACCTGCGAAAGGTCCTGGGCTCGGGCAGCACCCCGACCCCGAACGCGATCTTCCACGACCTTGCGACCTGGGAGAAGATCGCATTCCTCTATACGCCACAGAACCGAAGACTTGCTGCCGAGATGGTGCGACTGGCGCATGAGCCGGAGAAACTTGCCCGACTGGCCAGGGTGTTGGAAGATGAACTGGGGCATGAGCTTAGCTTCGCCGTAGAGCGCGGCAAGATCGAGTCCAACAGTGGGAATGCGAGCCCATTCATCCTGCTGGACGGGATCGAGCGGGGCCTGGCCGTTCCACTGTCGGCCGACACCCTGGCTGAAACCCTTGACCGCTATGCGGACGCACTAGCGGAAGGCGCACGCGAGACACTGCGGATCGCGGGCCTGAACCCAGCGCAGGTCGAGAAGGTAGTCTATGTCGGAGGCTCCAGCCTGATGTCCCTGGTCTCCCAGACCATGAGAGACATGTTTCCGCAAGCTTCTCACTCCTTCAGCGAGGTGTTCACGGCTGTCGCGGATGGTCTGGCCATCTCCGCAGGCGACGAAACGCCGCTGCAATCGGTTTGACCCAAGCGACGAGCTCCGCGCCGGCACACAGCCCTATGAACTTTGAACGATGACGCACAAGGACGGCCCATAACGGTCGTTCAGACCTGTGACGAGAAGCGACGCGGTTCCTCCAAAGCGGTCATTCGTTCAAGGCGCACGAAGATCTTGGTGCCGATTAGCCTCAACCGGGACGAAACACTCCCAGAACTAAAGAGGTCTTGTCGTAGGGTTTTGGCCGACCTAAGCCCTTGATTCCTCGTACCACCAGTCGGTCGGGACAGAAACGACCCTTTCGAACAGGTCGACCGCCTTAGTTTCACACGAAACCACCCAACACCCACTCCCTTTGTCGACAAAAGTGTGCAACTATACCGCTAGAAATGTGGAAAGTACGAACGCTAGTGGAACCTTTGGAACCAATCACGAGGTGAACCGATGAAACTCCGCCTTTTAGTGCTCTGCATCATCGCCTTTGTCTCTATGCCCGCCTTGGCACAGGAGAAGGCGGATGAACCTGCACTTCGCTCCCTCTTCGCAGTCGAACTAATGGAAGCTCGTGCAGGCGGCACTTCGGTCTTGGGTGCCACCCTTACGGAAGTCACTACACCACCTGAAATACCCGGTTACGCGCTTAACATGATTGCGCACTTCGAAGGCTGGTTCCCACAAAAGTACGATGACCCGGCAGGATACTGTACAATTGGATTCGGACGGCTGTTCGCTAAGAAAACTTGTGCTTCTCTAACCGAAGCCGAAATCAAAGCGCACGTAACCATGGACGAGTGGGCCAATGGCATCAGTGAAGAGCGTGGGCTGGAACTCCTGTCAGAAGACCTTCTGATTGCCCGCCGCTTCGTTGGGAAGGTCGTCACTGTTGAAACGAGCGCCGACCAGTTCGGATCGCTAGTATCTTTTGCTTTCAACGTTGGCGGTGGAAATCTCCAGAGGTCCACTCTTCTATCCAAAACGAATAAAAAAGACTTTTCTGGTGCACAGCGTGAATTTGCACGTTGGGTCCGAGCAGGAGGAACGGTTCTCCGCGGCCTACAGATTCGCCGGAGTTGTGAGGCCATGCTTTTCTCTGGAGCCCTATCCAAACGGAAGTCAGAAGAGTTTTCTCGTCTAGAGTGCCAGTCTTTTGGCGCAACATCAGATGTATCGGCGCTAGTTGATATTGAAACAGGTGAGTAACCTATCGCCATCATCTCTACGACTTCCGCTGATGGCGCTATTAGGTGGCGCGCCCTACTCGTTTGCGTACGCCGACAGCACCATAGCCAACTCATGTATCGACAGCTACCTCTCAAGCAATCGACCTGAAGGTGAGATACTGGGATTTTCACGGGGTGTGATTGAGAATGTAGTTAATAACGTAATTGCCGCTTCCGGACTGGTCCTTCAGGACATTCAGATTGTTGAGTGCACCGGCGCAGGTTCTGCCTTTGCAAAAGTCGACACTAACCAACTAAAGGAAGGCAAGCCAGGTCGCTTCCTCGTATACGACCCAGATTGGTTGGCACAGATCAGCGGCCAAGACCAGTGGCCCCTAACCATGATTATCGCTCATGAGATCGGCCACTTTGCGAACGGTCATTTCGCGTACGTTAACGTGGACAGTAAGATCATGGAGACAGAAGCGGATCAGTTTGCAGGGTGCGTTGTGGGCCGGATGCGCGGGGATTGGGGCGCAATTTCTGAAACAATCATAAAGATAAGGAAAACTGTCGACGAGCTCTATCCTGATCGTCTTCAAAGCACCGATGCGGCGCGCGAAGGTTTTGAGACTTGTGCAAGCGCCTCAACTGTAGCTAGAAACCCGCCTGGAACGCCCCTGACCTCTGATCAGCGGCGCGCGATCGAGGGGTTACTGGGATGGGTGCAGTCCGAGGCCGCAAAGGACCACCCCAACTTCGGTGAAAACCCAAATTTCCGCACCCTTTCAATCGCCTATCTCACTTCCATGTTGACTTCCGATCGTTTCGTTTATTCTCCCGGTTTAAGAGATGTACTGTTTGCTTTTCAAGATGACCAAAATCTGTCAATCACTCACGAGCTCGATAGTGAAACTATTGAGCGCATTCGTGAAGCAGTAGATATTGGTGACATCGTACCCACTTATCGTCGGTCTGATGGTGAATCTGTAACCCTACGTGGCTGCGTTTACGCTGAGGACATAGCACTTGCTGCAACAATTATTGGCTTACGTAGACTTGAGATAAGGGATGCTGGGCTGTGCGGTGGCCTTTATGAAGCTGTAGGTTCTGGCGGGTATAGTGGTTTTGCTGATCTTTCGTATCTCGAAGAGCTATCGCTTCTCGGCACTAAGTTCGAAGAATTTAATCCACTTTCGCAAATTGGAGAACTCAAGCAACTTAAGTCGCTAAATCTTCGGGAGACAGAAACGACGAGCTTGGAATTCGTTTCCGGGCTTTCAAATCTTGAGTATCTTGATTTGGAGCTGACTGGGATTTCTGACGCCGACTTATATTACCTTAGAAACTTAACTGCGCTTGAATCGCTCTCCTTGCATGGAACTAGTATTTCCGATATTTCAATTCTTGGCAGACTTAGAAAGCTAAAGACTTTGGAGATATCGTTCACGAAGGTCACTGATATTTCTCCAGTCTTGAGCACTGCCATTGAGAAGTTGGAAGCTTGGAATGCGCCTATTTCGAACTTCAATGCTCTTGGGGTTCTCAGATCACTCGACACATTGGACGCGCGGAGCGAGTCTCTGGATGAAGATGACTTGGCGGCATTTGTTGGTCACCCTAGTCTAGAGGTTCTAATTGTTAAGAAGAAGTGGGAGGGAAGCCCAGGGATTGCGAAGATTCTTGATGGCAATTCGGACCTGGCTGTTTCCTTCAAAGACTGACTTGAGACGCACAGGGCGCGGCTTGGTGTTTCGATGCGTCAACATCAAAGCTCCCAGCCTAGATCCCTGTCGGGTTCACGCTGCTGCTTGCGCTCTTCGTCCAGCTCCTGCTCGCGTTGCTACTGACGATCCTTTTCCCGCTCCTGATCTTTAGCCTTGGCTTTGCCCAACACATCGGCAAGTCTGCCGCGTATGTCCCGGCTCCCCTGCTCCGGCGTGTGATCATGCTCCTCGTTCTGCTCCCGCCCGGCAATGCGCGCTAGGCGCTGCTTGATCTCGTCGGGGGCCAACTCCTTCGCCTGCCGCCCTGCGGCCGCGCGCAGGGCCGCCAGCCCGGCGCTGACATGGCCATGTCCCTCCTCCCGGGCCTCTGCCCAGGCATCACGCGCCAGCTCCAGCCGCTCGCGCATTTCCGCGAACATCGCCTTGGCCTGGCGCACGGCATGCACCCGCGCGCCCCACTGGGTCAGCGGCTCATATTCGCGGCCCTCGGCCTCGGCGACCAGCTGCGCGCGGCGCTCGATGGCATTGGCGGCGGGGCCAAGCTTGCGCTCCGGTTCGCGGTCCAGCTCCTCGGCCTTCAACGTGTTGCCCAGGTCCAGCGCCTCTTCGCGCTGCGCTTCCAATGACCGATGATCGACGCGCTCCTCCTGCCCCGCCAGATCAAAAGCGTGGTTCTGGAGGTCGGCCCAGTAGCCACGCAGGACCTCGATCTCCGGCCCGCCGTGCTGGCGGCATCGAGAACGCGGGTCTTGTCGGTCAGCCCCGCTGCGGTCAACGCCCTCGTGGTGGTCAGGACATTGGCGTGATGGTTGCGCTGATCCGCCCTCGCGGTGCGGGGCATGGATCGCCACGTCTGCCGTAACGCCATAGCGCTCGACAAGCGCCTGGGCGAAGGCCCGCGCGATGTCGGTCCGCGCGGCGTCCGATATCTCGGACGGCAAGGTTAGTTCCCATTCGCGGGCAGTCACCGAATTGGACCGGCTCTCACGCGCCTCGGCGGCGTTCCACAGCGCGGCCCGGTCGTGCGCCTAGGACGGCGCGTCGGCGGGGGCGAGAATGACGCAGGCCTCGATCCCGCGCTTTACGGTGTAGTCGTGCATACGCCCCTCGCGGTCGCAGGGGATGACGGGGGCCGACATGTAGGCCGCCGCCGCCGTGGTGGATCGTCCGGCGCTGCGTTTGATCGTCTTGACCGAGAGGTGGTGGCTGGCCATGGCCGCGCCCAACCGAACCGGCAAGGGGTAAAGGCAGGCGGACTGCCAGACAGGCAAACAGGCAGGCAAGCGGCCAAGCGGTCAGCTGGCCATGCTGTCCAGCAGGCCCGTGCGCAGACTGGCAGAAATGCAGCAACGCCGACAGGCGGGCGGTCATGCTGCCAGGCATGCTCGCGACCATCGCCAGGATGGCCCGCCGTTTGCTGGACAAGCGCAGCGCGGCAAACCGGATCCGGCGGCCAGGCCCGCTCTCGGGACAGGCGGAACCGGATCGCCCGCTAGCACGGGCGCCCTCGCGGAACCGCCCCGCTCTCGGGCCCAGTTCCAAGGAGGGTGGCAGGGACAGCGGGGCGCAATCTAACCGCGCAGGTTGGTCGAGAAGGGTTCGGGATGGCGGGACGCGCTTCCTGATCCGTCGCACCATGCGACGGACTGGGGACGCCGTCGGCGGGGTGCTTTGCCCCCGAAGCGACCGCACGCAAATCTCGGAAGCGCCGCAGGCGATGGAGAGTTTGCATAAGTGCGCCCTTAGGGGCGCGTCATTTCCCGTGATCGAGATAATCGGCCCAAAGCTGCCACTCAACCGTCGCTGAGCCGACGCTCACTTTAAGCCACCATCCCGGCTGTCCACCGAACACGCCGCAGGACCTGAAGGCAGAAGTTAGTTAAGGTCAGACGATCCCGTCCACTAGTGGCCCGTCTTGCTCTCTGCCCGGCATTTCGAATGCCGCGAAGAGCCAGTCGAGCGTCTGATTGTCGAGCAACCCAGCAAGAAACACCGAGCGCCAATTGTTCCGGCTTCCAAACGTATCATCCTGACGGTGCAGTTCGGTCGTGATGGTGTCCGCAAGCGCCTGCCGCGACGCCGGCGTTACGCGCAGTTCGGCCGCAGCTAAGCTAGGGCGGCGAAGCACATTGGTCCAGCTGGTCCGCAAATACCGCAGGATCGACGTACGCTCGACAACATTTGTCATGTGGAAGCGCACAGCCGCGGCTTGCGGGTGTCCAAGAGCAAGCAGTGGTCGCAGCGTGATCCGAGGCGCAAGCCCCAGTTCTTCGAATCGGGCGACGAACAGGCGCTCGCGCAGGACATCGTCGAAATAGGGATGGAGAATACGCTCATCGGCGGCACCGATCACCTGCTCGGTCCGCTTGCTGTTACACATACAAGCTGGGACCAGATTTCGGCTAAAGATCGCGAACACCGGATAAACGGCTTTCGGAAGCAGATGGTCGAGCGTGCCACTGTGAAACGACCCGCACATCGGACAGCAATTGGCGTCGCTCTGCTCGCGGATGCGATCGATGTGCGGCAGTTCCTTCGATGGCGAGGCATAGAGCGCCTTCAGCTGCGCCTTGATCGGCTCTGGGAGCGCAACATTGGCGACACTGTGCGCATTGCCGCTAGCCGCAACATACTGCGCATACCCACCCTTGATAGCGGGCACCTGCGCCGCGAACTGCGGATGGCATTTGAGGCGCCTGTTGAGAGCCAGCGCGTCGAGAGCGGCATCGTCGTCAAAATAGTTTGGCGGATCGAGCCGATTCATTGACCATCAACCATGCGATCGTTGCCCTCGACGCGGGCGCGAAACTCACCAAGTAAGTCTAGCGATACTCGGTTCTTGTAGGTGTTGAAGACCTCTTCCCACGACCCGTTCTCCGCCAAGATTTTGGTCTCGACGTCCTGCGCCAGCCGCGACGGCTGATCCTCACCAAATACGAAATAGGAGATCGCGCCGACATCGGCACCAAACGTCTTGAGCGTCGGCGTCTCGGCGAAGATCCTACGCTCGGCATCCGAGCGGAGTACAGTGACCTGATCCTCGATCGCCTCGCGCACGAAATAGACCGAGTGCGTCGCCAAGATCGCCGCCGACCCGGTCTGTTCGAGCAGCCTGTCGAGTAGAGCGACAAACTGACTAATGAAGTTAGGATGCAAGTGCGTCTCAGGCTCGTCAAACAGCAACAGCGTGCCATTTTCGATGTAGAGGCCGGTAAGTGCTGCGAAGCGGAGGAAGCTTAGCTCGCCGCTGCTGAGCCTATAAGTCCTGCCTTCGATCAGCCGGACCGGCTCGGAGCGAATGTTGATCGCTGAGTAGCGGTCGAGCTTTTCCTGTTCGCTACCGTGGTTAAGTTGCAATAGCGAGATCGGATCACGCTGTCCGGCCTTGGTGCGCAGCACCAACTCGCTATGGCCTTCAATAGCGCCGATCGCCTTGAGGAAGATTTCGTATCGGCTTTGCCCGGCGATTGCCCCGATGTTGCGTGCAAGCTGAACTATCAGGTCGCTAGTAGTTTGGCGTGAGCGACCGCTCACCATCGAGAAGCGCCGATACCAGACACGTGCACGCTTGCGCCTCTCGCTCGGAAACACCGATATGGAAGAAGCCGAAGGGTAGAAGGCGAGGATCCTGTTGAAGACCAGCCGGTCCCCATGGAGATCGGTCAGCTTGGTTAGGCCGCGAAGCGCAGCATCTACGATCTGCGCTAGAGTCTGGCTTTTGCCGACGCCATTTTTTCCGATCACGATGGCAAAGCGCTGCGGCAGGACGTCGTCGCCATGCGCGAAGTGGAACTTGATGTCATGGGGGTTGGGGCGGCCCGCGAGCTGGAACCGGATACGGGCACCCTTGGATATGCGGTCGAGTTCCTCATGTTCGACACCAAGCAGGATCGGTGCCGCATTCTTCCACGCAAAAAATGAATCGCTCCGGCGGAGAAAGGCGTTAAGGAAGATGCGGCTCTCGCGTGCGGTTCGCACCCATGATTGACCATATGGTCGGTCATCCGCCTCCACCATGTCGTTCATTGCACGCAAGGCCAAACGCGCCTCGTCGGGGCCGAGCTGCCCTACGATGCGCCGATAGCTATCCATGTCCGGCAGCATCGTGAAATAGGGCGGGACCTTCTCGGCCGGCACCGAGGTCGCCGTGTCCTGGTCCACTAGCTCGCGCAAATGCAGCGTATCGAACTTGCCACTCTGCTTTTCGAGGAAGCCGAAGAAGCCGCGGAACTCCAGCCGCGCATTCGAAAACTCACTGTTGAGGCGCGGCTGAATCACTTGCTCTATCAGGATGCGCTCACCAAAATCATTCCAGTTGTCGGAGCTAGGGGCAATCGCGATCGTGCCGGGCTCGATCGCCTGCGTGAGGCCAATCTCGTTAACGAACACTACTCGATAGCCGTCCATAACGTTGTCCTTCACCATTTGTCTAGGAGACCAATTAAAGCCGTGTCAAATCCGAACGCGCAGTCGCTTGGCACGTTCTTTGAAGGCATGTTCGCCGCCTTCGAGAATGTCACACACGGAGGCACGAATGTCCGGGTTTTCGAGCCCACCAGAGGTATAGGAAATCTCCGGCAACTCGCCGGGCCTATGCGGGCCACAAGTCGCGACGATCACCTGATCGGCGTCCGTATTAACAATTAGATTGGCGTTGTGTGTGACGATGATGATCTGGCGCCGTTGCTTTGCGCTCCGTAAGCGGGCGACTAATTCCTCGAAGATCGATCTTGGATCGAGGTTCTCTTCCGGCTGATCAATAAGGAGCGGACGACTGTCGTCGAGATCGATCGCAAGATACAGCAATAGTAGCACAATACCGCGCGTACCCGGCGAGAGGCGTTCGACATCGGTGCCCTCGTACTGGACCCCATAAGCGATATCGATATGTGACGTGCCGTAGAGCCATGCCGAGATTTGACCGGCCCACTGCCGCACCTTCGCTGCATCGGCCGGATCCCGAAGGTTATGGGGGCAGCATTCGATCAGCGCATTGTCATAACTTTCGCGGAACTGAGCGAGAGCTTGTGTGACCAGTGCTGGCGTTCCGTCTGACCACGCGGGCAAGAGCAACCGGGAGGCCAACTCCGCAAGCGTACCGCGCCGAAACGTCGACCCCTTTCGCAGATCGAGAAGCCGTTCGCCCCATTCGCCCCACTGCTCGCAGTCGACCCGACGGCGGACGATAAAGGCGAGCTTTCTCGCCGATCCGCTCTCCGCCTCGATGCGCGCAGTCAGTGGGGCATAGAGCGCCCGGAGTTCGTCCTGCTCGGCCACCAGTGCTTCGAACACTTTCTGATAGGCGTTCACCCGATCGCGACGAATTTCCTCAATACGAGCCGGTGCTTTGCTCGCAGACTCAATCTGACGCGCCAGACTGGCTGCTCGACCTTCATCAGCCGCGATCTTGCTGTTCAATTGTGTGAGCGCATGCGACGCCTGCCTGTCGACGCCAATCAGATTTTCGAGACGCTTGGTCTCGGCGGCAAGGACGCTGACCGTCTGCTGCGCCAAGTCGGCACCGGCAGGCAAAACTGACGTCTCCGGTGTCGTCGGCGGTGCCGGCGACGTACCGAGCAGCTCGCTCAGCGCCTGGAGATTAGTTCGCTGCTGCTCCAGGACCGTCCCGTCGACGTCACCAGCGAATCTCAGCATGAAGCGCGGCCAAAGGTCAGCCGGGATCTGTGCGGCCTGGTGCCGCTGCTGAAGCTGGCGATATTGGTCATGAACCCAACGGGTCTTGTAGAGCGATACCTCTGCGGCGAGGTTTTCTAATGCTGTCTTCCGGCGCTCGAGTTGCTCGAACTGTGAACGGCGGGCCTGAAGGGCATTTGCAACCGTAGTGTAGGCGTGCAGCCTCTCTTGGCTCCCGCCGCTCTTGGCTACCAAAGCGAGGCGATCCGCTTGGCTTTTGCGGATCGCCTCTTGAAGCCCAGTAAGCTGCTTGCGAAGACTTGACTCACTAGCGGCCTTTTCCTGTTCGACGGTGAACTCAGCAGTGAGTTTGCGCAGTTCGTCCTCATAGTGCGCGCGGGCCGTGCGAGCCGTGCCCGCGCGCAGGTCGAGTAGTTCAGCGAAGTTGGCCGCGCCCTGTCGTTCCTCGGTCGGATGGGCCATGAAGATCACTCGCTGGATCTCCTCGAGAAGCTCATCTGTCATCCCCTCGGCGGAGCAGAGCCGATCGACGAATTGCTGGCTCAGATAGCGGACCAAGGGATCTGAAGCGTCAGCAAAGCTGCCAAGATCGTCGATGGCCGCACCCGACTCGGCTTTGTCACCCCAACCGAGATCAATCCTCGTGCCGCCAAGATGCTCGCGGGCACGATCGATAAACGACAGTCGGTTCGAGTGTAGCGAGAAGGCACGGGCACCGACCGCTATGAAGTCTGCCAGGGCCGTCTTGCCGGAACCACGAGCGCCAATGATGCCGACAAGGCCAGGGTTGAGCGGCACTGAGGGCACAGACAGGAACGTCGTATTGCTGACGATTACACCATCGATGGTCTGAGATGGAGGCGCGGCGGGTGGGGCCGCCACGCCGACAAAGACCCGGATATCCGGTTCGAGGCAGGCTTGGCGCAAAGTCTCGAAGCGAAGGTCCCCCTTCAACCAGCAACGGCGGTCGTTATCGGGGGCGGCCACGCGTCCGGGTCGATGCGCGTCGCTGCCGTGAATGCACGGCTTCAGCCCGCCATATTGCGCAATGATGTCTTCAGCCGACATGGCCTGGCTCTGGCCGAGCCAGAAAGTTCGGTCGCCCGGGCGCCCAGAAAAGATGATGTGCGCAGCACTTTCGACTTCGCGCCGCAGACGGGTGAGCGACGCATCTGCCTGCAAGCCTGCGGTCCCGTCGGTGCTGCTCGCTGCGACGGCAATCAGAATATTGTCCTGCGCCCAAGAACTATGACGAAAGGCCTCTCGAAGATTAGCAAGATCAACTTTGAACTGATTGGTGCCAACCTCCAGGGCCTTCGCATCGGTCGAGATGGAGCGGTCATGCGCACGACCGAGCGCGCGGATCTGCTCGGGAGTGCAGCGGTAGCGCTCGCCCAGAGCTTCGAATTCGAGGTTGGCGAGGAAACTGTGCAGGCGGTAGAGGTGGTCGTTGTCGTCGGGCGAGACAAGCAGATGCACGTTAACGGGATTACCGTTGTTCGTCCCGATCCCGAGTCTCAGTTCGACATTCGGGAAGATAAGATCGACCTGCGGCATGCGGCCGGCATTCTTGTAGGCGCATGCTTTTTCGTAGGTCGCCGTGCTGTAATAGTCGGTGATACCGAGAACCCGAACGGGCGGGTCGGACGACTCGATCCGGCCGAGGAAGTGCTCCCAGCCTTCGTCTGTAGGATATTGGTCTGAAAGAATGGTGCCTGGTGCGTGAATATGGGGATCCCACCCGTGCCACAGCGATCCTCTTTCGACTGCTCCTGCCATCCAAAACTCCGACCGCGCCCAAGGTATCAGGTCATACTAGCGAGCCGATATTAAGGCTCTACTCGAGGCGTGCCAGTCCAATCTATACCTGTAAGGGCCGTAGTGGCCAAACATATGCTCAACTAGCGCGGGCGGCTTTGGACCGATCGGCCGGCGGGTGGGGTCTCGGTTAGGGGATGAGAGCTCCTCCGATGTCGGATGGCAAACACTTTGTCCGGCTGGTCGAACATCATGTGAGTGGCGAGGTTCATTCTCGCAGGCCACGTGCTTCGGGCTGCTGATGTGAACGCGCTTTAGAACAGACCTACCTCTCGAACTATCAGGACTGAGTCTCAGAATATGACGAAGCCGGCCACTCCGAGCCGCCAAATCATACAAAGGGCCATCCGGTCTTAGAATCTAGGATCGGCCGGTTTCCTAAAGCGCTGTTGGCTGCGCGGATGAACACCTCAATGGGGTCCCCCGAGGTATGAACAAACGTCCTCTTCTTGCACTTTGTTGCCCGAAGGGCGTTCATCAGCAACGGACTCCATTCTAGCCGTTCCTTCTAAGTGCTGCGACCGTCCGCTTCCCTCCCTCCCTGTCGCTACAAGCGCGAGTGGAAAGTCTTCGCCAGACCTCCGGGACAGTCCTGTCTTGACGAGAAGGCCGGTCCCGAATACCTACCGAAAATAGCGCGGGCGTTGTGTAATGGTAAGACCTCTGCCTTCCAAGCAGAAGACGCGGGTTCGATTCCCGCCGCCCGCTCCAAGAATCACTTTCCGACAGAATGCAGACAAAATCCTCGCTTGGTGAGCGACAAGGCTTTGATTTAAATAAATTTTTCCAAGATTACGCGCTAGTCTTCCAAGCAGGAGACGCGGGTTCGATTCCCGCCGGCCGCTCCAAATAACACTTTCCTCCCACATGCCCGCAGTGCGGCTTCCCGGATATTTCAAGCCAAGCGAACGGGCCGCGCAGGTGCTAACGTAGCGGGCGATCCGAATGCGGGGTCCGACCGCCTCCGCAGGCTTTCGGGCAAGCAGCGAAAGAGGGTGACCTACCCGCCATGGGTGTCACCGGGCAGAACCAGATGCACCACGCCGGTCGTGCAGTGCAGGAACCGCCCCGGAAAGATCGGCGCGTATTTCCGCACGAACTTCTCGCGCGCAGCCCAGTAGCTTGCATCCTTCGTGCCCCCGCCATGATGACGAAGGTGGAAGTCGATCACATGGACACTGCCGCCCAGCAGCTCGGCCTGGAGGCAGAGGTCGGGGCCATAGAAATGGAACCCGTCCAGGTCATAGGACCCGATCACGGGGCGGGACCGGCGCATGAGGATGAAGCATTCGTCCAGCGTCTCGGCCCGGCCGGGGACGGAGCCCAGCACGCGATCCTCGCCATACGGGTCCGAGATCCGCAACCGCAGGAAGCGGCGGTGATGGCTGCGCGGCCGGTAGCGTCCGCCCGCGACCCCGGCAAGAAGCCAGTCCGGGTCGGTCCGATCCAAGGCGGCCAGCGCGGCCAGAAGCTCGGCATGGCCGGCCTCGAGAAGCTCGATGTCGTCATGGCAGAAGATCACGAACTGGCCCCGGGCCTCGGCAAGGACCGCCTTCTGCCAGTCGTAGCCGTCGAAGCGGTTGGTCCCGCGGTTGTCCGCCGCGATGAATTCGCTGTTCGACCCGTCGAACCCGGCGCGGGCGAACGAGGCGAGCAGCCGGTCGTATTTTTCGGGATCCCGCAGCAGGGTGCACACGGTGAAATCCGGCCCCTGCGTGCTGACATCGGTCACATAGCGGGGGGTCGGGGTCATGCTGCCTGCCCGCCCGATGCGTCAGAGGTTTTCGGCCTGCGGGAAGCCAAGGGCATGGTAGCCGCCGTCGACGTGGATGATCTCGCCCGTGGTCGAGGCCCCGTAGTCCGAGCAGAGCCAGACCGCCGTGCCGCCAATGGCCTCCAGCGTCGCGTTGGCGCGAAGGGGGGCGTTTTCCTCCGTGTGCCGGAAGGTCGCGCGGGCGCCGCCGATGGCCGACCCGGCCAGTGTCTTCATCGGGCCGGGGCTGATCGCGTTCACCCGGATCTTCTGGGGGCCAAGGTCGTTGGCCAGATAGCGGGTCGCCGATTCCAGCGCGGCCTTGGCCACGCCCATCACGTTGTAGTTCGGCGAAACCCGGTTCGATCCCTGGAAAGTCAGGGTGATGAGCGTGCCGCCGTTGGGCATCAGCGGCTCGGCCCGGCGGGCAATGTCGATGAAGCTGAAGCAGGAGATGTTCAGCGAGTTCAGGAAGTTGCCCTTGGTCGTGTTGATGAAGCGGCCCGTCAGCTCGTTCTTGTCGGAAAACGCGATGGCGTGGACCACGAAGTCGAGCGATCCCCAGCGACGGCCCACCTCGGCGAAGCAGGCATCCAGGCTTTCCTCGTTGGTCACGTCGACGTCGATCAGGAAATCCGACCCGACCGAAGCCGCTAGCGGCTGGACGCGCTTGCCGAAGGCCTCGCCCTGGTAGCTGAAGGCCAGTTCCGCGCCCTCGGCAGCCAGCGCGGACGCGATGCCCCAGGCGATGGAACGGTCGTTCGCCACGCCCATGACAAGCCCGCGCTTGCCCTTCATCAGTTCGGCCATGATGCGTTACCCGAGGTATTTGGACATGACGAGGGTGGCGTTGGTGCCACCGAAGCCGAAGCTGTTGGACAGGACCGAGTCGATGTCCACGTTATCGCGCATCGTGGTCACGATCTCGGACGGATCGAGACCTGGGTCGAGCGTTTCCACGTTGGCCGAAGCGGCGATGAAGTTGCCGTTCATCATGATCAGCGAATAGATCGCCTCCCACACGCCCGCGCCGCCAAGGCAGTGGCCGGTCAGCGACTTCGTGGACGCGATGGGGGGCGTGGACCCTTGGCCGAAGACGCGGCGGATCGCCTCGACCTCGGTCACGTCGCCCACGACCGTGCTGGTGCCGTGGCTATTGATGTAGTCGATCTTGCGACCTTGGGGCAGGGTGGAGAGCGCGACGCGCATCGCCCGTTCGCCGCCCTCGCCTGAGGGGGCGACCATGTCATAGCCGTCCGAGGTGGCGCCGTAGCCCGTGACCTCGGCATAGATCTTCGCGCCGCGCGCCTTGGCGTGTTCCAGTTCCTCCAGCACGACGATACCTCCGCCGCCGGCGATGACGAAGCCGTCGCGGTGCGCGTCATAGGTGCGCGAGGCGCGTTCGGGGGTGTCGTTGTACTTGGACGACATCGCGCCCATCGCGTCGAAGAGGCAGGAGAGCGTCCAGTCCAGCTCCTCGCCACCGCCGGCGAAGACCACGTCCTGCTTGCCCATCTGGATCAGCTCGGTTCCGTTGCCGATGCAATGGGCGCTGGTCGAGCAGGCCGAGGTGATCGAATAGTTCACGCCCTTGATCTTGAAGGGGGTCGCGAGGCAGGCCGAGACGGTCGAGGACATGCCCTTGGTCACGCCGAAGGGGCCGATGCGCTTCGGCGAGCCGGTTTCCCGGACGATGTTGTGGGCCTTGAAGAAGGACTTCGTCGACGGCCCGCCGGACCCGACGATGATGCCAGTGCGGTCGTTCGAGATCTGGGCCTCGGTCAGGCCGGAATCCTTCACGGCCTGATCCATCGCGATGAAGGTATAGGCCGCGCCGTCGCCCATGAAGCGCAGATCGCGCTTGTCGATGTGGTCTTCCAGCACGATGTTCGGCGCGCCGTGGACGCGGCAGCGGAAGCCGTGCTCGGCGTAGTCCGGCGCGAAGACGATGCCGGATTTTCCGGCACGCAGATTGGCTTCGACCTCGGCGGCATTGTTGCCGATGGACGAGACGATGCCGATCCCGGTGATGACGACGCGGCGCATGGGGCCTCCCTCCGTGACTTGAGGACTGTTTAGGGCACAGGGGGGGAGGGGGCAAGGAGGTTGGGCGGCGCTGCGCTTGTCTGGGGCGGGCCAAGCCTGCCGGAATGACACAAGGTCCTTCTCTCGGGCCGGAGCGCGAACTTCTGCTTGGGCATTTCATCCGCCTGCGCGGAGACATGATCGAAGCGATGGTGGGCTACCTCGAAGCGATGCTCAAGCGTCCCAATGGCTCTCCGGAAGGCGGGCCGATGCATGTCGACGGCGCCTATTCCTGGTTCCGCCGCGCGCATCCGGGGGTGGCGGCCTATGTCTGCACGCCGTCGGTCGCGCAGCAGCGGTACAGCCGATCCGACATCTCGGTCCCGACCGGATGGCGGGCCACGGCGGCGGCGGACTGGGCGCGGAAAGTGTTGCGGCCTGTCCGGGCGCTATTGCGCCGAGGCTAGGTTACCGACCGCGATCTTTCGGCGCTCGATGACGAAAAAGCGCGCGCGGACCGAGGCGACGGGCTTTGGCAACACGTCCGCGTGGCCGAGGCGATGCCGATGCTGGCCGTGATCCGAGGCACTGAATACCCAACACGGAGGGGACCTCCACCTGTCCCGTCCGGCTTCGTGCCACTTGACGCGACTCTGCACGCCACCGACCCTGTGGGTGCCGGGCGAACTGTCCGGCCAAGTCCAAGTTCAGGGAGTGACCGAAATGCACAAGATCATGCTTGCCCCGTTGCTTCTCACCCTTGCCGCCTCGACAGGGTTTGCCCAAAGCGGCACCCCGATGACCGGTGAGGAACTTTCCGCCCTGACCGCCAACGGCATCACGCTGACGCTCGGCGGCGATGGCATGGGCTATAAGGGCGAACTCGCGCTGGCCGCCGATGGGACGGCGAAGGGCGGCGCCAAGATGGACAACGGCAACGAACTGTCGATCTCCGGAACCTGGGCGATCAAGGACGGCAAGTTCTGCCGCACCTGGGCAGACCTCGATGGCGGCAAGGAGGTCTGCGAAACCTGGGTCAAGACCTCGGACAATTCGGTCGAGATCTATAACGGCGATCAGATGCTGGGCGTCAATTCCTGGTAAGGCCTAGGCCTCGCTCAGCGCGACCTTCATGTCCTTGACCAGGTAGATCGTCTCGCCATCCGCTTCCACGCGCCCGTCGGCGACGCCCATCGTCAGGCGGCGGGTCTGGATGGCTTTGGTGAAATCGACGAAATAGGTCAGCTTCTTGCGGTCCGGGCGCACCATGCCGGTCAGCTTGACCTCGCCCACGCCCAGCGCATAGCCGCGCCCCTGCCAGCCGCGCCAGCCAAGGTTGAAGCCGGTGAGCTGCCACAGGCCATCCAGCCCAAGGCAGCCCGGCATGATCGGGTTGCCGGGGAAGTGGCAGTCGAAGAACCACAGGTCCGGGGTGATGTCGAACTCGGCCACCACATGGCCCTTGCCATGCTCGCCCCGGTCTTCGGAGATGTCGGTGATCCGGTCCATCATCAGCATGGGCGGCGCGGGAAGCTGGGCGTTGCCGGGGCCGAAAAGCTCGCCGCGCGAGCAGGCCAGAAGTGCTTCCTTGTCGAAGCTCGTCGGATAGGCCGCCATGACTTGTGTCTCCCCGTGATCCCCTTCAGCCTCCCTAGCATCGGGGGCTTCACAGAGGCAAGTCCGTGACAAGGAATGGGGTTCCGGGAAATGACGGCATTTCAGCGCTTCATCACGGCCAGCGGGATGACCAACCTGGCGGATGGAATTGCCGTCGTGGCCTGGGGGTGGATCGCCTCGCTTCTGACACGGGATGCGCTTCTGGTGGCGCTGGTCCCCGTGGCCCTGAGGCTGCCTTGGGCGCTGCTGGCCCTTCCCGCGGGGCTGGTGACGGACCGGGTGGACCGGCGGCGCCTGATCCTGGCGATGGACGCGCTGCGGGCCACGGCGTTCCTCTTCGCGGCGGCGGCCCTCTGGCTGGCCCTTCCCCTCGCGCCCGCGCCGACCGAGGGTGTCTCTGCGCCAGCCCTCTACGTGGCCCTTCTTGTCGCCGCGCTGACTGTGGGCGGGGCCGAGGTCTTCCGGGACAATGCCGCCCAGACCATGTTGCCCGCCTTGGTCCCCCAGGAGCGGCTCGAACGCGCAAATGGCCAGCTCTGGAGCGCGGAGCTTCTGACGAACGCGCTGATCGGCCCGGCGCTGGGCGCTTTCCTGATCGGGCTCTGGCTGCCTCTGGCCTTCGGCCTGAATGCGGTGGCCTATGGGCTTGCGCTTTTCCTGGTGGCGGGACTGGCGGGACAGTTCCGCGCGACCCGGACGGATCGTCGCGGCTGGAAGGCCGAACTCGCCGAGGGCCTTACCTTCTTGCGGGGCCTGCCGCTGCTGAAGACACTGGCCTGGACCACGGGCTTCTGGAATCTCTTCCACCAGATGATCGTGATCGGCGTCGTCCTACATGCGCAAGAGAACCTGGGGCTTTCGGCGCAGGCCTATGGTCTGACACTTGCCGGCGGAGCCGTGGGCGGCATTGCGGGCAGCCTCTTGGGAGACCGAATCGCCCGCAGCCTTGGGCCGGTGCGGACGATGCAGTGGATGCTCGCCCTCTCGGGTCCCTGCTTCCTGGGGATGGCGCTGGCGCCGGGGGCGTGGACGCTGGGACTCTGCTTTGCCGCGATGGAGTTCTCGGGCTTCGTCTGGAACGTGGTCTCGGTCAGCACCCGCCAGCGGCTGATCCCGGATGCGCTTCTGGGCCGGGTGAACAGCCTCTACCGGCTTCTGGCCTGGGGGATGATGCCTCTGGGGCTGGTCCTGTCGGGGCTGGTGGTGTCGCTGGGCGAACTTTTCCTGCCCCGGGGCACGGCGCTTCTCTTGCCGTTCTGCGCTGCGGGTCTTGGCTCGCTGGTCGTGACGGCACTGGTCTGGGGCGGAATCGCACGCGGATTTGCGGGGATTTCGCGCTGAAGGGGCAGATTCCGCATTGAAACGGTCGGGTTTGCGGCCCTATATCGGGACAAGCAACGTCAGGGGCGGCATTTGACCAGCACGGACCGCAGCGCAGAATGGTTGAAGACGGGGGGCCTCCGCCCCACGCGGCAACGTCTTGCGCTGGCCGAGCTTCTGGTCGGCGACGGGATGAACCGGCATGTGACGGCGGAAAGCCTTTATGCGCTGTCCTCCGAGGCGGGCGAGAAGGTCAGCCTTGCGACCGTCTACAACACGCTCCGGGCCTTCTGCGATGCCGGCCTGATGAACGAGGTCGTGGTCGACGGGTCGAAGTCCTATTTCGACACCCGGACCGACGACCATCCGCATTTCTACTGGGAAGACAGCCACTCGCTGACCGACGCCCCGGCCGAAGAGCTGGAGATCGCCCAACTGCCGCAGGTGCCCGAGGGCATGGCCGTAGCGCGCGTCGACGTGGTCATCCGGCTGCGCAAGGCGTGAAATGGGGCGGGGTTGCCCCCGCCCGACGCTGCTGAAAAGTCTTACTTGGGCACCATCACGCTATCGATCACGTGGATCACGCCGTTCGACTGGTCGACGTCGCCGATGGTGATCCGGCCGATGTTCCGCGATTCCGAATAGATCATCGCGCTGTCGCCCCGGAACCGGATCGACAGGGCGTCGCCAGACAGGGTGCGCAGGTTCGCATAGCCGTCCTTGCCGACCTTGGCGCGAAGGTCCGCAAGCTTGAGGTCGCCCGCCACGACATGCGCCGTCAGGACCTTGACCAGCATGTCCTTGTTCTCGGGCTTCAGCAGCGTGTCGACGGTCCCGGCCGGCAGCGCCGCGAAAGCGTCGTTGACCGGTGCGAAGACAGTGAAGGGACCCTCGCCCATCAGCGCCTCGACCAGCCCGGCGGCCTTCACGGCTGCGACCAGCGTGGTGTGGTCCTTCGAGTTCACGGCGTTTTCGACGATGTTCTTCGTCTCGAACATGGGCGCGCCGCCGACATCCGGATTCGCGGCAAAGGCGGTCGAGGCAAATGCGGTCAGCGCAGCGGCGCCAAGGATCGACTTCAGGGACATGGGTGCTCCGTTCCAGGCCAGCCGGACCATCCGGCTGCACATCCCAAGGAACGGAGGGGTCAGAAGCGAAGTTTCACCGGCCCCATCACGGCCGCGTGAACCGTCAGAACCACTGGCCGGGCTCCATCAGCCCCAGATCCATCAGCTGACGGCTGTGCCAGTCGAACTTCACCGAATTGGGCCAACGGAAGGTGGATATGGCATGGCGCGACCCCGGGTTGGTGCGCAGGGCCTTGGCCGTGCGGAAGGAACAGACGGCCGCGGTCAGGTTATGGTGCCACTGGCAGGCATAGGTGTTCATTTCCTGCTCGGACAGCGTGAAGTCCGGAAGCAGCTTCAACCCCCGCTTCGCCTTGAACAGCGAGATCCGGTCGATCCGCCGCTTTCCGAACGGGATATGTTCCTCGAACCGCCAGCGAAGGCCGCCGTAGAAGTCCAGTTGGCGTTCGCGCGGACGCCAACCGTCCGCGGGATCCTTCCGCGCCAGGGCGTAATAGCCGCTTCGGTCCAGCCAGGCGTCCGACAGGTCCACCGCATTGGGCGCGGCACCCAGATCGCCCGCATAAAGGTCGACCACGTAGGTCAGCATCGCCTCGCGCCGTTCCTCGGCATGGAAGGCCAGCATCTCGCGCACCGTGCGCGTCTCGCAGAAGGGATAGAAGAGGTATTCTGCGTTATGGCAGTAATGCAGCCAGGTGCCCGGCAGGGCCGCGATGGCCTGGTTCACCGCGCCGACCAGCGCGCCTTCGGCAAAGACGTCGTGGCGGACGACATGGACCATCGGCTCCAGGCTTTCCGCGATCTGCACCCCATCCGGGGCCAGCAGGACCACCTGGGAAAACCCGCATTTCACAAGATGCGAAATCGTCGAGTCCAGTTCGACCTCGTCTTCGGCCAGGACCAGTGCGACGGGGCCAGCCTTGGCCTGCTGACGGTCGAGAAAGCTGGAAAGGTCTGAATGACGCATGACTGGTCCGAACCGAACGGCGCGAGACTCTGCGATCCGCGACGGCGATGCAAGCCGTCCTGTCGCCCACAGCCGTCCAGTGAGGTAGGGATCGTGCAAGACTGGCGCGCAGAGGAGAAGGGACATGGACCAGATCGAGACCGGGGGCTGCCTGTGCGGCAAGGTGCGCTTCACCACGCGGGGGCCTTTGCGCGAAGTGGTTTTCTGCCATTGCTCGCAATGCCGACGGCAGACGGGGCTTTACTTTGCGGCAACCAGTGTCGCGGCGGACCGCCTGGATCTGGAGGGCGCCGAGCATGTCACCTGGTTCGCCTCATCGACCTTCGCGTCACGCGGCTTCTGCCGCACCTGCGGCTCGCTTCTGTTCTGGAAACCGAACGACGAGCCGCGATATGCCGTGCTGGCCGGGGCTTTCGACCGGCCGGAAAGCCTGCATCCCGGCTATCACATCTGCACCGAGGGTCGGGCGGAGTTCTACCGCATCAGCGACGGGCTGCCGCAGTATCCGGGCGACGGCCCCGATGTCGTGACCGCCTCGGGATGATCGCGGCGTTGCCGCGAAGTGCGTCACGGTGTAAATGGCCCGTCATCCCGAAAGGACGCGCCCGATGACCGACGCCAAGAAGCTGTTCGTCAAGACCTACGGCTGCCAGATGAACGTCTACGATTCCGAGCGCATGGCCGAGGCGCTCGGCGCAAAGGGCTATGTCACGACCGAGGTGGTGGAAGAGGCGGACATGGTGCTGCTCAACACCTGCCACATCCGGGAAAAGGCCTCGGAGAAGCTTTATTCCGACCTCGGGCGCCTGCGTGCGCTGAAGGTGGCGAAGCCGGGCCTGAAGGTCGGCGTTGCCGGCTGCGTCGCCCAGGCCGAGGGCGAAGAGATCCTGCGCCGCTCGCCCGTCGTGGATCTGGTGGTGGGGCCGCAGGCCTACCATCGCCTGCCGCAGATGGTCGAGGCCGAGGGGCGACAGGTCGATACCGATTTTCCCGTCGAGGACAAGTTCACGCATCTGCCTGAACGCACTTCGCTGCGCGGGCCGACGGCATTTCTGACGGTGCAGGAAGGCTGCGACAAGTTCTGCGCTTTCTGCGTCGTGCCCTACACCCGCGGCGCCGAGGTCAGCCGCCCGGTGCAGCGCCTTCTGGACGAGGCCCGCAAGCTGGTGGCGCAGGGGGTTCGCGAGATCACGCTTCTGGGCCAGAACGTCAACGCCTACCACGGCGAGGGGCCGGGCGGGTCCTGGGGCCTTGCCCGGCTGGTGCGCGAGATGGCACGGATCGAGGGCCTGGCGCGCATTCGATATACGACCAGCCACCCGAATGACATGGACGACGACCTGATCGCCGCGCATGGCGAGGTGCCTCAGCTGATGCCCTACCTGCACCTGCCGGTTCAGTCGGGCTCGGACCGCATCCTGAAGGCGATGAACCGCAAGCACACGGCCGAAGCCTACCTGCGGCTGGTCGAGCGCATCCGCGCGGCGCGGCCGGACATCCTTCTCTCCTCGGACTTCATAGTCGGCTTCCCCGGCGAAACCGATGCGGATTTCCAGGCGACGATGGACCTGATCCGGGCCGTCGGCTACGGCGCGGCCTTCAGCTTCAAGTACTCCGCCCGCCCGGGCACGCCCGCGGCCGAGAAGGCCCCGGTCCCCGCCGATGTCGCCGATGCCAGGCTCTACGAGCTTCAGGCGCTCATCACCGCCCAGCAGCACGCGGCGCAAGCGGCGATGGTCGGCCGCGAGGTGCAGGTGCTTTACGAAAAGCCAGGCCGGCGCGAGGGGCAGATGGTGGGCAAGTCCGACCACCTGCACGCCGTCCACGTCCTGCATCCCGAAGGCAAGATCGGCCAGTTGCAGCGTGTCCGCATCACGGCCTCGTCGAGCAACTCGCTGGCGGCTGAGCCTGTCGCTTAGGGCCCGAATCGCGGCACATTTGCCCATTTGATCGAAAACGGACGCAATTGGTTGTGGATAACACGGTTTCCACCGCGGTTTTCCGTCTTGCGCGCTTGATTGATCTGCTTAACTGCGCCTGATGAAGATCAATGACTCGGCACGGGCGTAAGGGGGGTTCTGCGTTGTGTGATGTGAGGGGTGTGCTTCGGCGCGGGCTGGCGGCTTTTGCCGCAACCTGCATCGTATCCGGTTTCGTGACGGGATCCATGGTATCCGCGCAGGAACCGGCGGTCTCTGGAAAGATCGACTGGGGTCTTTGGGTCGACGCCGATGGCTGTCAGCACTGGTGGGCCGACGGCGGGACCGAGGGTTACATGGTTCCCCGCCGCGACCGGGCGACGGGCAAGCCAGTCTGCATGAAGCAGACCACCTGCCTGACGGAAAGCGCGGATGCCTTCTTCGCCACGGCCAGCGCCACGCTGACCGCAGCGGGCCGCGCCAAGCTGGAGGACTATTTCCGCCAGACCGAGGCCTATGCCTTCTCGATCGCCGGGCACACCGACAGCCGGGGCTCCGACGCCTACAATCAGAACCTGTCGGAAGCCCGGGCGCAGGCGGTGGCCGCCGTGGCGCAATCCGTGGGCGTGGTCGTGGAAAGCGTGACCGGGTTCGGCGAAAGCCAGCCTGCGGCGTCGAATGAGACAGCCGAAGGCATGGCGCAGAACCGCCGCGTCGAAGTGCTGTGCAAGAAGGGCTAAGCGGATGGAGCGTGCAGTGAAACCCGTGACGACTCCCCGCCCGATCCGGCACATGGCCCTGTTCCCGGTACTGGCCTTCGGCCTCTCGGCCTGCGCCAGCGGCAAATTCTTCGAGGATGTCCAGCGCTACAGCGGCCCGGATTCGGTCATCGCGAAGGCAAGCGACTCTGGAACCGACGACGATCCGGGTCTGGTGAATGGTGAGGCCGCGATCGCCTATGATCCGGATGGCTGCCAGGTCTGGATCATCGACGACGGTGTGGAAGGCTACGCGACGCCGCGCTTCGACCCGGCGACGGGGCTGCCGATCTGCGACGGCAAGTATCCGCCCGGAACGGTCCTTGGCCCCTACGAGACCTCGACCGCTCCCGGCCCTGACTACGTGCCGAGGTAAGCGGCGTCCAGGTCGCGGACATCAGCGTCCGGCCCCGGATCCACTCCGGGGCCGTTTTGCTGCGGGAACCGGCAAGCGTCATGAAAATTGTAGGAAACCACGCAACAAAT
>NZ_JAYSFG010000034.1:0-20326 GCF_041913445.1 Tabrizicola sp.
CCGAGATGGTGATGCCGGGCGACAACCTGAAGTTCGAGGTCGAGCTGATCGCCCCGATCGCGATGGAAGAGAAGCTGCGCTTCGCCATCCGTGAAGGCGGCCGCACCGTCGGCGCGGGCGTCGTCTCGAAGATCATCGCCTAAACGTCCCGTCCTGGGAAATCGAAAGGCCGCCCCACCCGGGCGGCCTTTTTCGTTCCTGACAGGACCTGTCAGCAGGCCCGGGCGATACTGCCTTCCTCACAAGGAGGACCACCATGCCCATCCACCATGGAACCTGCCACTGCGGCACCGTCGCCTTCCAGGCTGATCTCGACTTCACCCAGCCCACCAGCCGCTGCAACTGCAGCTTCTGTCGCAAGACCCGGAACTGGAGCCAGCGCATCGCGGACCCGGCCAGCCTGATTGTCACCCAGGGCGCGGACGCCATATCGCACTACCATGGCCGCACCGCGGGGCCGGTCCCGCATATCTCTCACGCCTTCTGCCGCCAGTGCGGCACGCGGCTTTTCAGCATCGGCGACATCCCCGAACTGGGTGGGCGCTTCGCCAGCGTCTTTCTGCCCGCGTTGGACGATGTGACCGAGGCGGAACTGATCTCGGCCCCCTTGGTCTGGTGCGACGGACTGCACGGCAACTGGTGGAATGCCCCGACCGAAACGCGGCACCTTTAGCCGCGCCTGCGTCAGACCAGCCCGCGCGCGATCAGGCTTTCGGCCATCGCCCCCACCGCCTCGCCCGCGCTGCGCGGGGGGCGGGCCAGAAGGCGTTGCGCGCCCGTGTTGTCGAGTTTCGGGCGGTAGCCGAGCTCCACCAGGTTCGCGCGCATGTCGCCGTCGAACAGCGCATAGGCCCGGGTCAGCCAATCTGGCATCCGCCATTTCGGCATCTTCCGCGCATAGTCGGGCCGCGCCTCGGCGATCAGCTTGCCCATCCGCAGGATCGTCGCCTCGTCGAAGGCCGCAATGTGGCGCTGGCCCGCTGCCTGCGGGTCGGTCAGGGCCGCGACATGGATCCGCGCCAGGTCGCGCACATCGACGCAATGCATCGTCAGGTCCGGAGCCATCGGGATACTGCCCTGCAGGAACCGCTGCACCAGCGCGCCCGAGGTGCCCGGGTCGTCGTCCAGCAGCGGCCCGAGGATCAGCCCCGGATTGATCACCGCCAGCCGAGCCTCTTGCCCCTTCACCATTTCCCAGGCCTTGCGCTCGGCCAGAAGCTTGCTTTCGGTATAGGCGGTCATCCGGCCCGCCTCGATCGGGCTCCAGTCGTTCGGACCCAGCCGCGCCGGGCCACCCTTGCCGCGCCCGTAGACCACCGCCGCGGTCGAGGAGGTCAGCACCACCCGCTCCACCCCCGCCTTCAGGGCCGCCGCCATTGCCCGCCGCGTTCCGTCCACCGCCGGGCGGATCAGCTCTCCCTTGTCCTTCGGCATCGTCGTCACGAAGGGCGATGCGGCGTGCATCAGGAACCGCGCCCCCGCCATCGCCTCGTCCCAGCCCGCGTCATTGGTCAGGTTCAGCGTGACGAACTCCAGCCGCGAGATGTCTTCGCCCGCGTCCCACAGCGCCCTGCGCACCGCGTCGGCCCGCGCCGGATTGCGCAGGGACCCACGCACATGATAGCCCGAGGCCAAGAGTTCCCGCGCCAGATGACCCCCCAGAAAGCCGGTGATCCCGGTCAGCACCACGATATCCGCCATGTTCGTCCCCTTGTGAATTGAACGAAATGAACGATAATCGTATAAAACGTTCAGTCAAGGTCCGATCATGACCCCCGACCGCGATCAGCGCATTCTTGAGGCCGCCTCCGAGGTCTTCACCCGGCACGGTTTGCGCGCTGCCCGGATGGAGGCCATCGCGCGCGAGGCAGGGGTGGCCAAGGCGACGCTCTACAGCCGCTATCCGGACAAGGAGACGCTGTTCAAGGCGGTCAGCGCCGCTGCGGTGGCCAGCTTCCGCGCGGCCTATGCCCAGGCGCTGGACCAGCCCGGCACCCCCTCGCAGCGGGTGGTCGGGGCGATCACCGCCAAGTACCAGGCCATCGCGCGGCTCTTGGGCGACAGCCCGCACGGGCAGGAAATCCTGGCCGAGCACATGCGGCTTTGCCCCGAGGAGCACCAGGCCTTGACTGGCTGGTTCAACGCCGAGATTGCCCGGATGCTGGCAGCCGAGGGCCGCGCCGATGCCGAGGAGCTGGCGCGCGTCGTTACGGCGGCAGTGGACGGCGTCAAGCAGGCCTTCCCGCGGGTCGAAGACTTCACCCGCATCCTGCCCGGCGTGGTGGGAAAGCTTCTGGCTTGAGACCAAGCTTGATTTGACGATTCGCCCCGCGCGTCCCACAGTGGCGGTCTGACCAAAGGGGGAGGCCAGCGATGTGTCAGATGTTCGCCGGGCAGGACCCGGCCCGCTATGAATATGTCACCCGCCGCCTGCGGCTGAACGGGCAGTCGACCTCGATCCGGCTGGAGCGCGCGTTCTGGGGGATCGTCGACCAGATGGCGGCGAAGGATGGGTCCACGACGCCGGCTTTCCTGTCCAAGCTGCATTCCGAAGTCCTGGAACAGCATGGCGAGGCGACGAACTTCACCTCTCTCCTGCGCTGCGCCTGCACGATCCACCTGGGCGAGCTGGAGCAGGTCCCGCAGGACCGGTTCGCCGCCGAGTAGAAAATCGGCCTGTAGTATTCACCTACTACCTACCTCCGAAATTGGTCCGGTAATCTTACCAGATCAACGACCCGGGGGACCTGATGGCCAAACTGATTCATTCGATGGTGCGCGTGCTGGACGAGGCGCGCTCGGTTGCGTTCTATGACGCGGCCTTTGGCCTCAAGGTCGCGGACCGGCTGGATTTCGACGGCTTCACGCTGATCTACCTGTCGAACGCGGACCAGACGTTCGAGCTGGAACTCACCGTCAACAAGGGCCGGACGGACGCCTACACGCTGGGCGACGGCTACGGCCACCTCGCGGTCAGCGTCCCGGATGTCGAGGCGGAGCACGCGCGCCTGACGGGGGCGGGCCTTGCCCCCCGGAAGGTCGTCGACTTCCGCAACGGCGACACCCCCGTCGCCAAGTTCTTCTTCATCGCCGACCCCGACGGCTACCAGATCGAGGTCATCCAGCGGGGCGGTCGCTTCCTCTGAGGAGGAGGGGAGGCGGCCAGAACCCCGGCCAGACACCAAGGGAGGAAACCAATGACGAAACATGACCTGCGGGGGCTGACCCGGCGTCAGCTTCTGTCGCGCAGCCTGTCCGCGGGCGCGCTGGCGGTGGTGGGGACCGGCTTCATCGCCGCCCCCGACGCCGCCTGGGCGGTCGAGGTGACCGCGATCACGCCCGAACAGATGGCGACGCTTCTGCAGATGGCGCGCGACATCTACCCGCACGACCAGGTGCCGGACAGGTTCTATGCCGTGGCCGTCAAGGGCTATGACAGCGCCGAGCAGAAGGACTTCGTGGCCGAGGGCGTCGCGGCGCTCGACGCCGCCGCCAAGGCCGCCGGGTTCGACAGCTATGTCGCGGCGGGCTGGGAGGAGGACCGGGTGAAACTGCTGCAGGGGATCGAGACGACCCCCTTCTTCCAGACCATCCGGGCCGGGCTGGTGACCGGTCTCTACAACCAGAAAGAGGTCTGGCCGATCTTCGGCTACCAGGGGGAAAGCTTCTCCCAGGGCGGCTACATCGAGCGCGGCTTCAACGACATCGACTGGCTGTAGGGGAGGGCCGTCACCATGGTTGCGAAATTCGACCTGAACGACGACTCGGTGGTCGTCATCATCGGCACCGGCGCGGGCGGCGGGGTCCTGGCGAACGAGCTGGCGCAGAAGGGCGTCAAGGTCGTGGCGCTGGAAGCCGGAGGGCGCTACCTGCCCGAGGACTACATCAACGACGAATGGGAGTCGTTCGGGCAGCTGGCCTGGCTCGACGCCCGGACGACCAGCGGGTCGTGGCGTGTCGCCAAGGACTTCGCGGGCCTTCCGGCCTGGATCGTGAAGGCGGTGGGCGGCACCACGACGCACTGGGCCGGGGCTTCGATCCGCTTCCAGGACCACGAATGGAAGGCGCTGACCACCTACGGCGCGGTGGAAGGGGCGAACCTTCTGGACTGGCCGATCGACGCGGCCGAGATGGCTCCGTGGTACGAGAAGGCCGAGACCAAGCTGGGCGTCACCCGCACCGGCGACCGCGCGGGCCTGCCGGGGAACAACAACTACCTGGTCTTCGAGAAGGGCGCGAAGGCGCTGGGCTACAAGGAGGTCCACACCGGCCGCATGGCGATCAACTCGGCCGATTACGATGGCCGGATGGCCTGCCAGCAGACCGGCTTCTGCTTCCAGGGCTGCAAATGGGGGGCCAAGTGGTCGGCCGCCTATACCGACATCCCGGCGGGCGAGGCGACGGGGAACCTGGAGGTCCGCGAACGGGCCCACGTGGCGCGCATCCTGCACAACGAGGCGGGGAAGGTGACCGGGGTCGAATATTTCGACGCGGAAGGCAACCTGCAGATGCAGAAGGCGCGGATCGTTTGCGTGGCCGGGAACTCGTTCGAGTCGCCACGCCTGCTGCTGAACTCGGCCAGCTCGATGTTCCCGGACGGGCTTGCCAACTCCTCGGGTATGGTCGGCAAGAACTACATGCGGCACACCACGGGATCGGTCTACGCGATCTTCGACAAGCCGGTCCGCATGTGGCGCGGCACGACCATGGCGGGGATCGTCCAGGACGAGGCGCGGCATGACCCGTCGCGCGGGTTCGTCGGCGGCTATGAGCTGGAGACGCTGTCGCTGGGCCTTCCCTTCATGGCGGCCTTCCTGAACCCGGGCGGCTGGGGCCGCGGCTTCACCACGGCGCTCGATCACTACGAGAACATGGCCGGGATGTGGATCGTGGGCGAGGACATGCCGCAGCTGCAGAACGGCGTTACCCTGTCCGAGACGAAGGACCAGTTCGGCCTGCCGGTGGCCAACGTCCACTTCGACGACCATCCGAACGACATCGCCATGCGCAACCACGCCTACAAGCAGGGCATCGCGATGTACGAGGCCGTGGGGGCCACCCGCGCCTTCCCGACCCCGCCCTATCCCTCGACCCACAACCTCGGCACCAACCGGATGTCGGCCGAGGCGAAGGATGGCGTGGTGAACAAGTGGGGCCAGACCCACGACATCGCGAACCTCTTCGTTTCGGACGGGTCGCAGTTCACCACGGGCGCGGCCGAGAACCCGACGCTGACCATCGTGGCCCTGGCGATCCGCCAGGCCGACCACATCGCCCGCGAGATGAGCGCGGGCAACATCTGATCCGGGCCTCGCGGGGCGCTTCACCCCAGCCGACCCGTAGGGCGTCCCCGTGTGTCCGGGGGCGCTCGCCTTCTTCCGGGGACCCAACCCTGGAACATCATGATGGTCCGGCGGTTCTTTCCTTCGCCGAAGGGAGGCCACATGACGCTCTGGACCCGTTACAGCTATCTCTGGATTACGCTGATCCTGTTCCTTGGCTCTCTCGTCGGCCATTGGGTCTTTGGCTGGTTCGCCTATGTCAGCGAGCAGACCCAGCACGGCGCGCCTGTCGAGGTCTCGGGCTACCTGGTCGAGATGATGCGGGACACGATGGAGAACTGGCAGTCCGAATTCCTGCAGCTGATGTGGCAGGTGGGCGGCCTGGCCTTCTTCCTCTTCGTCGGCTCGCCCCAGTCGAAGGAAGAGGGCGACCGGGTCGAGGAGAAGATGGACCTGATCCTGCGAACCCTCCGGCCCGTGGACGCCGAGGACCATATCCGCGAATTCGACCGCCGCTTCCCGGGTCGCAACTCAGGCGGGAAGATGTAGAAGCGCCGCCGACTTTCGACACCCGGATTGTATCTCTTGCGCGGCCGGTTTCGATCCTCTGCGCCACCCCGAACCCTGCAATGATCCCCTATGACTGCCCGATTGAGGCAGTGCGCGGATTTGTCGCGCGAGGGAACGGGACAGCAAAATGGGGCTTCGAAATATCCTGCTGGCGGCTCTGCTGGCGCTCACCGCGCTACCAGTGGCCGCACAGACGACCACGGTGTCGGTGACCTTCGATCAGGGGGTGATCGGAACGTTCGGCAACAATACCGGACAGGCCAATGACGTGGTCAACACCGGCAACCTGGGGATCACGTCGATCACCTTCACCCAGGAAACCGACAACGGGCGCTTCGGCGGAACGCAGGGCAACGACTACTGCGGAACGCTGACCCTCACGGGCAGCCCGACGGTCAGCTTCAACGCTTGCGTGAACTGGCGCATCACCGAAACCGGCACGACCCATTACATCGGGTTCATCCCCGAAGAAACGGAGTCATTCGACGGCCCCACCCCGTTGACCTACACCGGACCGCTGGAGCGCGAGACCTACGATATCATCGTTGAAGCGATCTACGACAACGAAGCACCCGAAAGCAACTTCGCCTTCCGCACCAACACGTCAGCCCCGGCTTACGCGGACGGTGCGGACGTGAACGGCAACGCTGCATCCGCCAGCGCCCTGGAGTCGCTGAACGACTACATCGACGCGCAAAGGCCGATCATCAAGGGTCCGGCTGCAGAAACGGTCGATGGCCAGGGCACGGACAAGACCACGGTGGACGAAGGCACAACCGATGTTGCCCAGTTCTCGGCCGACACGGAAGTCACGTGGTCGGTGGAGGGCACCCAGGCCGATCTGTTCTACATCGTCGAGGGACAGCTGAGCTTCAAGCTCGCGCCCGAGTTCGATGCGGAAACGCCGGCGAACAACATCTACGTCGTCGACATCGTCGCCACGAACGCCGACGGGATCCGGTCCGTCATGACCTTCACCGTCACCGTGCTTCAGAAGGAAGACACGAAGCCAGAAATCAGCGGGCCGAACGAGACGACCGTCGACGGCAAGGGTGAAGATGAGACCGAAGTCACCGAGGGGACGACGGCTGTCGAGACCTTCGGCATCAACGAGGACGTCACCTGGACGCTGGAAGGCCGGGACGCCGACCTGTTCAAGATCGACGAGGACGGATCGAACTTCGGCGGCAAGCTCAGCTTCCTCGAGCCCCCCGTCTTCGACACGCAAAATGCTGACAACAACGTCTACTTGATCGACATCGTCGCCACCGACGCGGACGGGAACCGTGCGGTCATGACCTTCACCATCACCGTGACGCAGCTTCCGGACACCACGCAGCCCGAAATCACCGGGCCGAACACCAAGACCGCCCAAGGCGCTGGGGCGGACGCAACCGAAGTGCCCGATGGCACGGACGACGTCGCCGACTTCTCGGCCGACGAGGATGTGGAATGGTCGCTCGAGGGCGAACAGGCCGGGCGTTTCACGATCAGCGAGAATGGGAGCCTTGCCTTCGCGCCGGCCGTCGAGTTCGACCCGCTTGACCCGACGAACAACGTCTATGTGGTCGACATCGTCGCCACCGACGCAGACGGAAACCGCGCGGTGATGACATTCACGATCACGGTCATGGATACCGCCCAGGCCGCCCTTGCGCGCAATCGCGATGACATCGAGAAGATCATCCTCGACGCCGAAATCGCGAAACTTCGCGGGCAGCAGGGCTCGCTGCGGGCGATGACCGCTTCGGCCCGGGACCGCTTGGCCGGTGGGGCCTGCGGCAAGTCCGATGACCAGGACACCGCACGCGGTCTGGACGACGACGAAGCCTGCCGGATCGAGGAGAACGATCTTGCGGTCAGCGTCAGCGCGAAGGGCACGTCGCTGGTCGGCCATGACAGGCGGATCCACGGCTTTGACGGCTACCGCCGCATCACCATCCTGGACCTGTCGATCCTGGACCAGGATGACCTGCGGACCCTGTCCTTCAACGGCCACTTCGCGCTTGAGAACTACCGGGCGGAGAATGCGCTTTACGGGATCTTCGCCGGCGTCAGCCTGAACAGCACCGATGTGGCAGGCAGCAGCACGGGCCGAGCCGACTCCTATGGTGTCAGCCTCGGGGCCTATGCGGTCCACGAACTGCGCCCGGACCTCTTCTCGGAACTCTACCTCAGCATCGGCCGGTCGCAGAACCAGCTTGACCTGACCGACGGCTACCTGGACGTGGCCGGCCGACTACGGGACGACCGAGGCCCATGTCGGCTGGATCCTGTCCGGCGAAATCCGCAAGGACGACCTGGACATCCTTCCCGAGATCGGGCTGCAACTGTCACGCAGCGCGTCCTCCGCCATCGAGGTCACGGGCGCGACGCCGGACGACCTGGCCGCGGTAACCTGGGAGGGTCTGACGGCGACCCTGGCGCGGGCAAACCTTTCGACCGAGTTCCGCTACTACATCGACGGCCGGGCAAAGGATGCCTGGGTGCTGGACGCAAAGCCGGGCGTGGTCTGCGAACGGGTCAAGGCGGTCACCGAGACCTCGGGTTGCGGGCTATCTCTCAGCCTCGGGCTGAACCGGACCTCGCTTGACGGGGCGCACCGGTTCTCGACCGACGTCGGGCTGGAAGAGATCGACGGGAGCCAGCGCCGAAGCGCTGCCGTGAACTACGAACTTCGGTTCTAGTCTGGAAAAGGCCCCGCGCGAGCGGGGCCTTTTTCATCGGGAAGACCGTCAGGACGCCCCGCGCCGCATCTGCCAGCCCAGCCGTAACCCGGGATGCGCCTTGATCTGGTCCAGCATCGCCTTGAAGGGTCCGCGCGGCACCATCCCGCCGTGCCAGTCCGCGGCCTGCCGCACGCGCTGCATCAGCTTGCCGTCGGTCAGCTCTCCGACCTGCGCGGCCATCAGTGCCGCAGGGGTGACCGGCGCGACGCAAAGGAAGACCAGCCCCACCTTCGGCACATGCGCCAGCGGCAGGAACTGATCCCGCAGGCATACCATCTGCGCGCAAAGCCAGGGCTGGACCGACATCAGGTAATCCTGCTGCACCAGGATCGACCGCCCGGGCACCAGCGACGGGAAGAACTCCCTGGCCACATGGTCGGCCATGACCGCCCCTTTCGCCGCATCGACGGACAGGATCTCCACCGGCCCGCCGGACCAGCGTTGGTCGCCGATGTCGCCCACGTGCAGCGTGACCTTGTCCTGCCAGGGCGCAAGGTTCCGCCGCACCACCGGCAACAGGTCCGCCTCATCGGATTCGGGCAGCGGCTCCTCGGGCATGAACTTCGCCCAGAACGCGCGCGAGGATCGGAAGCGGTCGTAGCTGTGGACATGGAAGCCCCGGCCCGAAAGCGCGAGGCCCGAGAGAAGCCGCGCCGCCGAGCCTCCGGCATAAGCGCCAAGGTCCACGGTCGCCCCGTCGCCCGCCACCCGGCGGCCGAGCCAGTGATAGAGCTGACCCTCCTCGGGCGTCAGCATGGTCGGCACGCGGGCGGCCGGGCCAAGGTCGGCCTCGCTCACGCCCCGCCAGGGCCGCGCCGCGAACTCTGCCACGATATCCTCTGTGCTCTGCACTGCGCGCGCCCTCCGCCCGGCAGCCTACGGAACCCGGTCCCGGCTTTCCAGATCGCCCTGCCCGGGTCGGGCGTCAACGGGGGGCGGGGTCCCGGTCGCGCTTCGCGCCCGCCTTCCGGCAGCGGTCCGAACAGAAGCGCACCGCCTCCCAGTCGCGTTCCCACTTCTTGCGCCAGGTGAAGGGCAAGCCACAGGCCGCGCAGGTCTTTTGCGGCAACTCGGATTTCTTGCGCATCTTCGGCATCGTTCCCTCCCGCTCGGAAACTGGCGCGCCCCTGCGCGTCGGCAAGCCCCGGCCTTCCACCCCAGGGCCAGCCATGCTAGGATTTCCCATCCGCAACAGGAGGCTCCGATGGACCTGACGGCCTGAACCGTTCCCAAGAACCGTTCCCCTGAAAGGTCCAGACATGCCCCTTGATCCCGCGCTGCGGCACCCGCTGGTTTTGCCCGACGGCAGCGTGCTGCCGAACATGGTCCACCTGAACCGGGTGATCGACCACCCGAACATCCAAATCGGCGACTTCACCTACGCCAACGACTTCGACCCGCCCTCGGACTGGGCCGCGCGTCTGGCGCCTTACCTTTACCCCGGCGCGCCCGAGCAGCTGGTCATCGGCCGCTTCTGCCAGATCGCGCATGGCGTGCGCTTCATCACGGCTTCTGCCAACCACGCGATGGACGGGCTGACCACCTTTCCCTTCCCGGTCTTCGATCCCGAAACCATCGACGGCTACAAGGCCAGCTTCACCGGTCTGCCCGATACGGTCGTCGGACACGACGTCTGGATCGGACACGGCGCGCTCATCCTGCCGGGGGTGCGCATCGGCAGCGGGGCGATCATCGGCGCGGGCGCGGTGGTGACGCGGGATGTCCCGCCATACACCATCGTCGGCGGCAATCCCGCGCGGCAGATCCGTCCCCGTTTCGACAAGGGCATGGTCGATCGCCTTCTGGCGTTGGCCTGGTGGGACTGGCCGCTCGACCGCATCCGGGCCGCCGTTTCCGCACTTCTCGCCCCGGACCTTGCGGCGTTGGAGCGGCTTGCAGACCCGGGCTGACGGGCAGGGCGGGTCCCTGACCGCGCGGGTGCGAGAATCCCTTGACCTCCCGCGCGGCCTGCCGTAACCCGTCCTCCGCGTAGGGGTATAGCTCAGCTGGTAGAGCGACGGTCTCCAAAACCGTAGGTCGCGGGTTCGAGCCCTGCTGCCCCTGCCATCCTCCAGACCGGACCACACAGCATTCCTTGCAGCGGGCGGGAACCCGGCAAGAAGTCGCGCGTTTTGTCTCCATCAAGACCTGATCACAGGAATGGAGACATCCATGCTTAAAGCGAACAAGGCAGCGACCGCTGCTCTCATCGCCCTCATGGCCAGCCCGCTGGCTGCCGCCGTCGACAAGGTCGCCAAGATCGACGCCTCCGTCGACGTGTCGGCCATCAACAACGCCGAGGCTGCCACCTTCTGGGCCAACCTGGAAACCGACCTCGAGAACGCCATCGCCGCCCGGGTGACCGACCGGCTCGCCGTGGAAGAGGTTAAGCCCGACGAAAGCGGCCGCATCGACGGTGCCCAAATCAACGTCGACATCCGGGAAGTGGAACTCGCCAGCGCCTTCGAGCGCGAGCTGAACCTGGGCGACGCGGTGCTGGTCGGGCAGGTGACCATCGTCGATGACACCGACAACACCAATGCCGACGGCTACGAGCTGACGGTGTCGCTGGAAAACGCCAACGTGATCGTCCCGGAGGGCACGCTGGTCCTGCTCTCCACCGACACGACCGGCGCTTACCAGCGGCTGGTCGAAGCCTTCGCAGACGGCATCGTGAGCCGCCTGAAGTAACCCCATGTCTCCGCGCCCCTCACTGTCCCCGGGGCGCGGGGTCACTGTGTCCGGCGTTCTGGGGACGCCGGACACCTTTTCTTCACCCGACTGTCGAACACCCGCAGTCCAGTCCACGTGAAGTGACAGGGAAATCCTTGTCCGCAGCGTTCTGCTTGAATTCCCCCGCCCGAACCCGTATCTCCGGCATCGAACCAGTCCCGGAATCCCCATGACCACGAACCCCCTCCAGTTCCTCCAGCAGGTCCGCGCCGAAGTCGCCAAGGTGGTCTGGCCCACCCGGCGCGAGGTTCTTCTGACCACGCTGATGGTGTTCATCCTCTCCGCCCTTGCCGCGACCTTCTTCAGCCTGGTCGACCTCGGCATCCGCACGGCGCTCCAAGCGATCATCGGCGCCTGATTTCCCGCAGGCCCGGGGCTTTCCCTCTTGAATTGACGGCGGGCAGGGGGTAGACCCCGCGCCAACCAAAGGGACACCGGCGCGCATCGATTCGGGGTGCGCGCTGTTTTTTGTTCCGGGGCCGGACGAAAATGGGCCGAACGGCCCGGCAGCAAGGATGACAGGCAGATGGCGAAGCGCTGGTATTCGGTGAGCGTTCTCTCGAACTTCGAGAAGAAGGTGGCCGAGCAGATCAAGACCGCCGTCGCCGAGGCCAACCTGGGCGACGAGATCGACGAGGTTCTCGTCCCGACCGAGGAAGTGATCGAGGTCCGCCGCGGCAAGAAGGTCACGTCCGAGCGTCGCTTCATGCCGGGCTATGTCCTTGTCCACATGGAAATGTCGAACCGCGGCTACCACCTGATCTCCTCGATCAACCGCGTCACCGGGTTCCTCGGACCCCAGGGCAAGCCGATGCCGATGCGGGACGCGGAAGTGAACGCGATCCTGAACCGGGTCGAAGAGGGCGAGGCCCAGCCGCGCAACCTGATCCGCTTCGACATCGGCGAGACGGTGCAAGTGACCGACGGCCCGTTCGAGGGCTTCTCGGGCATGGTCGAGGATGTGGACGAGGCGCACAGCCGCCTGAAGGTCACCGTGTCGATCTTCGGCCGCGCGACGCCCGTGGAACTGGAATTCACTCAGGTCTCCAAGGGGGCCTGAGGAAGCGCGTGGGAGGCGAGCGCCCGGAAACGGGTGACGGACCGGACCACTAAACCGCATCTTCGGATGCAGTGACAAAGGAGAAGGCCAGATGGCCAAGAAGATCATCGGCAGCCTCAAGCTGCAAGTCAAAGCCCAGCAGGCGAACCCCTCGCCCCCGGTCGGCCCGGCCCTCGGCCAGCGCGGCCTGAACATCATGGCCTTCGTGAAGGAATTCAACGCGAAGACCGCCGACATCGCGCCGGGCACGCCTACGCCCGTCATCATCACCTACTACCAGGACAAGTCCTTCAGCCTCGAGCTGAAGACCCCGCCGGCCTCGTTCCTGATCAAGCAGGCCGCTGGCCTGCCGCCCGTCGGCAAGCGCTCGCGCTCGAAAGGCGCGACGAAGCCCGGCCGGGAAGTCGCCGGCACGATCACCGCGGCCCAGCTGCGCAAGATCGCCGAAACGAAGATGAAGGACCTGAACGCCAACTCCGTGGAAGCTGCGATGCAGATCATCCTCGGCTCGGCCAAGTCCTGCGGCATCGAAGTGAAGGGCTGATCACCATGGCAAAGATTGCAAAGCGCGTCGCCAAGGCGAACGAACTCTTCGCTGGCAAGGCGAACATCTCGGTTGAAGATGCGGTGAAGCTGATCAAGCAGGCTGCCTCGGCCAAGTTCGACGAAACCGTCGAGATCGCGATGAACCTCGGCGTCGACCCGCGTCACGCCGACCAGATGGTCCGTGGTGTGGTCGCCCTGCCGAACGGCACCGGCAAGACCGTCCGCGTCGCCGTCTTCGCCCGTGGCGCCAAGGCTGATGAGGCCAAGGCCGCCGGTGCGGACATCGTGGGCGCCGAAGACCTGATGGAATCCATCCAGCAGGGCAACATCAACTTCGACCGCTGCATCGCGACCCCGGACCTGATGCCGCTCGTCGGCCGCCTGGGCAAGATCCTCGGCCCGCGCAACCTGATGCCGAACCCGAAGGTCGGCACCGTGACGATGGACGTGAAGACGGCCGTCGAGGGTGCCAAGGGCGGTGAGGTCCAGTTCAAGGTCGAAAAAGCCGGCGTGATCCACGCGGGCGTCGGCAAGGTGTCCTTCGACGACGCGAAACTGGCGCAGAACATCCGCGCCTTCGTCGATGCCGTCGCCAAGGCCCGTCCGACCGGCGCCAAGGGCACCTACGTCAAGAAGGTGTCGCTGTCCTCGACCATGGGCCCGGGCGTGTCGGTCGACATCGCTTCGGCGACCCAGGCGTAAGAATCCCGACCCGCAAGGGAAGGGGCCTACCCGGGCCGAAAGGCCCGGTTCTGTCCGAGACGGTGGGTGGTGCGCAAACACCATAAATCCTGCCTGAGATGGGGAACGAGATTGAAGGCGCCTTCGGGCGATCTTGGATCCGGGAACCGTTGCGGACCCGACGCCCCTGCGAAGGGGCAAACATGAGCCGGGGGGAAACCCCCAACCTTGGAGTGAAACTGTGGATAGAGCCCAGAAAGAGAAAGTGGTCGAGGAACTCGGCCAGATCTTCGAAAGCTCTGGCGTTGTGGTGGTTGCCCACTACACCGGGATGACGGTTGCACAGATGCAGGACCTGCGCGCGAAGCTTCGCGACGTGGGCGGGTCCGTCCGCGTTGCCAAGAACACGCTCGCCAAGATCGCCCTTGAAGGGAAGCCCGCTGCAAAGATGGGTGACCTCCTCACGGGCATGACCGTGCTGTCCTTCTCCGAAGACCCCGTGGCTGCGGCCAAGGTCTGCGATGCCTACGCCAAGACGAACGACAAGTTCGTCATCATCGGCGGGGCAATGGGCGACACGGTTCTGGACCAGGCTGGTGTCAAAGCCGTGGCCGCCATGCCGTCGCGCGAAGAGCTCATCGCTCAGATCGTGTCGTGCATCGGGGCTCCTGCTTCGAACATCGCCGGGGCCATTGGTGCGCCTGCGTCGAACATCGCGAGCATCCTGTCGACCATCAAGGAAAAGGCTGCCGCCTGATCCTTTCATCCCGGTCGTGGTTGATACCGCACCGTTGGAACCCATCTTAAACAAACGGAACTGAAAAATGGCTGATCTGAACAAACTCGCCGAAGAGATCGTCGGTCTGACCCTCCTGCAGGCTCAGGAACTGAAGACCATCCTGAAGGACAAGTACGGCATCGAGCCGGCCGCCGGTGGCGCCGTCATGATGGCTGCTGCTCCGGGCGCTGGCGCTGCTGCCGCTGCCGAAGAAGAAAAGACCGAGTTCGACGTCGTCCTGACCGACGCCGGTGCGAACAAGATCAACGTGATCAAGGTCGTCCGCGAACTGACGGGCCTGGGCCTCAAGGAAGCCAAGGACCTGACCGAAGCTGGCGGCAAGATCAAGGAAGGCGTCTCGAAAGCCGACGCCGAGGCGATGAAGAAGAAGTTCGAAGAAGCTGGCGCCAAGGCCGAGCTGAAGTAATCGGACTTCGGGGGAAACCCCGATGCAAAGCAGGGCTGGGGCCGAGGAATTCGGTCCCAGCCATGCGCGTCTTGATAGGGGCCTTCGGGCGAAGACCTCTTTCCAGACGCGGACCAGGTTCGGGAGCCACCCTTCGGGACGGGCGGCACGAATGGAACCGGGACGGTCTCTTCGCAAGCGGTGCGCGCCCGTGGCCCGACGGGTGGTGCGCCAGCGAAACACGGAAAGGTGATCCGAAACATGGCGCAAGCTTATGTTGGCCAGAAACGCATCCGCCGCTACTTCGGCAAAATCCGCGAAGTGCTGGAGATGCCGAACCTGATCGAGGTTCAGAAATCCTCCTACGACCTCTTCCTGCGGTCCGGCGATGCCGACAAGCCGCTGGATGGCGAAGGCCTCCAGGGCACGTTCCAGTCTGTCTTCCCGATCAAGGACTTCAACGAGACCTCGGTCCTGGAATTCGTCAAGTACGAGCTGGAAAAGCCCAAGTACGATGTCGACGAATGCCAGCAGCGCGACATGACCTATGCCGCGCCGCTGAAGGTGACGCTGCGCCTGATCGTGTTCGATGTCGATGAGACCACCGGGGCCAAGTCGGTCAAGGACATCAAGGAACAGGACGTCTACATGGGCGACATGCCCCTGATGACCTCGAACGGCACGTTCATCGTGAACGGGACCGAGCGGGTGATCGTCAGCCAGATGCATCGTTCCCCGGGCGTGTTCTTCGACCACGACAAGGGCAAGACCCACTCCTCGGGCAAGCTTCTCTTCGCCTGCCGCATCATCCCGTACCGCGGCTCGTGGCTGGACTTCGAATTCGACGCCAAGGACATCGTCTTCGCGCGCATCGACCGCCGCCGGAAGCTGCCGGTGACGACGCTGCTCTATGCGCTTGGCATGGACCAGGAAGGCATCATGGATGCCTATTATGACTCGGTGAACTTCCGTTACGTGAAGAACAAAGGCTGGGTCACCAAGTTCTTCCCGCAGCGCGTCTCGGGCACCCGTCCGACCTACGACCTCGTGGACGCAGCCACCGGCGAAGTCATCCTGAAGGCGGGCGAAAAGGCCACGCCGCGGATGGTGAAGAAGTGGAAGGATGAAGGCCAGGTGACCGAGCTTCTGGTCCCCTTCGACCACATCATCGGCCGCTACGTCGCCAAGGACATCATCAACGAGGAAACCGGCGAGATCTGGGTCGAAGCCGGGGATGAGCTGACCTGGGAACTGGACCGCGACGGCGAAGTCAAGGGCGGCACCGTCAAGGTGCTCCTCGACCAGGGCATCACCGACATTCCGGTCCTCGACATCGACAACGTCAACGTCGGCCCCTACATCCGCAACACCATGGCGGTGGACAAGAACATGGGCCGCGACACCGCGCTCATGGACATCTACCGCGTGATGCGCCCGGGCGAACCGCCGACCGTCGAGGCCGCCTCGGCGCTGTTCGACACGCTCTTCTTCGACAAGGAGCGGTATGACCTCTCCGCCGTCGGCCGCGTGAAGATGAACATGCGCCTCGACCTCGGCAAGCCGGACACCCAGCGCACGCTCGACCGCGAGGATATCGTCGCCTGCATCAAGGCGCTGACCGAACTGCGCGACGGCAAGGGCGAGATCGACGACATCGACCACCTCGGCAACCGCCGCGTCCGGTCGGTCGGCGAACTGATGGAAAACCAGTACCGCGTCGGCCTGCTTCGCATGGAACGCGCGATCAAGGAACGCATGTCCTCGGTCGAGATCGACACGATCATGCCGCAGGACCTGATCAACGCGAAACCCGCCGCGGCGGCGGTGCGGGAATTCTTCGGCTCCTCGCAGCTGTCGCAGTTCATGGACCAGACCAACCCGCTGTCCGAAGTCACCCACAAGCGTCGTCTCTCGGCCCTCGGGCCGGGCGGTCTGACCCGCGAACGCGCTGGCTTCGAGGTCCGCGACGTCCACCCGACCCACTACGGCCGGATGTGCCCGATCGAGACGCCGGAAGGCCCGAACATCGGCCTGATCAACTCGCTGGCAACCTTCGCCCGCGTGAACAAGTACGGCTTCATCGAAACCCCGTACCGCAAGGTGATCGACGGCAAGGTGACCGGCGAGGTCGTCTATCTGTCGGCTATGGAAGAATCGAAGCACACCGTGGCGCAGGCTTCGGCCGAACTGAACGCCGACGGCAGCTTCGTGGAAGAACTCGTTTCGGCCCGTGAAGCCGGCGAATTCGTGATGGCGCCGCGCGCCACCGTCACGCTGATGGACGTTTCGCCCAAGCAGCTGGTCTCGGTCGCGGCTTCGCTCATTCCGTTCCTGGAAAACGACGACGCCAACCGCGCGCTGATGGGCTCGAACATGCAGCGTCAGGCCGTTCCGCTGCTGCAGTCGGACGCCCCCTTCGTGGGCACCGGCATCGAAGCCGTGGTCGCCCGTGACTCCGGCGCCGCCATCATGGCCCGCCGCGCCGGCGTGATCGACCAGGTCGACGCGACCCGTATCGTCGTGCGCGCCACCGAGATGCTGGAACCGGGTGAGCCGGGCGTCGACATCTACCGTCTGCGCAAGTTCAAGCGGTCGAACCAGTCCTCCTGCATCAACCAGCGCCCGCTGGTGAAGGTGGGTGACGTCGTGAAGCGCGGCGAAGTGGTGGCAGACGGCCCCTGCACCGACATGGGCGAACTCGCCCTTGGCCGGAACGTGGTCGTCGCCTTCATGCCCTGGAACGGCTACAACTACGAAGACTCGATCCTGATCTCGGAACGCATCCTGCGCGACGACGTCTTCACCTCGATCCACATCGAGGAATACGAAGTCGCCGCCCGTGACACCAAGCTCGGGCCCGAGGAAATCACCCGCGACATCCCGAACGTCGGCGAGGAAGCGCTCCGCAACCTCGACGAAGCGGGGATCGTCTACATCGGGGCGGAAGTGCAGCCGGGCGACATCCTGGTCGGCAAGATCACCCCGAAGGGCGAAAGCCCGATGACGCCGGAAGAAAAGCTCCTCCGCGCCATCTTCGGTGAAAAGGCTTCGGACGTCCGCGACACCTCGCTGCGGCTGCCCCCGGGCGCCTACGGCACGATCGTGGAAGTCCGCGTCTTCAACCGCCACGGTGTGGACAAGGACGAACGCGCCCTGCAGATCGAGCGTGAGGAAGTCGAACGCCTCGCCCGCGACCGCGACGACGAACTCGCGATCCTGGAACGCAACATCTACGCGCGCCTCAAGACCCTGATCATGGGCAAGACCGCCGTGAAGGGGCCGAAGGGCATCAAGGCCGGGTCGACCATCGACGACGAACTCCTGGGCACGCTGTCGCGCGGCCAGTGGTGGCAGCTCGCTCTGGGTGAGGAAGCCGACGCCAAGGAAGTGGAGGCTCTCCACGACCAGTTCGAAGCGCAGAAACGCGCCCTGGATCACCGCTTCGACGACAAGGTCGAAAAGGTGCGCCGTGGCGACGACCTGCCTCCGGGCGTGATGAAGATGGTCAAGGTCTTCGTCGCGGTGAAGCGCAAGCTGCAGCCGGGCGACAAGATGGCCGGCCGTCACGGCAACAAGGGCGTCATTTCCAAGGTCGTCCCCATGGAAGACATGCCCTTCCTGGCCGATGGCACCCCGGTCGACCTCGTTCTGAACCCGCTCGGCGTGCCGTCGCGGATGAACGTGGGCCAGATCCTGGAAACCCACATGGGCTGGGCCGCACGCGGCCTGGGCCTGAAGATCGACGACGCGCTGAAGGAATATCGCCGGTCCGGCGACATGACTCCGGTGCGTGAGGCTGTCCGTCTGGCCTATGGCGACGAGACCTACGAAGAGGCCTTCGCGGGCCGCGACGAGGACGAGTTCCTGGAACTGGCGGGCAACGTGACCAAGGGCGTGCCGATTGCAACCCCGGTCTTCGACGGTGCCAAGGAAGCCGACGTCAACGACGCGCTGACCCGCGCGGGCTTTGACACCTCGGGCCAATCCGTGGTGTTCGACGGCCGCACCGGTGAGCAGTTCCAGCGCAAGGTGACCGTGGGCGTGAAGTACATGCTCAAGCTGCACCACCTGGTCGACGACAAGCTGCACGCCCGTTCGACGGGGCCGTACAGCCTCGTTACCCAGCAACCGCTGGGCGGCAAGGCGCAGTTCGGTGGCCAGCGTCTCGGCGAGATGGAGGTCTGGGCCCTGGAAGCCTACGGCGCCGCCTACACCCTGCAGGAAATGCTGACGGTGAAGTCGGACGACGTGGCAGGCCGGACCAAGGTCTACGAGTCGATCGTCAAGGGCGAGGACAACTTCGAAGCCGGCGTGCCGGAATCGTTCAATGTTCTCGTCAAGGAAGTGCGGGGCCTCGGCCTCAACATGGAACTCCTGGATGCGGAGGAGGAGTGACGGGCCGACGGTGGGGTGAAACCCCGCCCTACGACGCCCGGTAGGGTGGGGTTCTACCCCACCTTCCTCCCCCGCAACCCCTTATATGGGAAGATGAAATGAACCAGGAACTCTCGACCAACCCGTTCAACCCGGTTGCTCCGGTCAAGACCTTCGACGAGATCAAGATCTCTCTGGCATCGCCCGAGCGGATCCTGAGCTGGTCCTATGGCGAGATCAAGAAGCCGGAAACCATCAACTACCGGACCTTCAAGCCCGAGCGTGACGGCCTCTTCTGCGCGCGCATCTTCGGGCCGATCAAGGACTACGAATGCCTCTGCGGCAAATACAAGCGCATGAAGTATCGCGGCGTCGTCTGCGAGAAATGCGGCGTTGAAGTCACGCTCCAGAAGGTGCGTCGTGAGCGGATGGGCCATATCGAGCTCGCCGCCCCCGTTGCCCACATCTGGTTCCTGAAGTCGCTGCCGTCCCGGATCGGCCTCATGCTCGACATGACGCTGCGGGACCTGGAACGCATCCTCTACTTCGAAAACTACGTCGTCATCGAGCCGGGTCTGACCGACCTCACCTACGGCCAGCTGATGACCGAAGAGGAATTCCTCGACGCGCAGGACCAGTACGGCGCCGACGCCTTCACCGCGAACATCGGTGCGGAAGCGATCCGCGAGATGCTGGCGGCCATTGATCTGGACGCGACTGCCGAGCAGCTGCGCGAAGAGCTGAAGGAAGCCACTGGCGAGCTGAAGCCGAAGAAGATCATCAAGCGGCTGAAGATCGTCGAAAGCTTCCTGGAATCGGGCAACCGCCCGGAGTGGATGATCCTGACCGTGCTTCCGGTGATCCCGCCGGAACTGCGTCCGCTGGTCCCGCTGGACGGCGGCCGCTTCGCCACGTCCGACCTGAACGACCTCTACCGTCGCGTCATCAACCGCAACAACCGCCTGAAGCGCCTGATCGAGCTTCGCGCGCCGGACATCATCGTCCGGAACGAAAAGCGGATGCTGCAGGAAGCCGTCGACGCTCTGTTCGACAACGGCCGTCGCGGCCGCGTCATCACGGGCACCAACAAGCGCCCGCTGAAGTCGCTGTCGGACATGCTGAAGGGCAAGCAGGGCCGCTTCCGCCAGAACCTGCTCGGCAAGCGCG
>NZ_JAYSFG010000035.1:0-18873 GCF_041913445.1 Tabrizicola sp.
GGCCGGAGCCGCCGCCGGCTCCGATGCGGAGATTGCGACCCCCCCGCGCCCGCCCCGGTCATCCGCGCATCATTCGGTCAAGGTAGATGGTGACGAAAAGGCCCATCAGCGCGAAGATCAACCCGTGGACGAAGGCATATTGCAGGATGTCCGCGATCTTGCCGCCGCGCGCCCTGGCCCTAAGCCCACCGCCGACTGCGCCCAGAAGAAAGCCCCCGATCACGAACATGCCGCCCCATTTCCGGGGCGCCCGTCGCCCCCTCAGCCCTTGTCTGCCCGGTCCGCCACGGCCGCGATGTCGCGCATCCGGGCCTCGACCACCTTGTCAGGGCCGAAGCCATAGCGCGCGGGACCGGCACTGTCCATGCGCAGCGCCGCCGCAGCCGCGGGGTTGCCAAGCGCCTCCAGCGCCTCGGCCTTGATCAGCATCAGCGTCGCCATCAGCGCGTAATTCTGGTGCCGCTCCACCACCGGAAGGGCCCGGTCCGCAAGGCGCGCGGCCTCCTCGGCCAGCCCCCCGGCCAGGGCCATCGCCGCCATCTGCATGTCGACATGGGCCAGCTGCAACTCGCCCCCGGGCAGGGCGGCATAGATCGCGCCGGCGCGGTTGAACGCTTCAAGAGCCCGGGCCGGGTCGCTCCCGGCCGCCAGCCGCCCGACGGCGAACCAGCTGAAGGCCAGACGGCTGTCCCGCCACCCTTCGGACAGCGCGATGGCGAGCGCCCGCTCTGCCGCGGCCTTCCGCGCGGCGACCGATCCGCTTCGGCCCAGCGAGGTCTCGATGGCCCGTGTCCAGTCGACCGGGTTGCCGGCCCGCTCTCCCCCGGCCGCACCCACTCGCACCGCCACCTCGTCCCGCGTCATCCCCGAGGCAAGCGCGGGCGAGTAGGTCAGGCGCAGGATCTCCATGTCGAAGCTGGTCAGCACGGAATGGAAATTGTCGTCGTTGAAGACGCTGTCGGGCAGCCGGTAAAGGTCGTTCAGCGGCCCCAGCGCCTGGGCCAGTTCCTCGTGCAGGCAGTCGCGCACCTCCTGCGGGCTCGTGTCCGAGGGGATGAAGATCGCCGCCCGCTCGCGCCGGGTGACAAGCGCCCAGTCCACCGCATCCGACCCCCGCTTGCGCCGGTATTCCGCCAGCGAGCCCACGTTCGGTACCACGAAGCAGGCCGCGGTCGGGGCCAGGCGGCGCAGGTCGGACCGGCTGGCGAATTCCACCGTGATCGTCGCGGGCCCGGTCGCGGGACGGATGTCGATCCCGGCCTCGGACTGGAGCCGCCCGATCAGCACCCCCAGGTCGCGCGGCGCCGTGGGCGGCACCGTCCCCGTCATGGCGACGGTGACAGGCCCCTCGAACCGGCTGAACCGCTCCAGCCCCCGGCCGCTTTCCATCGCGAAGGTCAGGTCCATGAAATCGCGGACCAGCGACCCGCCGGTCGCCGGAGCCGCCGCCAGCCGCAACCCGCCGGGCGTGCCGAAACCGACACCCACCTCTGCGGCCGGGCGGTTCATCGACACCTGTGCCGGAGGGGCACAGGCCGAGACCGCACAAAGCGCGGCGATCATCAGGGGCAGACGCATGGATCGGTCCGTCGGGCAGCAGACCCCGGGCAGCTGGGGCAGGGCAAAGTGTCCCGCCCGCCACCCCTGTAAGTCAATTCCGGAAAAACCGCGAATTTTCCTGTCACTACTGCTCGCGGTTGAAGTGCGGATCGGCGCAGGATGTATCCAGCCGGTTCACGGATTGTTACAAATCGGACATTCCAACCACGGCAATCGGCCCCAGCGACCCGAAACTGATTCGGGGGCAAGGCTTCGACGCTAGCGCTGCCCGCGCGCCATGAAGGCCAGCCGCTCGAACAGCTGCACATCCTGCTCGTTCTTCAAAAGCGCCCCGTGCAGCTTCGGCAGCGCCGACCTCGCGTCCTTGCGCAAGTCCTCGGGCGCCAGGTCCTCGGCCAGAAGCAGCCGCAGCCAGTCCAGCACCTCGGAGGTCGACGGCTTCTTCTTCAGCCCCGGCACCTCGCGGATTTCGTAGAACTGGGTCAGCGCCGCCGACAGAAGCTGGTCCTTGATGTCGGGGAAATGCACCCGGACGATCGCCGCCAGAACCTCGGCATCCGGGAAGCGGATGTAGTGGAAGAAGCAGCGCCGCAGGAAGGCGTCCGGCAGCTCCTTCTCGTTGTTCGAGGTGATGATGACCACCGGCCGATGCTTCGCGCGCACCGTCTCTCCGGTCTCGTAGACATGGAACTCCATACGGTCGAGTTCCTGCAGAAGGTCGTTCGGAAACTCGATGTCGGCCTTGTCGATTTCGTCGATCAGAAGGACAACGCGCCCCTCGGCCTCGAAGGCCTGCCAGAGCTTGCCCCTCCGGATGTAGTTGCGCACCTCGTGCACCCGCGCGTCGCCAAGCTGGCTGTCGCGCAGCCGGCTGACGGCATCGTATTCGTATAGCCCCTGCTGCGCCTTGGTTGTGGACTTCACGTGCCACTCAATCAGGGGCAATCCAAGCGACATCGCCACCTGCCGCGCCAGCTCGGTCTTGCCGGTCCCTGGCTCGCCCTTCACCAGCAGGGGACGCTGCAACGTGACCGCCGCGTTCACCGCCAGCGCCAGGTCCTCGGAGGCGACATAGGTGCTTGTCGTGGCGAATTTCATGGCAATTACAACATCCTGACGGGCGGGCTTTCACAAACCCTACCTGTGCCCAGAAAATGTCGCAACCGCTAGTGACAATCGCCAAGGGTTGGGATACATGCCCCGCCAACAGGAGCGCGTCGATGACAGAAGCCAACCTGTCGGAGGCATCCGGCGCGAAGGAGAGTGTTTCGATGAAGGCCGAGGTTTTCCTCCCCGATGATTATCGTCCCGCCGAGGACGAGCCGTTCATGAACGACCGCCAGCTGGAATATTTCCGCCGCAAGCTTCTGGGCTGGAAGCAGGAGCTGCTGGACCAGTCCGCGGAAACCATCGACAGCCTGCAGGACAGCGCCCGCAACGTCCCCGACATCGCCGACCGCGCCTCCGAGGAGACCGACCGCGCGCTGGAACTGCGTACCCGCGACCGCCAGCGCAAGCTGGTCGCCAAGATCGACGCGGCGCTGCGCCGGATCGAGAACGGCGAATTCGGCTATTGCGAAGTGTCGGGCGAGCCGATCAGCCTCAAACGCCTCGATGCCCGCCCCATCGCCACGATGACGCTGGAAGCGCAGGAAAAGCACGAACGCCGCGAAAAGGTCCATCGCGACGACTGACGTCCCCAGGGGAGGGCTCGGCCTTGTCCAGCCCGTCTGAAAAGCGACTGACCGGCGGCTGCTATTGCGGAGCCGTCGGATACACGGTCGATGACGCCTTCGACTATGCGCTGAACTGCCATTGCGGGAACTGCCGCCGCACCACTGGGTCGGCCTTCAAGCCCTTCGCGGGCATCCCGCGCGACCGGCTTTCGCTGACAAAGGGCGCAGACCGGCTGATGGTTTACGGCGACGACCAGACCAACAACACCCATTGCGCGGCTTGCGGCTCGCTCCTCTATTCCGTAGTCCGCGACGGCCAATGGGTCCATGTCACGATGGGCACGCTGATCGACGCGCCATCCATCCGGACCTCGGCGCATATCTTCGTCGGTTCCAAGGCCCCCTGGCACCAGATCACCGACGACCTGCCGCAATATCAGGAGTTCCCGGAATGACGCTGATCGGCCAGCCCGTCACCATCATCGGGGCCGGGGTTGCGGGCCTTGCCGCCGCCCGGGCGCTGGCGCTGCGCGGGGCGCAGGTCACGGTCCTGGAACAGGCCGACGCCATCCGCGAGGTGGGCGCCGGCCTGCAGATCTCGCCCAACGGGGCCTGCGTCCTCCGCGCGCTCGGGTTGCAGGACGCGCTCGATGCCGCATCGACACGCGCCGAAGCCGTGCAGCTGGTCGACGGCCCGACGGGCGACCCGGTGACCCGTCTTGACCTCGCGCAGCTTCGTCCCGACCAGGGTTACCATTTCCTGCACCGCGCCGACCTGATCGCGCTCCTCTTCAAGGCGGCGGAAGAGGCTGGCGTGACCCTCCGCCTTCTGTCCCGGATCGAAAGCGTGGAAGTTGCCGGAACCCGTCCTGCCGTGACGCTGGCAACCGGAGAGCGGATCGAAACCCCGCTCCTCATCGGAGCGGACGGCCTTCATTCCAGAACCCGCGCCGCGCTGAACGGCCCCGAAACGCCTTTCTTCACCCACCAGGTCGCCTGGCGCGCCGTGATCCCCTGCGAACCCGGTGCCGCCCCGGTGGCCGAGGTCCATATGGGCCCGTCCCGCCACCTCGTCAGTTACCCGCTCCGCGGCGGCAGGCTGCGCAACATCGTCGCCGTCGAGGAACGGCAGAAATGGGCCGAGGAAAGCTGGACGCTGCGCGACGACAGCATGGACCTGCGGCTCGCCTTCGAAGGCTTCTCACCCCGCGTCCGCGGCTGGCTTGAGAGGGTCGAGGACCCTTGGCTCTGGGGCCTCTTCCGCCACACGGTCGCGCAGACCTGGGTCAAACCCATGGGGCAGGGCGGGGTGGCAATCCTGGGCGACGCCGCCCACCCGACGCTGCCCTTCCTGGCCCAGGGCGCGTCGATGGGACTCGAGGATGCCTGGGTTCTCGCCGACAGCCTTGCCCGCCACGACACCCCCGCCGCCGCACTGGCCGCTTTCGAGGCTTACCGCAAACCCCGGACCTCCCGCATCGTCGCTGCGGCAAACGCCAATGCCCGCGCTTACCACCTTTCCGGCCTGCCACGGATGATCGGCCACACCGGCCTACGCCTTCTGGGTCGCGTCTCCCCCGGCATCATGCTCAGCCGCTTCGACTGGCTTTACGGCCATGACGTGACGCAGACCGTGGCCTGATGTCCGATCCGCACTCCCCGTGCCGGTCCACACCCCTGATCCTTTCACATTTGTCCAAATATCCTCGGGGGGTTCGGGGGGCGAAGCGCCCCCGACGCCCGAGCCGGTTGGCCGCAGGCCAGAGGCGAGACAAAAGGCTTGCGCCGCAGGCGCTCAATTTGACGGAAGCCGGCCCAAAGGACCGCCGCCGGGAATGCTTTCCAATTCCCTAACGTCCACGCCCAATGCCTTGATAACGAAGAAAGAACGGAAAATGTCCACCGTGGACAGGTCCCGTCAGGCCGCGATCTCTACCCAGACCGGCACGTGGTCCGAGGGCTTGTCCCCGCCCCTGACCGCCTTGTCGATCCCCGCCGCCTCCAGCCGGTCGGCGGCCTGGGGCGAGCACATCACATGGTCGATCCGGATCCCGTTGTTGCGCTCCCAGGCCCCGGCCTGGTAGTCCCAGAAGGTGTAGACCCCCGGCGCCGGGTCCCGCACCCGGACCGCATCCGTCAGCCCCAGGTTCGCCAGCCTCCGGAACGCCGCCCGGCTCTCCGGCAGGAACAGCGCGTCATTGACCCAGACCTCCGGCTTCGCCGCATCCACGTCCTGCGGGATCACATTGTAGTCCCCGAGGCACAGGAACGGCTCCTCCGCCGCGAGCAGCTCCCTGACCCGTGCCTCCATCCGCGCCATCCAGGCGAGCTTGTAGTCATACTTCGGCCCCGGCGCCGGGTTGCCGTTCGGCAGGTAGAGCCCGCAGACCCGCACGGGTCGCCCGGCATCCACCACCGCCTCGATCCACCGAGCCTGTTCGTCCTCGGGGTCCCCCGGCAACCCCCGCCGAATGTCGCTCAAAGGCAGCTTCGACAGGATCGCCACCCCGTTGAACCCCTTCTGCCCATGCGTCTCGACCCGGTAGCCCAAGGCCTCGATCTCCGCCCGGGGAAACCCCTCATCCACCGACTTGATCTCCTGCAGGCAGACCACGTCCGGCGCGGACTGTTCGAGCCACGCCTTCAAGGCCTCGATCCGCGCCTTGATCCCGTTGATGTTGAACGTCGCGAGCTTCATCCCAGGGTCCTCCACCCGGTAACCCTAGGCCCCCGGGCGCGAAGGCTCAACCCGTCTGGCGCAGGGGCAGCGCCGAGGCCGCCAGCCACAGCGCATCCAGCCGGTCCAGCGCCGCGAGGTCGAACCGCCCTGGCTCCTCCCAGTATCGGCCCGAGGGGACGACATAGCCCAGCTCGGATTCCATCCGCAGGGCCGCATCCACGCGTTCCGCATCCCCCGCGAAAGGGACGGCCCCGTCTACACCCGCCTGGGTCACGCGCGGAAAGACCAGCCGCGACGGCCCCGTCGACAGGTTCACCATCGCGCAGCCCTGCCGCGCCGCGAGCAACATCAGCCGCGCCGCCTTGGCCTCCAGGCTCCGCAACGTCACATCCGGCCGCAGGGGATCGGGCGTCCCGGCGCCGTAGAAATGCGTCGGCCCCGACTTCGGGTAATGCATGTCGCAGCCATAGACCGCGATCACTGACGGCTTCAGGTCATGCAGAGCCCAATACGCCGCCGTAAAGGCCATTGTTGCGCCAGCGTAGACAAACCCGCCGTATTCGTTCTGGGCCGGCACGAACTCCGTCTCCGTCACGATCCGCTGGCCCGGCCCGGCCACGGCCTGCCGGTCCGCTGGAAAATCATACGGGTGAATCGCCACGTCCCAGTCCGACCGGATCCGCCAGGCGTTGTTGATCGCCAGCACCATGTCGAACGGTTGCCGCGGCCAGGCCGCAGCTTCAGCCGCCATCGGCGCCGAGCCGAGCATCAGTATGCGCATGGATTGTCCCTCAACCGTCCGCTGCCGCATCAGCTAGCGCGACGCGGCAGCGCGGCGAGAGGGGTCAGAGCGAAAAACTCGTTCCGCAGCCGCAGCTTGTCTTGGCGTTCGGGTTTTCGACCACGAAACGGGCACCGATCAGCTCGTCGGTGAAATCGATCACCGCGTTCGACAGGAAGGGCAGGCTCACCTGGTCGACGACGACCTTCTGGCCGTCCTTCTCCAGCACCAGGTCATCCGCAGCGGGCTCGTCCAGCGTGATCGAATACTGGAAGCCCGAACAGCCGCCGCCATCGACCGCCACGCGCAGGGGCTTCACTTCGCCCATGGCTTCGGCAATCTCGGCCAGCCTGGCAAAGGCCCGGTCGGTGACTTTCGGCGGCAGCGTCAGTTCCATGACTGTTCCCGTATCCTTCGGCGGCTCCGGCAAATATATGAAACGCGACCGCGCCTCACAAGGACAGCCAGATGCTTCAGCCCTTCGCCTGCCAACCCGACGCCAGCCGTGGGCGTCTTTGGCCCGAGCGGTTGTCCTCTTTCCGGTCGCCCTACCAGCGCGACCGCGACCGGATCATCCATTCCTCGGCTTTCCGGCGGCTGAAGCACAAGACGCAAGTTTTCGTCGAGCACGAGGGCGATTACTACCGCACCCGCCTGACCCACACGATCGAGGTCGCCCAGGTCGCCCGAACCATCGCCGGGGTGCTGGGTCTGAACACCGACCTGGCGGAGGCCGTGGCGCTCGCGCATGACCTGGGCCACACGCCCTTCGGCCACACGGGCGAGGACGCGATGGAGCGGCTGATGGCCCCCTACGGCGGTTTCGACCACAATGCCCAGGCGCTGCGCATCGTGACCAAACTGGAACGCCACTACGCGGATTTCGACGGGTTGAACTTGTCCTGGGAAACCCTTGAAGGCATTGCCAAACACAACGGTCCGGTGACCGGCCCCAACGCCGACAAGAAGCACGACGGTCCGCTTCCCTATGCGCTGGCCGAGGTGAATGCTCAGTGGGACCTGGAACTCGACACCCACGCCTCGGCCGAGGCGCAGGTGGCCGCCATCGCCGACGACGTGGCCTACTCGCACCATGACCTGCACGACGGCCTCCGCTCCGGCCTCTTCACCGAGGACGACCTGATGGAGCTTCCGGTCACCGGCCCGGCCTTCGAGGAGGTGGACCGGCTCTATCCCGGCCTCGAAAGGATGCGCCGTCGCCATGAGGCCCTGCGCCGTGTCTTCGGACGGATGGTCGAGGATGTGATCGCCGTCGCGCAGAACCGCCTCACTTCGGCGCAGCCGAAGTCGGTTGACGACATCCGCCACATGGGCACCACCGTCATCCGCTTCTCGAAGCCGCTTTATCAGGAGTTGAAGGCCGTCCGCAGCTTCCTCTTCCACCGCATGTACCGCGCGCCAAGCGTCATGGCGGTCCGGGCCGAGGTCACGCGGATGGTGGACGACCTTTTCCCGCTGTTCCTGAAGCAGCCCGAGCTCTTGCCGCCGGAATGGCAGGGCGACGTGCAGGCGGCTACGGACGAAACGGAACTCGCCCGCGTGGTTGCCGACTACGTTGCTGGTATGACCGACCGCTTCGCCATCCAGGAACACGCGCGGCTTTTCAGCGAGCCGATGAAGACCACGCCCTGACCTTACGGCGGCCTGGAAGCGGCAGCCGCGCTAAGGGCGTCAGGCCGTCCGTGCCGCCTTGACCCAGATACCGGCCAGGATCACCGACAGGATCGCGTTCCAGCCAGCCATCGAGATCCCCAGCATCTGCCAGGCGATCTCGTCGCAGCGCACCACGGCCGCCACGTCCTTTGTGGGGTCCAAGAGGTCGGCGGTGGAGATCCCCTCGATCGACCCGGCGGTGCAGGAGGCAAGGCCCTCCCACCACAGCTGCTCGACGCCCACGTGAAAGACGCCGATCCCTGCCGTCGCCAGTGCCGCCAGCGCGCCCAGCCAGGCGAGGCCGCGCCAGCCGGTGAGAAGCGCCACGACCCCGATCAGGATCGCCGCCGCATGCGGCCAGCGCTGCCAAAGGCACAGCTGACAGGGCGCCAGGCCGCCAATGTACTGGAAGGCGAAGGCCCCGCCCAGCAGGCCCACCGAGCCGAGGGTGGCCAGAAGGATCAGGGAGCGGCTGGACTGGAACATGGTCTCTCTCGGGTACTGCGATGACGCCGCGACCATAGGCCCGGGACGCGGGAAGGGGAAGGGGAACCGAAATCGCTGGGGCCGGGTTCTCATTCCGGCTTCCGATGCGGCCGCGGCGCGGATAGGATTTCGCAGGTCCGGGGCAGGGCGCGGGTTAAGGAATCGTGAATGCCCATGGCCAAGGCATTGATTTTGCAAGTCCGGGCAAGGTGTCCACGCGTGGGCAGCCCGGAACAGAGTGGGTGACGGGATGCAGTGGCGCGGACGCAGGGGGTCGAGCAACATCGAGGATCGCCGCCGGATGGGTGGCGGCGGGGCGGCCCGGGTCGGCGGCATCGGCGGGGCTGGGGCGGTGATCGTCTTTCTCCTCGCCATGTTTCTCGGCGTGGATCCCAGCCAGCTTCTCGGCCCCGGCGGGATGGGGGGCGACATCTCCTCCTCCGCCCCGGTCGAGCTGACCGAAGAGGACCGACAGGAGGGCGAATTCGTCTCGGTCGTCCTGGCCGATACCGAGGAAATCTGGGCCAGCGTGTTCCAGGAACAACTTGGCCGGCAATACCGCCCCGCAACGCTGGTCCTGTTCAAGGAGGGCACCCGCTCGGCCTGCGGCGGCGCGTCCGAGGCGACGGGACCGTTCTACTGCCCGATTGACCGCAAGGTCTACCTCGACACCGCCTTCTTCACCACCATGCACCGCCGCCTCGGCGCCTCGGGCGACTTCGCGGCCGCCTACGTCGTCGCTCACGAGATCGGCCACCATATCCAGAACGAGCTGGGGATCCTCGAGGAGACGACCCGCATCCGCCAGCAGGTCAGCCAGGAGGAATCGAACGCAATCTCGGTGCGGATCGAGCTGCAGGCCGACTGCCTCTCCGGCATCTGGGCGCGCGAGGCGGCGCAGACGCTGGGCACCATCGAACGCGGTGACCTCGAAGAGGCGGTGAACGCGGCCCGGCAGATCGGCGACGACACGCTCCAGCGCAACGCGGGCCAGCGCCCGATGCCGCACACCTTCACCCACGGGACCTCGGAACAGCGGTCGCGCTGGTTCATGGTCGGCCTCCAGTCCGGCCAGCTTGCCGACTGTGACACCTTCGCGACGGACGATCTGTGATGCGTTGACGGCGCCGGGGCGAGGCGGTAGACCGGCGCAGGGTGGCCCGAGTGGCGGAATGGTAGACGCAGGGGATTCAAAATCCTCCGCCGCAAGGTTTGCGAGTTCGAGTCTCGCCTCGGGCACCACCCTCCCTTCACATGATTCGCCGGCCGGTCCGCCCCCTTCGGCTGATCCTTTCGTGGATCGAGGCCAGTGATCGCCGACCGCAGACTTTGCGCAAGCTGCGGAAACACTTTCGTGGGCCGAACCCGGCGAAGCGTGCGATGTCAAAACTGTGATCCTACACGCAGGGCGTGTGACCATTTCATGGTTGAAACGACCCGAACCATACACCTCACGATTGAAAGACCAGTCGTCCAAGCCGCTTAGGACAAAGCCTTCGGTGGTCCTGTCGCGGCCTGTTGACGGACCTCCGCCCGGCGCCTGCGCCACAGCTCACCCATCGGCTGAATTCTGCCGGGGTGTCATTGTTTTACAAAGAACTTTTCCCTTCCCATCGCCGGGCTGGCAGGACTATCCCAAAGAGAGGTTCGATAGTCCTTTTGCGCGGGACTTCATGTCGGACGGATGACGGCCAGACCGAAAGAGTGTGAAGAAATGACTTTGGACAATCCAATTTCCCAGACGCCCCAGCGCTGCACGCCCTGTTTCACGCCCGGAACGCTCATCACCACGCAGCGGGGCGAGATGCCGGTCGAGTTCCTGTCGGCCGGTGACAAGGTGGTCACCCGCGACAACGGCATCCAGACCGTGCGCTGGGTCGGCAAGACCCAGATGTTCCTGCACGACTTCCAGGCCGATCCACATCTTCTGCCCGTCTTCATCCAGCAGGGTTCGCTGGGCAAGGGCCTGCCCGAGCGGGACATGATGGTGTCGCCCAACCACCGGGTCCTGGTGGCGAACAACCGCACCTCGGTGCGCTTTGCCGAACGCGAGGTCCTGGTCGCGGCCAAGCATTTGGCGGCTCAGGGTGTCCACACCGTGCAATCCAGCGGCACGACCTACATCCACTTCATGTGCGACCGACACGAAGTGGTGCTGAGCAATGGTGTCTGGACCGAAACCTTCCACCCCGAGGACACCTCACTGAAGGGGATCGGCAACGCGCAGCGGCTGGAGATCTTCGAGATCTTCCCCGAGCTGAAAACTGAGGCCGGCCGTGCAGCCTACGGGCAGAGCCGCTTCATCGCGGAAGGGCCGATGGTCGCCGAGGCGGCAGTCTAGGGCACATTTTCCTTGGGTCCAGATCAAGGATTGTGCGATACGGCCCGAAAAGTGCTAAGCGCGAGAGTGTTTGCAGCAGAACGTATAGTGACGCCAGGATAATGGCGCAAAGCTCGTCTGGTCCTAAATCGGACAAGATGGTCTTATATGCTTCTGCCGCGACAGGGGGACAGGCAGGATGGCGGGCAAGTTGCGCTTGAGAGGGTGTAAAGCCTTTTGCGAGGTTCCGGCCTGGGAGGTCGGTGAGCGACCGGCTGCGCTTGGCCGGGGGCGCTGACCCATGGCGACGACATTCAACTGGATCTACCTCGGCAACAGCACGACCTTCGTCGACCCGACCGAAGGCAACGCCAGCATGGAGAACCCGAACGCCTTTGCCGGGCAGACGTTCGGAACCTCCGGGAGCCCGATCTACCTCAACCGGGTGCAGGCCACCACGATCGACCGCGGCGGTGAAGCGAACACGCTGGACACGAACAACTCGGCCAGCAACGACCAGATCGCGACGACTGTCGGCGGCGTCAACGTCACGCTGACCTATGACGGGCTGGTGGTCTACAGTGCGACGGTCACCTATGTCGACGGAACCACGGCGACCGTCTCGGCCGTGCTGGTGCAGACGACCAACGGCGACCTGTTCCTGGCCCCCGAACTCCTGCCCTTGTCCACGGAGGCGATTGCCGACACGGCCGCCTACGAGGCCAAACCCATCCAGTCGATCACCTTCAACACCGCGCTCCTCTTCACGAACACCAACCTTGGTGCCGACCGTCAGGTGATTGGCTGGGATGACGGCATCGTGGACGGCACGGCCGGCAATGATCTGATCAACGCCAGCTATGTCGAGCCGGTCAGCCTTGGCAGCGACCGCATCGACAACAATGACGGTCTTGTCACGACAAGCCTGAATGACGACCGAATCCGGGCCGGGGCCGGCAACGACACGGTGTTCGCCGGCCTCGGCAACGACGTCGTCTTCGGCGGAACTGGGCTGGACGTCCTGAACGGCGACGCAGGTAACGACACGCTCTATGGCGAGGACGGGGGCGACAGTCTTCTGGGCGGCGACAACGCGGACCTGCTTTATGGCGGGTTGGGCGTGGATACGCTGTTCGGCGGCGGCGGCAACGACAGCCTCTACGGGGGGGACGAGGGCGACCAGCTGTTCGGAGGGGGCGACCAGGACACGCTTTATGGCGAGGGCGGGAACGACACCCTTCAGGGCGACCTGGGCAACGACCAGCTTTATGGCGGTGCCGACAATGACCTGCTGGACGGCGGGGACGGGCTTGATGTCCTTTACGGCGGTGCCGGCATCGACCGGCTGGACGGCAACGCGGGCAGCGACCTGGCCTATGGGGGCACTGGCGCGGACCTGATCTACGGCGGTACCGGCCAGGACACACTCTTCGGCGACGAGGACAGCGACGTCATCTCTGGTGGCTCGGGCAATGACCGGCTTACCGGCGGGACCGGCGCCGACACGATCTTCGGCGGGGACGATCGGGACGAAGTCCTTGCCGTTTTCGGGGATGTCCTCGGCAGCGAATCCGTCGATGGCGGCAGCGGGGCGGGAACCTCCTCGGACAACGACACTCTCAGCGTCGACATCACCGGCTTCGGCTGGACACGGATCGAACTGACCTATGACCCGCTGAACGACGAGAACGGCACCATCACCTTCCTCGCCGCCGATGGCACGACGGTCATCGGGGTCCTGACCTTCACCGAGATCGAGAACCTGATCATCGTCTGCTTCACGGCGGGCACCAGGATCCTGACGGCGACGGGCCCCGTGGCGGTCGAGGAGCTGAAGGCCGGCGACCTGGTGGTGACGCGCGACAACGGGCAGCAGCCCCTGCGCTGGGTTGGCTCTCGGACCGTCACTTTGGACGAGATGCGCGTCTCTCCCGATCTGCAGCCGGTGCGGTTTGCCGCGGGCGCCCTGGGCGACATTGGTCCCGATCGCGCCATGATGCTTTCGCCCCAGCACCGGCTCTTGATCGAGGGCGCGCGCGCCGAGATGTCTTTCGGCGTAAGCGAGGTCCTGGTCCCTTCAAAGCATCTGGTCGGTCTGCCCGGGGTCACGCGCGCTCTGCCGGCAGAGGGCGTGACCTACGTCCATATCCTCTTCGACCGACACGAGATCGTGCTGTCCGACGGGATCTGGACGGAAAGCTTCCAGCCGGCCGAACGCACGTTGAACGCAATGGAAGCGGCGGCGCGGGCCGAGGTGCTGGCGCTGTTCCCCGAGCTTCAAACCGACGACGACGCCTATCCCGCCGCCCGCCTGTCGCTGAAGGCGCATGAGGCGCGGGTGCTGCTCTCAGGCTGACGGGGGTTTTTCCCCCCGGTAGGCGGCCCAGTCCTCGGGCGTGTCGAGATCGAGCGTGGCCATGGCTCCGGGCAGGGGCACCTGGCGCACCCGGTCCTGGTGGCGCTTCAGGACGGACCGGCCCCCCTCATCGCCGGTGATCGCGCCCAGCTCGGGCCAGAGATCGCGCGGAAAGATCGCCGGATGGCCTGGCGTCCCGTCCATGGCGCCACCGCGCCAGATGAGGTCTGGCTCGGCCCGGAAGCGCGAAATGAGGTCGGCCAGCGCCTTGGCCGAGAAGCCCGGCATATCCGCCGGCAGGATCATCAGCCCGTCCTCGGGGCCAGGCTCGGCCACGGCCGACAGACCCCGCAGGATGGACCGGGACATGCCCTGGGCGGCATCGGGCACATCGACCAGCCGGACCGGCAGGTCCTCCACCGCCGCCCGCCGCGCTGCGGCCGCCGGGGGCAGGGTGACCAGGACCGGGGCGCCGGTTCCAAGCGCGGTTTCCGCCACCAGCCGCAGGATCGGCCTCCCCTTGACCGGCTGCAAAAGTTTGTCGGCGCCCCGCATCCGCGACGAGGCACCGGCCGCCAGGACCAGGATGTGGACCACGGGACGCATGACGAAAGCGTCCATCCGAACCCGACCGGCTGTCAAGCGCCGCGTGACGCTAGGTCAAGCACGCATCCGGCCGCCGTCGTCCCACAGCGGCGCGAGATGGACGCGGGCCTTGCGGCGCTCGCCCAGGATCTCGACCTCCAGCTCCAACCCGTCCTGCACCCGGTCGGCGGGGATGAACCCCTGGGCCACCGACCTGCCGGTCCAGTGGCTGTAGCCACCGCTGGTGCACCAGCCGACCACGTTGCCGTCCAGCCAGATCGGCTCCCAGGCCACCACGTCGGCATCCTTCGCGTCGACGACGATCGGCACCAGCTTGCGCTTCGGACCTTCGGCCTTCTCCTTCATCGCTGCCGCCTTGCCGATCCAGTCGGCGGGCTTGTTCCAGCTGATGAAGCGGTCAAGGCCGGTCTCGGCGGGGGTGTAGTCCGGGCTGAACTCGCGGCCCCAGGAGCCGAACCACTTGTCCAGCCGCAGCGACATCATCGCACGCATCCCGAAGGGGCGCAGCCCGAGGTCCTTGCCCGCGGCGTTGAGCACGTCCCACAGGTGGCGGACCGACATGTGGTCGGTGAAGATCTCGTACCCGAGGTCGGCCGTGTAGCTGACGCGCTGGACGATGCAGTTGGCCATGCCGACGGTCATCCGCTTGACGTCCATGAACTTGAACGCCTCAGCACTGACATCCGATCGGGTGACGCGGGCCAGAAGCTCGCGCGCCTTGGGTCCGGCGATCTGGAAGCCCGAGCGGGAATCCGAGATATTCTCGACGGTTACGCCCGGTTCTGCATGTTGCTCGAACCAGCGCTGGTGCCAGCCCTGCGCGCCGTAGCTGGCGGTCAGTTGGAACTCGGTCTCCGACAGACAGGACACGGTGAAGTCGCCGATGATCTTGCCGCTTTCGGCCAGCATCGGCGTCAGCGACAGCCGCCCCGGCTGGGGAATACGCCCCGCCATGATCCGGTCAAGCCAGGCCCGCGCGCCGGCACCCTTGACCAGGTACTTGCCGAAGTTCTGCACCTCGTTGATGCCGACGCCTTCGCGCACCGCCAGGACTTCCTGCCGCGTTGCCTCCCAGGCATTCGAGCGTTTGAAGGTCGGCTCCTCGTAGCGCGGCTCACCGGGCAGGGCGTGGTAGTTCACCACCTCCAGCCCGTACTGCGCGCCCCAGACGGCGTTCATGCCGTCAAAGACCTCGTACATCGGCGTGGTGCGGAAGGGGCGGGCGGCGGGGCGTTCCTCGTTCGGATAAGAGACGCTGAAGCGCATCTGATAGTTTTCGATGACCTTCGGCACGGTGTAGCCGGGCGAGGTCCAGTTGCCGAACCGCGCCACGTCGAAGCCGCGCGGGTCGCGCTCGACCTCGCCGTGGATCATCCATTGCGCCAGTGCCAGACCCATGCCGCCGCCCTGGGAGAAGCCCGCCATGACCGCGCAGGCCGACCAGTAGTTGCGCAGGCCCGGAACGGGCCCGATCAGCGGGTTGCCGTCGGGGGCAAAGGTGAAAGGCCCGTGGATCACGCGCTTGACGCCCGACCGTTCCAGCACCGGGATGCGCCGGTAGGCGAAGTTGACGCTGTCCTCGATCTTGTCGAACTGTTCGTTCAGAAGCTCATGCCCGAAGTTCCAAGGCGTGCCGTCCACGGCCCAGGGTTCGCAGGGCTTTTCATAGAAGCCGATGCACATGCCGCGGCCTTCCTGGCGGAGGTAGAACTCGCCGCCCGGGTCCATCACATGCGGGAACTCACGGCCCTGGCCGAGGATATCCATGATCTCGGGGATGTCGTCGGTGACGATGTATTGGTGCGCCATTGGCAACAATGGCAGGTAGACACCCGCCATTGCCCCGATCTCCCGCGCCCAAAGGCCGCCTGCGTTCACCAGATGCTCGCAGGTGACGGTGCCCTTTTCGGTGACGACCTCCCAGCCCTCCTTGGTGGGCCGGGTCTCCAGCACGCGGTTGTGCAGCACGATCTCCGCCCCGCCCATCCGCGCGGCCTTGGCATAGGCGTGCGTGGTACCCGAGGGGTCGAGGTGGCCGTCGAGCGGATCATAAAGCCCGCCCAGGACGCCCTTCACGTCCACCAGACCGTCGGTCAGCTTGGTGATTTCGGCCGGGGTCAGGATCTCGGTGTCCAGCCCCATGTAGCGATGCTTGGCGCGTTCGGCCTTCAGCATCTCGAACCGCGCTTCGTTGTCGGCCAGCGTCACGCCGCCCACGTGGTGAAGGCCGCAGGACATGCCGGTGATCGCCTCCAGCTCCTTGTAAAGCCGGATCGTGTAGCCCTGCAGCGCCGCCATGTTGGTGTCGCCGTTGATCGTGTGGAACCCGCCCGCCGCGTGCCAGGTGGAGCCCGAGGTCAGCTCCGACCGCTCGATCAGCATGACGTCCGACCAGCCAAGCTTGGTCAGGTGATAGAGCACCGAGCAGCCGACGACGCCGCCACCGATCACCACCACGCGCGCATGGGTCTTCATTGCAAGTCTCCCCGCCTTATCCGGTTTTGCCGCACCATGACGGGGCGGGAACCGGAAGGCATGAGGATTTGCGACAAAGAATGTCGCGGCCAGACAGTCGCCTGCCGGGCCGCGTTGGACTTACTTCTCGGGGATCAACCCGCGCGGGGCGAAGCGCATCACCAGCAGAAGGACGACGCCCAGGGTCAGAAGACGCATGTGCGCGGCCGTGTCCTGCAGGTGGTCCTTCAGGTCGCCCGCGGGCAGGCCAGCCGTGATGGCGCTCATGACCTGCGGGCCAAGGAATTCGACGGCCAGGTAGAGCCAGCCGATCAGCAGGCCGCCCAGGATCGAGCCCCAGTTATTGCCGGACCCGCCGACGATGACCATCACCCAGATCAGGAAGGTGAAGCGCAGGGGCAGGTAGGACGGCGGGGTCAGCTGGCCCTCCATCGAGGTCAGCATGGCCCCGGCAAGCCCCACCACGGCCGAGCCGATGATGAAGATCTGCAGGTGGCGGAACTTCACGTCTTTGCCCATCGCGGCGGCCGAGATCTCGTTGTCGCGGATGGCGCGCACCGTGCGGCCCCAGGGGCTGTTCAGCGCCCGTTCGCAGCCCCAGACGAGCAGCGCCAGGACGATCCCGAACATGCCCGCGTAAAGCAGCTTTACGAAGATCGTCGAGGCCGTGACCGGATCGGCGCCGATGCTTTGCGCGGTCTCAAGAAAGCTCGGGTTGACCTGCAGGTCGACTTCGTAGGGCACCGGCCAGGGGCGGGGCAGGTCGATCAGGTTCTTCACCCCGCGCGCCAGCCAATCCTCGTTCCGCAGGACGGTGACGATGATCTCGGCGATGCCAAGGGTCGCGATGGCCAGGTAGTCCTCGCGCAGGCCAAGGGCGATCTTGCCGATGATCCATGCTGCGGCGGCGGCCATCAGCGCACCGACCGGCCAGGCCCAGAGGGAGTTCAGGCCAAGACCGCCGATGTTGCCGTCCTGGGCAGGGTTGTTCGCTTCGACCGCGACGACGCCGGGGTCAAGGAGCAGCCGGTAGATGAAGAAGGCCACGACGAGGTAGAGCGCCAGCGCAAGCGCCCGGCTCGTCCCCGGCTTCAGCTTCCGATACAACCAGGTCGCGAAACCGATGGCGATGACGGCGAAGCCAAGCGCCTCGACGATCTGCGGCCCGCCCGCGGCCCAGCCGGCAGGCACGGGCTTGGCCGAGACCAGCACGACGGCCAGCCCGCCAAGCGCGACCGAACCGACGATGCCGGTCGAGAAGAGGCCCGCATAGCCCCACTGGATGTTCACGCCGATCGCCATGATCGCCGACAGAAGGGCGAGGTTCAGGATGTTCAGCGACAGGTTCCAGCTTTGAAACACGCCGGTCAGGATGAACAGCAGCGCCACGCCCGCGAAAAGCCAGATATTGCGATGGATCGCCATGTCACTTGCCTCCGAAGATGCCCTGCGGGCGGAAAAGGAGCACGAGGATCAGGATGGTGAAGCTGACCGCCACCTTGTAGTCGGTCGAGAGCGCCTGGTAGAGCCCATCGCCCAGCCATTCGGGCGGGACGAGATAGCTGAAGATCTTGCGCCAGGCATTGGTGACGATCAGCTCGGAGAACGCCACGATGAAGCTGCCGACCACCGCGCCGAGAGGCGAGCCGAGACCCCCCACGACGGCGGCCGCGAACATCGGCATCAGAAGGCTGAAGTAGACGATCCCGCGGTAGGACTTGTCGAGGCCGTAGAGCGTCCCCGCGATGCAGGCGAGCGCCCCGGCAAGGATCCAGGTGATCATCACCACGCGCTCGGGGTTGATGCCGGACAGAAGTGCGAGGTCCTCGTTGTCGGAATAGGCGCGCATCGACTTGCCGGTGCGGGTCTTCTGCAGGAACCAGAAGAGAGCCGCGCAGCAGATCACCGCCGCGATGACCGAGATCGCCGCCGTCGTCTTGATCGCCAGGGGCTCGGCCAGGCCGGTCCAGGCCTTGAAGTCCTGCGGGTTCAGCATCATCCGCGCGCCGTCGGTGAAGTTCTGTTCCGAGGTGCCGATGATCAGGCGCACAAGGCCGTTCATCACGAACATCACCCCGGTCGAGACGATGACGACGATGATCGGTTTCGCCCGCTGCTTGCGGTAGAAGCGGTAGACGACGCGGTCGGTGGCCAGCACCATGGCGATGGTGACCAGGATGCCGATAGGCAGCGCCAGAAGCGCGGTGGGCAGGGGGCCTGCGGTGATGCCCATCGACTGGAACCACCAGGTGAAGAGGA
>NZ_JAYSFG010000036.1:0-18837 GCF_041913445.1 Tabrizicola sp.
GTTCGGAATTTCGTCGCGCGGGCTCATGTGGTGGCCCCTTTCATGTGAGGTGTCATTCGGCGGCGATCCCTTCCAGGCGATCCTCAAGTTCGTCGGCGGCCTGTTGCAGCGCGGCGAGGGTGGCGGGATCGGGTGTCCAATAGGCGCGGTCCGAGGCTTCCAAGAGGCGCTGGGCCATGCGGGAGGAGGCTTCGGGGTTCAAAGCAGCAAGGCGGCGGCGCATGGCTTCGTCGGTGACGAAGGTTTCGGTGAGGCGCTGGTAGACCCAGGGTTCGACGGTGCCGGTGGTGGCGGACCAGCCGAAGGTGTTGGAGACATGCGCCTCGATCTGGCGGACGCCCTCGGCCCCGTGGCGGAGGAGGCCTTCGTAGAACTTGGGGTTCAGGGAGCGGGAGCGGGTTTCGAGGGCGATCTGGTCGGAGAGGGTGCGGACGGTGCCGCCGCCGCGCGTCTGGTCGCCGATGTAGACGGGGGTGTCCTGGCCGCCGCGGGCGCGTTTGACGGCGCGGGCGATGCCGCCGAGCGTGTCGAAGTAGTGGTCGACCGAGGTGACGCCAAGCTCGACGGATTCGAGGTTCTGGTAGGCGAGGTCGACGTCCTTGAGCGCCTTTTGCAGCAGCGCGGGGTTGCCCTTGGCCTTGCCGGTGACGCCGTAGGCGAAGCTCTTGCGGTTCTGGTAGGCGTCGGCGAGTTCGTCCTCGTCCCCGAAGGAGGAGGTGTCGACCAGGATGTTGACGTTGGACCCATAGGCGCCTTCGGCGTTCGAGAAGACGCGGAGGGCGGCGGTTTCCATGTCGACGTTCATCTCGGCCGCGTAGGCGAGGGCATGGGCGCGGATGAAGTTGAGCTGTTCGGGTTCGTCGGCGGTGGCGGCCTTGAAGGCGGCTTCGGCGAGCATCCGGGTTTGCAGCGGCAGGAGGTCGCGGAAGATGCCGGAGAGGGTCATCACGACGTCGATCCGGGGGCGTTTCAGGTCGGCCAAGGGGATCAGGTCGGCCCCGGCGAGGCGGCCGTAGCTGTCGAAGCGCGGGGTGGCTCCGATCAGCGCGAGGGCCTGGGCGATGGGGCCGCCGTCGGACTTGATGTTGTCGCTGCCCCAAAGGACGAGGGCCACGGTGCGCGGCAGGGTCGGGTGGGTCGCCAGCAGGCGGTCGGCCTGGGCCTTGCCGTCGGCCAGCGCAAAGGCGGTGGGCATCCGGAAGGGGTCGAAGGCGTGGATGTTGCGGCCGGTGGGGAGGATCTGGGGCGAGCGGATCAGGTCCCCGCCCGGGACGGGGGAGATGAAGCGGCCGGAAAGGGCGCGGAGGAGGGCGGGGATTTCGGTGCTGTGCTGCAGGTGCTCGGCGGCCTTGGCGCGGGCCTCGGGGTCGTCGGGCATGAGGGCCAGGTATTCGGCGCGCTGGGCGTCGGTGAAGGGGCGGCCGAGGACGTGGAGGCCGTCGGTGATGAGGGCGCCTTCGGTCTCCAGGAGTTTCAGCCAGAGGATTTCGAGGTCGGTCGCGTCCATGTCGACGGCCTTTGCCTGCTCGGCGATGAGGAGGGCGAGGTCGTCGCGGTCGGGGGCGTCGGGGGAGAGGGCGCGGAAGCGGGTGAGGCTGTCTTTCAGGTCCACGAGGCCCTTGTAGAGGCCGGATTGGGCCAGGGGAGGGGTCAGGTGGGTGATGGTGACGGCGTTCGACCGGCGCTTGGCGAGGGTTGCCTCGGACGGGTTGTTGGCGGCGTAGAGGTAGACGTTCGGCAGGTTGCCGATCAGGCGGTCGGGCCAGCATTTGCCGGAGAGGCCCGCCTGCTTGCCGGGCATGAACTCCAACGCGCCGTGCATCCCGAAGTGGAGGAGGACGTCGGCGCCGAAATCCTTTTTCATCCAGTCGTAGAAGGCGGTGAAGGCGTGGGTCGGCGCGAAGCCTTTCTCGAAGAGAAGGCGCATCGGGTCGCCCTCGTAGCCGAAGACGGGCTGGATGCCGACGAAGACGTTGCCGAACTGACGCCCCAGGACGAAGACGTCGGCCCCGTCGGACTGGGCGCGGCCGGGGGCGGGGCCCCAGACTTTCTCGGTCTCGGCCAGCCAGCGGGAGCGGCGGACGAGCTCGCGCGCCGGGATGCGGGCGGCGACGTTGGCGGGCTGGCCGAAGGCTGTGGCGTTGCCGTTCAGGACCGCGTCGCGGAGTGCCTCCACCGTGGCGGGTGGGGTGACGTCGTAGCCGTCGGCCTTCATCGCGTGGAGGGTGTTGAGAAGGCTTTCGAAGACGCCGAGGTAGGCAGCGGTGCCGACGGCCCCGGCGTTCGGCGGGAAGCCGTAGAGGACGATGGCGACCTTGCGCTTGGCTGTTTCGCTGCGGCGGAGGGTGGCGAGGCGGAAGACTTTCTCGGCCAGGGTGTCGATGCGTTCGGAGCAGGGGGCCATCACGCGGGAGGTGACGTCCACTGGCGCGGGGCAGTTCTTCGCGCAACCTGTGCAGCCGCCCGCGTCGTGGCGACCGGCGAAGACGGTGGGGTTGGTCGCGCCGTCGATCTCGGGCAGCGCGATGAGCATGGTGGTCTCGACGGGCCCAAGGCCGCCGTCGGTGGATGCCCATTGGCCGAGGGTCTGGAATTCGAGCGGGTGCGCGGCGACGTAAGGGGCGTCGAGGGCTTCGAGTGCCGCGATGGCGGCGGGGCTGTCGTTGTAGGCGGGGCCGCCGACGAGGGAGAAGCCGGTGAGGGAGACGAGGGCGTCGATCCGGCCGCCGGTCATGAAGGCGTCGATGGCGGGGCGGCCGTCGAGGCCCGAAGCGAAGGCGGGAACGCAGGCGATGCCGCGGGATTCAAAGGCTCGGATGACGGCGTCGTAGTGCGCGGTGTCGGAGGCGAGGAGGTAGGACCGCATCTTCAGAAGGCCAAGGGTGGCGGTGATGCCGTCGGGCTTGGGATGGAGGCTGGGGTCGGTGAAGACGCGGGCCGGGACGTCGGGGTGGTAGAGGCCGACGTCGGGGTAGTCGACCGGGGCGGCGGCCTTGACCTTGTTCCAGTCGCGGTTCGGGGCATAGCGGCTGACGAGGTAGCGGACCATGCTTTCGATGTTGTCGTCCGACCCGCCGAGCCAGTACTGCATCGACAGGAACCAGGCGCGCATGTCCTGGGCCTTGCCGGGGATGAAGCGCAGGATCTTCGGCAGCCGCCGCAGCATCGCCATCTGCTTTTCGCCCGAGGAACCGGAGGGGGACTTGGTGCCCCGCAGTTTCTTCAGGAGGGCCATCGCGCCCGAGGCCGGGAGCGACATGTCGAGGTCGCCCATCTTGGTCAGCTTGACGATCTGCGGGTCGGAGATGATGCCGACGCAGGCGTCGAGATGCGGGCGGCGGGCCTGGATCTGGGGGAGGATCTGGGTGAGATGCTCTTCCAGGAAGATCAGGTTGGCGACGATGATGTTCGCGCTGCCGACGTCGGCGCGGGCGCGGGCGAGGGCGGCGGGGTTTTCGGCCCATTCGGCGGCGGCGTGGACCGAGATGGTCAGGCCGGGGAAGTCCTTGGTCAGGCGCGCGGCGACGCGCTGGGCGGGGCCTGCGGCATGGGCGTCGAGGGTGACGATGACGAAGCGGTAGAGACCGTCTGCGACGGGGGTTTTCAGGTCCGGCGATGTGTAGCGGTCATCGCGCATAATGGGCCTTGGCCTCGTAGAGGGTCTCGATGCTGATCTGGGTGACGCCCTTCTCGGCGGCGTATTTCTCGGTGTTGCGGCGGGCCTTGGCGCGGACGAAGAAGGGGATCTTCTTCAACTCGCGCTCGGCGTCGGGGAGCCAGTGGAGGGCGTCGGCGAGGGCTTGCGCCGCCTCGATCATCTGGGTGGCGGCGTCGGGGGTGGGTTCGAGGATCTGGGTAGGCGCGGGGGTGGCCTTGCCGCCGTGGTGGCTGGGTCCGGCGGCGTCGTGGAACTCGAAATCCTCGCGGAACATGGTGAGGAGGTGTTCCTCAAGCCCCATGACGAGCGGGTGGATCCAGGTGTCGAAGAGGACGTTTGCGCCTTCGAAGCCCATCTGCGGCGAGTAGCGGGCGGGGAAGTCCTGGACGTGGACGGGGGCCGAGATCACGGCGCAGGCGATGCCGAGGCGCTTGGCGATGTGGCGTTCCATCTGGGTGCCGAGGATGAGCTCGGGCGCGGCGGCGATGATGGCGGCTTCGACGTCGAGGTAGTCGTCGGAGATCAGGGCTTCGAGGCCGTAGTCCTTGGCGGCGGCGCGCATGGGGCGGGCGAATTCGCGGTTGTAGCAGCCGAGGCCGACGACTTCGAAGCCGATTTCCTTGGAGGCAACGCGGGCGGCGGCCATCGCGTGGGTGGCGTCTCCGAAGATGAAGACGCGCTTGCCGGTGAGGTAGGTGGAGTCGACGGAGGCCGACCACCAGGGTTGGCGGAGGTTCTTTTCGTCGACGTCTGGGCTGACGTTGGCGAGTTTGGCGACCTCGGCGATGAATTCGCGGGTGGCCTCGGCTCCGATGGGGATGGTTTTCGTCCAGGGCTGGGCGTGGGTCTTCTCCAGCCAGCGGGCGGCGCCTTCGCCGGTTTCGGGGTAGAGGAGGACGTTGAAATGCGCGGCGGGGAGGCGTTTCAGGTCTTCCGGAGTCGCGTCGAGGGGGGCCGCCACGTTCACGGCGATACCCATTTGGGTGAGGAGTTTGGTGATCTCGGCCACGTCGTCGCGGTGGCGGAAGCCCAAGGCTGTGGCGCCGAGGATGTTGCAGGAGACCTGCGCGGTGCGCTCGTGAGGAACGGCGAGGGCGCGGGTGAGGGCGAGGAAGGTCTCGTCCGCGCCGAAGTTTTCCTTGCGGGAGTAGCTGGGCAGGTCCAGCGGCACGACGGGGCAGGGCAGGCCGAGGGTCGAGGCGAGGCCGCCGGGGTCGTCCTGGATGAGCTCGGCCGTGCAGGAGGCGCCGACGATCATCGCTTGCGGCTTGAAGCGGTCGTAGGCGCCTTGGGCGGCGCGCTTGAAGAGGGTGGCGGTGTCAGCGCCGAGGTCGGAGGCCTGGAAGGTGGTGAAGGTGACCGGCGGGCGGTGGTTGCGCCGCTCGATCATTGTAAACAGGAGGTCGGCATAGGTGTCGCCTTGCGGGGCGTGGAGGACGTAGTGGACGTCCTTCATGCCGGTGGCGACGCGCATCGCGCCGACGTGCGGGGGGCCTTCGTAGGTCCAGAGGGTGAGTTTCATGGCGTCGCCCCCGTTTCTGACCGGGTGCCCCCCACCCCATCCCTCCCCCACAGAGGGGGGAGGGAGGCGCGGGGTGCAGGTGTTGCGCGATATGGCGGGCGGCGGGTCATTGGGGGGCCCCCTGGAGCAGCGCGCGGCGGCGGAGGGGGCGGGAGAAGAGGGCGGCGAGGTCGCCGGCCTGTTCGTAGAAGTGGACGGGGGTGAAGACGAGCTCGATCGCCCATTTGGTGGCGTGGCCGGCGGCTTCGAGCGGGTTGGCGAGGCCGAGGCCGCAGACGGTGAGGTCGGGTTTCAGCGCGGCGTGGCGGTCGAGTTGCAGGTCGACGTCCTGGCCTTCGGAAAGGACGGTCTGCGGCAGGAGCGCGAGTTCCGGCTCCATCAAGCCGCGGTGGAGGTAGGGGGTGCCGACCTCGACCGGGTGCATGCCGCATTCGCGGGCGAGGAAGCGGGCGAGCGGGATTTCGAGCTGGCTGTCAGGGAACATGAAGAGCGTCTTGTCGCGCAGGGTTTCCGCGTGGGCCGCGACGGCCTTGCGGGCGCGGGCGCGGGGGGCGGCGGTGACGGTCTCGAACGTCTCCAGCGTCACGCCATGCGCCTTGGCGACGGCGCGGAGCCAGTCGGTGGTGCCTTCCTCGCCAAAGGGGAAGACGGCGGTGATGCGCTCGGCGCCACGGCGTTCCAGCGCGTGGGCGGTGTCGGCGAGGAAGGGCTGGGTCAGGATGAAACGGGTCTTCGGGCCGACCTTCGGCGCGCCGGAGGCACGGCGGGAGGGGAGGAAGGCCACGTTGCGGACGCCCATTTGCGTCAGGAGCGACAGGCACTGATCCTCGACCACGTCCGGGAGGGCGCCGACGACAAGGAGGTTGGTGTCGGTGGTGTCTTCCAGCCCCGGGACCATCGCGGCAAGGCAGGCATCCTCACCTTGGGTGAAGGTCGTCTCGATGCCCGATCCGGAGTAGTTGTAGACCCGGACGGTGGGCCCGTGGCGGGCGTTCAGGCGTTCGGCGGTGCGGGAGAGGTCGAGCTTGATGACCTCGGACGGGCAGGAGCCGACGAGGAAGAGCTGGCGGATGTCGGGGCGGCGGGAGAGGAGGCGTTCGACCTCACGCTCCAGCTCCACATGCGCGTCGGCGAGGCCGGCGAGGTCCTTCTCTTCCAGGATCGCGGTGCCGAATCGTGGTTCGGCGAAGATCATCACGCCGGCGGCGGATTGCAGGAGGTGGGCGCAGGTGCGGGAGCCGACGACCAGGAAGAAGGCGTCCTGCATCTTGCGGTGCAGCCAGATGATCCCCGTGAGGCCGCAGAAGACCTCACGCTGTCCGCGTTCCCGCAGGACAGGCGTGTGGAGGCAGCCGGTGGTGGGGGTGTCCAGGCTCATGCGGGATGTCCCCTTGGTTCGGCGCTGTCGAGGCGGGCGCGGCGAAGCTTCAGGAGAAACTGCGTGGCGTTGACGAAGTAGGTCGCATAGGCCGCGAGCGTGATGAGCATCAGCTGCAGCGGCGTCAGGGTTTCCGTAAGCAGGCCATAGAGATAGAGCGTGTGCAGCGCGATGACCGCGAAGCTGACGACGTCTTCCCAGAAGAAGGCGGGGGCGAAGAGATACTGGCCGAAGACGACCTTCTCCCAGATCGCGCCGGTCACCATGATCGTGTAGAGGAGCGCGGTCTTGAGCAGGATCGAGACGGTCGCCGCGGTGTAGCCGTCGCCGGTGGCGAGGTAGCGCAGGACGAGCACCAGGGAGACGGCGCAGACCAGGAATTGCACCGGCGCCAGGATGCCCTGGACCGTGGTCCAGACGGTCGCATCACGACGGGCGCGCTGGCTGGGAGTATACAGCGGATGGGGCCGGGGGTCTGAGGTCGCAGCGGACATTCCTTACGCCTCGTTTCAAGCCACGTTTACAGACAAAGTAGTCAGGTGGCATTTGCTGTCAATGTAGATTTACACTTTTGCCCAAGAAATCGGCGGCGACGATACGCCGTACAATCATTGCTTGCACGCAACTGAAATAAAATAATTTTGTTGTAAAACAGATACTTACTGCCACATCCCGTGACTGCCTTGCGCGGTGTGTCAATTTAAGTAGACATGTCGAAGCGTTTCAGGTGTCATGGAGTGGCGAGTCGATGGCTTCTATTTGCACAGGATCGGTGCTAACTTGCCCCGGCATCAGCGGACAGGCCCAAGGAGGGTCGCCGATGCGAGACAATGGGATACCGGAAGCCCAGGGCCATGATGGCTCCGATTGGTTTGCTGGGCTTGCGAAGGAGGCGCTTGGTCGTTTGGTGTCGGTGCGCGACCATCACGGCGCCGTTGCAAGGCAAGACCATCTTGACCATTTCCTCAGGGTGCTTCGTGAGGCGAGGTCGGTTGATCCTGCGGTGCTTCTGGCCGAAATGCTGCCCCGTCAGATCGACCCCGCCACGGTCGCCTGTCTTTACGTTCCCGCCGCAGCGCGGAGGCTGGGCGCGGACTGGGAGGCCGACCGGATCAGCTTCATCGATGTGACGCTTTGCACCGAAAAGCTGCACGGCCTGGTGCGGAAGGTCGATGAGCTTCTGTCCGAGGTGCGGTCTGCGACGGGTCCGTCGGCTCTTGTCCTGGTGGCCGATGCCGAGCAGCACACCCTGGGTGCGCTGGTCCTGGCGCTGGAAATGCGGCTGGCGGGGTTCAGCGTGATGGTCCGCGTGGCTCCGATGCCGCGCGACCTGACGCTTCTGATGTCGGGGAACCGCTTCGACCTGGCGCTGGTTTCCATAGGCTGCACCGCGGCGCTTGAGTCGGGCGTCGGGCTGGTGCGGACCTTGCGGCTTTTGTCGCGTAATGGCGACATGTGCATCTTTGTCGGCGGTGCGATCCCGGTCGAGGACCCGCTGTTGCTGAACGAAACGGGTGCGGACCGCGTCTTGCGCGACGTTTCCGCACTCCTGTCCGAGTATGATGCCTGCAAGGGAGGGCACCAGCTTGATCGGGACCGGAAAAGAAGCCAAAGGAGCATTGTCCAGTCTTTGTTGAAAGGGGACGGAGTTGACCAATGACGGGCACCCTGTTGCGGTTCTGCCTGCGGATCCGGTCGCACGTGATGTCGTGCTGGACCTGATAAGCGCCGGGTCGGATCTGACCCTGGTCGTAACCCCGGACCGGGTGGTCGAGAGGGTGCTGGCCGCGCCGCTTTCCGGGCTGGCGTCGCTGGTCACCGGCTGGGAGGGCCGGGAGCTTCAGTCGATCTTCGCTGAGGAAAGCTGGGCCAAGTTGTCGACGCGGCTTGCCGGGCCGGATACTGGCTCGGCCCTGGAGCTGAACCACGCGGGCCCCGTGCAATACGAATTCCCCGTCCGCTATGTCCTGCGCCGGTTTCCCGGGACGGAGACATTGCTGATGCTGGGTCGCGACCTGCGCCCGCTGGCCGAAGTGCAGCAGCAGCTGGTCCAGGCGCACCGCGCCATCGGCCGCGACCACGAGGCCCAGCGGGAACTGGAAACGCGCTACCGAGTGCTGATGGAAGAGAATTCCTTCCCGCTTATGATCGTCTCCGAGACCACGGGGCGGATCGTGGACCTCAACAGCTCGGCCGCCCGGCTTCTGGGGGCGCAGCGCAATGACCTTCTGAACTCGCCCGTCGCGCAGGAATTCGACGGTCGCCGCCGGGGCGAGCTGATCGAGACGCTGGCCCGCAATGCGACGAGCGAGGCCGGCGAGTATGTCGACCTGAACGTCCGCCGGACGGCGCAGCGGGTGAAGGTCAGTGCGAAGATGTTCCGCGCCTCGCGCGACCGGCTGCTTCTGTGCCGGATCGGCCTTTCGGAAAGCGCGCAGTCGCAGGAAAACGACCGCAGCCTGATGATGCAGAACCTGTTCGAGAAGGGGACGGATGCGATCGTCTTCGTGGACGGCAATGGTCTGATCAAGGCGGCGAACGAGGCCTTTCTGCACCTGACGGACAGCCACAGCACCTCGGTCGTGATCGACAGGGTGTTTTCGGATTTTCTGTCACGCGGCGCGGTGGACCTGAAGGTGCTTCTGGACAACGTCAAGCGCGTCGGCCACCTGCGCCACTACCGGACGCGGCTGAACACGGATTACATGGGCGAGGTCTCGGTCGAGCTCTCGGCGACGCTGTTCCAGGACAACGGCAAGCAGATCATCGGCATCGTCGCGCGGGATTCCGTGGTGACCGACAGGGTGATCCTGCCGGTCTCGGGCGCCGAGCATGAGGGCCTGCGCAACGTGATGCGCCTGGTGGGCTATTCCACGCTGAAGGAGATCGTCGACGAGACGACCGAGATCATCGAGAAGATGTGCATCGAGGCTGCGCTGGAGATGTCCGGCAACAACCGGGCTGCGGCGGCCGAGTTGCTCAGCCTGTCGCGGCAGTCGCTCTATGTGAAACTGCGCAAGTTCGGCATCCTGAACAAGGAAGCCAGCGACCAGGCGTAAGCGACTTGACATAGGTCAAGTCGGCCCGCCCTCCGATCTGTCAATCTAGATTGACACCGCCCCTTCCGGCGGGTGCCTTGGCACGGAGGGCTCGCCCATGCGCATCGTCTTCATCCATCCCAATTACCATTCCGGCGGGGCTGAGATCGCGGGGAACTGGCCCCCGGCCTGGGTCGCATACCTGGCGGGCAGCCTGAAGCGGGCGGGGTTTACGGATATCCATTTCCTGGATGCGATGACCTATCACCTGGGGCCGGATGTCTTGCGGGCGAAGCTGGCCGAGCTGCAGCCGGACATCGTGGGGGTGACGTCCATTACTCCGTCGATCTACGAGGCTGAGGAGGTCTTGCGCATCGCGTCGGAGGTGGTTCCGGGCGCGCTGCGGGTGCTGGGCGGGGTGCATGCGACCTTCATGTTCCGGCAGGTGCTAAGCGAGGCGCCCTGGGTCGACGTGATCGTCCGTGGTGAGGGCGAGGAAATCATGGTCGCGCTGGCCGAGGCGGTGCGGGATGGCCGTTGGCCTGCGGATCGCCGCAAGATCAAGGGGTTGGCCTTTGCCGAGGATGGGGAGATCGTGGCGACGCAGGCGGCCTCCACCGTCAAGGACCTGGACGGGATCGATCCCGATTGGTCGATCCTGGACTGGGACAGCTACATCTACATTCCCCTGGGCGTGAAGGTCGCGATCCCGAACATGGCGCGGGGGTGTCCGTTTACCTGCAGCTTCTGCAGCCAGTGGAAGTTCTGGCGCGACTACCGGGTGCGGGACCCCAAGAAGGTCGCCGACGAGATCGAGCGGCTGGTCACGGACCACGGGGTCGGGTTCTTCATCCTGGCGGACGAGGAGCCGACCATCAACAAGAAGAAATTCGTCGAGTTCTGCCAGGAGCTGATCGACCGGGGGCTCAACAAGCGGGTGAAATGGGGGATCAACACGCGGGTCACCGATATCTACCGCGACCGGGATCTGCTGAAGTTCTACCGTGAGGCGGGGTTGGTGCATGTCTCCCTCGGGACCGAGGCGGCGGCGCAGTTGAAGCTGGACTTCTTCAACAAGGAGACCAAGGTCGAAGAGAACAAGGAGGCGATCCGGCTTCTGCGTGAGGCGGACATCTTCACCGAGGCGCAGTTCATCGTGGGCCTCGACAACGAGACGCCGGAGACGCTGGAAGAGACCTACCGCATGGCCTGGGACTGGCAGCCGGACCTGGCGAACTGGTCGATGTATACGCCCTGGCCGTTCACGCCGCTGTTCCAGGAGATCCGGGATCAGGTCGAGGTGTTCGACTATTCGAAGTACAACTTCGTGACACCGATCATGAAGCCTGCCGCGATGACGCGGGGGGCTTTGCTGGAGGGGGTGCTGAAGAACTATCGCCGCTTCTACATGAAGAAGGCGCTGTTCCATTATCCCTGGCGGGGGACGGGGTTCCGGCGGCGGTATCTCTTGGGGTGCCTGAAGGCGTTCCTCAAGGCGGGGGTGCAGCGGAGCTTCTATGACCTTGGAAAGCATGGCTATTTCAAGCCGGTGAAGCGCGACAATCTGGAGTTCGGGTTCGATACCACACGGACCATTGCCGAGGCGCAGATGGCGGATTGGGAGGCCTCGGCCGACAAGGCGGCGCGGGCGGCAGAGCGGCGGGCGGCGGTGAAGGCGCAGATGAAGGAACGGGCTTTGGATCGTGCGGTGCCCGATCTGGGGCCGATGGCTTGTGGCGGGGGCCGCGAGCAGATGCAGGAGCCGGCGGAGTAATGGAGGCGGGCCGGATCGGGCCGAACGCGATCCTGCAGCTTGTCGATGTGCTGGAGCGGCGGGGGGAGTTTGACCTCTGCCGTTCGGTGCTGGAGGAGGCGCGGGTTGCGCGGCCCCCGCGCGACGCGGGGATGCTGCCCGAGGCCGACTGCGCGGCGGTGCATCAGGCGTTGCGGCGGATGTCACCTGCGGCAGAAGGGCTTCTGGAGGAGGCCGGATTGGCGACGGGGGACTACATCCTCGCCCACCGGATTCCAAGGCTGGCGCAGGGGGTGTTGCGGGTGCTGCCGGGGGCCTTGGCGGCGCGGGTCCTGACAAAGGCGATTGCTCAGCATTCCTGGACCTTTGCGGGGACGGGGGAGTTCCGGGTGGAGTCCTTCCGGCCACTCGTCGTGTCGGTGGCTCGCAATCCGCTGGTGGCGGGATGGGGGGCCGAGACCCCTCAGTGCATCTGGCATGCGGCGGTGTTTCGGCGGCTGTATGGGAGGTTGGTGTGGCCTTCGGTGACGGTGAAGGAGACGGCTTGTTGCGCCTGTGGCGATGCGGTCTGTCGGTTCGAGATTTCCTCCGGGTAGCCCCCCACCCCCGGCCCCTCCCCACGGTGGGGGAGGGGAGGCGCGGGCTGCGGCGGCGGAGAGGGAGTGTCAGCGTCGCGCTTGCGGCAATGTAATCCTTGCCAGACTCGGATGTGTCAGGTTTAATTGACACATGAGCGACGCACTCATCCACCCCCCGCAGAGCTGGCCGGAACCCCGTGCCATGCTGACATTGATCAAGCCGATCACCTGGTTCCCGCCGGTCTGGGCCTACCTCTGTGGCGCCGTGTCATCCGGGGTTCCCCTGGGCGCGAATTGGGGGACGGTGCTGCTGGGCATGGTGCTGGCCGGTCCCATCGTCTGCGGGATGAGCCAGGCGGCGAACGACTGGTGCGACCGGCATGTCGACGCGGTGAACGAGCCGCATCGGCCGATCCCGTCGGGGCGGATCCCGGGGCGGTGGGGGCTGTGGATTGCGCTGGCGATGACGGTTCTGTCGCTGGTCGTGGGCTGGATGCTGGGGCCCTGGGGCTTTGGGGCGACGGTGGTCGGGGTCATTGCTGCATGGGCGTATAGCGCTGAGCCGGTGCGGCTGAAACGGTCGGGCTGGTGGGGGCCGGGGCTGGTGGGCCTGTCCTATGAGGGGCTGCCGTGGTTCACGGGGGCGGCGGTGTTGTTGGGGACGGCTCCAAGGTTCGAGAATGTGATGATCGCCGCACTCTATGCTTTCGGTGCCCACGGGATCATGACGCTGAACGATTTCAAGGCCCTGGAGGGCGACCGGCAGCATGGGGTGCGCTCCTTGCCGGTGGTGCTGGGGCCGGAAGTTGCGGCGAAGATCGCCTGCACGGTGATGGGCATGGCTCAGGCGCTGGTGGTGTGCCTGCTGGTCATCTGGGGCAAGCCCTGGCACGCGCTGGCGGTGCTGGCGGTCCTGATGGCTCAGGTCGCGGCGATGCGGGTGCTGTTCCGCGATCCGAAGGGCAAGGCGCCCTGGTACAACGGGACAGGCGTGGTGCTCTATGTCACCGGCATGATGATTTCCGCCTTTGCGGTCAGGGGGTTGGGATGACTTTGTCCTGGGTTCAGATCGTACGCCTTGGCCTGGTGCAGCTGTGCATCGGGGCGGTGGTGGTGCTGACGACCTCGACGCTGAACCGGCTGATGGTGGTGGAACTGGCGCTGCCCGCGATGCTGTCGGGGGCGCTGGTGGCGCTGCATTCCTTCGTCCAGATCTCGAGGCCAAGCTGGGGGTTCCTGTCGGACGCGCAGGGCAACCGGACGCGGTTCATCATTGGCGGGATGGCGGTCCTGTCGGCCGGGGCGGCGCTGGCGTCGTGGATGGTGGCGTTGGGGATTGCCGGGCATGGGATTGGGCTGGTTGGGTCAGTCTTCGCCTATGTGCTGATCGGGATGGGCGCGGGGGCCTCGGGGACCTCGCTTTTGGCTTTGCTCGCCTCGGGCTGTGCGCCGAGCCGGCGGGCAGCTGCGGCGACGATAACCTGGTTGATGATGATCTTCGGGATCGCGGTCACCAGTGGCGTGATCGGGGCGATGCTGGACCCGTATTCGTCGTCGCGGCTGATGGCGATTGTCGGCGTGGTGACGGTCGGCGCGGTGCTGCTGACGGCGGCGGCGATCTGGGGCATCGAGCGGCGGGTTATCCCGGAGCGGTTGCCGGATGAAACTCCGCTGCGGCAGGGGTTGGCCGAGGTCTGGGCGGAGAAGCGGACAAGGGTGTTCACGCTCTTCATCTTCCTGTCGATGACGGCCTTCTTCCTGCAGGAACTGATCCTCGAGCCCTATGCGGGGCTGGTGTTTGCCTATTCCCCCGGCGCGTCGACCAGCCTCTCGGGCGCGCAGCATGGGGGCATGTTCATCGGAATGCTCGCCGTGGGGATCGCTGTTTCGGGCCTCAAGATCGGGTCGCTTCGCGCCTGGGTCGTGGGCGGGTGCCTTGGCTCGGCAGTGATGCTGGCGGTGATCGCGGCATTGGGGCAGGTGCGGGTGGATCTGCTGACGCCCGCGGTGGCGGTGCTGGGGGTGTTCTCGGGCATGTTCGCCATCGCGTCGATCGGGGCGATGATGCAACTGGCCGGACAGGGCCGCGAGGGCCGTGAGGGCACGCGGATGGGCGTCTGGGGCGCGTCTCAGGCCATTGCGCAGGGGCTGGGCGGGTTTGCAGGCGCGGCGCTGGTCGACGCGCTGCGGCTTTCCGGGTCCACGGCCAATGCCTTCGGGATGGTCTTCGCTCTGGAGGCTTTGTTGTTCGTCGCTGCCGGGTGGATGGCCTGGCGGATCATTGATGCCGGGCGTCTGCGGGCGCCCCAGGGCCAGCTGGTACCGGGAGAATGAGCATGTATGACGCATTCGTGGTGGGCGGCGGGCCTTCGGGCGCGACGGCGGCGGAGGACCTGGCGCGCGCGGGGTACAAGGTCGCGCTTCTGGACCGGGACGGGCGGATCAAGCCGTGTGGGGGCGCGATCCCTCCGCGCGCGATCAAGGATTTCGACATTCCGGACCGTCTGGTGGTCGCCAAGATCAGGACGGCGCGGATGATTTCGCCCACGGGGCGGGCCGTCGATATCCACATCGAGGGCGGCTATGTCGGCATGGTCGACCGCGAGGATTTCGACGAGTTCCTGCGCGACCGCGCGCGGATGGTCGGGGCGGATCGGCTGACCGGCACCTTCCTGCGGGTGGAGCGGGATGCGGCGGGCACCCATGTGGTCTGGCGCGAGAAGGCGTCGGGGCAGGAGCAGCGGTCGTTGTGCCGGGTCGTGATTGGCGCGGACGGTGCGAAGTCTGGGGTGGCTCGGGCCGAGGTGCCTGGGGGCGACAAGATCCCCTATGTCATTGCCTATCATGAGATCATCAAGGCTCCGGCTGCCAATGCGGGTTATGACCCGGTGCGCTGTGATGTGGTCTATGACGGGCAGATCTCGCCCGATTTCTATGGCTGGGTGTTCCCGCATGGCGACAAGGCGTCGGTGGGCATGGGGACCGAGGACGGGGCGGTGGACCTGAAGAAGGCCACGGCGGACCTGCGGGCGATGTCGGGGTTGGCGGAGTGTGAGACGATCCGGCGCGAGGGGGCGCCCATCCCGTTGAAGCCGTTGGACCGTTGGGACAATGGCCGGGATGTGGTGCTGGCGGGGGATGCGGCGGGGGTTGTCGCGCCGTCCTCGGGCGAGGGGATCTATTACGCGATGGCGGGGGGCCGGGCGGCGGCGACGGCGGCTCAGGCGTTCCTGCGGACGGGCAAGGCCAGCGAATTGAAGATGGCGCGGAAGATGTTCTTGAAGGAGCATGGGACCGTGTTCAAGGTCTTGCGGTCGATGCAGAATGCCTATTATCGCAACGACGACCGGCGCGAGCGGTTCGTTTCGCTGTGCCATGACATCGACGTGCAGCGGCTGACCTTCGAGGCGTACATGAACAAGAAGCTTGTGGCGGCGCGCCCCTTGGCCCATCTGAAGATCGGGGTGAAGAACGTGATGCACCTGATGGGAGTGGTTAGCCCTAAATGGTCGTAATGGAGCCGATTGACCTGCCGATCCCGGCCTTCGGGCCGGACGGAGTGCTGCGCCCGGTGGGGAAGCTTGCGGTGCACCGGCAGGGGCTGCGGCATCCGGCGGTGTCGGTGTTTGTGCTGCGGGGGCGGGAGATCCTGATCCAGCAGCGGGCGGCGGGGAAGTATCATACTCCCGGGCTGTGGGCGAATACGTGCTGCACGCATCCGAACTGGGGTGAGTTGGCTGCGGATTGCGCGGTGCGGCGGCTGGGGCAGGAGTTGGGGATTTCCGGGCTGGACCTGCGGCATGTCGGGCAGGTGGAGTATCGGGCCGACGTGCCGGGGGTTCGGGAGAACCTGATCGAGCACGAGGTGGTCGAGGTTTTCGTGGGCGAGGCGGGGTGGCCCGTGGACCTGGAACTGGACCCCGACGAGGTGCAGGCGGTGCGGTGGGTCTCCTTGGACGCTTTGCGGGCGGAGATTGCAGCGACGCCGGAGGCGTTCACGCCCTGGCTGCGGATTTACCTTGAGAAGCACGCGGCGATGATCTTTGCGGCCTCAGGGCTGGCCGAGGCTGTCCAGAATCAGGGCTGAGAGGCCATCTTCCGTTTCCTCATGAGCTAAATGGCCGAGCTTCGGCAGAAGGTGCAATTGTGCGCCCGGGATGCGTTTGGCGGCGTCGATGGAGACTTGGGCCGGGACGGCACGGTCGCCTTCTGAGGCGATCAGGGTCACCTTTGTGGTGGTCTGGGGCAGGCGGTTCAGCAGGGGTTGCAGCTTCCAGTCGGCCATCATGCCGAGGGCTCCGGTGACGTGGTCGGGGTCGCGGACGAGGCGCAGGTATTGCGCGCGGCCTTCCGGGTCCAACGGTGAGCCGGTGCCGGTCAGGATGCGCTCCACCGTGCCGGGGCGGCCGAAGAAGGCGGTGATGGCGGTCGCGGCGAAGGGGAGGGTGGCGAGGCCCTTGGCGATGATCGGGAAAAGGAAGGCGGCGGCGCCGTCGAATTCTCCCAGGGCGGCGTTGAGGCCGATGATGTGCGGGACGGGGCGGAGTTCGGCCATGCGCAGGCCGATGGCGGCGCCGGCGGAGTGGCCGATGATGGCTTTGGGTTGGATGTGAAGGGTGTCGCAGAGGGTCCAGAGGTCCTGCGCCATGGCGTCGAGGCTTAGGCGGCCGGTGAAGCCGGTGGCGGAGGCCCCGTGGCCGGGAAGGTCGGGGGTGATGGTGCGGTAGCGTTGCGCAAGGCCGGGGATCGTGCGGCGGAAGCTGTGGAGGGAGGCTCCGGTGCCGTGGAGGAGGAGGAGTGTCGGCGCGTCCTTGGGGCCGGTGTCGGCGACCCAGAAGCGGTGGCGGCCTGCGGTGACGAGGCTCGATTGGGCCTTGAAGGGCCAGTCGTTTGGCAGGGCGGCGGGGGTCATCTCAGGCCAGCGTTGCAGCAATCGCCCGGGCGTCGGCGCGGGGAAGCGGAACATAGCGGCTGTTCATCAGGCTGGAAAGCTGGGCGAGCGCGGGCTGCGGGCGGTTGGCGACATCCAGCGTGACGGCGGCGATGCCTGCGGCGCGGATGGCGGTGGCGATCTGTTCGGCGTCCAGTTGGGCCTGCGCGCGGTCGGGTTGGCCGTTCAGCGCGATGTTGGCGCGGCCGTCGGTGAGAAGGGCGAGGCTGGGGGTCATGCCTTGGCGGCGGGCTCTTAGCGCCGTGTCCAAGGCGGTGGCGAGGCCCGAGGCGAGGGGGGTGCCGCCGCCGCCCGGCAGGCCTCGGAGCCGAGCCTTGGTGGTGGTCAGGCTGCGGGTGGGGGGGAGGATAAGCTCGGCCTGTTGGCCCCGAAGGACGACGAGGGCCACGTGGTCGCGGCGGCTGTAGGCCTGGGCGAGCATGAGTTCGACGGCGCCCTTCGCTTCGCCGAGGCGGGCCATGGCGGAGGAGCCGGAAGCGTCGACAACGAAGATCAGGACGCGGTCGGAGACCTCCTTGTAGCGTTTCAGGCGAAGGTCGGAGCGGTGGACGATCAGGGCGCGGTTCAGGGTGTCGCTGCGTTTGCGGAGGACCTGCCACGGGGCGGCTTGTCTTAGGGTCGCCACCAGGTCAATGCGGGAGCGGCCGTCGGGGCGGCCGGGTCTTGAGGGGAGGGGGCGGCCTCTCCGGTTGCCGGCTTTTGCCGCTCCGCTGCCGGAGGCTCCCCGCGCGGCGCGGGTGGCGCGGTCGGACTGGAGTTTCGCGAGGATGTCGGGGGGAAGGGCGGCTTGCGCGGCCTCGATCAGAAGGTCGGCGAGAGATTGGAGGTCTTGCTCTTGCGGTTGCTGGTCGGGCTGGTCGGGTTGGTCTTGGGGCGGTTCCGGGGGCTGGTCGGGTTGGGCCTCGGTTTCCGGCAGCGTGCGGTGGGCAAGGCCGAGTTCAGCGGCCTGGATGAGGTCGTCTTCGGTTACAGTCAGGCGGGCGTCGAGGGCGGCGATGGCGCGGGCGGCGCGGCGGGTGGTGAGGAGCGCCCTCGTGCTGGTGATGCCGAGGCGGGCCGCGAGTTGGGCGAGAGCCTGGGTCAGGTCGTCGGGGAGGGTGACGAAGGGGTAGAGGGCGCGGGCCTTGGCGAGGCGTCTCCGGCCGATGGGTTTGGGGAGTAGGCGCGGGCTGCGCTCGCCGTCGAGGGTGAGGAAGAGGCCGAGGCGGTCGGAGAGGGCGGAGGGGAGGCCCTCGCCATCCTCGGCCGCTTCGTCGAGGGCGATGAGGGCGTGGTGGCCTTTGTCGAGGGCTTGGGCGAGGCGGGCGGTGAGGCTCGCTGGGGCGGATTCCGCCATCGGCAGGATGAGGAGCGCGGGGTCGGCGAGAAGGCCCGGGCGGTGGACGGGGCGACCGGCGGCAAGGGTGGCGGCGGGGTCGGGGCCTCCCAGGAGGGCGAGGTCGTCGATGCTGGCCGAGAGGCGGCGCTGGGGGCGGTCGAAGGGGGTTTGCGCGAGGAGCCTCGTGGCAATGTCGCGGACGGGGCCGGCGCGGGACCTCAGCCAAAGGCCGCCGAGGCCGACAGAGTCGACGGCGAGGATGCGCAGCGCGAGGCTGAGGCGCGCCCAGTTGTCCATCAGTTCAGCGTTTCGCTGACGGCGCGGGCGACGCGGTCGGTGGCCCCGGCTTCATCCAGCGGGTCGCGGCGGAGGCGGTGGCCGAGGGACATGGCGGCGACGCGGGCCAGGTGGTCGCGGGTGACTTTGGGGGCGGCTTCGCTCGCGGCAAGGGCGCGGGCGGCGCGGAGGAGGGTGAGTTCGCCGCGGACGCCGTCAGAGCCGAGGGCGATGCACAAGCGCGCGCAGTCTTCCAGCGTGGCGCGGGGCGTCTGGACTTTGGGGAGGGCGGCGCGGGCTTGGAGGATCGTCGTGCGGAGTTTGGCTTCCTCCGGCCCCCATGTTGCGGCGAAGGCGATGGGGTC
>NZ_JAYSFG010000037.1:0-17823 GCF_041913445.1 Tabrizicola sp.
GCTCCGATGCGATTTCTTCGAAGAAATCGCCCCCAGCATCCCCCTTTGCGCCCCGGGGGCGACCCGCCTATCCTCCCCCCAAAGGAGGCCCCGATGACCCGCATACGCCCCGCATCCGCACGCGCCAAATTCATTGAGCGGAATTTGCAAAACTCTTCGAAGAGTTTTGGCCCCCAGACGAACGCCTCGGACCCCAACTGATGCGCCCCGGCCCCCGCAACCTCATCACCGACATCCCCGGCCTCCGCGTCGGCAACGCGCATGACGCCACCCTCCGTTCCGGCACCACCGTCCTGACCGCTGACCGCCCCTTCGTGGCCGCAGTGCACGTCATGGGCGGCTCCCCCGGCACGCGCGAGACTGACCTCCTCGCCCCCGACCGCATGGTGCAAGAGGTCGACGCGATCTTCCTGTCCGGCGGCTCCGCCTTCGGCCTCGACGCCGGAACTGGCATCATGCAGGCCCTGCGCGAGGCCGGTCGCGGCTTCGCGGTCGGCCCCGTCCGCGTGCCCATCGTGCCGGGAGCTATCGTCTTCGACCTCCTCAACGGCGGCGACAAGGATTGGACCACCAGCCCCTACCCGACCCTCGGCCGCCGCGCCTTCGACGCCGCCGCCCCCGATTTCGCGCTCGGCACCGCCGGCGCAGGCTACGGCGCGATGACCGGCACCCTGAAAGGCGGCCTCGGCTCCGCCTCCTGCGTCCTGCCCTCCGGCCTCACCGTCGGGGCCCTCGTCGTCGTCAACGCCTTGGGCCGGGCCACCGTCGGCGAAACCCCCCACTTCTGGGCGGCCCCCTTCGAAGAGGGTACCGAATTTGGCGGCCTCGGCCCCGCGCCGATTGTCCCACAGGACGCACCCCTCCCGCGCAAACGGCTGGGCGAGGCCACCACCATCGCCATCGTCGCAACCGACGCCACCCTCACCAAGGCGCAAGCCCACCGCATGGCCGTCGCCGCCCATGACGGCATGGCCCGCGCGCTGGTCCCCTCGCACACGCCCTTGGACGGAGACCTCGTCTTCTCCGTCGCCACCGGCGCGAAACCCCTGCAGGACCCGCTGACCGACCCCTTCCAGATCGGCCACGCCGCCGCCACCTGCCTGGCCCGCGCCATCGCCCGCGCGGTCTACCTGGCCCGGTCCGAACCCCTGGACCTGCAACCCAGCTGGGCCACCCGCTTTGGCGAGAAACGCTGATCTGCCTGGACCGTCACCAAACACCCCACGCTTCCCTCCCCCCTCCGTGGGGGAGGGAGAGGGTGGGGGGCGCCACGGTTAACACCCGCTGAACGCCCACATCCAAACCCTTGATTTCTTTGAAGTTGCAAGACCCGCCCAGCGTGGACACTACCACCGCTTCAGCGCATCCTCATCTGCGTCCTTGGCGGCCACCCAGGACGCCCCATCCGCCGAAAGCTCCTTCTTCCAGAACGGAGCCCGGCTTTTCAGGTAGTCCATCAGAAACTCCGCCGCCGCGAAAGCATCCCCCCGATGCGGCGCCGCCGTGGCCACCATCATGATCGCTTCTCCGGGGGAAAGCTTCCCGTACCGGTGGATCACCAGGGCATCCGCCAGCGACCACCGCCGCACCGCTTCCTCGGCAATTCCGGAAATCGCCTTCTCGGTCATGCCTGGGTAATGCTCGATCTCCATCCCGGACAAGGAGCCGTCCTCATCCCGCACCAGCCCAGTGAAGCTGACCACCGCCCCCGCGCCACGGACGGTGGCAGTGAAGGCGGAAACCTCGGCCCCCAGATCGAACGGCTCGGACTGGACGGCCACCCGCATCTCAGCCCCCGGTCATCGGCGGGAAGAAAGCGACCTCTCTCACCCCGGCAAGCGGCGCATCGAACGAGGACAACTCCTGGTCCAGCGCGACCCGCAGGGAGGTCAGATCGGCAAAAGCCGCGGCATAGCGTTCTTCCCGGGCACGCAGTTCCTCGACCAGCGCGGCCACCGTTGGGGCCGAGGTCTCGATCCGCTCACGCGGAAGCCCGATCCGTTCCCGAACCCAGGCGAAGTAGAGAACGTCGATCACTTGTCTTCCCGCAAGAACGGCAACGACTTCGAGAAATACTCCCACCCCGTCACCAGGGTCAGGAATGCTGCAATCCACAACAGCCAGATGCCCGCAAGGTTCGCGTAGGAGGCGCAGTCCCGGTTACCGCAGGCGCGGATCGGGTCGGCGGTGCCGGCTGTAACCGCCTCGGCATACTGTTCCGGAGTCATGCCCTGCATGGCGACACCGTTCAGGTATTCCAGTCCCGTTCCCAGGAACAGCACCGCAATCGCGATCATCTGCGCCGTGGTCTTCCACTTGGCCAGCTTGGTGACCTTCAGAAGCCCGCTTTTCGCCCCCAGGTATTCCCGCAACCCGCCCACGAAGACCTCGCGGAACAGGATCAGCGTGGCGGGCAGGATCAGCCAGGGGTTCATCCCGTTGTAGCCGGTTAGCACCATGATCGCGATCACCACCATCGCCTTGTCGGCAATCGGGTCCAGCATGGCGCCGAACTTCGATTCCTGTTTCCAGAGCCGGGCGAGGTAACCATCGAACCAGTCGGTCAGCGCGGCGCCGACGAACAGCGCGAGGGCGAACCAGTCCGCCCAGGGTCGGTGGAAATACAGGAACATGACCGCAACGCCGGGCGCGGCGAGCAGACGAAGCACGGTCAGCGTGTTGGGGATCGTCCAGGTCATGTGGAAGTCGTAGACCAAGGGTCCTGCAGGGGAAAGGGGTTAGTTGCCGTCCACATGGACAGCGCCCGACCCCTTGCGTCCGGCTATAACCCCTCGGGCTGGCCCACCACCACGAAGTGCAGCGCCTGAGGGTCGAAGAGCCGCGCCGCGACGCGCTTGATGTCTTCCATCGTCACCGCCTCGACCTTGGCGTTCCGGGTGGTGACATAGTCGATGGGCATCCCGTCCATCTGCATCCCCACAAGGATGCTGGCGATGGGCCCGTTGCCGTCGAACCGCAGGGGATAGGAGCCGGTCAGGTAGGTCTTGGTTGCCTCAAGCTCTTCGGGTGAGACGCCTTCGGCGCCGATGCGGCCCCATTCCGCCTTCACGACCTCGATTGCCTCGGCAACCTTGTCGTTCGAGGCAGAGAACTGCCCCAGCAGCATGTCCGCATGGTCCATGTTCACGATGTAGGTGCCGATCCCGTAGGTCAGCCCGCGTTTTTCGCGGACTTCGGTCATCAGGCGCGCAGTGAAGCGCCCGCCGCCCAGCATCTCGTTCAGGACGAAGGCCGGGAAGAAATCGGGGTCGTCACGCGGAATGCCCTTCTGCCCGAAGAAGACGGTGGACTGCGGCGAGGGGAAATCGACCATGGTCTTGCCGCCGGTCAGAAGCCAGGGCGCAGCGGCTGGCTGCGGCGCGCCGGTTGCCGGAAGGTCGCCCAGAAGCCGGTCCAGAAGCAGCCCAAGCTCTTCCGCCGTGATGTCGCCTGCGGCAGCGACGAACACCCGGTCGCGGGCCAGCGCGGCCTTGTGCGCCGCCACCACGTCATCGCGGGTCAGGGCGGTCACCGTCTCGATCGTCCCGTCACCGCTGGACCCGTAGGGATGGTCGCCGAAGGCAAGGGCGTCGAACCGTTCCGAGGCGATGGTGCCGGGATCCTTCTCGTTCGACCGGAGGTTCGAAAGAACCTGTTCGCGCACACGGTCTACCGCATCCTGGTCGAAGCGGGGATTGACCAGCGCCTCACGCAGAAGATCGATGGCCTGGTCCCGGTTTTCGGTCAGGAACTGCGCCGAGACGCCCACGGAATCCGTGCCGGCGTCGAAGCGGAAGCTCGCGGCCAAAGCATCCCGGGCCTCGGCGAAGCCCCGGCTGTCCATCTCGCCCGCGCCTTCTTCCAGGGTGGCGGTCATCAGGTTGATGACGCCGCGCTTCTCAGGGGCTTCCAGCGAGGTGCCGCCCTTGAACTGGATCTCCAGCGCGGTGAAGGGGATGTTGTGGTCCTCGACCAGCCAGGCGGTGATCCCGCCGGGAGAGGTCACTTCCTTGATCGGAATCTCGGCCTGAGCCGGGAGGGCAAGCGCCAGGACGGCGGCGAAGACGGCGCGGATCATTCCTGGACCTCCGGGGCGGCAGCGGCGGGGGTGGGCTCGGCGGGGGCAGCCTCTGGCAGAGTCAGCCAGCCGGTCACGGCGTTCTTGCGGTCCAGGACCTTGCGGGCGGCGTTCATGATGTCCGCCTCGGTGACGGCGGAAAGCGCCTCGTCCCAGCCTTCGATGTCGGCAAGTCCAAGACCGATGCTGAACCCTTCGCCATAGCGTCGGGCAAGGGATTCGACGTCGTCGCGGGCATAGATCTCGCCGGCCCGGATCTGGGTGCGGATGCGCTCCAGCGCCGCGGGGTCCGGCCCGTTTTCCAGGAACTCGGCCAGGACCCGGTCCAGCTCGGCCTCGGCTTCTTCAAGACTGACGCCCGGTGCCGGGATAACCGCAAGGCCAAACGTCCCGTCGTCGATTGAGGTGCCGTTGTAGAAGGCACTGGTGTAGACGGCCACCTGCTTGTCGAACTGCAGCGCCCGGGCCAGGACCGAAGTCTGGCCGTTGCCGCCCAGGAGCTCGGCCAGCACGGTCAGCGCCGCCGCCTCAGCCTGCGCGCCGGGGTCGCGTTCGGGGGCAAGGTAGGTGCGGAACACATAGGGGTCCGACACCCGCTCGTCCTCAAGGACCAGACGGCGTTCGGCCAGCTGCGGCGGTTCCTGCGCCCGTTCGCGCGGAACAATGGCATCCGAGGGTTCAAGCGGCCCATAGTGCTTTTCGGCCAGGGCCCGCACTTCGTCGGGTTCCACGTCGCCGGCGATGACCAAGGTGGCGTTGTTCGGTGCATAGAAGCGCTGGTAGTAGTCCAGCGCGTCGTCGCGGCCCAGGTCTTCCATCTCGTGCCGCCAGCCGATGATCGGGATGCCGTAGGGATGGTTCATGTACTGCGCGGCGCGCATCTGCTCCATCAGAAGGGCGCCTGGGTCGCTGTCGGTGCGCTGTGCGCGTTCCTCGAGGATGACCTCTCGCTCGGTCGCGCCATCCTCCTCGGTCAGACGGAGGTTGCGCATCCGGTCGGCTTCCATCTCCATCACCAGGTCCAGCCGGTCAGCGGCGATGCGCTGGAAATAGGCGGTGTAGTCCCAGGAGGTGAAGGCGTTGTCGTCGCCGCCCTGCGCCTCGACGATGCCCGAGAAGGCATTGGGGGCGACCTTCTCGGTCCCCTTGAACATCAGGTGTTCCAAGAAATGCGCGATGCCGGAATGGCCGCGGGGTTCATCGGCGGCGCCAACGCGATACCAGATCATCTGGACGACGACCGGCGCGCGGTGATCCTCGATCACGACGACATTCAGACCATTATCCAGCGTGAAGGTCGTGACCGGCTCTTGGGCCAGGGCGGGAAGGCTGAGGCCTAGCAGAATTGCAGCGCCAACACGTCCGATCATCGGCTTCTCCACCCTGGTTTTCCGGGAAACTGCGGCGCGGGGGCGCGACAATCAAGCCCGGCCGGGGCAGGGCCACGCGCTTGTTACTCTTCGTCAGGCTTGCGCGGCGGGGCGGACGAGGTCCGGATGCCAAGGGCGCGCCAGCGGGCAAGTTCGGCCTGCTGGTCAAGGCGATACTTGCGGTAGGCCTTGTAATAGACGTTGACGTTGAACAGCCGTTCCAGGATGCGGCCGTTGTTGTCACGACGCCATTCCAGGTCTTCCGAGGCAAGGGTGGCGCGGATCCCGCCTTCGACGCCGAAGCGGGCGGCATGGGCGTAAAGGGCCGAGTCACCCGAGGGGATGCCTCCTGCCGCGCCGGGCCGGCCGCCAAGGGCGATGACGGCATCGGCTTCCGGGTTCTGGTCGGTGCGGTTGAAACCGCCGGGGGTCGGTTCCGGAAGTTCTGCCAGATTTTCCGGCATTTCCAGTGGCTTGGGCGGTACGATGGCAAACTCGTCCGGACCCTGGCCCGACCGCAGGTTCATCAGCTGGGGATCGCGGTCCCCACCGCAGGCTGCCAGCGTGACCATCGCCGCAACCGCGATGACCGCCCTGCCTTTCGCTGCCTGCATGTATGCCTCCAAACCGTCTTTGCCCCGTCTTAGCCTAAAGCAATGCGGGCGTCACGGGTGTTTAGCGCTTGGACCGGGGGGGTTTTCCGCCGGTCGCCTTGGGCGCGTCGGTGCCCTTGGCGAAGATCACCAGCCCCAACGCTCCTGCAAAGATCGCGATGTCGGCCACGTTGAAGGCATAGGGGTTCTCGATCCCGCAGCAGGACATGTTCAGGAAGTCCGCCACCGCACCATAGGCGATTCGGTCGATGATGTTGCCCAGAGCGCCGCCGACCAGAAGGCCGCCCGACAGTTCGGCCTTCCAGTTCCCGGTCTCGCGCCGCATCCACCAGATCACCCAGGCCGAGATGACCAGCGCCAGGACGATCAGCGCCCAGCGCGCCCAGTCGGAACCGTGCGAGAGAAGGCCGAAGTTGATCCCGTAGTTCCAGGCCATGCGGAAGGTCAGGTAGGGCGGGAAGACGTCCATCTCGCCCCGGTTGATCAGGTCCAGACCATGCACCACGGCCAGCTTGGTCAGCTGGTCCAGGACGAAGACGACGATGGCGGTGATCCAGAAGCGGCGCATGTCAGTGCCGGAAATGCCGCTGGCCGGTGAAGATCATCGCCAGCCCGCGTTCGTCGGCGGCTGCAATGACCTCATCGTCGCGCATCGAACCGCCGGGCTGGATGATCGCCGTCGCGCCCGCCTCGGCGGCGGTGATCAACCCGTCGGCGAAGGGGAAGAAGGCGTCCGATGCCACCACGGAGCCCTTGGTCAGCGGCCCGGGCAGTCCCAGCGCCTCGGCCATGTCCTGCGCCTTGCGGGCGGCGATGCGGGTGCTGTCCACGCGGCTCATCTGCCCGGCGCCGACGCCGACGGTCGCGCCGTCCTTGACGTAGATGATCGCGTTCGATTTCACATGCTTGGCCACGGTCCAGGCGAACATCAGGTCGGCCAGTTCCTTGTCCGTCGGCTTCCGCTTCGTCACGACCTTGAGGTCGCTGGCCGAGACATGCCCCGCGTCCCGGTCCTGCACCAGGAAGCCGCCGGCCACCTGCTTGAAGGCCAGGCCCTTGGCCTTGGGGTCCGGCAAGGCACCCGTGGTCAGAAGCCGCAGGTTCTTCTTGCCCGCAAAGACCGCCTTGGCCTCATCCGTCGCGTCCGGGGCGATGACGACCTCGGTGAAGATCTTCACGATCTCTTCCGCCGTTGCCCCGTCGAGCACCTGGTTCAGCGCGACGATCCCGCCGAAGGCAGAGGTTTGGTCGCACTGGTAGGCGCGCTGATAGGCCTCGGTCAGGGTCGCGGCCGTGGCTACCCCACATGGGTTCGCGTGCTTGATGATCGCGCAGGCCGGGGCGCCGCCGGCGAACTCGGCAACCAGCTCGAAGGCTGCGTCGGTGTCGTTGATGTTGTTGTAGGACAGCTCCTTGCCCTGCCACTGGCGAGCCGTGGCGACACCAGGGCGGCGCGAGCTGTCGACATAGAAGGCCGCCGCTTGATGCGGGTTCTCGCCGTAGCGGAGCGTCTGGGCCAGCTTTCCCGCGAAGCTGCGGTAGCGGGGCGCGGGTTCCTTGATCTCACCTGCAAGCCAGGTGCTGACGGCGGTGTCGTAGGCCGCGGTCTTGGCATAGGCGGTCAGCGCCAGCTTCTGGCGATAGGCCATCGTCGTGGCCCCGTCGTTCTGCTTCAACTGGGCAAGGAGGCAGTCGTAATCCATCGGATCGGTGACGACCGTCACGAAACGGTGGTTCTTCGCCGCCGCGCGGATCATCGCCGGGCCGCCGATGTCGATGTTCTCGATGCAGGTCGCGTGGTCCGCGCCTTTCGCCACCGTCTCTTCGAACGGGTAGAGGTTGACGATCAGAAGGTCGATCGGCTCGATCCCGTGGGCGGCCATCGCCACCAGATGCTCGTCATCGTCGCGCAGCGCCAGTAGGCCGCCATGGACATTGGGGTGCAGCGTCTTCACGCGCCCGTCCATCATCTCGGGGAAGCCCGTCACGTCCGAGACGTCCCGCACCTGCAGACCTGCCGCCCGCAGCATCCCGCTGGTCCCGCCCGTGGAAATCAGTTCCACCCCGTATCCCGCCAGCGCGCGGGCCAAGTCCAGAAGGCCGGTCTTGTCTGAAACCGAAATCAGCGCGCGGCCGATGGGGACGAGGTTGGTCATGGCTGAACCCTTCACTGTGCCCGTGTCGGGGCCCTAGGGGTCCGTCTCGATGTCCCCCAGGTCCCGGATGGCCAGCGGAGTATCCTTTGCCTTCGCCAAGGTCCAGCCTATCCGTGTCTCGAAGGTCCGCGCCTCGCCCCTGAGCACGATTTGTGTGCAGGGCCGCGGGTTCACCCGCCCGTTTTCCAGGTAGGCCGAGGGTTCAAGGTCCAGGTCCGCGGGTCCAGTGAAGCGGAAGATCCAGATCTCGCCGCTTTTCAGGACCATCGAGACCGCGGCCCCACCCATGTCCAGCGTCGCATCCACCTCGGGATGCAGGTGGAAGCGGATCGAGAAGCGAGCACCCGCCATCGCGGTCTGGGTCATAGCATCCTCGAACCGCCGCCGTGCCTCGGCCGTCATCGCGGTCAACGCATCCACGCCGGACAACCGCCGCCCGTCATGGGCCAGCGTCAGGCTGCGGCTGGTGGTCAGGCCGTGGCTTTGCAGGTAGCCGTCGTGGGACAGGTAAAGGTCCGTCCCCTCGGTCCCCACCGTCAGGCGCGAGGCGGTGACCTGTGCGCGCTGCTCCAGAACTTCGCCCGACCGGCCCACGCGCGAGGAGGAGACGCCTTCCATCCCCAGTACCGAATGGGACGGCGTGGCCCGCGCTGCCTGACGCCAGGCAGACCCGAAAGCGACGCCCGAGCCGCAGTTCACCACCAGCGGCCGCCGTCCCGAGGTCAGCTCGAAGGCCGTGGTCGAGGCGTGCGCGGTCCGTGCCGCGCGTCCTGCTGGCGGGGACGAGGCATCGACGACGACCGAAGTCCGACCGCCGGACAGTCGGGCGTAGCCCATCGCGATGGCTGGCGTCGCCCCGAGCCGCACCCCGGCGGCCGCGAGGGCTTGGTCCAGCCGCCCTTCTGCTGCCCGACCCCCGCCGTGGAAGCGGGCCAGCTCGCCATCCGCGTGGCGCAGGGCCCGAAGCGCCGGGGCGATCCGGGTGATCGCGGCCGACAGAGCCGGAGGAATGGCAAGGTTCGCCTCGCTCATCGCGCTGGCGGACCAGGTGAGCAGGGTCAGCACCTCAAGCAGTTCTTCGGGGTTCCGGGTCGGGATGCCGCCTTCCTTGTCGATGTCAGCCTCGCAGGCGGCGGCGAGGGCATTGCTTGCGGGGGCGACCAGCGCCTCCATCCCGATCAGCGAGATCCCGGCATAGACCAGCCCGGTCAGCGCCTCGAACCGCGGCAGCCCCACGGCCGCGCTTCGCCAGCGTCTGGCGAGGTAGGTCGCCTGCCGCGACAGGGCCGCGTAGAAGGCTGCCGACTGCACCTTGTCGCGCGTCTGCAGCAGGATCGTCGCGTGGTGGATCCAGCGGATGATCCGGCGTCCGGTCAGGTCCGGGGTCCAGCCCGGGCCGCGGCCCCGCCCGTAGCGGTCGATCCAGCCCCAAGTCCAGTCCTGCGCCCGCGCCAGCGCCTCCCGGGTCCCGAGCGCGGCCAGGTCGTCCAGCCAGGCGAAGCCATGCGCCTCAGCCGCAAAGGCGGCGTCTGGCGGGGGGATGTCCCAAAGGGAAAGCCCCGGCGCCTCGGCCAGATGCCCGGCCAGGAGGATGTTTCCGGCAACCAGCTGCTTGCCGCGGCTATAAAGCCCGATCGAGCGGGGTTCCGGCTGCGAAACGAAGCCACCCGCCGGCCGCGCGCGCTGCGCTGCCAGAACGGCCAGCCGGTCGGCCAGCCGGTCGAATTGCTTCGACGTGTTGCGGATGCTGCCCACGTCCTGCCTCGCTCGCTTGCCCGGTAGCCCCAGGTCGTCGGGCGATGATAGGCCAGGTGACGGCGTCTGTCACCAGAAAGGCTTGGGGGGTTGCTGCCCGTCAGCCCAGGTGGTCGATCCGCTGCATCACCTGCGCCAGATGGCCGACCTGGTCCAGCCAGCGCGCCAGAAGCTTCGGATCATGCGGCGCGCCATGCACCCCCGCCGGGATCTCGCGCGCCAGCACCGCCTCGATCGCCATCGAAACCGGAACCGAGACAAGCCGCCCCATCGCCGTCCCGCGCACGTCGCCCCAGGCGTCCATCGCCCAGGTCTCGTGGAACACGGGCTTGCCGTCGCGTTCGGCCTTCAGGGACACGAAGAGGACCACCCGGTCCGGCTCGCCCTCGGCGTAGGCGTTGTCCTTGAGAAGTGCCGCAGCCCGCGCCTCCAGCGCCGCGTTGATCTCGGCCAGCGGCTTGCCTTCCAGGCCTTCGATTTCGCGGAAGATCGGTGCCCAGGCGTCGGCCCAGCCGTTCAGGCGGATGGTGCCACGGACGAAGTCCTTGACCTTCCAGTGTTTTTCGAACCGATACTCGTCCATGAACGGATAGCTGTCGCGGTTCGGGTAGACTTCGAAGCTTTCCGGCTGGGGCAGAGGCGCGTCATAGCGGCTGATCGCGTCCCAGGGCCGCGCGACCCGCAGCTCGGTGAAATGCCGCAGGGACCGCGAGGGGGAGCGCAATGCCTTCAGCACCCCCGCCGGAGCCCAGGAGAACTTGTAGCGGAAGGCATTCGCCACCTTGGGCACGCCGCCGCAGTACGAGGTGAAGCTGAGGACGTTGTCGTTGTGATAGGCCTTCGAGGCCCGATACCGCGCTACAAGGTCATGCGCCATCAGGTGGTCGATCCCTGGGTCAAGGCCGACCTCGTTGATCGACACCAGCCCCTTTTCGCGGAACGCGCCGTCCAGCTCGCGCATCTCCGGCGCGATATAGGAGGAGGAGCAGAAGTTCGCCCCCTTCTCCAGGCACAGCTTGGCGATTCCCACGTGCTGGTCGGCGGGCAGCATGGACACCGCGATGTCGCCGGGCTGCAGTGCGGCCGCCAAAGCCTCCAGGCTGAACGGCCGGATGTCCTGGGTCAGGTCCCCGACCTCGGCCTTGGCCTTCTCGACCGTGCGGTTCCAGACCGTGACGGGATGCCCCGCCTCGATCAGCCGCCGCAGCCCTGGAATGGACGACAGCCCCGTGCCGCACCAATGGATCGTCATTCTCTCACTCCCCTTTGCCCCCAGGACCCAAAAATCTTAAGCAAGATTTTTGACAAATTCCTTCCTCAAGGAATTTGGGTCCCGGGAAGAACCGTTGCTCACACGCCCGCGACGTGCCTGTCGAATTCCACCTTCGCCCGTCCCCAGACGCCCGCCCCAAGGTCGGTCAGCGTCAGCAGCGACGGCAACAGCTGCGCCGCATAGTCCTGCGAGGATTCCACCGGCATCAGGCTGGGCAGGTTGTCGATGGCCGTCACGTCCAGCGGCGGGTTGTCGTGCACCCGCAGCGCGGGGGCGTCCCAATCGGTGGCCCGGTCATAGACCTTGATGGGCGAGAAATCACTGGTCGGATCGCAGGCGATATCGCCGATCACCGTCAGCTTGCGAGGATCGGTCTTGGCGCTGGCCGGAACGAACACCGGACACCCCGGTCGCGCCAGGATGCAGTTCAGGAAGATCTCGTGCTGCAACACCTCCGGGAACGGCCCGCCCGACGCGGTTTCCGCCATGTCCCATTTCGTCACCGGCACACCCATCGCGGTGCAAAGATCCGCCGCCCCGGTCCCGACACGTCCCAGCGCCCCGATGATGATGGCGCGCGGACGCCCCAGCCCTGCAAGCTCCTCGCCCAGCTGCGCCAGAAGCGCGTCCTTCGACGCCACCTTGCGCACCGGCCCGGCGATCCCGCTGCGCTGCTGTGCTGCCCAGCACTTCAGGCTGACCGCTGCCCCCGCATAGCCCGCCCAGTAGCCGAAGGCCGCGACTCGGCGGCCGGTTTCGTCCACAAGATACTCCAGGTCGAATAGCGTCCCGCCCCCGGCCTTGAACCGCTGCAACAGGACGCGCCCCGCCGGCTGGCCCTTGTAGGCATGGCCGAACATGATGTGCCGGTGGGTCAGGGGGCTGCCGTCCTCGGGCAGTTCCTTCAGCCCGAAGATGATCGCGTCCGCAGGCGCCTTGGGCCACAGGTTCTCCTCGGCAATGTCGCAGCCGGCCGCCACATAACCGTCCAGCGGGATCGCCCGGACCGAGGACTTCTCCACCGTTACCCGGATCCCGGCCTTGATCAGCGCTGCGGCGCCCTCCGGCGTGATTCCGACCCGCTCTTCGTTCGGCCGCTGTTCGGCCCGCACCCACAGATGGGTCATCTTCCCGTCCTTCCCCGGCAGTTCGCGACCCGTGATAGCCGAAGACCAGAGGCGGCAAAACCCCGCAAACCGACTGTTTCAAAGCGGACCTGCTTGCATTGGCTGCAAGTTCGTCGCAACTGTGCGTCAGCGCGAATGACGAGTTTCCGATGCAGATTGAACCCACCGCATTGCCCGATGTGCTGATCGTGACACCCCGCCGCTTCGGCGACGCCCGGGGTTGGTTCACGGAAACCTGGAACGCGCAGCGCATGGCCGAGGCCGGGATTGACCTGCCCTGGGTGCAGGACAACCATTCCTTCTCGGCCGCCAAGGGAACGCTGCGCGGCCTGCACTACCAGTCCCCGCCCAAGGCGCAGGACAAACTGGTCCGCTGCTCGCGCGGGGCGATCCTTGACGTGGCCGTGGACATCCGCACTGGCTCTCCCGCCTACGGGAAATGGGTCGCGGTGGAGCTGACGCCCGAGAACGGACGGCAGCTTCTGGTCCCGAAGGGCTTCCTGCACGGCTTCGTCACCCTGACCGACGATACCGAGGTGCAGTACAAGTGCACCGACCTCTACAGCCCTCAGAATGACGGCGCCGTCCGCTGGGACGATCCTGCCATCGGCATCGACTGGGGCGTCACCGCGCCGATCCTGTCCGACAAGGACGCCAAGGCCCCGTTCCTGGCCGAGATTGGCACTCCGTTCCGCTGGGAGGCGAAATGAAGCTTCTTGTCACAGGCGGCGCCGGCTTCATCGGCTCGGCCGTGGTTCGGCTCGCGGTTTCGCGCGGGCATGAGGTCGTGAACCTTGACGCCATGACCTATGCCGCGAACGAGGCCAACGTGGCCCCCGTCGCGCAGTCGAACCTCTACAGCTTCGAGAAGGCCGATATCCGCGACCGCGCGGCGCTGGACCGTATCTTTGCCACCCATTCCCCCGATGCGGTGATGCACCTTGCGGCCGAAAGCCACGTGGACCGGTCGATCGACGGCCCTTCGGACTTCATCGAGACGAACATCACCGGCACCTTCAACCTGCTGGAGGCCGCCCGCGCCCACTGGACCCGCGCCGGCAAGCCCGCAGGGTTCCGCTTCCACCACATCTCGACCGATGAAGTCTTCGGTTCGCTCGGCCCGGAAGGCCAGTTCACCGAGACCACGGCCTACGACCCCCGCTCGCCCTATTCGGCGTCAAAGGCCGCCTCGGACCACCTGGTCCGCGCCTGGCATGAGACCTACGGGCTGCCCGTGGTGTTGACCAACTGCTCGAACAACTACGGCCCCTACCACTTCCCGGAAAAGCTGATCCCCGTCGTCATCCTGAACGCGCTGCATGGCAAGCCCATTCCGGTCTATGGCAAGGGAGAGAACGTCCGCGACTGGCTTTACGTCGAGGACCACGCCGATGCCTTGCTGCTGGTCGTCCAGAAGGGCGCGGTGGGCCGCAGCTACAACATCGGCGGCGAGAACGAGCGGCGGAACATCGACCTCGTCCGCACGATCTGCGCGCTGCTGGACGAGATGGCCCCAAAGGCCACGCCCTATGCCGATCAGATCACCTTCGTCACCGACCGCCCGGGCCACGACGCCCGCTATGCCATCGACCCGTCCCGCATCCGCGAGGAACTGGGCTGGCGTCCCTCGGTCACCGTGGAAGAGGGCCTGCGCCGCACGGTGCGCTGGTATCTGGACAATGAAGCCTGGTGGCGTCCGCTTCTGAACCGTCAGGGGGTCGGGGAACGGCTGGGCAAGGCATGAAACTTCTCGTCTTCGGCAAGACTGGCCAGGTCGCCCGCGAGCTGCAACGCATCGCCCCTAACGCGATCTACCTGGGGCGGGAGGAGGCGGATCTGATGGACCCCTCCGCCTGCGCGGCCGCCGTCGCTGCCCACGATGCCGATGCGGTCATCAACGCCGCCGCCTGGACCGCCGTCGACAAGGCCGAGACCGAGGAAGCCGCCGCCTTTACGGTCAACGGTGATGCCCCGGCCGCCATGGCGCTTGCCGCCGCCGCGAAGGGCGTGCCGTTCCTGCACATCTCGACCGACTATGTCTTTGACGGGGCAGGGGACCAGCCCTTCCGACCCGACCATCCCACCGGCCCTCTGGGGGCCTATGGCCGCTCGAAGCTTGCTGGCGAGGAGGGCGTGCGCGCCGCGGGGGGAGCGCACCTGATCCTTCGCACCTCCTGGGTCGTGTCGGCCCATGGGGCGAACTTCGTGAAAACGATGCTTCGCCTGGGGCGCGAGCGCGAAAGCCTGAACGTCGTGGCCGATCAGGTCGGCGGCCCGACACCCGCCGCGGCGATTGCCCAGGCACTTGTCACCGCCGCCAAGGCGATGACCGGCGGGGCACCCGGCGGGACGCACCATTTCTCGGGTGCGCCGGACACAAGCTGGGCCGGCTTCGCCCGCGCGATCATGGCCGAGGCGGGCCTTGCCTGCCGGATCAACGACATCCCGACCAGCGAATACCCCACGCCGGCCAAACGCCCGCTGAATTCGCGCCTTGATTGCAGTGCATTTACCACCGCGTTCGGCATCCCGCGCCCCGACTGGCGCGACGGGCTGCGCGCGATCGTGAAGGAGTTGACCCAATGACCCGCAAAGGCATCCTCCTCGCCGGGGGCACCGGATCCCGGCTCTGGCCGATCACGCTGGGCGTGTCGAAGCAGCTTCTGCCGATCTACGACAAGCCGATGGTCTTCTACCCGCTGTCGGTCCTTATGCTGGCAGGTATCCGCGAGATCGCGATCATCACCACCCCCGACGACCAGCCGCAGTTCCAGCGCCTGCTGAAAGACGGCAGCCAGTGGGGACTGAGCTTCACCTGGATCATCCAGGAACGCCCCGAGGGCCTGGCGCAAGCCTATCTTCTGACCCGCGACTTCCTGGCGGGCGCGCCCTCGGCGATGGTCCTGGGCGACAACATCTTCTTCGGCCACGGGTTGCCCGAAATGCTTGCCCGCGCCGATGAGCAACCTTCGGGCGGGACGGTCTTCGGCTACCATGTCTCGGACCCCGAACGTTATGGCGTGGCGGCTTTCGACAGTGCGGGCAAGGTCACCCAGATCATCGAAAAGCCCAAAGACCCGCCTTCAAGCTTCGCGATCACGGGGCTTTACTTCCTGGACGGCCGCGCCCCGGACATCGCCGCGACGATCAAACCTTCTCCTCGCGGAGAGCTGGAGATCGTGGACGTGCTGGAACACTACCGCGCCGAAGGCTCGCTTCAGGTCGAACGGATGGGGCGCGGCTATGCCTGGCTGGATACCGGCACTCCGGGAAGCCTGCTCGACGCCGGAAACTTCGTCCGCACGCTGGAGGAACGGCAGGGGATGCAGGTCGGATCGCCCGACGAGATCGCGTTCCAGCGTGGCTGGATCGACCGCGACGGGTTGAAACGGCAAGCCGAGGTCTTCGGCAAGTCGAGCTACGGTGCTCACCTTGCCAAGGTGCTGAAAGAGTCCTAGGCGCTCCGCCCCGACCGCAGGAAGAGGTAGAGCGGCAGCCCGCAGCTGACCCCGATGCAGAAGGTCGCGGGAATAGCCACCAGATGCGCCCACGCCCGGCGGCTGATCGCCTCGGCCAGGATCCAGACGGTCAGCGCGATGGCAGCGATGGTCAGGTCCCAGGTCAGGCCGGTGGTCGAGGCGTTGACGTACCAGGCGTCGATCAACCCGCCCAGACCCGTGCCCGTCTCGCGCATGTGGCGCAGGAACCAGTACATCGGGTGCACCGCACCCCAGACGGCCAGGGCAAGGAAAGCCAGGCGCAGCGGGGTCATCGGATCACCACGCCCACTGCGGCTTCGCCCGAGACCGACACCCCCTTGGACGGCGGCTCGGGCGCGCCATCGGCACCGCAGGCGGCAAGGGCAAGACAGGCGACAAGCAGAATGCGTGGCATGGCTGGGACTTTCCTCAGGGGTCTATGGTCACCGTGGCACCGCCGACCTTGCCCGACAAGGTCGGGTTTGCCTCCACCCCGTCAGGGCCGAAGGTCAGGTTGGTTGCCACCATCGGGCTGCTGCAGGCCGAAACGGCGACGAGGGCAATCAGAAGCCAGGGTTTCATCGCGGGTCTCCTTCGTCCAAAGCCCGGCCTTACGGCAGGGAAGGTCACTGCAGCGCGGTTTTCCAGCGTGCGATCTGCGCACGAACCAGTTCCGGCGCGGTCCCGCCATAGGAGGTGCGGCTGCGAACCGAGTTTTCTACTCCGAGAACCGAATAGATTTCCTGCGTGATCCCGGGATGGACGCTGTTCATCTCTTCCAGCGACAGGTCGGGCAGGTCGCAGCCCGTCTTCTCGGCCATCGCCACCAGCGTGCCGGTGACATGGTGCGCCTCGCGGAACGGAAGGCCCAGGGCGCGGACCAGCCAGTCGGCCAGGTCGGTCGCGGTCGAGAAGCCGCTGGCGGCGGCAGCTTTCAGCACGTCCCGGTTGGCGGTCATGTCGCTGACCATCCCGGTCATCGCCGCCAGACCCAGCATCAGGCTGTCGGCGGCGTCGAAGACCTGCTCCTTGTCCTCTTGCATGTCCTTGGAATAGGTCAGCGCCAGGCCCTTCATGACGGTGAACAAGGCCACCGTCGCCCCCAGGATTCGCCCCAGCTTGGCGCGCAGCAGTTCCGCCGCGTCAGGGTTCTTTTTCTGCGGCATGATCGACGACCCGGTGGTCCAGCGGTCCGACAGGCGGACAAAACGGAACTGGGCCGAGGACCAGATCACCAGCTCTTCGGCGAAGCGCGACAGGTGCATGGCGCAGATGCTGGACGCCGACAGGAACTCCAGCGCGAAATCGCGGTCGCTGACGCTGTCCAGGCTATTTGCCGTCGGCCGGTCGAAGCCCAGCGCCTTCGCGGTCATGTGCCGGTCGATGGGGAAACTGGTCCCCGCCAGCGCCGCCGCGCCCAAGGGGCATTCGTTCATGCGGCGGCGGGCGTCCTCGAACCGCGACCGGTCGCGGGCCAGCATCTCGACATAGGCCATCATGTGGTGGCCCCAGGTCACCGGCTGCGCGGTCTGCAGGTGGGTGAAGCCCGGCATGACCCAGTCCGCCCCGGCCTCGGCCTGCTGCAGAAACGCCTTCATCAGCCCGGTCAGCCCGGCAATCGCCTGGTCGCACTGGTCGCGGACCCAAAGCCGGAAATCCACCGCCACCTGGTCGTTCCGGCTGCGCCCGGTGTGCAGGCGCTTCCCCGCCTCGCCGATCCGTTCGGTCAGCCGGGCCTCGATGTTCAGGTGGATGTCTTCCAGGTCCGTCGTGAACGGAAATTTCCCCGCTTCGATCTCTGACAAGATCGCGAGCAGCCCTTCCCCAATCGCCTGCGCATCCCTATCAGTGATGATGCCCTGTGCGGCCAGCATCGCCGCATGGGCCCGGCTGCCCGCGATATCCTGGGCGTAGAGCCGCTGGTCGAACCCGATCGAGGCGTTGATCGCCGTCATGATCGCGTCCGGCCCG
>NZ_JAYSFG010000038.1:0-12335 GCF_041913445.1 Tabrizicola sp.
CGATTTCTTCGAAGAAATCGCATCGGAGCCTTTGAAGGCTCCGGTCCGGAGTTTTTGAAAACTCCGGGGAGCGGCTCCTGCGTCCTGCCTTCGGCGTCTTGACGCGAGGGACGTTGGGTCAGAAGTCGAACAGGTCGCTCAGGAAGCTTTCCTTGCGCTTCTTCTTGTAGCCGTACTTGTAATCGTCGTCGTCATAGTCCTTGTGCCGGCGACGGTCGTCGTCGCGGTAGCGCGGCTCGGGCTGGTAGACGGGTGCGGCATGGTGCGGGGCGGCGTGCTGGTGCGGCTGGCTCTGGATCGCCTGCTGCGGCGTCGGCGCGGGGGCAGCGGCGGGGCCGCCCAGCGAACGCTCGATGATCTTGTCAAGCTCGCCCCGGTCCAGCCAGACGCCGCGGCACTTGGGGCAGTAGTCGATCTCGACCCCGCCACGGTCGGCCATCACCAGGGTCTCGTTGTCAACGGGGCAGCGCATCGGCCTCTCCATTCGATGTGTCAGGTCGATACATGGGGTCGCATTTGCGCCTCGCAAGGGTCGGAAACGCTCTTGCGCGAATTGTTGCGAAGGCGCATGGAAGGGATGAGCCGTGGCGATGGCGTCGCCGCAGGGGTCTTGCGCCCCGACGCTTGCAGCAAATGCTGCTTCCGTCCTGTACGCCGGGACCTTTCGGGGTCCTGCGGCTTATCCCAGAACCCCTGCACATGAGGTCTGGAAATGTCGTTGAACCGCCCCGAGATGTACCGCTTCCACAATGGCGGGAAGAAGGACACGCTGCCCTTTGCCGATCAGGAATACCATGATCGCTTGGAAGGCCTGCGCGAGATCATGGAGATGCACGAGCTGGACGCGGTCGTCCTGACCTCGATGCACAACGTGGCCTATTATTCGGGCTTCCTGTATTGCTCGTTCGGCCGGCCTTATGCCTGCGTCGTCACCAAGACCCAGTGCGTGACGATCAGCGCCGGGATCGACGCGGGCCAGCCCTGGCGGCGGTCGATCGAGGACAACATCACCTACACCGACTGGACGCGCGACAACTTCTGGCGGGCGGTCGTGTCGGTCATCGGCACCGGCAAGGCGGTGGGCTGCGAGGCGGACCATCTGACGATGGAGCGGGCCGAGAAGTTCAACACCTTCCTGAAGCCGAAGCGCGGCATGGATATTGCGCCTGCGACGATGCACCAGCGGATGCGGAAGTCCGAGGCCGAGATCGCCCTGATCAAGCACGGGGCCAACGTGGCCGACGTGGGCGGCTATGCCATCCGCGAGGCGATCAAGGTCGGCGCGACGGAGCTTGAGGTCTCCATCGCCGGACGCGATGCGATGGAGCGCGAGATCGCCAAGCGCTTCCCCGATGCCGAATACCGCGACACCTGGGTCTGGTTCCAGTCCGGCATCAACACCGACGGCGCGCACAACCCGGTCACGAACCGGAAGCTGAAGCATGGGGATATCCTGAGCCTCAACTGCTTCCCGATGATCTCGGGCTACTACACCGCGCTGGAGCGGACGCTCTTCGTGGGCGAGGTGGATGATGCCTCGATGAAGGTCTGGCAGACAAACATCGACAGCCATGAATTCGGGATGAAGCTTCTGAAGCCCGGTGCCTCTTGCGCCGAGATCACCATGAAGATCAACGAGTTCCTGGCCGAGCGGCAGATGCTGCAGTACCGGACCTTCGGTTATGGCCACTCGTTCGGGGTGCTGTCGCACTACTACGGCCGCGAGGCGGCGCTGGAGCTGCGCGAGGACATCGACACGGTGCTGGAGCCGGGGATGGTCATATCGATGGAACCGATGCTGACGATCCCGGAAGGCATGCCGGGCGCGGGCGGCTACCGCGAGCACGACATCTTCGTCGTGACCGAGGACGAGCCCGAGGACATCACGCATTACCCCTACGGCCCGGCATTCAACGTCGTCGGCTAGGGCCCAGGCGTTCGAAAAGGACAGGGAACGGAAATGGCCGATGGTCGTTTCCGTTCCAGCCTTGCCCGTGAAGATTCGGAAAAGCTTGCGCTTTTTGCTTGACGGATACCGGACGGGGCGCATGGTGACCAAAGCTGCCCTTAGATGAGTCTGCACCCGTGACCCAATCCCTTGCCCGGATCTTCGCGATCCTCGCCCTGCCTTTGCTTGCCGCCTGTGCAAGCGGAACGTCCCAGAAGCAGCCGGACGCGGTTCCGGGCTATGAAGGCATCCAGGACGGTGAATTCTTCATCGAGCCGGTGCCGGCAAAGTTCCTCGCCGACGGCAACAGCCGGACCGAGGTGGCCTATACGGGGCCCGAGGCTCCGGGGACCGTGGTGGTCGATACATTCGCGCGGAAGCTCTATCTGGTGGGCGAAGGCGGAATGGCCACGCAGTACCCGATCGCCGTGGGGCGCGAGGGCATGTCGTTCCGCGGCACCGGTGTCGTCGGGCGAAAGGCGGAATGGCCGTCGTGGACGCCCACGGCGAACATGATCCGCACCCGCCCTGACCTTTACGCCGCCTATGCCGGCGGGCTGCCGGGCGGGCTGCAGAACCCCCTCGGCGCGCGGGCGCTCTATCTCTATCGCGGCGGGCGGGACACGATGTTCCGCATCCACGGCACCTCGGACGCGGCTTCGGTCGGACATGCGACCAGCGCGGGCTGCATCCGCCTCTTCAACCAGGACGCCATCGACCTTTACAACCGCGTGCCGAACGGCACCCGCGTCAAGGTCCGCACCGAGGCGGAGAGCCTGGCGCTGGAAGGGCCGCAGATGCTGAACGCCTACGGACGGATGGTGCCGGCGACCCCCGAGAACATCGCCCGCAAGGAGAAAGAGCTGAAGGCGCTGGAGCGTCAGGCCGCCCGCGACAAGGCCGCTGCCGAGAAGGCCGAAAGGAAGCGCCTCGCCGCCTGCGCCCGCCGGGGCATCCCGGACGCCGAATGCATCCCGGCGGAAACCGCCCCGGTGGTGTCCGTCGGCACGGCGGACAGCTCTACAGCCGGATGACGTAATCCTTCAGGGTGGTCTGCACGACCTCCCATGTCCCTTCGAAGCCGGGGCGGATGATCAGGCTGTCCCCGGCGTGCAATTGGGTGACGCTGCCATCTGCCCCCGTCAGCAGCGAATAGCCCGACAGGATCCGGAAGTATTCCCATTCGGAGTAGCTGACCCGCCACTTGCCGGGGGTCGACTGCCAGAGGCCGCAGTAAAGACCGTCACGCTCTTCCAGGTTCCAGGTGGTGTGGACGGGATTGCCCGAGATCAGGCGGTCGGGGGCGGGGCCGCCGGTTTCCGGGGTGATGCCGTCTCGGCTGACGCGCTGGATCAGGGGCATGGGCTTCTCCTTTGACCGTCGCATTCAGTCGGCCCGAAGCTTGCGGGTCAAGCCCGTGACGCTGCGCTAAGCGGTGCTGCGCTGCGGCGCAAATTTGTTGCGGCGGGCTTCCGCTTGTGCCCATATGGCGGGCAGAATGTGAATTGCGCGGAGGCATCCATGAGCGCCACGTCCCCGGTCCGGCCCGTGCTGCCCCCCGACATCCGCGCCCGCAAGGGCGCAGCGCCACTGGTGGTGCTGACCGCCTATTCCACCCCCGTCGCCCGGCTTGTCGACGCGCATTGCGACATCGTGCTTGTGGGTGACAGCGTGGGGATGGTGATCCACGGCCTGCCTTCGACCCTGGGCGTGACGATGGAGATGATGATCCTGCACGGCCGCGCCGTGGTCCGGGGCGCACAGAAGGCGATGCCGGTAATCGACATGCCCTTCGGATCCTACGAAGAAGGGCCACAGCAGGCCTTCCGCAATGCCAGCCGCCTGATGGCCGAAACCGGCGCTCCGGCGGTCAAGCTGGAAGGCGGGCAGCATATGGCCGAGACGATCGCTTTCCTGACCCAGCGCGGCGTCCCCGTGATGGCGCATGTCGGGTTGACCCCGCAATCGGTGAACACCTTGGGCGGCTACAAGGTCGTGGGCCGGGCCGAGGAAGCCGAGAAGGTCATGGCCGACGCCAAGGCAACCGAGGCGGCAGGGGCATTCTCCATCGTGCTGGAAAAGGTGCCCGCAGGCCTTGCCGGGCGGATCACAAAGGCCCTGTCGATCCCGACCATCGGCATCGGGGCTGGCGTCGACTGTGACGGCCAGGTCCTGGTCGTCGATGACATGCTGGGCCTCTTCACCGATTTCCGGCCCAAGTTCGTCAAACGCTATGCCGAGCTGGGCAAGGCCGCCGACGAGGCCATCGGCGCCTATGCCGCCGAGGTCCGCGCACGCAGCTTCCCTGCCGCGGAACATTCCTTCCCCGACGACCTCCCGGTGAAGAAATGATCCCCATAGTCCGGACGGTGGCCGAGCTGCGCGCTCTGGCGCGGGGCTGGAAAGCCAAGGGCGACACCGTGGGCGTGGTCCCGACGATGGGCGCGCTGCATGACGGGCACCTGTCGCTTGCCCGGCGCGCACGACAGGAATGCCAGCGGGTGATCACCACGATCTTCGTGAACCCCAAGCAGTTCAACAACCCCGAGGACCTGAAGAAATACCCCCGCAGCGAAGAGGCCGACGCGGCGCTTCTCGCGACAGTCCCGGTGGATGCGATCTTTGCCCCCCCGGTCGAGGAGGTCTACCCCGAAGGCTTCATCACCACGGTCAGCATGCAGGGCGTCGCCCAGCCGCTGGAGGGCTACATGCGCCCCGGGCATTTCGACGGCGTGGCGACGGTGGTGACCAAGCTTTTCGGCATGACGCTCGCCGACCGGGGCTATTTCGGCCAGAAGGACTGGCAGCAGCTGCAGGTCGTCCTCCGCCTGGTGCGGGACCTGAACATCCCCGTGCAGGTCGTCGGTTGCGAGACGATCCGCGAGGGCGACGGGCTGGCCATGTCCTCGCGCAACGTTCGCCTGACGCCCGAGGGTCGGAAGAAGGCCCCGGTCCTTTACGCCGCGATCACCCGGGCCGCCGACGACATCCGCGCCGGTCACGCCGACCGCATGGCCATCCGTGAGGCGGCCGAGACGATGCGGAACGCGGGCTTTGAGCGGGTGGAATACATCGAGCTTCGCGATGCCGAGACGCTGATGCCCTCGGACGACCCCCGCCGCCCGCGCCGGATGCTCGCCGCCGCCTGGCTGGATGGCGTCCGGCTGATCGACAACATCCCGGTCTAGGCCTTTCATCTTTGCCCAAATATCCCCGCCGGAGGCATAATGCCGGTGGAACAAGCGCAGCCATTCCGCACTTGGCGGATGGGGGAAGTTGCTGCAAGACTTCCCCCGGCGCGCGTCCGATTATTCGGGGGCAGGATGATGTAATTCGCTGTTACATCACTTAGGTGATGCAAACGATGTTCAACGGAGGGTCGGATGGCCGATTTCGAAACGCAGATCAAGGAAAGCCAGGCTCAGGTCGCCGAGGCGCAGGCGAAGATCAGTGCGATCACCAGCCGGATCGAGGCGGCGCGGTCCAACCTTGACCAGGGCATGCAGCTCGATGTCGAGAATGCGACGCTTGAGGATGTGTCGAAGCACACCGACCTGATGAACGCGAACATCGCCGAGCTGATCATGGGGCTGGACGATGTCACCGCGGGCTTCTCGGCCGAATTCGCCGAGATGCGGTCGAAGACGGGGATGGAGACCTTCATCGGCATCTTCTCATCTGCCAAGGCGGAGTCGATGCGTCAGGAACGGATGCGCGCGGCGACCATCGACGACAAGCTGCAGGACCTGATTTCCAAGTCCGACGTCATCGTGAAGCTGTTGCAGGGCCAGCTTGACCTTCTGAACACCCAGAAGACCCGGGTGGAAGGGAACCTCGCCTCGACCCTGACTGAACGCGAGGAAACCGTGGCCGCGCTGGAAGCGGTGCGGAAGGAAGTGGCGAGCCTCGACCCGAAGATCATCGAGCTGGAGAACAAGATCGCGGTCGAACAGGACGCGGCCGCGCGGACCAAGCTGGAGACGGAGCTGGCGACCCTGAACGCCCAATACAATGCCTTGGTCCAGGACGAGCAGGTGAAGCTGGCGAAAAGCCAGACGCTTGAGCGGTACATCGAGAAGGGCAAGACCTGGGTCGACAGCTTGCAGAACCAGGCGGCGACGCAGCTGGTACTGATCAACAAGCTTCAGACGGACACCAAGCAGCGGGTCGTGCTGTATGACGCGCTGACCTCGTCCTTGAAGACCGCCCAGCAGCAGGACGTGGCGCACCGGATCAACGAGATCGGGGTGAAGACCGACCAGGAAGCCCAGACCGCGATGGCGGCTATTGGCGCGGCGACGAACGACAAGATGGCCGACATGCTGGAAGCGCATGAGGGGCACATGGTCTTCGCCCGCCAGATCCTGGAGCAGAAGGCGAAGGCCGATGAACGCTTCGCCCGCCGCTTCGCGGCGATTGTCGAGAAGCACGACAAGAACGCGTATGGGGAATAAGTGGCCGACGTAAAGGACGTCCTCACCTCGGACCACCACGAGCTTTACGACACGCTCGTTGCCCGTCGCTACTTTGCCAAGTTCGTCCGGATCACCGGGCATCTGGGCCGGGTGGCGGCGGAGGTGGAGGCGGAGGGGAAGCTGACGCGGACCGAGGCGCGGGTCTTGGGGCGGTACCTGACGGCGGTGGCGGGGACGTTCCGGGCGCTGTCGAACAAGTACCTGATGACCGGGCGGGGCGAGGCGGCCCCACGGCTCACCATCGACCGGCACGAGAGCGGGTTTCCGGTTGCTCAGGAGCTGATGACGATGGCCGTCGATGCCCAGCAGGCCGAGAAGCATCTGGCCGGGATGCCCTCGGAAGCGGAGCTGAAGGACCGGATGGTCCGGCAGATCGTGGGCGACCTGACGATCCCCACGGCGCTGCAGTTCGCGTTGTCGCAGCGGTATTACTACGAGGCGCTGCTGGCGGGTGGCATCTTCTGGGCGCGGAATGACCCGGATGCGCAGTGGATCCAGGATCTGGGTGAGCGGCGGCACTTCCTGGTGCATTGGGCGGTCTGGGACACTCAGGTCAACCTGCCGGTGGTCTACCTGATGGACGTGGAGGACAGCGGCAAGAAGCCCCTGCCCAACGACGCCTACCGCTGGCCCGAGGTGCAGCAGGCGCTGATGGCGCAATCTGTGGGTGGGTTGAAGCTGGTGACGATCGCCACCGGGTTCGACAAGGACTTCGAGGGGCTGCACCCGAAGCGGCTGCGCCGGATCATCCTGGGGCCGATGTATTCGGCGAGCTTCACGCTGCAGTCGGGGCCGATTTCGAAGGTGCTTGAGGGCGCGAAGGCACCGGAGGGCGAGGACTGGGCGCTGGTCTGGACGGTGGAGGACCTGATCTCGGACCGTGAGGAAGAGGTGAAGGACGGGTGGTTCTCCACCGCCGTGCGGCAGGTCTACCGGCTGGACCCTGTGGCGGGGGCAGAGCTGGGGGCCACGCGGCAGGACCGGATGATCATCCTGCCCGAGAAGCCCTATCAGGTGCTGGTGGAGCAGAACCCGCGGGGGCTGCAGGGGTTGCGGAAGTTCGTCGTGGGGGCCGGGGGGCGGTTGATTCCGACGTTGTGACCTGGGCCACCCCCGGGGCGCTGCCCCGGACCCCGGGATATTTGGGCAAAGATGAAAGGGCTTATCGCATGAGCACGCGCGACACGATGGAGCTGAAGGAAGAGACGATCCGGGCGCAGTACGAGGCGGCCTTGGGGATGGTCTTCGGCTTCGATCACGCGCCGCGGTTGGCGAAGCCTTTGGTGGTGGCGGTGCAGGCGGAGCGGTCGCCGGGTGTTGGGGTGCGGCCCACGTTCCGGTCGACAGTGCCGGGGATGGCGACGCGCTCGACGGCTCGGCCTGGAGGGGTGCGGCTTAGCGAACGGGTGGAGGGTCTTGGCGACGGGCTAGTCTCTCCGGTGCAGGCGGCGGTGCTGAATGCGCTGCGGCGGTCGCTGGCGATTGCGCTGGCGATGGGGGAGACGTTTGCGGCTCAGTCGGGGCTTGCCGAGTTGAAGAAGGCGAACCTGGAGGGGCGGGTGCAGGATGCGCGGCGGGCGGAGTTCGGGGAGCTGTTGCAGGGCGAGGCGCTGGTGGTTCTGTTCACCTTTGCAAACGCGCTCGCCTACCTGATCGCGCCGCATGTGGGGCCGGGGACGGTGGAGCTGGGCGAGGTCGAGGAGGTCTTGACCGACAACGCTCCGCTGGCCTTGCAGGGGGCCTTGTGGGAGCTGGACCAGGACATCGGCGCGCTGGCGACGGATGACGTGAAGCTGGTGGCGGTGGTGTCGGCCTTTGCCGAGGCCTTGATGAAGAAGGTGCAGATCCGGGCGGAGAATGGGGCCCGGACGTCTGTCTTTACCGCCGGGTCCTGGAAGGTGGAGGCGGATGGGCTGACCATCTCGGGGTTCAAGCCGGCCAAGGCCGCGAAGGGCGGCATGATCGCCATGGCCTTCAAGAAGCCGCATGAGGTGGTGGGGAACCACATCGCCAAGTACCAGTCGCTGCGGCTGGCGAAGATGCTGATGGCCTATGACTTCGAGCGGCGGCTGAACCCGTTTGCGGAACTGGGCGGGTTCATCTTCACCTTCATGGGCGACGGGAAGCCGGGGACGGGGAAGACCACGCTGATCCAGATGATGGCGGGATTGCTCAACGATTACTGCAAGGTGGCGGGGTATCCGTTCCGGTATCAGAACTTCTCCATCGACCAGATCGACAGCTATCAGGGCAAGTCCGGCCAGAACGCCAAGGCCTTCATCGATGCGGTGCTGGACCCTTCGGTGATCGGCTTCGGCACCATCGACGACATCGACCAGGTGGCGGGGAAGCGCGGGGACCGGCAGTCCTCGGCCGGCCAGCAGGAGGTAACGGCGGTCTTCATGCAGGCCTTCGCGGGGGCGGGGACGGTGGTGCGGGGGAACTGCACCTTCGGGATGTTCTCGAACTACCCGGAGAATGTGGATGATGCGCTCCGCCAGCGGGCCGGGGCGCGGTTCCTGGTCGACGGGCCGCAGTCGAAGGAGGATTACATCGATATCCTCTCGCTTCTCTTGGGGAAGAACCACTCCATCCCCGTGGGCGAGCATGATCTTTTCGCGGCGCAGGAGATCAAGAAGGCCGTTGCCGCCAGCTTCGAGGGGCATTCGAAGCCGCATGAGGAGGGGCTTCTGAAGGTCTGGGACCGGGTGTCGGGGGAGATCGGGAAGCTCGATACGCTGGCGAAGATCGGGGCTTACCTCAAGGCGATCCAGCAGGCGGATGAGCGGTTCACGGGCCGCGCGATCAAGAACATCACCGATGCGGTGAAGGTCCGGGCGATGGACTTCGAGCTGCCGGATGAGTGGATGGCGGAGCCAGACCTGTTCCTCTTCAAGCCCTATGACGAGAAGCTGGCGATGATCAAAGGGCTGATGACGCCGATCACGGTGGACATGGTGATCCAGGAGATCAACCGCTACGCCGACTCCGAGTTCCGCTATGCCGACAAGTCGGACGAGGTGGCCATCGAAGCGATGGTGCGCGACTTCGGCCGGACGGAAGAGGCGAAGCGGCGGTATCTGGAGGGGAAGTGAACGAGGCGCTGACCCTGACCCTGTGGAACTCCATCCTGCCGCTGGCGGGGTTGTGCGCGCTGGTTTTCTGGCTTCCGGGCTGGCTGGTGGGGCGGGGGAACCTGTCTCACGGGGCGCTTGCGCGGGCGGTGGGGGTGACGGCCTTGGTGGCGCTGGTCGTGGGGGCCGTGCTGGCCGCCGGGCTTTATGCGGCGATCAACGAGGGGGTCTGGGCGGGGGTCCTCGCGGCGCCGCTGGAGCGGGTGGGGTTCTTCCTGGGCCGGTCGGCGCTGTTTGCGCTGCTGTGGGGGCCGGTCTTGGGCTTCGTCTGGCTGGTGAAGGCGCAGGAGTTGAACCGGCGGTTGGGGATGCGGATGGTGGATGAGGACGGGGGGAAGGGGTGATGAATACGCCGATTGAGCATCTACATGTGTTTCGCCTCAAGTGGAGTGAGCTATCATCTTTAACGCCTGACGAAAAAGCTGGGCTATCCATCCTTGGATTCCTTGTCAGCGAGATCAATTGCCTAAAGAGAATATCTCTTTTCGCGATGTTTCCGCACGATCCGCGGTCCGATTTAGCGCCAGCGATAAATATCCAACGAAATCTTATACTAAGAACTATAACCGCAAAGCTCTTTGAGTTTCTGCGTTTTGTAGAAAAGCAACTGGATAAGCAGTTAATAGAGACCTCTGTCTCCCGGACTATTGGGAAATACGCTGAGGAAGTGGAGCGTTTTCGGGAGGGCGTTGGATTCCGGCTTGCACGCTTAATCAGGAACAAGATGGCTAATCACTTGGATTTCGAAGAAGCGAGGTTAAGCGCGGAGAATGCTCAAGGTATTGTTGAGTGCAGCTACTATTTGACTATAGCTAATGGGAACTGCTATTTTCCGATTGGAGACGAGATTGTATTTGCTTCCGCACTACACCGCGCTTGGAAGAAGAGCGAAGAAGAACGCCTATTGAATGGTAGTGAGACCGAAATTACATTTGAAAAGGCTCTGGACGCTTGGATAGATTGGACACTAGAGCTCGCTGACCTTGCGGACCGCATACATTTGGCCCTGTTTAAAGAGGTTGTTGAACCCCTTGTTCCGACAAGGATGGCACAGCACAAGCCTGTTTGGGTGGACAGCGACTTAGTTGGGCGGCATCCAGGCTTCCGACTGCCTATTTTTGTGCGAGCCAACGAATGAAACGCCTCATCCAACGCGGCCTCATGTTCGGGAACCTGATCGAGGTCTCCTCGCCTGCCCTTGTCGAACGCTACAACCGGGCGCTCAAGCATTTGACCGGCAAGACCACGAAGCTCGACGATTTCCACATCGACCTGTCCGGCTATTCACCTGAGATCGGGGACGAGCTGAACGACGACCTCTACCTCAACCCCAACGGGGCGAACCGGCAGTTCATCTTGCTGACCACGGCGCAGAAGGATGCGCCTCTCTTGAACATCAAGTTCTCCACCAGCCGGGGGATCCTGACGCAGTTCATCGAGAAGAACGAGGCGCAGCTGTTTGCCCTGACCGCGCGGGATGCGGTGGCGGGGGAGTTGCAGAACTCGGTCTACGCCTTCGACACGCCGGCGAAGCTGTTCGACATAAGGCAGGTGACGGTCGAGGCAGATACGATCGGCGGGCATGTGGCGGATGCGGGGAAGCTGGCGAAGCTGATCGAGCGGTTCCGGCAGGAGCCGGACGGGTGGCGCGATGATGTGCTGGTGGCCGAGATGATCGGCCTCGCCAAGAAGACGGGCGACGTGACGCGGGTGCCGATCTCGCTTCCGGCGATGACCTTCCAGCAGTCGAACTTCTGGACCAGCCATTTCGGCGGGGTCTACATCTTCCAGGGCGTGCGCTATCCGGCGGCGATATCCACGCTGGACTGGCAGTCGCTGGGCGAGGTGCCCATCGCGCAGGTGATGGACCTGACCCACCGCAACCAGATCGCCGACTGGCTGGAGCGAAACGGTCTGGTCGAGCCCATCGTGCAGGCCCGGGGGACCGATGCGGCGGCGATCCTGCGGCAGAAGATGGATTTCATCCTGGTCGACGCGGCGGACCGGCTGGGGATCGAGATCGGGGATGCCCGGCGGACGGAGCTGCGGAAGGTGGCCTACAAGCTGGGGACCTCCTTGCCCGAGGAGTTCCTGGGCCTCGCGGCGCTGCTGCGATGGGTCGAAGCGGGGGGACCCTGGCCGAAGATCACGTCAGAGCATCCGGCGTATTTCTATACGTTAAGGGGCAAGGGGCCGGAGAAGGACCTGGTGAACATGCTGCTGTCCGAACTGTCGCCGATGGACGTGCGGCAGATGTTCATCGTCCACAAGGAGTTGTTCTACGCGCAGTACGCCACCTGGTCGGACCGCAAGAAGACCTATGTGGCGGATTTCCTGGCGCGGGAGTATCAGGTGGACCGTGAGGGCGCGCGGACGGCCCTCTTTGGCCCGGAGCCAAGCATGGATGAGCTGCACCGCCCGCAGATGGCGGAGGGGCCGAAGCCCTCGCGTCCCGTGGTGGGCCCCTGGGGTGGGAGACGGTAGATGGGTTGGCTGCGGCTTGCGTTCATTCTCTACGTCGCGCTGACGATCATCTACTTCCTGACCTCGATCTATTCGCGGTCGGTCCGGCGCGAGAAGCTGGAAAAGGAATGGGACACCGACCCCGCGCGCGAGGGGCAGACGGCAGAAGAACGCCGGGCCTTCATCGAGGCGGGGATGGTCCAGTACGACAAGGGGCTGAAAAAGCGGCTCTTGTGGCTTATCTATATCCTTCCGACCGTGGGCTTCCTGGTCACGATCTACTTCGTCAACTGGCATTGAGAGGACAGACCCATG
>NZ_JAYSFG010000038.1:12348-17509 GCF_041913445.1 Tabrizicola sp.
CAAATGGGGCATCCGCATCCTTCTGGTGCTGATCGTCGGCCTCTTCCTGCACTACACCCTGCCGCAGCGTGACATCGTCCGGATCACGGACACTTCGAACCGCATCACCCAGATCGGCGGCAACTGGATCTTCTACTCGATCGAAGACACCGGCACCGGGGCCGAGACCAACACCACCCGCGACATCCGCTTCATCGACGCGGTCTATGCCGACGGCGACGTGATGGTCTACCGCAACGAGGACACGGGCTGGTTCTGGCCGCCCTATTTCAAATGGGACAGCGCCACCCTGCAGGCCGAAGCCGCGAACCTGCGGTCCACAGCGGCGGCCCCGCAATGGGTGGCGATCACGCATTACGGCTGGCGGATCCCGCTGTTCTCGGCCTTCCCCAACGCGGTCTCGATCCACCCGGTCGAAGGGCCCGACGTGACCCTGATCCCCTGGGTCAACATCGTCATCTTCGCCGTGCTGATCTTCGTGATCGTGATGATCCGCAAGATGTGGCTGCAGTTCCGTGAGCGGATGGTCGACCCGGCGCTGGCCGATGCCGGAGAGGCGTGGGATTCGGTCGAGACCCGCGCCGAGAACGCCCGCAAGGAAGCCCGCGGGTTCTTCGGGCGGATCGGGGCCTGGCTGAACACATGGCGGGCGAAGAAGTAGCGCTTTGTCCATGGACTTCGTCCACTCCTCGCTGGCGCGGACCACGGAGGAACGCGCATGAAGACACCGACATCGGTCGCGGCGCTGGACGACTTCGGACGCATCCGGCTGTCGAAGTCGTTCTACATGCGCGAATTCCTGTACAGCGAGATCGCGAACCTGCATGGGATCCCGAACATCCCCGACGACCCCGATCTTGCCATCGCCGCCGGAACCCGGCTTTGCACCGATCTTCTGGAGCCGTTGCAGGAGGTGTTTGGGCGGATCGCCATCCGGTCCGCCTATCGCAGCCCCGCTGTGAACGGCTTTGGGAACGCGCAGCAGAAGGCCGGGAAAGCCGGCTACTCCTGCGCCTCGAATGAGGCCAACTTCGCCGGCCACATCTGGGACCGCCGCGACGCCGAGGGCTGCATGGGGGCGACCGCCTGCATCGTGGTCCCCGCCTTCGCGGACCTTTACGAGGCCGGGATGGACTGGCGGGCGATGGCGTGGTGGATCCACGACCACCTGCCCTACTCCGCCTTGTACTTCTTCCCGAAACGCGCCGCCTTCAACATCACCTGGCGCGAGCAGCCCGTGCGGGTGATATCAAGCTACATCGCACCGAAGGGCTGCCTGACGAAGCCCGGCATGGCCAACCATTCCGGGAGCCATGCCGAGTGGTACGAGGGGCTGATCGCCGCGCTTTAGGCGCGGAGAGTGCCTCCGGTGGCCTTCGTCACCTTCTCGATGATCTTGGCCGACACGGCCTCGATCTCGGCCTCGGTCAGGGTCTTGTCCTGCGGTTGCAGGCGGACCGTGAGGGCGATGGACTTCTTGCCCGCACCCATTTGCGCTTCGGCCTTCTCGCCGGTGAACTGGTCGAAGACGCGGACCGACTCGATCAGGGCCTTGTCGGCGCCTTGCGCGGCGTTGACGGCGGTCAGTGCCTCGACCTTGGCATCGACGACGAAGGCGAAGTCGCGGTCCACCGCCTGGAGGTCGCTGATGGCGAGGGCGGGGCGAGTGGGCGTCTTGACCTTCGGCGCGGGGACGTTGGCGATCAGGATGGTGAAGGCCACGGCGGGGCCTTTCACGTCCATGGCCTGCAGGATGCGCGGGTGGACCTCGCCGAAGGTGGCGATAGTGTTGGGGCCAAGACCGATCACGCCCGAGCGGCCGGGGTGCCACCAGTCGGCGACCTTGCGGGTGATCTGGACGCGGGACGGCGCGCCGAGGGCGGCGAGGACCGCTTCGGCATCGGCCTTGGCGTCGAAGACGTCGACCATGCGGCGAGAGCCGTGCGGGTCACGTTGAGCGGCGGCTCCGACCAGAAGGCCGGCGGCCTGCAGGTGCTGGTCACCGGGCTCGCCGCCGTGGAAGGCGGGGCCGATCTCGAAGAGCGACAGGTCCATGAAGCCGCGGGCCTGGTTGCGGGCGGCAGCGGCGAGGAGGCCGGGGAGGAGATCGGGGCGCAGGTGCGTCATCTCGGACGAGATGGGGTTTTCGACGCGGACGGCTTCCGTACCCCCGCCGAACAGGGCGGCGGACTTGGCGTCGATGAAGCTGTAGGTGACGCATTCGTTGTAACCCAAGGCCGCGATGGTGCGGCGGGCGGTGCGCTCGCGGACTTGCAGCGGCGTCAGGATGGGTTTCGGGACGCCGGGCAGGCTGCGGGCCATCGGGGCGCCCTGGAGTTTCGTCAGGCTCGCGATGCGGGCGACTTCCTCGACCAGGTCGGCATCGCCCAAGATGTCGGGGCGCCAGGTGGGGGGCGTGACGGCGTTGCCGTTGAGACGGAAGCCGAGTGCCTCCAGTGTGGCGCGCTGGGTGGCCTCGGGGATGTCCATGCCGACCAAGCTGATGACACGGGCGGGGTTCAGCTGGTAGGCCCTGGTCGGGTCGATGGGGGCACCATCCTGCACGACCGTCCCGGCCTCGCCGCCGCAGAGGTCGAGGATCATCTGCGTTGCGAGTTCCAGGCCCGGCAGGGTGAAGGCCGGGTCCACGCCGCGTTCGAAGCGGTAGCGGGCATCCGAGTTGATCTTCAGGGCGCGGCCGGTGGCGGCGATGGTGATCGGGTCCCAGTAGGCGGATTCGAGGAAGACGTCCGTCGTATCGGGCGTGCAGCCCGACGCCTCACCGCCCATGATCCCGGCCAGCGATTCCGGACCGTGGTCGTCGGCGATGACCATCTGGCCGGGGGCCAGGGTATAGGTCTTGCCGTCGAGTGCGAGCAGGGTTTCGCCCTCACGCGCGGGGCGGATGTGGAGGTCACCCTTCACCTTCGCGGCGTCGAAGACGTGGAGTGGGCGATTCAGGCCGAAGGTGAAGTAGTTGGTGATGTCCACCAGCGCCGAGATCGGGCGCAGGCCGATGGCCTTGAGGCGGGCCTGCATCCAGTCGGGCGAGGGGCCGTTCTTCACGCCGCGGATCAGGCGGCCGGCGAAGTGGGGGCAGCCTTTGGTTTTCAACTCGGGCGCAATGTGGATGCCGATGGGGGTGGGGAACTTTCCCTCGATTGGGGTGGCGGTCACGGGCTTCAGGGTGCCGAGGCCCCGCGCGGCGAGGTCGCGGGCGATGCCGTGGATGCCCAGCGCGTCGGGACGGTTGGGGGTGACCTTGATCTCGATGACCGGGTCGTTCAGGCCCTTCCAGTCAATGTAGCGGACACCAAGAGGTGCGTCTGCCGGAAGCTCGATGATGCCGTCGTGGTTGTCCGACAGCATCAGCTCGCGTTCGGAACAGAGCATCCCGTTGGAATCGACGCCCCGGATGTTGCCGGGCTTCAGGTCGACGCCGGTGCCGGGGACATGGGTGCCGGGGGGTGCGAAGACGCCGACGAGGCCGGTCTTCGCGTTGGGCGCGCCGCAGACGACCTGAACTTCCTCCACCCGCCCGCCCGGGCCTTCGGGGTAGGTCTCGACGCGGCAGACGCGGAGGCGGTCGGCGTTGGGGTGCTGGACGGCCTCGATCACCCGGCAGATGCGGAAGGCGCCGAGCTGCGCGGTCGGGTCTTCGACGCCTTCGACCTCGAGGCCAAGGTCGGTCAGCGCCTCGGCGATGGCGTCGACGGATGCCTCGGTGTCGAGGTGATCTTTCAGCCAGGACAGGGTGAACTTCATCGGCGGGCCTCCAAACTCGGGCTTCCGATTAGCGGAAAGCGGGGGCGAGGGGAAGCGTCAGGTCGTGGCCCAGATCCAGGCATTGAAGAGACCGAAGAGGATCGGCTGGTGGATGAGGTAGATGACCAGAGAATGGCGGCCCGGGAAGCTGAGGGCGCGCAGGAAAGGCGTGGGCGGGGTGCCAGGCAAGAGGTCCATGCGCAGGGCCTTGGCGACTGCGATGCCGGCCAGCGCGGGGGCGGCCCAGGGGATGAGCGGGACATAGTCGCCCATCATCGGGCGCGTCTCGGCCAGGCCGGTCCAGACGAGCCAGATCGGGTCCAGCGCGGGGAAGCGCGGGCCCCAGGCGGCGGCGAAGATAATGGCGGCGAGGATCAGGGTGACGGGCCAAGGCAGGCGCAGGGCGATGAGGCCGATCAGACTGGCCGCGGCGATGGAATGGAGGATCCCGAACCAGATCGGGCCGCCGGGCACCAGCCAGAGGCTGGCCAGTGTGACCAGAAAGGCAGCGGCAACCAGCTTGGCGAGGCGCGTCCAAAAGGCGGGCCAGCGGATGCCCTGCCCGTGGGCAAGCCAGAGGCTGACGCCGGAGAGGAAAAGGAAGCTGCCGGCGATCATGCGGGCGAAGTAGTACCAGAAGGGCTGGGACATGGTGTCCCGGTCGATGAAGCCGAAGAGGGCGAGGTCGAAGGTGAAGTGGAAGGCCACCATGCAGAGGATGGCCAGGGTCCGGGCGAGGTCGAGCGGGATGAGGCGGGTGCCGGTCATGGGGCGAGAGTGGCGCGGATTGGGGAGGGCCGCAAGACGATGGTGTCCACAGTGGACAGATCGCGCTTGTCGTTCTTCATCAATGGGTTGGCTGCGCGCGGTAACGGACCTTTAACCGTCCCGGTGCACTGCGGTTTTCGTCCCCGAAGGTCAGATCGGCACCGGGCGTCCTTTGACCTGGCGCGCTTGGACCGCCAAATGCAGCACCCGCGCCGCGCAGCTAGTTCATCTTGCCGGCTGCCACCACGTTCTTGTCCGGGTTCTTCAGCATCTCCAGCGCCTTGCTGATCGCCTGCGCCAGGTCGGCGGCTGCGGTGGCGCTGCAACGCAGGTGGGCCGTCGTCACGCGCCGGACCTTCACGCCGCCATCGTCCGAGCCGTCCAGGACGTTCGCAACCAACTCCAGCTGGATGCTGCCGTTGAACTGCCCCAGGGCCTCGACTCCGTCAAAGTACACGAACAGATCGTCTGACAAGGGACTCTCCCGTGGCTGGGTGGCGGGCTGGGCCGGTGTATCCGTTTCCCAAACCGGCCAAGCGACGCTTTGTGCCCTTGAAATCCACGCCGGCGGCCTTGGCTGGCGAAAATCTTACGTCAGAACATCTGCAACAGGCGCTTGAGGTAGTCG
>NZ_JAYSFG010000039.1:0-3059 GCF_041913445.1 Tabrizicola sp.
ATTGTGGGGGTGGCGGGTTTTGCTTGCCACAGATCGTATCCGGCTGCAGACTTCGGATGTGGCCCTGACATGAGGAGACCCCGTTGGGCATCAGCGCGCTGACCCCCCCGTCCGCCGAGGATATCGTCGAAACCGTCCTCGAATTCCCCGACAACCGCTTGCTGATCGATCTTTGCGGCGAATTCGACCGCAACCTCGCGCAGATCGAGCACCAGATGGGGGTCCACATCCTGCGGCGCGGTAACCGGCTGGCGGTGATCGGCGAGAAGGTGGCGCGGGAACAGGCGGCGGCGGTGCTGAGGTCCTTGTATGCCCGGCTGGAAGCGGGGCGCGGGGTCGCAGCGGGCGACATCGACGGCGCGATGCGGATGGGCCGCCCGGTGGATGCCGACAGCGCCGAACAGATCGAGCTGTTTTCGACGGGGATGGAGCTGCGGACCCGCAAGAAGCCCATCGAACCCCGGACCGAGGCGCAGAAGGCCTATGTCGCGAACCTCTTCCAGCATGAATTGGGCTTCGGCATCGGGCCGGCGGGGACGGGGAAGACCTACCTAGCCGTCGCGGTAGGCGTGACGATGTTCATCTCGGGCGCGGTCGAGAAGATCATCCTGTCGCGCCCGGCGGTGGAGGCGGGGGAGCGGCTCGGCTTCCTTCCCGGCGACGCGAAGGAGAAGGTCGATCCCTACATGCAGCCCTTGTACGACGCGCTGAACGACTTCCTGCCCGCAAAGCAGGTGGAAAAGCTGATGCAGGAAAAGCGGATCGAGATCGCGCCCCTGGCCTTCATGCGCGGCCGGACGCTGTCGAACGCCTTCATCGTCCTGGACGAAGCGCAGAACGCCACGACCATGCAGATGAAGATGTTCCTGACCCGCCTGGGCGAGGGGAGCCGCATGGTCATCACCGGCGACCGGACCCAGGTGGACCTGCCGCGCGGCACGGCCTCGGGCCTTGCGGACGCCGAGCGCATCCTGAAGGGCGTGAAGGGGGTCAGCTTCAACTACTTCTCCTCGAAGGACGTCGTGCGCCACCCGCTGGTGGGCCGGATCATCGAAGCCTACGAGGCCGACGAAGCGACCGGGTAAGGGGCGGTTTTCCAAAGGAGCGCTGACGCGCGAGGCTTTTGTCTCGTCGTCGGCCTTCGCCTCCTCCTCGGGCTGACGAGGGGCGCTGCCCCTCGAGCTCCCCGGGATATCTGGAGCCAGGTGAAAGGGCAGGGTGGCTTGCCCCGGGCCGGCGTCGGCGCTAAGGGCGGCGCATGGATCTGGTCGAGACAGTGATCGAGGATGCGCGGTGGGAGGCTTTCGGGCTGGCCGCGCTGGCGGAACGCGCGGGGCGAGCGGCGCTGGCGGCTGTCGGCCTGCCGGTCGAGGGGTTCCAGGTCAGCCTGATGGGCTGCGACGACGCGCGGATCGCGGTCTTGAACGCGGATTTCCGGGGCAAGCCGCAGCCGACGAATGTGCTCAGCTGGCCCTCCGAGGAGCGCGGGGCGGAGTTCGTGGGCGAGGTGCCCGAGGCGCCGGAGCCTGGCGAGGCGGAGGACCCGGAGTCGTTGGGTGACATCGCCATCGCCTATGAGACCTGCGCCCGTGAGGCGGAAGATCAGGGCAAGCCCATGGTCGACCACGTGACCCATCTGATCGTGCATGGCGTGCTGCATCTGCTGGGCTACGACCACGTCGAAGAGGAGGATGCCGCCGTCATGGAGGCGATTGAGGTTCGGATACTTGCCAGCCTTGGGGTTTCTGACCCATATTAGGCGCTGCACCCGCGTAACGGGTGGTTTTTCGGACAAAGGACCGATGGGCAGTAGCACCGACGGGTCTCCCGCAGCGCAAGGCGCGCAGCTGGACGGGACGACCGACGACCCCGCCTCTGATCAAGGCCAGCGTGGCTTTTTCGGACGGCTTCTCTCCGCCTTCACACCCGGATCGGAACCGGCCGCCGCAGAGGCGGCACCCGGCTCGACCCCGGCGCCACAGGGACTTCATGCCCTGCGCCGGATGCGGGTCGATGACGTGGCCATCCCCAAGGCCGAGATCGTGGCGGTCCCTCTGGACATCGGCAAGGACGATCTGGTCGAGGTGTTCCGCGAACACGGGTTCAGCCGGGTCCCGGTCTACAAGGGTACGCTGGATCACCCTCAGGGGCTGGTCCTTCTGAAGGACCTGGCGCTGCAGCACGGGTTCGGAGCCTCGGGCCGGTTCAGCCTGAAGCGGCTTCTGCGGCCGATCCTCTACGCGCCGCCATCGATGCCCACGGGTGTCCTCTTGCAGAAGATGCAGAAGGACCGCGTCCACATGGCGCTGGTGATCGACGAATACGGCGGGGTCGACGGCCTGGTCACCATCGAGGACCTGATCGAGACCGTGATCGGCGAGATCGAGGACGAGCATGACGAGGACGAGGGCGCGCTCTGGAAAGAGGAGAAGCCCGGCGTGATCCTGGCCCAGTCCACCGCTCCGCTGGAAGAGATCGAGGCCGCCCTTGGCATCCCGCTGCGGATGGAGGAGGAGGACGAGGAGATCGACACGCTGGGCGGGCTCGTGTTCCTGCGGTCCGGCCGTGTTCCGGCGCGGGGCGAGGTGATCGAACACGAAAGCGGCGTCCAGTTCGAGATCGTCGACGCAGATCCGCGCCGGATCAAGCGGCTGCGCGTCCGGGTGCCCGCCGGGGAACCTGCGTGAAGCATGGCTGACGCCTTGTCCGGAAAGCGCCAGGGCGCGCTGGCCTTCGGGCTCGGCGCGGCCGCAGCGCTGGGACAGGCTCCGCTGGGGTTCTGGTGGGCTTCCGTCGCCGCGCTGGCGGCGCTGATCTGGTTGCTGGAGCGGGCACCCGACCGGCGCGCGGCCTTCCTGTGCGGCTGGCTCGCGGGGGCTGGGTATTTTGCCCTTGGCCTGAACTGGATCGTCGAGCCCTTCCTGATCGACATCGCCCGCCATGGCTGGATGGCACCCTTTGCCGTGGTGCTTCTGGCCTTCGGGCTTGGCCTCTTCTGGGCGGCGGCGGCAGTGCTTGGCCGTCTGGCCCGGGTGCAGGTCCTGGGCTTCGTCGCGGCC
>NZ_JAYSFG010000039.1:3069-17457 GCF_041913445.1 Tabrizicola sp.
GGGGTGATCTTCACCGGATTTCCCTGGGCGATGCTGGGCCATGTCTGGATCGGCACGCCTTTGGACCAGCTGGCCGCCCTGGGTGGGCCGTCGCTTCTCAGCCTTCTGACGCTTCTGGTTGCGGCCCTGCCGGTCCTCTTCCGGCTGCGGGGCGCGGTGGGATCTGCGGCGCTTCTGGCCGCCGGGCTCGGCTTCGGGGTCTGGCGCCTGTCTCAGCCGCTGCCGGACCCGGGGGCCGAGACGTTGCGTCTGGTCCAGCCGAACGCCGAGCAGTCGGTCAAGTGGGAAGCCGCCCGCGCGCAGGAGTTCTTCGACCGCCTGACCATGCTGACCGCGCGGGATGGTCCGGCAGACCTGACGATCTGGCCGGAAACCGCGGTTCCTTACATGCTGGAATACAGTCCGGAGGTCGCCGGCATGGTCGTCGCGGCTTCGGCTGGCCGCCCGGTGGCGCTTGGCATCCAGCGTGAGGAGGCGGGGCGCTTCTACAACAGCCTCCGGGTCCTGGAAGGCGAGGGCGTGCAGACGGCGCTTTACGACAAGGCACATCTTGTCCCCTTCGGCGAATACATCCCCTTCGGCGACCTGGCCTACGACTGGTTCGGACTGCGGGCCTTCGCGGCACAGGCGGGGAATACCTATTCCGCCGGTCCCGGGCCGCGGGTGCTGGACCTTGGCCCTTTCGGCAAGGTACTGCCGCTCATCTGCTACGAGGCGATCTTTCCCCGCGACGTCAACGCGATGCCCGAACGCGCCGACTGGATGCTGCAGATCACCAACGACGCCTGGTTCGGGGTCTGGACCGGTCCCTTCCAGCACTTCGACCAGGCACGGCTGCGCGCGGTGGAACAGGGGCTGCCCCTGATCCGCGTCGCGAATACCGGCGTCACCGCGGTGGTGGATGCGCGGGGCCGCGTCCTGGCCGAACTGCCCTTCGGAACGATGGACGCGCTGGACACCCGGATTCCCGGCGCCCTGCCGCCAACGCCCTATGCGCTCTGGGGGGACGGCCCCGTGGCGCTGTTGCTGGCTGGTCTCGCGGCGCTGGCCATGTCCGGTCGGCGGCGAGCTTCCCATTGACGGGGTTCCCCGGCCCGTCTAGGCAGACGCATCTTGATCCCCCCCACAACGGCTTCCTGGCGTGGCGGGATGAACCCAACGGAGCACTTCCCATGAGCCGCCTTGACTATGTCTTCACGTCCGAGTCCGTCTCGGAGGGCCACCCCGACAAGGTCTGCGACCGCATCTCGGATGCCGTCCTGGACGCCTTCCTGAAGGAAGAGCCGAACGCCCGCGTCGCCTGCGAGACCTTTGCCACCACGAACCGCGTGGTGGTCGGCGGCGAAGTCGGCCTGTCCTCCAAGGAGGCGACGGCGGCGATGATGCAGCGGATCGACGGGATCGTCCGCGACTGCGTCAAGGACATCGGCTACGAACAGAAGAAGTTCCACTGGGACAAGATCAAGGTCCACAACTACATCCACGAACAGTCCGCGCACATCGCGCAGGGCGTCGACAAGGATGGCGCGGGCGACCAGGGCATCATGTTCGGCTATGCGACGCTCGAGACGCCGGAATACATGCCGGCTCCGATCCAGTATGCCCACGCGATCCTGCGCCGCCTGGCCGAGGCGCGGAAATCCGGTGCGGAACCGACCCTGGGCCCGGACGCGAAAAGCCAGCTCACACTGCGCTACGCGAACGGCAAGCCGGTCGAGGTCACGTCGATCGTGCTTTCGACCCAGCACACGTCCAAGCGCCAGACCTCGAAGGTCATCCGCAAGATCGTGGAGCCTTACATCCGCGAGGTCCTGCCCGACGGCTGGATCACCCGCAAGACCGAATGGCACGTGAACCCCACCGGCACCTTCGTCATCGGCGGCCCGGACGGGGATGCGGGGCTGACGGGCCGCAAGATCATCGTCGACACCTACGGCGGCGCGGCTCCGCATGGCGGCGGTGCCTTCTCGGGCAAGGACCCGACCAAGGTGGACCGCTCGGCCGCCTATGCCGCGCGCTATCTTGCGAAGAACGTGGTGGCCGCGGGTCTGGCGGAACGCTGCACCCTGCAGGTGTCCTACGCCATCGGCGTGGCCAAGCCCCTGTCGATCTATGTCGACACCCACGGGACCGGCCAGGTCGAAGCATCCCGCATCGAGAAGGCCGTGGCCGAGGTCATGGACCTCACCCCGCGCGGCATCCGCACGCATCTGGAGCTGAACAAGCCGATCTACGCCCGGACCTCGGCCTACGGCCATTTCGGCCGCGCGCCCGAGGCGGATGGCGGTTTCAGCTGGGAGCGCACCGACCTGGTCGAGGCGCTGAAGAAGGCCGTGTGATCCGGGGAGCCGTCCTCGGGGCATCGAGCCCCTCGGACGGCGTCGCCAGTTCCGGCTCCGGTCGCGCTTGACCCTTGCGTGGCGCTCTGATTGAAGGCCCCGGATCAAATCCGGGGTCTTGTCATGTCCGAGGCGGGCGAACGCCGCAATTTCTATGGCCGCATCCACGGCAAGACCCTGCGGGCGCAGCAGAAGGCCGATCTGGAAACGGGTCTGTCAGCGCTGTCCCTGAAGGGCGTCACGCGGGAAGAGAACCCTGAGCGCGCCACCTTGGACCTGTCCTTCACCGGCGGGCGGCCCCTCTGGCTCGAGGTCGGCTTTGGCGGGGGCGAGCACCTTGTCCACATGGCCTCCCGAAACCCCGACATCTTCCTCATCGGCTGCGAGCCCTTCGTGAACGGCATCGCGATGCTGCTGGGCAAGCTCCGCGACGGTCAGATCACCAACGTCGCGATCCATCCCGGCGACGTGCGCGATCTCTTCGACGTGCTGCCGGATGGATGCCTGCAGAAGGTGTTCCTCAACTATCCCGACCCCTGGCCCAAGGCGCGCCATCACCGTCGCCGCTTCGTCACGCAAGGTTATTTGACCGCGCTGGCCCGCTGTTGCGCGCCGGGGGCCGAGTTCCGCGTGGCCACCGACATCCCCGACTATGTGCGCCAGACGCTGGAAGAGGTGCCGCAGGCGGGCTTCAAGCTGGTGTCCCAGACGGGGCAGGGCGAGGCCTGGAGCGACTGGCTCTCCACCCGCTACGAGCAGAAGGCGCTGCGCGAGGGGCGCGAGCCGCATTATCTGACCTTCCGTCGGGGCTGAGGCCGGAGTTTTCGAAAACCCCGGATCGATTTCTTTGAAGAAATCGGGGTCGCGCCCCGCATTCGCTTGCGCTATCAGGCTTCGCGGAACGACAGGGGAGACGACGATGTCCGGTCACGGCGAAGCGCAACCGATGAAATCCCGGAAATCCGGGCCGCTGAAGGGCGTGGCCGCGGTGCCGGGCGACAAGTCGATCTCGCACCGCAGTCTGATCTTCGGCGCGATGGCGGTGGGCGAGACGAAGATCTCGGGCCTCCTCGAAGGCCAGGACGTGCTGGACACCGCCAAGGCGATGCGGGCCTTCGGGGCCACCGTGACGCAGCATGGCGAAGGGTCCTGGACGGTGAACGGCGTGGGCGTCGGCGGCTTCCAGGAACCGGCGGATGTACTGGACGTCGGCAACTCGGGGACCGGCGCGCGGCTCATCATGGGCACGATGGCGACGACGCCGATCACCGCGACCTTCACCGGGGATGCCAGCTTGCGGAAGCGGCCCATGGGGCGGGTGACGGACCCGCTGAGCCTTTTCGGAGCCCGCGCCTATGGCCGGCAGGGCGGCCGCCTGCCGATGACCATCGTCGGCGCGGCGAACCCCGTTCCGGTGCGCTACGCCCTGCCCGTCGCCTCGGCCCAGGTAAAGTCGGCGGTGCTTCTTGCGGGCCTGAACGCCCCGGGCGAGACCGTGGTGATCGAGAAGGAACCCACCCGCGACCATTCCGAGCGGATGCTCGTCGGCTTCGGCGCCAAGCTGCACGTCGAAAAGACGGCCGAGGGCCATGTCATCACTCTGACGGGCCAGCCCGAGCTGCGTCCGCAGACCGTGGCGGTCCCGCGCGACCCGTCCTCGGCCGCCTTCCCGGTCTGTGCGGCCCTGATCGTCGAGGGGTCCGACATCCTGGTCCCCGGCGTCAGCCAGAACCTGACCCGCAACGGACTTTACCTGACCCTGGTCGAGATGGGCGCGGACATCGAGTTCCAGAACCCCCGCGAAGAGGGTGGCGAGCCGGTGGCGGACCTGCGCGTCCGGTTCTCTGGCAACTTGCAGGGGATCGAGGTTCCGCCGGAACGGGCGCCGTCGATGATCGACGAATACCCGATCCTGTCGGTGGTGGCCGCCTTCAGCCACGGCCGGACGGTGATGCGCGGGGTCAAGGAACTGCGGGTCAAGGAAAGCGACCGGATCGACGCGATGGCCCGGGGGTTGGAAGCCTGCGGTGTGCGGGTCGAAGAGGATGAGGATACGCTGATCGTCCACGGCATGGGCCCAGGTGGGGTTCCAGGCGGGGCCACGGCGAAAACCCACATCGACCATCGGATCGCGATGAGCTTCCTCGTCTGCGGGCTTGCCGCGAAGGCTCCGGTTTCGGTCGACGACGGCTCGCCGATCCAGACGTCCTTCCCGATCTTCGAGGGTCTGATGCGTGGCCTTGGGGCCGAGATCGAGCGGAGCTGATCCCGGCCCGCTTGGCTTCAGAACACGTCGAGCAGGTAGAGGATGATGATGATCGGGATCGGAATGCCGATCAGCCAGGCAAGTGCGCCTTTCATGGGGTTCTCCTTCGGGTCATTGGTTGCCCTGTCAACGCGGGGCGACAGGGCCGGTTCCCGCGCTAGACCCGGCCCATCAGGACCAGGATCAGCAGGATCACCAGCAGGATGCCGACCACGCCCGAGGGCCCGTAGCCCCAGGACCGGGAATAGCCCCAACTCGGCAGTGCGCCGATCAGGATGAGGACGAGGATGATGAGGAGGATTGTGCCGAGCGTCATGGCTTGCCCTTTCGCTTCCGGGTCCGGCGTGGCCCCGTTCGGCCAAAGAACGCGGATCCTGACGCGCGGGTTCCGCCGCTAGAACGGCCAACGATCCTCGGCAAAGGCGGTGATCGTCGCAGTGATCCGCTCGAAGCTCGCCGTGGCGCGCGGGACGGAGTGCCGGGCGCGCAGGTAGCCATGGACGAGGCCGGGTTCGGTGATGGCCTGTGCCCGGCCCCCGGCCTGGGTGATCTTCCGGGCGTAGGCTGGCGCGTCGTCGGCCAGGGGGTCGCATTCGGCGGCGATGGCGAGGGTGGGGGGCAGGCCGGTGAAGTCGGTGTCCTGCAGCGGGCTGACCGTGGGGTCGCCGTACGGCGCGGGGCCGTCGTGGCGGATGTCCTTGTAGAAGAGGACGTCGTCGCGGGTCAGCATGGGAGCGTTGGCTTGGGTGAGGCAGCTGCCCGCGTTCAGGTCTCCGCCGAGGCCGGGGTAGATCAGGACCTGGCCCTTGATCTGCGGGTTGCCCCTCAGGGCATGGCAGGTGGCGGCGGCGAGGTTGGCGCCGGCGCTGTCTCCCACCAGGATCAGGGGGCCGTTCTGGGCGAGGGCGCGGGCGACTGAGCAGGCGTCGTCGAAGGCGGCGGGGTGCTTGTGTTCGGGGGAGAGTCGGTAGTCGGCCGCGACGACGGTCAGGCCGGTGGCCCCCCGGATGTCGGCGCAGACCCCGTCGTGGGAGTGGAGGCCGCCCACCACGTAGCCGCCGCCGTGGAGGTAGAGGACGGTGGGCTGCTCGCCCGGGTAGATGCGGCAGGGGACACCGGCGATAGGTTGGTCGTGGGAGGTCACTCCGTCCGGGTAGGGGCTGTCGAAGGCCGCGCACATCCGGTCGTAGATCGCCCGTTGCTCGGCGATGGAGAGGGTGGCGGTGTTCTCGGGGTAGGAGGCGTTGGTTTTTTCGATGAAGGCCCAGGTGGGGGCGTCGATGAGGGTCTGGTAGTCGGGCATGGCGGCCTCATGGTTTGGAGGGGAGTGTAGGGGCCGCAAGGGGGTCTGTCCACGCAGGACAGGATTTCGGGGTGAAGGAAATCAAGGGGTTGGGTGTGGGCGTTAGGGGGGTGTTAAGGATTGGGGGGCACTATCGGAGGGATTGGCACACCGACAAAGTGCGGAGCTAGTTTACTGGTCGATTGGCGGTGTGAACCTCAAGTAGTCTTTGAGCATCCCAGAATGGTCGAGTCCTGCTTCAAAGGATTTTGGAAGTTCAAACAGCTTGCCGGACGCAGTTGATCGAAACTGTCTAGCTCTATGGCCTTCAAAGTTATCTGAGCCATGATTCACCCAAGGCAGAACATGAACGTGGCGATCGAACCTGATGAATACCAACCCTTGCCGTTCATCGAGAAGAATCTTGTTTCTTGGCATTTCTCGGCACGCGACGGTCACAGGTTCAAAATGATTTCTCTCAACATCTAAAAGTTGTGCACGAACCGATTTGAGTTCATCGTTTAGGGCGAAAGAGAAACCAAACTTTGCAGTGACCGCAAGAAACGCTGACTTCATGTCAGCTATTCTCGCCTTTCTGTTGCTATAACGCTGTGAAAATGTGACATTGAATTGATCTCCTGGTCCAAATTTGGAGATGTGCTCCTGAAAGGCTGACATGACTTTCCAGTGGTTGTGCCTTGGCGACATTGTGAAGAGCTTTTTGTTCCCCTCTGAGACTAAATGAGCATTTACCTTGATTCCTGCCGCTTCGAGCACGAAACGGCCAGCACCATCGCCTGCACCGGGAAGAATAGCCCTTCTTGCCGATTCAAAATCTTCGCGGAGCTTCAAATAATGGTCGTACTTGCTTCCTGCGTAGTTATTGCAGTTTCGACAAGTTAGGACAATCTCACGTCCATTTACTGACTTTGGTGGAACATGTTCCAGAGTCAGGATTCTTGCTTCGAGAGCGTCCTTTCCATAGGCAGTGCAGCACAATGGGCAAACGCACAGCTCTTCATTTATTCCTAATGCGTTAAGTGCTGCGGATGCCTGGGCAAAGAGTTTATCTCGTTTCATATCACAATAATACCATAGTGTGGCGTCGCATTGCCTTCGAAACGATCAAGGCCCATCTTTTGGTACGGTATTTACCCCTTGGCCCAGAATCAAGGGCGGTAGCCCGGCGAGCCGCGCCCTCCCTCCCCCCGGGAGGGCGCTTTGTGATGGCACTCTGCAGAACTGCGGTGGGAGGGGGTGAGGGATAAAGGGCGTCGATCCGGCGTTGCTGCGCCCGTCCGAGGGAGGGCGCGGCCCTCTTGTTGCGAGGGGTGGTGGGCAGGGTGCCCACCCTACGGTGCGGGTGGGGAGAGTGGTTTTGGGGTGGTTGGTGTTGTGCCCCCACCCTGCCCCTCCCCACGAGGGGGAGGGAGGCCTGGTGGTGGGGGGTGTGTGGTGTGGTGCGCCATGAATGCGCACCCTACGGGTGGTGCGCTGTAGCGCACCCTACGATGGGGTGGGTGCGGGAGGTGGGTGGTGTCATCCCCGCGGAGGCGGGGGTTCAGGTGGGTGGCCGGGGATGGGTCCCCGCCTGCGCGGGGATGACTGGTGGGGAGGGGGAGTCGGGCTGAAGCCCGACCTACGGGGGGTGCGGGGGGAGTCGGGGCGGGCCCCGACCTACGCAAGGGAGTCGGGGCAGGCCCCGACCTACCGGGCGAACCGCTTATACTTCACCCGCTTCGGCTCCAGCGCGTCGGGGCCGAGGCGGCGGACCTTGTCTTCCTCGTAGGCCTGGAAGTTGCCCTCGAACCATTCCACATGGGCGTCGCCCTCGAAGGCGAGGATGTGGGTGCAGAGGCGGTCGAGGAAGAAGCGGTCGTGGCTGATGATGATCGCGCAGCCGGCGAAGTCTTCGATGGCGGCTTCCAGCGCCTGCAGGGTTTCCACGTCCAGGTCGTTGGTCGGTTCGTCGAGGAGGAGGACGTTGCCACCGGATTTCAAGAGCTTGGCCATGTGGACGCGGTTGCGTTCCCCGCCTGACAGGAGCCCGACCTTCTTCTGCTGGTCCGTCCCTTTGAAGTTGAAGGCCCCCGTATAGACGCGGGAGTTCATGGCGAGGTCGCCCAGGTGGATGACCTCGGCCCCGCCGGAGATTTCCTCCCAGACGTTCTTGTTCGGGTCCAAGGCGTCGCGCGACTGGTCGACGTAGGCGAGCTTCACAGTCTCACCCAGCTTGATCGTGCCGGCGTCGGGTTGTTCCTGGCCGGTGATCATGCGGAAGAGCGTCGACTTGCCGGCGCCGTTCGGGCCGATGACGCCAACGATGGCGCCGGGCGGCACGGTGAAGGACAGGTCCTCGATCAGAAGCTTGTCGCCCATCGCCTTCTTCAGGCCCTCGACCTCGATCACCTTGTTCCCAAGGCGTTCGCCGTTCGGGATGATGATCTGCGCGGTGGTGGCGCGTTCGGTGACGGTCTGGCTTGCCATCTCGTTGTAGCGGTTGAGGCGGGCCTTGCCCTTGGCCTGGCGCGCCTTGGCGCCGGAGCGGATCCACTCCAGTTCCTTTTCCAGCGCCTTCTGCTTGGACTTGTCCTCACGCGCCTCTTGCGCCATCCGCTTGGCCTTCTGGTCGAGCCAGGAGGAATAGTTGCCCTCATAGGGGATGCCCCGGCCGCGGTCGAGTTCCAGGATCCAGCCGGTGATGTCGTCAAGGAAATAGCGGTCATGGGTGACGATCAGGATCGTGCCCTTGTAGTCGATCAGGTGCTTCTGGAGCCAGGCGATGGACTCGGCGTCCAGGTGGTTGGTCGGTTCGTCGAGAAGCAGCATGTCTGGCTTCTCAAGCAGCAGCTTGCACAGCGCCACCCGGCGGCGTTCCCCGCCCGAGAGCGTGGTCACGTCGGCATCATCCGGCGGGCAGCGGAGCGCGTCCATCGCGACGCCGACGGTCGCCTCAAGCTCCCACAGGTTCTGGGCGTCGATCTGGTCCTGCAGCTGCGCCATCTCGTCCGCGGTCTCGTCCGAGTAGTTCATGGCGAGTTCATTGTAGCGGTCGAGGATCGCCTGCTGGGCCGCGACGCCGAGCATGACGTTCTCCTTGGCCGTCAGCGCCGGGTCCAGGTACGGCTCCTGCGCGAGGTAGCCGACCTTGGCACCCTTGGCAGCCCAGGCCTCGCCTTTGAAGTCCTTGTCCATCCCGGCCATGATCTTCAACAGCGTGGATTTCCCCGCCCCGTTGACGCCGACGACGCCGATCTTCACGCCGGGCAGGAAGTTCAGGTGGATGTTCTCGAAGCAGGTCTTGCCGCCCGGGTAGGTCTTGGAGACGTTCTCCATGTGATAGACGTATTGATAGCTGGCCATGACGTGCTCCGGGGATCCTTGGGGTTGGCGCGTATGTAGCGATTGTCGGGCGGAAGGGCAACGGCGGGCGGGTGCGAAGGCCCTTTCCCGACGTCGCGGCTTTGGATAGCCATTGGGCCATGAGACAGGGGTTTCCCATTGCGACGCGGGGCATGGTCGTGGGCCTTCTCGGCGGGTCCTTCGATCCGGCGCATGAGGGGCATGTGCATATCACGCGCGAGGCGCTGAAGCGGATGGGGCTGGACCAGGTCTGGTGGCTGGTCACGCCGGGAAACCCGTTGAAGGCGCGGCAGCCGGCGCCGCTGAAGGACCGGATCGCGCGGGCGACGGCAGTGATGCGGGACCCGCGGGTGCGGATCACGGCGCTGGAGGAGGCGCTGGGGACGCGGGCGACCTATGACACGATCACCCGGTTGAAGGCGATCTATCCCGGGGTGACCTTCGTCTGGCTGATGGGGGCGGACAACCTGGTGCAGTTCCACCGCTGGGGCCGGTGGCGCGATATCCTGCGGTCGGTCCCCGTGGGGGTGCTGGCGCGGCCGGGGTCGGGGGTGCAGGCGCGACTGTCGGTGGCTGCGCGGGCGTTCCGGGTGCACCAGGTCGACCGGGGCGAGAACCTGCGCGGGCGGAAGGCCCCGGTCTGGGCCTTCGTGAACCTGCCGATGAACGACGCCTCATCGACTGAGATCCGGGCGCGGGGAGGGTGGAAGTCGGGGCGCTGACGGCCTTTGGCGTCACGGTCCCGTCGGGCCGGGGGCGGCCTTCGAGTTGATAGACGGCGGGACCTCAGAGCCGCTTTTCCAGCCAGATGTCCGCCGGCTCGCCGGTATAGGGGGCGGTCTCGCGCCAGCCGGTCGCGCGGTATAGCGCCAGGGCCTCGGTCAGGGCCGAGTTGGTGTCGAGCTTGAGGAGCGCCAGACCCATGCCACGCGCCTCGTCCTCGATCGCCTGCATCAGACGCCGCGCAAGTCCCTGGCCCCGTGCGCTGTCGTGGACCCAGAGGCGCTTGACCTCGGCCGTGGTCGCCTCCAGCGGGCGAAGGGCGACGCAGCCTACTGGGAGGTCATCCGACCAGGCCACCAGGCAGCGGCCATGGGGTGGGCGGTAGCTGTCCGCACCGGGGTCGGGCAGGGTGAACTTCGCCGTGCGGGTGGCGGGGATGCGCAAGGCGAGTTCGTCGAAATAGGACTGCCAGCAGAAGCCGACCTCGGGGCTGTCGGGGTCTGCGGACCGGATCTCCAGCTGGTCGCGGTTGAGAAGCGTCGCGATCAGGTCCATCGCCGCCACGACCTCGTCGGCCCGGGACCCCGCGCGGGCGATCAGTCGGGCGGCACTGTCAAAGCCGATCCGCTCATAGGCCGCCATTTCGGCGCGCCCCGCGTCGGTCAGCCGCGCGATCCGGCGGCGACGGTCGGTCGGGTCCGTTGCGGTCGTGATCAGCCCCTCGCGCTCCAGGCTGCGCAGAAACCGGCTTGTGAGGCCGGAATCGAGCGCAAGCTTGTCCCGGATCAGCGCCACATCCGTGCCTTCAGGGCGGACCAGCTGCAGGACGCGCGCCATGCCAAGCGGGCGGCCACGGCCAAGGAACGAGGTGTCCAGCGCCCCCACCGCACGCGTGACGGCGCGGTTGAAGCGGCGGAGGCGGGCGATGGCATCCAGCATTGTCGGACCTATGTCAGCTATTTTGTCTGACAGTAGTCAGATAATCGGCTCACGCAAGCGCGATCTTTCGAGGCGGACGTCAGGCTGGCGGAATCGGCGGGGATGCGGCTATCAGAAGTCGAAGCGGGAAGGGTGGAACGGATGATTTCGCGGCGGATGGTACTGGCCGGGCTCTTGGCAGGCGTGGCGACGCCGGGCCTGGCCGAGATCATGGAAAGCTCGCCCCGCCCGATGGCGCGGGGCGGCAAGGTCGCGGCGGCCCCTGCGGCGAGGGGCCCCCTCGACGCCTCGGATCTGATCGCGGCGGCCAAGCTGGGCGGATCGGTCGCCTATGTCCTGATGGATGCGCGGACTGGCACGCTTCTGGAGGCGCGCGAGCCGGACCTGCCGCTGCCGCCGGCCAGCGTGGCCAAGGCTGTGACCTCGCTTTACGCGCTGGAGAAGCTGGGCGCCGGCTACCGCTTCCTGACGCGCGTCCTGGCGACGGGACCCGTGGCAGGGGGCATGGTGCAGGGCGATATCGTCCTGGCGGGCGGCGGCGATCCGACGCTGCAGACCGACCAGCTGGGCGACCTGGTGGCGCGACTGGCGCAATCGGGGCTGAAGGGCGCGACGGGGCGGTTCCTCTACTGGGACGGCGCGCTGCCGCGTCTGGACGGGATCGCGCCGGACCAGCCCGACCACGTCGGCTACAACGCCGCCGTCTCGGGCCTGTGCCTGAACTTCAACCGCGTGCATTTCGAGTGGAAGCGCGTCTCGGGCGACTGGCAGACCACCGTCGACGCCCGGGGCGAGCGCTTCCTGCCGCAGGTCGGCATGGTCAGGGTTGCCGTGGCGCAGCGCGAGGCCCCGCTTTTCACCTATGGCCGGGGCCGGGTCGAGGAATGGACCGTGGCCTCGGGCGCGCTGGGCAAGGGCGGCAGCCGATGGCTTCCGGTGCGCGATCCCGGCGCCTATGTGGCCGAGGTGTTCCGGACGCTCGCCCGGGCGCAGGGAATCCGGCTGGAGCCCGGAGAGCGCGTGGCCTCGGTGCCCTCCGGGCAGGAGATCGGCCGCGTCGAAAGCGAGCCGTTGCCCGAGGTGCTGCGCGACATGCTGCGCTACTCCACCAACCTGACGGCGGAATGCGTGGGGCTGACCGCCTCGGGGCAGGCGTCGCTTGCCGTTTCGGGTCGCGCGATGTCGGATTGGGTGCGGGCGACCTTCGGGGTCGATTTCGACCTGCACGACCATTCCGGACTTGGCGGGGCGTCACGGGTGACGGCGGCGGGCATGGCCAAAGTCCTGGTCCAGGCCGGACGCGAACGCCGGGGCCTGCACGAGATCCTGCGCGATGTCGGGATGAAGGACGACAAGGGCAAGGTGATCGAGGGCCATCCGGTCAAGGTCCTGGCAAAGTCGGGCACGCTGAACTTCGTCTCGGGCCTGGCGGGCCATATCGTGCCGCCGGGCGGGCGGGAACTGGTCTTTGCGATCTTCTCCGGCGACCCCGCGCGGCGCGATGCGGTGCCGGTGGCCCTGCGGGAAGAGCCGGAGGGCGGCAAGGCCTGGACCGGCCGCGCAAGGCGGTTGCAGGGGCAACTGGTCCGCCGCTGGGCCGAACTCTACGCGTGATCCGGCCCGCCGGGGGGCGCTATCCTTTCGACTAGGCTTGCGATCTTCAGATAGATTGAACCCGACGCGGATCGGCGTATTTTCAGGATCATGGAAGGCGAGCCTGCAAGCACACGCTCTTCCGCCCTTTCTAAGGTGTCCGGCGAAGGCCGGGTTACGGAAAGCCCGGTGCCGCTGCCACCGGGCTTTTTCCTTTTCCTGAGGGTCCGCACTGTGACACTTCTGCCACGGTCCGTCGGCCGCGTGGACGGCGGGGGAACCAAGCGGTCGGTCCCTCGGTTGGCCTGCACTGCCGCTCCTAGAAAGGATCTCCCATGAAACTTGTTGCCCCTGCCCTTGCGCTTTCCATGGCGCTGTCCTCGACCGCCGCCCTGGCGGGCGGCCCGATCGTCGTCGAAGAGGAAATCCAGCCGGATGTCATCGTCGAGGAATCCACCCCGCGTTCGGGCTGGATCGTCCCGGTGATCATTGGCGGGATCCTCCTGTGCGCGATCGCCTGTGGCGACGACGATGACGACGCCCCGGCGCCCGAGCCGGTCATCGAGTGAAGTGATCAGAACCGGTCCGGCCGACACGCTCTGGCGGCCGGGCCGGGATCTCGGCCCTGGATCAGGTCCGTCACGATGCGCGCCGTCACCGGGGCCATCGTGACGCCCAGATGTCCATGGCCGAAGGCGAGGATCACCTCGTCCCCGCCCGAGGATTGCCCGATCACCGGCAGGCTGTCGGGGATCGAGGGTCGGAAGCCCATCCATTCCCGGTCCGGGGTCCCCAGGTCCGGGAAGAAGGCCCTTGCGCCGTCGACCAGCCGGGCAATCCGGTGGGGGGAGGGCGGCAGGCTCAGCCCGCCCAGCTCGACAGTGCCCGCGACGCGCAGGCGGCCCGCCATCGGACAGAAGTAGAACCCCCGCGCCGTGGGGCAGGAGGGGCGGGTCAGAAGCGGCTCGGCCATGTCCCATTCGACGTGGTAGCCGCGTTCGGTGTCCAGCGGGATGCGGTCGCCCGCCATTGCCGCAAGCGCCCGGGAATGCGCCCCGGCGGCGATCACGACTCGACGCGCGTGCAGGTGCAGACCCGGCCCTTCGATCACCACGCCGTCGGGCTTCCGCTCCAGCCTTTCGGCGCGGGCGGGGATGTGGCGCGCCTTCTCCAGCACGGCGGCGGCGATCACCCCCATCATCCGACCCGGATCGTCGAGGAAAGTCGCCCCGGTGAAGAACGCCGCGCCGCCAAGGCCTTGCGGCAAGTTCGGCTCCAGTTCGGCCAGCCGGTCGGGGCCGACGAGGTCCACCTCCACTCCCAGCTTCCGGCGCTGGTCCAGCTCGGTCCAGGCCTGGGTGAAGGCTTTGGGGCTTTCGTAAAGGTAGAGGCACCCCCGCCGCTGCAATATCCCGGCCCCCTGCACCCGCAGCGCGAGGTCGTCCCACATCTCGGCCGCCCCGGACAGGAGTGCGGCAAGGCTGCGCGCGTTATGTGCGGCCTGGGCCGGCAGCGATTGCCAGAGGAAGCGGAGGAGCCACGGGGTCAGCGATGGGAGCGCGCGGTGGCGGATGGCGAGCGGGGAGGTGCGCGAGAAGAGGAGAGACGGCAGCGACCTCAGCACATCCGGCGTGCCGACGGGGCTGGTGGCGTAACCGGCGATGGTTCCGGCATTGCCATAGCTTGCGCCCATCCCAGGCTTCCCGGGATCGACCAGCACCACCTCGTGGCCCTGGTCCACCAGTTCCAGCGCGATGGTCAGCCCCACCACGCCCGCGCCGATCACGGCGATCTCGGTCGTTTCGCGCATCGGGTTGCGGCCCGCGCCCGGGGGCACGGGCCTCGTCCTTACATGCAGGCCTCAAACAGGGCGCGGGTGTTCT
>NZ_JAYSFG010000040.1:0-17114 GCF_041913445.1 Tabrizicola sp.
GGCCTGGGGGGGGGGGGGGGGGGGGCGCCGGGGGGCGGGGGGGGGGGGGGGGTTGGGGCCCCCCCCCCGCTCCCCGGGGGGGGGCGCCCGGGCACGCCGGTGGCGGAGGTGGAGCGGGTGCTGGCGGGGGAGCGGCAGCGGCTGGCCTTCGAGGTGCCGGACCTGCGCGGGCTTCTGGGGCGCGAGGGGGTCTCGACCATCGGGGGGGTGGTGGCGGCCAATTCCAGCGGGCCGCGCCGCGTGCAGGTGGGGGCTTGCCGGGATGCCTGCCTGGGCGTGCGGTTCTTGGACGGGGCGGGGACGGTGATCAAGAACGGCGGGCGGGTGATGAAGAACGTCACCGGCTATGATCTGGTGAAGCTTCTGGCGGGCAGTCGGGGGGCGCTTGGCGTCCTCAGTGAGGTCAGCTTCAAGGTCCAGGCCCTGCCCGAGGCCGAGGCGACCCTGGTCGTCGAGGGGTTGGGGGATGAGGCGGGGCTCAAGGCCCTGCGCGTGGCGCTGGGGTCGCCCTTCGACGTCTCGGGTGCGGCGCGGCATTCGGGGCGGTCACTGATCCGGGTCGAGGGGATGGCCGGGTCGGTCGCCTACCGGGTCCGCGAATTGACGCAACGGGTCGGCGGCGCGGTGACAGTGGCCGACGGCGAGGCCTCGGCCGCCCTCTGGCGCGAGGTGCGGGACGTGGTGCCACTGCAGGGCAAGCCGGGCGAGGTCTGGCGGATCGCCACGCTGCCCACGGCGGCGGCGGGGATCGTGGCGCAGCTGGAAGGCGAGGCGGTCTGGGACTGGGGCGGCGGGTTGATCTGGCTTCTCCTTGACCCCGGCCGGGGAGCGGAGGTCGCGGCGGCGGTGGCGGGCAAGGGCCATGCGACGCTGGTCAAGGGGCAGGGCGGCCCGGTCTTCCCGCCTGAGGCGCCCGAAGTGGCGGCGCTGGTGGCGGGGGTGAAGGCGAAGTTCGACCCGCGGGGCATTCTCAATCGCGGGATGATGGGCTGATGCAGACGACCTTTACCCCCGAACAATTGAAGGACCCCGGCATCGCGCGGTCGAACCAGATCCTGCGGTCCTGCGTCCATTGCGGGTTCTGCACGGCGACCTGTCCGACCTACCAGGTGCTGGGGGACGAACTCGATTCCCCGCGCGGCCGGATCTATCTGATCAAGGACATGCTCGAGGCGGGGCGGCCCGCGGACGAGAAGACCGTCAAGCACCTCGACCGGTGCCTGTCGTGCCTTGCCTGCATGACCACCTGCCCTTCGGGGGTCCATTACATGCACCTGATCGACCACGCCCGCGCGCATGTGGAAAAGACCTACAAGCGGCCCTTCATGGACCGGATGCTCCGCGCCGTGCTGGCCCGCATCATCCCCTATCCCGGCCGATTCCGACTGGCGCTGCTGGCGGCGAAGATCGGCAGGCCCTTCGCCTGGTTGATCCCAGACGCCCGCGTCCAGGCCATGCTGGCGATGGCCCCGAAGACCATCCCCCCGGTCAGCCGCAACGACGACCCGCAGGTCTTCCCCGCCACCGGCGAGAGGAAGATGCGCGTCACCCTGATGACCGGCTGCGCGCAGAAGGCGCTGAACACCGACATCAACGACGCCACGATCCGCCTCCTCCGCCGCCTGGGCTGCGAGGTGGTGATCGCCAAGGGCCAGGGCTGCTGTGGGGCGCTGACGCATCACATGGGGAAGGAGGACCTGTCCCACTCCCACGCCGCCGCCACCATCCGCGCCTTCATGGCGGAACACCGGGCGGGCGCCCTGGACGCCATCGTCATCAACACCTCTGGCTGCGGGACGACCGTGAAGGACTATGGCCACATGTTCCGCAACGATCCCCTGGCCGAGGACGCGGCCACCGTCGCGGGGCTGGCCAAGGACGTCAGCGAGGTCCTGACGAAACTCGGCCTGCCCCAGGGCACGCCGAAGGGCCTGCGGGTCGCCTACCACGCCGCCTGCTCGCTCCAGCACGGCCAGCAGATCAAGTCCGCCCCCAAGGACCTCTTGAAACGCGCGGGCTTCGAGGTGGTGGAACCCGCCGACAGCCACCTCTGCTGTGGCAGTGCGGGGACCTACAACCTCCTCCAGCCGGAAATCAGCGCCGAGCTGAAGCGCCGCAAGGTGCAGACGCTGGAAGCGAAATCTCCCCAGGTCATCGCCGCGGGAAACATCGGCTGCATGATGCAGATCGGCTCGGGCACCGGGGTTCCCGTGGTCCATACGGCCGAACTCCTCGATTGGGCCACAGGGGGCCCGAAACCGCGCGCGCTGGACATCTAAACGCTTGCGCGACCGGCCCCAAATCCGCCAAAGTCGCGGCATATTGCTGAAGACCGCGCGGAAGGGGAGGTTCCATGCGTCACCTGATCCCCGGTCTTCTGGCCCTTGGCCTGGCCCTGGCGGGTACCGCTGGCGCGCAGGTGCTGGACGAGGGCATGGTCAAGCTGGAAACGGGGGACGATGCCCGTGGCTGGGATGCCGTGGGCAAGCTGGTCATGGGCAAGAACGGCTTCTGCACCGGCGCGCTGATCGGGCCGCAACTGGTGCTGACGGCAGCGCATTGCCTCTACGACAAGACCACCGGCGTCCAGGTGCGTCCCGAGGAAATCGAATTCCAGGCCGGGTTCCGCAACGGCCGCGCGGTGGCCTACCGCGGGGTCAGTCGCGCCGTGACGCATCCGGACTACCGCTACGGGGCCACCGACAAGCTGGACCGCGTCAGCGGCGACCTTGCGCTTCTTGAACTGAACCAGCCGATCCGCCTGCCGTCGCTGGAACCGTTCGAGACCGGCGCCGCCCCGGTCGAGGGCGATCCCGTGGGCGTCGTCTCCTATGCCCAGCACCGCGAAGAGGCACCCTCGATCCAGGAAGCCTGCGAGGTGCTGGCCGACGAACGCAGGGCGCTGATCCTGACCTGCAGCGTCGACTTCGGCTCGTCCGGCGCACCGGTCTTCACCTTCAAGGACGGGGTGGCGCGGGTCGTGTCGGTGATCTCGGCCAAGGCCGAGGTCGACGGCCGCAAGGTCTCGATCGCCGTGCCCCTGGCCGAGCCGCTGGTCAAGCTTCGCGCCGCGCTGGAAGACAGCAAGGCCGGCTCGGCTGGCGGGGCCGGGGCGGTCCGGATGATTTCGGGCGGCAACGGCGCCGGTGCCAAATTCGTCCGGCCGTGAAGGCGCTGGCTGCCCTCCTGCTTCTGGTCCGCGCGGCCGTGGCGCAGGAGAACAGCGGGTTGAGCGAGCTTGTCACCCGTGAGGAGCTTCGCGGGTTCGAGCCGGTGGGCCGGGTGGACGTCGAAAGCGGCGGCTTCTGCACGGGCACACTGATCGCCGCCGACCTCGTGCTGACCGCCGGTCATTGCGTGCTGGGCCAGGATGGCACGCCGGTGCCGGCGGACAGCATCACCTTTCGTGCAGGGCTTGCCTATGGGCAGGCGCTGGTCGAGGCCCGCGTTCAGCGCACCATCGTCGATCCGGCCTACCGCAACCTCGATCCCGTCCCGGTCGAGATGGTCGATCTCGACGTGGCGCTTTTGCAGCTTGCCGAGCCGATCCCCAGCGCCGTGATCTCGCCCTATGCCGTGGCCCGGCCGGCCAATGGCGACGAGGTCAGCGTCGTCTCCTACGCCGAAGGTCGGGCCGAGGCCCTGTCCTGGCAGCGGGTCTGCCGCGTCGTCGGGCGCGAGGGAAGTCAGATCGCGGTCGATTGCGACGTGACGCACGGCTCGTCCGGGGCGCCGGTGCTGGACCGGTCGGGCTACCGCGCGAGGATCGTCTCGATCATTTCCGCCGGGGGCGAGATGAATGGCAGGACCGTCTCGTTCGGGATGGAGCTACCGGCGCTTGTGGACGGGCTGAAGGCCGCGCTCCGCCGGGGCGATGCGACAAGCGAGGCCGCGCCGCAGGATGAGGCGGTCGGCGCGGCCGTGACCGGGATGCCGGGCAAGCCACCCCGGCGCATCACGACCGGGGGCGGGGCCACGGGCGGGGCGAAGTTCGTCGCGCCCTGAGCGTCTTGAATCCGCCACTCGCGCTTCCTACCTGAAGGTCATCCGGGTGCCATGACGGGCCCGGGTTACCCGCCTTGCCCCGGAAGGGGAGGGCCCCTGACATCGCTTCCAGGAGGATGACATGCGCAACTTTGATTTCGCGCCGCTTTACCGTGCCACCGTCGGCTTCGACCGGATCGCCGACCTGATGGACCGGGTCTTGACCACCGACGTGGCCCAGCCGACCTATCCCCCCTACAACATCGAAAAGACCGCCGAGAACGCCTATCGCATCTCGATCGCCGTCGCGGGCTTCACCCCCGACGAGCTGACTGTCGAGGTCAAGGACGGCTCGCTTTTCGTCTCTGCCCGCAAGGCCGCTGACGAGACCGAGCGCACCTACCTGCACCGCGGCATCGCGACCCGCGCCTTCGAGCGCCGCTTCGCCCTGGCCGACCACGTCCGAGTGACCGGCGCGCTGCACGAGCATGGGATGCTGCACCTCGACCTCGTCCGCGAAGTGCCCGAGGCGATGAAGCCCCGCCGGATCGAGATCGCCCGTGCGAACGGCGCGACTCCGGTGCTGGAGGCGAAGGCCGAAACCGTCAACTGACCCGTCTCCCTGTCGCATTGCTAGAGCTCGGGCCGCAAGCCCGGGCTCTTTGCATCTTGCACCCCGCGCAGGTGCGGCGGAAGAAGGGCCAAAGGAAAGGCCCGCCCATGTCCCCGAAACTGCCCCCCGCCCAGATGCAGCCCGCCACCCGCGCGCTGGATGCGGGCCTTGCGCCCGATCCGATCACGGGGGCCATCGCGCCGAACCTCGTGGCTTCGGTCAACAATGTTTTCACCCCCGGTTCCGCAGGTTTCTCCGCCGAAGGCGCTGACCTCACCGAACAGCCTTTCCTCTATGCCCGCTGGACCAACCCCACCGTCCGCGCGCTGGAGGAACGGCTCGCGGGCCTCGAAGGGGCCGAGGACGCTCTCGCCACCGCCACCGGAGTCGCCGCGGCCGCCGCCGTCTTCCTGACCTTCCTCAAGGCCGGCGACCACCTGATCGTCTCCGAGGTCTGCTATGCCGGCGTCTACGAGCTTGCGACCCGCATCCTCCCCGACCTCGGCATCGCCGTCACGCCTTGCGACCTGACCGACCCTGCGGCCGTCCGCGCCGCGCTCCGCCCGACGACGCGGCTCATCCATGCCGAGACGCCCTGCAATCCGATCCTGCGGCTGACCGACCTCGCCGCGCTCTCGGCCATTGCGAAGGAAGCCGGGGTCCTCCTGTCCGTCGACAGCACCCTTGCAACCCCGGTCATCACCCGCCCGCTCGACCACGGCGTCGACCTGGTGATCCATTCCCTGACCAAGTTCATGAACGGCCACGGCGATGCGCTTGGCGGCGCTGTGATCGGCCGCAAAGAGCTGATCTCCCGCCTCCGCTCCCGCGCCGGGGTCTACCTTGGCGCGACGCTTTCGGCGCAGAACGCCTGGCTGATCCTGCGCGGCCTCGACACGCTGTATCCCCGTCTGCGGACGGCGTCGGACACCGCGGGCCGACTGGCCGAGTGGCTGAAGACCCACCCCGCCGTCACCCGCGTCACCTGGCCCGGGTCACCGGACCACCCGCAAAGCGTCCTCGCAGGACGGCAGATGGCGCTTGGCGGCGCGATGATCGCCTTCCAGACCCGCGAAGCCCCCGCGACCGTGGCGGCCCGCATGGCCGACAACTTCCGCGTGATCCACTACGCCTTTTCCCTCGGCCACCAGCGGTCGATCTGCGTCCATATCGGCACCGAGGAAATCCAGCGCAGCACCTTTCGGATGGAGGGCGCTGCGCTGTCCCGCTGGAAAGACTGGGCAGGCGAGGGCGTCTTCCGCCTGTCCGTGGGCCTGGAAGACCCCGCCGATCTGATCGCCGACCTCGCCCGCGCGCTGGACTGACCGCTCGTCGATGACTTCGTCACTCCTCGCTGGGCCTGCCCCCGCGACGTGACGGCGAAGCCGCGACGCAGGAGCCGTTATTGCGAGAGACTCTGCGCCAGCCGCATCAGGTTCACCGCCTCGATCCGGTAGCCGAAGGCATCCTCGCCGCGGTTCGCCACCGCCAGCTCGATCGCCTGCTCCCAGCCCCAGTCGCCCAGATAGACCGACCCCTGCAGCAGCTGCCCGAACCCGGCAATGGCCGCCGCAAACCGCGTCTCCTGACTCGCGCCTTCCGTCCCGGTGATCGGCGTCTCGACCAGTGTCGACGCCTCCTCACCCGGAGCCTTCCAGCGCAGCCGCAGGAACCCAAGCTCACCCATCGTGTCCCCGGCTGCCGAGGTCGCGCCATAGCGCAGCGGGTCGGTGAGCAGCGCCTCCGACCCCGGCGCTGTAACCTCATAGATCGCCGTGACCTGGGTCCCCGCGCCGATCTCGCCCGCATCCACCGCGTCGTTGTTGAAATCCTCGCGCCGCAAGGCCCGGGTCTCGTAGCCGATCAGCCGGTACTCCGCGACCTGGCTCGGGTTCCATTCCACCTGGATCTTCACGTCGTCGGCGATGGGGAAGAGCGCTCCGGTCAACTGGTCCACCAGCACCTTCCGCGCCTCGGACAGCGTGTCGATATAGGCCGCCGTCCCGTTCCCGTTCTGCGCCAGGCTCTGCATCACCGCATCGTCCAGGTTCCCGCGCCCGAAGCCCAGGACGGACAGGTACGTCCCCGTCTCGCGCTTCTTCGCAACGTAAGCCTCCAGCCCCTCCGGGTCCGACACACCCACGTTGAAGTCCCCATCCGTGGCCAGCAGGATGCGCGTGACCTCTCCGTCCGCCTTCATCCCCTCGGCCACCTGGTAGGCCAGCTCCAGTCCCTCGGCCCCCGCCGTGGAGCCGCCCGCCGCCAGGTTGTCCAGCGACGCCAGGATCGCTGCCCGGTCCCCAGCCGCCGTGGGTGGCAGGACCATTCCCGCCGATCCGGCATAGGTGACGATGGACACCTGATCCTCGGGCCGCAGCTCCGCCAGCATCAGCGACAGCGACTGCTTCAGAAGCGGCAGCTTGTTCGCATCCTCCATCGACCCCGAGGTGTCGATCAGGAACACCAGGTTCAACGCAGGCCGCTCCGCCACCGCAGGCAAAGCCCCCTGGATGCCGATGGTCACCAGCCGCGTGCCGGGGTTCCAGGGCGTCGGCATCACGGCAATGGTCGAGGCAAACGCCTGATCCCCCTCGGGCGCCGCATAGGCGTAGGGGAAATAGTTCACCATCTCCTCGATCCGCACCTGGTCGGGCGTCGGAAGATAGCCCCCGGTCAGGGACGACCGCACCACCGCATAGGAGGCGGTGTCGACGTCGATCGAGAAGGTCGAGACCGGCTCCTCCGCCGTCACCTTCACGGGGTTCGGGGCCTCGTTGGAATAGGTCTCGGTGTTCGGGTCGGGGGCAGGCAGGGCATCCGGGGCAGGGGCCGCGACATAGCCCATCCCGTCCATTTCTGGTGCCTGGCCCCGCAGCCGCAATTTGCTGTCCGCACCCATGGCCTCGCTTTCCCGGGCGACGGGTGCTGCCTCTTCCACCATCGCCGTCGGCGCCTCGGCCAACGGTGCCACGGGTTCAGCCTCCGGCATGGCGAGGTTCGGTGAGACGATCTCGCCCGTGTCTTCGAACGCCTCCGCCGTGACTTCGTCCATCGTCCGTCCAGCGGGGACGCCTTCCAGCTCCGGGTCGGACGCCTCGACCAGCGATTCCGCAGTTGCCACGGAACTGGCCGCCTCGCCGCCGACCTCCGATCCGGTTGCGGGTGCTGCGGCGGTCTCCGGAGGTGGCGCGGCCTCGGGTTCGGCCTTCTTCGCGGCCGGGGTCTCCTCGGGGGCCACCGGCACCAGGTCGGGCGAACCGATCCGCAGATCGGCCACCGGCAGGATCACCGCGACACCGATCACCAACGCCGCGACGGAGGTGGTTGCGGCAAGGGCAGGGCGGGAGGTCAGGTAGTGGAACATGCGACGTACTCCGTTCAGGGGGGCCGCGCGGGGGCGGTCCTCACTGGAACGGGGCGCTTCTGTCGATCCTTGGAGGGGATCGTGCAGTCGGGCGAAATTTTCCATCGCCAACGCCATCGCCCGCGCCTTGGCATCGGCATCGGGTGCGGGGGCCGCCTTCAGTGCGGACCGGAGGTCGTCGAGATCGTCACTCATTTCGCGTCCTCCCTTGCCTTGGCCCGCAGGCGTTTCTTCACTTCGCTCATCCGCCAGGCGATGGTCCCCTCGGATACGCCCAGCACGACCCCCGCCTCGGCCTGGGTCATCTCCTCGCCCAGGACCAGCGCCACCGTATCGCGCAACTCCGGGGAAAGCTCGCTCATCGCCTGGGCCAGCCAATCGCGGGCCTCCGCCTCGACGGCAATCTCGTCCTGCCGCGCAATCTCCCAGTCGCCCCAGCCTTGGCTGGCCTTCGCCCGTGTCGCCTGCCGCCGCCGCAGATCATGCGACGCGTTCACCACGACGCGGTAGAGCCAGGTGGTGAACTTCGCCTCCCCGCGCCAGTTCCGCAGCTTCGACGGCAAGGCCGCGCAGATGTCCTGCGTCAGGTCCTCGGCCTGGTCCCGCGCCCCGGTCAGCCGCCAGGCCAACCCGTGGATGCGGTCATAGTGCCGCCCGACCAGCGTGGCAAAGGCCGCCCGGTCCCCCCCGGCAGCCGCCGTCGCAAGCATCTCGTCGGGCGTGTCCATCAGCATCACTTACACAGGACGCAGGCCGACCGGCAATCCTTGGGCCGGGTCGGGAATTCCTTTGCACTTTGTCCCACCCCCGCTAGCCTGCCCGAAATTCACCCGACGGATTCCCGATGCGCCTTGTTTTCCTGGTTCTGGCCTTCTGCCTTTCCGCCCTGCCGCTTGCCGCCCAGACGCTGACCCTTGCCCAGGACCCGGCCTGGGTCGACATCGCCCCCATCCCCGAAGGCGACCCCCGGCTTCGGGCCGAGGTCGAGGGCGGGCAGTTCTTCCTTCTCTCCGACCACCAGTTCCACTGGGAAGGGGAGGTGAAGCAGTCCTGGAACCGCGTCGTGGCCGAAGTGACCGACCGCGCCGGGCTGGAGGAACTGGCGACGATCCAGATCGACTTCGATCCCAGCCACGAGTTGGCCAGCCTCACCCGCCTATTCATCCACCGGGACGGCGAGGTCATCGACCTCTCGGACAAGGTCGCCCCGCAGGTCTACCGGCGCGAGACGCGGCTCGAGGAGGGGATCATCGACGGCACGCTCACGGCCGTGGTCCAGGTCCCCGACCTGCGGGTGGGGGACGTGCTGGACCAGGCGACGCTGCTTCAGTCGCAACCGATCATCGGCGGGGCGGAACGCAGCGGGTCGTCCTGGCTGGAATGGTCGACCCCCGTCGTCCTCTCGCGCACCCTTGTGACCTGGCCTAGGGACCTGCCGCTGGAAATCGGGCCGCTCCCCGACCGCGTGACCCATCGCACCTCTGACCTCGGCAACGGCCTCGTGCGGCACGAATGGCGGCGCGAGGGGCACATCCCGCCCGTCGAGGAAGAGGGCGTGCCCTTCGAGGTGATCGAGGACGCGGCCTTGCGCTTTTCGGACAGCCGCGACTGGACGCCACTCGTCGCCGCCCTCGTGCCGCACTACACCCGCGACTACCCCCTGCCGCCAGAGTGGGAGGAAAGGGTCGAGGCCATCGCCCGCGACCACGCCACGCCCGAGGCCCGCGCCTTCGCCGCGCTGCGTCTGGTGCAGGACGAACTGCGCTATGTCTCGCTGTCGGTCGGGACGGGCGGCTACTTCGCCCGGTCGCCGGAAGAGGTGATCGCCTCGGGCTTCGGCGACTGCAAGGACAAGTCGCTCCTCCTGCGGGTCATCCTTGACCGGCTTGGGGTGCCCGCGGCCGTGGCGCTGACCGACCTCGATGCGGGCTACGGCCTGCCGGAAGAGCTGCCGACGCCCTGGGTCTTCGACCACATGATCCTGCGCGCCACGCTGAACGGCCGCGCGGTCTGGATGGACCCCACCGGCTCGCACCAGGCCGGGGGCCTGCGGACGGCGACCGAGGTCGACTACGGCTATGCCCTGCCCATCAAGGACGGCCCCGCCGCGCTGGAACGGATGGAGGTGACCCCCGATGGCACCTGGGCGCAGCACGTGCGCGAGGATTACCTCTTCTCGCTGATCGGCGTCGCACTGACCGTCGAGACCACCCACCGCCGCGGCGCGGCCGATGCCACGCGGGCGCGCTGGGCGACGACGCCCGTCTCGCAGATCGGGCGCGAGTTCCTGGACTACTACGAAAGCCGCTATCCCGGCCTCACGATGGCCGCACCGCCCCGGATGCAGGACGACCCGGCGGCGAACCTGGTGACGGTGACGGAAAGCTATTTCCTGCCCTATCCGGCGCTGGACCGGAACGGTCTCCGCCAGGATTTCGCCTTCGCGCGCGAAGGGCTGACCGAGGCCTTCCCGGACCGGCTCGCCAGCCCGCGCCGCCTGCCGCTTTACGTCGGCGGTCCCTGGGTCGCGACCCACGAGGTCCGCGTGCGCAACAGCCCCATCGACTTCATTCCGCCCGATCCGGTGTCGATCAGCAACGACGCCTTCGATTTCGCCCTGTCGGCCGAGGCCAGCGACGGCGGCAACATGGTCCTGCGCTGGCGCTATGCGCCCAAGTCCCGCTCGGTCCCGGCCCATACGGCCGAGGCGATCATGGCGGATGTCCGGGCCGTGCGGGACGCGACCTGGTTTTCCTGGGACCTGACCCCCGAATAGATCTCCGGCCCGGGTGGGGAATCCCGGGCCGGAGCAGCGACGGGCTCGGCGTCAGAACAGAAGCCCGTCGTAGACGCCGTAGGCCTTGGCAGTGGACGACAGCGACCCGCCCTCGTCCCGCGCATAGGCGGTGATCGCGTTGTAGGTGCCGGGGCCGAAGGCGCCGTCGATCCCGCCGCGATAGTAGCCCCAGGCGCGCAGCTTGCGCTGGATCGCCTTGCGCTCGCTGACCGAATAGCTCTGGAAGGCACGCGCCGCCGGGGTCGCGTAGATCGAGGTCGTCCGGCGCGGCTCGACGTAAGGGTGCGGGTCCACGAAGGTCGGCGCCGGGGCGACATAGACCGGGGCCGGGGCGGCCAGCCGCGCCTTGCGGTTCTTCAAGAGTTCCTCGACGATCACGGCCGTCGCGACGCCACCGAGAAACGCCTTGTCCTTCTCGCTCAGCGCCAGCGCCGGCGTTGCCGGGATGGCGGCGATCGAAGCGGCGGTCAGGGCGGCGACGACCGCGGTGCGGGCCTTCGTGACAGAGAGCAGCATGTCATGTCCTTTCGTGGTTTGCCCGGGCAGTCCCGGATCGATGTCGAAAGGATGGGGGGCCAGGGCGCGCTAGGCAAAATCACCGACGCGCTAGGGGAAAACGCCGGGTTGTTATCGGATAACGCGTTAAGCTTCAGAGGCTTGCGTCAGATTGGCCCGCTTCGCAGCAGGGCGGAAAGCCGCCCTAAACCTTCTTCCAGACGGCATTCCGGCCCTCCGCCGGCCCCGATCCGGATGTGCTGCGGCAGACCATAGGCCGATCCCGGCAAGAGGAAGGTCCTGTAGGGCGGCTGCAAAAGCGCCCGTGCCAACGATTCCCCGTCCGTCCCATCGACCCGCGCGAGCCCGATCAGCCCCGCCTCGGGCCGATGCCAGGACAGGCGCGGTTCCGCGGTCACGAAGGCGTCCAGCCGGTCCAGCGTCGCCACCCCCTCCGCCCGCGCGCGGCTGAGGGCCCCGGCCAGCCGGTCGGGGCGAAGCGCCACCTCGGCGATATGCTCGCCCAGCACGTTCATGATCTCCGACCCGTTCTCGCGCAGGATCATCGCGTCGCGGATCACATCGGGCAATTGGCAGATCATCCACCCCGTCCGAAGCCCCTGCAGCCCCAAAGCCTTCGACACCGACCCCGTGGTGATCCCGAACCGTGTCATCCCCGCGATGGACGGCGGCCTTGGCCCCTCCCATTCGAGGCCCGCATAGACCTCGTCCACCACCAGCCAGATGCCGTGCCGTTCGGCCAGGTCCGCCAGCGCCCGCAACTCGGCTTCCGGCATCAGCCGCCCCGTCGGGTTGTTCGGATTGGTCAGGAAGATCATCCGCGTCTTCGGTGTAACCGCCCGCGCTACAGTTTCCGGGTCCAGCCACCACCCCCGGCCTTCATCCCGCGCCACTTCCACCAGCCGCGCGCCGATGGCCTTCGACATCACCCCCGCCTGCGGCCAGCCGGGCGCCTCGGTGACGATCTCGTCCCCCGCCTGCACCAGCTGCCGGAAGAGGAGATAATTCGCCTCCGCCGCCCCCGCCGTGATCAGCACGCTGTCGAGCGGCAGCGAAAGTCCCGCTTGGTCCAAGACCCTCTGCCGCAGGCTGGGAAGGCCAAGGAAACTCTTCCCGTTCCAGTCCAGCGACAGCTCCGGGTCGAGGTCCGCCAGGAAGTCCTTCAGCCTGGGCGACCGCGCCAGCGAGAACCCGATGAAGCACTCCGGTGGCTCGGCGGCCGTGGTCTCCAAGAGGTAATCGAACAGCTTGTGAATGGTGACTTTCATGTCCGCCCTCGCGCCCCTCGGACTTTTTAAAAAGTCCGGACCGGAGCCTTCAAAGGCTCCGTCACGATTTCTTTGAAGAAATCGTCCCCCCTCACCGCACGTCGCGCCCCTGGTTCAGGATGATCACGTTCCCCGACGACACATCCCCGGCGGGCGAGATCAGGAACCCCACCCAGGCCGCAATCTCCTCCGGCTGCATCGCCCGCCCATGCGGCATCGCACTGATCGCCTTGGCCAGCACTTCCTCGGTCAGCACGTTGAAGAGGGGCGTCTCGGTCATCGCCGGGGCAATCGAGTTCACCGCGATCTTCTCCTTCGCATAGCGCCGCGCCAGGTCCTTCGTCAGCGTGTCCATCGCCGCCTTCGAGGCCCGGTAATGCGGCGGGTCGAAGACGTCGAAGTTGTAGGCGCCATTGGACGAGATGTTGACGATCTTCCGCACCCCCGGCCGCCCCGCCATCGCCTTCACCGCCCCCTGGCAGCAGTGGAAGGCAGACGAGAAATTGATCGCCATCTGCCGGTCGAGCTCACTCGCCGGGATCTCCGGGAAGTCCGACATGAAGCAGGTCCCGGCGTTGTTCACCAGCGCGTCCACGCCCCCGAACCGCGCGACCAGCCGGTCGAACAGGTCCGCAATCGCCTCGGCGTCGGTCAGGTCCACGGCTTCCGCCACGAACCCCTCCCGGTCCGCTGCCATCGCCAGCAAAGCCGCGCCGTCGATGTCGACGCCCACCACGGTCAGCCCATCGGCCAAAAGCCGGTCCACGAAGGCCCGCCCCAACCCCCCTGCGGCCCCGGTGACGACGGCGATGCGATTGCTCATGGCTCCCCCCCAGACATGGAAAAGCCAGCCTAGGCGAAGGCCCGGGCTGGCTCAATCCATGTCACAAGGTCAGGGCGCTTTCGGCAGCTTGTCGAAATCCGCCGCGGAATGCCGCTCCGGCAGCTTCTCCCACTCCTCACCCCAGGAGCGGTTGACCTTCCGCCCGCGCACCACCCCCGGCCGCGCATCGATGCGCTTGGCCCAGGCCACGACGTTCTTGTAGCTTTCCACGTCCAGGAACTCGGCCGCGTTGTAGGCCCGCCCCAGGACCAGGTTGCCGTACCAGGCATAGATCGCCATGTCGGCCAGCGAATACTCCCCGGCCATCCACTCGTTCGCCGCCAGGTGCCGGTCCAGCACGTCAAGCTGCCGCTTCGTCTCCATCGCATAGCGGTTGATCGCGTATTCGATCTTGACCGGCGCATAGGCGTAGAAATGCCCGAAGCCCCCGCCCACAAACGGCGCGGACCCCATCTGCCAGAAGAGCCACGAGAACATCTCGGTCCGTTTCGCCGGGTCCTTCGGAATGAACGCGCCCCCGAACTTCTCGGCCAGGTACAGCATGATCGAGGCGCTCTCGAACACCCGCTGCCCGTTCGAATGATCCATTAGCGCCGGGATCTTCGAATTCGGATTGATCTCGACGAAGCCCGACCCGAACTGGTCGCCCTTGCCGATGTCGATCAGCCAGGCGTCGTATTCCGCGTCGTGACCGGCCTCCAGAAGCTCCTCCAGCAGGATCGTCACCTTGATCCCGTTGGGCGTCGCCAGCGAATAGAGCTGCAAGGGATGCTTGCCGACCGGCAGCTCCTTGTCATGGGTGGCCCCTGCCACCGGACGGTTGATGTTCGCGAAAGCGCCGCCCGAGGGCTGCTCCCATTTCCAGACCTTCGGCGGGGTGTAATCTTCTGCCATCTGAAATCCCTTGCATTGCGGATCGGACAAGGAAGCTAGTGCGTCGGGCCGCCCTGCACCAGAGGCCTCAAACGGCGGGCTGTCCCTGCCGAAATGCACAGCCCAAAACGAAAAGGGCGGCCCGAAGACCGCCCCCATCGCACTGTCCGACCCGTCAGATCGACAGGCAGACGTATTTCAGCTCCATGTAGTCATCCAGACCATGCCGCGAACCCTCGCGCCCCAGGCCCGACTGCTTGACGCCCCCGAAGGGCGCCATCTCGTTGGAGATGAGGCCGGTGTTCACCCCCACCATCCCGTATTCCAGCGCTTCCTGGACGCGCGTGATGCGCCCGATGTCGCGGGCATAGAAGTAGGAGGCCAACCCAAAGATCGTGTTGTTGGCCAACTCGATGACCTCTTCCTCGGTCTCGAACTTGAAGAGCGGAGCCAGTGGCCCGAAGGTCTCTTCCTGCGCGACTTTCATGTCGGGCTTCACGCCGGTGACGACGGTCGGCTGGAAGAAGGTCCCGCCCAGCTCATGCCGCTTGCCCCCGGTGACGATCTTGCCGCCGCCCGCCAGCACATCAGCGATATGCTCCTCGACCTTGTCCACCGCCGCCTCGTTGATCAGCGGGCCGGTGGTGACGCCTGCCTTGAGGCCATCCCCAATCGACAGCTTCTCCACCGCCGCCGCCAGCTTCTTGGCAAAGGCGTCATATACCCCGGCCTGCACGTAGATCCGGTTCGCACAGACGCAGGTCTGGCCGTTGTTGCGGAACTTGGAGATCATCGCGCCCTCGACCGCCGCATCCAGGTCGGCGTCGTCGAAGACGATGAAGGGCGCGTTCCCACCGAGCTCCATCGAGCATTTCAGGATCTGGTCCGCCGCCTGCTTCAGCAGGATGCGGCCGACCTCGGTCGATCCGGTGAAGGTCAGCTTCCGGATCAGCGGGTTCTCGCAGAACTCCTTCCCGATGTCTGAGGACCGCTTCGAGGTGATGACCGAGAAGAGCCCCGCCGGAACCCCGGCCCGTTCCGCCAGCAGGGCCAGCGACAGCGCGGACAAGGGCGTCTCAGCCGCCGGACGCGCGACGAAGCCGCAACCCGCCGCAAGGGCAGGGGCCACCTTCCGCGCGATCATCGCGTTGGGGAAGTTCCAGGGCGTGATCGAGGCCGCGACGCCGATGGGCTGCTTCAGCACATGAATGCGCTTGTCGCGCTGGTGGCCGGGGATGATGTCGCCATAGGTTCGCTTGGCTTCCTCGCCGTAGAACTCGATGTAGGACGCGCCATAGGCGATCTCGCCCTTCGCTTCGGCCAAGGGCTTGCCCATCTCGGCCGTCAGGATCGTCGCCAGATCATCCTGGTTCGCCATGCACAGGTCGAACCACTTGCGCAGGACCTGGGCGCGTTCCTTGGCGGTCCGCTTGGCCCATTCGCGGTGCGCCTTGTGCGCGGCGGTGATCGCGCGGGCAGCCTCGGCCCGGCCAAGGTTCGGCAAGTGGCAGATCACGTCGCCCCGGGCGGGGTTCGTGACGGGGAAGGTCGAGCCGTCGTCGGCCTCGACCCATTCGCCCGCCACATAGGCTTTGGTCACCAGAAGCGAGGGGTCTTTCAGAAGCGACGCGAGGTCGGTCACGGAATCGAGCATGGGTGGGCCCTCCATTTGCTGATGCGACAGGTGCCACGCGAGGGCCCCTATGTCCAGTTGCAAGGCCGCATTCAGGCCAAGGTTTGATCAAATCCCCGACAAGCTGGACTTGTTCCCCGGAGTTTTCGAAAACTCCGGACCGGAGCCTTCAAAGGCTCCGATGCGATTTCTTCGAAGAAATCGCCCCGATCACCCGTTCGCATGCATCCGCTCGATGTAGGCGCGCATCTCCTCGGCCTCGTGCCGGGCATCGCGCAACCCCTCCATCGCCGCCTTCAGCTCGGCCTCGGTCTGGGTGATGTGGTTCATCAGCTCCGCCTCGCGCTGCTCCAGGTAGGCCAGCGCCTGGTCCCGCAGCTCCTCGGCCTCGTGCAGCGACTGGGCGAGCTTGTCCATCTCGGCCATGTCCCCGCCCTGGACCCGGGTGAAGCGGTGAAGGAGCCAGTGGGTAAACCAGCCCATCGCGAAGGCGACCAGAAGGATGATGGCGGTGGCAACGACGAATTCGGTACGGTTCATTCTTCAGCCTTCAGGCCCTCGGGGCGCGGTTTCGGCGCAATGGTCTTTTCGGTGGGGGCCACCGAGGGGCTGGTGTCGCCCGAGAAATCGGGGCCGCCCGTCGCGGAAGCAGCGCCTTCTGCTGGCGCGTCGGATGCGGCCGGCTGAGCCTCAGCCTCTGGTGCCGCCTCGGCCGCAGCAGGCACGCCCTGGAGGACGAACTCGATCCGGCGGTTCGCCTCGCGGCCTTCTTCGCTGCCGTTGTCGGCAATGGGCTTCGTCTCGCCATAGCCAAGCGCCGTCATGCCCGAGACGTCGACCCGGCGTCCCTGAAGGGCCAGGAGCACGGCCTCGGCGCGGGCCTGGCTCAGCGCCTGGTTGCCGCCTTCCGAACCCTGGCTGTCCGTATGGCCGCCGATCTCCATCCGCATCGGCGGGCAGTTCGACAGGATGGCCGCCAGCTCGTCCAGCACCGGCCGCGCCGTGGTCGCGATCTCGGCCGAGGCGGGCGTGAAGGTGATCTTCGTCCGCGCGATCACCGCGTTCACGTCGGCCGCACACTCCTCGGGTGTGGGAAGCGCGGCCAGGGGATCCAGCGCCTCGTCATAGCGGACGTTCACCCGGAAGGTCTGGCCCTGACCCAGTTCGCCCGAGAGGATCTGCGTGATCTTCCCGCGCGTGGCGGTGGAGCCGGTGACGCCCG
>NZ_JAYSFG010000041.1:0-14782 GCF_041913445.1 Tabrizicola sp.
GTGCCTCGGGGGCGGTCCCGGGGGGGCCCCCGGGCTGAGCGGCGCGGGCGCCGGTATGGGTCCCCCCCCCCGGGGGGGGGGGGGGGCCGGGGGGGGGGGGGCTTGCGGCCTGGGCCAGAGTGACGGCGAGGATCCGGGTCATTTGCATCAATCCCCCACCGCCCGGCCACGCAGCGCGATGATCCCGCGGGGCCGGAACTGGATGAAGAGGATGATGAAGAGGATCATGTAGGTCTGCGCAGCCAGCGTGTTGAAGGGGTTGAAGAACTCGATCACCTTCTGCAGTCCGCCGATCATCGTGGCCCCGGCGAGCGTGCCCCAGATGTTGCCGACGCCGCCCACCACCACGGTCATGAAGGATTGGACGATGTAGTCCGTCCCAAGCTCGGAGGTCACCTTGGCGAAAAGTCCGATGGCCACCCCGGCGATGCCTGCGATGCCACTGCCCAAGCCGAAGGTCAGCATGTTGATCCGGTCGGGGTTGATCCCCATGCTGGCCGCCATCGCCGGGTTCTGCGTCACGGCGCGGACTTCGAGGCCAAGGCGGGTGCGCTTCATCAGCCAGAGGAAGAAGCCCAGGAAGATCAGCGCCAGGACGAAGATCGCGATTCGGATATAGCTGATCGAAACGACATCGTTGATCACCAGCGCGCCATCCAGCCAGCCGGGAGCCGTGAGGGGGCGCGCCTGAGTTCCGAAGACGTTCTTCAGGATCTGCTGCAGTGCGATGGAGATGCCGAAGGTGGCCAGCAGCGTCTCGAGCGGGCGCTTGTAGAGGTGGCGGATCACCAGCCGTTCCATCGCCACACCGGCCGCGAAGGTGACCGCGAAGGCCAGGGGCAGGGCGATCAGGATCGACAGCGTATAGTCGGGCACGAACAGCTGGACGACGAAGCCGGTGTAGGCCCCGATGGTGATGAACTCGCCATGCGCCATGTTGATCACGCCCATGACGCCGAAGGTGATGGCAAGGCCGATGGCGGCGAGGAAATAGATCGAGGCAAGGGAGAGCGCGTCGAGGCCGAGGTCGGCGATCTGCATCACGCCCACCTTGGTGCCGATACGGGCCAGCGCTGCCTGGGCGGCAGAGGTCACGGCGGGGTCAGGCTCGGCGTAGACTTCGAAGAACTTCGCGTTGGCAAGGGCGGCGGTCGCCTCGTCGTCCGTGGCGGCGACGGGCACGGCGCCGGACGCTTCCAGCGCGGTGTAGGCGCGGTCGCGGGCCTCTTGCGTGTTGAGGTCTGCCACCGGAATGCCGCCGACCGTCCCGTCCTTCAGGTTGGCGAGCAGCGCCGCGCGTTGTTCCTCCAGCGTCAGGCGGGCGGGGGCAAGGTTGGCGGCGACGAGAAGGGCATAGGCCTCGTCCTCGGGGATGTCGGCGCCAAGGCGCAGCTCGCGGGCGATGTTGGCTTGCGGAGGCGTGGCCGAGGCGATGCGGGTGGTAGCCACGAGCGGGTTCAGCGCGGCGCGAAGGTCAAGCCCGAGGTCCGCGCCAAAGCTGTCGATGGCGGCCACGCGGGCCTCGGACGAGGGGTCGAAGCGCAGGGTCAAGAGGCGTTCCAGCCGCTCCTTCTGCGCCTTCAGGGCAGGGTCTTCCTCGGTCGCAATGGCGGCCCGCAAGGGCTCCAGCGCGTCGGCGGTCGGGTCCTGCGCGATGGAGGTCAGCGCGGCCTGGCGCTTGGCCGGATCCGGGTCCGAGAGGGTGAATTGCACCAGGGCGGTGGCGATCAGTCCGCGGACGCCGGCGTTGGGTTTGAGTTCGGTCAGGTCGGCCTTGGCGGCCGTCCCGGCGGGCGTGCCGTCCAGCGCGGTCAGGGCGAAGCCGTCGCCCTCGGGCGCGGCCACGAACATCGCCCCATCGGCTTTGCGGATCACAAGCCGCTTGTCGGCCCAGGCGGATAGGATGTCGTCGGCCATCGGGTCGCCCGAGGCGGCCAGTTCGGCGATTACCGGGCCGATGGTCTGGCGCGACGGTTTCTCGATCTGGGCGCGGTTGGCTTCGACGATTCCAGCGGCCTCTTGCGCGAGGGCCGGGAGGGGCGCAAGCCAACAGATGGCCGCAAGGAGGAAGGCGGTCAGGCGCATGGAATGTCCGGGGTTCTGGGGTGGGAGAGGGGGTTTCCCCCTCACCCTACCCTCTCCCCCAAGGGGAGAGGGGCGCTTGTGTCCAAGGTCGCGCGATAGACGACCTCAGTAGTTCGAGGTCAACTGGACGCAGGTCTTGGTCTCGGTGTTGTACATGCCGCACTGGAGGTCCTTCCAGTTGGCATCCAGCACCGCCGATTCCGGCAGGAAGTCGGTCCAGGCGTCGCCCGCGACCGGCTCGGTCTGGCTGATGATGTCGAACTGCCCGTCGGCGCGGATCTCGCCGATCAGCACGGGCTTCGTGAGGTGGTGGTTCGGCAGCATCTCGGCGATGCCCCCGGTCAGGTTCGGGAACTTCTGGCCCCACATGTTCTCGCGCACGGCGTCGACCTCGGTCGTGCCCGCCTCGGTCACCGCGTTCACCCACATGTTGAAGCCGATGTAATGGGCTTCCATCGGGTCGTTGGTGACGCGCTTGTCGTCCTTGATGAAGGCCTTCCACGCCTCGATGAACGCCTTGTTCTCGGGGGTGTCCGCCGACATGAAGTAGTTCCAGGCCGCGAGGTGGCCGACGAGGTTCGAGGTGTCGAGACCCGACAGTTCCTCTTCGCCGACCGAGAAGGCGACGACCGGCAGGGTGTCAGCGGAAACGCCGGCGGCCGCCAGTTCCTTGTAGAAGCCGATGTTCGCGTCGCCGTTGATGGTCGAGATGACGCCGACCTTCTTGCCGTCCGCGCCAAGGGCCACCACGTCGGCCACGATCTTCGACCAGTCCGAATGGCCGAACGGGGTGTAGTTGACGAAGATGTCTTCCTTCGGGATGCCCTTGGAGATCAGGTAGGCTTCCAGGATGTTGTTCGTCGTGCGGGGGTAGACATAGTCGGTGCCGAGAAGCGCGAACTTCTGCACGCCAAGTTCGTTCAGGTAATAATCCACCGCCGGGATCGCCTGCTGGTTCGGCGCGGCGCCGGTGTAGAAGACGCTCTTCGACGATTCCTCGCCTTCGTACTGGACGGGGTAGAACAGGAGGCCGTTCAGCTCTTCGATGACCGGCAGCACCGACTTCCGCGAGACCGAGGTCCAGCAGCCGAACATAACGTCGACCTTCGACACGGTGAGGAGTTCGCGCGCCTTCTCGGCGAACAAGGGCCAGTCCGAGGCCGGGTCCACGACCACCGCTTCCAGCTGCTTGCCGAGAAGACCGCCCTTGGCGTTCTGCTGTTCGATCAGCATCAGCATGGTGTCCTTCAGCGTCGTCTCGGAAATGGCCATCGTGCCCGAAAGCGAGTGCAGCACGCCGACCTTGATCGTCTCGGCCTGCGCGAAGGCGAAGCGCGGCATGGTCATCGCAGCGGCAGCAGCGGCGCTGGACAGAAGCGTGCGTCTGGTGAGTTTCATCGTGACTATCCCCTGTTTCGTTGGCCCGGGCAGGGCCGGGCGGTTGGACTTCGCGGTCTTCTCTGGCCTTGGACCGTTGGCCTTGGCTGGGGACAGGAAAGCCGGGAGGGCCTTGGGCGCATAGTCCGCGGGGGACTTTGGCAACCGAAGGCAAGGCGGACGGCTGAAATTTGGGCGGCGCCGGATGCTGCAGCGCAGAAATCAGGCAGTGCGCATAGAGCGCATCGCCTGCGCGGCGGGCAATCGGCCTGTGGAAAAGGCATCGGGCGGAAAGGAGGCTCCCTTCCGCCCGCCATTAGCGCGAGTTGAGTCGCGTTTACGCAGCGTCAGTTTTCAGCCGCAGCCCGCCGTGTCGGACGATGAAATCGACGACCTGATCCACGCCTTTGCCGTGGCGCAGCTGGGCCATCACATAGGGCCGCACGCCCCTTGCCCGGGCCGTGTCGGCCTCCAGAAGCACCGGGTCGACACCCACATGCGGGGCGAGGTCGGTCTTGTTCACGACGAGAAGGTCGGACTTCGTCACCCCCGGCCCGCGCTTCCGGGGAATGTCCTGCCCGGCGGCGGTGTCGATGACGTAGATCGTCAGGTCCGCAAGCTCGGGCGAGAAGGTGGCAGCCAAGTTGTCGCCGCCGCTCTCGATCAGGATCAGGTCGAGGTCGGGGAACGCGCTGTTCAGGTCGGCCACGGCGGCGAGGTTGATCGACGCATCCTCGCGGATCGCGGTGTGGGGGCAGCCGCCGGTCTCTACCCCCCGGATGCGGGCGGCGGGCAGGACCTGGGCGCGGGTCAGCGCCTCGGCGTCCTCGCGCGTGTAGATGTCGTTGGTGATGACGGCCATCGACAGCCGGGGGCCAAGCGCGCGGGCAAGCTTCTCGGTCAGCGTGGTCTTGCCGGCGCCGACGGGACCGCCGATGCCGACGCGGAGGGGGCCGTGGGTCATGTGCGGAAGATCCTTACGTCCTGGGTTTCGTGCTGGAAGGCGGCAAGATCGGCAGCCAGCGCGCAGCTGCCGAGGTCATCCAGGCTCGCCACCGCCGCCCAGGTGCCGAGGAGTTCGATCTCGGGCAGAAGGCGGGCGAGCACCGCCTGCCCCTCGGTCTGGCCAAGCGGGACATGGCGGGTGGCGATGGTGACAAGGTTGCCGGCGAAGTTCTGGAGGTAGAGCTGCGCGACCTGTCCCGGGGGCAGCGCGAGCGGCGCGGCGGCTTCGCCAAGCGCGATGGGAAGCATCCGGGGTGGGAGGGCCCGGCCTATGAGGCCGGACACCATCCGCGCCAGCGCCGCACCCTGTTCGGCGCTCTCCTGCAGGCGCTCGGCCGAAGGCGCAAGGGCGCGGGCCAGGACGTCCAGCGCGTCGTGATCGGCGCCCTCAGCCAACGCATGGGTCAGCAGCACCGCATCCTGCCAGCCCGCTCCGTGGTGGAGGATGTTTCGCAGCCATTCCTCGAAGCTGGCCGCGTCGGTGACGTCCCCCGCCGCGATCACCCGTTCCAGCCCGTGGCTGTAGGCGAAGGCCCCGGTCGGGAAGGCCGGGGAGAGCCATTGCACAAGGGTCAGAAGCGCCGTCACTTTGCGCCCTTCGGCGCATGGAAATGCATCTGCCCGTCGCCGTGGTGGTGCCAGCCGAACTGAGCGGCCTCGTCGTGGGAATGGTCGTCGCCGTGCGAGTGGCCCATCGTGCGGCCGTGACCATAGGCGCCGCCCTCGGGCTTGAAGGGCAGGCTCTCGCGCCGGATCGTCGCGCCAAGGCCCTGGAGCATCCGTTCCAGCACGTGATCCTCGCGGATGACCAGGCGGTCGGCGTGGATCTGGCAGGGCGTGTGGCGGTTGCCGATGTGCCAGGCGAGGCGGGTGAGGTCGCCGGTGATGACCAGGACGGATTCCGGCGCGGGGACGATCTCGATGTTCAGCCCGTCGACCTGGAAGCCCCAGTAGTCGTCCAGGTTGGTGACCGAGGGGAGGTCCACCAGGAACTCGCGCCCGCCTTGGGTGGTCAAGAGCTTCCGCCGCATCAGGCGCTGATCGTAGTCCATCACGACGCGGTCATGCGCGAGCGGCGGGGCGGATTTCAGGAGCGTGGTCATGGGTCAGAACAGGAAATAGCGCTGCGCGAGGGGAAGCTCCTTCGCCGGGGCGCAGGTGATGACCTCGCCGTCGGCGCGGACCTCGTAGGTTTCGGGGTGGATCTCGACCTTCGGGGTGGCCGAGTTATGGATCATGTCGCGCTTCTGGATGTTGCGCGTATTCTCCACCGCCAGCGTGTCCTTGGCGATGCCGAGGCGGCCCCGCAGGTCATCCTCCTGCGCGACCTTCGACACGAACACCACCGCCGAGCGTTCCACCGCCCGCCCAAGCGCGCCGAACATGGGCCGGGAATACATCGGCTGGACGGGGATCGACCCATTCGGGTCCCCCATCTGCGCCACGGTGATCATGCCGCCGATCAGCACCATCTCGGGCTTGGCACCGAAGAAGGCGGGGTTCCAGAGGACGAGGTCTGCCCGCTTGCCGACCTCGACGCTGCCGATGTGCTGGCTGATCCCGTGCACGATGGCCGGGTTGATCGTGTACTTGGCGATGTAGCGGCGGACGCGGAGGTTGTCGTTCGCGCCCTGCTCCTCCGCCAGCCGGCCGCGCTGGACCTTCATCTTGTGCGCCGTCTGCCAGGTGCGGGTGATGACCTCGCCCACTCGGCCCATCGCCTGGCTGTCCGACGAGATCACCGAGAACGCCCCCATGTCGTGCAGCACGTCCTCGGCCGCAATCGTCTCGCGACGGATGCGGCTTTCGGCGAAGGCCACGTCCTCGGGGATGCGCTTGTCGAGGTGGTGGCAGACCATCAGCATGTCGAGATGTTCCTCCACGGTGTTGACCGTGTAGGGCATCGTCGGGTTGGTGGAGGACGGGAGCACATTCTGCCAGCCCACCACCTTCATGATGTCCGGCGCATGGCCCCCGCCCGCGCCTTCGGTGTGGAAGGCGTGGATCGTACGGCCCTTGAAGGCGGCGAGGGTGTTCTCGACGAACCCCGATTCATTGAGCGTGTCGGTGTGGATCATCACCTGCACGTCCATCTCGTCGGCGACGGAAAGGCAGCAGTCGATGGCGCCGGGGGTGGTCCCCCAGTCCTCATGCAGCTTCAAGGCCGCCGCGCCGCCGCGGACCTGCTCGACGATCCCCTCGGGCAGGCTGGCGTTGCCCTTGCCCGCGAAGGCCAGGTTCATCGGCAGGCTGTCCGCCGCCTGGATCATCCGGCCCAGATGCCAGGGGCCGGGGGTGCAGGTCGTCGCCAAGGTGCCATGCGCTGGACCGGTGCCGCCGCCGAGCATGGTGGTGATGCCGGAATGGAGCGCGTCTTCGACCTGCTGCGGGCAGATGAAGTGGATATGCGCGTCCATCCCGCCTGCCGTGAGGATGCGCCCCTCGCCCGCAATGATCTCGGTGCCGGGTCCGATGACGATGGACACGCCGGGCTGGGTGTCGGGGTTCCCCGCCTTGCCGATGGCCGCGATCCGCCCGTCGCGCAGGCCCACGTCGGCCTTGTAGATGCCCGTATGGTCGATGATCAGTGCATTGGTGATCACCGTGTCCATCGCGCCCCGTGCGCGGGAGACCTGCGACTGCCCCATCCCGTCGCGGATCACCTTCCCGCCGCCGAACTTCACCTCCTCGCCATAGGTGGTGAGGTCGCGTTCCACCTCGACGATCAGGTCGGTATCGCCCAGCCGCAGCCGGTCGCCGGTGGTGGGGCCGTACATGCTGGCATAGGAGGCGCGGGAGATCAGGGCGGGCATCGGGACCTCTAGGGTTTGCCGGGCCCGCGACGGGCCAGGCGCTTGACGTTGGACTTGGTCGCGCGGGCGACGGGTTTCAGGGCGGCTTCGGCGATCTTCGCGGGGGATGCGCCGGTCATGATCGCGTGGCCGGTGGCAAGCGCCGCCTCGCCCATGGCCGAGACCTTTTCCGAGGACATGCGGGCGTTCTCGCTAGGCAGGACGCGCCAGAGGCCCGCCATCCCCATCATCCGCATGCCGATCACCATCTGCGCTTCCATCAGCATCATGCCGGTCTTCATCGACAGCTCGATCATCTGGGCCGGGGTCATCATCGGGTACATGGGGCTCTCCTATAGCCGCGCGCCGACCGGCACCGGGATGGCGCCAGCGGGACGGGCTAAGAGGTAACGCCGGGACGTGAAAGTCCGGCCCGACCGCACGGTCACGACTTGGTGTCCAGTGCCCCAGACCCTCATGCCAGGAACCTTTCGTCGACCGGGACCGACAGCGCCGTGGCCAGCGCGTTGGTCTGGCTGGCAAGCGCGATGACCGCCAGCAGCTCGCCATGCATGGCGGGGGTCATGCCCTTGGCCTTCGCCGCCGCGGTGTGCGAATGGACGCAATAGTCGCAGCCGTTGGCGGTGGAGACGGCGACGTAGATCAGCTCCTTCACCAAGGGGTCCAGCGCGCCGGGGGCCATCACCTGCTGCACCCGGTCCCACGTCGCCCTCAGCGTCGCCGGGTCATGCGCCAGGGCGCGCCAGAAGTTGTTGACGTAGTCGGTCTGCCGCTTCGCCCGGATGTCGTCGAAGACGGCGAGGGCCTCGGCCCCCGCCTCCTCGTCCCGCAGAAGGGGGACAACCGCCATCACGCCACCGCCATGACGCGGGCCGGGCCGCCGGTGCCCTGCTTGTGCTTCGGCGCGCCGATGAAGACCGTCGCCCCGGCAGCCGGAAGCTGGTCGAGGTTGGCCATGTTCTCGATCCCGAAGCGCCCGCCGGGGAGCCACGAGAAATGCACGGCGAAATCGGCGGAGTTGCCCGGGTCCAGGGACAAGGTGTCGACCCCGATGCAGGCCACGTCCATCCCCGCCAGCATGTCCGTCGCAGCCTTGGAAAAGCCGGGGAAGGCAAGCTTGCCGTCGGGCGTATTTCGGAATTCCGGCGTTGCGACCTTTGCGGCCCAGCCAGAGTTCATCGCAACGCAGGCCCCCGCCGGGATCTCGCCATTGGCCGAGACCCAGGCCTCGATGTCCGCCGGTTCGACCATCGCGTTGGCGTCGTCCTTGGCCTTCGCCGTCAGGTCGAGAACGCAGAGCGGGCAGACCAGCCGCTCAGGCGCAAGGTCGGCGACCGAGGTGCCGTCGGCAGTGAAGTGCAGGGGCGCGTCGATATGGGTGCCGGTGTGTTCGTAGATCGTCAGCTTCCACAGCTGGTAGCCGTTGCCTTCGAACTTGACGGCGGGCTCGTAAAGGATGCCGGGATTGCCGTCGAAGGTGGGGAAGCTGCCGTCATAGGCGTGGGTCAGGTCGACGACCTTTCCCGCGGCCTGCGCGAGGGCGGGTTGAGCCGTGGTCAGGCCCGAGGCCACCACGGCGGCAGTGGTCGCGGCCGCGCCGGTGAACAGCGCACGGCGGGACAGCATCGAGGACTTGATGTTTTCGATCAGGCAGGCGTCACACATGGGTCGTTCTCCCTGTTGGTTGGAACGACCAGCGTCCTCCTGCCCTGCCCCGCACGTCAAGCGTCATCCCAGGGGTCCCATCACCTTCTGGTTGAAGCCGTAGACCACCCGGGCCCCGCCGTAGGGGACAAGCCGCACTTCCCGCGCCTGCCCCGGCTCGAAGCGCACCGCGGTCCCGGCGGGGATGTCCAGCCGCTGGCCCCGCGCCGCCTCGCGGTCGAAGGAGAGGGCTGCGTTCGTCTCGGCGAAATGGTAGTGGCTGCCCACCTGCACCGGGCGGTCGCCGGTGTTGGCGACCATCAGCACGGTGACCGGCAGGCCGGCGTTCAACTCGATGTCGCCCTCGGCGGGCAGGATCTCGCCTGGGATCATGACCGTGACCACAGCTTCCAGACCGCATAGCCCAGCACCGCCGCGCCCAGCGCGATCAGGGCCGCGTGGTCGGGTTCTGACAGGAAGTGCATCAGGCCATCGGTCCGGTGGTCTCCGGGGTGGGCCAGCGCGGGCGAGGCAAGGACAAGGGCGGCAGGCAGGATGCGTTTCATGGGGTCTCTCAGCGGATCGGGTGGTGGACGGTGACAAGCTTCGTCCCGTCGGGGAACGTCGCCTCGACCTGGACGGAGTGGATCATCTCGGGGATGCCCGCCATGCACTGGTCGGCGGTGATGACATGCGCGCCCGCTTCCATGAGGTCGGCGACCGAACGGCCGTCGCGGGCACCTTCCACGACGAAATCGGTGATCAGCGCCACCGCCTCGGGGTGGTTCAGCTTGACGCCGCGCTGCAGCCGGCCGCGCGCGACCATCGCCGCGACGCTGACCAGAAGCTTTTCCCGCTCACGGGGGGTCAGGTTCATCGTCTCTCCTCACATCTGCCAGACGCGGGGCACGGGCCCCTCGCGCAATACCGCCAGAAGCCGCAACAGCTGCCGGCGCAGCGGCCAGCCATCCGCCGCCATCAGCCGGACCGTCAGCTTGCCGTCGAAACCCGAGGCACCGGCGTTGACCCCCGGTTCATCCAGAACCGCGCGGACCGGGCCCAGCGCGGCCTCGGCCCCCTGCCCAACCAAGGCCAGCGAGGCAAAGGCCCGCGCGCCCTGCAGGACGCCAACTCCCGCACCCAGAGCGGCCGAGCCGAGGCGCAGGGGTTCGACCAGCACCGGCTTGCCGTCGCGCAGAACCTCGCGCCGGTCGAAGAAGTTCAGGTCGCGCACCACCTCGCCCATCGCGGCGCGGCCCAGGACCACGGCCTCCAGGACCAGGCAGGAGGCGTCGGCGACAAGTGCAACCGTGGTCCGCCGTTGCAGGGCGGAGCGGTCGAACAGGATCGTCTCCTGCGGCAGCCAATCCAGATGCGCGCCGGGGCCGACCTCGTGCCGGATCTCGACCTCGGCTACGCCATCTGCGCTGCGATAGGCGCGTTCGGCCGTCTGGGTGGTGGCCGTGACCCGGCAGCCCGCGTCCAGCGTCAGCCCGAAGGCCAGCCGGTCGCCGCCGGTCATCCCGCCCGAGGTGTTCAGGAACACGACCTCTGGCCCCCGACCCGTCGGATGCATGAAGGCCTTGGCCGAGCCGGACTGGTGCAGCACGGCAAGCTTCGTCCAGGCCCCGGTCCGGCGGAAGGACAGGCGGGCAGCGCCGTGGCTGCGTTCGGGGCGGAGGGCAGGGCAAGCGGTCATGGGGCTATTTCGGCGGCGTCGTTTCCAGAGCTAGGGACTGACCGCCGCCCGGTCTTTCACGAAACCGCTGGGCGCGGGGCGTACCGCCTGCAAAGCCGTTGAGTTGCTGCAAAACCGGGCGGACTGCACAAGTTTGCGCCACGTCGCGAACCCCGCGCCGCAGGTTTTCCGACCCTGTGCCCGGATCACGCCACCTACAACCATTGGTTGTCGCATTTGGCTACATATGGACAGATTTCGATTGTATTGGCTTGGAAAATTGCGAGTATGCCGAGACTGCGTGGGGGAGGGGCGTCTGGTGCGGCTGAAGTCGCTGTCGTCACGCCTGTTCTTGGTCACCGCCGTGGCGCTGCTGCCGGCCGTGGCCATCGCCATATCCAACGTGGTGACCGTCCAGCGCGACCGGACCGCCGACCTTCACGCCGATGCCCTGCGCACAGCGGAACTCGTGTCGCTGGAAGTCGAACAGACACTTGCAGGCCTGGAAAGCGTGTTGCGAACGCTTGCCGCAGCGCCTGTCGTGCGCAACGCGGATGCGGCCTGCAATACGCTTCTGGCCGATGCGGCCACGTCCGTCCAGTTCATCGCCGAGCTTTACGTCCTGAATCTGGACGGCACGGTCCGCTGCAGTTCCGTCCCGGTCCAGAACCTGGACCCGGTGTCTGCGGACCTTCTGGCGTCGGCGACCGAGGAGCGCCTGGTGACCGGGCACTTCCACCGGACGCGCACGAATGACGCTCCTCGCCTGCCGACCGCACTTCGGGTCGGCACAGGGCCAGGCCAGATGCCGGGCATCGCGATTGCTCATCTGGACCTTTTGTGGATGGAACGGCGGCTCCAGCGCCGCTCGCTGGCGCCGGGCAACTCGCTGACCATCGTGGACCGCACCGGCACCATCCTGGCCCGCGTTCCCGAACCGGAGCGCTTCGTCGGCACCAAGATCCGGCCCGAGTTCCTGCCGCTTCTGGAAGAGGCAAGGCCGGGGTCGATGGACATGCTGAGTCAGGACGGTACGCCGCGCATCGTTGGCTACTTCCCTCCTGCCGCGAACGCATCGGGCCTTTACATCAGTGCCGGCTACTCCATCGCCGAGGGCCTGGCGACGATGCGTGTGGTCGCATTCCAGGCGCTTGGCCTTGCGCTTCTGGGGACGGCGCTGGCGGTTGTCCTGGCGTTCTACACGGCCCGGGTGTTCATCGCGCGGCCCGTCGGTGTCCTCATCGACACGATCACCGCCTGGCGGAACGGGAACACATCGGCGCGGACGGGAATGGGCGTTGCAGATGGCGAGATCGGCGGTGCCGGATCGGCGCTTGACGCCTTCATGACCGAGGTGCTGGCCAACCGCGAGGCCCGGAAGAAAGCCGACGAGGCCCGCGACCTGATGCGGGACGAGCTCGAGCACCGCGAGAAGAACCTCCTTGCCACCATCCAGGCCGTCGCCCGCCAGACCTTCACCGACCCTGGCAGCACGGCCGCGCTCAATGTCTTTTCCGACCGGCTGAACGCGATCAGCGAGGCCAACCGCCTGCTCAAGCAGTCCGGCTGGACCAGCACGCCCTTGCGGAGTCTGATCATGAACGGGGTCGCGACCTTCATCGGCGACGCGAAGGGTCGGGTAAAGGCGCAGGGGCCGGACCTGGTGGTGAAGGGCAACGTTGCCACGGCGCTTGGCATGTCGATCCACGAACTTTGCACCAATGCCGTGAAATACGGGGCGCTCAGCAACGACAGCGGCCGGATCAACATCGAATGGGCGATCGAGCCGGGTGCGAAGGGGCAGGTGTTCTCGCTTCTGTGGACCGAAGTCGGCGGTCCGACGGTCACCAGGCCGGAACGGACCGGCTTCGGCTCGAAAGTCATCCGCCATGCGCTCTCGGCGCAGACTGGCGGGGTGGTCGAGATCACCCATGAACCGCAGGGCCTGGTCTGCCGCCTGACCGCCCCGGCCGATGCGGTGGTGGCGAAGGAGGCATAGGGCCGGGGGCGGACAGGTGTGGGGGCGACCGGAAAGCCGCCCCCGCCCGGTCAGAAGCCGTAGACGATCGCCAGGCTCAGGCGATTGTCGGTCCGGATGTCCCGCGCCTCGTTGTAGTCGGTCACGTAGCTGACCCGCGTGGACAGGACGTCGCTCATCTGGAAGCTGACGCCAAGGTCGTTGTTGACCCGCAGGACATTGTCGCCCGAGTGCAGGACGTCGGTGTCGTTGGTCATGAAGACCTCCGGCGAGAAGCGGTAGAAGAACCGCGAGCTGGCAATGACGCCCTCTTCGGTGTCGCTGTCGCCCAGGCCGTCGCGCAGGTAGCTGACGCCGACCCCAGCCTGCACGCGCCAGGTCATGTCCTGTTCGTTGATGACCCGGTAGCCCGGACCCACGCCGATGAAGGCATCGGTCTCAATCTCGTCCGCCTCGTCCGCGAGGCCGTCGATCTCGGCCCGGCCAAGGACGAAGGCGTAGAAGCGGTCGTCGAAGTAGTAGTTCGCGTCATAGACGATCAGCGCGTCTTCCTTCGTCCGCTCGACATCGTCCTCGGCGAAGTCCAGTGCCACGCCCAGCGTCTGGACCCACGGACCCGTGGCATAGCGCAGCCGGGTGCTGACACTCAGCTCTTGCGACTCGTTGTTGCCGGTCTTGCCGGAATAGGACAGCGAGGCCGACCCCGAGAAGCCAGGCTGCTCATTTGGGTTGCCATAGCGCAGCGGGTCGTCGGAGCGTTCGATCTCGTCCGTGGCGGTTTCCTCGATGTCGGTGATGCGGTCGTCCACGTCTTCGATGCCGGTGATCGTGGTCTGGGCCGTGGCGGCTGCTGCGAAAAGCGCAATCCAGCTTGCCCCGGCCAGGGCGAGTGTCTTGGTCATGTCGGTTCCTTTCCTGACGACGGCGACCTGCGCCGGGCCTGTTCCCGAGAGGCCGTCACTTCGACCAACAGGTGGCCCGGGGCCGTGTTCCGGTCGGGGGCCACGTCACCGGCGGTTGTGCCATTTGTGCACCACATGCGCCGGCGGATGAAAAAGGGGCCCGCCGTGGCGGACCCCTTGTCGCTGATCCGAAGATCAGGGCCGGGTGTGTGGCACTTCGCCCATCGGATGCCGGTAGTCGGCCATCAGGCGGGGCAGCGCAAACAGCACGATCAGCGCCGAGATCCCGACCAGGACGTAGACGATCCGGGCGAGCGGCGAGTCCTGCCCGCCGAAGAGAAGGGCCACGAGGTCCACCTGGGCCGCGCCGACGGCAAGCCAGTTCAGCCCTCCGACAATGAGAAGAATCAAAGCAATAGTGGTAAGCGTCCGCATGAAGTTTCCTTTCTTGATTGCGAATTTGGTCGTGATCAGGGGGAGGTCTTCGCAAGGCCGACCCGGGTCCAGTGCCGCAGTCGCGCGCAAGAGTTGACGAAGGCTTCGACCGTCTCGCCGTCGTCCACGAGACCCAGGTCGAAGCAGCCATCATCGGCCTTGCCCTCAAGGCCCGCGGCCTTGAAAAGCTCACCGGCCAGCGCGTGACCGATGAATTTCCCGTGCGCGAACGCGTCGCGCAGGAAATTCTGGGCGGCGGGAAGGGCCGCCAGTTGCGCCTCGCCGTCCGGGCCTACCAGCACCGCGACCGCATCGAACAGCACCGAGGCTCCGCCCTGGACGCTGAACTGCGCCTCGCGCAGGTCGCCCCGGTCGTCCAGCGCCCCGCCGACCCGCGGGGCGACCAGCTTGACCTTACCCCCCGCCGCCATCACCGCGCCGGTCAACCGGTCAAGCAGCGTGCCGTCGAACCCGTCGCAGATCATCACGCCCATGACTCTGCCCTGAAAACTCATGGGGCCGTTCTTCAGGATGCTCAGCGCGTCCGACGGCGGCAGGTCCTGCCGGGTCGGCCGGGCCGCCGTGGCGGGTGGAGGCAGCTCGGGCAGGCCAAGGCCCGCCGCGACACTTCCCGCCAGATCCTCGTCGATGTTGCGCAGGTGGCCCACGATGGCGCGCCGCACGCGGGCAAGCTCGCAGCGGCCCAGTTCGAACACCAGCGCGTCGCGGATGTGCCATTGCTCGACCGCGGTCTGGCTCATATAGAACTGCCGCGCCTGGCTGTAGTGGTCGGCGAAGCTTTCCGCCCGGATGCGGACCTTGGTCCCCTCGACCGGCGCGGCATAGCTGACGTAGCCCTTCAGCG
>NZ_JAYSFG010000042.1:0-13988 GCF_041913445.1 Tabrizicola sp.
GGAAAAGGATCTGGTGGTCGGGGTTCTGGAACAGGATCCCCAGCGCCGAAAGCGCTGCCTTGCGGTCCTTGAACGGGTCAACCGCGTCCACCCGCACGCTTCCCTGATCCGGAGCGATCAGCCCAGCGATCAACCGCAGCAGCGTCGTCTTGCCCGATCCGTTGCGTCCAAGGATCCCGATGCGCGCTTCCGTCAGCCGCAGGGTCAGCCCGTCCAGCACAAGCCGGCCGCCCAGCCGGACGCTGGCAGACGCAAGCTCGATGCCATGGGAGAGGTCGGACATGTGCGGCCCATTGACGGATTGCCCGCCCTTCTAGCCGCTTCACCCCCCGTCCGGAAGGGGTTGCCCCGGCCCGCATCGGGGGCCGGGGCGCAAGGCTTAGCGGCAGTCCGCGATGAAGCGGTTGCCGTACTGGTCACGGTAGTAGCACTTGCCGGTCTGCGGGGCGGGCCCCAGCAGCTGCGAGGCGGCAACGCCGACCACGGCACCGACGATGGCACCCTTCTCGCGGTCCGCATCAGACGAGACGGCCGCGCCGACGGCCGCGCCACCGACAGCGCCGAGCGCCGCGTTCTGTTCAGCCGGGGTGCAGGCCGCGATCGGCAGGGCCAGCAGGGGAAGGGTCAGAAGGAAACGTTTCATGGGTCTACTCCATTCATGAGTCTCGCGGACGGACAGTATCTGTCTGACCCCCGCTTTGCGCCCCCCCGAGGGGAGGATGGGCGGAAACCGACCGATCCGTTGCTGTGCCTACAACCCCGGACCCTCCGAACGGTTCCCGTTTCGGCCCTACTGACGGGCCGCCGCGATGGAGGCTTCCAGGATGTCCATGGCCTCGGCAAAGTGGGCGTCTGGGATCGTGATTGGTGCCAGGAAGCGAACAACGTTGCCATAGACCCCGCAGGTCAGAAGCAGAAGGCCGCGCTTCAGTGCTTCCAGCCGCACCCGCCCGGTGAAGCCCGCGTCGGGCTCTTTGGTGGACGGGTTGGCGAACTCCACAGCGACCATGAAGCCCGGGCCGCGGATGTCCACGATCTCGGGCGCATTGGCGCGGATCGCCTCCAGGCGCTGCTTCAGGCGGCTGCCGAGTTCATTGGCGCGGGCGCAGAGGTCTTCCTCCTCGATCACGTCCAGCACGGCATTGGCCGCGGCTATCCCCAGCGGGTTGCCCGCATAGGTCCCGCCCAGACCGCCCGGATTGGCCGCATCCATCAGCTCGGCCTTGCCAGTGACGGCCGCGAGCGGCAGACCCCCGGCCAGGCCCTTGGCCATCGTGGTCAGGTCGGCCGCGACCCCATGCATCTCCATCGCAAACAGGTTCCCGGTCCGCGCAAAGCCCGTCTGCACCTCGTCCGCGATCATCACGATGCCATGCTGGTCGCAAAGCGCGCGGATCGCCTTCACCAGGTCCGTCGGAGCCGGGTAGAACCCGCCTTCACCCTGCACCGGCTCGAAGATGATCGCGGCCACCCGGGCCGGGTCGAGGTCGGCCTTGAACAGCTTCTCGATCCCGGCCATCGCGTCCTTGGTCGAGATGTTGTGCACGTCCATCGGGAAGGGCACGTGGAAGACGTCGGGCATCATCGACCCGAAACCCTTCTTGTAGGGCTCGACCTTGCCGGTCAGGCTCATCCCCATGAAGGTCCGCCCGTGGAAGCCGCCGCCGAAGGCGATGACGGCGTTCCGGCCCGTGGCGATGCGGGCGATCTTGATCGCGTTCTCGCAGGCCTCGGCGCCCGTGGTCACGAAGATCGTCTTCTTCTTGAAGTTGCCCGGCACCTTCTCGTTCAGGCGCTCGGCGAGGCGGATGTAGTTCTCGTAGGGCATCACCTGGTGGCAGGTGTGGGTGAACTTCGACATCTGGTTTGCCACCGCCGCCATCACCTTCGGGTGGCAATGCCCGGTGTTCACCACCGCGATCCCGGCCGCGAAGTCGATGTAGCGGTTGCCCTCGATGTCCCAGACCTCCGAGTTCAGCGCCTTGTCGGCGTAAATCTGGGTCATCATCCCCACCCCGCGCGAGATGGCTTCGTCGCGGCGCTTGGCTACTTCGGCATTCAGCATGATCGTGCTCCCTGATGGACCCCAAGACTCATCAACCGGCCGCAGGGTCGCGTTGCGTCCATTTGATCAAATAACGTAGGCAGGTTCAAGGCTGCCCGACTCATGTCCAGCATTCAGACTTCGTTAACCACCCGCGGTGCAGAGTGCCTCTGCGAACGAGGCGAGGCAACGGATGGCCGACGGGCAACTTTCTCACCCCACACACCCCACACCCCTGAAGGAGGACCGCCTGGACCGGCTCCGCCTCGTTCGCTCCCGTCGCGTGGGGGCGGTCACCTACCATCGTCTGATGGCCGAGCACGGCAGCGCGCGTGCGGCGCTGGAGGCTTTGCCGGGTATCGCCAAGGCGGCGGGAGTAGAGGAGTATGAGGTCTGCCCCCTGGGCGTGGTCCAGGCGGAGCTGAAGAAGGGCCAGGCGCTGGGCGCCCGGCTTCTTGTGCATGGCGAGCCGGACTATCCCCTGGCCCTTGCCGAAGTCCCCGACGCCCCGCCGGTCCTTTGGGCCACGGGCGACATTTCCCTGCTGAACCGCCCCGCCGTCGGCATGGTCGGTGCCCGCAACGCCTCGTCGCTTGGCGTCCGCATGGCACGGCGGCTGGGGGCGGGCCTGTCCGAGGCCGGGTTCACCGTAATCTCCGGCCTCGCCCGCGGCATCGACGCCGCCGCGCATGAGGCGGCCCTCGAAGGCCAGGGAAAGACCGTGGCCGTCATGGCCGGCGGCATCGACGTGATCTACCCGCCCGAGAACGCAGCCCTGGCCGCCGCCATCGACGCGGCCGGCTGCCGGATCAGCGAACATCCCCCGGGGCTGGAGCCGCAGGCCCGCCACTTTCCCCTGCGCAACCGGATCGTCGCGGGCCTCTCCCGCGCGGTCGTGGTCGTGGAAGCCGCCGCGAAATCCGGCAGCCTGATCACCGCCAAGGCCGCGCTGGACTATGGGCGCGAGGTCATGGCTGTTCCCGGCCACCCCTTCGACGCCCGCGCCTCGGGTTGCAACATCCTGATCCGCGACGGCGCCCTCCTGATCCGCGGCCCGCAGGACGTGCTGGAAGCTTTGGGCGCGCCGACGGACGCCACTCCGGAACCTGAGATACGCCTGCCGCCGCTTCCCGGCCCCGAGGCCCCGCAGCGCCCGCTGAAGGAGGTGGCGCTTCTCCATTCCATGATTCTCAACCGCCTTGGTCCCAGTCCGCTGGCCGAGGACCAGCTGCTGCGGGACCTGAAGGTCTCGGCCGCGCAGCTTGCGCCCGAGCTTCTGACGCTGGAACTCGACGGCCGGATTGCCCGCCAGCCGGGGGGACTTCTGGCTCGGATCGACTGAGCCGTCGCCCTGCCGGGAAAACGATGACGGAACGCACTGTCAAGGTGCCCCCGTTGACAGCCCCGCACTTCGCCCCCATGTTGCCCCGCCATTCGAAGCGCCTTGGGAGTTCGGGACATCATGCCAGTCGTCGTCGTGGAATCCCCCGCCAAGGCCAAGACAATCAACAAGTATCTCGGCCCGGACTTCACCGTACTGGCCTCCTACGGCCACGTTCGCGACCTGCCCGCCAAGGACGGCTCGGTCGACCCCGAGAATGGATTCGACATGCTGTGGGAGGTTGCGCCCGAGTCGAAGAAACACGTCCGCGCGATTGCCGAGGCGCTGAAATCCGACGACACGCTGATCCTCGCGACTGACCCCGACCGCGAAGGCGAGGCGATCAGCTGGCACCTCAAGGAAGCCCTGCAGTCGAGCCTGAAGAAGGGCAAGAAGGTCGCCCGCGTAACGTTCAACGCGATCACCAAGGACGCGGTGACCAAGGCGATGAAGGAACCGCGAGAAGTCGATCAGGCCCTCGTCGAGGCCTACCTTGCCCGCCGCGCGCTGGACTATCTGGTGGGCTTCACGTTGTCGCCGGTCCTCTGGCGCAAGCTCCCCGGCGCGAAGTCGGCGGGCCGCGTGCAGTCGGTCTGCCTGCGCCTGATCGTCGAGCGCGAGATGGAGATCGAGGCTTTCAAGGCTCAGGAATACTGGACCGTGAAGGCCGTCTTCCGCACGCCGAGGGGACAGGAGTTCGAGGCGGGTCTTGTGACCCTTGGCGGCAAGAAACTGCAGAAATTCGACATTCCGACCGCCACTGCTGCCGAGTTGGCGGTCGCTGCTTGCACTTCTCGAACATTCTCGGTCGCGGCGGTGGAATCGAAACCCGCGACCCGCAACCCCTGGCCGCCCTTCATGACCTCGACCCTCCAGCAGGAGGCGAGCCGCAAGTACGGCATGGGCGCGAAGCAGTGCATGAATGCCGCGCAGCGCCTGTATGAGGCGGGCTACATCACCTACATGCGGACCGACGGCATTGACATGGCACCTGAAGCGGTGATGGCCGCGCGTGATGAGATCAAGCGTCGCTTCGGGCCGGACTACGTGCCGGACAGCCCTCGGATGTACAAGAACAAGGCCAAGAACGCGCAGGAAGCGCATGAATGCATCCGGCCGACGGACATGGGTCTCGGGCCGGAGAAGATCCGGGTCGAGGATGACCAGCGCAAGCTCTATGACCTGATCTGGAAGCGGACGATCGCCTCGCAGATGGCGGCCGCCCGGCTGGAGCGGACGGCGGTGGACGTGGTGTCGCCCGATGGCGAGGTCGGTTTCCGGGCGAACGGGCAGGTGGTGCTGTTCGACGGCTATCTCAAGGTCTACGACCAGGGCCGCGACGATGAGGATGACGAGGAAGGCCGCCTGCCGCAGGTGATGCAGGGCGAGAAGCTGGACAAGGGCGCGGTGACGCCCGAACAGCACTTCACCCAACCCCCGCCGCGCTATACCGAGGCGACGCTGGTCAAGCGGATGGAGGAACTCGGGATCGGGCGTCCGTCCACCTATGCCTCGATCCTGACCACCATCGTTGACCGGGAATACGTCCGGAAGGACAAGAACCGGCTCTTCCCCGAGGACAAGGGGCGGCTGGTGACGGCCTTCCTCGCGAACTTCTTCAAGCGGTACGTGGAGTATGACTTCACTGCCGACCTCGAGGCGGAACTTGACGATGTCTCGGCCGGGGACCGCGATTACAAGGACGTGCTTGCCCGCTTCTGGCGCGACTTCTCGGCGGCGATTGCCGAGACGGCGGACCTGCGGATCGGCGAGGTGCTGGAGAAGCTGGACGACTTCCTCGCGCCGCACCTCTACCCTGCGCGGGCGGACGGCAGTGACCCGCGCGTCTGCCCGACCTGCGGGACCGGGCGGCTGCATCTGAAGACGGCGCGCTCTGGTGGGGCCTTCATCGGCTGCGGCAACTATCCGGAGTGCCGGTATACCCGCCCCATCGCCGGGGACGCGGAAAGTGCGGCGTCGGACGGGCGGGTGCTGGGGCAGGACGAGAACGGAGTGGAGATCAGCCTGCGCGCCGGCCGGTTCGGGCCCTATGTCCAGCGGGGGGAGGCTTCCGAGGCGAACCCCAAGCCCGACCGGGCGAGCTTGCCGAAGGGGTGGACTCCCGACAGCCTGACCCTGGAGCGGGCCTTGCAGCTGCTGTCGCTGCCGCGTGAGGTGGGCAAGCATCCGGAGGATGGGGTGCTGGTCGAGGCCGGAATCGGGCGGTTCGGGCCTTACGTGAAGCATGGCTCGGTCTATGCGAACCTGCCGGAGGTGGAGGAGGTGTTCTCTATCGGGATGAACCGGGCGGTGGAAGTGCTGGCCCAGAAGCTGGCCGGGCGTCGGGGCGGGGCCGTGAAGGCGGGGCCGTTGAAGGTGCTGGGGGCGCATCCCGATGGGGGTGAGGTCCAGGTGATGCCGGGCAAGTACGGGCCCTACGTGAAGTGGGAGAAGGTCAACGCGACCCTGCCCAAGGGGGTGGAGCCGGAGGCGGTCACGCTGGAGGAGGCCCTGGTCCTGATCGCCGAGAAGGCGGGGAAGTCAGGGGGGAAGAAGAAGGCCGCGCCGAAGAAGGCGGCGGCTCCGAAGAAGGCGGCCAGCCCGAAGAAGACGGCAGCCAAGAAGGCCCCGGCGAAGAAGAAGGCGGCGTCGGCAGAGTAGGTGTCCACGGTGGACATTTTCGGATTCCGGTTTGGAATCAAACGGATGGGCGTGGGCGTTAGGGGACGGTTAACCCTTTGACCGACGGTCCCCCCACCCCCATCCCCTTCCCACGGCGGGGGAAGGAAGGCGCGGCGTGGAAGCGTGGCGCGACGGTGCGGCCGGGAGCAAAACTTTTCGAAAAGTTTTGCCAAAAGTTTTCGAAAACTTTTGGTCCCCGGCTTACGCTTGGCGCCGCGGGTTGATCAGCTTGGCCATCAGCCCGGCGGTCCGCACCATGCCCAGGTTGCGGCCGTTCTCGGTCACCACCAGCTCGGCCACGCCTTGGCTCATCAGGTCCATGATGTCCTTCACCGGCGTCTCGGCGTCGAGCGCGCGGGTATGGGCCGAGGCCTCGCCGGGTTCCATCACGTCCCGCGCCGTCAGGACCCCCAGAGGGTTCATGTGGGCCACGAAATCGGCCACATACTCCGACACCGGGTTGGCGATGATCTCGCGCGCGGTGCCGCACTGGACGATCCGGCCCCCCTCCATCAGCGCGATGCGGTTGCCGATCTTGAAGGCCTCGTCAAGGTCGTGGCTGACGAAGACGATGGTGCGCTTCAGCTTGCGCTGCAGGTCCAGAAGCTCGTCCTGCAGTTTGGTGCGGATCAACGGATCGAGGGCCGAGAAGGGTTCATCCATCAAGAGGATCGGCGCGTCGGTGACGAAGGCGCGGGCAAGCCCCACGCGCTGCTGCATCCCGCCGGACAGGTCGCCGACCTTGCGCTCGGCCCATTGCGAGAGGTTCACCAGCTCGAGTTGCGCGTCGACCTTGGGCTTCCGGGCCTCGGGCGACATGCCGGCCAGTTCCAGGCCGAGGCCGACGTTCTCGCGAACGGTCCGCCAGGGGAGGAGACCGAACTGCTGGAACACCATCGCGATGCGGGTGGCGCGCAGGCGGCGCAGGGTTTCCGGGTCGGCCTTGGTGACCGAAACCATCCTGTCGTTTTCCAGGACCCGCACTTCGCCCCGGACCACGGGGTTCAGCGCGTTGACGCCGCGGAGGAGGGTGGACTTGCCCGAACCGGACAGGCCCATGAGGACAAGGATTTCGCCCTCGGCCACGGTCAGCGAACAGTCGTGGACGCCCAGCACCTGGCCGGTGGCCTGCTGCACCTCGGCCCGGGTCTTGCCCTGGTCCATCAGGGGCAAGGCGCGCTCGGGGTGGTCGCCGAAGACGATGGAAACGCGGTCGAATTCTACGGCTGGGCGGGTCATCGCGTTACCCTCAACATGCGGTCGAGAAGGATGGCCACCACCACGATGATGAAGCCGGATTCAAAGCCCAAGGCGGTGTTGACCGAGTTCAGCGCCCGGACCACGGGGACGCCCAGGCCGTTCGCGCCGACAAGCGCGGCAATGACGACCATCGACAGCGACAGCATGATGGTCTGGTTCAGCCCCGCCATGATCTGCGGCAGGGCCCAGGGGAGCTCGACCTTCCAGAGACGCTGGCGCGGGGTGGCGCCGAAGGCTGTTGCGGCCTCCAAGAGCGCCATCGGTGTCGAGGAGACGCCAAGATGCGTCAGGCGGATCGGCGCGGGGAGGACGAAGATCACCGTGGCGATCAGGCCCGGGACCATGCCGAGGCCGAAGAAGACGATGGCCGGGATCAGGTAGACGAAGGTCGGCAGCGTCTGCATCAGGTCGAGGACCGGGGCCATCGCCGTGTAAAGCCGGGGGCGATGGGCGCAGGCGATGCCGATGGGCACGCCAAGGCCCATGCAGACCACGCAGGCGGACAGGATCAGGGTCAGGCTTTCGGTGGTTTCTTCCCAGTAGCCCTGGTTCAGAATGAAGAGGAAGCCCAAAAGCACGCCCAGGCAGACTTTCCAGCTGCGCTGCAGATACCAGGTCAGCGCGATGAAAATCGCAACGATCACAAGGGGATGCGGGGCCTGCAAGAGCCAGAGGATCCCGGCGATCATCGCGTCCATCACGGCCGAGATGGCGTCGAAGAGCGGTGAGAGATTGTCCTTCATCCAGTCGAAGATGGACTTCGCCACCTTGCCGACCGGGATCTTGTAATCCGTCAGCCAGTCCATGTCCCGTTCCCCCCAGAGCGTTTCTCCGGCCAGCAAGAAGGCCCCGGGTTGGCTCCCGGGGCCCTTCGGCTTACTGCAGCGCGGCTTCCACGGCCGCCACGGCGTCACCGCCATCCTTGGTGGTCACGCCGTCGAGCCAGGGCTTCCAGGCATCGGGGTTGGCGGCAAGCCAGGCCTTGGCGGCATCGCGCGGGTCCTCGCCGTCGTTCAGGATCGCGCCCATGATCTCGTTCTCCATCGGCAGCGAGAAGGCGAGGTTCTGGAGAAGCTTGCCCTGGTTCGGGCATTCCGCGACATAGCCTGCGCGGACGTTGGTATCGACCACGGCCCCGCCGAAGTTCGGACCGAAGAAGTCGTCGCCGCCGGTGAGGTAGGTCATCTTGAAGTTCGCGTTCATCGGGTGGGGTTCCCAGCCGAGGAAGACGATGGGCTCACCGGCCTCGGTCTTCTTGGCGACTTCGGCCAGCATGCCCTGTTCCGAGGATTCCACGAGTTCGAAGCCGTCCAGCCCGAAGGGGCCGCCTTCGATCATCTCCAGAAGGATGCGGTTGCCGTCGTTGCCGGGCTCGATCCCGTAGATCTGGCTTTCCAGCGCGTCCTTGTGGGTGGCGATGTCCTTGAAGTCGGCGATGCCAAGGGCGGCACCGGCCTCGTTGGTGGCGAGGGTGTATTTCGCGCCTTCGAGGTTGGTGCGGACGGTTTCCACCTTGCCTGCGTCGCGGTGGGGGGCGAGGTCGGCCTCCATCGTGGGCATCCAGTTGCCGAGGAAGACATCGACGTCGCCTTCGGCAAGACCGGTGTAGGTCACGGGGACGGAGAGGACCTTGGTCTCGGTCTCATACCCCAGGGCTTCCAGGACCAGCGTGGTGGCGGCGGTGGTCGCGGTGATGTCGGTCCAGCCGACGTCGGAGAAGACGATCTTGTCACAGCCTTCGGCGAAGGCAGAGCCTGCCAGCGCGAAGGTGACGGCGGTCGTCAGGAGGGTGGATCGGATGGACATGGAGGCTCCCCGCGTTTTTGTTGATTGACGAGTCAATAAACTTCGCCCTTATTCGGTTTGGCAAGAGTTTTCTGGGACCGCACCGACATGCCGAAGCTTGGGATGGAGCCTATCCGCAAGGAAGCGCTGGTAAAAGCCACGATTGTCGAGATCGGCCGGGTGGGGTCGCTGGACGTCACGGTGAGCCAGATCGCCAAGCGGGCGGGGATGTCCAGCGCGCTGGCGCACCATTATTTCGGGTCGAAGGAAGAGATGTTCCTGGCCGCCATGCGCCACATCATGACGCTTTACGGGGCCGAGGTGCGGGGGGCGCTGGCGGCGGCCGAGGGGCCGGAGGGGCGGATTCGCGCGATCCTGCGGGCGTCATTCTCTCCCGGCAACTTCCGGCGCGAGGCGGTGGGGGCCTGGCTGAACTTCTGGGTCCTGGCGCAGACGGTGCCCGAGGCGAAACGGCTTCTGGCGGTCTACCAGGGGCGGCTTCGGTCGAACCTAGTCTCGGCCTTGCGGCCACTGGCGGGGGCGCGGGCGGAGGGAATCGCCGAATCGCTCGGGGCGCTGATCGACGGGCTTTACCTGCGCGAGGTGCTGAAATCGGGCGCTCCGGACGGGGCGGCGGCGGTGGGGCTGGCCTTGCGGCAGCTTGAGGCGGAACTGGCGCGGGGGGCAGTCTGATGCATGCGGATTACGTGATCGTGGGCGCAGGCTCCGCGGGCTGCGCGATGGCCTACCGGCTGGCCGAGGCGGGCAAGCGGGTCACGGTGATCGAGCACGGCGGGTCGGACGCGGGGCCGTTCATCCAGATGCCGGGGGCGTTGAGCTACCCGATGAACATGGGGATTTACGACTGGGGTTTTGCTACGGAGCCCGAGCCTCACCTTGGGGGCCGCAGGCTGGCGACGCCGCGGGGGAAGGTGATCGGAGGCTCGTCGTCGATCAACGGGATGGTCTATGTCCGCGGCCACGCGAAGGACTTCGACACCTGGGCCGAGATGGGGGCGGATGGCTGGTCCTATGCGGATGTGCTGCCGTATTTCAAGCGGATGGAGCAGTCGCACGGCGGCTCGGGGCCGGAGTTCCGGGGGACCTCCGGGCCGCTGCATGTGAGCCGGGGCAGCCGGGAAAACCCGCTGTTCGATGCCTTCATCGAAGCGGGGCGGCAGGCGGGCTATCCGGTCACGCAGGACTACAACGGCCAGCAGCAGGAGGGGTTCGGGCCCTTCGAGGCAACGATCCACAAGGGGCGGCGCTGGTCGGCGGCGAATGCTTACCTCAAGCCCGCGATGGCGGGGGGGAATGTGCATGTCCTGCGCGGCTTTGCCCGGCGCGTGGTGATGGAAGGCAAGCGCGCGGTGGGGGTCGAGGTCGACACCCGCGCGGGGCGGCAGGTGATCCGGGCGGGGCGCGAGGTCATCATCGCGGCGTCGTCCATCAACTCACCCAAGCTTCTGATGCTGTCCGGGATCGGGCCTGCGGCGCATCTGCGCGAGCATGGGATCGAGGTTGTCGCAGATCGGCCGGGGGTCGGGGCGAACCTGCAGGACCATCTGGAAATCTACATGCAGTTCGCGGCGAGCCAGCCGATAACCCTTTACAAATACTGGAATCTCTGGGGCAAGGCCTGGGTCGGCGCGCAGTGGCTGCTGACGGGCAAGGGGCTCGGCGCGTCGAACCAGTTCGAGGCTTGCGCCTTCATCCGGTCCAAGGCGGGCGTCGAATACCCCGACATCCAGTACCACTTCCTGCCCATCGCCGTGCGCTATGACGGCAAGGCGGTGGCGGCGGGACACGGGTTCCAGGCCCATGTCGGGCCGATGCGATCGAAGTCGCGCGGGTCGGTCACGCTCCGGTCCGGCAACCCCACGGACGCGCCGGTCATCCGGTTCAACTACATGTCCGACCCGTCGGATTGGGAGGATTTCCGCGCCTGCATCCGCCTGACGCGCGAGATCTTCGGGCAAGAGGCGTTCAAGCCTTACCTCAGGGCCGAGTTGCAGCCGGGGCCGGGGGTCGAGACGGACGCCCAGCTGGACGACTTCCTGCGGGAACACGTCGAAAGCGCCTATCACCCCTGCGGCACCTGCCGGATGGGGCGGGCCGCGGACCCGATGGCGGTGGTGGATCCCGAATGCCGGGTGATCGGAGTCGAGGGGCTGAGGGTCGCGGATTCGTCGATCTTCCCGCAGGTGACGAACGGGAATCTGAACGGCCCGTCGATCATGACGGGTGAGAAGGCGGCGGACCATATCCTGGGACGGACGCCCCTGCCTGCGTCAAACCTGGAGCCCTGGATCAACCCGAACTGGCGCGTGTCGCAGCGGTAGTCCCCCCTCACCCCCGGCCCCTCTCCCCCCGGGGGAGAGGGGAGTGGCCAGCGTTCCGCTTGATCCGGGTCAAGGCGGGGGAGGTCGCGACCCTTTAGACTGCAGGGGACAGTCAAGAAGGAGAGACCGATGTCGAACACCCCGCACACGCTGCACGAGGAATTTCCGGCAGACGCGCAGAAGATCAGTGCCTTGAAGGCCTCGGATCCGCACTTCGCCGGGCTGCTCATCGAATACGATGTGGTCAACGACAAGGTGCACCGGGCCGAGACCCGGCTGGACGCGGTGTCGGAAGCCGAGGAGGAGACCCTGCGCAAGGTGCGGGCACGGCTCAAGGACCAGATCGCAGCGGCGCTGCGGAAGTAGCAGCTTGTCATGCGTCTTCGGCGTCTCCTTGCGAGATGCCGAAGGCGTCAGCCGATCTCGTAGGGCAGGACGTCGCGGGCGTTGGGGTTGATCTTCAAACGGCCCTCCAGCGGCGGCACGCTGCGTTGGTGGCAGTTCACGCGCTCGCAGATACGGCAGGAGATGCCGATGGGCTCGAACCTTCCTTTCAGGTCGAGCCCGTCGGAGTAGACCAGTTGCGGGGCGTGCTGCACCTCGCATCCCAAGCCGATGGCATAGCGGCGGACTGGCGCAAGGAAGGCCCCGGCGGGTTTCGACACATCGCGTGCAAGGCAGAGGTAGCGGACGCCGTCGGGGGTTTCCGCCAGTTGCCGCAGGAATTGTCCGGGCGTTTCAAAGGCCTGGTGGACGTTCCACAGGGGGCAGGCGCCGCCGAAGCGGGCGAATTGCAGGCGCGTGGAAGAGTGGCGTTTGGTGATCGTGCCCGCCTGGTCGACGCGGACGAAAAAGAAGGGGATGCCCTTGGCGCCGGGGCGTTGCATCGTGGACAGCCGGTGGCCGACCTGTTCGATGCTGGCGCCGAAGATGTCGGCCAGGCGTTCGAGGTCGTGGCGGACTTCCTGCGCGGCGGTCAGGAAGGCGCGGTAGGGCAGGAGCGCGGCCCCGGCGAAGTAGTTGGCGAGGCCGATCTTGGCGATGTCGCGCGCCTCCGTGGTGGAAAAGCGTGCGAGGTCGAGGGTTGCCTCCAGAAGCTCATTCTGCGTCAGAAGGGCGACCTGGTGCAGAAGCTGGAAGCGCTGCGAGGGGCCTTGGGCGCGGGCAGAGATGTCGAGGCGCTTGGCCTGCGGGTCGTAGTGCCTCAGGGGAGCGGTGTTGGAGTAGTGCAGGCTGATACCCGCCCGTTTCAACAGGTCCTGCGCCAGGGTTTCGATGGGTTTCCCGTTGGTTGCCGAGGTCGCGAAATGCTCGGCCGCACGGTCGATCGCATCGAGGTAATTATCGCAATAGTGAAAGAAGTCACGGACCTCCTCCCAGGCCGAGGGGCGGAGGTCGGCGTCTTCGCGGCCCAGGGCCTCATCGAGGGAGGCGAGGCGTTCGTGGGTCTGGCGGTAGGCTCGGTGGAGGTCGAGGAAGGCGCGGGCAAGGGCCGGGGCGTTCGACGCGGCGAGGCGGAGGTCGGCCAAGGGCGGCGTGGCGGTGGTGAAGACCGGGTCGGCCAGCGCCTCGCGCATGTCGGTGACGAGGCGTTCGGATTCGCCCACGGTCAGTTCGGTCACGTCGAGGCCGAATTCCTGGGCGAGGGCAAGGACCACGGCGGCACTGACGGGCCGGTGGTTGTTCTCCATCTGGTTCAGGTAGGGGAGCGAGACGTTCAGCTTGTCGGCGAAGGCCTTCTGGGTCAGCGAGAGCCGCCCGCGGATTTCGCGCAGTTTGACGCCGGCGTAAAGCTTCTGGGTGGGCATCGGGAACCTCTTTGCAAAGCTATGCGGCGCTTTGCAAAGCTGCGTCAAGCGCCGATCTGGCGGGCGCGGCGCATGACGAAGAGGATGGCGATGACGGAGGCCACCGAAGAGGCGAGCATCAGGAGGATGAGCGGCATTTCCGAGGAACCGGGCCCGAGGAGCACACCGGCGAAGGCGGCGAGGCCCGCGCCGCCGCCGATCAGGATGGCCCCACCCAGGCCCGAGGCGGTGCCGGCGAGGTCGGGGCGGACCGAGAGCATCCCGGCATTGGCGTTGGGGAGGCAGATGCCGTTGCCGAGGCCCATGAAGATGGTGAGGCCGAAGAAGACCGTGGGGCCGGAGAGGCCGGCGAGGGTGAGGAAGGCGAGGAGGGCGAGGCCTGCGGAGGTGACCATGCAGCCGATCAGGATCATCCGGTTCATGCCGATGCGGACGGAGTAGCGGCCAGCGAGGAAGTTGCCTGCGGCGTAACCGATGGCGGTCAGGGCGAAGAGGGCGCCGACATGGGTGGAGGAGAGGCCGAAGATGTTGTCTCCGACGTAAGGCGCGCCGCCGAGGTAGGCGAAGAAGCAGCCCGAGGCGAAGGCGGCGGCCAGCGTGTAGCCCCAGAACCGGCGCGAGGCGAAGAGGGCGGGGTAGGTGCGGATCTGGTCGGCAAGGCTGACGCGGCGGAGGGTGGCGGTCTC
>NZ_JAYSFG010000043.1:0-11829 GCF_041913445.1 Tabrizicola sp.
CTCTCCAAGGGCCAGACTCTAATCGCAGATGGAGGAAAAATCCCGTGGCAGGTCAATGTCCATTCGACACATCGTGTCCGTAACTCGCTTCCATCCGGACTTGGGCGACTACGACCCATACCAGCTGTTTGTGAGGTTCGCGGCGAACGACTGCTTTGTGCGCCCCTTGCTGCGAGGGCAACGCCGCAATACATTCAGACCGCTCTCCGCCCGACGCGAGGACAACATGCCTCGAGCCGTGATAAGCTTCCACTGTCGGCAAGGCCGAAGAAGTGTGGGCACAGTGGACAGGAGGTAGCCCCATGTCCGTCGAATTTCTTCCCGCTCTCCGTCCTGCCCGAGTTCCTTGGAAGAAGGGCCGCACCATCGGCCAGAAACGTCCGCTGCTGCCTCCGCATGTTTGGTCGATCCGCGTCCGCTTTGAGATGGCAGGCAACGCGCGGGACCTCGCACTGTTCAACATGGCGGTCGATAGCAAACTGCGCGGTTGCGACCTTGTCGGCCTTAGGGTTCGGGATGTCTTAGCTGCCGAGCGCGTCAAGGAGCGGACCTCGATGATCCAAAGCAAGACCGGCAAGCCGGTCCGGTTCGAGATCACCGAGACCACAAGGGTGTCACTCGATCGCTGGATCAGCGACCCGGAGATGAACGGCCTCGAATTCCTTTGGCCCAGCCGGATCCACGGCAGCCCGCATCTGTCCACGCGACAGTATGCCCGGATCGTCCGGGGCTTGGTGACTTCGCTCGGCCTGGAGCCGAGCGCCTACGGCACGCATTCCATGCGACGGACCAAGGTCGCGCAGATCTACAAGAAGACCGGTAACTTGCGCGCGGTCCAGCTGCTGTTGGGGCACACGAAGATGGATAGCACGGTGCGCTATCTCGGCGTCGACATCGAGGACGCGTTGTCCCTGTCGGAGGGGTGCGACCTTTGATCAACTTTCCCGACGGGCACACCATGCGCCGGTCGACCCGAAGCTGCCGGTTGTTTCCCGCGACCAGAACGCTCACTTCGCATCACTCGCGGGTGGCCCGGATCGAGCCACCGAGTTCTCAGCTAGCGTGCTTCGACGGTTCGGGCAGAATGATCTCCATGACTGACCGAGTCGATATCGGCGATTTCACTCTGGACCTTCGCAGCGGCAAGCTTTCGAGGCGTGGAGAGGCCGTCGAAATAGGTGGACGAGCTCTGGCCGTTCTGTCGGCCCTGGCAACGGTCGAAGGGACACAAAGCAAGGACGCCCTGCTTGCGGCAGGCTGGCCAGGCCGGACGGTTGAAGAGGGTAACCTGACCGTCCAGATCGCAACGCTCCGCAAGCTTCTCGGCGAAACGGCGATCATCACGGTACCCCGGGTGGGCTATAGGCTGCAAAGGAGTGTCGTCGCAGAAGGCAGAGTATTGCCCAGGCTTGCCGTCTTGCCGTTCGAGCCTCTCGGCGGCGGATCCGAAGATGCCTACTTCGCCGATGGCCTTGCAGAAGACCTGATCACGGCCCTTGGGCGCTTTCGTCAGTTTGGCGTATTGTCGCGGAAGGCAGCGATTGCGGCACGGTCGACACTTGCGGAGGCATCGGTCGACTATTTGCTCGATGGATCAATCCGGCGGGCGGGGACACACTTGGTTATCACCGCTCATATCTCGGAAATCCGTTCGGGGCGTGAACTTTGGTCGAGAAGATTGGAAGGCGACCTGGACGATCTTTTCGAGTTTCAGGATCGGATCGCAACGGCTGTGGCCACATCCGTCGCACCGGAGATTGAGGCGGCCGAGATAGCTGGCGCTGTGCGTGAGCGAACGACCAGCATGTCGGCCTATGATCTCTACCTTCGGGCTTTGCCCGAAATCTACGCCGAGACCGAGCCCGGCAATCTTCGTGCTCGCGAACTTCTTGATCGCGCATTGGTGATCGAGCCAGACAACCCGCTCTATCTCGCACACGCAGGCTGGGTGCTTGAGCATCGTTCAGCGATGGGATGGCCGCTCTTTGACGCCGATCATCGCGACCGCTGCATCCGGTATTCCCGAAAGGCGCTCGCCATGGCTCGGGGGGACGCGCGGGCCCTGATGCATGCAGCAATTTCCCTATTGCACATGCGCGAATACGATCTCGCGGTCGCCGGAGTTGAAAGGGCGGAGCGGGATAACCCGAACAATCTCATGGTCTTGCTCGGCACTGCAGTGATGCATCTGCATGTCGGCCAGCTTGAAGCGATCCCGATGCTGATCGGTCGTCTGGAAGCCATCGACCCCAACGATCCACTGCGCCACATCCATTCCAGCCTAATGGCCGCCTATCACTTCTTGTCTGGGGAACCTGAGGCCGCCGCTATGCGTGCAGCGGAAGGACTCGTCCGGCAACCACACTTTGACCCGCTCTACTGGATGATCGTCGCGGCGGAGGTTGCGCTTGGCCGAATTGACGACGCACGCCGCCATGTGGCCGAGCTGCGCCTGATTTCTCCGCAAGCCACGGTTGCCTCAATCCGTGCGGGTCAGCCACGCAAACTGCCGGAGCGTATCGAGCCAATCCTGGCCGCACTTGCGGTTGCGGGCTTACCGGAGTCCTAACGCCCTTAAGAACTTTTAGGAGTTCTTTGGACTTACGACAGCGAGGTTAAGCCCGATCTGATTCACTGTGCACCCAGTCAGTCATCACATGGAGGCACAGATGCTCACGCCGCTTTCGATCAACAGTCTGAGTCAAGGCCCGAAGTGGCAAGAACCCCTGCAGGTCCGGCAGATCAATCGACGTGATGTCCCGCTCGTGGCAGGTCGCGCGTCCGGCTTCTGGCGGCTGTGGCCAGTGCTTCGGAAGCTGTTTGCTGACCTCATATCGCCCGCAGCCTTCAGAGGCGCACCATGACGCAGCCCTTCGACCCGACTGATCCGGCTTCATGGGATGATGAGCTCGACGCCGTCGTCGCGGCCCCGAACCAGCATCGCGTGCTGTTCGAGAACGACCGGCTCCGTGTGCTGGAGGTGGTTCTGGAGCCTGGGGACGAGGAGCCGGTTCACCACCACCGTTGGCCATCGGTGTTTGTCTTCGACCGACTCAAGCCTCCAGTGGTTGACATCACTCCCTCGGGTCAGCGCCTGCCGCCGCACCGCAATGTGATGCAGGCCCTGGAAAGCTGGGACGGAAGGGGTTGTCTGGTCGTGCGCATGGCGCCGCAGCCGCCCGGACGGGTTCTGAACGAGTCCGATGCGGCGCTTCATGGCATACGGATCGAGATGAAAGGCATGTAGGCCTGACGCGGGTCAAAGCCGCAATCTCGGCCCTTAGCTGCCGGTTATCATGCCCGGATCGCAGGGCTCCCCAGTACTGCGTGCTCCGCAGTGTGCAAACCAGATCTTAAGCTGGCGCTGCACCACGCGCTTGACACCGTGCTGCGCGCTGCCTACGGACACCGGCTCCGCGGGGCAGAAGGAATACGATCATGACGCCTAAAGCGCCTGGGCTGGGCGTGGATTTCGGCACCTCGAACACTGCCGCTGGCTATCTGCGCGATGGAAGACCCCGACTGATCTCCTTCGCGTCTGGCCAGACCACCATCCCCACGACCTTCTTCTTTGACTTCGACACGCGGAAAATGCTGATAGGCGAGCCAGCCAACCAAGCGCTGCTTGACGGTGCCCACGGTCGTTTCATGCGGGCACTCAAGCGCATCCTTGGCACGCCACTTATGCACGAGCCCCGGCAACTTTTGAACGAACGGGTGACCTTCGTCGATATCATTGCCCGCTTCCTCGCCCAGGTGAAGGCGCGTGCCGAGGCGGAGGCGGGGATCAGCTTCGACCGTGTGCTGTCAGGGCGGCCGGTGGTCTTCCATGCGGCGGGCGACCCCCGCGAAGTCGCCGCCGAAGCGGATTTGCGCGCCTGTTACCTCGCCGCCGGTTTTCGTGATGTGGCGTTCATGCCTGAGCCGCAGGCCGCCGCCATCGCCAGCGGCGCGCTGGGGGACCAAGGGGGAACCGGGTTGATCGTCGATGTGGGTGGCGGCACATCGGACTTCTCGCTGTTCTGCTCGGGTAAAGAGGGGGTGACGATCCTCGCCAACCACGGCGTGCGCATCGGTGGGACGGATTTCGACCGGGCCATCAGTATCGACCGGGTGATGCTGCATCTGGGAAAGGGGACCGACCTGCGAAAGGTCCTGGGCTCGGGCAGCACCCCGACACCGAACGCCATCTTCCACGACCTTGCGACCTGGGAGAAGATCGCGTTCATCTATACGCCGCAGAACCGAAGGCTTGCTGCCGAGATGGTGCGGCTGGCGCATGAGCCAGAGAAACTGGCCCGTCTGGCCAGGGTGTTGGAGGATGAGCTGGGGCACGAGTTGAGCTTCGCCGTAGAGCGCGGAAAGATCGCGTCCAACAGTGGGGATGCGAGCGCATCCATCCTGCTGGATGGGATTGAGCCGGGCCTGGCTGTTCCCCTTTCGGCGGACGCCCTGGCAGATACCTTTGCCCGCTATGCGGACGCATTGGCGGAAGGCGCACGTGAGACTCTACGGATTGCGGGCCTGGACCCAGCCCAGGTAGAGAAGGTGTTCTATGTCGGAGGTTCCAGCCTGATGTCCCTGGTCTCGCAGACCATGAGAGAGCTGTTTCCGCAGGCTGCCCACTCCTTCAGCGAGGTGTTCACGGCCGTTGCGGATGGGCTGGCCATCGCCGCAGGTGGCGAAAGGCAGTTACTACCGGTATGATCTCAGCGACGGGATTTCTGCATGCAGAACGCCCTAGGAGCTTTGGAGGATAATTGACGCGGACGGCCCATACCTGCCGGTCGACCCTAACCCGTGCTGCCTGGCCGCGCTCCCGGAAGCAGACGTTGGCCCGTAATGCAGCATTCTGGCGATGCCGGTGACCGCTTTGCGGACATAGGGGACATTGACCAACCGAAAGACGCCTATCAAGGTGCAGCAACAAAGCGAAGTTCTGAGTGGATTTAGAATGTCTGCATTTGTCCGCTATCTGACCCACCCGCAGGTTCACATCGATCCACTCAAAGATGTTCAAAGGTGGTCGTTGAACTCAGTAGGAAGCGCCCGTGTGTCTGCTCTGGCGGCCCGCCTTGGTGTCCTGTCACAAACGCATAGAGTGATTAGCAGCGATGAAGCGAAAGCACTCGAAACTGCCGAGCCTCTCGCCTTGGCACTGGGCGTGAAGCTGGAAGTCCGCGCACAGATGCACGAAAATGATCGAAGCGCGACTGGATTTCTACCTCCTGAAGAATTTGAGAAAGTTGCCGACAAATTCTTCGCGGAACCCTCCAGGAGCGTGTGCGGGTGGGAGAAGGCCGAAACAGCGCAACGTCGAATTTTGGCTGAAGTTGATGCTTGCCTTGAAGGCCCGCAAGACGGCGATGTTCTCTTCGTTGGACACGGCGGTGTCGGCACTCTCCTCTTCTGCGCCTTAGCAGGTCTCGACATTAATCGGCGCTTTGATCAAGGGCCCGGCGGTGGCGGATGCTGGTTCGAGTTCAGCCTTGTGGGACGCAAGCCGCTGCAGGGATGGCAACCGATGGAAGCCCTGATTATCGGCAGTTGAGGGCTTCAAACCGTATCGCGGTAAAGGAGAATGGCCCACTGACCAGCCAAAATCAGTCATCAACGTGTTTGGCCGAGGTGGTGTGAAAATTCCAATATCAATAATCTTCGCAGAGCACTTTCCTCAGGTTCCGATCTCCTCGCGAGCTTCCTGAGAACGAAATGTCGCAATCAGGCCTGCGGGCGAACGTCGTTCCGGGGCCGACCAGTTCGACCAAGTTTTCACACAGCCTCGGCGCAATGCCGCCGTTGCGGGCTCGATCTGCACGGCATTGCAGGTTCCTAAAAGCAGTCATCGGCCGAAGTTGCTGAATTTTTGCGGCTGCGCTGCCAGATCAGTGGAAGCTACGGATGCTGGCTTCGACCATCCGGTCAAAGCTGGCGAAGTCTGGAAGCCGAACGCGGCAATAGGCTGCAAAGCCGGGGGCCAGACTTTTCTGACCAATCCCGACAACGGTCAGGCCCGCTGCATCCGCCGAGATCACTCCGGGCAAGGCGTCTTCAACTGCAAAGGCTTCGGCTTGGCCAAGGTCGAGGAGACGCAGGGTCTCGAGATAGGGCAGCGGGTCCGGCTTGCCGCGCGGCAAGTCAGCACCTGACACGATGGCACGCACATGGCCTACAAGTCCAAGCTGGTCCAGAGCCGCGAGGATATGGCGGCGTGGCGACGAGGAGCAGACGGCAATGCGAAGTCCCAGTTCGGCCAGCCGGATCACCGACTCCGCGGCCCCGGGGATAGGCTGGCGCATTTGTGGCAGCAAGACATCTGCTTCAGCGCCGATCTGGTTGGCAAGATCAGTCCGGTGGTCGTCGGTCAGGTCAGGGCCCAGAACCTCGGTCAGGAAACTGCGCACGCCACGGCCGACAAAGGCGTCATAAGTGGCTTGCGGAACCTTAACCCCAAGGCGGGCCATGACGCGACGCTTGGCTGCCTCCCACGCGGGTTCGCTGTGAACCAGGGTGCCGTCAAGATCGAAGATTGCAGCGCGGTAAAGGGTCAGATTCACTTGGCCAATTCCCATGGCTGGTCCGGGTAGGTAAGGTCGGGGGCCAACCGAACAGGGAATGCGCCATGACCGACCTTGCCGATCGATACACAGCTGCCCGCGATATTGCCAGCAATGCAGGGGCGATGGCGATGAGCTACTTCAGCAAGCTGGATCAATTGATCGTAGACGTTAAGGGGCATCAGGATTTCGTATCCGAAGCGGACCGCAATGTAGAGCTGGCCGTCCGGGCGGCACTGGCAAAGGCCTTCCCCGAGGACGGGATCGTCGGTGAAGAGGGTGCGCCCACCTCTGGCTCCAGCGGCTATACCTGGGTAATCGACCCGATCGACGGCACCACGAACTTTGTCAACGGCATTCCGCAGTGGTGCGTGATCATCGCTTGCGTCCACAATGGGCAGACGGTGATCGGCGTGGTCCATGACCCGGTTCACGACGAGATGCACCACGCGGTGGCGGGTGGCGGCGCCTTCTGCAACGACCGTCCGATCCGCTGCTCGGCCAAGCCCTCGTTGCGCGAAGGCTCGCTGGGAATCGGGTTCTCAGGGCGGACGCATATCGAGGGGGTCAAGCGTCTGGTCGACCTGTGCTGCGATGCGGGCACGGTGTTCTGGCGCAACGGATCGGGCGGGCTGTCGCTGGCATATGTGGCATCGGGACGCATCCTTGGCTATGTCGAGGAACACATGAACGCCTGGGATTTCCTGGCAGGCCACCTGATCGTGGCCGAGGCCGGGGGCCGGGTGGAGCCGGTGGATGCCGATATGGCAATCGCCGAGGGAGGGCGCGTGATCGTCGCCGGTCCGGGTGTGTTCGACGCGGTGATTGGCCTGGCCAAGGCGGCCTACAACGTCTGAGCGGGGATCAGTACCGGGCCCGAGGCGGCAAAAGAGATCGTCACTGCCTGTCCGACACGGAACGGAGTGACCACTTCGTCAAGCACGGCAAAGACGGTGCCAAAACCGGCGGTCACGGTGTATTCCATCCGGCTGCCGACATAGGTCGCCTTGTCGATAATCGCTGCCACCCCGTCGCCCGCACCAGCCACAAGCCGCATTCGCGACGGGCGAACGGCCAGCATAGCCGGACCCATGGGCAGGCCGCGCGACGGCAGGCGGTGGACGTAGTCGGCAATCCGGACGGTTGCCACATCGCCCTCCAGCGCGGTTATTTCGACCGAGATCAGGTTCGCCTCGCCGATGAAATCAGCCACAAAGGCATCGGCGGGGGCTTCGTACAGATCACGCGGGGTTCCCTTCTGGGCGATCGCGGCATTGCGCATCACCACGATTTCGTCCGATACCGCCAGCGCCTCTTCCTGGTCATGGGTCACATAGACGACGGTCAGGCCAAGGTTCTGCTGAATCTCGCGGATTTCCTCGCGCACCTGACGGCGCAGCTTGGCGTCAAGGTTTGACAGCGGTTCGTCGAACAACAGCACCTGCGGTTCCAGCACCAGCGCGCGAGCTACCGCCACCCGCTGCTGCTGCCCGCCCGACAGTTCCGACGGGAGCCGGTCGCCATAGCCCGTCAGGCCCACCAGCCCCAATCCGGCCAGCGCCTTTTCCCGCGTCTCTGCCCTGTCGAAGCCGGAAAACTTCAGGCCGTAGCTGACATTTTCCATCACCGTCATGTGCGGGAACAGCGCGTAAGACTGAAACACCATCGACACGTCGCGGTCGGTGGCGGGCAGCTTGGTCACATCCTTGTCACCAATGAAGATGCGGCCCGAAGTTGCCATCTCCAGCCCCGCGATCATCCGCAAGGTGGTGGTCTTGCCGCAGCCGGACGGGCCAAGCAGTGTCACCAGCGTGCCGGCAGCGACTTCAAGGTTGATGTTGTCCACAGCCCTGACCTTGGTGCCGTAGACCTTTGACACGTTCTCGAAGCGGACAGACGCGGCCTTGGCGTTGATCTTCGTCATTCAGTGCCCCTCGGCATGGGCCGTGCGGCGGCCAATCTGGGTGCGCCCGACCATCAGTTGCAGCAGCCCCACGGCGGCCAGCATCACGAAGATCAGCGCGGTGGAGTAGGCGATGGCCAGCCCGTAGTCGTTGTTCTCGACCCGCCCGATGATATAGCTGGTCGACATGTCGTAGCGGGCCGACACCAGGAAGATCACCGCCGAAATCGCCGTCATCGCGCGGACAAAGCTGTAGACGAGCGCGGCCAGGATTGCGGGGCGCAGCAACGGCAGGATCACCGCGCGGAAAGTCTGCCACGAGTTCGCGCCAAGCGTCAGCGAAGATTCGTCCAAGGATTTGTCCAGCTGGCTCATCGAGGCGATGCCCGCGCGCACCCCCACCGGCATGTTGCGGAAGATGAAGCTGATCACCAGGATTAGCCCGGTGCCAGTGATCTCGATCGGGGGCACGTTGAAGGCCAGGATATAGGCCACGCCGATGACCGTGCCCGGGATGGCAAAGGACAGCATGGTGCCAAACTCGAACATGCGTTTGCCGGCAAAGGTCTGGCGCGTCAGCAGGTAGGCCGTGATCAGGCCGATGGCAGCCGTCAGCGGTGCCGCCAGTGTAGCGATCATAATCGTGGTCCAGAAACTGTCCCAGGCAGATCCGGTCCAGCGCAGGCCGTCCTCGCCCCAGTCGATGCGGAAGGCAGTCAGGTAGTGCTTGAAGGTCAACGTGTCATCGACGCCCCACAGCTGCACGACCGATCCGTAAAGGATCATCCCGTAGACAACCACCGTGAAGGCCGACCACACCGCGACAGCGATGTAGATCGGGATCGCCAGCCCGCGCGGCATGGGCGGATGCACCCCTGCATCACCCTTGCCGGTGACGGTTGTATAGCTTTTCCGGCCCAGCCAGAACCGCTGCAGGTAAAACGCCCCCAGCGTGAAGCCCAGCAGAACGACGGCCAGAACGGCCGCACGGCTTTGGTCATATTGCGCGCCGACAATGGCAAAGAATATCTCGGTCGACAAAACGTCGAAGTTGCCTCCCAGCACCAAGGGGTTGCCGAAATCGGCCATGCTTTCGATGAAGCCCAGAAGAAAGGCATTCGCCAGCCCCGGGCGCATCAGCGGCCAGCTGACGGTGCGGAAGGTTTGCCAGCGGTTCGCCCGCAGGGTCTGTGCGGCCTCTTCCATGCTGGGTGACACGCCTTCGACCACACCGATCAGCACCAGAAAGGCAATGGGGGTAAAGGCCAGCAACTGCGCGATCAGGATGCCGGGCAGACCGTAGACCCAGCGTGACGGCTCCAGCCCAAGAAGGCCCGCGACGCCGGTGGTCACCGTGCCTGACAAGCCGAACAACAGGATGATCGCCAGCCCGATCACAAAGGGCGGGGTGATGATCGGCAGCACCGTCAGCGCCCGCAAGAGGCGCTTGTAGCGAAAGCCGGATCGTGTCAGCACCAACGCGAAGGCAAGGCCCAGCAGCGTGGTCAGCACCCCGACCAGAATGGCCAGGAACAGCGAGTTCCAAGCCACCCCGCAGCGCCCGCCGGACAAGCAGCCGAGGCCCCAGATGCGGGTATCAAAGAACTTCGGGAAGAACCCGATGATCGAATAGCCGCCGTCCTCCGTGGCAAAGGCGGCCAGCAGCATCTTGGCTATGGGGAAGAAGACGAAGATGGTCACAACCGCGATCACTCCGCCGATGGCAGAGGTCACGAACACATCTCCGTTGATCGCGCCGCGCGCGGCCACGCCTTGCGTGAACAGGAACAGAAAGGCCGACGCCGTGATCATCGCGCCGTAGCCCATGCCGAACTGTCGGTCGTCCAATGGGCCGAACAGAGCGGACAGCCAGTCGGCGTTGAAGCCGCGCAAGCCGATGCCTAGCCCTTGCGCCACCAGCCAGGCAAAGCCGAACCCCCCCGCTGCGATCAGAACCTTTGCGTAGATTGGGTCGCTTTTGCGCCGACCCAGCACCAGCAAGGGCGCTACCAGCGCCAGGAGCATGGGCGCCAGCCACAGCTTCTGGCCCATCCCCACCAGGACGGCGGCCGGGGCATAGTCATCGTCCAGCGGCCAGCCGTCCAGAAGCCATTCGAACGACCAGAACCCCTCGACCCCGTACCATGGCAGTACGCAATAGCCGAGCCACCCGGCAATGATCCAGAAGATCAGGACCGGATGGGTCGTGCGTTCAAGACTGACGCTGCGCAACGGCCCTTACTGCGGCAGGGTCGAAACTTCGGTGTCCCACTTGGACAGCAGGCGCTTGCGTTCTTCGCTGGAGCCGTACTTCTTGAAGTCGTAGTCGATCAGCTTGATCGAGGCCATGTCCGGCGCCTTGTCCGACTTGACCGCCCCCATGTTCGACATCACCTGGAAAGCGTTCACCTGCAACGCCAGATCCTGCGCTTCTTTGGACAGGGCCCAATCATAGAACTGCTTCGCCTCATCCATGTTCCGCGCGCCCTTGATGATGGACATCGACCCGATCTCATAGCCGGTGCCCTCACACGGGGCGACGGTCACGACGGGGAAGCCCGCAACCGTGGTTGCCACCGCGTCATGCATGAAGACGATGCCGATCAGCGTTTCGCCCTGACCGGCGGCCTTTATCGGTGCTGAGCCGGACTTGGTGTACTGGTTGATGTTCGCGTGCAGCCGCTTCATGTAGTCGAAGCCGGCGTCCTCGCCGAAGATCTGCACCATCGAGGCCAGCATGGTATAGGCCGTGCCAGACGAGTTCGGGTTCGCCATCTGGACCATGCCCTTGTATTCCGGCTTGGTCAGGTCTTCCCAGCAGGCCGGGGCAGGCAGGCCGGCCGCTGCCAGCATGTCCGAGTTGTAGCCAAAGCCAAGCGCGCCGGAATAGATGCCGATGGTCTTGTCGCCGGCACTTTCTGCCTGCGCGATGGCCCAGGGATGAAGCTGGTCACGCATCGGGCTGACGTAGGGCTCGGTCAGGTCTTCCTCGGCCGCCTGCAGGTGCGGATCACCGGTGCCGCCCCACCATACGTCACCCTTCGGATTGCTGGCTTCGGCCTGAATCTGGGCGAAGGTCTCGCCCGAGGACTTTCGGGTCATCGCCACGTCAATCCCGGTCGCGTCTTCGAAGCTCTTCTCCATGATCTGGCACCATTCTTCCTGCGCCGAGCAGTAAAGGTTCAGGTCTGCCAGCGCAGCCGTGCCGGACAAAGCGGTTGCAGACGCCAAAGCAGCGGCGGTCGCGCGTTTTCTCATGGTGTTCCTCCCAGAACGATGTCTTGTGTCTTGCGCCACTGGAGGGGCGTCTTCGTTTATTGCCCAATGCTAGCCCCATTGCGTCAACTGTGACAATCCGAATTCCACCTG
>NZ_JAYSFG010000044.1:0-9690 GCF_041913445.1 Tabrizicola sp.
GCCGACGCCCATGTTCAGGACGATCTTGTCCAGACGCGGGATCTGCATGTCGTTCTTGTAGCCGAATTCCGACTTCATGCCGGCGCGGATCTTGTCCTTGTAGACGGCCTTCAGACGCGGCGTGTAGGTGGCTTGGTCGAGCATCAGATCGCCTCCCCGGTGGTCTTGGCGAAACGGACCTTCTTGTCGCCTTCCATGCGGAAGCCCACGCGGGTCGGTTTGCCGTTCTTGTCCACGATGGCGAGGTTCGACAGGTCGATCGGCATCGCCTTCGGCACCCGGCCGCCCTGCGAGGACGCCGACTGCTTGGTGTGGCGGATCGCGACGTTCACGCCGTCGACGATGGCCTTGTTCTCGGACGGCATGACGGCGGAAATCTCGCCCTTCTTGCCCTTGTCCTTGCCGGTGAGCACGACGACCGTGTCACCCTTTTTCAGCTTGGCAGCCATCAGAGCACCTCCGGAGCCAGCGAGATGATCTTCATGAAGTTCTTGGCACGCAGCTCGCGCACGACCGGCCCGAAGATACGGGTGCCGACCGGTTCGCCCTGGTTGTTCAGGATGACGGCGGCGTTGCGGTCGAAACGGATCGAGGTGCCGTCTTCACGGCGGACTTCCTTGGCGGTGCGAACGACGACGGCCTTGCGGACGTCCCCCTTCTTCACGCGGCCCTTCGGAATCGCCTCCTTGACCGACACCACGATGATGTCGCCCACGGAAGCATAACGGCGGTGCGAACCGCCAAGAACCTTGATGCACTGCACCCGGCGAGCGCCGGAGTTGTCAGCGACATCCAGATTCGTCTGCATCTGGATCATTTGAAAGTCTCCCGACCTTCAGGGACAAGCCCTGGGGTTTCGTTCGGGACCGGAGTGACTTAAGCAGAAGCTTCGGTCACCACGGTCCAGCGTTTCGTTTTCGAGATCGGGGCGCATTCCTCGATGCGGACCACGTCGCCGACCTTGAACTTGTTCTCCGCGTCATGGGCGCGGTATTTCTTCGACTTGCGGACGGTCTTCTGCAGCAGCGGGTGCTTGAAGCGGCGTTCCACGAGAACGGTGATCGTCTGCTCGTTCTTGTCCGAGGTGACGACGCCTTGCAGGATGCGTTTCGGCATTGGTTTTCCCCTTACTTCGCAGCTTCAGCGGCTTTTTGGCCGAGAACGGTCTTGATGCGGGCGACGTCGCGACGGACGGCACGCATGCGGGCGGTGTTCTCAAGCTGGTTGGTCGCTTGCTGGAAGCGCAGGTTGAAGGCTTCCTTCTTCAGCTGAACCAGGCTGTCACGCAGCTGGTCCGGCGTCTTCGAACGCAGTTCTTCGGCTTTCATGCCGGTCTTTCCTTTTCACAATCGCCAGTCGGCCCCTTGGGGGGTCACCGAGGACCTGGCGGATCAATGACAATCCGCCGACGCCGAGTCACCCCGGAATCGCGGATGCGCCCGTATAGGGGGGAAGACGGCGGGGGGCAAGGGGGAAGTTGGGGGGCAAACAGGTCACGCAGAAAGTGCAGCACTGCAGATGTCGGTGATGTCCCTTGAACCTGGCTGTCCGACCCACTCGGCCCAAGCGATGTGAGCCGTGCCGCTCTTCTGCACCTTTGCATCATACAACTTCTGAACGACCGGCTTCGGGAGCATAAATGCGCCATGAAGTTCGAACTTCTTGGTCCATCGGACAGCGACAAAGTAATCAGCTTTGTCCATGTTGCTTTGTCTTAAAGAGACACGCGGGAATGGACCGTCGGTCCCGAGAATTCTCGACTTAACCTCGATCCTGCCATAGGTCTCCGACCACACGTCAGAGCCAAGATTGTTTCCACCAACCACTTCCCCGCCAGTTGCGATTGCTACGAGCAGCTCACTAAGCAATTCATGTGCAATCTTGTCGTACCGTTGAAAGCATTGTGCTGAGCGAAGGATGCTCGCCATTTCTTTGGCATCCTGAAGGGCAAAAAGCTGCTTTGACATCCTAAGCCCACCCATAGTTGAAGCTGACCGAGATCCGTTCCTCCTCGGACATATTCATCGGCACCTCGTGGCGCAGCCAGCTTTCCCATAGGAGCACCTCCCCCACCGCCGGCTTGACGTAGACGAAACGCTGGAGCTCTTGCGGCGCGGTTTTCAGGGGGACGGGGGCCAGCATCATCATCGGCAGGCGCGGGTCCTCCAGCTTCAGCGCCGAGGTCCCCTCCGGCATCGCGACATAGGTGGTGCCAGAGATCACCGAATGCGGGTGGATGTGGCTGGCGTGGGTGCCGCCTTCGGGCAGGATGTTGATCCAGAGGGAATTGCACTTCAGCTTCTTGTCGCCCAGATCGAAACCGAGGTCGGTGCAGAAGGCCGCGACATGGCGGTCCAGCGCCTTTTCCAGATCGCCGAAGATCGGCATCCGCCAGGGCAGGTCGTTCAGCGAGGCATAGGAGGTGTAGCCGGGATAGCCGTTCGCCTCGCACCACTCTTGCCCGGCCTCGTCATCCTCGGCCACGGTCTCGCAGGTGACGCGCAACTCGTCGTAGTCGACCTTCTTCTTGGCCAACTCGTTCAACTTGGCGCGGTAGAGGCGGGTGACGAAGAGGGAGATGATGTCGGGCACGGTGGGGGTCCTGCGCAAAGGTGCCTTTGGCCTATCACGCTATCTGGTGGAGCACAAAGCCACCGGGGCGCGCACTCCTTGAGAAATGCAGCCGATCGCGTGCCTTCTAAGTTAGTGCTGTCTGCTTTCCGACACCGGCGCGAACATAACGCGTCTCGCACACCAGACATCGTCTGGATCGCCGATTTTCCCCAAGCAGGACAGATTGCGACGCAACCAAGCCGCGGACAGCGTGTATGGGGCGCCGTTGTAGTTTGACTCTTTGGGGAGCTGGTCAAGGCCATGGGCCCAGAGCAAACCCTCATCGGACATGAAGGCAAGCGTTTCGCTGCCCGGAATCTCTACAGCCATCGCATACTGATCTTGTCGCCCATTCAGACCAAGGTCGGGCGTCTTGAACAGAAACGCAGCGCCACGCCAAAAGCCGGTATCGCCGCATTCGCTTAGCCGCATCCATCCGAGTTCGCCCACACGTTTCCATCCCACCTGGTCTAGATACGGTCCGCTCATCATCGGAGCATTCCTCCCATTGAAAAGACCCCCGCCGTTTCCAGCGGGGGCCGAATGTAGGGTGCGCTACAGCGCACCGAACCTTACCAGTCTTCCTTCGCGACGATGCGGGTCGTGACCGGGAGCTTCATCGCGCCAAGGCGCAGGGCCTCACGCGCGATCTCGTCGTTCACGCCGTCGATCTCGAACATGATCCGGCCCGGCTTGACCTTGCAGGCCCAGTAGTCGGTCGAACCCTTGCCCGAGCCCATCCGGACTTCGACGGGCTTCGCCGAAACCGGAACGTCCGGGAAAATCCGGATCCAGACCCGGCCCTGACGCTTCATGTGGCGGGTGATCGCGCGGCGGGCCGCTTCGATCTGCCGCGCGGTGACGCGCTCGGGCTCGGTCGCCTTGAGGGCGTAGGAGCCGAAGTTGATCAGGAACCCACCCTTGGCTTCGCCATGGATGCGACCCTTGTGCATCTTGCGATACTTGGTGCGCTTAGGTTGCAGCATCTTCTCTCACTCCTCAGGCGCGTTCGCGGTCGCGACGCGGGCCACGGGGGGCCGGGCCGTCGGCGGCTTCGGCCAGGCGGCGGTCATGGGCCTGGGGATCATGCTCAAGGATTTCGCCTTTGAAGATCCAGACCTTCACACCGATGATCCCGTAGGGGGTTTCGGCTTCCGACAGCGCATAGTCGATGTCGGCACGGAGCGTGTGCAGCGGCACGCGGCCTTCGCGGTACCATTCGGTCCGGGCGATCTCGGCGCCGCCAAGACGGCCGGCGACGTTCACGCGGATCCCGAGCGCACCCATCCGCATCGCGTTCTGCACGCCACGCTTCATCGCGCGACGGAAGGACACGCGACGCTCCATCTGCTGGGCGATCGACTCGGCCACCAGCTGGGCGTCGAGTTCCGGCTTCCGGACTTCGACGATGTTGAGGTGCAGTTCGGACTTGGTGAACGCCGAAAGCTTCTTGCGAAGCGTCTCGATGTCCGCGCCCTTCTTGCCGATGATCACGCCCGGACGTGCGGTGTGGATGGTCACACGGCACTTCTTGTGCGGACGCTCGATGATCACGCGGCTGATGCCGGCGGCCTTGAGCTCCTTGTGGATGAACTCGCGCATGCGGAGGTCTTCCAGCAGGAGGTTCCCATAGTCCTTCGACTCGGCGAACCAGCGGCTGTCCCAGGTGCGGTTGACCTGGAGGCGCATCCCGATCGGGTTAACCTTCTGTCCCATTACGCGGTCTCCCCGGCTTGACGGACCTTGATGGTGATTTCCGAGAACGGCTTCATGATCTTGCCGAACCGGCCACGAGCCCGCGGACGGCCCCGCTTCATCACCAGGTTCTTGCCGACCCAGGCCTCGGCCACGACAAGGCTGTCGACGTCGAGGTTGTGGTTGTTTTCCGCGTTGGCGATGGCCGACTGCAGGCACTTCTTCACGTCACCGGCGATGCGGCGCTTGGAGAAGGTCAGGTCGGCAAGCGCCTTGTCCACCTTCTTGCCGCGGATCATGCCCGCGACCAGGTTCAGCTTCTGCGGGGACGTGCGCAGCATGCGCAGCACGGCCATCGCTTCGTTATCCGCCACGCGGCGGGGGTTCTTTTCCGCACCCATGGCTTATTTCCTCTTCGCTTTCTTGTCGGCGGCGTGACCGTAGTAGGTCCGCGTCGGCGAATATTCACCGAACTTCTGGCCGATCATTTCTTCCGTCACCGCAACGGGGACGTGCTTCTTGCCGTTGTAGACGCCGAAGGTCAGACCGACGAACTGCGGCAGGATGGTGGAGCGGCGCGACCAGATCTTGATCACTTCCGCCTTGCCGCCAGCCTTGGCTTTCTCGGCCTTCTTCAGGACGTAGCCGTCGACGAACGGGCCTTTCCAGATGGAACGTGCCATGGATTAACGCCCTTTCTTCTTGGCGTGGCGCGAGCGGACGATCAGGCTGTCAGAAGCCTTCGGCTTGCGCGTCTTGTTGCCCTTGGTGCCCTTGCCCCACGGGGTGACCGGGTGACGGCCGCCCGAGGTCCGGCCTTCACCACCACCATGCGGGTGGTCGATCGGGTTCATCGCGACGCCGCGGACAGTCGGGCGGATGCCCTTGTGCCGCATGCGGCCGGCCTTACCAAAGTTCTGGTTCGAGTTGTCGGGGTTCGACACGGCACCGATGGTGGCCATGCATTCCTGACGGACCATGCGAAGCTCGCCCGACGAGAGGCGGATCTGCGCGTAGGAGCCGTCGCGGCCGACGAACTGGGCGTAGGTCCCTGCAGCGCGGGCCAGCTGGCCGCCCTTGCCGGGCTTCAGTTCCACGTTGTGCACGATCGCGCCGATCGGCATGCCCGAGAACGGCATCGCGTTGCCGGGCTTCACGTCGGTCTTCGCGCCCGCGATGACCTGGTCGCCCACGGCCAGGCGCTGCGGCGCGAGGATGTAGGCCAGTTCACCGTCCTGATACTTGATCAGCGCGATGAAGGCGGTGCGGTTCGGGTCATATTCGATCCGCTCGACGACCGCCGGGATATCGAACTTGCGACGCTTGAAATCGACCACCCGGTAGAGACGCTTCGCGCCCCCGCCCTGGTGCCACATCGTGATACGTCCGGTGTTGTTCCGGCCGCCAGAACGGTTCAAACCCTCGGTGAGGTGCTTGACCGGGCGGCCTTTCCACAGCTCCGAACGGTCGATCAGAACCAGCCCGCGCTGGCCAGGCGTCGTCGGTTTATACGACTTGAGTGCCATGTTTCCTGTCTTCCGTTTGCTTGCACGGGTGTCGCCACCCGGCGGTGAAGGGCTCCGAAGATCCCCGATTAGGTGCTTGCTCCGTTTGCGGCTGCATCGGGAACGAACAAACCAAGAGCCCCGGACGAATCCGGGGCTTCTGGCGTGGCGCGGGAGTAGCAGAGGGGGGTGGGGGTGGCAAGGGGGAGGAGTTGATTTTCTCTGGTCGGTTTCGTGCGAAAGATTGAAACTTGAGCGCTCACTCGCCCAGAGCAGGCGTCGTGCAAGAACACTCAAGTGCGTAAACTCACTCGGTCCAGCGCGAACCGCCGGCATCGCGCGAACGAGGCACAGTCGCTTCTTTCATTCAGGAACTCATGTATCGTACCGGATAGGAGCCGATAAAGGAGCTTGACATGGTGTCACCTCGACAGGACCGCTGGGTAGTTTCTGCTGAAAAACCAGAAGATGATGAAAGGTTTGACTCACTTGTTGAGCAACCGTTCGGCTCATTTCGTAAGACGCTCGGCTACGGCAGCGGGCGATCAAGGATTTATGAGCTGTTTCAGACCGAAGAGGAAGCAAGGCGTTATGCCGTACAGATCCAACTCTTTGGCGCTAAAAGCATAAGTGTCAGCCCTCCCAGAACATCTATTAAGGGCTCAAGACGTTTGCGAGGTTGATGTAACAGCCCCAAGACTTCACCGCACGCCCCAGGGCAATCGCAGTATGATTAGAAACCCCAACGATCATCGCAGGTATCATAAGGCTTCGCGGAGCCCTATGTTGCCAGAAGAGGTTAGGATTGAACTATGACCATTACGCAGGACGATATCTGGCTCGAGATGAATTCCAGAATGCCGGCAGACGACAGGAAACGGCGCGACGAGTCTCGCGAAGCTATACTTGATCTCATATATGCCTCATGTGCAAATCTTGAGGAGATTTCAGATAGCGAATGGGACAATTGGGTCGAGGATCAGAAGGCTCTTGTTAACGAGTACTTTCGGCTAAGGGATAGTGTTGCACCACGCCTCCGCGGGAGTGAGCATGGTTATCAGGATGACGGCGTTAAGTCCAACCAAGAGTTAGATACAGCAATTTTGGATTTAGAGGCAGTTGCGAACGAAATTTCTGCAAAGATCTCAGTGGATGGCCTCGATCTCAATGAGCTCGAAAGGTGGAGAGAGATAGACCCAAGATGGGATGTTATGCGCGCACGCGATAGGCTGAGGTGGCGCTCTCGATTGCCTCAAAGTGACCCACGGATCGATGAACTACTTTATCAATATGGAATTTGGGACAGGGAGGTCCATGATCGGCAACTTAGATTAATGCCGCGAATGGGCGTCTGGAGACTAATTCTCACCGCGCTTTTTGACCCCGGTGAAATTCAATTTATGCAGGGACGAATTGCAGATGTGGCAAAGGCAGAAGGGATGCGTGATGGCCTTAGGCTAGCATTGTGGGCGTTCGACTATGCGCCAGAGAATGCTGAACTTTCGGACGGCAAAACCGATATACCAATAACACAATTGGGTACAGGCTTTTGGCGAAGTGGAAAGGAGACACCTTGATGCCACGCAAAAAGCCCCCGCCTTCCGGCAGGGGCTCTCTCATTTCACTCCAGGCCGAAGCTCAAAGACCAGTCGTCACGTCGATCGTCTGACCGTCTTCCAGCATGACATAGGCCTTCTTCTTGTCCGAGCGCTCGCCTGCGCGACCGCGGAAACGCTTGGCCTTGCCCTTGGTGATGGTGGTGTTCACCGCCTTCACCTTCACACCAAAGATCGCCTCGACGGCTTCCTTGATCTGCGGCTTGGTCGAGTCCATCGCGACCTGGAACACGACGGCACCCGCCTCCGAGGCCATGGTGGCCTTTTCGGTGATGACCGGCTTCTTGATCAGGTCGTAGTGCTCCGGCTTCAGGGCCGCAGCGGATTTCGGTGCTTTGCTCATTTCAGGCGAGCCTCCAGGGCTTCGATACCGGCCTTGGTGATGACCAGGGTATCACGCTTGAGGATGTCGTAGACGTTCGCGCCGATGGTCGGCAGGACGTCAACGCCCTCCAGGTTGCGGGCGGCCAGGGCGAAGTTCGCGTCGACCGAAGCGCCGTCGATGATCAGGACGCGCTTCCAGCCGAGCTCCGACTTCATCTTGGCGAGGTTGGCGGTCTTGGCCTCGGCCAGCGTGGCCGCGTCCAGGATCACCAGCTCACCCGCCTTGGCCTTGGCCGAGAGCGCGTGCCGCAGCCCGAGGGCGCGGAACTTCTTCGGCAGGTCATGGGCGTGGCTGCGCGGGGTCGGGCCCTTGTAGACGCCACCGTGACGGAAGATCGGGGCCTTCTTGGAGCCGTGGCGAGCGCCGCCGGTGCCCTTCTGGCGATAGATCTTCTTGGTCGAGTAGCTGACGTCCGACTTGCCGAGGACCGAGTGCGTCCCGGCCTGGGCCTTGGCGCGCTGCCAGCGGACCACGCGGTGCAGGATGTCGGCGCGCGGCTCGAGGCCGAACAGCGCTTCGTCCAGGTCGATGGAGCCGGCCTTCTTGCCGTCCAGCTTGATCACATCGAGTTTCATGCTTCACCCCCTTCGGCGCCAGCGGCAGCCGGAGCAGCAGTGCGGATCGCGGCCGGACGCGGGGCGTCCTTGGCTTCCGGCTTCTTCACGGCGTCCTTGATGGTGACCCAGCCGCCCTTCGACCCGGGGACAGCGCCCTTGATCATGATCAGGCCGCGGTCGGCGTCGGTGCGGACGACCTGCAGGTTCTGCGTGGTCACGCGGACCGAACCCAGGTGGCCGGCCATCTTCTTGCCCTTGAACACCTTGCCGGGGTCCTGGCACTGGCCGGTCGAGCCGTGCGAACGGTGCGAAACCGACACACCGTGGCTGGCGCGAAGGCCGCCGAAGTTGTGACGCTTCATCGCACCGGCGAAGCCCTTACCGATCGAGGTGCCGGCGACGTCGACGAACTGGCCCGCGAGGTAGTGGTCGGCGGTGATTTCCGCGCCCACGTCGATCAGGCAGTCCGGCGAGACGCGGAATTCCGCGATCTTGCGCTTCGGCGCGACATTCGCCTTGGCGAAGTGGCCGCGCTGAGCGGCGGTGGTCCGCTTGGCCTTGGCCACGCCCGCGCCGAGCTGGACGGCGGTGTAGCCATCCTTGTCAGCGGTGCGCTGTGCCACGACCTGAAGGCTGTCAAGCTGCAGGACCGTGACCGGAACCTGCTTGCCGTCTGCCAGGAACAGCCGGGTCATGCCCAGCTTCTTTGCGATAACTCCAGAGCGCATCTGTTGCCCTCCTTACACTTTGATCTCGACGTCCACGCCAGCGGCGAGGTCGAGCTTCATCAGCGCGTCCACGGTCTGGGGGGTCGGATCAACGATGTCGAGCAGGCGCTTGTGCGTGCGGATTTCCCACTGGTCGCGCGACTTCTTGTCGATGTGCGGACCACGGAGAACCGTGAATTTCTCGATCTTGTTGGGCAGCGGAATGGGTCCGCGAACCTGGGCACCGGTACGCTTCGCAGTGTTCACGATTTCCTGGGTGCTGGCGTCCAGCACACGGTAATCGAACGCGCGGAGCCGGATGCGGATGGTCTGACCTTGCATCGGTTTTTTCCCTTTAGAACATCGGCCTGGGGCTTGGGCGCCCACCCGAGAGGTTCTGTTTCGTTAGTCTGTAGTCGGGGTCGAAGGGCGCGCTGATACAACCCGCCCTTCGGAAGTGCAATAGGCCTTAGGCGATGATCTTCGAGACGACGCCTGCGCCGACGGTGCGGCCGCCCTCACGGATGGCGAAGCGCAGCTTCTCTTCCATCGCGATGGGGGCGATCAGCTCGACCTCGAACTTCAGGTTGTCGCCCGGCATCACCATCTCGG
>NZ_JAYSFG010000045.1:0-8307 GCF_041913445.1 Tabrizicola sp.
GAAATCGCATCGGAGCCTTCGAAGGCTCCGGTCCGGAGTTTTCGAAAACTCCGGCGCTCAGCCCAAATCGTTCAGCACCGTCTCCAGCGTCGCCACCAGCTTGTCGGCGATTTCGTCCAGCTCCCCGTCCGTCGCATTGAACGGCGGCGCGAGGATCACCGTGTCCCCCGCCGCCCCGTCGACATGCCCGCCCGAGGGATAACAGATCAGCCCTCGCCGCAGCCCCTCGGCCCGGATGCGCCCGTTCACCCCCAGCGCGGCGTCGAACGGGGCCTTCGTCCCGGGGTCCGCCACCAGTTCCACCCCGATGAAATACCCCCGCCCCCGCACGTTGCCCACCTGCGGCAGATGCGCCATCCGCGCCCGCAGCTCCGCCTGCCAGCGCGGCCCCTTGTCCCGGATGCGGGCCAGAAGCCCCTCTTCCTGCACGATCTTCTGCACCGCCACCCCTGCGGCCAGACAAGCCGTGTGCCCGGTATAGGTATGCCCCGTCAGCGGCCCGCCATGCCCCGCCGCCATCACCTCTGCAATCTCCTTGGTGTAGACCGCAGCTCCCAGCGGCAGGTAGCCCCCCGACAGCGACTTCGCCACCGTGATGATGTCCGCCGTGATCCCGTCCTCCTCGGACGCCCGCCACACCCCCGTCCGGCCCGAGCCACACATCACCTCGTCGCAGATCACCAGCACCCCGTGCCGCCGGCAGACCTCGGCCACCGCGCGCCCATAGCCCTCGGGCGCAGGCAAGGCGCCCCCAGCCGCCCCCACCACCGGCTCCCAGATAAACGCCGCGACCGTCTCCGGCCCCAGCCGCAAAATCTCCGCCTCCAGCTCCGCCGCCAGGTGCGCGACCAGCCCCTCCCGCGTCACCCCCGAAGGCAACCGATAAGCATTCGCCGCACTGACCCGCCCGACCGAGGGCAAGGCCCCCGCAAAAGCCCGCTGCCGCTCCTCAAACCCCGACAGCGCCGTCGCCATCAGCGTGTTCCCGTGCCAGGACCGCCGGCGAGCGATGAACTTCACCCGCCCCGGCTCCCCCCGGTCATAATGATACTGCAGCGCGATCTTCACCGCGCTTTCCACCGCCTCCGACCCCGAGGTCGTGTAGACCATGTCCGCCAGCCCAGTTGCCTGACGGAGCATCTCGCTCATCTCCTCCAGCGGGTCCGAGCTGAAGAGATACCGGTAGCCATAGGCCACCTTCTCCATCTGCTTCGCCACCGCCTCGTTCACGCGCGGGTCGCCGTGGCCCACCGAAAACACCGCAGGGCCCCCGGAGCCGTCGATGTATTGTTTCCCCGAGACATCCCACAGATAGACCCCCCGCCCGTGGCTGATCTTCGGCAGCACGTCTTGCGTGATGTCATTGGCACTCGGGCGCGGCATGGCGGTCTCCTCTTTTCTGCGGACCAGCCTTCGCAAGCCCCCCGATCCTTGTCAATCTGACCATGCAAAGGGTGATTCGCAGGCTCATCTGGCGTTACCGCCACCATGTGATCACGATTTTCCGCCGCGTGATCACACGCTTTCACAGCGTGATCACATCCGGCATTTTCACGGCATTTTGCCCGCTTTACAGGCATTTGCCGTTTGGCCCGCGCCCCAACCCATGCCAGAACGCCCCTGACCAATCCCGGCCGTCGAAGGGGCACCAGATGAACATCCACGAATACCAGGCCAAGGCACTTCTGCGCAGCTACGGCATCCCCGTGTCCGACGGCCGCGTCGTCCTCCGCGCGGAAGAGGCCAAGACCGCCGCCGGCGAACTCGACGGGCCGCTCTGGGTGGTGAAGGCGCAGATCCACGCCGGCGGCCGCGGCAAGGGCCATTTCAAGGAACCCGAAGCCGGGGAAAAGGGCGGCGTCCGCCTGGCCCGCTCGGTCGGCGAAGCCGCCGAATTCGCCCGCCAGATGCTGGGCCGCACCCTCGTCACCGTCCAGACCGGCGCCACCGGCAAGCAGGTCAACCGCATCTACATCGAAGACGGCAGCGACATCGAGCGTGAGTTCTACCTGGCCTTCCTGATCGACCGCCAGACCAGCCGCATCTCCATCGTCGCCTCCACCGAAGGCGGCATGTCGATCGAGGACGTGGCCCACGACACGCCCGAGAAGATCCACACCTTCACCATCGACCCGGCCACGGGCCTGCAGGACTTCCACGGCCGCCGCGTGGCCTTTGCGCTCGGCCTCTCCGGCCAGCAGGTCAAATCCTGCGTCCAGATCGTCAAGAAGCTCTACCAGCTCTTCCTCGACAAGGACATGGACATGCTGGAGATCAACCCCTTCTGCGTGTTGAAGGACGGCTCCCTCCGCCTCCTCGACGCGAAGATGGGCTTCGATGGCAACGCGATCTACCGCCACCCCGACATCGCCGCCCTGCGGGACGAGACCGAGGAAGACCCGAAGGAACTCGCCGCGTCGAAGTTCGACCTCAACTACATCGCGCTGGATGGCGAGATCGGCTGCATGGTCAACGGCGCGGGCCTCGCCATGGCCACGATGGACATCATCAAGCTCTACGGCGCCGAACCCGCCAACTTCCTTGACGTCGGCGGCGGCGCGACGAAGGAGAAGGTGACCGAGGCCTTCAAGATCATCACCTCCGACCCGAACGTGAAGGGCATCCTCGTCAACATCTTCGGCGGCATCATGCGCTGCGACATCATCGCCGAGGGCGTGATCGCCGCGGTCAAGGAAGTCGGCCTCAAGGTCCCGCTGGTCGTCCGGCTTGAGGGCACCAACGTCGATCTCGGCAAGAAGATCATCAACGATTCCGGCCTGAACGTCATCGCAGCCGACGACCTGTCGGATGCGGCCCGGAAGATCGTCAAAGCGGTGAAAGGCTGAAGTCCATGTCCGTCCTCGTCAACAAATCCACCAAAGTCATCTGCCAGGGCTTCACCGGCTCGCAAGGCACCTTCCACTCCGAACAGGCCATCGCCTACGGCACGCAAATGGTCGGCGGCGTGACCCCCGGCAAAGGCGGGACCGAGCATCTGGGCCTTCCCGTCTTCGACTCCGTCCATGAGGCCGTCGCCAAGACCGGAGCAGATGCGACCGCAATCTACGTGCCCCCGCCCTTCGCCGCCGACTCGATCCTCGAAGCCATCGACGCCGAGATCCCGCTGATCGTCTGCATCACCGAAGGCATCCCGGTCCTCGACATGATGAAGGTCAAGCGCGCGCTCATCAACTCGAAGTCCCGTCTCATCGGCCCGAACTGCCCCGGCGTCCTGACCCCCGGCGAATGCAAGATCGGCATCATGCCGGGCTCCATCTTCTCAAAAGGCTCCGTGGGCGTCGTCTCCCGCTCGGGCACGCTCACCTATGAGGCCGTGAAGCAGACCACCGACGTTGGCCTCGGCCAGACCACCGCCGTCGGCATCGGCGGCGACCCGATCAAGGGGACCGAGCATATCGACGTGCTCGAGATGTTCCTCGCCGACCCCGCCACCCAGTCGATCATCATGATCGGCGAGATTGGCGGTTCTGCCGAAGAGGAAGCCGCCCAGTTCCTCGCCGACGAAAAGAAGCGCGGCCGCTGGAAGCCGACCGCCGGCTTCATCGCCGGTCGCACCGCCCCCCCGGGCCGCCGCATGGGCCACGCTGGTGCCATCGTGGCCGGTGGCAAGGGTGATGCTGGCAGCAAGATCGAGGCGATGAAATCGGCCGGGATCGTGGTGGCCGACAGCCCCGCAGGCCTGGGCGAGGCCGTGCTGAAGGCGATCAAGGGGTAAGATGCAAAGGGACGCGATCTCTCCGTGGGCCAGCCAGGGCCTGCCCTCGGGGGCGGCGGGGGTGGTGACATGACCGCACTCCTGATGACCGCAACCATCGCGCCCGACCCCGCAGCCGCGGCGCACACGCAGTTCGATCCGGCCCAGCGCCTTGCCGAATATCAGGCTGCGCTGGTCCACTACCTGCGCGTGCCGGACCTGAAGATCCTCTTCGTCGACAACTCCGCTTACCCGCTCGATGCGCTGAAAGAGCTGGCCGCCAGGGCCGGGCGCGAAGTGCTGTTCCACAGCTACAAAAGCCCCGTCCCCCCAGCCTTCGGCAAGGGCAAGGGCGAGATGGAGCTGATCGCCACGGCGCTGGACCAGTTCCGTTCCCGCCTGGGCGAAGATGAGCCGGTCTGGAAAGTCACGGGTCGGCTGATCGTGGACAACCTCGACGACCTCATCGCCACCCAGCCGCAGGGTTTTTCGGTATACGCCGACTGCCGCGACGTGCCCCTGATCGGCGAGGCCTTGGGCGGTAACCAGTGGACCGACACCAAGCTTATCGCTTTCACGCCAGCGGGCTTTCGCAGCCTTATTCACCACGACTGGCCTGATGAGCACTTTACTGTTGAAAAGCTTCTCTACCAGCGACTGAAGCCCCATCTGGGTCGCAAGGACATCACCCCCCGCTTCCGCGTGCAGCCCGAATTCCGGGGCACCTCGGGCGGATCGGGCAAGAACTACCGCTCGTTCGGAAACCGCAGCAAATCCACCATCCGCCGGATCGCGCGCCGCGTCGCGCCCTGGCTCTGGCTTTGAAAGACAAGAGGGTAATCGCATGACCGACCAATCCCCCACCGCCGCCTTCGCCGCCTCGTCCTTCCTCGACGGAGCCAACGCCGATTACGTCGACCAGCTCGCCGCCCGCCATGCCGCGGACCCGGCCTCGGTCGACCCGCAATGGGCCGCCTTCTTCCAGTCGCTCGGCGACAGCGAGGTCGACACCAAGCGCGCCGCCTCCGGCCCCTCCTGGGCCCGCGCCGACTGGCCGCCGACCCCCGCCGACGAGCTGACCGCCGCGCTCACCGGCGAATGGGCCGCACCGCCGCCCGCCAGGGAAGGCAAGGCCGCTGGCCAGAAGATCGCCGCCAAGGCCGCCGAGGCCGGGGTCCAGCTCTCCGACGAACAGATCCAGCGCGCCGTCCTCGATTCCATCCGCGCGCTGATGATCATCCGCGCCTACCGGATCCGCGGCCACCTCGCCGCCGACCTCGATCCGCTGGGCCTGGCCGAGAAGAAATCCCACCCGGAACTTGATCCGGCCTCCTACGGCTTCTCGGAAGCCGACATGGACCGCCCGATCTTCATCGACAACGTGCTGGGCCTGACCCACGCCTCGATGCGCCAGATCATCGACATCCTGAAGCGCACCTACTGCGGCACCTTCGCGCTGCAGTACATGCACATCTCGGACCCGGAACAGGCGTCGTGGCTGAAGGAACGCATCGAAGGCTACGGCAAGGAAATCGCCTTCACCCGCGAGGGCCGGAAGGCCATCCTGAACAAGCTCGTGGAAGCCGAGGGCTACGAAAAGTTCCTCCACGTCAAGTACATGGGGACCAAGCGCTTCGGCCTTGACGGCGGTGAGGCGCTGATCCCGGCGATGGAGCAGATCATCAAGCGCGGCGGCGCGCTTGGGGTGAAGGAAATCATCATCGGGATGCCCCACCGCGGGCGCCTGAACATCCTCGCCAACGTCATGCAGAAACCCTACCGGGCGATCTTCCACGAATTCCAGGGCGGCTCCTACAAGCCCGAGGACGTGGACGGCTCCGGCGACGTGAAATACCACCTTGGCGCCTCCAGCGACCGCGAGTTCGACGGCAACAAGGTCCACCTGTCTCTCACTGCGAACCCCTCGCACCTGGAAGCGGTGAACCCCGTCGTCCTCGGCAAGGCCCGCGCCAAGCAGGACCAGATGAACGACCAGGCGGAACGCATCGCCGTCCTGCCGATCCTCCTCCACGGCGACGCGGCCTTTGCCGGCCAGGGCGTCGTGGCGGAATGCCTGCAACTGTCGGGCATCAAGGGCCACCGCACCGGCGGCTGCATCCATATCATCGTCAACAACCAGATCGGCTTCACCACCGCCCCGTCCTTCAGCCGCACCTCGCCCTACCCGACGGACATCGCCCTGATGGTCGAGGCGCCGATCTTCCACGTCAACGGCGACGACCCCGAGGCCGTGGTCCACGCGGCCCGCGTCGCCACCGAGTTCCGCCAGAAGTTCCACAAGGACGTGGTCATCGACATCTTCTGCTACCGCCGCTTCGGTCACAACGAAGGCGACGAGCCGATGTTCACCAACCCGGCGATGTACAACCGCATCCGCAAGCAGAAGACGACGCTCCAGCTCTACACCGACCGCCTCGTCGCCGACGGCCTGATCCCCGAAGGCGAGATCGAGCAGATGAAGGCCGCCTTCCAGGCCCGGCTCAACGAAGAGTTCGAGGCCGGCAAGGCCTTCCTTCCGAACAAGGCCGACTGGCTCGACGGCCGCTGGAAGAACCTGCAGACCAAGGACCTGAACAACTACCAGCGCGGCGAAACCTGGATCAAGGCCGAGACCCTGGCCGAGGTCGGGGCGGCGCTGACCCGCGTGCCCGAAGGGTTCGATTTGCACAAGACCGTGGCCCGCCAGCTGGAAGCCAAGCGGGAAATGTTTGCAAAAGGTCAAGGCTTCGACTGGGCGACCGCCGAGGCGCTGGCTTTCGGCTCGCTTCAGGTGGAAGGCTTCAACGTCCGCCTCTCCGGCCAGGACTGCACCCGCGGCACCTTCTCGCAGCGCCACTCCGGCTGGATCGACCAGACGACCGAGGAACGCCACTACCCCCTGAACCACATCCGTCCCGGCCAGGCGCGGTATGAGGTCATCGACTCGATGCTCTCGGAATATGCCGTCCTCGGCTTCGAATACGGCTACTCGCTGTCCGAACCGAACGCGCTCACCCTCTGGGAAGCCCAGTTCGGCGACTTCGCCAACGGCGCGCAGATCATGTTCGACCAGTTCATCAACTCGTCGGAATCGAAGTGGCTGCGGATGTCCGGCCTCGTCGTCCTCCTCCCCCACGGGTTCGAAGGCCAGGGCCCGGAACACTCCTCGGCCCGCCTGGAACGCTTCCTGCAACTCAGCGCCGAGGACAACTGGATCGTCGCCAACTGCACCACCCCGGCGAACTACTTCCACATCCTCCGCCGCCAGCTGCACCGGACCTACCGGAAGCCGCTGATCCTGATGACGCCGAAGTCGCTCCTGCGGCACCCGATGGCGATCTCCCGCGCGGAAGACTTCACCGACGGCTCCACCTTCCACCGCGTCCTCTGGGACGACGCGCAGAAGGGCAACTCCACCCTCAAGCTCAAGGCCGACGACAAGATCAAGCGCGTCGTCCTCTGCTCGGGCAAGGTCTACTACGACCTCCTCGCCGAACGTGACGCGCAAGGGCTGGACGACGTCTACCTCCTCCGCGTCGAACAGCTCTACCCGCTGCCCACCATCTCCTTGGGCCAGGAACTCGCCCGCTTCCCGAAAGCGGAATTCATCTGGTGCCAGGAAGAGCCCAAGAACCAGGGCGCCTGGCTCTTCATCGAGCCGGACATGGAGCAGATCCTGACCAAGGTCCGCGGCAAGACGACCCGCATGTCCTACGCCGGCCGCAAGGCCAGCGCGTCGCCCGCCACGGGCCTCGCCTCCCGCCACAAGCATGAACAGCAAACCCTCGTCGCCCAGGCCCTGGGCCTGAACTGACCTTGGAAAGACCGGAGAAGAAAAATGACTGACGTGATGGTCCCCGCCCTTGGCGAATCCGTGTCCGAGGCCACCGTGTCCACCTGGTTCAAGAAGCCGGGCGACGCCGTGAAGCAGGACGAGATGCTGTGCGAGCTTGAAACCGACAAGGTCTCGGTCGAGGTCCCCTCGCCGGTCTCGGGCGTGCTGGCCGAAATCCTCGCCCCCGAAGGCACCACCGTGGCAGCGAACGCCCGCCTCGCCATCGTGACCGAAGGCGCCGCTGCCGCCCCCACCGCGCAGAAGCCCAAGACCGAGGACCCGAAGATCGAGGCCGCTGCCGCCGTCGGCTCCCCCGGCGCAGGTCATGAGGAAGTCACCCCCCGCGCCGACGTGGAAAACGCCCCCTCGGCCAAGAAGGCCCTGGCCGAGGCCGGCCTGTCCGCCGATGAGGTCAAGGGCACTGGCCGCGACGGTCGCATCATGAAGGAAGACGTGGCCAAGGCCGTCGCCACCCCGGCCCCCGCCGCGGCCCCGGCCCCGGCCGCCGCGCCCGCGCCCGTCTCCGTCCCCCGCGCGCCCATCCCGGCCGAGGACGCCGCGCGTGAGGAACGCGTCAAGATGACCCGCCTGCGGGCCACCATCGCCCGCCGCCTGAAGGACGCGCAGAACACCGCCGCGATGCTGACGACCTACAACGAGGTCGACATGTCCGGCATCATGTCCTTGCGCAACGAATACAAGGACGCCTTCGAGAAGAAGCACGGCGTCAAGCTCGGCTTCATGTCCTTCTTCGTGA
>NZ_JAYSFG010000046.1:0-6296 GCF_041913445.1 Tabrizicola sp.
CCAGATACGGCCCGAAGTCCTGGGTCTTCTGGAAAGCGGGCCATTCCTGGCCCACCACCTCGCCGCCCGCAGCGGTGTAGGCGGCGGTGAAGGCGTCGATCATCTGGCGACCGGCGGCATAATCCGGGGCAATGGTGAAAACCTTTTTCACACCCTGGTCGACCAGCCACTGGCCCATCGGCCGGTTGACTTGGGCATTCGAGAAGGAGACGCGGGTGATGAAGGGGCTGCACTGCTCGCCCGTCGCCTCGTCGTTGCCCGCATTCGCCACGATCAGCGGCACGCCCGCGCCGTCGACGGTGTCGCGGATCGCGCCCAGGACGCCCGAGGAGACCACGCCGACCATCACGTCGACCTCGTCCTGCAGGATCAGCTTCTTGGTCTTGGCAAGGCCGACCGGAGGCTTCACCTCATCATCCTCGCGGACGATCTCGAACGTGGCACCACTGTCCGCGCCGAAGGTTTCCAGCCCCAGGGCGAAGGCGTCGTCGATGTCCTGCCCAAGTGCGGCATAGACGCCGGAATAGGGCAGAAGGAGCCCCACCTTGATATCCTCGGCATAAGCCGCCGAAAGCATGGCCGTGCTGGTGACGAGCCCCGCAAGGGCCGCCCGAATGGTCGTCTTCATCTGTCTCTCTCCCTTTGTGGCGCCCTCCTCGGCGCCGGTGTGGCGGGCCGTTCAGCCCAGGTCGCCCCCGCCCACCGGGATCGTGACCCCGGTCAGGTATGAGGCATCGTCGGACGCCAGGAAGAGGATCACCCCCGCCTGTTCATCCAGAGTTCCGTAGCGGCGCATCAGGCTGGACTGGACCGTCTGGTCGACGATCTCTTGGTACCAGGCCTTCTCCTGTGCCGATTGTTCATTGGGGTTCCGGGGCACTGCCCGAGGCGGGGCCTCGGTGCCGCCCGGAGCGGTGGCGACGACGCGGATGCCGCGCTCGGCAACTTCCCAGGCAAGGCTTGCGGTGATCGCGTTCACCCCGCCCTTGGCCGCCGCATAGGGCACGCGGTTCAGGCTGCGGGTGGCGATGGACGAGACGTTCACGATCACGCCCTTCCCGGCGGCCAGCATATGCGGCAGGACCGCGTGGCAGGAATAGAGCGTCGGGAACAGCGACCGGCGCACCTCGGCGTCGATCTGGTCGGCCTCGTAATGCTCGAAGGGCTTGGCCCAGATCGTGCCGCCGACGTTGTGGACCGAGACGTCGATCCGGCCGAATTCCTTGACGACGCCGTCCATCGCGTCGACGGCCCCGACATGGGTCTCCAGGTCGGCGGGCAGGTAGATCGCCTTGGCCCCCGCCGCCTTGATAGCGTCAGCCACCTCGGCCCCGATGGGCGAGCGGTCGATCACCGCGACCGACGCGCCTTCCAGAGCCGCCCGTTCGGCGACGCGCCGTCCGATGCCCTGCGCGGCGCCGGTGATGGCAAAGACCCTGCCCTTGAACCGCATCACGCCGCCGCCTTGGTTTCCGAGGGGTTGAACTTCTCGAACAGGAAGGACGCGGGCGTGATACCCAGCCCGGCCATATGCGCGCGCACCGCCTCGACCATCGGCGGCGGGCCGCAGAGGTAGACATCGGCCGCCCCGTCCCAGAGATCGGCGGCGGTCAGGTGGTCGGTGACGAAGCCCTTCTTCGCATGCGCGCTGGCGGCATCGGCGACGATGGTGATGATCTCCAGCGAGGGGATCAGCGCGGCGAGGCTCTCCAGCCGGTCCAGTTCCACCAGGTCGGCGTCGCGCGTGACGGCGTAGTAAAGGCGGATCGGTTGGTCGGTGCCGGTGGTGGCGATCTGCTCCAGCATCGACAGGAAGGGCGCAAGGCCCGTGCCGCCCGCGAGGAAGACCTGCGGGCGGGTGACGGGCCGCAGGTAGAAGGCCCCCATCGGGCCGGTGAGCGTCATGGCGTCGCCAGCCTTGGCGCGGGCCAGGTAGCCCGACATCAGCCCGCCGGGGATGTTGCGGATCAGGAAGGACGCCTCTGTCGCCTCCGGGTGGCTGGAGAAGGAATAGGCCCGGGTCGCAGAGGTCCCCGGGACCTGCACGTTGACATACTGGCCCGGCAGGAAGGGCATCGCCGCAGGCAGCGTCACCCGCAGGCGGAAGCTGGTTTCCGACAAAGCCTCGACCCCCGCCACGCTGGCCTGCACACTCTGCGCGCCGGTCTTGCAGGCGAGGGACGAGGCCGGGATCGCCACGACGCAATCTGACTTCGGCATCATCTGGCAGGTCAGGACCATGCCCTGCGCCGCTTCCTCCTCGGTCATCGCGTCTTCGAGGTAGAAGCCAAGCTCATACTCGCCCCGCTCCGCCTTGCACTTGCAGGTGCCGCAGACGCCGTCACGGCAGTCCATCGGCACGTTGATCTTCTGCCGGAAGGCGGCGTCGGAGACCTTCTCGTCGGCCTCGCAGTCGATGATGCGGGTGACGCCGTCTTCGAAGTTCAGGGCGATCTTGTAGGTCATGGCTCCTCCTCTCCCCGGCGGGCCTCCTCCTCAGGGGCCGCGCCGGGGTGCCGTCTGGGGAACGGCTTTGCGGTGTCAGATGTGGTAGACGTCGATCACGTGGTGGATGCGGTCGTTCTTCAGCACCACCTTCTTCGAGGTGATCAAGGGCGCGCCCGAGGCGACATCGACCGTGTAGAACGACGTGCCCCAATAGGTGTCGGTCGTCCCGTAGCGATAGTTGTGCGTCATCCAGTTGAAGCGCAGGTGGGTCTTCGTCCCCTCGCGCCCCAGCACCTCGACATTGGTGATGTTGTGCCCGGTGCGCGGTTCCGGCAGCGAGGTGGCGGACGACCGGTCGGTCTTGATGCGGAAGACGCGATCCTCGATCCCGCTGCGGTTGGGGTAATAGATCAGCGACATCTCGTTCGCCGGGTCCTCGGTCAGGGTGTCGTAGTCGTCCCAGGCCGGCATCCAGAACGGGCAGTCCGGGTGGTAGAACTGGATCCAGTCGTCAAACCGGCGGTCGTCCAGGGCGCGGGCCTCGGCGTAAAGGAAAGCGCAGAGCGCGTCGTAGGACAGCTGGGTATCGGTCACGGCGTTCATCGGGCTTACTCCGCTGCGATCTGGGTTGCGGTCTGGCGCTCGGCCGCGACGGCGGCGGCCATGCGTTCGGTCCATTGGGTGTGCTGGATGACGAAAAGACCCTCGTCCTCGGTCCGCGCGCCGGAGAGGATCGGCTTCAACCCGATCCGCTGCGCCTCTTCGTCCGCTCCAGTGATCCACTGGGTCGCCCCACGGGTCAGGTCGTTCCACTGGGCGGTGGGGGCAGCAGCGTAACCCATCTGGGTCGCGCGGAATTCCTCAAGGTCATCCGGCGTCGCCATGCCCGAGGCGTTGAAGAAATCCTCGTACTGGCGGATGCGGCGGGTGCGGGCTTCCTGGGACTCGCCCTTCGGCGCGATGCAGTAGATCGTGACCTCGGTCTTGTCGACGCTGATCGGGCGGAACACGCGCAGCTGGCTGGAGAACTGGTCCATCAGGAACAGGTTCGGATAGAGGCAGAGGTTGCGCAGGTAGCCGATCATCCAGTTGGCCTTGGCCTCTCCATACTTGGCCACCAGCTCGTCCCGGCGCGGTGCAAGCGGGCGGTTCGACGGGTCGGCCCATTTGGTCCACAGGACCAGGTGGCCGTTGTCGAAGGAATAGAACCCACCCTTCTGCTTGTTCCACTTCGAGGCGTCCACCGACTTCACCTCATCCTTGCCCTCATCGGCGCGGTGGCTGGTGGTGGCGACGTAGTTCCAGTGTACGGCCGAGACGTGATAGCCGTCCGCGCCGTTTTCGGCCTGCAGCTTCCAGTTGCCCTGGTAGGTGTAGGTGGAGGACCCACGCAGCACCTCCAGCCCCTCGTCGGACTGGTCGGCCACCATGTCGATCATCACCTTGGCCTCGCCCAGGTAATCTGACAGCGGCTGCACGTCGGGGTTCAGCGACCCGAACAGGAACCCGCGATAGGACTCGAACCGGGCCACGCGCTTCAGGTCATGGCTGCCGTTCTTGTTGAACTGCTCGGGGTAGCCCGCGCCCTCGGGGTCCTTCACCTTCAGAAGCTTGCCGGTGTTGTTGAAGGTCCAGCCGTGGAAGGGGCAGGTGAAGGTCGCCTTGTTCTGCCGCTTGTGCCGGCAGAGCATCGCGCCCCGGTGCGAGCAGGCGTTGATCAGCGCGTGCAGCGTCCCGGTCTTGTCGCGGGTGATCATGATCGGCTGGCGGCCGATATGGGTGGTGAAGGTGTCGTTGACGTTCGGGATCTGGGATTCGTGGGCCAGGTAGATCCAGTTCCCTTCCCAGATATGCTTCATCTCCAGCTCGAAAAGCTCCGGGTCGGTGAACATGTCGCGGCGGGCGCGGAAGATGCCTTCTTCCGGCTTGTCCTGCACGATGCCGTCCAGGCGGCGGGTGATCTCGTCGAGACCTGCGTCGGTAAACATGGCTCTCTCCCTCCATGATGCCCCTCGCGGGACAAAGCTCCCTCGTCCCCGGAAAGCGGTGCTTTCCGGGCCCTCTCCTCCCCCGATGGGGGCTTGTCACTCGCCCGCGATGGCCCCCATGACTCCACGCACCGAGACCTGGCGGTCGCGGCGGTAGAAGTTCACCTTGTCATCGTCGAGCATCACCCCGATGCCTGGGCCTTGCGGCACGGTCACCGAGAAATCCTTGTATTCCAGCGGTTCGGCCAGAATTTCGTCCTTGAGAAGCAGCGGTCCGAACATCTCGGTCCCGAACTGCCACTCCGGCACGGTGGCAAACAGCTGGATCGCGGCGGCGGTGCCAAGACCGCTTTCCAGCATGGTGCCGCCGTAAAGGTCGATCCCGGCGGCGCGGGCGATGGCGATCACGTCCGAGGCGGGCTTCAACCCGCCCGACTGGCAGACCTTCACCGCAAAGACATCGGCCGAGCGGTTGGCGGCCACCCGCATCGCATCCGACGGGCCTTGCAGCACCTCGTCGGCCATGATGGCGATCTCATACCCGTCGGTCAGCGTCTTCAGCGCGGCCAGCTTGTCGCGTGCCACGGGCTGTTCGATCAGCACGCAGCCGATCTCCTGCAGCCCCCGCGCGCCATAGCGGGCGTCGGTCAGGCTCCAGGCCTGGTTCACATCCACCCGGATCGTGCCACGGTCGCCCACGGCCTTGGCGATGGCGGCCACATGGGCGATGTCCTGCTTCACCGGGCGCTTGCCGATCTTCAGCTTGAAATCGCGGTGGCGGCGGGTCTCCAGCATCCGCTCGGCCTCGTCGATGTCGGTCTGGCTGTTGCCACTGGCGAGCGTCCAGGCCACCGGCAGGCGGTCGTGCACCCGGCCCCCGAAAAGCTGCGCGACTGACAGGCCAGCCCGACGCCCCAGGCCGTCCCACAGCGCGCATTCCACGGCAGCGCGGGCGATGGGGTTGCCCTTCACCGCCTTCTCCATATGCGCGCTGGCCGCCGCGATGGCATCCCCGTCCATCCCCACCAGCACCGGAGCGATATAGGTGTCGATCGCCAGCTTCACGCTCTCGACGCTTTCCGGCCCATAGGACAGCCCGCCGATCGAGGCGCCCTCTCCCAGGCCCTCGGACCCGTCCGAGAAGCGCACGCGGACCAGCACGACCGACTGGGTCAGCATCGTGGTCATCGACAGCACATGGCCGCGCACAGTCGGCACGTCGATGATGATGGCGTCGATACGGTCGATCTTGGTCACGGCATTGGCCTTCACTTCGGGTCTTGCGATGACCTGAAGATGGCACTGGCAGTCGTCTTTGGTCCAATACCGATGCGGTCTGGTGCGATACCTGAAGGCCATGTCCTCCGCACGGACCGGCCGCGCCCCTGGGGCGATACCGATGCAAACGGAAGGAACGGTCAGGACCACGTAGCCTTTCTCGGTGCTCGACGGCCCCGCCAAGGTCGAACGCCATGTCGCTCCCTTCGGCCGTGAAGAGACCCGGCTTTCCTGGCTGGACCGTTCAGTGGCGCTGGATCGGCTGGCATTCGGTCAACCACGGCAGGACGATCTACTCGCCTTGCTGGATCAGGTGCGGGACGAGATTGCGCCTGCTGCGCCTGCCCAATTGCAGATCAGCCTTTGTCCCGAGTGAACGCGGGCTTCTGCGGCTTTGGCGCGTTCCTGATCCTCCTCGCCTACTATGCCCCTAATCTTTCACGCAGTTTTGGCCCTTTTGTTTCCCTATTGTTGACCCGTGCGGTGTAACGCAAAAAGCCCCACCAGATGGCGGGGCGTAAACTTGGTATACAAGATTTTGGTTGCGGGGGCAGGATTTGAACCTGCGGCCTTCAGGTTATG
>NZ_JAYSFG010000047.1:0-6288 GCF_041913445.1 Tabrizicola sp.
GCACCCCGTTTTCATCGCGCTTCGGTTGCTCTTCCTCAAACTTCCAGAATTGGATGGGCGTGCCTTTTTCACCCTTCCGAACCTGAGCGCCGACCGCCGCGGCCTGCTTGTAAGTCATCCACCGCTGATCCGTGCGACCCTGCGCGAGCAGGTACACGGAGTTGATCCCACGGTAGCGCTTGCCAGTGGTGGGATTCATCGGGTAGTAGGAACCGGGAGGCGCAGCGTCCCAGGGCCTCTGCCAGGGAGCGGCGCCTTGTTTCAACTGTTCAATCAGCTTGTCGGCCACTTGCTCGGCATAAGATCGTTTCTCGGCCACAGTTCCCCCCTTGACTGAAGGTTCCGGTGAAGCGGGCGCCACGGGGCGTGGCGCTCCGCCTGGGAACGGTTGCGCGTCCAGCGCACCCGCTGCTGGGAGCCTCACGGCGTTGGCGGTGTCGTCTGGCGACGCGCCGCGCTGCGGGGTGTCGTGGAGATCGATGACGGGCTTGGAGGCGGTGATGCGCTCGAAGGCCTGGAGGCCGTTCGAGCCCGCGGGGAGAAACACCCGCTCGGCCCATTGGATCCGTTCGATAAAGGCGCCCTGTGTCGTGAGAAGACGTTGCTCCGCTGTGGTGATGTGGCCTTTCGCCTTGATCTCGATGCGGTCCTCTCTGTTGACGCGAGAAAGGGAGATTTCCCAGCCATTGGCCAGGATTGCGCGACGGCCGGCGCGGATCGCACTGACCACGTCGGCGCTCGACATCTGGGCAATCGGGGAGTCGAGGCCAAGGTTGCGCAAGGTCTGCCTGGCGGATTCGCGTCCCATGCGCCGGCCGAGTAGCTGCTCGCCGTCGTCGGTTTGGAGTCGGTAGATCGTCGAGGAGCCCTCGACCCGGTCCCATATCGGCAGGATGATGCCCACCAGCATGCGCTCCGTGGTGGTCCGCATCGTCGGGGCGGCAGCGAGCTGCGCATTCCACAGGCTCTGCGCTTCCGGCTCGTCCACCCGACGCGTCAGGGTCACCCTTTGCATGACGCCGCCAACGCGGCGATGCTCCCAGCCGCGGTGAATCACGTCAGCGTTGTCGATGTAGCGCTGGTGGTGTTTCTCGATCCCATACATGACGCCCCGGCGGAGCAGGTTGCCCTCGGAATCCAGGCGGTCCCCAAGGTCGGCGAGGAAAAACACCTGGCCTTGGGTCTTGCCGTACTCCGCGACGTACCAGCCTCCCAGGTCGCCGCCCCTGCGGTTGCTTCGGGCAATGGCTGAAATCTCATCCCACGCCAGATAGGCGATCGGATTCGAGACATCCAGCTCCACGTAGCGGGTCTTCGCCCCTGTCCGGGCATCTTCGTAAGCCACGACGTCGCGGGACTTGCGGATACTCTGCGCCCGGAACGTCTGGAGGCCTGCGTCAAACAGGCCCTTTTGCTTGGCATAGTCGACGGCCTCCACGAGGCGGCTTTCAAAGGCCTCGAACACCGCGTTCTGCTGGTCGGTTTTGAGAGACAGAAGTCGGTTCAGAAACTGCGGGATGTCGGGGATCTTGCTTTCGCTGAAGGCACCGTTTTCGTCGACGAGGCTGAGCCCCATCTCCCGCGCGACCTTGTGGAAGTCCAGCCCGGTGGTGTTTCGGTGAAGGTCGGTGAAGAAGTTCGCCAACGCCACCTTGGCGTATTCGCTTTCCAGATTGTCGGCGGCGGTGAACATGCCCTGGCCGGTGGCCTGGCGCTGGCCGCGCGTCAGGGCGCCGAGCTGATCCAGGCGCCGGGCGATGGAGGAGACGAACCGCTTTTGCGCCTTGAGGTTGGTGGTCGGAAGAACGTAGTGCGGCTCAACGGCCTGGTTGGTCCGGTGGGTGCGTCCGAACCCCTGGACGGCCGCCGCGGCCTGCCACCCGGGCTGCAGGATGTAGTGGATCCGCCTGCGGGTGTTCTCGGCCGTGTTGTCGGCATGAAAGCTGTAGCCAGTCCCGCCGGCGCCGGAGAACACGAGGATGCGCTTCTTGTCCCGCTGGAAGAGGTCGGCATCCGTGCGCGAGGCATGTCGGCCGCGCTTCTCTTCTTCGACCGTGAGATTGCCCTCGGCGTCTCGGGTCTGGATGAAGCGGCGGTGGCGGCCGGTCACCTCGGCAACCTGGTCGGCACCGAAGGCGTTGACGATCGAATCGAGCGGGTTTTCCGGGACGCGGATGTGTTGAAGAGTGGAAAGCAACGCCTCCCGCATTGCGAGGGCTTGCCGGTCGAACACCGGCTTGCCCTCGGAATCCTTCACGGGCACATAGACCTTGTTACCGTTCTCGTCCGAAGACTCCTCGAAGGCCGCGACGGGAAAGCCGTTGCGGACGTAGTCCATCAACATCTGTCGGGGCGTGAAATCCAGCTCCTCCAGTGCCATGTCGTTCGCGGTCGCGTCGGCGATGATGCGTTCCTGGGCGGCCTCGTTGGTATTGACGAGCTGGATCACGGCGGCGTGGCCGGCCTCGAGCTGCTCGCGCATGTGATCGATGACGGCGGGTGTCTGCATCGCCGTGACGATCTGATTGAAGAACCGCTGGTGCGCGCCCCAGAACTGCGCCATGGCCGCGCTCTTCGCACTGCCGTTGTTGCCGGCCTGAGTGATCTCGAGGGCCTGGTTGACGTTGTTGAGGACGACTTGCCACGCCCCTGCCAGTTCGTTGTAGATGTCCTCCTGCAGCTCGGTCAGGGTGTGCTCCAGACGCTCGTAGGTCACGCCGTCGAAGGACAAGGACCGGGCGATATACATGCCCAGGCCCTTCATGTCGCGGCTGATCAGCTCCATGGCGGCGATGCCTCCGGCGGAGACATTGCTGATGAAGGCGCTGACGTCTGCAAACGGCGTCCCTTCGCCCCACAAGCCCAGGCGATCGGCGTAGCTCAGATTGCTGACCTCGGTAGCGCCCGTGGCCGAGACATAGACCACCCGGGCGTCGGGCAGCTCGCGTTGGAGGTTGATGCCGGCAATGGCCTGCTGAGAAGGCTTGCGCGTACCGCGCTTGCCCTTGATGGCAACGGCATTGCCCATGCTGTGGGCCTCGTCGAAGGCAATCACGCCGTCGAAGTCCGGCCCCAGCCACGCTACGATCTGCTGCAGGCGGGTTTTCCCGCGCTGCTGCGCGGCGTCGGTCGCTTGCCGCCTCTCGCCGCCCCGCAGCGTCGAGTAGGTGGTGAAGAGGATGCCCTCATCCTGGAGGATGTCGTTGCCGGCCTTGGTCTTTCCCTGGAAGAAGAGGCGGTCGGGGTCGCCACCGATACTGGCGAAGTCGCGCTGGGCATCGACGATCAACCCTTCATTGAAGGACACCCAGACGGCCTTCCGGCGGCCTTGCATCATGTTGTCCATGATGATTCCGGAGATCTCGCGCCCCTTTCCCACGCCGGTTCCGTCGCCGATGAAAAACCCCTTGCGGGAGCCGTTGGGGAGCACGCCGGAATGCGCCTGGCCGGCATAGACGATGGCCTCGAGCTGGGCCAGGGAAAGCTGCCCGTGGCGGACGAGTCGCTCAGGCAGAACAGGGGAGTAGGTCGGGAGCGGGGGCTCGACGGCCGCCATAGCGGCCGACTGGACCAGCTTACCCGGATGGGGGTGGGCGTCCGGGATGGTCAGGCGCTGGGGGGCGTAGGTGGCGAAAACCGAATCCGTGAACTCCGCGGCTGCGCCCTCGGCGGCGCTTACCGTGACGCGGGTGGCGTCCTCGCCGTCAGCGAGGCGACCAGTTCCTCCAGTATCGTCGCCGCCGCTTCTTCGATCGTTGGCGGCAACATGATCTCGAAGCTCACCCCCGGCTCCGACTCCGTCATCAGAGACATCGCCAGGTCCGGATCTGCTTGGAGCTTGGCGATCAGCAGCAGGGGTTCCGGCAGGGTCGGAATCTCGATCTGGCCCCGTTCGATGGCGCTCCGGACCAGGACCAGGGCGGCCAGTTCGTCGTTCGGGGCGAACGGGATCCGAGAGTCCTTGAGGATCGCGGCGGCCTGCTGGTTCAACGACGTGAGGTTGTGGAACGCGTATCGGTTGGCGGTCATTTCGGATGGACTCCAGGAGGGCGGGTAGTTCCGCGACGACATTGACGCGGCCGGTCATGACCGGCTGTATGGTCGGCCCCGTCTTGTCGATGACGATGAGCTGGTTGTCGAAGGTCGTGCCGTACTTCGCATACTCACGACCGTCGATGCCGACGTTGGCCCGCACCGAGTATTGGTTCGCGATGTCTCGCCACCAGGCGGAGAACGCGGGCCGCTCCGCGGCCATCCCGTTTCCAGCGACGGCGACCAGGCGCCCGCCCTCGGCCAGACGCTTCAGGGCCTGCTCGATGTGGCGGGCGCCATTGGAAGTGGCACGCTGACCCTGCACGCGGCCGGCTGTGGAGGAAAACGGCGGATTCATCACGACGACGGTCGGGACGATGCCGGCGGGCAAGAGGTTGTCGAGCTGCTCGGCGTTCTCGCGGCAAAGCGTTGCGTCGGGAAAGATCTGTGCGAGCAAGGTATGCCGTCGCGGCGACAGCTCGTTCAGAACAAGATCGGCGCCGGCAATGCGCGACCAGACGGCCAAGTCACCGGTCCCCGCCGACGGCTCCAGAACCCGGTCTGCGGCCGTCACATTCGCAACCCAATTGGCGAGAAATGCGACGACCGGTGGGGTGCTGAACTGCTGAAACTCGTCCATCTCCGGATCGCGCCGGGTCTGGGTCGGCAGCCGCTGCATGCGCTCGGCCAAGTCCATGACTTTACGCGTCGCCCAGTCCGCGCCCTGTCCCGACCATGCTGCGGTCTCGGTCGCCATCAGGTGCAGGTTGAAGGCGGCCTCCATGGCATCGTAGGCGTCCTTGGACAGATACGTTCCAGCGGCCTGCGTGCCCCCGAAAGCTTCGTTGGCGGCCTCGAACAGGAACCCACTGGTGATCTCACCGTCCGCAGCAAGCTTGGCGGCGAGGCGCGCGGCCAGCAGATGGCGCGCTGCGTCAGGGATGCGCGTCACGAGCTCCTGCTGCGGGGCAGGAGAGGGCGGTGGTCCCGGCGATAAAGCCTGATCAGGCGCTGCGGGCGCCACGGGTTGCGGGACCACGAGCCAATCATCGAAAAGGTTGAATTGGGAAGGGTCGGACGGGGGGCGCTTCTTCATGGACGTCGCCCCTTACCGTCCTCCCCATTGGCTGGCGTCGCGGCGCCCGGTAGATCAACGCTGCTTTCGCGCGCATCCTCTTCGCTTAAGGCGTCCTCGGGAAACGCACCAGCCCGCTCGGCCTCCTCGGGGCTGAACTCCGCTTCGTAGCCGGGGGATGTCGCATCGACGAGTTTTTGGTGGACCGTATCCTCTGCGCTCGTCGGTTCGGCTTGGATCGGGTCTTCGTCATGGTTCTCGGGCATGGTCACTGCTCCTCGCGCGTTTTACGGACGGCACTGTCGTCCGGGCGTCCTTTCAGTTTCGGCTTCTGGGCCTCGTGCTCGTATTCAGCGACGGTACCGGGCCTGCCTGTCACCGTCGCCACCACCGTGTTCGCCATGGCGGTATCGCCAAGGCGGCCCTCGGAATCGATGCCCGGCTGATCTTCCTGCCCTCGCCAGGAAGCGAGGAAGGTGCTGCCGCCATGCGGGCGCACGGCCCGGAGGGTGTGATTCGGCACGGGCTTGCGCTGCGCCCGTAGGGAGTACGCCCGACGGAGGTTCATCCCGATGATCCGGTCGGCCCGCTGCCGCCCCCGCGCGGCTTCGCCCCCGCCGAAGCAGGTGCCGTTGTCCTTGCGGGCGGCAGGGCCACGCTTCACGAAAACGGAGTCCTGCGCGGACACCCGATCGCGCCGCGCTGGCTTGTTGTTGCGGAAGGGCTCCAGGACCTCATCGACCTGCAATCGATCCTCGCGGTCGGGGGCGCCGGCATTGACGATCTCGCTGGCCTCCTCGAGCAGCTTGCCGATCATGGCGAGCTGCTTCCTGGCAACGTCCTTCAGATGGAGAATCCTGTCGGTCGGGATGATGGGCGGCTCATCGACGCGCCAGACCTTCTTGCCGTCGGGGGTGTCGTCGTCAGGCTCGGCCTGTTCGAGCATGTGCCCGAAGCACCAGGTCGCGGTATCGGTGCCGCACTGGATGAGCCCGTCGCCCTTTCCAGGCTGGCCCCGCTCGCCTGCAATGGCCTTAGCGACGACTGGCTTTAATCGCATGGTTCTTCCCTCCCTTACCAGGTGATGAGCGGGGAAACGACGGTCTGAATCTGCGCACGATGGATTGGGCCGAAGTAGCGGCCATCGAACGATGTGCCACTCACGTCGGACATGAGCAGCA
>NZ_JAYSFG010000048.1:0-6278 GCF_041913445.1 Tabrizicola sp.
TTCAGAACACGATAGCCCTCGCGCCCGACCAGGAAATAGCCGGTGGACAGGATGTCCATCGTCCGGTTCCACATCGCCAGGGTCGTATCCTCGACCGCCGCCGCGCTGGTGATCCCTGCGTTGTTCACCAGCACATCGAGGCCGCCATATTCGCCCACGGTGTACTCCACCGCCGCGATCACCGCCGCCTCGGAGGTCACGTCCATCACCACGCCGCGCACCATGTCGCGGCCGTAGCGCTTGGCGAAGCCCGCCACGACCTCATCCATCGCGGTCTGGTCGATGTCGGCCAGAACCACGTTGCAGCCCTCGCGCAGCAGGCGTTCCGCCGAAGCCGAGCCGATCCCGCCCGCCCCGCCGGTGATGAAGGCCACCCGGCCCGCCATCGGCTTCGGCTTCGGCATCCGCTGCAGCTTCGCCTCCTCCAGCAGCCAGTATTCGATGTCGAATGCCTCCTGCTCTGGCAGGCCTTGATACTGCGAAACGCCAGAGGCGCCGCGCATCACGTTGATCGCGTTGACGTAGAACTCCGCCGAGACGCGGGCCGTCGCCTTGTCCTTGGCGAAGGAAATCATCCCGACGCCCGGCACCAGGTAGATCACCGCGTTCGGGTCACGCATCGCGGGGGAATTGGGGCGTTTGCAGCGGTCGTAGTAGGCCGCGTAGTCGGCGCGATAACCTGCGATCAGGCCGTCCAGCGCGGCGGCATCGGCATCCGCAGGCACCACCAAAGGCTTGATCTTCGTCCGCAGGAAGTGGTCCGGGCACGACGTTCCCATCGGTGCCAGATCGGAAAGTGAATGGGAATTCACAAACTCCAGCACCTCCGGCGCATCGGTGAAATGACCCACCATATGCGCCCCGCCGGAAATGCGTCCCCGGATCAGCGGCATCAGCCGACGGGCGGTTGCCTTGCGCTCATTAGCGGGCAAAGCTGCCACCTTCTCCCCCCCAAATACCGGCCGCTTCACGTTGGCATCCAGCCAGACCGCCGCCTTGTTGATCATCTCCAGCGTCAGCAGGTAGCAGTCCTTCGCCGTGTCGGCCCAGGTGAACAGCCCATGCTGCCCCAGCACCACGCCCTTCAGCTTCGGGTTCTCCTCGGCCATCTGGCCCAGCTTGATGCCCAGGTCGATCCCCGGCCGCTGCCAGGGCAGATAGCCGAGCTCTCCACCGAAGATCTCCTCCGTCAACCGCACCTGATCGGCACTGGCCGCAATCGCGATCACCGCATCCGAGTGCACATGGTCCACATGGGCATAAGGCACGAACCCGTGCAGCCAGGTGTCGATCGACGGCGCGCGGGGGTTCAGGTTGAAGATCGTGTGCCCCAGGGCCTCGACCATCGCATCTTCCTGGTCCAGCCCCCGGTATTGCGCCCGCAGCTGCATCAGCTTGGACATGTACAGCGTCGCGAAGCCGTCGAGCTTCATCGAGCCGATATCCCCGCCCGACCCCTTGACCCACAGCACCTGCACATCCTCACCCGACAGCGGGTCCTTGTGCATCACCTTCGCGGACGTGTTCCCCCCGCCGAAGTTGGTGATTCGCAGGTCTGACCCCAGCAGGTTCGAGCGGTAGAGAAGCTTCCCAGGCTCATCCAATTTGGCGGCATAAGCGTCGTCCCACAGGGACTTGAGCGTGATTTCCTGGGTCATCGGTCCGGACTTTGGCTGAAAAGGTTGCCGGTCAGGATAGGGACGAAACGCTCACAGTCAATCACGAAACGCCATACTGCACCGCAGAGAATCTTCCGCAATGCAGCATTGCGATTGTTTGTTGACGGATATGAGCGATTCTGACAGCCTTCCGGCCATGATGCATGAACGCGAAAGATGGCAGCTGATCCTGACCCGCCTGCGGGACCGTGGCATCGTTCGCGTGGCCGACCTGGTGGGCGTGACCGGCGCCTCGGTCGCCACGCTGCGGCGGGACCTGGCGAAACTGGAGGACTCCGGCCAACTCAGACGCGTCCACGGCGGGGCCGAGTCGGTGGCCTCCGGCCAGACCCCGCTGACCGCCCCCAGCTTCGACTCCAGCCAGACGCTGAACGCCGAGCTCAAGCAGGCCGTGGCCCAGGGCGCGGCGAACCTCTGCCAGGACGGCGACTCGATCATCCTGAACGCCGGCTCCACCACCTGGTTCATGGCGCAATACCTGCGCCAGCACCGGATGCAGGTCCTCACCAACTCCTTCCCCATCGCGCAGGAGCTGATCGCCAACTCGGCGAACCGCGTCGTCCTGCCGGGCGGCGAGCTGTATCGTGAGGCCGGGATCATCCTCTCCCCCTTCGATGAAGACGCGATCCAGCACTTCGCCGCCTCGAAGATGTTCATGTCCTGCTATTCGATCACGCCCCTTGGCATCATCGAAAGCGACCCTCTGGTGGCCCGGGCCGAAGCCAAACTTCTGACCCGCACCGAAAACCTGATTGTCGTCGCCGACTCGACCAAGTTCGAGGCGCGCGGCAACATGGTGGTCTGCCCCCTGACCCGCGTCACCACGCTGGTCACCGACACGGGCGCGCCACCCCACATGCTGGACCATCTGCGACAGCTGGGCGTCGAGGTGGTCCTGATCGACCCAACCAAATCCAAAGTCCTGACCGCCGCCTGAGGAGGGCACGGCAGGCATAACAAACGGGAGGAGACAACACATGATGATGAAACTCACCGGCCTTGCCTTCGCGGCGGGCCTTGCGACCCTGATGGGCTCGACCGCGATGGCCGAACCCGTCACCGCGACCCCGGGCCAGCAGGTCAATGCGGTCCTTCTGCCCAAGTTCCTCGGCATCCTGCCCTTCGACCAGGCCAACCGCGGCGCACAGGAAGCCGCCAAGGAACTCGGCTCCACCGGCACGCTGGAATTCATCGGCCCGACCCCGGAAAACTCCGCCGCCGGCCAGATCGAGATGCTGACCAACGCCACCACCCAGAAGCAGAACGTGGTCATGTTGTCGAACAACGCCGGCGACCAGATCGCCCCGGCGGCCGAGGCCGCACAGGCCGCAGGCACCAAGGTCGTGACCTGGGACAGCCCGATCCCGAACGGCGCGGGTGAGAGCTTCTTCGTGGCCCAGGTCGACTTCGGATCGATCGGCACCGTGATGGCCGACATGGCCTTCGACCTCGCCGGTGGCGCGGGCGAATTCGCCGTCCTCTCGGCCAGCCCCGACGCCGCGAACCAGAACGCCTGGATCGACGCGATGAAGAAGGTCCTGGCCGAGGACGCCAAGTACAAGGACCTGAAGCTCGTCGACGTCGTCTACGGCAACGACCAGTCGGAAGAGTCCTACAACAAGGCCCTCGGCCTCGTGGACAAGTACCCGGACCTCAAGGTCATCATGGCCCCCACCACCGTCGGCATCGTCGCCGCCGCCAAGGCCATGCAGGACGAAGGCCTTTGCGAGAAGGTCAAGGTCTCGGGCCTCGGCCTCCCTGCCGAAATGGTCAGCTACTCGCTGAACGGCTGCGCCCCCCAGTTCGCGCTGTGGAGCTTCGTCGACCTCGGCTACCTGACCTACCACGCCTCCTATGCGCTGGCGACCGGCGCGATCAAGGGCGAAGTCGGTGAAGAGTTCACCGCAGGCCGCATGGGCACCTTCAAGATCGAGGAAGATCCCGGCCGTCCGGGCGCCAAGCGCGTGCTGATGGGGCCGTTCACGGTCTACACCAAGGACAACGTCGAAGCCGCCGCGAACTGATCGCACGGCCGACGCAAAGCGCCTCCCTCCCCCCGCTGTGGGGGAGGGATGGGGTGGGGGGCTCCCACCCGACCCAATGCCCTGACACAGTGGAACCCGCCCCATGACCCAGCCGGTCCTGGAACTTCTTGGCCTGTCCAAATCCTTCGCGGCCACCCAGGCGCTGAAGGACATGTCGCTCACGGTCCTGCCGGGCGAGGTCCACGCCATCGTCGGCGAAAACGGCGCGGGGAAATCCACGCTGATCAAGATCATGACCGGCGTCCACCAGCCCGACACCGGCACGATCCGGGTCGACGGCCAGCCCGTCACCCTCCGCTCCACCGAGGCCGCGCAAGACGCCGGCATCGCCGCGATCTACCAGGAGCCGATGGTCTTCCCCGACCTCAACGTCGCCGAGAACATCTTCATCTCGAACCGCGCCAAGGGCCGCATCATGCGCTGGTCCGAGATCTATGCGGAAGCCGAATCCCTCATATCGCCCCTGGGCGTCAAACTCGACGTCCGCCGCGCCGCCTCCGGCCTCACGCTCGCCGAACAGCAGACCGTGGAAATCGCCCGCGCCCTCTCGCTCAAGGTCAAGGTCCTGATCATGGACGAACCGACCGCGAGCCTCTCGGCCCACGAGGTCGCCCGCCTCCTCGACATCGCCCGGGCGCTGAAGGCGCAAGGGGTGGCCGTCATCTACATCTCCCACCGCCTGGACGAGATCTTCCGCATCGCCGACCGCGTCACCGTGATCCGCGACGGACAGCACATCTCCACCAAACCCATCGCCGAGGTCACCGAAGACGGCCTCGTCAAGGACATGGTCGGCCGCGCCCTGGAAAGCTTCGCGGTCAAGACCGCCGCCAACCCGCACGGCGATACGCTTCTGTCCGTCAAGAACCTCACCTGCGCCGGTGTCTTCCAGAACATCACCTTCGACCTCCACAAGGGCGAGGTCCTCTGCCTCGCCGGCCTCGTCGGCGCCCGCCGCACCGATGTCGCCCTCTCCCTCTTCGGCATCGCCCCCGCGACCGACGGCACCATCACCCTCGCAGGCCAACAGGTCCGCATCACCACGCCCCAACAGGCGATGGACCTCGGCATCGCCTACGTCTCCGAAGACCGCCGCAAACTCGGCCTCGCCATGCCGCTCTCGATCTTCGCGAACATCTCGCTCGCAAGCCTGAACAAACTCCTGAAACCCTTTGGCCTCATCGACCGCCACGCGGAATCCGCCATGGCCGAAACCTACCGCAAACGCCTCGCCATCCGCTCCCCGGACACCCTGATCGAGGTCGGCAAACTGTCGGGAGGCAACCAGCAGAAGGTCATGCTGGCGAAGTGGCTGGAGACCAAACCAAGGGTCCTGATTTTCGACGAACCCACCCGTGGCATCGACGTCGGCGCCAAGGCCGAGGTCCACGCCATCATCCGCCAGCTCGCCTCCGAAGGCGTCGCCATCCTCGTCATCTCCTCCGACCTGCCCGAAGTCCTGGCACTGGCCGACCGTGTCCTCGTCATGCGCGAGGGCCGCCAGGCCGGCATCCTCCCCATCGAGGACGCCACCCAGGAACGCGTCATCGCGCTCGCCGCAGGCCAGGCCACCGCCGAAAGACCCGCCGCATGACCGCGCGCCCCAATACCCTTTCACATTTGCCCAAATATCCCCGCCGGAGGCACCCCGAGCGGTTTTGTGCGTCCTTCACGCACAAAACCGCGAGACAAAAGGCTCGCGCGTCAGCGCTCAATTCAATAACCGCCCCCACCCAAGGGCACACCGCATGACCCTCCTCACCCGCGCCTCCCCGCAGACCCTGCGCCTCCTCGCGCTCGGCCTCGCCCTCCTCGCCACGGTGCTTTTCTTCGCCACCCAGATCGAGGGCTACCTCTCCCCCCGCATGTTCAACCGGATCAGCACCTCCGCCGCCGTGGTGCTGCCCGTCGCGGTCGGCCAGGCCATCGTGATCATGACCCGCAACATCGACCTCTCCGCAGGCTCGATCCTCGGCGTCGTCGCCTACATGGCGGGGCAACTCCTGAGCGCAAACCCCGACCTCCACCCGATCCTCGCCGTCCTCTTCTGCATGGCCCTCGGCGCGGGGATGGGGGCGCTCAACGGCATCCTCATCGCCTGGGGCCGGGTGCCTTCCATCATCGTGACCCTCGGCACGCTCGCGCTCTTCCGCAGCTTCCTCGTCGAATGGTCCGACGCCAAGACCATCACCACGGCAAGCCTGCCGCAATGGCTCGTCGACCTCCCCTCGGCCAACGCCTTCTCCATCGGAGGCCTCGACATCCGCGTCACCGTCCTCCTCGCGCTGGCTGCCGTCCTCGTCACCGGCCTCGCGCTCACCTTCTACCGCCCCGCCCGCCGCTTCTACGCCGTCGGCTCCAACCCCGACGCCGCCCTCATGGCCGGGATCAACGCCAACCGCGTCGTCCTCACCGCCTTCGTCCTGTCCGGAGCCTTCGCCGGCCTCTCCGGCTTCCTGTTCCTCGCAAAGTTCGGCAACATCACCGTCGTCGCGGGCTTGGGCTACGAACTCAAGGCCATCGCCGCCGTCGTGGTCGGAGGCGTCTCCATCAT
>NZ_JAYSFG010000049.1:0-6136 GCF_041913445.1 Tabrizicola sp.
TGCAGGACGTGTACCGACTGCAGGGCGTGAAGATCAACGACAAGCACATCGAGGTCATCGTTCGCCAGATGCTGCAGAAGTTCGAAATCCTCGACTCCGGGGACACGACGCTTCTGAAGGGCGAACAGGTCGAGAAGATCGAGCTGGACGAAGAGAACGCCAAGGCCATTGCCCGTGGCGGCCGCGAGGCGAAAGCCGAGCCGGTCCTCCTCGGGATCACCAAGGCGTCGCTGCAGACTCGCAGCTTCATCTCGGCGGCCTCGTTCCAGGAAACCACGCGGGTCCTCACCGAGGCTTCGGTGCAGGGCAAGCGCGACAAGCTCCTGGGGCTCAAGGAAAACGTCATCGTCGGCCGCCTGATCCCGGCCGGCACCGGTGGCGCCACGAGCCGCGTGAAGAAGATCGCCGCCGACCGCGACCACACCGTGATCGAAGCGCGCCGGTCCGAGGCTGAGGAAGCCGCGGCCCTGGCTGCTCCGATGGCCGTGGTGGAACCGGATCTCGACCTCGACTCGGGCCTCGTCGACACGATCGAGAGCCGCGACTAAGTCACGGCGGACCTCGGTCCGGACATCGGCCCCGCCAGCCCAATGGTTGGCGGGGCTTTTCTTTGCGGCGCTGCTGCCGCAGCCGTCCCGAACCTCCGACCCGAACCCTTGTGGCGTGCGGTTCTCATGCATACCTCGCAAGACAGGAATTTCTTGGGAGGAGGCCCCGTACAATGTCCGCTCGTTCGATTGTCACCCATGTCGAGCCGTCCAAAGTCGATGGCGATCCGGCTGCCCTGTCGCTGGCCCTGGGCTGGGCCGGGGCTCTGGATGCCCGGGTCGTGGTCCTGGCCTTCCCGGTGGATGTGGGCGGCAGCGGATCGGACGAGACGGATTTTGCCGCCACCCGCACCGCCATTGCCGCGCTGGCCAAGCGGGAAGGGGTCCCGGCCACAGTCGTGGACCGGTCCAGCTTTGCCTATGGTATCGGCGAGGTCTTTGCCGACCACATGAAGGTGGCCGATCTTGGCATCGTCACGGGCCGCCGCGGTCCCCTGGTGGGCGAGCGTCTCCTGGCGCAGGCGGCGCTCTTCGACTCCGGTCGACCGCTGGTCATCGCCCCGCAGACCGGCGCGCGCGCACTGCCCCGCCGCGCGTTGATCGCCTGGGACGGCACCCATGCCGCCGCCCGCGCGATGCAGGATGCGATCTCGGTCCTCGCCCCGGGGGCCGAGGCGGTGGTCGCCCGCGTCACTGACGACAAGGAGCTGCGGATGGACCAGTCCGGGATCGAGGCGGCGCACCATCTTGCCCGGCACGGCATCAAGGCCGAATTCCGCGACATCCAGCGCAACGGCCGCGACATCTACGACGCCCTCCTCGCCGCCGCCCACGACGCCTCCTGTGACCTGATCGTCGCTGGCGCCGTCCGCCACTCGCCGATCCACGAACTGGTCTTCGGCAGCGTGACGGGCCGCGTCCTCGACGGCGACTGCCCGCTGCCGGTGTTGCTGTCGGCATAAGCATCGCGGGGCAGGGGGGCCACACTCCCGACGGGCGCGGCCTCTCTGCGCGACCCTGCCACCCAGACGCGCCCGGCCACCTGCCTTTCACCTGGCTGGAAATATCCTCCGGGGGTTCGGGGGTGGAAAACCCCCGATTGCCCGAGGAGGAGGCGCAGCCCGACGACGAGACAAAAGGCTCGCGCGTCAGCGCTCATTCTGAAAACCGCCCCCACCCGCGCGACGGGCCAAACCTTTCCGCCCGGTTAACGCCCGCGCCTAACCCCTTGAGTCCAAAAGACCCGCAAATCTGTCCACGGTGGACACTTTCCCTTCTCGGCCCCGCCTGCTACCCAAGGGATCAGCAGAAGGACCCCCATCTTGCCCCTGTCAGAGAACCTCCGCGGCATCCTCCTGATGTGCGCCTCGATGGCTGCCTTCACCATCAACGACACCTTCATGAAGTCGGTCACCCAGACCCTGCCGCTGTTCCAGACGATCGGGATGCGCGGAATGATCGCCGTGGTGGGCCTTCTGATCCTCTGCCTCGCCACCGGAGCCTTCCGGTTCCGCCCCAACCGGCGGGACGGCTGGCTGATCCTCCTGCGGTCGCTCGCCGACGTGGCCGCGACGATCCTCTTCCTCGAAGCGCTCCTTCGGATGCCGCTCGCCAACCTCTCCGCCATCCTTCAGGCGCTGCCGCTCCTCATCACCCTCGCCGCGGCGCTCGTCTACGGCGACAAGATCGGCTGGCGCCGGATGACCGCGATCCTCGTGGGCCTCGTCGGCGTCCTGATCATCATCCGCCCGGGGACCGAGGGCTTCGACCGCTGGTCCCTCCTCGGCCTCGCCTCGGTCGCCTGCGTGGTGGTCCGTGACCTTTCCGTGCGCCCGCTGCAGGGCCAGGTCCCCTCGACCCTCGTCGCGCTTGGGGCCGCTGTCGCCGTCACCCTCATGGGCTGGACGGGGGTCCTCTTCCAGGGCTGGCACACCCCCACGGGCGGGGAACTGTCGCGCGTCCTTGGCGCCGGGCTCTTCCTGATCGTCGGCTACCTCACCTCGGTCGCGGCGATGCGCCACGGCGACATCGGCCTTGTTGCCCCCTTCCGCTACACCTCTCTCCTCTGGGCCATCGCCCTTGGCCTCATCGTCTTCGGAGACCTGCCGGATTTCTGGACCCTCTTCGGCGCCGCCATCGTCATCGCCGCGGGCCTCTTCACCCTCTGGCGCGAGCGCCAGATCCGCAGACAGAAGGCGTGACCCCGGCGGGCGGGGCGCTTCCATTGACACCCCCACCGATTCCCCCTATACGCCCGCCAACCCGAACCCTCGGTCGCGACCGGGACAAGGGCTCAGAGCGCTTGAAGTGGTCATGATCCGGGCCGGAAAAGCCCCGATCCTCTGAAATTCCACCGTGGCCTCCCCACCGGGGATGGTTGCGGTGTTCGTGTTTTGCGATTCGCGCAAGGCATGTCGAGAAGCGGCGCCGGGGTGGCACCTGGCGAGTATCGAAACGAGGAACGTGAATGCCGACGATTCAACAGCTGATCCGGAAGCCCCGGGAAGCAGTGGTCCGGAAGTCCAAGTCGCAGCACCTGGAATCCTGCCCGCAAAAGCGTGGGGTTTGCACCCGCGTCTACACCACCACCCCGAAGAAGCCGAACTCGGCCATGCGGAAAGTCGCCAAGGTGCGCCTGACCAACGGCTTCGAGGTCATCTCCTACATCCCCGGCGAAAAGCACAACCTTCAGGAACACTCCGTCGTCCTGATCCGTGGCGGCCGGGTCAAGGACCTTCCGGGTGTGCGCTACCACATCCTCCGCGGCGTTCTGGACACCCAGGGCGTGAAAGAGCGTCGTCAGCGTCGTTCGAAATACGGCGCCAAGCGTCCGAAGTGAGGAGATAAGAGATGTCCCGTCGTCACGCCGCCGAAAAGCGCGAAATCCTGCCCGATGCCAAGTTTGGCGATCGTGTGGTCACCAAGTTCATGAACAACCTGATGCTCGACGGCAAGAAGTCGGTCGCTGAATCGATCGTCTACGGCGCCCTCGACCGCGTCCAGACCCGCCTGAAGCGTCCCGCCGTCGAAGCCTTCCACGAAGCGCTCGACAACGTGAAGCCCTCGGTCGAAGTCCGCTCCCGCCGCGTTGGCGGTGCGACCTACCAGGTCCCCGTCGAAGTCCGGACCGAGCGTCGTGAAGCCCTGGCAATCCGCTGGCTGATCGCCGCCGCGCGCAAGCGCAACGAGAACACCATGGAAGAGCGTCTGGCCGCCGAGTTGTCCGACGCCGTGCAGAACCGCGGCACCGCCGTGAAGAAGCGCGAAGACACCCACAAGATGGCCGACGCGAACAAAGCGTTCAGCCATTACCGCTGGTAAGGAGCGCAGATCATGGCACGCGAGTATCCGCTGCACCTCTACCGCAACTTCGGGATCATGGCCCACATCGACGCGGGCAAGACCACGACCACCGAACGCATCCTCTACTACACCGGCAAGTCCCACAAGATCGGCGAAGTCCACGACGGCGCCGCGACCATGGACTGGATGGAGCAGGAGCAGGAACGCGGGATCACCATCACCTCGGCTGCGACCACCACCTTCTGGGAGCGCACCACCGACGGTACCAACGCCGAAAGCCCGAAGCACCGCTTCAACATCATCGACACCCCCGGCCACGTGGACTTCACCATCGAAGTCGAGCGTTCGCTGGCCGTCCTTGACGGTGCCGTCTGCCTTCTGGACGCCAACGCCGGCGTCGAGCCGCAGACTGAAACCGTCTGGCGTCAGGCTGACCGCTACAAGGTTCCGCGCATCGTGTTCGTCAACAAGATGGACAAGATCGGCGCCGACTTCTTCAAGTGCGTCCAGATGATCAAGGACCGCACCGGCGCGACCCCCGCCCCCATCGCTCTGCCGATCGGCGCCGAGGACAAGCTGGAAGGCATCATCGACCTCGTGACGATGAAGGAATGGGTCTACCAGGGCGAAGACCTGGGCGCCTCGTGGGAAATCCGCGACATCCGCGACAGCCTGAAGGGCGAAGCGGATACCTGGCGCGGCAAGCTGATCGAACTCGCCGTCGAACAGGACGACGAGGCGATGATGGCTTACCTCGAAGGGCAAGAGCCGGACGTCGACACCCTGCGCAAGCTGATCCGCAAGGGCTGCCTCAGCATGTCCTTCGTCCCCGTGACCGCAGGCTCCGCGTTCAAGAACAAGGGCGTCCAGCCCGTCCTGAACTCGGTCATCGACTACCTGCCGTCGCCCTTGGACATCCCGCCCTACCTCGGCTACGCCCCGGGCGACGAGACGGAAACCCGCAACATCGAGCGCAAGCCCGATGACGCCGAGCCCTTCGCGGCGCTGGCATTCAAGATCATGAACGACCCCTTCGTGGGCTCGCTCACCTTCACCCGCATCTACTCTGGCCAGCTCAAGAAGGGCGACCAGATGCTGAACTCGACCAAGGGCAAGCGCGAGCGTGTCGGTCGGATGATGATGATGCACGCCATCAACCGCGAGGAAATCGACGAAGCCTTCGCGGGCGACATCATCGCGCTGGCGGGCCTGAAGGAAACCACCACCGGGGACACGCTCTGCGATCCGGCAAAGCCGCTGGTCCTGGAAACGATGACCTTCCCGGAACCGGTGATCGAGATCGCCGTGGAACCGAAGTCGAAGGCCGACCAGGAGAAGATGGGCCTCGCCCTCGCTCGCCTGGCTGCCGAAGACCCGTCCTTCCGCGTCGAAACCGACCTCGAATCCGGCCAGACCATCATGAAGGGCATGGGCGAACTTCACCTCGACATCCTCGTCGACCGCATGCGTCGCGAGTTCAAGGTCGAGGCGAACATCGGTGCCCCGCAGGTGGCCTACCGCGAGACCATCTCGCGTGCGACCGAGATCGACTACACCCACAAGAAGCAGACCGGCGGCACGGGCCAGTTCGCCCGCGTCAAGCTGGAGATCACCCCGACCGAGCCGGGCGAAGGCTATTCGTTCGAGTCGAAGATCGTCGGTGGTGCGGTGCCGAAGGAATACATCCCCGGCGTCGAGAAGGGCATCAAGTCGGTCATGGACTCAGGTCCCCTCGCTGGCTTCCCGGTCATCGACTTCAAGGTCGCGCTGGTTGACGGTGCGTTCCACGACGTCGACTCCTCGGTGCTCGCCTTCGAAATCGCGACCCGTGCGGCGATGCGCGATGGCCTGAAGAAGGCCGGCGCGAAGCTTCTGGAACCGATCATGAAGGTCGAAGTCGTCACCCCGGAGGAATACACCGGCGGCGTCATCGGCGACCTGACCTCGCGTCGGGGCATGGTGACCGGGCAGGACAGCCGCGGCAACGCCAACGTGATCAACGCGATGGTGCCGCTGGCCAACATGTTCGGCTACATCAACAACCTGCGTTCGATGACCTCGGGCCGCGCGGTGTTCACGATGCTCTTCGACCACTACGACGCGGTGCCGGAGAACATCAGCCAGGAAATCCAGAAGAAATACGCATGACATTCGGTGCGCCCTAAAGGCGCACCCTACCACCCCGTAGGGTGCGCATTCATTGCGCACCGCACCGACACAGGAGGCCATCATGGCGAAGGCAAAGTTTGAACGGACGAAACCGCACGTGAACATCGGGACCATCG
>NZ_JAYSFG010000050.1:0-5450 GCF_041913445.1 Tabrizicola sp.
CCATGGGCAGCGCAGTGCCCAGGAGAAGCCCGAAAAGGAGGGGTGCGCGACGCATGCGGTGGCTCAGTCCGCGCACGGCGCGTCGGGGGCGTTCATCGTCGAGACAACGACGGTCGTGCCGTCACTTTGCTCGCGCGATGCGAAGTACTTGCCTTCGGCCCGGAACTGGCCGTGGCAGGGGGAGACGGCGCCTGTCTCGACACCGGCGCAGGCGGAGAGGAGGGTGAGCCCGAGAAGGGAAGCGGGGATCAAGCGGGTGCGTCTGGTCACGTCATGTCCTTCCAGAAGTCGGGGGTGTCGCGCCAGCCATAGGGGGCGCGGTCTTCGCCGGATCGACCGCCGCCGAGAACGGCGAGAGCGGGTCCCAAGGCCGCGAGATCCATGTTCACGAAGACCGAGTCACCGGCCGAGCGCAGGAGGGCGAGGCGCAGGCCGCCCGTGGGTGTGCAGAGGAACTCGGCCTCTTTCTCGTTCAGCCGCAGGATCCGGTAATCCTCGGGGTTGGCACGCGGGTTCGGGTAGAGAAGCTGGGTCACCACGCTTTCCGCGATGATCTGGCCGACCTTGACCCGAGTCAGGTGGGTCGGCGTCTGGGTCAGCATCATCACCACGGCATTCTTCTTCCGCATGGTGACGAGCCAGTCATGCAGTCGCTTCTCGAAGATCGGATCGTCGAGCATTTTCCAGGCCTCATCGATGACGATGAGGGTCGGACGGCGATCCTCGATCATCCGTTCGATGCGGCGGAAGAGATAGGCGAGAAGTGCCGAGCGCTCGGTCCCGAGATCGAGGATTTCCGACATGTCTATGCCGACCACATCTTCGGAAAGGCTGATCTCCGAGGAGGCACCTGGGCCAAAGAGCCAGCCATGCCGACCACCCTGCCCCCATTCCCGGACCCGGCCCACAAGATCGCCCTCGTCGTCGGTCGAGGCGACAAGGGTTGCGAGGCCATCAAAGGTCCGAAGCCGCGGGTCAGCCGAAACGATCTGCCGGACAGCGGCGTTGAGGCTGACGGCTTGGGTTGTCTCGAAGGGCCGCGAACCTGAGAGGATGTCGCCGAGCCAGTCGGTGAGCCAGGCCGCCCCGCGCTCGTCGACTTCGGTCTGGAACGGGTTCAGGCCTGTCGCCTCGCCGATCCGGATCGCGGAATAGCTGCCACCCAAGGCGCGCACGGCCATTTCGAGGCCCCGGTCCTTGTCGATGACAAGGATGCGGGCATGAACCCGCCGCGCCTGTGCCATCAGGAAGGCCGTGCCGAGGGTCTTGCCCGATCCGGTGCGGCCCAACACCAGCGTGTGGCCGGCGCTCGGCTCGGCACCGCGCTCGCCCTTATCGTGGAAATTGAAGCGATAGAGGCTTGAGGTGACCGTCGGCAGCGCCGTGATTGTCTCGCCCCAGGGCGACTGCATCTTGGAGCGACCTTCCGTCACCCGGTGGAGCGCCGCCAGATGGGCGAAGTTCTGGGCTGACAGAAGTGCCGTGCGCGGGCGGTAGGCCCAGTTGCCCGGGGCTTGGGCAAACCAGGCCGCGCGGGCGGCGAAGTTCTCGCGGACGAGAGTCGCCCCGCAGTCCTGCCCAGCCCGCCAGACCTCTGAGGCGGCCTCCTCCAACTGTTCCGGGGTCTCGGCTGTGACCATGACCGTCAGGTGATGCTTGCCGAAGACCTGTCGGCCCGAGGCGACGTTGTCTGCGGCCTCGTAAAGCTCCTGCCGCAGGGTTTCGGCGGCATCCTCGGAGGCGCGCATCTGGCGTGCCGTGCGCTTGATGCGCTCTTCGATCTCGTTGTTGCGGGCTGGCGTGAAGCTGTTGGTGATGACGATGTCGTAGGGCAGTTCCAGCGCGTCGAGCATCCGCGCCCAGGTTCGGGCAGGATAGGACTTCACGCCGAAGATCGTCCCGAAACGCTGCCCGGCGCTGGTATCGATTTCCACCCGCTTCCCAGAAAACGTCATCTGCGATGACGCGACGGCCTCGGCAAGAAACTGGCTGCGCATCGGCAGCACCTTGGCCATCGGCTGCCCAAGAAGGATACCCAGGAGACCCAGCCATTCCCCGGAGGAAACGGTCAGCCGACGGAAGCCCAGGCCCTGACAAGCACCAGCCAAAAGGCCCATCGCTTCATTCAGGCGCTCGATCCGCTGGCCAAGATCGCCGGTGAAGGCCGCCTTGAAGAGCGCGCCGATCAGCGGAGCGCGCTTCAGCGCGGTAGGGCGAAGGATGAGCGAGATCACCAGCACCCTTCGCTTCAGGGTGCGGGCGCGAAGATGTCCTTGCCAGCGGGCATCAACCATGGCCGCGAATTCGGCCCTGGTGCCCTCACCATCGAAGGGCTTCAGATGTGGGGTGTCCGGCAGGGTCAGTTTGGAGACGTGGAACCCGAAACCTTCGCCCAACTGGCCGATCAGCCGCGCAAGCGAGGTGGTCGCGAGCGAGAGGTCCCCCTCTTCCGTCGTGAAACTGTCCTGCCCTTCGACCACGGCAGAAGCGATCAGATCGCCTTGCCGGGTCAGGATCAGATTGTCCGCAGGTGCAGAGAGCCAGGGCAAGTGCCGGGCGAGGGTCTCGGCTGCGAGGTCCCCGGGCCGCACGACAGATCGAAGCGCCGGAGTGGCCGGGAAGAGGGATTTGAGGTCAGCTGACATGGCGATCTCCGCCAAAGGCTGACTTGCCCCGTGTGCGCGGCGTCCGGGAGAAGACCACTGCGACCGTCTCGAAGAGGTTCGGGTTGCGGTCTGCCACGAACCACAGGACCGGATATCCGATGACCCCGATCAGCAGAAACCGCCAATCGTTGGCACCCACGAAGGGAATAACCGAGCCCAGCATCAGGCTCACGAAATAGCCGATGGGCAGGCCGAAAATCTTCGGCGGCCGGGTGAGGCCGAGAAACAGGGGCGCGTCATGCATGGGAGAAATCCGGAGGATCGGCCAAGCCGGGTGTGCGTACACACCCGGCCTGTTGCCTTGCCCACCTCAGGGGGCCGCAAAGCCGTCGATGATGGTCGCGGCAGAGAAGACGAGGACCACGCCGAAGAAGATGGCAAGGAAGAGGGGCCAGTTCAGGCGGCCGGTGAACATCATGTAGCCCGCCGCCACGACCGCAAGGATGGCGATCAGCCGTCCAATCGGGCCGGTCAGTGCATCAACCACGGTCTGAAGCATGTTCTCGAGGGGATCGAGGTTCTGCGCGAGAGCGGGCTCCGCGAGGATCGCCGCAAAGGGCATGGCCAGCAAAAGGGTGTGCAAAGCCAGGCGCGGCAAACGCGCACCGAAAAGATTGCGGAACATCTGGATTACTCCGAACTGAGGGTTGCGTTGGTCAGCCGCAGAACCTTGGCCACATGGCCCTCGGTTTCGGCATAAGGAGGAATGCCGCCGTAATCGCGGACCGCTTCGGGTCCGGCGTTGTAGGCGGCGAGTGCAAGATCGGCAGCGCTGAAGTCCTCAAGCTGGGCGAGAAGATAGCGGGCAGAGCCGTGCAGGTTGTCTTCCGGGTCATAAGGATCGACGCCGAGCAGATCAGCGGTTCCTGGCATCAACTGCCCAAGACCGATGGCACCGACGGAGGAGCGCGCATCCGGATTGAAGGCGGATTCCACGGCGATGTTGGCCCGGAAGAGCGCCAGCCATTCCGTCCCGGAAAGCCCGGCCGCCTTCAGCGCAGGGTGGCGAAGATAGTCGTCGCCGACATCGAGAACGAGGTCCTCGATCTCGGCCGTGCCGCGCGGGCCCCTGCCCTTCGGGGGCGTGCCGTAGGACGCGAGCACAACGAGACCTTCGTCATCTGCATCGGCCTCAGCTTCATCTTCGAACTTGGCGCCGTTCAAATCGCCGCGTCTGGGAAGCTCTTTGCCAAAGTCGAGGACGCTGGCTCGAACCCTCAGGTCCTCAGCCCCTGCCCCGAGGTCGATGACCTCGGCCAAGGCCCCTTGTGCGACACAAAGCCAAAGCGCCAGCCCGCCGCAGAGGGTCAGGTCAAGGGGTAGGTTCTGCCTCCGCGTCATGGGTCCAGGTCGCCTTCTCGCCCTTCTTCAAAGGAACGGGGACCGTGGTCAGACCCAACTCGACCGCGAAGGAGATGAGACCAGTGACGGTCTTGAACTCCCGAGGTTCGAGCCCGCGCGAAATCACCAGAAGGGCTGTCTGGTCACCAAGACGCAACTGAATGCGCCAGGTGCCTTGCCAGACATTGAGAACCTTCTTTGCGTCCTCGACACAGAGGGCTTCGACGATGCCGCCTTCGGTCAGGGCCTCCTTCAGTCCGGCCTGCAAGATCACCGGGGTCAAGTTCCTCATGGGTTGGCACCTTCCGAAGCAACACGCTCACGGCAGAACATAGTGCATGTCGCGCTGATGAGAAACATGTCGTCGCGCAACGTGACGGCACCACTAGCGGTAGAATCCTATTGCGTCAATAGCGGTGTTTTGTAATTCATGCACATGTTTTGAAATCTCCGGATCGTGCATGCCCACCCTCCTCTCCAGAAGCGCTCGCCTCGTCGTCGCCACCCTGCTCACAAAGCTTGTCTGCGGGGTCGCTCAAGGCGCCACGGCACTGGACTGCCTGCCGCCGATCCCGCCCGCGCCGGTTACGGATGCCGCCACGCGTGCCGAGTTTCGCGTGGAGATCGGGCAGGAGTTCACGGCCTATTTCGATGAGGCGCAGGCCTATCTGCGCTGTCTGGATGCCGCGCGATCGGAGGTGTCCGAAGAGATCAACCGCGCGATCCGCGACTACCAGTCCCTCGTCCCGGAGCCTGACGGTTGATCGCGCCAGATCAAGTTTTCCCGCCCCTCCCTTCCCTGCTCTTTCACAAGGAAACCAGCAATGAACTCCCTACGAGCTGTGGCCGCCGTCGCAGCGACTGCCGTCTCAGTTTCTCTTTCGGCGCCCGCTGCCGCCTATCCCGTCGATTGCGCGATCCTTCTCTGCCTCGCAGGCGGCTGGCCTGCCTCGGCCGAGTGTGCCCACGCCCGTGCTGTGTTCATCTCGCGGATCACGCCGTGGCCGGTGGAGCCGCCGCTGCAGATCTGGAACTGTCCGATGCGGGCGTCCCTGAACCGCGAAACTTCCCCGATGGAGCGGCGGTTCGAGATCGTGCTCCAGCATGAGGGCGGGCCACGGCCCCAGTCATCGGTTGAGAGTTCCAGCGAGCTTTATCTGGCCCAAGACCAAGCTGACGTCGACATTTCCGGTCCGGCTTACGACTTCGTGCGTTCGATCCATGTATTTCAGATCGAATACCGGCGGCACCGCAACAGGGACGGTGACTGCAACACCTGGTCGACGATCCGCGAGGGGACCTACGGCGAACAGGGTGACTTCGCTTGGGCCCGGTCAACGCCAGCCCAGGTTCCGTCCGCATCAGCGTTCCGACCGGGGACAAGCTGTTCCGACTACTGGTTCCGCGGGGTCTTCGTCGACTGGACCGATTACGAGGGCACCT
>NZ_JAYSFG010000051.1:0-2481 GCF_041913445.1 Tabrizicola sp.
CGTCCGGAGGCGCTGACGGTCGATACCCACGGTCCCCGCCGAGCTTCACGCCACGGGCCTTGGCGGCTGCCAGGGCGGCCTTGGTCCGCGCGGAAATCATCCGGGCCTCCTCCTCCGCGACCAGAGCCATGATGCCCACCGTGAGCCGGTTAGCGGTCGGCATGTCGGCGGCGACGAACTCCACCCCCGCCTTCTGCAAGCCGAGCAGGAAGTGAGCGTCGCGGGCGAGCCGGTCGAGCTTGGCGACCAGGAGCGTCGCGCCGGTCTGTCGGCACCGGGCGATGGCGGCGACTAGCTGGGGCCTCTCGGCCTTCCGCCCGCTCTCAACCTCCACAAAGGGCGGGGACAGGAGGCGGTCACCGGGGAGCAAAAACGCGCCGATAGCTGCCTGCTGCGCCTCAAGCCCAAGGCCCGAACGCCCTTGCTGGTCCGTGCTGACGCGGAGGTAGGCGACGAAGGTTCGCCCCTCGGCGGTCTGTGCGTTGGCGCTGGCGGCAGCTGACATGGGCTAGCTCCGGGTCCCAATGGGGCGACGGGCCGGAGGATGGGCAGCGAGGCGGCCTGTGTCAATAACCGATCAACGAGCGTTGCACGGTTCTTGTCACGCTGGCGGCCCGCCTCAGGGCCGGTGTGGAGCCCGCTACGGGCCTTGCGGTTTCATGCCGCGAAGCAGCGACGGGCGGGCATAGGGTGGCGCCGAGGGGGCCGGGAGGGCTGGCCGGGGCCCAGGGGCTTCCACGCCCCCCACCGGGGGGAAAGCGCGACGGCCGGGCTTGCGGATGGCCGCTCAGGGTCGCGACCCAAAATGCCCGGACCCTTGACGGCCCCGAGAAATGAGGTCCCTCGGCCACATTCTGGCCCCGATCGGGCAACGCTAGGTTTTCCCTGGGCTTCCGGCGGGCCGTGCCCCGCTGAAAACCCCGGTCTGTCGCCTAGAGGTGTCCATTTTTGACAGGCCCCCGAGGGTGCCCCTTCCGATGCCCTCGGACGTGGCCGGGGCCTCCCGGGCCCCACCGGGAAGGTGGAACGTCGAGAGGCCCCAGCGGTGCCTAGAACTGGTGGCTTGGCGGGACCCAGGCGCGGTCCTCCCGAAGCTCCCGAAGGGCCGCCTCGGCTGCCGCCACTAGCGCCCCGCGTCGCCCCGGATCGCGCACGCCACGGGCCGCCGAGAGGGCCTGTGCGATGGCCTCCTGCGCGGTCCTGGCGAAGCCCTCCTCGGGGTCCTCCGGTGCTGGCGCCTCGGCCATCGGCGTTGCCTCGCCGCCGTATTCCTTGGCGATGTCGGGGAAGTCCTTGTGCATCCAGTTGCTCGCGGTCTGGTGGGTGACGTGCCCGCCAAGGGCCTTGGCGATGTCCCGGTAGGACAGCCTCCCCGGCCCCTGCCCTGCCCTTGCGGGGACGCGGTGGCGCCGGGCGGTGATGAAGGCCCGGAAGGCGCTGCGAAGCTCGCCCTTCTTGAGCGGTAGCCCGTGGGTGAGGTTGGCTTCGGCGGCCAGCCATCGGGCTTCCTGCGCCGTCGCCTCAGTGACGAAGGCCAGGACATGGCTCGCCCCGGTGATCTGGTGGGCCGCGACGCGGTGCCAGCCATCGACCAGCACCGGCACCCCGCCGACCATGGCGACCCGCACGGGCGGAAGCTCCACGTCGGCCCGCAGCGCGTTGGCGTAGCGGTCCACCGTGGCGGGCTCCATCCGGGTCCTGATCTGAAACCGAGGGTCCCGGTGAAGGTCCGCGATGGGGAACCGGATGGGCACCACCTGGCGGTCATGCTTCTCGATCATTTGGCGGCGAGGGTCTTGCGATGCACGGCTCAGAACGCCTCGGCCGCAACGAGAAGCCGCGCCTCGCGGCGTCCACCGCGACCCGCAGTGACGAGGAAGTTGCTCTCGGTGAGGTTAAGGCGGTCCTTGCTCGCGAAGCGCATGGTCGCCCGCTGCGCTTCCTCCGCGAAGAGGAGGCGATGGAGGTAGATGTTGCTCCCGCCGGGGCGCCCGCCGGGGACATCGAGGTTGATGCAGGGGTAGCGGCGACCGTGCCCGTCATCGTTGAAATACGGGGTCGGAAAGGGCTTGCCGGTCAGCTTCTCGACCGCCGCCTTCACTCGCTCAAAGCGGCTGCGGTCCACCGTGATGGTCCGGCCGCTGCGCGTGCGGATGGTGGTCACGTCAGGCGGCGGCGTGCCATGGCGGTGACGTGCGTAGGCGGCAGCACGGACTTGCTCCGCGCTGGGGGATTGGGTGTGGTTCATGGGGTCTCGGCAATGAGGATGGCGTGATGCGCCGACCGTCATCCCGCACGGGTGCGTGGCGGTCGGAGACGGTGGTCAGCATCGGGTTGAAGGGGTTTGGCGATGGCGGCCTTGGTCAGGCCAAGCACCCCGGCGTTGGGGGGGGGCCCCCCGGGGGCGGGGCGGGGGCCGCCCACACCCAACCCCCCCCCCCCCCCCCAAAACCCGGCGGACAAAGTAAAAACCCCCGCGGG
>NZ_JAYSFG010000051.1:2491-4809 GCF_041913445.1 Tabrizicola sp.
CCCGGCGTTGGGGGCGGACCGCGAGAGGCCGGCTAGCGGCCTGCCATCGCAATCCGCCCCCGCCATCGCCATTGCCGGGGCGAAACTGGTCCACGCGCGGCGGGTTCCGCTGGGTGCGTGGGGAGGTAGGCCCTAACTCGCGCTCCCCGCTGTTCGGTGGGTGGGGAGATAGGCCCTAACTCCGCTCGGTGCTTGGGGTGACGGAGGGTATTAGACCGCGCCCCCGCCGTTCGGCGCGTGGGGAGGTTCACCCTATTGCCGCTCGGCGCGTGGGGAGGTGAGCCCTAACCCGTGCTCCCCGCCATTCGGTGGGCGGGGAGGTAGGCCCTAAAGCCGCTCGGTGCGTGGGGAGGTGAGCCCTATTGCGGCTCGGCATCGGGTGGTGGCCCGTATTGTGCCCCGCTGTCCGCGCTTCGGCGGGTGGGGTGATGGCCCCTATTGCCGCTCGGCCGTGGGGAGGGGGCCACTAATCCGTGTTCCCCGCTGTTTCCGGTCAAGTCTGACTGGACCGCAAATCCCTCGGGCACGGGGAGATGCACCCTAACCCTCCACTGGCGGCACCGGAGAGGGCACCCGCGCAAGGTCCTTCAACACCTCATCGGGCATCCCTCGAAAGCCCTTGCCGTATCCCGCACCCGCGTTCCTCGGGTTGAACCTGCCGGTGATTGCGTCCTGCACCTCGGGCAGCGCCCGCACCTTCCGAAGTTCGTCCTCCATGCGGTGACGCCACGAGTGCGCTGGGACCTTCTTCGGGTCCTTGATGCCCACCACGTCACGCACCCATCGCCCGTGCGCGACCTGCGCGTTGGTCGTGCGGGTTCCGTCCTTCGACGCGGTGATGCTCGGGAAAAGGGGCCCGCTTGGATCGACCGGAAGCTCCGCGACGTAGCGAAGGAAGCCCTCCGCGATGAGCGCCGGATGCAGCGGGATCATGCGTTGCATGGTCTCGTTTTTCCCGGCTCGCGCTTCGGTCGGTCGGATGTCGAGGATCATCACGCCCACTTCCTGCCGCACGTCACCACGCCGAAGCTCGGCTAGCTCCCCGAGGCGGGCCCCCGTGAAACACAACAGCCAAGGTAGCCAGCGCAACGCGCCCGTCTCCTGCCGTGCGGCGGTGAGGATGCGCTTCGCGTCATCATCGGAATACGGCTCTCGCGGTGCTGGGCCCCGGCGCTTCACCTTCGGGGCCATCCCAGCGAACGGATTGCCTGCGACCTTTCGGTTCTTAGTCGCCCAGCGGAACACGGCGCCCGCGTTCAAGACATCATCCGCGACCGTGCCCACGTCCTTGCCTTCCGCAAGGCGGGCCTCCTTGAACCTCACCACGTCATCGGCGGTGATGCGCTGCACGTCATCGAAGCCGAGGATGCGAACAAGGTTCCGGAAAGTGCCGCGATACTTCTTGACCGTCGCGGGTGCGGGCTGCGTCTCAGCCGCCCACGCATCAAGAAGCTTCTCGCCGGTCAGCGGCGCGGCGCGATGTTCGGCGGGTGGGGAGGTGCAGGGTAATGGCGCTGCGCTGGCCTCAGGCATGACGACGATGGGCGGGAACGTGGCGACGTGCGGGTCTGGCGAGTAGTCGCCTTCCGCCCGGCGCCGCAGCGTCTCAGCGGCCTTGAGCTTGGTCCCGTAGAGGGCCCTTGCGATGCGCCTGATGCTGTCCGCGTCGGCCGCGATGCCGTGCTGCCGCGCAAGCCGCTGTGCATCGGTGAGGTCGGCCACGCTGGGGCCTATGGGCTGGTCCGTCGCGGCGTCCCGTTCAAGCTCCGCGTAGAGCTGCTCCGCGAATAGCTCCCACCCCTCCGGCGCTCCCGGATCATCCTCCCAATGCGCGACGGTCTCCCGATAGAGCGCACCGCACAGGGCGATGACTTCGCGATGCGTGAGGCGCCGCGCAGGATGAAGCGACGCCCGGGCAGTTGCGAACTCATGCTCGATCTTCCGCAGCGCCGCAGGGGCCCGCTTCGCTGCCTCGGTGGGGCCCTTGGTGCGCAGGCTGATGATGCGCTCGGCGGTGCCGATGATGGGCCGAAGCTCCTTCGGAACCACCTTGCGGATGCGATACACGCCGGTCGTCGGATGCTTCGTCGGTCGGGTCATCGAAAGGGCCAAGATGTATCACCCGGATGTATCACCGGAGACACGCAAACCCTTGTTTCGCCTGATTTCCGAGGCCCATCAAGGGCCTATGGTGGTGCTGTTGGAGAGGATTGAACTCTCGACCTCTCCCTTACCAAAGAATGGTCACGAGCCTAGTTGGGGTGTGGTCACCATTTGTTGGCACGCCTGAGATCGGCGGATTTCCGGCCCGATTGTAT